>NZ_JBEZZK010000007.1:0-389278 GCF_040639135.1 Streptosporangium sp. NPDC023963
AGGATTGCGACTGCCCCGTTTCCAGGGCAACCCCTCTAACTTACTCCAACATCCGGTCGTTGTCCAATCGTACGGACACGCCCGATTTGCCGGGAGTTTTGGAAGGGGGTGCAGGACGTTGCCCTGCATGAAGAACTCTAGCAGTCCCTCAGGGCTGTAATGGCCAACTTCCCGGTAAGAACTAGGTCTTCCCTGGGACGCCAGCCCTCAAACACGAGAACCCAGGGTCAAGAGACCCTGGGTTCTCGTCAAAGCGGCTACCGGTCCGGAGCCGTCCTCTACCCGGTGCTCAGACCGGTCCCTGCCTGTGAGGGCAAAGTCCCCGCCCGTCTCACGACCGTCAGGGCAAGGCCCTGTCGTGGGCTCGCACCACCGGAAGTCAGCCGGCCGGCAGCGACGCCAGCTGGGCGAGCAACCGCTCGATGTCCTGGTCAGCCTGTGCCGCCCGGGAGCGCACCTTGGCCACCACATCGTCGGGCGCCTTGGCCATGAACTGCTCGTTGCCGAGCTTGGCCGCGACCTGGGCCGCCTCCTTGCGCGCCACCGCGAGATCCTTCTCCAGGCGTTTGCGCTCGGCGGCCACGTCGATCGTCCCGGCCGTGTCGATCTCCACGGCGATGCCGCCCACGTCAAGGCTGGCGGTCGCGGCGAACGACTCGGACGGCTGGTCGAGCCGGAGCAACGACCGGATCGCCCCTTCGTGGGAGGCGAGTGCCGTACCGGCGAGTGAAAGCCGTGCGGCGACCCGCTGGCCCGGCTTGAGGCCCTGGTCGGAACGGAACCTGCGCACCTCGGTGATCAGCCCCTGCATGGCGAGGATCTCCTCCTCCGCCGAGGGATCACGCAGCGACTCATCGACCGTCGGCCAGGGGGCGACCACGATCGACTCGCGCCCGGTGACCGCACGCCACAGTTCCTCGGTGACGAAAGGCACCAGAGGGTGGAGCAGGCGAAGCAGCGAGTCGAAGACGTGTCCCAGCACGAGCCGGGTGTGCTCCTGCCCGGAAGCGATCTGGATCTTGGCGAGTTCCACGTACCAGTCGCAGACCTCGTCCCAGGCGAAGTGGTAGAGCAGGTCCGAGATCTTGGCGAACTCGAAGCTTTCGAACGCGGTGTCCACCGACGCGACGATCTCCTGGAGCCGGGAGAGGATCCAGCGGTCCGCGGCGGTCAGCTCCTCGGTGGGGAGCTCGCCTGTCACGGCGCCGTTCATCAGCGCGAAGCGGGTGGCGTTCCAGATCTTGTTGCAGAAGTTGCGTGAGCCTCCGGCCCATTCCTCACTGATCGCCACATCGGAGCCGGGGTTGGCGCCGCGCAGCAGCGTGAAGCGGGTGGCGTCGGCACCGAAGCGCTCGATCCAGTCGAGCGGGTCGACGACGTTGCCGAACGACTTCGACATCTTCTTGCCGTACTGGTCGCGGACCATGCCGTGCAGCGCCACGGTCTTGAACGGCGGTTCCCCGTCCATGGCGTAGATGCCGAACATCATCATCCGGGCCACCCAGAAGAACAGGATGTCGTAGCCGGTCACCAGGACGGAGGTCGGGTAGAACCTGGCCAGCTCCGGCGTCTTGTCCGGCCAGCCGAGGGTGGAGAACGGCCAGAGCCCGGAGGAGAACCAGGTGTCGAGGACGTCGGGGTCCTGGACGTAGCCCTCGGGCGCCTGCTCGTCGGGGCCGACGCAGACGGCCTCTCCGTCCGGGCCGTACCAGACCGGGATGCGGTGTCCCCACCACAGCTGCCGGGAGATGCACCAGTCGTGCATGTCGTCGACCCAGTCGAAGTAGCGCTTGGCCAGCTCCGGCGGGTGGATCTTCGTCCGGCCGTCGCGGACCGCGTCGCCCGCCGCCTTCGCCAGGGGGGAGACGTTGACGAACCACTGGAGCGAGAGCCGGGGCTCGACCACGGTCTTGCAGCGTGAGCAGTGCCCGACCGAGTGGAGGTAGGGACGCTTCTCCGCGACGATCCGGCCCTCCGCGCGGAGCGCGGCCACCACCGCGGGCCTGGCCTCGAAGCGGTCGAGACCCTGGAACGGGCCGTGCGCGGTGACCACTCCCCGCTCATCCATGATCGTCATGGACGGCAACGAGTGGCGTCGCCCGATCTCGAAGTCGTTCGGATCGTGCGCCGGGGTGACCTTGACCGCCCCGGTGCCGAAGGAGGGGTCGACGTGCTCGTCGGCGACGATCGGGATGCGACGCCCGGTGAGCGGCAACTCCACCTCGCGGCCGATCAGGTGCGCGTAGCGCTCGTCGGAGGGGTGCACGGCCACGGCGGTGTCGCCGAGCATCGTCTCGGCCCGGGTGGTCGCGACCACGATGGAGTCGTCGCCGTCGCCGTAGCGGATCGAGACGAGCTCACCCTCGTCCTCGCTGTGCTCGACCTCGATGTCCGACAGCGCGGTCAGGCAGCGCGGGCACCAGTTGATGATGCGCTCGGCGCGGTAGATGAGCCCGTCGTCGAAGAGCTTCTTGAAGATCGTTTGGACGGCCCGGGAGAGGCCCGGGTCCATGGTGAAGCGCTCCCGCGACCAGTCGACACCGTCGCCGAGCTTCTTCATCTGGCCGAGGATCCGGCCCCCGGACTCCTCCTTCCACTGCCAGACGCGCTCGACGAACGCCTCGCGGCCGAGGTCGTGCCGGGACAGGCCGTCCTTGGCGATCTCCCGCTCGACGACGTTCTGGGTGGCGATGCCGGCGTGGTCCATGCCGGGCAGCCAGAGCGTCTCCTGGCCTCGCATGCGGGCGCGGCGGGTCAGCGCGTCCTGGATGGAGTGGTCGAGGGCGTGGCCGATGTGCAGGACACCGGTCACGTTCGGCGGAGGCAGGACGATGCTGTACGGCTCGCGCTCGCTGCTCGGGTCGGCGGTGAAGTGTCCCTCCGATACCCAGCGCTCGTAGCTCCGGGTCTCCACGTCGGCGGGTGCGTACTGGGTGGGCAGCTCTGGCGTCGTCACGATGCCCAAGTCTAGGGATGTCCGCGTGCTCCCCGTCCCACGGACCGCCATACGGGCCGCTTCTCCCCGTGTTCTCCCCGTGTTCTCCCCGTGGCTTCCGCCGGTCGGCGAGATGATCCCCCGTCAACGAACACCCGCGGACGCCGGACGAAGGGCGACGAGGGCACCGGCCGGCCGCGAGTATGCCACTGGCAGGAACCGGACAGCCGAAAACGGCGGCGCCCCCCGCGGGAGAACCCGCGGGGGGCGCCGATCGTGCGAACCAGGAAGGGTTCGCGCGGGCTTTCTAGGCCGACTTCTCGCGCGGCGGCCGCTGCTGCTTGTTGAGCTGGTCGCGCGGGACGAGCGTGGGGTTGACGTGCTCCAGAACCGACTCGCGGGTGATGACCACACGTGCCACGTCCTGCCGCGACGGCACCTCGTACATCACCGAGAGGAGGACCTCCTCCAGGATCGCCCGCAGGCCGCGGGCGCCGGTGCCGCGCAGGATCGCCTGGTCGGCGATGGCCTCCAGCGCGTCGTCGGTGAACTCGAGTTCGACGTTGTCCAGCTCGAACAGACGGCGGTACTGCTTGACGAGGGCGTTGCGCGGCTCGGTGAGGATCTGGATGAGCGCCTCACGGTCGAGGTTGTGCACGCTCGTGATGACCGGGAGCCGGCCGACGAACTCGGGGATCATGCCGAACTTCAGCAGGTCCTCGGGCATGACGTTCTCGAAGATGTCGGCGCCGTCGATGTCTTCCTTGGAGCGGATGATCGCGTTGAAACCGATCCCCTTGCGGCCGACCCGGGACTCGATGATCTTCTCGAGACCGGCGAAGGCCCCACCACAGATGAACAGCACGTTGGTGGTGTCGATCTGGATGAACTCCTGGTGCGGGTGCTTGCGGCCGCCCTGCGGCGGCACGCTCGCGGTCGTGCCCTCCAGGATCTTCAGCAGGGCCTGCTGCACGCCCTCGCCGGAGACGTCCCTGGTGATCGACGGGTTCTCGCTCTTACGGGCGATCTTGTCGACCTCGTCGATGTAGATGATGCCGGTCTCGGCCTTCTTGACGTCGTAGTCGGCGGCCTGGATCAGCTTGAGCAGTATGTTCTCGACGTCCTCGCCCACGTAGCCCGCCTCCGTCAGGGCGGTGGCGTCGGCGATGGCGAACGGAACGTTCAGCATCTTCGCCAACGTCTGGGCGAGCAGTGTCTTGCCGGAACCGGTGGGGCCCAGGAGCAGGATGTTGGACTTGGACAGCTCGATGCCGTCGTCACGTCCGCGCTCGCCGGACTGCACCCGCTTGTAGTGGTTGTAGACCGCCACGGAGAGAGCCTTCTTCGCCTGGTCCTGACCGATGACGTAGGCGTCGAGGAATTCGTAGATCTCCCTCGGCTTGGGAAGGCTGTCCCATTTGAGCTCAGAGGACTCGCTGAGCTCCTCCTCGATGATCTCGTTGCAGAGGTCGATGCACTCGTCGCAGATGTATACGCCGGGTCCGGCGATGAGCTTCTTGACTTGCTTCTGGCTCTTTCCACAGAAAGAGCACTTCAGCAGGTCTCCCCCGTCGCCGATGCGTGCCACCCCAGATACTCCTTTGCGTGGGACCGCCCTGGCTGCCGCGGTCCGTTTCTTCCGACCGGCCCGATACCCGATCGAAAAGTCATCCCGCTTAGGTTTCGACGTTACCGTCTTCTGAGCCCTCAGTGAGCCCCCTAGCGGCGAGTCGCACCGGAACGTGCCTGATTCGGCACGGTTCCGGTGCGATATGCCTCGTTAGGAGGCTACGGCCTTCGCGAGTTTCTTGCGGGACGGAATGATGTCGTCGATCAGTCCGTACTCCTTGGCCTCGACGGCGTCAAGGATCTTGTCCCGCTCGATGTCCTTGCGGACCGCCTCCGGCGCCCTGCCCGAGTGCTGAGCGATGATCGTCTCCATCTGCGCGCGCATCCTGAGGATCTCGCGCGCCTGGATCTCGATGTCGCTTCCCTGGCCGCCGCCCTCGGTGGACGGCTGGTGGATCAGCATGCGGGCGTTCGGCAGAGCGAAGCGCTTGCCGGGCGTGCCGCCGGCCAGCAGGACCGCCGCCGCCGAGGCCGCCTGGCCCAGGCAGACCGTCTGGATCTCCGGCCGGACGAACTGCATCGTGTCGTAGATCGCCGTCATGGCGGTGAAAGAACCGCCCGGCGAGTTGATGTAGATGCTGATGTCGCGGTCGGGGTCGAGCGACTCCAGAGTCAGCAACTGCGCCATGACGTCGTTGGCTGACGCGTCGTCCACCTGCACGCCGAGGAAGATGATGCGGTCCTCGAAGAGCTTGGCGTACGGGTTCATCTCCCGCATGCCGTAGGACGTGCGCTCGGTGAAGGACGGAAGAACGTAGCGGCCGTTGATGTCTCCCGGCCGGATCAACTCACTCACCTTGTGCCCCTTCAGGAGACGGCGCCCGTGGAGGGCACCTGTCGAGCGCTGCGCACGACCTGGTCGATGAAGCCGTAGTTCTTGGCCTCCTCGGCCGTGAACCAGCGGTCCCGGTCGGAGTCGGCCTCGATCTGCTCGATGTTCTGACCGGTGTGGAACGCGATGCGCTCGGCGAGGGTCTTCTTGACGTAGAGCATCTGCTCCGCCTGGATGGCGATGTCGGCGGCGGTGCCGCCGATGCCACCGGAAGGCTGGTGCATCATGATGCGGGCGTGCGGCAGGGCGTATCGCTTGCCCCGCTCGCCGGCGCAGAGGAGGAACTGGCCCATGGAAGCGGCCAGACCCATCGCGACGGTGCACACATCGTTAGGGACATATTCCATCATGTCGTAAATCGCCATACCAGCGGTTACGGAACCGCCTGGCGAGTTGATGTAGAGCCAGATATCGCGTTCCGAGTCGTCCGCGGCGAGCAGGAGCAGCTCGGCGCAGATCCGGTTGGCGATCTCGTCGTTGACCTGGGTGCCCAGCACGATGATGCGCTCACGCAGCAGCCGCTGGTAGAGCTGGTCTTCGAGCCTGAACGAGCCGTTCGGCTGGCTCATCGACTCGGGCCCGGAGCCGGTCGGCTGGTAGAAGGTCGGCGGGCTGGTCACAGCGTCACCTTCCGATGCGTCGTAATCGATTGGCTTTGCTTGTGACCTTAACGCGCGCCACCTACCGGACATGCCTCCTCAACGCACTGTTCGCTGACGGCGCATGCTGCCCGCCGCCTTCCCACCACGTCCGCGACCCCCCGCCGCGTACCCCGGTGGAGGCTCCGAGGCCAGAGCCCGTACGGCGTGTCGCGATCGCCGAGGGGCGGAAAAGGAGGGCCGCGGAGGAGAGCGGTGCGGCGGTGCCGCCCCCGGGAGAGAGGCCGACGGCGCTCAGAGGGCTCAGAAGCCCGCGAGGTGCCTCATGGGACGGAAGGCCGGGCAGGGAGGCCGGGGCCCGGAGGCGCCGCTCTGCGGCACGCTCGGCACCCGGAGACCGGGGGCACGCTCACCACGCGGAAGACAAGGACACTCCCGCACACCACCCGTCAGACGAAGACGCCCCCGTCGCGCGGAACGCGGCGGGGGCGTCGGGCGGTGGAGGCGTCGGGCGGGCCCGGTGCCTCCACTCGGCCGGGGACTACTTGGCGGCCTCGACCTCGTCGGCCTGGGCGGCCTCGTCGGTGTCCGAGGCCTCCTCGCCGTTGATCTCGGTGTAGATGGCCTTGAGGTCGACCTCGTTGCCGGCCTCGTCGACCACCTTGGCGGCGTCGCCGATGACGCTCTTGGCCTTGTCACGGACGATCTCGACCATGGCCAGCGTGAGCTGGTCGTTGTCGGCCAGGTGCTGGGCCAGCGTGTTGGGCGCGACGTTCATCTGCATGGCGCGGCGCACCACGAAGTTGGTCAGTTCCTGCTCGCTGACGCCGAGGTCCTCGCTCTTGACGATCTTGTCAAGGACGAAGCCCGTCTTGAGGGCCTTGGCGGCGCTCTCGTCGAACTCCGCGAGGCGCTCCTCCTCGGTGGTCTGGTAGAGGCGGAAGTACGCCTCCTTGCTCAGGCCACTGTCGGCGATCTGGTGCTCGAGGTTGTGCTTGCGGTTGTCGACCTCGGCCTTGAGCGCGCTCTCGGGCAGCGGGATGTCGATCTTGTCGAGCAGGGCGTCGAGGGCGTTCTCGCGAGCCTGGACGACCTGGTCGATCAGCTTGTTGCGGCGGGCCGTCTCGCTGATGCTCGCCTTGAGCTCGTCAAGGGTGTCGAACTCGCTGGCGAGCTGGGCGAACTCGTCGTCCAGCTCGGGGAGGACCTTCTCCTTGACGCTCTTGACGGTGATGGTGACCACGGCCTCCTCGCCGGCGTTCTCGCCGCCGACCAGGTTGGTGGTGAACTCCTTGGTCTCACCGGCGGACAGGCCGACCAGGGCGTCGTCCAGGCCCTGCAGCACCGAGCCGGCGCCGACCTCGTAGGAGACGTCGTTGGCCTGCTGCTCCTCGATGTTGACGCCGTCGATCGCGGCGGCCAGGTCCATGACGACGAAGTCGCCGGAGGCCGCGGGGCGCTCGACGCCGGTCAGGGTGGCGAAGCGCTGGCGCAGGCCGTCCAGCTGGTCGTCGATGTCCTTGTCGGAGACCTCGGAGACCGGGACGGTCACCTCGATGCCCTGGTAGTCGGGGACGTCGAAGCCGGGGCGGACGTCCACCTCGGCGGTGAACTCGACCTGCTGGCCGTCCTCGATCTTGGTGACCTCGATCTCCGGCTGGCTGACCGGGAAGATCTCGCTCTCGTCGACGGCCCGGCCGTACAGCTTGGGCACCGCGTCGTTGAGGGTCTCCTCCAGCACCACGGCGCGGCCGAACCGCTGCTCGATGATGCGGGCCGGAACCTTGCCGGGGCGGAACCCGGGGACGCGCACCTGCTGCGCGACCTTCTTGTACGCCGCCTGCAGGCTCTCGCCGAGCTCCTCGAACGGCACCTCGACGGTAAGCCTCACCCGGGTCGGGCTGAGCTCCTCCACAGCGGTCTTCACGGGGTCGTCTCCTTGATCAAGCTTTGAGTGATCGCGGGCGCGTCAAGTCGTAACGGCTACCGCGGCAAGCTCGCGCGCCGCGCCCACATGAGCGGCACCTGGCACAGCCGTCGAGACACGCGAGATCAGGGCATGCTCCACAGCGGCGGGTGTTCAGCGCCGCTGGCCAGTCTAGGGCAGAGCGACACCATCGAGCGACCAATGGCCGCTCAGTCCTCCTTGATGATCCGCCTCAGGATGTCATTCGTCTCCCCTGGCGTGGTGCTGACCGCGCACAACCGCTCCATGACCTCGCTGTAGCGGTCGACGTCCTCGCGCTTGTCCAGGTAGAGGGCGCTGGCCAGTTGCTCGACGTAGACGACGTCGGGGAGCTCGTGGTCGTTGAAGCGGAGCACGCTGAAGGCCCCGCCCTCCGCGCTGTGGCCGCCGAAGCTGAAGGGCATGACCTGGATGGTGATGTTCGGCTGCCGCATGAGGTCGAGCAGGTGCTCCAGCTGGGCTCGCATGACGTCCGCGCCGCCGATGGGACGCCGTAGCGCGGCCTCGTCGATGACGGCCCAGAAGAACGGGCCGTCGGGCCGCCCGAGCACCTGCTGGCGCTGCATCCGCAGGTCGACGCGGCGGGCGATCTCCTCGGGCGCGAGGCCGGCGCTCCCCGCGGTGATGACCGCCCTGGCGTACTCCTTCGTCTGCAGGAGGCCGGGCACGAACTGCACCTCGTAGGTGCGGATCCGGGAGGCCGCCTCCTCGAGGCCGACGTACGTCTGGAACCACGAGGGCAGCAGGTCGTTGAAGCGGTGCCACCAGCCGGGCTCGTTGGCCCGCAGCAGCAGGTCCATGACCGCAGACCGGGCCTGCTCGTCCTCCACCCCGTAGAAGGTGAGCAGATCCGCCACGTCGCGTTCCCTCAGGCCTACCCGGCCGAGCTCCATCCTGCTGATCTTGGATTCGGATCCGCGGATCAGATGGCCCGCCTCCTCGCGCGAGAGCCCCTTGGCCTCGCGCAGGCGACGCAGTTGGGAGCCTAAGAGGATACGCAGAGCTGTGGGACCCGATCCCGGTTGAACCTGCGTCACTTCGCCTCCCTCTGTACTTGGGCCAGCGCACACAGTGTCACTACTTCCGGCCGCTATGACAAGGTCTCAACTCCCTGCCCGATTCGCCAAGTCGCCGCCTTAACCGCCCATGCGGCTGCACACTGCAACTGCACGTGCATTTGGGTCTTGCAGCAGACGTTCCGGTGACCCATGATGGCTTAGTGCATATTGGGCTTATGGTGCACAAGCTCTGAAAACTCTCAAGTGGTACGGAGACTCACGATGACAGCGGGAGGTACCGGCAGGATGGTGGAGGAGCCAAAATCGGCTGCCGACTACCTGCAGGCGACCCGCCAGGTGGGCTTTGACGAGCTACTGGGGGCCAACCACTCCGGCGCGACCGCGTGTCCCCTGCCCAGCCAGGCCGACTCGGTGAAGACCGCCCGGGACGTGACACGCTCGACGCTCCACGACTGGGGACTGGCGGAGCTCAGCGATGACGCAGCGCTAGTGGTTTCGGAACTCGTCACCAACGCGGTCCGTTACGCGCTGTGTCCGCCCACCCAGACGGAGATCACTCCGATCACGCTCGTCCTGGTGCACCTCTCCCCCCATGTGCTCCTGGCCGTGACGGACCCGAGCGACGAGGTCCCGACCCCCAAGGAGCCCGACTTCATCTCGGAGAACGGCCGGGGCCTCTACATCGTGGAGACCTACAGCCAGGGGTGGGGCTGGGACCACCTCAACTGCGGCGGCAAGGCCGTCTGGGCCTTCTTCAGCCCCCGTCCCTGACCTTCCCCGGCTCTCACCGCCCGGTCCCTGATCTTCCTCGGCCTCCGCCGCCCGCGTTCCCGGCACGGCGGGACCGGTCGCGTACGGCAAGGATCGGCCGCGTACGGCACCTCTCGGCTTACCTCTCGGATTCCACCCAGCGCGTCGGCCCGCGCGGCGTCGCCCGCGCGTCCCGGGCGGCGAAGAGCTCTTGACCCCGTATACGAGGAACCGGGCATCGGTCGGAACCGATGCCCGGCATACGTCGGGGTGACAGGATTTGAACCTGCGGCCCCCTGCTCCCAAAGCAGGTGCGCTACCAAACTGCGCCACACCCCGGTACGTCGAGTGCGCGCATGCTCCGGAACTCCGGTACGCTTACGCCCTGACGAACGGATGAAGTCTAGACCAGACTGACGCCGGCTCGCGCGGACGTAGCTCAATGGTAGAGCCCCAGTCTTCCAAACTGGCTACGCGGGTTCGATTCCCGTCGTCCGCTCAGATGGTGAAAGGCCAGGTCAGCCCATATGCGGCGACCTGGCCTTTCATCTTTTGGCCAAAACTTCAGGAACTTCCGTGTTCATTGCCGGCCCGATGGTTTTCTGACCCGTTTTCCCGGACTTTCTTGAATGCCTTCCCGAGCGCCCGCGCGATGACCTGGTCACGTTCCTGCCCGCGTGCCGGCAGGTGGGCGCCGCCCGAGCGGAGAAGGGCCCGAAACGGGACATCGGCTCCCCGGGACCCGTCCCGCCCTCCGATGCCAAGGTGTTACCGACCTGCCGGAGATCAACGGGGCGCGGGACGGATGACGTCTCCGGCGCAGGAGTGCCTCCGCGCGGGGTTCCCGGCTCGTTTTGCGGCCTGCGCGGCTGTCTCCGGGGGCCTTGCCGGACCAGGCGCCGTCAGCCCGCGGCGATCACCTCGATCTCGACGAGCCAGTCGCTGACGAGCGTCTCGGCGACGATCGCCGTGGTAGGGACGGCGCGGCCACCCAGGGCCGCCACCCGGGCCTTCGCGTTCTCCTCGGCGTAGGACGCGTCCCGCAGGTAGGTGGTGAGCCGCACGATGTTGTCGACGGTCATACCGGCGGAGGCGAGAACGGCCCGAAGGTTCGACCAGATGAGTTCGAGCTGCTCCGCGAGCGTCGCTCCGGGGACTCCCGCGGGATCGAGCCCCATCGTCCCGGCGACGAACAGCAGGCGCTCGGCGCCACGCACCTCGATCGCGTGCACGTAGTCGCCGGTTGCGGCGTAGACGCCCTCGGTCGGGTTGTGTGTCACGGTCTCCATGAAAGTTCCTTCTCGATCGCGCCGGACGGCGGGACGCCCCCGGTGGGATCGGGTGTCGCTGAAGATCGCTACCGAGGCTGTGACGACGAGTCTGACGAACGAACAGGACCGTGTCGACGCGCCCGATGGGTCGTCCCGGCTCCGTACCGGCTTCCGCGGCCGCCCGTCCGCCCGCGCCGGCGCGATGTTCGATCTCGCTCCCCTGTCCCGGATCCGGGGGGATTCCGGATGTCCCGGCGCTCCACCCCCGGTCAGGTGGGGATCCGCCCGATGCGCCGGCAGGGTGGATCGGGCGCCGGAGCCGTCATGGGCGGCGGGAAACCGTGGTGTGATGGCGTCGTGAGCCGCGCCGTCGAAGAGACCAACCGCCGCATGCTACGGGCACGGGACGCGATGGACCGCGCCTACGCGCAGCCGCTGGACGTTCCGGCCCTGGCCCGGATCGCCCATGTGTCTGAGGCTCACTTCACGCGTACCTTCCGGGCCACGTTCGGCGAGACGCCGCACCGCTACCTGCAGCGCCGCCGGGTCGAGCGTGCGATGTCCCTGCTGCGGGACACCGACCGCAGCGTGACGGACATCTGCTTCCAGGTCGGCTTCGGCAGCCCGGGGACCTTCAGCCGCACGTTCCGCGACATCGTCGGCCGGTCGCCGAGGACGTACCGCAAGGAGGCGACGGCCGTGGGCGTACCGACGTGTTTCACGATGGCCTGGACGCGGCCGAACGGCTGACCGCCCGCCCTGCCCGCGCCCTCCGCCAACTCAGCAGTTTTGGATAAGTTTCCCTCCGGCCCGCCCAGTAGCGTGATTCGCATGTTCAACGCCATCACGCACTCGCAGATATACGTCCTCGACCAGGACGAGGCCCTCGACTTCTATGTGGGCAAGCTTGGCCTGGAGGTCAACGCCGACGTCGACATGGGCTTCATGCGCTGGCTGACCGTCAGCGTCCCCGGCCACCCGGAGCGCCAGATCCTGCTGGAGAAGCCGGGGGGGCCGATGATGTCCGCGGAGACGGCGCAGCAGGTTCGCGAGCTGGTGACCAAGGGCGCGACGGGCGGCCAGCTCATCTTCAGCACCGACGACTGCCACAAGACGTACGAGACGCTGCGGGGCCGGGGCGTCGAGTTCACCGAGGAGCCCACCGAGCGCCCGTACGGAATCGACTGCGGCCTCCGCGACCCCTTCGGCAACCGCCTCCGCTTCACCCAGCTGAAGGCCTAGCCCCGTGACCGGCGGGGTCCGCCGGTCCGGCCGTCAGCGCGACCGGCGCCGGCGTGACCGGCCGGACCTGGCCGGTGGTGGCGTCCTGGTGGCGTCCTGCCCACGGGCGCGGGGCGGCCGCGGCCCGGCCACGGTGTGGACGGGGGCGGGCCGGGCCGGGCGAAGGCCGTCCCGGCTCACGAGAAGACCCTGTGCCGCAGGGCCGGGAGGCGCTGGGCGGTGCGCAGGAAGGTCCTGAAGCCGGCCCGGGCCACCGGGTTCTCGTCCACGAACTGCCGGGCCGCCCTGAGGGAGTCGCGCACGGCCGCGAAACCGTACTCGCGCATCTCCGCCTCGTAGGCGGCGATGGCCGCGACGGGGTCGCCTCCGCCGCCGAGGGCGCCGGTGAGAGCCCGGCAGAGTGACCGGGCGTCGCGCAGGGCGACGTTGGCGCCGATGCCCCGCATCGGGGTCATGCTGTGGATCGCGTCGCCGAGCAGGGTGATGTTCGTGGCGGGCCAGGGGCCGATCGGCACCGAGGTGCGGATCGGCAGCAGCGAGACGGTGGCGGGGTCGGAGGTGGTGACCAGCGTGCGCAGGTCCGGGTGCCAGCCGGTGATCATCCGGGCCACGGTGTCCCTGAGCCGCTCACCGTCCATCGCGGCGAGGTCGCCGGGAAAGCGGCCGGTCGCGGCGCCGAAGGCCCACATGACGTAGCCGGCGGTGTTGTCGAACAGGGCGCCCTCCCGTTCGGTCCTGCCGATCCCCGACGGCAGGACCGTGCTTCCTGCGTTCCCTGTGTTCCCTGTGTTCCCTGTGTTCCCTGTGTTCCCTGCGTTTCCGGCGTTTCCGGCGCCTCCGAGGTCGTGCGGCGCGGTGAACATGCCGAGACCCCTCGGTGGGATGATCATGTTGACGGCCTCGTACAGGGCGGGATCGACCAGGGCCCGGGTGGCGGCGGTGAGCGGGAACTTGCCCGCGACCGTGACGATGCCGGTGTCGACGCGCCGCGCGTGCGGCAGGTACCGGTGCCTGACGCGGGAGTTGCCGCCGTCGGCGGCGACCACGATGTCGGCGGTCTCGGTGGTGCCGTCGGCGAAGCGCAGGGTGACGGTGCCGCCGGGGGCGGCGGGGGCGCGACTGTAGCTCTCGAAGGTCTTGCCGAACCGGACGACGCCGGAGGGCCCGTCGAGCCCGGACAGCAGGACCTGCCGCAGGGTGATCCGGCTGACCGAGTGGTGGGCGTCCACCGGGTCGGCCACGGGCCGGCTCTCCAGGGTCAGCAGCGGCCTCATCCGGTGGTCGAGGAAGCGGAAGTCCTGGGCGCCACGGCCGGAGGTCGCCAGGAACGCCTCCCACAGCTCGGGCGGCAGGCAGTCGCGCAGGGCCCGGGAGCCGTCGGGGTCGATGTGGACGCGGTAGCCCTGGAGCCGGTCGGAGGGGGTGCGGTCGCGCTCGTAGACCGTCACGTCGACACCCGCGCCGCGCAGCCCTTGCGCCAGGCAGAGGCCGCCGATCCCGCCTCCGACGACGGCAACTCTCGAATTCGTCATGGCACCACTATCATCCAGTTGGATGAAATTATCAACCACACGGTTGATAGATTCATCCCGCTGGTTGGCCGGTGTTACCGTGAGGCATGGACAAAACCCCTCGCCGCGCCCCCGCCGAGCGCAGGCGCGATCCCGAGCGCACCAGGAGGCGCATCGTCGAGGCGGCCAAGGCGGAGTTCTCCGCCAAGGGATTCGCCGGGACGAGGGTGAGCGAGATAGCCGCCAGGGCCGGGGTGAACAAGCAGCTCATCTCCTATTACTTCGGCGGGAAGGAAGGGCTGCTCAAGGCGCTCACGGCGGAGTGGCAGAGCAAGGAGAGCGCCTTCGCCGGGACGTCACCGCCGCCGTCGCTGCCCGAGCTGGTGCGCGGCTACGTCACCGGGACCGTGCGCGAGCGCGACCTCACCAGGATCCTCATCTGGGGCGGGCTGCAGGACGACGGCGAGGAGGACTCCTCGCTGGTCAAGCAGATGCGGAGCGACGTCGAGGACCTGCGCAGGCGGCAGGCGGAGGGAGAGTTCCCCGACGACCTGGACCCCGCCTGCCTGCTCCTGATGCTCTTCGCCGCGGCCGCCGCCGGGGCGATCTTCCCCCAGCTGGTCCGCGCGCTCTGCGGGCAGGATCCGGCGTCCGAGGAGTTCGGGGAGCGGTACGGGGAGCAATTGGCGCGGTTGCTCGGCCATCTCGGCACCGCGAAGTCCTAGTTCGTCTGGAAATATCTACAAATCTCTGTTAAACACGAGGTTCGTATATAGATCATTCTTTACAATCCTCCATACCAGCAGTCAGAGTGCCCCCTGGAGGGAAAGTGGCGGAGTTCGACGGCGTCATCGTGGGCGGGGGCCATAACGGCCTCACGTGTGCCGCCTACCTCGCGAAGGCGGGGTTGTCGGTCGCGGTCGTCGAGCGCAACGATGTCGCGGGCGGCGGTTGCAGCACCCAGGAACTCACGCTGCCCGGGTTCCGGCACAACACCCACAGCAGCTACCACTTCCTGGAGGAGGGCCCGGTCCCCGCCGACCTGGAGCTCCAGCGTTACGGCCTGCGCTACATCTACCCCGAGACCCAGCACGCCACGGTCTTCAGGGACGGCCGGGCGATCACGGTCTACACCGACCCCAAGCGCACCGCCGAGTCCTTCGCCCGGTTCTCCAAGGCCGACGCCGCGCGCTGGTTGGAGCTGTACGAGCGCTACGCCGAGGCCGCCAGGGGCCTGATGAACGGCTTCCTGTACTCCAGGCCGCTGCCGCCGCCGGTGCTCGCCGAGCGCGTCGGGGGCGACCTCGGCCGCGACATGATGAGCTACATGCCGCTGTCGCTGTACGAGGCAGTCGACAGGAACTTCGAGAGCGACCAGGTCAGGGTGCTGTTCAAGTCCTTCCTGCACGCGATCTCCATCGAGAACGTGCCCGGCACCGGCGGTTTCTTCCCCCGGCTGCTGTCGCGCATCGCCAGGCTCGGGGTGCCCGTGGGCGGCGCGGGCAACGTCGCGAGCGCGCTGCGCGCCGTCGTCGAGGAGCACGGCGGCACCGTGGTCACCGGCGCCCACGTCGAGCGGATCCTGGTCGACGACGGGCGGGCCACCGGGGTGCGGCTCGCCACCGGCGACGTGCTCACCGCCCGCCGGTTCGTGGCCAGCGCGGTGGACGCCCCGCAGACCGTGCGGCTGGCGGGCCCGGAGAACTTCGGCGCGGAGATCGCGGCCAAGGTCGAGGGCTACAAATGGGCCGGGCACAGTCTCGTCACCCTCCACCTGGCGCTCGACGAGGCGCCGCGCTACCGGGCCGCCGAGTTCGAGCCCGACGTGGACCGGGCCTTCCTCGTGGTGCTCGGCGCCGACGACAGCGAACAGCTCGGCCGCACCTTCGACCAGATCCACCAGGGACGGCTGCCCGACCGGCTGGCCGGCAACGGCGCGTGCCCCTCGCTGTTCGACCCCTCGTACGCGCCGGACGGCAAACACGTGGCGTTCTGGTGGCCGTGGGCCCCGTACGACCTCGGCGGCGACCCGGCGAGCTGGGACGCGCGGCGCGAGGAGGTCGGGGAGCGGCTGCTCGCCGAGTGGGCCGAGTACGCCCCCAACCTGGCCGGCGGCGCCGTCCTGGGGAAACGGGTCTTCACACCGCTCGACATCGAGCGGCACTGCGTCAACATGGTGCGCGGCAGCCACCACGTGGGGGCCTACGAGCCGTCCCAGCTGGGCGGCAACCGGCCGGTCCCCGAGATGGGCCAGTACCGCACCCCCGTCGACGGCCTCTACCTCTGCGGCGCCAGCAGCCACCCGGGCGGCTCGGTCTCCGCGGCGCCCGGATACAACGGCGCCAACGCCATCGCAGAAGACCTCGAACTGGAAACCTGGTGGACGCCGGTTCCCGCACCCCGGTGGAGCGAGTGAAGTCCCGTTTCGTCACCAAGAATCCAGCGACGCCAGGGTTCAGGATGGGCAGTCCCGCATCCATGCACGAGCAGCTGTCCCTGCTCAACGCCGCCAGCAAACGCATCGGCAGCACGCTGGACATGTTCGAGACCGGCAGGGAGCTGATGGACGTCGCCGTGCCGCGCTTCGCGGACGCGGCGGGCATCCTCGTCCAGGACCGGCTGGTGACCGAGGGGGAGTTCCCCCAGGAGACCACCGACGGCTCGGCGCTGGTGCGGCGGATCGCGGTCGGCGTGGCCGACCCCTCCCCCGACGAGTACGCCAAGGCGTTCCCCGTGGACGAGGTGGCTGTCTACGAGGCCTGGACCCCCTACGCCCGGTGCATGGCCACCGGCAACCCGATCCTCTACCCCCGCCTGGGACGCAGGACCGCCGAGGAGATCGGGCGGTTCTGGAAGCGTGACTCGGTGTCGAAGGTGCTGGAGGACAGCTCGTTCCTGGTGGTCCCGCTCAAGGCGCGCGGCCGGGTGCTGGGCTTCGTCATCTTCACCCGCAGGCCGACCAGCCAGCCCTTCGACGAGCAGGACGTCAACCTGGCCGAGGAGCTGGCGGCCAGGACCGGCGTCTGCCTCGACAACGCGCGGCTCTACAACCGCGAGCGCCGCACCGCGCTCACCCTGCAGAGCAGCCTGCTGCCCGTCGACCTCTCCCAGCCGCTGGGCCTGACGATCGCCTCCCGCTACCTGCCGGCCAGCGACCTGGTCGGGGTGGGCGGCGACTGGTACGACGTGATCCCGCTGCCCGGCTGCCGGGTCGCCCTCGTCGTCGGCGACGTGATGGGGCACGGCATCAGGGCCGCCGCCACCATGGGCCAGCTGCGCACGGCCGCGCGCACGCTGGCCAGCCTGGACCTGAGCCCGGCCGACGTGCTGTTCCGGCTCAACCTGATGAGCCAGGACCTGGACGCCAGCCAGATCGCCACGTGCGTGTACGCCACCTACGATCCGGTCACCCGGCGGTGCGCGATGGCCTGCGCCGGGCACGTGCCGCCGATCCTGGTGCGGCCCGGCGGCGAGACCGAGCTGCTGGAGCTGCCGCCGGGGCTCCCCCTGGGCATCGGCAACGAGCCTGCCGAGATGCGGGAGTTCACACTTCCCGGCGGGACCGTGCTCGCCTTCTACACCGACGGCCTGGTGGAGAGCCGCGACCGGGACATCGAGGAGGGGATCGGCGCGCTGCGCGGCCTGCTCTCCGGCCCCGACCACGATCTGGAGGAGGTCTGCGACCTCACGATCAGGGCCCAGCGGCCCGGGCACGAGCGTGACGACATCGCCCTCCTGCTGGCCAGGGTGTCGGAGCTGACGGAGAACGAGTTCGTCGAGACGTCGCTGCCCTCCGACCGCCGCTCCGCCTCCCAGGCCCGCCGTTTCGTCCGGGACACGCTCGACAAGTGGGAGCTGTCCTCGCTCTGCGACAACACCGAGCTCATGGTCAGCGAGCTGGTCGCCAACGCGGTCGAGCACGGTCAGGGCGAGGTCGAGCTGCGGCTGCTGCGCGGGCCCACGCTGGTCTGCGAGGTGTCCGACAGCTCCGCGTCCGAGCCGGTCATGCGGGAGGCGTCCACCACCAGCGACACCGGCCGCGGCCTGCATCTCATCAACTGGCTCGCCCACCGCTGGGGGTCCCGCCTCACCCCGAAAGGCAAGATCGTCTGGGTCGAGCAGCGGCTGCCCTAGCCCGGCGACCCTGCCGGGCCGTCCGTACGGGCCGCGGTGCCGCCTCCCGCGTCATCGCGGCCGCACGGGGCCTTGCGCCTCACGCGCCCTCGGATCCCGTACGGCCAGGCCCCGTCCCTCGCCCCGTCCCCGCTTCGTCCGGGCCCGTACGCGACGAAGCCCCACGCCGCGCGGGTTCTCGCGGCGTGGGGCAGGCGTGCCGGGGTCCGGCGGAGGTTCAGCGGATCTCGTAGACGGCGGTGGTACCGCTGATCTCGTTGCCGACCACCAGGAGCGGGCGGCGGGTGGGGCTGTCGGAGGCGGGGACGAACAGCACGCCCTCGGGGCCGACGTCCCCGGCGGTGCCCTCCTCGATGGAGCCGCTGAGGTCACGGGTGTTGACGTACCCGGCCAGGCGCGGCGCCCGCGGGTCGCCCAGGTCGTAGGCGACGATCCCGCCGACCCGCTCCAGCCCGGCGAAGGCGTAGGTCCGGCCGCGCACCTCGCCGACCGCGACCCCCTCGGGCTCGGGGCCCTTGTTGTCGCTGCGGCTGTCGAAGGAGTCGTCCTCCTCGTTGTCGGCGTTGAAGGCGTCGGGCAGCTCCTTGGCGACGAGCCGCTCCAGCTGGTCGCCGGAGTCCCAGACGAGCGCTCCCGAGGTGGACCTGATCGAGATCGAGCGGGCGCCGAACGCGTGCAGCTCGGTGTAGGCGCCGCTCGCGTCCCTGGGAGAGTCGGCGGCCACGTTCAGCCGGCCGAGCTCGGTGTCCTTCTTGAGGTTCGCGGCGTCGGGCAGCGCGAGGTCCAGGTCCTTGACCCTGACCTCGTCGGCGTGGCAGTCCCAGTCGCGCCCGTCGCCCTCGTTGGCGGTGACCAGGTAGGTCCGCCCGCGGTCGCGGAAGTGCGCGATCGCGTCGGGCTGGTACATGCCCTTCACCGGCCGGGGCCTGATGTCGATCTTCCCGTCCTTGTCCGAGGCGTCGAAGCCGGTCTTCGACCAGTCCTTCAGCCCCAGCGGGACGACGTCGCGGACCGCCGCCCGGTCCAGGTCGACGATCGCGAGCGCGTTGTTCTCCTGGAGGGTCACGTAGGCGGTGTCGCCCTCGACGGTGACGTACTCCGGCTCCAGGTCCCGGGCGGCGGTGGCCCCGGGTCCGGTGATCCGCACGCCCCCGGCCCGCAGCCGCTCCGCGTCGAACCTCGCGAACCCCGCGGTCCGCACCGTCCAGCGCTTCAGGTCGACGACGCTCACCGAACCCTCGGGGTCGGCCACCTCGCCCTCGCAGTAGGAGGACGGCTCCCCCTCGTTGGCCACGACCACCCGATTGCCGTCCGGGGTGAAGGTCAGCATGTCGGGCAGCGCGCCCACGGTCACCTGCCTGAGCTTGCGCCCGCTCCTGGCGTCGAAGAAGGCGACGGTGCCCGGGTCGGTCTTGACCGCGGCCTGCTGGGCCACGGCGACCAGGCCGCGGCGCACCGCGACGCTGTTGGCGCCGGGGGTGGCCAGGGTGGCGACCTTGCGCGGCTTGCGCGGGTCGCGGATGTCGAGCACGTCGACGGTGCCGGCCTGCGCGTTCACCACGAAGACCCGGCGGGTCGAGGCGTCGTACGCGGTGATCTCCGAGGCGCCGGCGGCGACGGTACCGGTGGTGTAACGACCGAGGAAGGTCAGCTTGACGCCCCCGTGGCCGGACTCGGCGGCGGCCGGGACCGCGGAGACGGGCATGAGGAGCAGGCCGGTGACCGCCGCGGCGGCCGCCCGGGTGAAAGTCGTGGTGCGCATGAGACGAATTTTCACGAAATATCGTGACTTCAACCTGACGCCGAGATGACCGCGGGATGAAGCCCCACGGTCAGGTGTACCCGGACCGATCCCCTAGGCAACCCCGGGCATGCCGGTCATGTCCGTTGACGCGATGACTACTGGCGGTTCAGGGGTTACGGTCGAGATGAGAGCCGGGAGGAAACCCGGGAGGGCATCGGGAGGGGCATGATGACCATCGACATACCCGAGGCTTACCAGCGCGCGCTGGACGACTTCGGCGCTCTCGTCCACCGGGTCGGCCCCGACCAGTGGGAGAACCCGACGCCGTGCGTCGACTGGAGCGTGCACGCCCTGGTCAACCACGTGGTCGGCGAGAACCTGTGGGCCCCCGTGCTGCTCGCCGGGGGGACCTCCGCGGAGGTCGGCGACGCCTTCGAGGGGGACCTGCTCGGCGACGACCCCATCAAGGCGTTCGACACCTCGGCCATGCCCGCCATCCAGGCGGCGACGGACGTCCACGCCCTCGACCGCCTCGTCCACCTGCCGTTCGGCGACGTGCCCGGCCGGGAGTACGTCACCGAGCTGTTCGCCGACGCGCTCATCCACACGTGGGACCTGGCCCGCGCCATCGGCGCCGACGAACGGCTCGATCCCGAGCTGGTCGAGGCCTGCGCCGCCTGGTTCAGCCACGCGGAGCCCGGCTACCGGCAGGCCGCGCCCCCCAGAGGGCACCGGGAGACGCCCTCCGGCGCCGACGCGCAGACCCGGCTGCTGGCCTCCTGGGGCCGTCGCGCCTGACCGTCCGCTCCCCGGGCGCTCCCGCCCGGCTCACGGGGGAGGTCCGGGCCGCTAGGCCGGCCGCTTGCCGTGATTGGCCTTGCGCTTCTTGCGGGCCTTGGCCTTACGCGCTCGCCTGCCCATGCCGACCACCCCTTCACTGAGGTTCTCCGAGGTCCCGCCGAGTCCCGCGAGGTCTGGCCCCTCCCGGGGCCGTACGGGGCTCGATCTCACCGGCTCAGACCTTCACATTCCTCCCGGAACGCCGGTCGCACAAGGCCCGGACGACGATCCGTCCAACTCCGGTGGACCGCGTTCCCCCGGATTTCCCCGGCCTTTTCCTTGTCCTGACGTTCCGCCCGGCACGTGGACGCGTGATCGATTCCGCGCCCCGTCCCTCCGGCCCGGCACCGGCCGGGTTCTAGGCTCCGTCCCATGAGCGAGAAGCTGATGGCCCGCTGGCGATCCCTGGCCGGCCTCGGGGCCGATCCCCTCGGCGGCGAACTGATCACCCGGTACGACGAGCCGCACCGCAGATATCACACGACCGCCCACCTGGAGGCCGTACTCGACCACGTCGACGCCCTGGCCGGCCACGCCGAGCATCCGGACCTCGTACGGCTGGCGGCCTGGTTCCACGACGCCGTCTACGACCCCCGGCGCGGCGACAACGAGGAGCGGAGCGCGGGGCTGGCCGAGCGCGCGCTGCCGGAGATGGGACTGTCCGCGGAGGCCGTGGCGACGGTCGCCCGGCTGGTCAGGCTGACCGTCACGCACGACCCCGCGCCCGGCGACGCGGACGGGGCCGTGCTGTCCGACGCGGACCTGGCGATCCTGGGCGCGTCCCCGGAGGTCTACGCCGGCTACGCGGCGGCCGTGCGCGAGGAGTACGGCTTCGTCCCCGACGACGCGTTCAGGGCAGGGCGGGCCGCCGTGCTGCGCTCGCTGCTCGACCTCCCGGCGATCTTCCGCGTCGCCGATCTGGAGGAGGCGGCGAGAGCGAACATCGCGGCGGAGCTTGAGCGACTGTGAGCGGTTAGCCACCAATACTCAACAACGTATCCTGGTAATGCCGTAGTATTTTGGTGGAATCTGGTGGATTCAGGGGAGCGAGGGGAGCGAGGCATGCTTGCCCAGCAGCGGCAGCAGGCGATCCTGGAAAGGGTGCGCAGTAGCGGCGGGGTCAGGGTCGCCGATCTCGTCCGGGAGCTCGGCGTGTCCGACATGACGATCCGGCGTGACCTTGAGGTGCTCTCCGAGCGCGGCCTGGTGGAGAAGGTCCACGGCGGCGCCACCGCCGCCGGGCCCGGCTCGACCGAGGAACCGGGCTTCGCCGCCAAGTCGGCGCGCCAGCAGGCGGAGAAGGAGACGATCGCCCAGCACGCCGCCGGGCTCGTCCGGCCCGCCACGGCGATCACGCTCTCCGCGGGGACCACGACCTGGACGCTCGCCCACCACCTGGTCGACGTGCCCGAGCTGACCGTGATCACCAACTCGATCCGGATCGCCGACGTCTTCCACCGCTCCCCCAGGGCCGACCGCACGGTCGTGCTCACCGGCGGGATCCGCACCCCCTCCGACGCCCTGGTCGGCCCGGTCGCGGTCTCGGCGATCCGCGGGCTCCACGTCGACACCCTCTTCCTCGGCGTGCACGGGATGAGCGCCCGCGCCGGGTTCACCACCCCCAACCTGCTGGAGGCCGAGACCAACCGCGAACTGGTCGCCTCCGCGCACCGCCTGGTGGTGCTCGCCGACCACACCAAGTGGGGCACGGTCGGCATCAGCACCATCGCCCAGCTGGCCGAGGCCCACATCGTGGTCACCGACTCCGGCCTGGCCGGGGAGGCCCGCGAGGAGCTCGCCGCCTCGGTGGGCGAACTGATCATCACGGAACCCCAGTCAGAGAGCGAGATCGCCGGCCGATGAAACGCACGATCACCCACCTGGCCGACGGCCGGGAGCTCATCTACTTCGACCGGCGCGACGACGCCGACCGCGGAGCGGTCGACCGGCGCGACCTGCTGCCCCGCCCCGCCGCCTCCGAGCTGCGCTACGACCCGCTCACCGAGGAGTGGATCGCGGTGGCCGGGCACCGCCAGGGCCGCACCTTCCTGCCCCCGGCCAGCGAGTGCCCGCTCTGCCCCTCCACCCCCGGCAACCTCACCGAGGTGCCCGCCGCCGACTACGACGTGGTGGTCTTCGAGAACCGGTTCCCGTCGTTCTCCGCCCAGCCGGGCGAGCACCGGGAGATCGGCGGGCTGAGCGAGGTCCGGCCGGGGATCGGCAGGTGCGAGGTGGTCTGCTTCACCTCCGAGCACGACTCCTCATTCTCGCGGCTCTCCCCCGAGCAGGTCGAGCTGGTCATGGAGGCCTGGGTCGACCGTACGGCGGAGCTGTCGGCGACGCCGGGCGTGGAGCAGGTGTTCTGCTTCGAGAACCGGGGAGCGGAGATCGGCATCACCCTGGCCCACCCGCACGGCCAGATCTACGCCTACCCCTACGTGACCCCGCGTACCAGGCTGACCCTCGGGGCGGCCGAGCGCCACCGGGCGCGGACCGGCGGCAACCTGTTCGCCGACGTCCTGGCCGCGGAGCGGGAGGCCGGGATCCGGGTGGTGGGCTCGAACGAGCACTGGACGGCCTTCGTACCGGCCGCGGCGCGCTGGCCGGTGGAGGTCCACCTCTACCCGCACCGCCAGGTCCCCGACCTGGTCGCGCTGGAGGCCGAGGAGCGCGCGGCGTTCGGCCCCCTCTACACCGACGTGCTCCGCCGCCTCGACGGGCTGTTCGGCGTGCCCATGCCGTACATCGCGGCCTGGCACCAGGCGCCGGTCTCCACCGGCCGCGATCTGTCGTACGCGCACATGGAGCTGTTCAGCATCCGCCGCGCGCCGGACAAGCTGAAATACCTTGCCGGGTCGGAGTCGGCCATGGGCGCCTTCGTGAACGACGTGTCCCCCGAGGCGACAGCACAACTTCTGCGCTCTGTTGTCACGAACTGATTACCGCTCGGTCTCGTCTTGAGGTCGCATGACCTGCTGTTTACCACTACTATCCTTCCCACATCGGCTGTAAACGCTGATTTGCCTAATCCTGGGCGCCTCGCTCAGGAACCGGGGAACCACCGCACCTGGGGTGAAACCACTTCGGTGGAAGGGCTTCCTCCAGCCCGAACCCGTCAGCTAACCCGGTAGGCGGAAGGAGAGGAGAGTTCGTGGCGGCTTCGTCCCCCACGTTCCGTCGGCATGCCGCTGTGGTCCTCTGTCTGAGCTCGATCGCGGCGTTCACCATCGGTACTCCCACCGCGGGAAGCGCGGAACCCAAACCGACCGAGGCCAAGCTCCGTGCCGACCTGGCCAAACTCGGCAAGAAACTCGACGGGCTGATCGAGACCTACGCGGCCAAACGCGAGTCCCTCAAGAAGGCGCAGAAGGCCGAGGCCGTCGCCAAGCAGAACCTGGGCAAGGCCGAGGAGGTCTACGTCGAGGCCAAGAGGCAGGTCGACTCCATCGTCCAGCTCCGCTACCAGACCAGCAGCAGCGGAGGGCTGCCCGCGCTGATGTTCTCCGGCGACATGGGCGCCGCCGCGGTGATGGAACAGCTCACCGCCCAGCAGAGCGCCTATCTGGAGGGCTTCGCCGGCAGCCTCGAGCGCAGGAAGAAGGCGTCGGAGACGGCATCCAGGCTCACCGACGAGATCCGCGAGGAGGCCAAGGAGGTGGAGGGGCGGCGCGAGGAGGCCGAGGACGTGATCCGCGACGTCAAGGACAAGCTCGACCGGCTCGCCCCCACCGGTTCCGGCCGCCGCTCCGACGGCAGCTGGGCCCCGCAGCTCCCCACCGGTGCCGACAACATCACCGACCGCACCCGGATCATGCGCGACGCCGTCATGCGGCGCTTCAGCCTCCCGTACTCCGTGGGCTGCTACCGGTCCGCCAACGACGGCGGCGAGCACCCCCTGGGCCGCGCCTGCGACTTCATGATGAGCACCGGCGGCACGATGCCCTCGGCCGCCAACCTCGCGCTGGGCGACGAGATCGCCGCCTGGGCCCTCAAGAACAGGACCAGACTCGGCGTGAAGTACGTGATCTGGCGCCAGCGCATCAACCACGGCTCCGGCTGGCGCTTCATGTCCAACCGCGGCGGCATCACGGCCAACCACTTCGACCACCCGCACATCTCGATGTACTAGGACCCGTACGGACTTCGGATCTTCAGATGGGTTGATGGCGCTGCGGAGACGAAGACCGGCGAGGTGGCTCTCGGGAGTCATGCCGAAGCTGCTCGCCGAGCGGCCGTCCACGGCCGGGGCAGATGACCGGCGCGTGCTGATCCGATGCCAGACCGGGGGCGGCGCGGTCATCGAGGATCCTCCTTCGTCCAGGAGGCACATCACCGAACGCCGCGCACGCTCCGCCTCCGGGATCTTGCTGACACCAGGTCCTGCCGTACGGACTGCAGGCGACCCCGGCACCGCGCCGCCGGCCTACTCGTGGACCCGTCGGCCCTGCCCCGCGGGATCGGGCTCAGGCTGCGGTCCAGGCGTACGAACCGGGACCGGAATGTCCGGCCTCCGACCGGCGAGCACCCGTACGAGCAGGGCCGGCCGGCCGGGCAGCCACCAGTTCCATCGGCCCATCACCGCGACGAACGCCGGCAGCAGCAGCGCCCTGATCACGGTCGCGTCCAGCAGCACGCCCAGCCCGAGCCCCGTCGCGAACATCTTGATCTCCGGCTGCGGGGCCGCCGCCAGTGACCCGAACGCCAGGAACAGGATCAGCGCCGCGCTGGTGACCAGCCGTCCGGTCCGCCCCAGGCCCTCGACGACCGCCTCGTCGGTGGAGCCGGTCCGGTCATACGCCTCCCGCATCCTGGCCAGGATGAACACCTCGTAGTCCATCGACAGCCCGTACAGGAACGCGAAGATCATGACCGGGATGAACTCGGCGATGGAGCCCGTGCCGGCCAGCCCCCAGATCGGCTCGGAGCCGTAGCCGTACTGCCAGACGAGCACCACCGCGCCCATGGTGGCGCCGAGGGGGAGCACGTTGAGCACGATCGCCTTGACCGCCAGCAGCAGCGAGCGGAAAGCCCGTACGAGCAGCAGGAACGTCAGGACGGAGATGAGTGCGAGCACGGCGGGGAAGCCGCCGTAGACCGCGGCCACGAAGTCGAGGCTCTGCGGCCCCTCACCGGAGACCTGGGCGCCCGCGGGCACGGCCGCGCGGACCCGGGCGATCGTGGCCCGGCCCGCCTCCGTGCCCGTCTCGTCCGAGGGGACGACCGTGATCAGCGACGTTCCGCCGCTCCGCCAGCCGGGCGGGGCCACCGCCGTGCGCACGCCGGGCAGCTCCGCCAGGCGCGCCGCCCGCACGGCGGGATCGTCGCCGGGGGGAAGGATCACGTCGAGCGGGGTGAGCACCCCGGAGGGAATGCCCGCCCGCCGCAGCTCGGACAGCCCCTCGTAGGCGGGGCCGGTGCGGGGCAGGGAGTCGCTCACCGGCTGGCCGAGCTGAAGCGAGAACGCCGCGTAGCCGAGCGCGGCGAGCAGCGCGCCGGAGGCGGCCAGCCCGGCCCAGCGGAACCGGACCACGCCCCGGGCCCAGGCCTGCCACCGGCCGGTTTCTGCGGGGAGCCGACGGCGGGGCCAGTCGAGTCGCGCCCCGCCCTTGGCCAGCAGGACGGGCAGCAGGGTCAGTACGGCCGGCACGCTGACGAGCGGCACCATGATGCCGCCGTACCCGACGCTGCGCAGGAACGGCACCGGGATGACCACCATGGCCAGCAGGCCGATGCCCACGGTGACCCCGCTGACCACCACGGAGCGGCCCGCCGTCGCCATGGCGCGCTCGACGGCCGCCTCGCCCTCGTACCCGAGCGCGCGCTCCTCCCGCCAGCGGGTGATGAGCAGCAGCGAGTAGTCGATGGCCACGCCCAGCCCCACGAGGGAGACGATGAATTGCACGATCGTGTGCACGTCCGTCACACCGGTCAGGCCGTACACAGCCAGGAAGGTGACGGGGATCGACACGGCCGCCACCAGGAGGGGCACCAGCGCGAGCACCGAGCCGAACACGAACGCGAGCACGACCAGCGCCCCCACCCCGCCGATGAGCGTCTCGGCGAGCACGTCGACGCCCTTCGCCTCGGCTTCGGCCAAGGCCTCCATGCCGGTGACGCGCAGCGTCGCGCCCGGCATCAACGCCGGCCGTAACGCCTTCTCTAGCGGCTCGCTCAGGTCGGCGTTCATCCCGCGCGTGGGTTCGGTGAACACCAGCCCGTACGTGGTCCGCCCGTCGTCGCCGACGAATCGCGGGTCGGCCGTGTCGGCGTACGACACGACGCGCACGTCCATGGCCGAGACGGCGGCCGAGAACAGTCTGCCGATCTCCGCGCGCTGCCGGGCCGCCGTGCCGCCCTCCGGCAATGTGACGACGACGACGAGGGGCGGGTCGTCGCCGCCGGTTCCGTAGAGCCGGTGCATGGCCTGGTTGGCCTCGTACCCAAGTTGCCCGGGCTGGGCGAAGTCCTCCGTCAGCCGGTCGCCCACGGCGACGGTCGCGAACACTCCCGCTACCGTGACCGTCAGCCAGGCCAGCACCACCACCAGCTTGTGCCGCAGCACGAACCGTCCGAGCCGCGCGGTGAACCGGTCATCCAGATGATTCATGCGCCCAGTGCAGCAGCGTACTCTTCAGTTCCTCTGTGACAGAGTTCCTTGAGAACTCCACGGCAGACTGGCCGGATGAACGCTCGCATCCTTGTCGTGGACGACGACCCCCATCTCGCCGACCTCGTGGTGATGGCCATGCGTTACGAGGGCTTCGAGGCGGAGGCCGCGGGATCGGGGGGCGAGGCGGTCTCCCGGGTGGCCGTGAACACGCCGGATCTGCTCGTCCTGGACATCGGGCTACCCGACGGCTCCGGGCTGGACACCTGCAGGCGGCTGCGGCGGCTGGGACATCGGTTCCCGATCATCTTCCTGACCGCGATGGGCCGTACCGAGGACAGGATCGCCGGTCTCAGGTCGGGCGGGGACGACTACCTGACCAAGCCGTTCAGCCTGGAGGAGCTGATCGTGCGGACCCATGTCGTCCTGCGCCGCACGATGTCCGCCGACCGGCTCTCCTACGCGGGCCTGGAGATCGACGACGGCCCCCGCGAGGTACGCCGCGAGGGCCGCCTGATCGAGCTGAGTCCGAAGGAGTACGCGCTGCTGCGCTACCTGCTGGTCAACGCCGGGCGGGTGCTCACCAAACAGCAGATACTCGACCACGTCTGGGAGTCCGAGAACGGCGGCAGCGAGGGCCTCGTCCACACATACGTGAGCTACCTGCGCAGGAAGATCGGCGACCCGCCGCTCATTCACAACGTCCCGCGCGTCGGCTACATGCTGCGCCTGCCGCGATCGTGATCCGCACGCGGTCGCTGCGGGCGCGCCTGACCCTCACCGTGCTCGCCCTGCTGACGACGGGACTCATCGGCGTGCCTCTGGTGACGTGGGGCATCACCAGAGACGCCGGCGCGGAACGCGCCCGCGACCGGCTCGACCGCTTCGCCGCGGCCGTCACCCCGTTCCTCGCCGAGGACCGCTCGCCGGACGAGGGGACGGCCCGGTTGTTCTCCGCCGCGACGACCCCGGTCCTTCTCCAGGTGCGGGACACCCGCGGCAACGTGATCAGGACTGTTCTCTCCGCCGACGTGCACATCGGCGCCACCTCGCCCCGCCGCCCGACCGCCGCCGACCCGGACGGGGCCGTCTATGTACGCGAGGACGCCGCCCCCGACCTGGGCGGTCCTTTCGCGAGCGAGGACCAGTGGTGGCTGCGCCACTCCTGGCTGCCGGACGGCCGGATCCTGGTCACCGGGATCCGCACGACCGAGTACGACGCCGTCACGAAGCGGCTGACCGGCGTCTTCGCGGCCATCACGCTGCTCGTGCTCTGCGTGCTCGCCCTTGTCGCCTTTCGAGCGATCCGCCACGCGCTGCGCCCCCTGGACGACATCGCCGAGACCGCCCAGGCCATCGGCGGCGGCGATCTCACCCGGCGGGTCGAGCCGGCCGAGCCGCACACCGAGGCGGGCAGGCTCGGGCTGGCACTGAACGCGATGCTCGGCCAGATCGAGGCCGCCTTCCGCGAGCGCACCGCCTCGGAGGAACGGCTGCGCCGCTTCATCGCCGACGCCTCGCACGAGCTGCGCACGCCCGTGGCCTCCGTACGGGGGTACGCGGAGCTGTTCCGGCGGGGCGCCGCGAACCGCCCCGGTGACCTGGCCAAGACCATGGCCAGGATCGAGGCCGAGGCCGAGCACATGGGCGTCCTCGTGCACGAGCTCCTCCTGCTGGCCGAGCTCGACGAGCGGCGCCCGCTGGAACGAGAGCCGGTCGACCTCGCGGATCTCGCCGCCGAGGCCGTCGCCGCCTCCGCGGCCGTGGACCTCGGCCGTCCTCTCACCCTCCGGGCGACCGGACCCGTCCTCATCCGCGGCGACCGCACGCGCCTGCGCCAGGCCCTGGACAACCTGCTGGTCAATGTACGCGCGCACACCCCGGCGGGCACGGCGGCGACGGTGACCGTCCGGGCGGAGGGCGACGACGCGGTCGTCGAGGTGCGCGACGAAGGTCCGGGGCTGAGCGCCGTGCAGGCGGTGCGCGCCTTCGAGCGTTTCTACCGCGCCGACCCCGCCCGCCGCTCCGGCACCGGCCTGGGGCTCGCCATCGTCGCGGCTGTCGCCGCCGCGCACCACGGGCACGCCCGAGCCCTGCCGTCCGACTCGGGCGCCGTGTTCGAACTCCGGCTCCCGCGCGGGTGACCACCGAACCGGGCCGGCTCCACTGCCCCTGTTTCGTGGCCGCCCGTGGGAGCGCCGGAACCAGGTCACGTCCAGCGAGATGTCCGCGCGCTTCGCGGGCTTCCCGCTCGATGGTCTTCGGCCGGTACGCGATGGAAGGTGGGGCGGGCGTGTGCCCGGAGAACTGCGGTTGACGTGGCCTTCGACCGGGCCGGAGCTCCAGGGCACGGTGAGACCGGCGGTGACGGCGTCCTGGTCGCGGCGCAGGCGGCGAGCGTGAGACCTGCGGATACGGTCTCGCCGGAGCCTCAGACCGCGTAGACGGGTGCGAGGTCGACGAATATGCGGTAGTCCGAGATCAGGCCGTCGTCACGGGTGCGCCAGATCGACACGGCCACGACACCGGCGTCCTTGCCGTCGAGCCGCCGGTAGGTCACCTCGGTCTCGGCGATGATGTCGGCGTCCACCTGCCAGTTCCTGACGATCCGGTGCCGCAGGCCGCCGATGGTGGAGAAGAACGCCTGCAACCCGGCGGCGATGGTCTCACGTCCCTTCATCGGCTCGCCGTTGCCGAACACCAGCGTGGCGTCCTCGGCCAGCAACCGCACGAACTCGTCGGGGTCGAACGAGTCGACCGCCTGGAAAACGCGTCGCACCACGTCGTCGGTCATGCCGATCTTTCCTCACGCGGTCGGGATCACTGGTGGGGACGATACGGGGCGAAGAACGACGCGCAACTATCTCGAAGGTGGGTATCTCATCGCCGAAGGCTCGAATACCTACGAACCGTGACCTCGCGGCAGGATCCGGCACGGTGGCCATGCTGATGCACCGGGCCGGTATCAGAGCTCCTTCGGCCGGTCCGCGTCCTGTCCGGAGAGTCCGGGGGACTCACGGGACTCAGGGGACACGGGCCGCCCGGAGGACCTCGGGTGCTCGGGAGACGTCGCACGGTCCGGAGACGTCGCACGGTCCGGAGACGTCGTACGGTCCCGAGGCTCGGGAGCCGCGGGACGGCGGACGTAGACCGGGGTTCCCGTCGGGGTCATGTCGTAGAGCGCCTTGGCGTTGTGGAGCGGCACCCGGATGCACCCGTGGGACGCGGGATGCCGCGGGACCCGCTCCGAGCCGTGGAAGCCGATGCCCTCGTTGAAATAGATGGTGTAGAACTGGTCGCCCAGCGGCCCGCTGGTCCATCCGGGCGTCCGGAACCAGGCGCGGAAGTCTCCGGTGGGCGTGACGGCGACCCCGCAGTTGCCCTTCTTGCAGTAGTGCTCGCCGTTGCCGGTCGAGATGTGGGAGACCAGCGCGGGCTTGCCGTCCTGCCACGCGGTGAGCAGCTGGCGGCGCAGATCGATCTCCACCCTCGTGGGCTCCCCGTACGACACCAGCGGCTTGAGGCGCGCCGGGCGGGAGAGCGCCCGCCAGGTTCGCGGGTCGATCTGGTCGGCGGGAGGCAACCCGTTCGCCTTCTGGAAGGCCCACACGGCCGCGCGCAGCGCGGGACGGTACTCGTCGCCGGCCTCTCCCGGCCCGAATCCCAGCCGGTCGAGGCGCCGGTGGACCTCCTGGACCTGGGTCCCCCTGTCGCCGGGGCGAAGGAGGGGAAACCGCGACAGCGGGGTGTGCTCGGCACGAGGCACGGGAGGGCGTTCATGGGGAATGGGCGCCCCGGAATGCCGTGACGACACGCCCCCGGTGTTCGCGATACCGAATGGCAGGCACGCGGTGAGCGCGAGGGTCGAGTTCGCGATCAGGAGGCACGTGATGGTTCTCCGCATTTTTTAACGCCTATCCGCTCTCGGACGAGATCCGCTAGAAGGAATACGAGTACTTGCGATCCTCTATGGCCGCACGCACCAGACCGACGGCCTCCTGGGCGCAGCCCCAGGAGAAACTGAATCCGGCTCCGCCGTGCGCGAAGTTGTAGACGACCTGTTCTTCGTCGTCCCATTCAAGACAGACGTTCTCGTTCCGGAACGGCCGCAGCCCCACCCGTACCGGCTCGTCGGGATCCAGCCTGGCGTGCCGCAGCGCGGGCATGAAGGCCAGGCACCGCTCGTACATCTCCCGTACGGGCGCGTGGTTCTCCAGGTCGATCCCGGTGTCCCACTCGTCCTTCTCCGCCAGTCCCCCGAGGACGAGGAGCCTCGGATTGCGCGGCACGATGAAGACGATGTCCTGCTCGTCCTTGTTCTGCTCGTCGTGGGAGACGCAGTGGGCCTCACGGATCCGGCGGCCGCGCAGCCCGTCGTTGCGGACCCGTACCAGCGCGCCGCGCAGCGGATACATGCCTATGCCGCGGAGCCCGGCGGTGCCGAGACCGGCGCAGCAGACGATCACCTCGGCGCCGAAGCGGTCGAGGAGCTCGGCCTTGCGCTCGGCGAGCAGTCCCTCGACCCGGTACCGCTCGACCCGCACACCGTGGATTTTGACCTGCCGCATCAGCCACGCCATGTACTGATCGGTGTCGATCATGGGTGCCATGTGCGAGTACGCGTCGACCACGCCGTAGTCGGGACTGACGCCGTTGCGTTCGGCGAGCGACCGGTCGCGGACGAAGCCGCGTACCTTCCCCGCGAGTTCCTGCATCTTGTGGAGATCGTGCGGACTCGCCTCGACGGGGTGCTTGAAATAGAAGTTGGACCTTCGCATGGCCACCCCGGGAACCTTGGCCCGGGCCAGCCTCTCGAACATCTCGTACGAGGTGACACACCAGTTCTTGGAGCGGGCGAGGGAGATCTGGTCGTGGTGGTAACCGCACACCGCCGGCGGCCACTCCCACAGCGCGCCCGCGACGACCGAGACGATGTCGGGCGCGAATCTCTCCGCGATGACGGTGACGCGAAACCCTTCCCTGGCCAGGCACAAAGCAGTGGTCAACCCGCTTACCCCGGCCCCGACGACAAGTATCTTCTCTGAATTCGCGCGCACCTGGGAACGCCTTCTTTCCGGATCCATCCAGCTCGATCACTTTCCGGCGCGACCGACCGCGGGAGGCCGTCACGACGAACACCGAAACCCCTCCACAGTAAATCGGGAAACCGGCGAATCCCGGAATGGCGGCGAACACGAAACGGGAGAGGACCGGCGGCGGGCCGATGGAAAACCATTACCGACCGAGGAAACAATCTGGATTGAACGGGGAAAAGCCGCACTCGCCCTGAATCATCCGATGACAAATTTTTGGCCGCGTGCCGGATTTTCATCACCAATCCACCGATCGACCCGGGCGAATATTGACACCTCCTTAGTCGAGTCCGGGTCGCCGGGGCGGGCCGGCCGGGGTCATGGCGGGTTGGATTGCCTGCTTTGCTCTGCGGACTCGCCTATATGCCCTCGGTGGGATTGTTGAGGGCAGGTGGACGGCCGAGTCTCACTTGTTGTAGAACGTGGTGACTGAACGGCGAGTAGTACCGACATATACCGATGCGTAAGTGTCCTCCGGTACGCGGCGACGCTGTCCTCAGGTACGCGGCGACGCGCGGACGCCTCGCGATCAGCCGGGAGGAAACCGGGAGAAAAAGGTATGACAGCGGGCCCGCGCGCCGACAGGATGGGACTCCATGACCGACACACGCGTTGACCCCGCCTTCATCGCCGACGAGAGCACCATGTTGCACTCCTGGCTGGACTGGCACCGGGAGACCCTGGCCGTGAAGTGCGCCGGGCTCTCGGACGAGCAGCTTCGCCTGCGTTCCGCCGAGCCGTCCACGCTCTCCCTGCTGGGCCTGGTCCGCCACATGGCCGAGGTGGAGCGCAACTGGTTCCGCAACGTCCTCAACGGCGAGGGCGTCGCCCCGTTCTACTATTCCGACGACGACCCCGACGGCGACTTCGACACCCTGGAGACGAGCACGGCGGAGCAGGCGTTCGCCCGCTGGCGGGGCGAGATCGCGCACGCGCGCGAGCTGTCCGCCGGGCTTCCCCTGGACACCGTGGGAAAGACGCGACGCCACGACCATGACGTCTCCCTGCGCTGGATCCTCGTCCACATGATCGAGGAGTACGCCCGGCACAACGGCCACGCCGACATCATCCGCCAGCGGATCGACGGGGTCACCGGGGAGTAGTGCCGACCTTCGGGACGCACACCTCCACCGGGGCGGACAGGTGACGTACGCCTCCACCGGTGTGGAACAGCCTCCACCCGCGTGAACAGGCGACGTACGCCCCCACCGGGGCCGGCAGGCACGGAGCGCGGGCGGATCCCGTGGAGAACGGGCCGGTCCCGTGGAGAACGGGCCGGTCCCGTGCAGGACGGGCCGGTCCCGTGCAGGACGGGCCGGTCGCGGCGACGGCCCGATCAGCCCGGGGTGGAGGTCTCCACGAGCGTCTCGGCGATCATCCGGTCGAGGTTGGCCAGGTTCGCCGGACGGGCGACGGCGGCCTCGGCGAAACGGTCGAGAAGCCGGGCGAAGACCTCGCGGTCCGGCTCGTCCCAGTCGGCCATCAGGCCGTCAAGGTAGGTGCGCCGGTGGCGGACCACCACCTCCAGCACGCGGCGGCCCCGCTCGCTCAGCACGAGCCGGGCTCGCCTGGCGTCCACGGCCGACTCCTCGCGCTCCACGAACTCCGCGCCGACCGCGTCGTTGACCAGTCTGCTGGCCGTGGAGGGGTCGACGCCCAGTTGCTCGGCGACGGCGCCCACGGTCACCTCCGGCACGTCCAGGCTCAGCTTGTGCACGGCGTGCACGACCATCACGTTCGACATGTGCACCGGTCGCTGCGGCTCCCCGGCCTTGCGCGCGCGCAGTGGCCGCGACCAGATCCGGCGCAGCCGGAACAGGGCCACGTCGATCATCGCTCCAGGCGTTCCCTCGTTCACGGCGTCACACTAACCCCTGTGCGCGGATGTGCCGTGTCTCCCCGTCGTCTCCCCGTCGTCTCCCCGTCCCCGGCCCCCGGCACGCCGCGCGGGCCGCGCCACGCCGGAGGTCACCACCCGTGGACCCGTGGCGGGCAGCGCGGCGCGTACGGCACGACGGTCCGTGCGGAACCGGGGCGAGGGGTGGGGAACGGTCAGCCGGACAGGCGGACCGGGTTGACCAGGTCGGCGTACATCAGCAGGCCCGCCATGATGATCATCAGGAAGGCGATCGCGTAGGTGAGCGGAAGCGCCTTGGCGATGTCGACGTGGCCGGGCGCAGGGCGGCGGGCGACGCGGGCGAAACCGCGCTTGAGCCCTTCCCACAGACCGCCCGCGATGTGGCCGCCGTCCAGGGGAAGCAGCGGGATCAGGTTGAACAGGCCGATCGCCAGGTTGAAGCCCGCCAGCAGGTTGATGAAAACGACGATCTTGTTTTCCAGCGGGATCGCGGCGGCGGCGATCTCACCGCCGATGCGGCTGACGCCGATGACACCGATCGGGCCGTTCCTGTCGCGCTCGTCCCCGGAGAAGGCGGCGTGCCAGACGCCCACCATCTTCTCGGGGAACCTGAGCAGCGAGGCGGCGGTGGCCGAGGTGAGGTCCCCCATGTGCGCGGCCACGGCGCCGAAGCTCTGCTGCTCGATGACGATCTTCGGGCTCACCCCGAGGTATCCGACACCCTTTTCGATCTTTCCGGGCTCGTCCAGCGACTCGCGGTCCTGGGCGATGAGGCTGGCGTTGACGGTCAGATCCTGACCGGCCCGCCTGACGCCGATCGCGATCGGGCCCGCGCCGTGGTCGCGGATGGCCCGCGTCGCGGCGTCCCAGCTCGTGGCGGGCCTGCCCGCCACGGACACGATGACGTCTCCCGGCCTCAGCCCCGCCGCGCTGGCCGGGCTGGGCTTGTCGGCCGCGGTGCACTCGGGGTTCTTCTCGTATTCGGCGGCGGTCTTCACGCACTGCGGGATCGAGGCGATCTCGGTCTTCTGCGTGGGGATGCCGAAGCCCATGAGCACGACGCCGAACAGGATGAACGCCAGCACGAAGTTCATCGCCGGGCCGCCGGACATGATGATGACCTTCTGCCACCAGGGCTTGCGGTAGAACACCCGGTTCTCGTCGCCCGGCCGCACCTCTTCCAGGGCGACGTCGCGGGCGTTCTCGATCAGGCCCTGCCAGGGGCCGGTGGAGACCGAGCGCACCTTGCCGGGGGCGTCGGTGGGCCGGGGCGGCAGCATGCCGATCATGCGGATGTAGCCGCCGAGCGGGAGCCACTTGATGCCGTACTCGGTGTCGCCTCTGCGGCGCGACCACATCGTCGGGCCGAACCCGACCATGTACTGGGTGACCTTGACACCGAACAGCTTGGCCGGCACCAGGTGGCCGATCTCGTGCAGCCCGATCGACACCATCAGTCCCACGAGAAAGACGATGACCCCGACCACGGAGAGCCAGCTCACAGGATTCATACCCCCATCGCGGTTTCACCGACAATGCCCCATAAGAGGTTAGCCCAAGTATCCGGCCCCCACGCCGCCGCGGAAAGTGGCGTTCCCGGCCGCTCCCCCGGCCGGGCCGTTCGGGGCCCTTTGCCGATTGGACACACTCCGTTGACATTCAGCGATCGCACGAACACTCTTTGATGAAGGTGAGGGCGGGAGAGAGGAGCGTTTTGATCGGGATCCTGGTTGCCGAGCATCTTCCCCTGGTCCGGCGCGGACTGGTGGCGACGCTGCAGAACGAGAACGACATGAAGGTGGTGGCCGACGTGGCCGCCGGGGAGGACGTGCTTCCCGCCGTGCTGCGGCACGCGCCGGAGACGGCGGTCATCGATCTCGACCTGCCGGACGTCGGCGGTCTCACCACCGCGCTCCGGCTGCACGAGGAGGCTCCCGGCTGCCGGGTCCTCCTGCTGTCGCGCGACCCCAGCCCCGGCCAGGTACGCCGGGCCTTCGCCGCCCACGCGCTCGGGTTCATGGGCCTGGAGGTCGGCCCCGAGCAGCTGGCCCACGGCGTCCGCCAGGTGGCGGCCGGCCGGCGGGCGGTCGACTCCGAGCTCGCGGTGGCGGCCCTGAGGTCGGCGGAGAACCCTCTGACCCGCAGGGAGCTCGACGTGCTCCGGCTGGTCGCGCAGGGGGCCAGGTCCGGCGAGATCGCCGACCAGCTGTTCCTCTCCGTGGGAACGGTCCGCAACCACCTGTCGCGGATCATGTGCAAGACCCAGGCACGCAACCGTCTCGACGCCGTACGCATCGCCGGCGACTCCGGGTGGCTCTGAGCCCTCCCTCGTTCCCGGGAAGTCCCCGATCTCTCGTTCCCGAGGAGCCTCCCCGGGGAGACGCGCCTTCCCCAGGCGCCTCTCAGGGACGCCAGATGAGGATGAGGGCACAGTCGTCGTTGTGGCCCGACGACATGGAGGCCACCAGGTTGCGGGCACCGTCACGGAACCCCGAGGGCACCAGGCGCTCGGCCTCTCCCAGCAGGCGGTCGAGACCGGCGTCGATGTCGCGCCCCGGCTGCTCGATCAGGCCGTCGGTGTAGAGCATGAGGGCGTCGCCCTTGCGCAGCATCCCCCGGTCGGCCTCGCAGTGCAGGTCGGGCACGACACCCAGCACGACCCCCTTGGCCGGGGAGACCCGCCACGTCCCGGTGCCCGACTCGAACTTGACCACCGGGGGGTGACCGGCCGAGGTGATGACGTACTCGCCCGTCACGAGGTCGAGCCGGAGATGGACCGCCGTGACGAAGCCCTCGGCCTCGCGCTGGCGGTGCAGGTAGGTGTTGCAGGCGGGCAGGAAGTCAGCGACCGAGCCGAGCAGCCCGCCGAAGGTGCCCGACAGCAGCAGCGCCCGGGTGCCCGCGTCGACACCCTTGCCCGACACGTCGACCAGGGCGAGCTCCAGCGTGTCGTCCTCGCGCATGGAGACCAGGAAGTCGCCGCCGAAGGAGGAGCCTCCGGCCTGCTTGAGAACCACCTTGGAGCCCCACCCCTTGGGCAGCGGGGGCAGGTCGCTCTGGCTCTTGAGACGGTCGCGCAACTCCAGCAACATCACGTCGCCGCGCAGACCCTGCACACCGAGCTTGCCCCGGGTGCGGGCCATCAGCGCGGCCAGCACCGCGGTGAAGCCGAAGGTGACCAGCAGGCCGGGGCCGATGTGTCCCACCCCGCGCACCACGGCCACGTAGACCAGGGAGACCGCGACCGCGCACAGCAGCTTGGCGAGACTGTTCAGCCTCAGCTGGAGCCCCGCCACGAGGGTGACCGGGATCATGAGCGCCGGGGAGAACCACTCCATGGACACCCTGGCGGCCAGCCCGCCGATCAGCAGGGTCAGCAGCGTCAGGGTGATGAGCAGGTTCCGGTCGCGCGCCAGGGGGCCGCGCCGCAGGAAGCGCACGATGGGGACGAGAAGCGGGACGCGGACCAGGAACGCGCGGAGCGCCGGAGGGAGCAGCGGCACCGGACGGGAACTCATGATGCGCTCGACTGTATCTGGCCGCCCTCCCTTTGGGCAGCCCACTTGACCAACGCCTTGATCATTAAGCAGGGATATTAGATGGCCGGAACCGTTTGTCCCCTACTAGCGTTTGGAAGATGACTCTCAGCCTACGTCCGATCGGCGAAGCCGAATGGTCCGCTTGGAACACCGTGGACGAGGAGGCGTTCGGCTCCGCCACCCCGGAACACCGGCAGGAGATCTTCAGGCGCAACCTCGAGTTCGACCGCTCGATCGGCGTGTTCGACGGCGACCTGCTCGTGGGCACCGCCGCGGTGTACAGCTTCAGCATGACCGTGCCCGGCGGGCCGATCCCGGTCGGCGGCGTCACCGCGGTCGGCGTGCTGCCCTCGCACCGCCGCCGGGGCATCCTCTCCTCGCTGATGACCCGCCAGCTGTCCGACCTCCACGAGCGGGGCGAGGCCGTCGCCGCGCTCTACGCCGCCGAGGCCGCGATCTACGGTCGCTACGGCTACGGCAGGGCCGCGGACTGCATGGTCTTCCGGATCCCCACGGCGAGCGCGGCCTTCGCCCGGCACGCCCCGGCCGATCCCGCCCTGCGGCTGCGCGTCGTCAGGCCCGCGGAGGCCAGGTCCACCTTCGAGAAGATCTACGAGTCGGCGTTCGAGCAGCGTCCGGGACTGTACGCCCGCACGCCCGCCCGCTGGGACACGGTGCTGACCGACCGGGAGTCCGACCAGGGCGGCGCCGGTCCGCTGCGCGCCGTGGTCGCCGAGGACGACGGCGGCCCGCGCGGTTACGCGCTCTTCCGGATCAAGGCCTCCTTCGACGACCACGACCTTCCCGCCGGCGAGCTGCGGCTCAAGGAGCTGTTCGGTCTCGACCCCGCCGCCTACGCGCTGCTCTGGCGGCACGTCCTGGACCGCGACCTGGTCTCGCACGTCTTCGCCCAGAGCAGGCCCTCGGACGACCCGCTGATCCACCTGCTCGCCGAGCCGCGCCGGCTCCACGCGCTCTGGCTGGACGACCTGTGGGTCCGCGTCGTGGACGTCGACCGGGCCCTCGTCGCCCGCCGCTACAGCGCGCCGGTGGACGTGGTGATCGACGTCGAGGACACCCTGTGCCCGTGGAACGCGCGCCGCTGGCGGCTGACGGCCGACACCTCCGGCGCCCGCTGCGCGCCCTCCGACGACCCCGCCGACCTGACCCTGCCCGTCTCCGTGCTGGGCGCCGCCTACCTGGGAGGGCGGCCGCTGGCGGCGCTGCTGGCGGCGGGGGTGGTACGCGAGTCGCGCGCGGGGGCCCTGCGGGAGCTGTCCACCGCCATGTCGTGGGGCCCCGCCCCCTGGGGCGGCCTGGTCTTCTGACGACTCCTCGGTCTTCGGACGATCTGGACGATCTGACGGCTCTCCCGGCGACGGCCCCGGCCACTCCGGGCGGCCGGGACCGTTCAGGCCGGAACCGTTCAGGCCGGAACCGGTCGGGCCGGGACCGGTCGGGCCCGAACCGGTCAGGTTGGAGCCGGTCCCGAGCCGTTCAGGCCGGGGCGGGCCGGAGCGGGTTATGGTGGCCGGCATGGCACTGCAGAGCTTGCAGATCAACGCGATCACCGCGATGCGGGCGCGAGACGTCTCGCGCCCGTCACGGGAGCAGCAGGAGGCCGCGGACCGCCGCCCCCTGCGCGACGAGGCGCCCCGCAAGGAGCCGGCGCGCAGCGGGACACGCAGGGAGCCGCCGCGCGGGGAGGTTCCACCCCGCGAGCGCCACCGCTGAGGGCCTCTGAGGGATTCTGAGGGCCGCTGAGGGCCGCTGAGGGCTACGGCAGCGGCGGGAGCTGGCCGATGGTCTCGTACGAGGCGAGCTGCGCGATCCTGCGGTTGTGCCGCTCGGCCCCGGAGTAGGAGGTGCCGAGGAAGATCTCGACGAACCGGATCGCCTCCTCCGGCTCGTGCATCCGCGAGCCGACGCTGATGACGTTGGCGTTGTTGTGCTCGCGGGCGAGCCTGGCGGTCTCCTCGCTCCAGGCCAGGGCGGCGCGGACGCCGCGCACCTTGTTGGCCGCGATCTGCTCGCCGTTGCCCGAGCCGCCGATGACGACGCCCAGGCTGCCCGGGTCACCCACGACGCCCTCGGCCGCGCGCAGCACGAACGGCGGGTAGTCGTCCTCCGCGTCGTAGACGAAGGGACCGCAGTCCTCGACCTCGTGGCCGTGCTCCTTCAGCCAGGAGACGACGTGGTTCTTGAGCTCATAGCCGGCATGGTCGGCACCGATGTAGACGCGCACCCGCACAGTTTCGCAGGTGTACGCGGGCGGCTCCACCCGGCCCCCGGATAGAGTAATAGCCGCAATGCTTACAGAACCCTTACAGAGAGAGCCCCCACATGCGTGACATCCGAGTGGTCGGTGACCCTGTCCTGCGCACGCCCGCCGAGCCGATCATCGACTTCGACCGCGACCTGCGGCGCATGATCGACGAGATGTTCGCCGTGATGTACGCCGCCCAGGGCGTCGGCCTGGCCGGTCCGCAGATCGGCGTGTCGAAGCGGATCTTCGTCTACGACTGCAGCAACCGCAAGGGCCATGTGATCAACCCGGAGCTGACCGTGGACGACGACACCGAGGTCCTCGACGAGGAGGGCTGCCTGTCCGTCCCCGACCGCGGGACCGGCACCCCGATCTACGCCAGGACGCCCCGGGCCGCGGGGGTCACCGTGAGCGGCCTGGACCGGCTGGGACGGCCGATCCGGATCAGGGCCCGCGGCATGCTGGCGCGCTGCTTCCAGCACGAGACCGACCACCTCGACGGCAGGCTCTACGTGGACAGGCTGGCCAGGGACGCCGCCAGGAAGGTCCTGCTCCAGGCCCCCTGATCCCGGCGACGGCCGAAGCGGCCGTCAAAGCTGGACGGCTTTGATCTCCAGATACTCCTCGAGCCCGAACTCGCCCAGCTCGCGGCCGAGGCCCGACTGCTTGTAGCCGCCGAAGGGCGCCCGCGGGTTGAACTGGCCGCCGTTGACCGCCACCTGGCCGGTGCGCAGCCGCCGGGCGACCGCGACCGCGCGCTGCTCGTCGCCCGCCCACACCGCGCCCGCCAGGCCGTACGGCGTGCCGTTGGCGATGGCGACCGCCTCGTCCTCACCCCGGAGGTAGGGGATGATCGTGAGGACCGGGCCGAAGATCTCCTCCTGCTCGATCACCATCCCCGGCTCAACCCCGGCGAACACCGTGGGCTCGACGTAGAAGCCGCGCGACAGGGGCCGGTCGGTGCCTCCGGCGACCAGCCGGGCGCCCTCCTCCTGGCCCCGGTTGATGTAGCGGACGACCCGGTCGCGCTGGGCCGCGGAGACGAGAGGGCCGAGCCTGGTCCCCTCGTCGAAGGGGTCGCCGACGGTGTATCTCCCCGCGGCCTCGACGGCGAGGCGGACGGCCTCGTCGTACCGGTCGCGATGGACGATCATGCGGGTCCATGCCGAACAGGTCTGGCCGGAGTTGATGAAGGCGTTGGCCACCGTCGCCTTGACGGCCGTCTCCAGGTCGGCGTCCGGCAGGACCAGGCTGGCGGACTTGCCGCCGAGTTCCAGGGCCACCCGCTTGATCGTCTCGGCCGCGAGCGCGGCCACCCGGCGCCCGGCCCGGGTGGAGCCGGTGAACGACACCATGTCCACCTCGGGATGGGTGACCAGCGCCTCGCCCACCACCGGGCCGTGGCCGCTGACCATGTTGAAGACCCCGGCGGGCAGCCCGACCTCGTCGAAGATCCCGGCGAGCGCGAAGGCCGCCAGCGGCGCCACCTCGCTGGGCTTCAGCACGACCGTGCAGCCCGCGGCGAGCGCGGCGCCCACCTTGCAGACGACCTGGTGGAGCGGGTAGTTCCAGGGGGTGATGGCGGCGACCACCCCGACCGGCTCCCTGAAGACGCGGGAGTTGCCGACCTGCCCGCCCTCGAAGTCGTAGGTCTCGGCCAGCTGGGCGTACGAGGCCAGCACCCCGGCCGGCATCAGCGTCTGCACCCTCATCGCCAGGCCGTACGGGGCGCCCATGTCCGTGGCGATGATCCTGGCTATCTGGTCGGAGCGTTCTCGTATCAGGTCCGCGGCCGCGGCGAGGATCGCGCCCCGCTCGGCGGGGGGCGTCGCCGACCAGGAGGGGAAGGCCGCGCGTGCGGCGGCCACGGCGGCCTCGACGTCGGCGGGCGCTCCCGCGGGAACCCTGTCGATCAGTTCCTCGGTCGCGGGATTGATCACGTCGATGCTCTCGGCCGACGCGGACGGCTGCCAGGCTCCGTTCAGATAAAGGTGACGCATGTCCCTCATCCTTGCGTGCGTGCCGTTGTTATGCGAGGGCGAGCCGGACGCGGCTCCCGTACAACGATGATCTCTGTACGGGAGCACAGCGGGGCCGTACGGCGGCTCGGAGAGACCGGCGGGCCGCCGGCCGCGGTCGCGCGGGACGGGCAGGCGGGCGCGGGCGGCGGGAGGAACGGGTCAGTCGAAGATCGGCTGCCGGGTCCTGGAGCGCTTGAGCTCGAAGAAACCGTCGGTGCCCGCCACCAGGCGCACGCCGTCCCAGAGCCTGCCCGCCTCCTCGCCCTTGGGGGCCGGCGAGATGACCGGGCCGAAGAAGGCGACGCCGTCGACGGAGATCACGGGGGTGCCGACCTCCTGGCCGACCCGGTCGATGCCGTCGTTGTGCGAGGCGCGTACCACCTCGTCGAACTCCGTCGAGTCCATCGCGTCGGCGAACGCGCGGTCCAGCCCCGCGGCCTCCAGCGCCTCCTCGACGGTCTCGCGGAGCGTGTCGAGCTCCTTGAGCCTGCCCTGGTTGTGGAAACGGGTGCCGAGCTCGGTGTAGAGGCGGCCGACCGTCTCGGAGTCGTACTTCTCCTGCACGGCGGCGACCACCCGGACCGGCCCGATGGCCTGGGCGATCATCTCGCGGTAGGTGTCGGGGACGTCCTTGTCCTCGTTCAGCACGTTGAGGCTCATGATGTGCCAGCGCGGCTCGATCGACCGCACCTTCTCCACCTCCAGCAACCAGCGGGAGGTCATCCACGCGAACGGGCAGAAGGGGTCGAACCAGAGATCCACAGGGGTGCGCTCAGTCATTTTCTCCGGCTTCCTGGTCGTGAGGCATGTTCGGTAGCGACAACCCGGACGACGGAGTCTCCTATTCCGCAGGCTTATTAATACCTTGACATGCCTCTTTATTCTCGAATCCGGGTATCAGTCCGCAGGCTGATGCGAAGCGGCGGTCCGCGCCTTTACGTGGCAGGATTCAGTCACCCCTTAGCAATGGAGCGGGGGAAGTTGTGAAGAGGGAGCGGTAGTGGCAGGCAATCTGACCCGTGACGAGGCGCGCGAGCGCGCACGGCTGCTCAGCGTGCAGTCCTATGCGGTGGAGCTCGACCTGACCGAGGGTGAGGAGCGCTTCGAGAGCGTCACCACGGTCCGCTTCACCAGCACCCGGCCGGGTGCGGAGACGTTCGTCGATCTGGCCGGCGCCAAGGTGCGCAAGGCCGTCCTCAACGGCGTCGAGCTGGACGTGAGCGGCTACGACCCGGAGACCGGGCGGCTGCCGCTGCCGGGCCTGGCCGAGACCAACGAGCTGCAGGTGGACGCCGACTGTTCCTACAGCCGCACCGGCGAGGGCCTGCACCGCTTCGTCGATCCGGTCGACAAGAGCGTTTACCTGCACAGCCAGTTCGAGACGGCCGACGCGCACCGGATGTACGCGTGCTTCGACCAGCCCGACCTCAAGGCCTCCTTCGAGCTGACGGTGCTCGCGCCGTCCCACTGGGAGGTCATCTCCAACGCGGCGCCCGACGCGGCCGAGGAGCTGCCGGAGCACCGCGGCAAGCACGGCGCGCTCCAGGCGGCCAAGCGCTGGCACTTCCCGCCCTCCCCGGTGATGTCGACCTACATCACCGCGCTGTGCGCCGGGCCGTACCACAAGGTGACCTCCGAGCACGACGGCATCCCGCTGGGCCTGTACTGCCGGGCCTCGCTCGCCGAGCACCTCGACGCGGACAACCTCTTCGAGGTGACCAGGCAGGGCTTCGACTTCTTCCACAGGGTCTTCGGCGTCCGCTACCCGTTCGGGAAGTACGACCAGCTCTTCGTGCCCGAGTTCAACGCCGGGGCGATGGAGAACGCGGGCTGCGTGACCTTCCTGGAGGACTACGTCTTCCGCTCGCGCGTCACGGACGCGGTGATCGAGCGCCGCGCCGAGACGATCCTGCACGAGATGGCGCACATGTGGTTCGGTGACCTGGTCACCATGCGCTGGTGGGACGACCTGTGGCTGAACGAGTCGTTCGCCACCTACGCCTCGGTGCTCTGCCAGGCCGAGGCCACCCGCTGGGGCCAGGGCGCGTGGACGACCTTCGCCAACGTCGAGAAGGCCTGGGCCTACCGCCAGGACCAGCTGCCCTCGACCCACCCGATCGCCGCCGACATCGTCGACATGCACGCGGTCGAGGTCAACTTCGACGGGATCACGTACGCCAAGGGCGCCTCGGTCCTCAAGCAGCTCGTCGCCTACGTGGGGCTGGACAACTTCCTGGCCGGGGTCCGCGACTACTTCAACGAGCACGCCTGGGGCAACACCACGCTCGCGGACCTGCTCGGCGCCCTGGAGCGCACCTCGGGACGCGACCTGTCGTCCTGGTCGAAGGAGTGGCTGGAGACCTCCTGGGTCAACACGCTGCGCCCGTCGTTCACCGTCGACTCCGAGGGCCGTTTCCTGGAGTTCGACGTGCTCCAGGAGGCCCCGGCCGACTACCCGACGCTGCGCTCGCACCGCGTCGCCATCGGCCTGTACTCCCTGCGGGACGGCGAGCTGGTCCGCGTCAAGCGGGTCGAGCTGGACGTCGTCGGCGCGCGCACCGCGGTTTCCGAGCTGGTCGGCGAGGTCCAGCCGGACCTGGTCCTGATCAACGACGACGACCTGACGTACGCCAAGGTCAGGCTCGACGAGCGGTCGTTGCGGACCGTGACGGAGGGCGGCATCGGCGCCTTCACCGAGTCTCTGCCCCGCGCGCTGTGCTGGTCGGCCGCCTGGGACATGACCCGCGACGCCGAGATGTCCACCCGCGACTACCTCACCCTGGTCGTCTCCAACATCGAGTCGGTCACCGACATCACGGTCGCCCAGACCGTGCTCCGCCAGGCCCGGCTGGCCGTCCAGCAGTACGCCGACCCCGCCTGGCGCGCCCAGGGCCTGGCCCGGCTGGCCTCCGCGCTGCGCGGCCTGGTCACCGCGGCCGAGCCCGGCTCCGACCACCAGCTCGCCTACCTGAACGCGCTGGCGGCCGTGGCCGCCTCCACCGAGGACCTGGCGTTCCTGAAGGGGCTGCTGGACGGCGAGACGGTGCTCGAAGGCCTCACCGTCGACACCGACCTGCGCTGGACGCTGACCGGCGCCCTGGTCTCCGGCGGCCTGCTCGGCGAGGAGGACGTCGCCCAGGAGCTGCTGCGCGACGCCACCGCGACGGGCGAGCGCTCCGCCGCGCTCTGCCGCGCCGGGATCCCCACGGCCCAGGGCAAGGCGAACGCCTGGGCCGCGATCACCGAGGGCAGGCTGAGCGGCGCGCTGCTCCGCTCGACGATCGCCGGTTTCATGGACCCGCGCCACCCGGACCTGCTGGAGCCGTACGGGGCGAAGTACTTCGAGGAGATCGGCAGGATCTGGTCGTCCTGGAGCTCCGACAGCGCCCAGAACTTCGCGAACGGCTGCTACCCGGCGCTGAACATCTCCCCCGAGACGGTCGCCGCCACCCAGGACCTCATCTCGTCCACCCAGCCGCCGCACGCCCTCAAGCGCCTGCTGCTCGAAGGTGCCGACAGCATCGGCCGCGCCCTGCGCGCCCAGGCCAAGGACGCCTCGGCGGCCTGAGGCCGGTTCACCCCGCGAGGCCGGTCCCGGTCACGAAGAAGCCGGACCGGTCTCGCGGGGGCCCGGGACGAAGCCTTGGCTGATTCCCGGCAAATGCTGGTAGAAATAGTCACCAAGCGAGGGAAGTGCTCCGCGCCTCGTTTTGCGTAGGCAACAATCCTGTCGTTCGTGGGTCGTGAGAGGGTAATCACGTGGAATCGGCGCGTGACCTGCTCGTCTCCCTGGCCCGCAGATACGCCTTCGGTGACGTCGGGGCCCTCGCCTCGGGCGTGGTGAAGGACGCCGGCGACATCGAGGCGGCATGCGAGTTCGGCCAGCGGCTGCTCTCGCTCGACGCGGAGGACTTCGCCGCCGAGGCGCGGGCCGTGCCGAGCGATCTACGACGGCGGGCGCGGGCCTGCACGATGCCGCAGACGCCCCGCGAGCAGCCGCGCGGCGCGCTGGAGTCGCTGCGGCCCGCGTACGGGCTGCTTCTGGAGGTCATCGCGGTCAGGTGGCACCGCCGCGAGCTGAGTCCCATGGTCGCCGCCCTGCACATCGCCAGCGAGTATCTCCCGCTGCTCGCCTTCGAGCCGGTGCTCGGCAGCGCCGGTGACCCGGCGCGCTGGCCGGAGGGCCTCACCGCGCCGGGCAGCAGGTTCGGGGTGATCGGCGACCGCGACTGCGACCACACCAGGGCCGAGCAGTCGGCCGTGAACCGGACCCTGCGGGTGGCCGGGGAGCCGGCCGAGGGGTGGCGCGCCTACTTCGACCGCCAGCACAGCCAGGTGGCCGGGGCGCTGGCCACCTGCGTCGCCGACTGCCGCAACCCCTGCACCGCGATGGACTGGGTGGACCCGGACCGCCGTGACGACCTCGCGCTGCGTTCCCGGGTGGCCCTGGCCTTCGCCGACACCCCGCTGGTGCGGCTGCGCCACGCGGCCCCGGTGGGCCACGGGTTCGGCGTGCCCTCCCCCGAGGAGGTCACCGAGGCGTGGGAGCGCAGCCGGACCGTGCTGGCCAAGAACGGCGTGGGCGGCGAGGCGTCCGAGGACGACGGCTTCCCGCTGCCGGGATTGCCCGCCCTGTTCTCCGCCGTGGCGGGCGTCCCGGTGACGCCCTCGACGCTGCTGACGGACATCAGCACGTACCTGGTGAAGCTTCTCCAGTCCTGATCGGCCGGGCCCGGCCCGGCCCCGACGAGGCTCAAAGGCTCAGAGCGAGCCGTCGATGAGCAGCGACAGCGCGCAGCAGGCGATGGAGAACGTCATGAGCAGGACGCTCCGGCGGATGTAGCGCTGTTTGGCGTCCCCGACGGCGTTGAGCCTCCTGATCTCCAGGACGGCGAGGTCGACCCTGGCCTCGGCGTCGCCGCCCGCGGGCGGTGCCACCCGGTACCCCAGGCGGGGGTCCGGTGCCGGCGGCGGGTCGTCGGCGAACCCCCCGGGGTAGAAGCGGCGCCGCTCCAGGGCCCTGCCCGCGAGGCCGGCCGTACGGCGGTAGAGGGCTCCGGCGAGCACGAGCATCCCCATCAGCCAGAAGAACATGCTCGTCCACCAGAGCCACTCGATCCTGCTGGACAGGTCGCCGGGTCTCCAGTGGCCGTTCAGCAGCCCGACGGCGACGGCACCGGCGGCGGCCCCCGTCGTGAACAGCAGGATGGCCGCCGTCTCGTCCTCCCTGCGGACCTTCCGGCGGGCGTCCGCGAGCGTCGCCTGGACGTAGTCGAGGATCCTGTCCGGCTCCCGTTCCGCCGCGGACCTCCTGCGAGAGCGACCCGGCAGCGCGTCCCACATGATCCTCAGCACGAGCCGATTATCCGGGAAAATCATCCTCTTCCCGCCTGAACGGGCCCTCCTGAAGATCATTTACTTGGTGGGACCACGGGATCACCTGCGCCGCGACGCCTGGTCCGCGAGCAGCAGGACCCCGGTGACCAGCCCGCCCACCAGGTCGCCCAGGCCGAGCACCGCGGCCATCGAGGTCGCGGCCACCCGGCACTCGGCGTCGGGCAGCCACTCCCTGGCCAGCGAACCCGTGACGATCTCCAGCGCCCTCCCCCGCTGGTCCACGAAGACGAGCACGGCCCTGTCGGCGTCGGCGCCCAGCGCGGCGTGCAGCCGCTCGGAGAAGTGGCGGCGCGGCCCGATCGCCGGCCCGAGGTAGGCGGCGAAACGCAGCCCGGTGTTCCGCTCCGCGGTGCGCAGGGCCCCGCGGACGTCGTCCCCCTGTGTCGGGGTCAGAGTGAGCATCTCCGCCACCTCGCCTTCACCAGTGCCTTCACCAGTGCCTTCACCGGTCCGGTGATTCACCGGTCGGCCGGTTCACCAGGCCGCCGACGCCCCTCCGGTGTGCCGTCCGGGCTCGGAGGTCTCCGCGAGCGCGACCCAGTCGACCTCCGGCGCCGGTGGCCCGGCGGGTCGCCCCCCGGTCAGCACGAGGACGGAGCCGGTGATCCCCCGCTCACTGCCGAGCGGGCCACCCAGCCAGACCGCACCCGCCGAGGTGCTCCTCGCGGCCTTGTCACGCAGCCTGCCGGGCATCGTCACGAGCAGGGCGATGAGCAGGAACAGGCCGCCGGAGACTCCGACGAGAAAGCCGAAGACCTCGATCGCACTGTCCACATCTCAAAAGTAACCCGGCGTCGACCCCCCGTCGAGGGCTACCGGACGGCGGGTCCGTACTCGCTTCGTAAACCTCCGCGGGCGGCTCGATCTGCGACGACACGGAGATCGGCGCGCCGGCGGGTGGGATCTCCCCGTGCCGCACGGCCGCCGCCGCCCGCTCCGGAGGTTAAGATCATGAACGTGGGTCACGCCCCGCGCGGCAGGCGCGAAGCACGCGGTCATCCAGAGCGAAAAGTTCCTAAGGTACCCGGTTCATAGCAGTGCCAAGCGGGTGACGGCGGTCACAAAAGTATGAGATACGCAATACTAGGCACCCCCGAGGACGTCAGCTACCGTGAGTTACGTGGATTCCGGTCAGGTACCAGAAGACGGTAACACTACGTCACCGATTTGGGTCAGTGACCGACAGGCCGAGGACCGGCCGACGTCTCGACCCGCCGCGCCAGCGTCTACGTACGCACCTGTCGAGCGCGCCTCGCTGCGCAGCCTGCTCGACCACCCGAAGTACCGCCACCTGCGCCGACGTGTGCTCATCTCGGTCGGCGTGGGCGTGCTCGCGGGCGTCCTGCTGGCCAGCTGGCCGCTGGGCCTCAGCGCCGCCGTGGTGGCCGCGATCGTCGACACGGTGCTTCGCGCCCGCTCCAACTCGTCGGTGCCCGCCTGGCGGCGCGCCTCGGTCGCGGAGCGGCGCACGGAGATGCAGCTGAAACGGCTGGAGCGCGGGGGTTACCGCACCCTGCACGCCCGCGCGATCCCCGGCAGCGAGGCCCAGATCGACCATCTGGTCGTGGGCCCCACCGGCGTCTACGCGGTCGACTCCGAGAAGTGGGACAAGCGCCTGCCGGTCCGCGTCCAGTCGCACCGCAAGCTGTTCCACGGCCCGTTCAGCCAGAAGCCCCGCCTCGACGAGGCCCGCTGGGAGGCCTCCCAGGCCGGAGAGCTGATCGGCGCCGAGCTGGGCCGCGAGGTCACGATCGTGCCGTCCCTGGCGATCTACGGCCCGGCCATCCCCTGGAAGGTCCTCAACGTCCGCGAGGTCGACGTGTTCGACGGCAGCCGTGTCCGTAAATGGATCACCAAGCGGGAACGCTCACTCACCGACGCCGAGATCGACAGGATCTTCGAGGCCGCCCAGCAGGTTCTGCCCGCGCGCTATCCGGAGAACTGATCCCGGCCGTCCCGCGAGCCCGTTCTCGACCGACCGCGCCTCCCCCGTCGGGACCGACGGGAGTCCGCCCCGCCACGGCGCCCCGGCCCGGCGACTCCCGTCTCCCCTCCCTCCTCCGCTTCCGGCGCGGGCGTCGCCGTAAGCGGTGGGTGACCGGGGCCCCTTCGGCGCGGGCGTCGCTCGTCCCGGGTTCGCCGGGCACGGAGACCTTCGGTAGTGTCGGGGAACACCCTGGGCCTGTCGGGCCCACCGGCCGCCGCCCCGGTGCCCACCCCGCACCCCGTCGGCGTTCCGGAACCGTCCCGGACACCGGCGCGGCGCCTCGCCGCCCCCGGCCCCGTCTGCCCCGTCTCGTACGTCGATCATGCTCGTGCGGTGTCGGCGGAACCTGTGGTCGCCGGCCGGACGTCTCGCGGCGTGGACAGGCGTCTCACGCACCGGGCGGTAGCCGTACCATTTGTAGACACGGTTTCGATGATGGGAGAAGCCTCATGCCCGCCCTCAGGTCTCGTACGGTCACTCACGGCAGGAACATGGCCGGGGCCCGGGCCCTGCTCCGGGCGACGGGCGTAGCCGGCGAGGACTTCGGGAAACCGATCATCGCCGTGGCCAACAGCTTCACCCAGTTCGTCCCCGGGCACGTCCACCTCCGCGAGGTCGGCGACGTCGTCGCCGGCGCGATCCGCGAGGCGGGCGCGATCCCGCGCGAGTTCAACACGATCGCGGTCGACGACGGCATCGCGATGGGCCACGGCGGCATGCTCTACTCGCTGCCCAGCCGGGAGCTGATCGCGGACGCGGTCGAGTACATGGTCAACGCGCACTGCGCCGACGCCCTGATCTGCATCTCCAACTGCGACAAGATCACCCCGGGCATGCTGCTCGCCGCTTTCAGGCTCAACATCCCCACGGTCTTCGTCTCCGGCGGGCCGATGGAGGCGGGCAAGACCCCCAACGGCAAGCTCGACCTGATCGACCCGATGATCGCCGCCGCCAACGACGCCGTCTCCGACGCCGAGCTGCTGGAGATGGAGGAGAACGCCTGCCCGACCTGCGGTTCGTGCAGCGGGATGTTCACCGCCAACTCGATGAACTGCCTCGCCGAGGCCATCGGCCTCGCGCTGCCGGGCAACGGCACGATCCTGGCCACCCACAAGGCGCGCAGGAAGCTGTTCGAGGACGCCGGGCGCCAGCTGGTGGAGATCACCCGCCGCCACTACGAGCAGGACGACGAGACGGTCCTGCCGCGCGCCATCGCGACCAAGGACGCGTTCGAGAACGCCATGGCGCTGGACGTGGCGATGGGCGGCTCGACCAACACGATCCTGCACATCCTGGCCGCGGCCCGCGAGGCCCAGGTCGACTTCGGGCTGAAGGAGATCAACGAGATCTCGCTGCGGGTGCCCTGCCTGTGCAAGGTCGCCCCCGCCACGGCGAAGTACCACGTCGAGGACGTGCACCGCGCAGGCGGCATCCCGGCGATCCTCGGCGAGCTCGACCGGGCGGGCCTGCTCCACCGCGACGCCTACACCGTCAATGGCGGCACCCTGGGCGACTACCTCGACGACTGGGACCCGCAGTCGCCGCAGGTGCTGCCCGAGGCGCTGGAGCTGTGGCACGCGGCCCCCGGCAATGCCCGCACGATCAAGCCCTTCTCCCAGGGCGCCCGCTGGGAGGAGCTGGACCTCGACCGCTCCGAGGGCTGCGTGCGCGACGCCGAGCACGCCTATACCCGCGACGGCGGCCTGGCCGTCCTGTACGGCAACATCGCCACCGAGGGCTGCATCGTCAAGACCGCCGGGGTCGACGAGTCGATCTGGAGGTTCGAGGGCCCGGCCGTGGTCTTCGAGTCGCAGGACGACGCGGTCGAGGGCATCCTCAACAACAAGGTCAAGGCCGGCGACGTCGTGGTGATCCGCTACGAGGGGCCGAAGGGCGGGCCCGGCATGCAGGAGATGCTCTACCCCACCTCGTTCCTCAAGGGCAAGGGGCTGGGCAAGGACTGCGCGCTGGTCACCGACGGCCGCTTCTCCGGCGGCACGAGCGGGCTGTCCATCGGCCACGCCTCCCCCGAGGCGGCCGAGGGCGGCACCATCGCCCTCGTCGAGGACGGCGACCTCGTCGCGATCGACATCCCCGGCCGTTCGATCGAGCTGAAGGTCGCCGAGGAGGAGCTGGCCGCCCGCCGCGAGAAGCTCCTCGCAGACCTGGGCGGCTACCGGCCGCGCGACCGTCAGCGCCAGGTGAGCGCCGCGCTCCAGGCGTACGCCGCGCTCACGACCTCTGCCTCGACCGGCGCCTCGCGCGACCTGTCACAGCTGTCCCGCTGACCTGGGCTTCCTATCGGGTAGAGATGCCTTACCCGATAGGAAGTTCGAAAAAATGTCGGTGCTCGGACGTATTATCAGGGTATGGCTGATGTCATGAAGCTCACCGCCCCGCTGACGACCGCCGAGATCGCCGCCCTCGCCCTGTCGATGGCGCATCTGGGGTCGGGTCCGCAGGCCAACGCCGCCCGCAGCGGCCTGCGCCACGCCTTCGAGCAGATGGAGCTCGACGACGACATCGTCGCCACCACCCTGGCGACCCTCACCGAGCCGATGTCCCCCCAGATCGCCGACCGAGCCCGCACGATCGCCACCGCCATCACCTCGGGCCTCGTCATCCGCCTCCACTACCAGGACGTCTCCGGGCGGGTCACCGTCCGCGACGTCGACCCGGTGACCTGCATGGTCCACCGCGAATACTGGTATCTCGTCGGGATGTGCCGCCTGCGTGGCGCGATCCGGGCGTTCAGGTTCGACCGGATCATCGCCACCGAGCCCACCTTCGTGCCGGCCCGCCCGCACCGGGCCGAGGCGTTCCTGCCCTTCCAGGGCAAGCGCGCCGCCTGACCGGTCGCACGCGGCCGGTCACGGAGCAGGCCCGGAGCGGCCGTGTGTGTCCGACGTGCGTCCGATCCGTCACCCGGCGGTGCGAGCCGGCCCGGGTGGCGGATCCCGGCGGGGATTCCCCGCCGCGGCGGTTCCGGGCCGGGACTCCGCCGGCGGCGGGGCTAGCCGCAGCAGCCTCCCCCGCAACACCCGCCACCGCCGCCGGAGGGCCGGGACGCGGCGGCGGAGCCCGAGCCCGCGGAGCCGCCGGTCATGGCGACCGTGGAGAGCAGTTTGACGGTGTCGTCGTGGCCGTCGGGGCAGAGCGCGGGCTCCCCGGAGCGGGCCATCGGGCGGGAGATCTCGAAGGTGGACCCGCAGGCGCGGCAGCGGAAGTCGTATCGGGGCATGACCCCAAGGTTACCCAGGTTGCCCGGATCGCTCACGCGAAGGTGATGGAGGCGTAGTCGCCGACCGGCCGGTAGCCGATCGCCTGGTAGATCGAGTTGGACGTGGAGTTGGACAGGTCGGTGAAGAGCAGCACCTCGGTGGCGCCCTCCGCGCTCACCTTGGCGCTCACCGCGTGCGAGATCGCGGTGCCGTAGCCCTTCCCGCGAAACTCCTCGGGCGTGTAGACCGGGCCGACCCGGGACATCCCCCCGAGGGGCACGGAGGCCCCGGCGAACGCGACGGGCCGCCCGCCCGCCTCCCACACGATGAGCTCCCGCCTGGCGATCCGGCTGGCCACCAGCGCGGTCAGGTCGAGGTAGGCGATGCCTTCCGCCTCGGCCTGGAACTCCTCGCCCCACCGGACCAGGAGGTCGAGATCGGCGGGGCCGGCGACGCGGGAGGCCCCGTCCGCGAGGGGTTCCGGGGAGACGAGCGCGTCGAGCCGGTAGAGGCGTTCGGCGCGGCGCCCCGCCTCGGGCCGCCACCAGGAGGCGGCGAACGCCTCGGCCTGCGGGAGCGGCCCGCTCACCCCGGAGATCGCCCTCTCCGCCTCGATCAGGCGGGCGGCCAGCTCGGGCACGACGTCCGCGGGGATCGCCGGGAGCAGAAGGAAGTGGGGAGGCGTCTGGATGGCCGCCGCCACGACCTCGCCGTCGCGCTCCAGCCGCCCCAGCAGCGGGTCGTCGCCCCACAGGCCGTTGCGTACGGCACGCAGGACCGTGAGGGGGACGGTGTTGCGAACCGGGTCCCGCAGCAGCCACGGCTCCACCACGCCCGTGTACGCCTCGACATCGGAGGTGAAGATCCATGTCATGAGGTGATTGTGCCGATCGTAGATCTTCCGCACCAGCGGACAGGGCCCGGCGCGCGGGCACGGCAGGCGTCCGTGGCCACCGCGGCCGCCTTCGGGAAGGCGGCCACGGCGGGCCCCGTCATCGGATCCCGGCCCTCAGGCCGCGCTCTCCGCGAGGTAGGGCGCCCACTGGGGGTCGCCGACGATGTGCGCGCCGATCAACCGCCAGTGGACGCCGCGTGGCACCACCGGGGCGACGTTGAGCGTCCACCCCAGTTCCTCCAGCATGCGGTCGGCCTTGCGGTGGTTGCACGTCGTGCACGACGCGACGCAGTTCTCCCACGTGTGGGGGCCGCCTCGCGAGCGCGGGATGACATGGTCGATGGTCTCGGCCCGCTGGCCGCAGTAGGCGCACCGGTAGTCGTCCCGGCGCATCAGCGCGGTTCGGGTCAGCGGGATCCGCGACCGGTAAGGGATCCGGACATATCTTCGAAGCCTGATCACCGAGGGAACGTCGAGCGTGCGGCTCGCCGAGCGGAACACGGCGCCCCGCCCGTCACGGTGCACGACGTCCGCCTTCTCCCTGAGCACGAGCACGACGGCCCGGTGCAGGGAGAGCGTGGTCAGGGGTTCGTAGGTGGCGTTCAAGAGCAGGACCTGGCGCATCAGCGAGCCTCTCCCGCCGCACGACACGTCAATCGAGGGGGCACGCCGATGCGTGCCCCGGCTGGCGGCCCCTCCTGGGGCCCGGGCGCTTCCGTCACGAGGACCTCCGCCGGACGGCCCAGCGGATGCTCACCACGGCACCGTCCTTCACCAAGTTTGGCTGCTGCAACGTAGTTCTCGCCACCCATAAATGACTGGAGAGACACCTGATACGTTTTATGCCCGCATTACCAGTTCTTAACTCCTCCCGTCGCAGATCAGATACGCCCCCCGCGCAATGAGCCCGTCCCGCGGCCCTGACGTCGTAGGGTTCCAGCCATGACGCGACAGCCGTACCCTCCTGCCAGCCGTCTCGAGCTCGTCGAGGAGCTCCACGGTGTGCCTGTTCCCGACCCCTACCGATGGCTTGAGGACCCGGACGACCCGGCGACGAAGGACTGGCTGGTGGGGCAGGAGAGACTGCTGGAGACCGAGCTGGACGCCCTTCCCGGGCGTGAGGGCTTCAAGGCCCGGATCGCGGAGCTGCTCGGCTCGGGGTCGATCGGCGCGCCGACGTGGCGCGGGGAGCGGCGGTTCTTCATGCGGCGCACCCCCGGGCAGGAGCACGCCGTCCTCTACACCGTGGATCCCGGCGGCGCCGAGCGGGCTCTGCTCGACCCGATGGCGCTCGACCCGACCGGGTTGACCACCCTCGACTCCTGGCAGCCCGACAAGGAGGGCCGCCTGCTCGCCTACCAGGTCTCGGTGGGCGGTGACGAGGAGTCGAGCCTCTACCTGATGGACGTCGCGTACGGTGACCGGATCGAGGGGCCGATCGACCGCTGCCGCTACTCCCCCGTGGCGTGGCTGCCCGGCGGCGAGGCCTTCTACTACGTGCGCAGGCTGCCCGCCACCGAGGTGCCCGAGGGTGAGGAGCAGTACCACCGCCGGGTCTACCTGCACAGGGTCGGCACCTCCACCGAGGAGGACGTCCTGATCTTCGGCGAGGGCCTGGAGAAGACCAACTACTACGGCGTGGCGGTCTCCCTCGACGGCCGCTGGCTGCAGATCTCCGCCTCCAGGGGTACGGCGCCGCGCAACGACCTGTGGGTGGCCGACCTCCAGGCGTCCTCCCACTCCTCGCCCGAGCTGGTCGTCGTCCAGGAGGGCGTCGACGCCCAGAGCGCTCTGCACTTCGGCCGCGACGGCCGCCTGTACGTCTTCACCGACCGGGAGGCCCCGCGTGCCCGCGTCTGCGTGACCGACCCGACCGACCCGCGGTTCGAGAACTGGCGCGACCTGATCCCGCAGGACCACGAGGCCGTGCTGACGGACTTCGCGATCCTCGACGGCCTCGACAGCCCGGTCATGCTCGTCGGGTGGACCCGCCACGCGATCAGCGAGATCTCGGTGCACGACCTGGTCACCGGCGAGCGCGTCGGCGAGGTGCCGACCCCGGGGCTGGGCACCATCGGCGGTATCAGCGAGCGTCCCGAGGGCGGCCACGAGGCCTGGTTCGGCTACACCGACAACACCACGCCGCCGAGCATCCAGCGCTACGACGCCCGCACCGGCGAGACGACGCTCTGGGCCGCCTCCCCCGGCGCCGTCGAGGTGCCCGCCGTCGACACCGAGCAGGTGACCTACCGCTCCGCCGACGGCAGCGAGGTCCACATGCTGGTGATCTCCCCTCCCGGCGTCGAGGGCCCGCGCCCCACCGTCCTGTACGGCTACGGCGGCTTCGGCATCTCGATGACCCCCGGTTACTCCGCGTCCATCCTGAGCTGGGTCGAGGCGGGCGGCACGTACGCCATCGCCCAGCTGCGCGGCGGCGGCGAGCAGGGCGAGGAGTGGCACCGGGCCGGGATGCTCGCCCACAAGCAGAACGTCTTCGACGACCTGCACGCGGCGGCCGAGCACCTGATCTCCACCGGCGTGACCACGTCCTCGCAGCTGGCCATCTCCGGCGGCTCCAACGGCGGCCTGCTGGTCGGCGCGGCCCTGACCCAGCGCCCCGAGCTGTACGCCGCGGTGGTCTGCTCGGCGCCGCTGCTCGACATGATCCGCTACGAGCTGTTCGGCCTGGGCGCGACGTGGAACGTCGAGTACGGCTCCGCCGAGAAGCCCGACGAGTTCGCCTGGCTGCACTCCTACTCTCCCTACCACCACGTGCGGGAGGGCGTGTCCTATCCGGCGACGCTGTTCACCGTCTTCCAGTCCGACACCCGGGTCCACCCGCTGCACGCCTGGAAGATGTGCGCCGCCCTGCAGCACGCCCAGGCCTCGGACCGGCCGATCCTGCTCCGCAACGAGGCGGAGGCCGGTCACGGGGCCCGCGCGGTGAGCAAGACCGTCGAGCTCGCCGCCGACCAGCTCACCTTCCTCGCTTACCACACCGGGCTGACCTCCTGAAGGCGCGGCAGGGCACGGTTTGAGGGCACGGGTCGAAGGGGCACGGGTCGCGGAGGCACGGGTCGCAGAGGCACGGGTCGCAGAGGCACGGGTCGAAGGGGCGCGGTCGCAGAGGCACAGGCGCATCCGGGACTCCGGGTGCGCCCCCGGCGGCCGCGACCGCCGGGGGCCGCGGCGGCCGGATTGTCGGAGGCGGCGGCTATGGTCGGGGCGTGAACGACGCGGTGGTGGCCGAGGGCCTGACCTTCACGGAGAGTGACCCGGGGGCCTTTCTGCGGCCCCACGTCACCCACCTGTCGGCCTACACCGAGCGTCACGCCGATCCCATGGTCCAGCGGCGGCCGCCGTTCGCCGGGGTCGTCATGATCTTCGGGTTCGGTGCGCCGCTCGCGCTGAGCGGCCCCGAGGGGTCCCGGCTGCTGGCCTCGTTCGCCGGCGGCCTGCACGACACCTATGTCGACACCACCACGGCCGGGATCGCCGAGGGCGTGCAGGTCAACCTCACGCCGCTCGGGGCCAGGCGGCTGCTCGGGGTGCCCCTGCGGGAGCTGGCCAACCGGGTGGTCTCCCTGGAGGAGGTGCTCGGCGGCTGGGCCACGACCACGATCGAGCGGCTGGCCGAGGCCCCCGGCAGGGCCGCCAGGATCGCCCTGCTGGACGAGGCGCTCAGCGGGCGCATCGGCGAGGCGCCGCCGCCCGACCCCCGCGTCGGCTGGGCGTGGCAGCGCCTGGTCGCCACCCGCGGCACGGTGTCCGTGGCCTCGATAGCCGCCGAGCTGGGGTGGAGCAGCCGGCACCTGGTCTCCCGCTTCCACGACCAGGTCGGGCTGGCCCCGAAGGCCGCGGCCAGGGTGCTGCGCTTCGAGCACGCCACCGGCCGCCTGAGGTCCGGCATGTCCCTGGCCGACACCGCCGCCGTCTGCGGCTACTACGACCAGGCCCACATGAACCGCGATTTCAGGATCATGGCGGGCGCCACTCCCCGCGAGCTGGTGCCGTCCCCGTGCGTCATCGGGTGATCAGGTCAGATTTTTCCAAGCCTCGCCGCTCCCGCCGGTGACATCGTGGTGATCACCGCAGGGGAGGAGAGAGCATGCGAACGGTGTATCCGCTGGTCCGTTACCGCGACCCGGGCAAGGCCGTCGACTGGCTGGTCCAGGCGTTCGGGTTCGAGGTCCACGAGCTCGTTACGACCGCCGACGGGGGCGTCGGCCACGGCGAGCTGATCGTCGGCACTGGAATGATCATGACTGGTACGGGCGAGCCGGGCGGGCCGGGGATCTACGTCGTCGTGGACGACCCCGACGCCCACCACGCCAGGGCCGTCGCGGCCGGCGCGGAGGTCATCAGGGAGCCGGCCGACCAGGACTACGGCTCGCGCGATTACTCCTGCAGGGATCCGGGGGGCAACGACTGGCACTTCGGAACGTACCGGCCCTGACGGTCTCGAGCGGCGTGCGCGGGCCCGGACCCGCGCACGCCGCTCATGCGAGGAACACGAGCTGCGCGGCGAGGAGGATGTCGAAGACGCCGCACCACTCCGCGTACGAGCGCGACACGACCGCGTTCCTCCTGAAATGGACGAAGTCCCAGAAGCCGTGCAGGAACCATCCCGCCGCCACCAGATAGCGGCCCAGATCGGGTTCCACCACCAGCGCGACCAGCGCCAGCGCCCCGAACCCGATCATTCCCAGGGCCTGTGCCCGGAACGCGCCCGAGCGGCGCAGGTCACCGGCGACGACACCCCACACCATGACGGCCAGCGCCAGGGCGGTGAACACGACCGGTATGGCGACCACGTCCAGTGCCCGCAGGACCATGTAGAGGACGACGAGGGCGAGGAGCAGCGGCCACGACGCCTCCGGCCGCCGGATCCTGGCCACCATGAGGTAGAGCAGGGGCAGCAGCATGAGGACCTCGGCGAGCGAGGTGACCGCCCCCGCCGAGGAGCCGGCGGCCAGCCCCGCCGCCGACATCCCGACGGCGAGGGCGATCGGCCAGCGCCGCAGCACGGCCTTCCAGCGGGAACGGCTCGTCGTGACGCCAGACCTCGTCGTGATGTCAGACACGGGAGGGACCTCCGTACTCGTCGCGGCGGCGGAGCATCACCAGGAGCATGAGCGGGAGCATCACGACGTGCTCCAGCAGGAGAAGCGCGTCGCCCGAGATCACGCCCGCCCACAGCAGCGGGAGCAGCGCGAGGGCGGGAACGATCATGGACCCGGCCATCTCCAGCGTCGCGGCCCAGCCGTGGCCCCGGTAGCGCATCCAGACGATCATCCCGACGGACATGTCGACGGCCATCTCCAGAGCGGCCACCTCCGGTCTCGCCGGGAACTCCAGGCCCGCGAGCGCCAGGCCGGCGCGCACGGCGGCGCCGAGCACCGCCATGCCGACGACCATCGCCGCGAGCATCTCCAAATAGTGGCGGAAGAAGGGCCACCAGCCGTGGGTGTGGGCGGCTCTCGCTGTCATGTCGCTCCTCCGGGGTACGGGGTTGGGGTATGCGACACCAGACTGCGGGAGAGCGGAAGCCGCCAGTAGTGCCGAAATGGCAGGTCCCCGCATGGTCATGTCACGAGATCTCGTGACATTTGTCATTGGGGCGCTCCATACACCCGACGGCGCGGGGGACAATGACCGCGTGCGTGACAGGCCGAGCGAGCGCGGGACGGGACTGAGTGGTTTCCGCCGCTACACGTGGTGGAGCCTCACCGGGAGCATCACGGTCTCCCTGGTGCTCTTCGTCAGGACCTGGGCCATGGACGAGGGCGTGGCTCCCTGGGTCAGGGGCGTCACCGGCCTGGCCCTGGCCGTGCTGGTCGTGGCCGTCATCGTGCTGTTCGGCCGCCGGCTGCCGCGCTTACCGGGCGAGGCGCGGGGCCTGGCCGGCGCCTCGGGTGCGCGCGAGGGGGCCGGCGGGCCGTCGGTGGGCTGGTTGGTGGCGGGGGGCCTGGCGGCGGCCGTGCTGGGCGCGGTCCCGCTCGCCCTGCGCGACGACGGGCTGTGGGCGGTGGCCCCGGCGGTGATGGTGTCGATCACCGCGATGTTCCTGCGGCCGGCGCACCGGCGTACCCTCATCGCCGGTGCGGTGGTCGTCGCGGCGGTGCTCGGCGGGTCCGTGGCCCTCGCCTCGGGGAACGGCGAGTGGCTCCTCGCGGGGGCCTTCCCGGCCGGCATGGTCGCCTCCGTCGCCTGGATGGCGCTGGGCATGCTGTGGGCCTGGGACGTCGCCGACCGGCTGGACCAGGCGGGGCGCCTGGCCGCCGAGGTGGCGGTCAAGGACGAGCGGCTGCGGTTCGCCGCGGACCTGCACGACATCCAGGGACACCACCTGCAGGTGATCGCGCTGAAGAGCGAGCTGGCCGAGAGGCTCGCCGAGACCGCCCCCGTCCGGGCCGCCGCGGAGATGCGGGAGGTGCGGCGGCTGGCGGCCGACGCGCTCCGCGACACGCGTGCCGTGGTGCAGGGATACCGGCGCACGACCCTGGAGGACGAGCTCGCCAACGCCGCGAAGGTGCTGGCCGCCGCCGGCATCGACACGGCCGTGGAGCGGGGCCGGGCCACCGGGGCGGACACGCTGCCGGAGCCCGCCCGCCACGTCCTCGGCCTGGTGATGCGCGAGGCCACCACCAACGTGCTGCGCCACAGCCGGGCCCGCCGGGCGTACATCGCCTACGACGTCGAGGACGGTCGTGCCCGGCTCCGGGTCGGCAACGACGGCGTCGAGGGCGGTCATGCCCGGCTGGAGGGCGATGACGGGAGCGCGGCGAATGACCGTGCCCGGCAGGGAGCCGACGGCGAGGGCGCGGCGGGTGACAGTGCCCGGCTGGAGCGTGATGACGGGAGCGCGGCGAATGACCGTGCCCGGCAGGGAGCCGACGGCGGGAGCGCGGCGGGTGGCGGCGCCCGGCTGGAGGGCGATGACGGGGGCGCGGCGAATGGCAGCGCCCGGCAGGGAGCCGACGGCGAGGGCGCGGCGGGTGACGGCGCCCGGCGGGGAGGCGGTGGCGACGCCGAACGGCCCGGGACGGGGACGGGTGTCGGCACCGGGCTGCATTCCCTGGCCGAGCGGCTGGAGCGGGCCGGCGGCACGCTGGGCTGGCGACGCGACGGTGACCGGTTCGAGGTGGTGGCCTCGCTGCCCGCCGATGCGCGCGCGTACCCGGCCGAGGCGGGCGCGCGGTGATCCGGTTGCTGATCGCCGACGACGAGGACCTCATCAGGGGAGCCCTGGTGGCACTGCTCGCGCTGGAGGATGACCTGGACGTCGTCGCCGAGGCGGCCACCACCACGGACGCGGTGCGCCTGACACGCGAGCGGCGGCCGGACATCGCCGTACTCGATCTGGAGATGCCGCCCGCCGACGGGCTGCGCGCCGCGCAGGCGATCCGCGCCGAGCTGCCCACCCGGATCGTCCTCGTCACCCGGCACGCCCGGCCCGGCGTGCTGCGCCGCGCCCTGGCCGCGGGGGTGAGCGGGTTCGTGCCCAAGACCACGCCCGCCACCCGGCTGGCCGAGATCATCCGCGACGTCGCCGCAGGCCGGCGCTACGTGGACCCGGACATCGCCGCCTCCGCCCTGTCGGAGGACGACTGCCCGCTGTCCGAACGGGAGCTGGAGGTGCTGCGGGCGTCCCGGACGGGCGCCTCGATCAACGAGATCGCGGCACAGGTCCACCTCGCCCCCGGCACGGTGCGGAACTACCTTTCCGCGGCCATGGCCAAGCTCGGCGCCGGCTCCCGCCACGCCGCCGCGCACCGCGCCTGGGAGGAGGGCTGGATCTGACCGGCATCGGGCAGATCGTGACGGCCGGCCACGACCCACGCGATCGGCATCCCCCGGCCACCGCGCCCCCGCCGTGACGGCACCGTCCTAGACGAGGCCGAGGGTGTCGCGGGCGGCGGCCACGGCGGCCTGGCCGTAGCTGACGCCGCCGTCGTTCGGGGGGACGGCGCGGTGGGTCAGGACCCGGAAGCCGCGGAGCCCGAGGGCCGCGACGAGGCCCTCCAGCAGCAACCGGTTCTGGAAGACCCCGCCCGACAGGGCGACCGTGCCGAGGCCGGTTTCGTCGCGAAGCCGCGCGCACACCCCGGCGGTGGCGGCGGCGAGCCCGTTGTGGAAGCGGGCCGAGACGAGCGCCGGAACCGCCCCGGCGCGCGTGTCCTCGACGACCGCCCGGACGAGGTCCGCGACCTGGATCGTCACGAGTGCCCCCTCGTCGACGGTCCCGGCCGGATAGGCGCCCCTCTCCGCGGGGTCGGCGCACTGTTCCAGGGCGATCGCGGCCTGCCCCTCGTACGTGGCGGTGTCGCGGAGTCCGAGGATCGCCGCCACCGCGTCGAACAGGCGCCCGGCGCTGGAGGTGAGGGGGGAGTTCGTCCCGGCCCCGGCCACCGCGACCACCTCGTCCCAGCGCGAGCCGTGACGGGCCCTGACCGGCAGGTTCCCGGGAAGCGTGTCACCGTACGCCGCGTACAGGTGCGCGGCCGCCATCCGCCAGGGCTGCCTGATCGCCGCGGTGCCGCCGGGCATCGGCACCCGGGCCAGGCACCCGGCGCGGGTGAAGCCCGCCAGGTCGGCCACCAGGAACTCGCCGCCCCAGATGGTGCCGTCGGTGCCGTAGCCGAGGCCGTCGAAGGCCACCCCGATGACCGGGCCGGTCTCCCGGTTGTCGGCCAGGCAGGAGGCGACGTGCGCGTGGTGGTGCTGGACCCCGGTCAGGTCCACCGACCCGGGCACCTCCAGATCCAGGGCGTACTTGGTGGACAGGTACTCGGGGTGGAGATCGTGGGCGACCAGCCCCGGGGTGATGCCGAGGAGGCGCCGGAGGTGCTCGATCCCCTCGGTGAAGGAGCGCAGCGTCTCGTAGTTCTCCAGGTCGCCGATGTGGTGGGAGAGGAAGGCGTGCCCCTGCCTCGCGAGGCAGAACGTGCTCTTCAGCTCGGCACCGCAGGCGAGCACGGCCCGCCGGGCGGGCGGTGAGAGCCGCAGGGGCTCCGGGGCGTACCCCCGGGATCTGCGTAGCGGCACCGTCCTCCCTCGCGCGGCGAGGAGCACGGAGTCGTCGGCCCGGACGTGGATCGGCCGGTCGTGGGTCAGGAAGGCGTCCGCGACCCCGGCGAGCCGGGCGAACGCGTCGCCGTCGCGGTGGGCGATGGGCTCGTCGGAGAGGTTTCCGCTGGTGAGCACGTACGGGCGGGCGAGTTCGGCGGCGAGCAGGTGGTGGACCGGCGTGTACGGCAGCATGAGGCCGAGGCGGCGGTCGCCCGGCGCGACGGCTCCGGCCACCGCGGCTCCGGGGCGGCGGGGCAGCAGCACGATCGGGCGCCGAGGGCCGGTGAGCAGCCGCTCGCCCTCGGCGTCCAGCTCGCACAGCGCCCGCGCGGTACGCAGGTCGGGGACCATGATCGCGAACGGCCTGTCCTCGCGGTGCTTGCGGGAGCGGAGGGTCCGGGTGGCCTCCTCGTCGGTGGCGTCGACCGCCAGGTGATACCCGCCGAGCCCCTTGACGGCCAGGACGCCGCCCGCTCGCAGCACCTCCACCGCGGCCGCGATCGGATCGGCACCGCCGCCCGGACGGGCACCGGGACGACCGGGGTGCGAGCCGTCGCCCTCCCGGCCGCGAGGATCCGGGGTGTGGGCGTGCGAGCCGTCGCCGCCCCGGTCCCGGGGATCCGGGGCGGCGCAGGGACGACCGGCGTCCGGCCCGCGAGCAGGCGAACCCTCGCCGCGAAGGCCACCGTCGAGAAATCCGCCGCTGAGAAGGCCGCCGTCGAGAAGGCGAAGGACCGGGCCGCAGGCCGGGCAGCAGATCGGCTGGGCGTGGAACCTGCGGTCCGACGGGTCGAGATACTCCCTCTCGCACTCCCCGCACATGGCGAACCCGGCCATCGTGGTAGCGGGCCGGTCGTAGGGGACGTCCCGGGTGATGGTGAACCTCGGCCCGCAGTTGGTGCAGTTGACGAAGGGGTGGCGGTGACGCCGGTCGGCGGGGTCGAACAGTTCGGCCAGGCAGTCATCACATGTCGCGACATCTGGTGAGACAAGGGCGACGCGCCGGGTCCCCCCTCGGCTGGCCGCGATACGGAACCCCCGGTCCCCGCACGCCGGTATCGCGGTGGCCGTCACGCGGTGGATCGCCGCCAGCGGCGGGGCCTGGTCCCGAAGGTCCTCCCGGAAGCGCGCGACGTCGCCGGGCTCCCCCTCGGCCTCGATGAACACGCCCCGGTCGTCGTTGCCCACCCACCCGGACAGCCCCAGGCGCCGCGCCAGGGAGTGGACGTGGGGGCGGAATCCCACCCCCTGCACGATTCCCTCGACCCTGATCCTGACCCGGATCCGTGCCCGTGCGCGTCCCGTGCCCATCCCGCCATCCTTCCCGCGACCGGCGGGAACACCTCGGGGGCTCGCATGATCTGGACGGGAAGGTTACGTCGATGATCAGAGCTTTGCCGTTGGTTGTCGAGCCGAGGGTGTCGGGCCTGAAAGAGCCAATCGTAATGTGGCGACTACCGTGAAAAATACGGAGCGTCGACATGCCTGGCACACCGAGTACGCAAACAACACCTCTTTCGCCATCGGCCGTCATACCGGTCACAGAGGCGGCGGTCATCGCGGCCTTCGCACGGCGGGACCACGCCGGGCACGCCCTGGCGGATGACGTGGAACGCATCGCGTGTGCCGCCCGGGCCATGGCCGCCGGATTCCGCCTCGGCGGCAAGCTGATCGTGTTCGGTGGCACGGGCACGGACGCCGCGCACATCGCGGTCGAGTTCATGCACCCGGTCATCGTGGGCAAGAGGGCACTCCCGGCGGTGGCGCTGAGCAACGGCGCCCCGGCGGCCGGCCGGGCGGACGACGAGGCGGGCAGAAGGAACGGGGACGGCGCCGGGAACGACGAAGGCTCCCAGAAAAGCGGGGACTTCCGGAACGGCGGGGACCGTGGAAGTGGCGCCGAGGTCTTCGCCCACCAGGTGCGCCACTGGGCGGACGCCGCCGACACGGCCCTGGGAATCTCCCGTGACGGCCGGTGCCCGAGCGTCCTGCGAGGGCTGGAGACCGCCGGGGAACTGGGCCTGCTGACCATCGCCCTGACCGGCGGCGGAGGCCGCGGGGACGGGGACGGCATCGCGGATGGTGCGGCGATCGACGACCTCCCGGCCGACCGCACCATGACCGGCCGCTCTCCGACCGGCCACACCTTGACCGGCCACCTCCCGGCCGACCACGTCCTGGTCGCCGCGTCCGACGACCCCGCCGTGGTCAAGGAGGTTCACGTCACCGCCTACCACCTGCTGTGGGAGCTGGTCCACGTCTTCCTCGACCGGCTCGGCCCGCCCGAGCGGAGGGCGGACCGGTGAACAGGCCCGAGGACTGCACCGCCGGTGTCTGCGTCACCTGCTCCGACCAGGCGCTGCCGATGAACGTGGTCAGGCTGCTGGAGGGAGAGCTGGCGATCGTCGACGCGGGCGGGGTCCTCGAAGAGGTGAGCGTGGCGCTGGTCGACCCGGTGGCGGGCGACACCGTGCTCGTCCACGCCGGGGAGGCCATCGCCGTGATCGCGCGCGGAAGCACCGGCGACGGCGGGAAGGACGACGATGAGCAGGCGTGACGGAACACCCGCGGAGACCATCCGCGGCCTCTACCCCTTCCTGTACGACAGCGACCACGACAGCGATCACGACCACGACCACGACCACGACGAGCGCACCGACCGGGCCACCGGCCGGACCGGTCCCGGAACAGCGGAGGTGGAAGCGGAGGCCATGCGGTCGGCCGCGGAGAAGACCGGCGAGATCGTACGGCTGCGCGAGCGGATGGCTGCCGAGTCGGCGGCGGAACTGGCGGCGTGCGCCGAGGAGATGGCCGCGCGGTTCGCCGCGGGCGGGCGGCTGTTCAGCTTCGGCAACGGCGGGAGCAGCACCGACGCCCAGGAGGTCGCCACCGCCTTCCTGCAGCCCTGCGACGGTCCGGCCCTGCCCGCCCTCTGCCTGACCGGCGACGTCGCCGTGGTCACCGCGCTCTCCAACGACGTCGGCTTCGAGGTGGTCTTCGCCAGGCAGCTCGCGGCGCTGGGCCGTCCGGGGGACATCGCCGTCGGCCTGTCCACGAGCGGCGGGTCGACCAACGTCGTCCGGGCGTTCGAGGAGGCGGCCGACCGGGGCATGCTCACCGTCGGGCTGGCCGGCGGCGGGGGCGGCAGGCTGGCCGAGCTGTCCGAGCGGGGCGTCCTGCACCACCTGTTCGTCGTCCCCTCCTCCTCGGTGCACCGGATCCAGGAGGCGCAGACCACCCTCTACCACGTCCTCCGGGAACTCACCTGGCACGCGCTCGGACCGGCGCCGACACCGCGGGCGCACAGCCCCGGGTGAGGCAGAGCCCGCTCACCCGCGCAGGTCCTCCCCCTTCACGTTCCGCAGACATCCACCAGGAGTGGGAGGCGTCATGACAGCGCCGACGGACGCAACGAGCAGCAGCCCTCAGGAGCGGGAGGAACCCGTCGTCCACATACTGTGGATCAACGCCGGGCTGAGCTGCGACGGCGACTCCGTCGCGCTCACCGCGGCGACCCAGCCGAGTATCGAGGACATCGTGCTCGGCGCGCTTCCCGGGCTTCCCAAGGTGGCCGTGCACTGGCCGCTGATCGACTTCGAGTCCGGGCCGATGCAGGGCACGGACGTCTTCATCGAGTGGTTCTTCAAGGCCAAGCGTGGCGAGCTGGACCCGTTCGTGCTGGTCGTCGAGGGCTCGATCCCGAACGAGGCACTCAAGCAGGAGGGCTACTGGTCCGGGTTCGGCAACAATCCCGAGACCGGCCAGCCCATGACGACCAGCGAGTGGCTGGACCTGCTCGCCCCCAAGGCGACCGCGATCGTGTGCGCGGGCACCTGCTCGGCGTACGGCGGCATCCACGCCATGGCGGGGAACCCGACCGGGGCCATGGGCGTGGCCGACTATCTGGGCTGGGACTGGAAGTCCAAGGCGGGGCTGCCGATCGTCAACGTGCCGGGCTGCCCGGTGCAGCCGGACAACCTCTCCGAGACCCTCCTCTACCTGCTCTACCAGGTCGCCGGGCAGGCGCCGATGATCCCGCTGGACGAGGAGCTGCGTCCGACGTGGCTGTTCACCCAGACCGTGCACGAGGGGTGCGACCGGGCGGGCTACTACGAGCAGGGCCAGTTCGCCACCGAGTACGGCTCGCCGAAGTGCCTGGTCAAGATCGGCTGCTGGGGACCGGTCGTCCGGTGCAACGTCCCCAAGCGCGGCTGGATGAACGGGATCGGCGGCTGCCCGAACGTCGGGGGCATCTGCATCGCCTGCACGATGCCGGGCTTCCCCGACAAGTTCATGCCGTTCATGGACGAGCCACCCGGCGCGCACGTCTCCTCGGCGGTGAGCGGCGCGTACGGGACCGTCGTCCGCGCGCTGCGCGGCATCACCCTGCGGACCGTCGACAAGGAACCGAAGTGGCGCCACAAGGGGCGCGAGCTGCTGACCGGCTACAAGGCGCCCTGGAGCTGACATGACGACATCGGAGCAGAACCCCGACCTCGTGGAGATGGCCTGGGACCCCATCACCAGGATCGTCGGGAGTCTCGGCATCTACTGCAAGATCGATTTCAAGAACCGGCGGGTCGCCGAGTGTCACAGCACCTCGTCGATCTTCCGCGGCTACAGCATCTTCATGAAGGGCAAGGACCCGCGCGACGCCCACTTCATCACCAGCCGCATCTGCGGGATCTGCGGCGACAACCACGCGACCTGCTCGGTCTACGCGCAGAACATGGCGTACGGGGTACGGCCCCCGGCCCTGGGCGAGTGGATCCTCAATCTCGGTGAGGCCGCCGAGTACATGTTCGACCACAACCTCTACCAGGAGAACCTGGTGGGGGTCGACTACTGCGAGAAGATGGTCCGCGAGACCAACCCCGGGGTGCTGGCGATGGCCGAGCGCACCGAGGCGCCGCACGCGGGCGACCACGGCTACAAGACCATCGCCGACATCATGCGCTCGCTGAACCCGCTGGAAGGCGAGTTCTACCGCGAGGCGCTGGCGGTGAGCCGCCTCACCCGCGAGATGTTCTGCCTCATGGAGGGCAGGCACGTCCACCCCTCGACGCTCTACCCGGGCGGGGTGGGCACGGTCGCGACGGTGCAGCTGTTCACCGACTACCTGACCCGGCTGATGCGCTACGTGGAGTTCATGAAGCGGGTCGTGCCCATGCACGACGACCTGTTCGACTTCTTCTACCAGGCGCTGCCCGGCTACGAGGAGGTCGGCCGCAGGCGGGTGCTGCTCGGCTGCTGGGGAAGCTTCCAGAACCCCGAGCACTGCGACTTCACCTACCGGAACATGAGCCACTGGGGTCGCGAGATGTACGTCACGCCGGGGGTGATCGTCGACGGCAAGTTGATCACCAACGACCTGGTCGACATCAACCTCGGCATCCGGATCCTGCTGGGCAGCTCCTACTACGACGACTGGGAGGGCCAGGAGCCGTTCGTCACCCACGACCCGCTGGGCAACCCGGTCGACATCCGGCACCCGTGGAACCAGCACACCATCCCCCACCCGCAGAAACGCGACTTCAGCGACAAGTACAGCTGGGTCATGTCGCCCCGCTGGTTCGACGGGGAGGACGCGCTGGCGCTCGACACCGGCGGCGGGCCCATCGCCAGGCTCTGGTCGACGGCGCTGTCCGGCAAGGTCGACATCGGCTACGTCAGGTCCACCGGCCACAGCGTGCAGATCAACCTGCCGAAGACGGCGCTGAGGCCGGAGAAGACGTTCGAGTGGAAGATCCCCGAGTTCCGGGGACAGCCGCTGTCCAACGCCCTGGAGCGCAACCGGGCCCGCACCTACTTCCAGGCCTACGCGGCGGCGTGCGCGCTCTACTTCGTCGAGCAGGGCCTGGCCGAGGTGCGGGCGGGCCGCACACAGACCTGGGAGCCGTTCACGGTTCCCGACGAGGCGATCAGCTGCGGCTTCACCGAGGCCGTGCGGGGCGTGCTCTCCCACCACATGGTGATCAGGAACGGGAAGATCGCCAACTACCACCCGTACCCGCCGACGCCCTGGAACGCCAGCGTCCGCGACGTGCACGGCACGCCGGGACCGTACGAGGACGCGGTGCAGAACACGCCGATCTTCGAGGAGAACCCGCCCGCGGACTTCAAGGGCATCGACATCATGCGCACCGTGCGGAGCTTCGATCCGTGCCTGCCGTGCGGGGTGCACATGTACCTCGGCGGCGGCGAGGAACTTCGCCGGGTGCACACCCCCCACGCCTTCGACGCCACGTGAGCCGACCGTTTCCCGGCACCGGAAAGGGGGCTCGGGCAGATGCCGCAAGCCCATGACGTCCGGGCGACGGGCGATCGCGTCGAGGCGCTGATCGCCGACCTCGGCGCGCTGAGCGACGCCGTGACGCGCGCCAAGGCCGAGGATCTCGTACGGGCCCTCGTCGAGCTGTACGGCGCCGGTCTGGAACGCGTCGTCGAGATCGTCACCGAGGCCGGGGCCGCCGAGGTGCTGGGCCGCATGGTCGGCGACCCGCTCGTGGCCGGGCTGCTGGTCCTGCACGACCTGCACCCGCTGAGCACGGCCGAACGCGTCCGCGACGCGCTGGACACCGTACGCCCCTACCTGGGGTCGCACGAGGGCGGCGTGGAGCTGCTCGGCGTGGACGAGGACGGGATCGTGCGGCTCCGCCTGGAGGGAACCTGTCACGGCTGCCCGTCCTCGCGGCTCACCGTGACCGACGCCATCGAACGGGCCATCGCCCGGGCGGCGCCCGAGGTGTCGCGGGTGGAGGTCGAGGGGGTGAGCGGCGACCGGCCGGGAGTGCTCCAGATCCAGCGCCGCCCGCCCGGCCCGTGCCCGGTACCCGAGCGGACGCCGGTCTCCGAACCTGAACCTGAACCAGAACCGGCGTCGGCGTCGGCGTCGAGGCGGGGGCCGGAGGCCGTCCCCGAGCCGGTGCCGGTACCGGTCTCGGAGCCGGCGCCGTGACGGCCACCGGGCTGCGCAGGTTCCGCGAGCCGCCTCGGACGGGCCGGTCCGGCGGGCCGCCGATGACGCTCTGCGAGCTGTGCGCGGCGCCCGCGGGCGAGGACCACGGCCATGTCGTGAACGTCGAGAGGCGGGGCCTCATGTGCGCCTGCCGGGCTTGCCACCTGCTGTTCACCCGCGACACGACCGGCCGGGCACGCTACCGGGCCGTCCCGCGACGCTACCTGCACGCCCCGCGGTTCCTGCTGGGCGCGGCCGACTGGGACGAGATGCAGATCCCGGTCCGCACGGCCTTCTTCTTCCGCAACTCCGCGATGGACCGGACCGTGGCGTTCTACCCGAGCCCGGCCGGGGCCACCGAGTCGCTACTGCCGCTGGAGACGTGGGAGCGCGTCCTGGCGGCCAACCCGGCGATGGCCGACGTCCAGCCCGACGTGGAGGCGCTCCTGGTGGACCGCCGCCCCGACGGCGGCTTCGCCTGCCACCTGGTGCCGATCGACGCCTGCTACGAGCTGGTCGGCCTGGTGCGGCTGCACTGGAAGGGCTTCGACGGCGGCCAGGAGGCGCGGGAGGCCATCGAGGGTTTCCTCTCCGGCCTGCGCGAGCGCAGCCGCACCGTACCGCCCGCCCCCGGTGGTGACGGCGGTAACAGCGGTGACGGCGGTGACGGCGGTGACGGCGGTGGATGAGCTCACGTTCGACTGCGTGGACGTGCGGGCGGAGGCGTACGCGGCCTTCCCGACGCTGGTCTTCCGGCTGCGCGTCACCGACCCCTCCCCCGGCGGGGTGCACACCATCGCGCTGCGCTGCCAGATCCGGGTCGAGCCCCATCTGCGGCGCTACGGCGACACCGAGGCGGAACTGCTCGGTGACCTGTTCGGGGACCCGGCCCGATGGGGCGACACGCTGAGACCCCTGCGGTTCGCCGATGTCTCCGTCATGGTCCCGGCGTTCACCGGAAGCACCGAGATCGACGTACCGGTGCCGTGCGGTTACGACCTGGAGGTGTCGGCGGGCAGGTATTTCGCCGCCCTGGACGACGGCGAGATCCCGATGGTCCTGCTCTTCAGCGGCACGGTGTTCGCCAGGGCGCGGGACGGCTTCTCGGTGAGCCAGGTGCCGTGGCACCGCGAGGCCCGCTGCCGGCCGCCGGTGGCAGTGTGGCGGGAGCTGATGGACCGCTACTTCCCGAACTCGGGCTGGCTGCGGCTCCACCGCGACACGCTGCGGGAACTCAGCAGGTTCAAGTCCGGGCGCGCCCTGGCGACCTGGGACGAGACCCTGGAACTACTGCTCAAGGAGACGCGGCGATGAGCGTTCCGATGGACATCGCGCGCCGGGTGGCGGACGCGGTGCTGTACGAGGGCTACCTTCTCTACCCCTACCGCGCCTCGGCGACCAAGAACCAGGTGCGCTGGCAGTTCGGGGTGCTCGTCCCGCCGGGGTTCACCGCGACCGCCGAGCATCCGGCCAGCGTGACCGAATGCCTGCTCGAAGGGGCCGCGTACGCCGTGGCGCACCTGAACCTGCGCTTCCTGCACGTCAGGACGCGCGGCGTCGAGCGCGCCGAGGACGACGGCTACTGGCCGGTCCAGCAGCTGCGGAACGGCCACCGGACCTATCTCACCTTCGACGAGGCGACCGAGCGGGAGGCGGAGGTGACCCTCCCCATCGCCGGCCTGCTCGACGCCCCCGAGCGGGTGATCGAGGTGCGCATTCCCGGAGACCGCGTGGTCGAGCCGATCGTGGCGCCGTCCGGAGAGGTGATAGGGCGTCTCGTCTCCGAGCACCTGCCGCTGCACGCCGCGCTCAGAATCTCCGCCGAGCTGGTGCCCGGACCGTACGACCTGGTCAAGCTGCGCGCCCGGGTGGAGAACACCGACGACTGGCAGCCGCTGGGCGCGCCGCGCGAGCAGGCGCTGCGGCACTCGCTGGTCTCGGCGCACCTGCTCATCGCGGTGACCGCCGGGGCCTTCGTCTCGCTGCTCGACCCACCGGAATGGGCGCGGCCCGCCGTGGAGACCTGCCGCAACGAGCACACCTGGCCGGTACTCGTGGGCGAGCCCGGCCACCGGGACGTCGTGCTCTCCTCGCCGATCATCCTCTACGACCACCCGGACATCGCGCCGGAGAGCCCCGGCCCCCTGTTCGACTCCACGGAGATCGACGAGATGCTCCACCTGCGCACGCTCACCCTCACCGACGAGGAGACCCTGGAGGCCAGGGAGACCGATCCCCGGGTGACCGAGCTCATCGACATGGTCGGCAACATGCCGCCCGAACTGCTGGAACGGCTCCACGGCGCGATCCGCTCGGTGGAGGCGGCCACCGACCGCACTGACCGCACCGACCGGCAGCCCCCCGCGGCCCCGGAGACCGGAGACTCCCCGAGCCACCAGGACGCACCCGTGCCCTGGTGGGATCCGGCGGGTGACGCGGCGGTCTCCCCGGAGACCGGCAGCGTGACGGTCGCCGGGGTGACCGTCTCCAGGGGCAGCAGGGTCAGGCTGGTGCCCGGCCGGCGGCGCGCCGACGCCCACGACATGTTCCTGGCCGGCAGGACCGCCCACGTCGAGGCCGTGCTCCTCGACCTCGACGGCGCCCACCACCTGGCCGTCACCCTCGACGACGACCCGGGTGCCGACCTGCGCCGGTCGCACGGCCGCTTCCTCTACTTCGCCCCCGACGAGGTCGAACCGCTCACGGACGCCTCACCGGCGGGCGGTTCCGCCACCGACGGGGAGGTGGGCGCGTGAGGATCCTGGTGGCCGGGGTGGGAAACGTCTTCCTCGGCGACGACGGCTTCGGGGTCGCGGTGGTCAGGCACCTGGCCGGTGCCGACCTGCCCGGCGGGGTCGAGGTGAGGGACTTCGGCATCCGGGGCATCCACCTGGCGTACGAGCTGACCGGCGGACGGTACGACACCACGATCCTGGTCGACGCGGTCTCCCGCGACGGCCCGCCCGGCACCCTGTACGTCCTCGAACCGTCGGCGGGCGGCGCGCCGGGATCCTTCGTCGACGCGCACTCGATGACACCCGAGAGCGTGCTCTCGCTGGTGGGCACGCTCGGCGGCGGGGCCGGCCGCGTCCTGCTCGTCGGCTGCCAGCCCGCCGACACCTCGCCGGGCATGGAGCTCAGCCCGCCGGTCGCGGACGCCGTCGGCGTGGCGGCGGACCTGGTCACCGAGCTCGCGGGACAACAGATCACGGCGGCCGTCGGCGCCGCGGGTCACGAGGAGGAACGGACATGCTGAAACGCCTGCTTGCCGGGGCTGTGCTGGCGGGGGTCGCCGTACTGGTCTACCAGTCGCTCCCCGACATCAAGCGCTATCTGAGGATGCGGAACATGTAGCGGTCCCGCACCGGAGAGCCGGAAACGCGCGACCCGGCGAACCAGGCGGACCACGGGCCGCGCCGGTACGGAACACGACCCGGTGGGCCCGTAAAGCCGCCGGACCACCCGACAGCCCCGACAGCCCGGACCACCCGGACCGCTCGGACAGCAGGGCCGGGCGGATCGCGTCCGGTCACACACGCCGGAACGACAGGAATTCCAAGCGCGACGAAAGGGAACAACCATGCACGAGTTCGGGATCGCCGAGGCGATCCTCACCGCCGTGGAGAAGCGGGCGGGCGGCAGGCGGGTACGACGGGCGCGAGTCCACGCGGGTGCCCTGCTCCGCGTCACGGAGTCGGGGATCAACCAGGCGTTCTCCTCGATCTCCGAAGGGTCCGTGGCCGAGGACGCCCATGTGGACCTGGTCATCGTCCCGGTGCGGATGACCTGCCGCTCCTGCGGGAGCACGTCCACCTCCGTCGAACCCTTCGCCGTCTGCGCGGGGTGCGGCGACACCGATGTCCACACCGAGGGCGGCGACGGCCTCGTCCTCGAATCCATCCAGATGGCGGAGGCCTCTCATGTGCCTGGGAATTCCCGGCGAGATCGTGGAAATCCTGCCGGACCGTCCTGACCTGGCCATGGTCGACGTCTGCGGCGTCAAGCGCGCGATCAACATCGGCCTGCTCGAGGACCGGAGCGTCATGCCCGGCGACTGGATCCTCATCCACGTCGGGTTCGCGATGTCGAAGATCGACGAGGGGGAGGCCAGGGCCGCGCTCGACTTCCTCGAAAGCATCGGCCAGGCGTACGAGGACGAGATCGCGGCCCTCCGAGAATCCATGATCGAAGAGGGGTGAGGGCTGATGCGCTTCGTCGACGAGTACCGCGACGCCGGCAAGGCCCGGATGCTCGCCACGCGGATCGCCGCGCTGTGCGAGCCCGGCCGTGACTACAAGTTCATGGAAGTGTGCGGCGGGCACACCCACACGATCTACAAGCACGGCCTGGAGGACTACCTGCCCGAGGCCGTCACCCTGGTCCACGGTCCCGGCTGCCCGGTCTGCGTCATTCCCATGGGACGGGTGGACGACGCCATCCACATCGCCGAGCAGCCGGACGTGATCATGACGTCGTTCGGCGACATGATGCGGGTGCCCGGCGGGAACGGCTCGTTCCTCGACGCCAAGGCGCGGGGAGCCGACATCCGGATGGTGTACTCCCCGCTGGACGCCCTGAAGATCGCCAGGAAGAACCCCGGCAGGCGCGTGGTCTTCATGGCCATCGGGTTCGAGACCACCGCGCCCTCGACGGCGATGACGGTCCTGCGCGCCGAGGCCGAGGGGATCGAGAACTTCTCGGTCTTCTGCAACCACGTGACGATCATCCCTGCCATCAAGGCGATCCTGGACTCTCCCGACCTGCGCCTGGACGGGTTCATCGGGCCGGGCCATGTCTCCACCGTGATCGGCTGCCGGCCGTACGGGTTCGTCGCGCGCGCTTACGGCAAGCCCATGGTGGTGGCCGGTTTCGAGCCGCTGGACGTGCTGCACACGGTCTACCGCATCCTCGTACAGCTGTCCGAGGGCCGTTCCGAGGTGGAGAACCAGTACTCCCGGGTGGTCCCGTGGGACGGCAACCCCAGGGCCCTGAGCGTCATCGGCCAGGTGATGGAGCTACGGCCGTACTTCGAATGGCGGGGACTGGGCTTCATCTCGCAGTCGGCGCTCAGGATCGCGGAGCGGTACGCCGCCTTCGACGCCGAACGGATCTTCCGGATTCCGGGCGGGCGGGTGGCCGACCCGAAGGCGTGCCAGTGCGGCGAGGTGCTCAAGGGAGTGCTCAAACCCTGGGAGTGCAAGGTGTTCGGCACCGCGTGCACCCCGGAGACGCCGATCGGCACGTGCATGGTGTCCTCCGAGGGCGCCTGCGCGGCGTACTACGACTTCGGCCGGTTCTCGCGCGAGCGCGTCAAGGAGGCGACCCGGAGGTGAACGGCGAAAAAGACGGCACCGGACGGGGCGGGGAGCACGGCGTGCGGGAGATGGATCCGCCAGGATCACGCGGCGGGGAGCGACAAACACCGGACCTGAGGCGGGAAGCACACGATCGTGCCCGGGTACCGGACCTGGCGGAGGAAGCACACGATCGTGCCCGGGTACCGGACCTGAGGGAAGGTGCACGGGACCGGGAGCAGCAGGTGCTGGACCGGATCGAGCGGGTGCGGCGGCGCGGGGCGCGCGTACGGGAGGACCGCATCACCCTGGCGCACGGCGCGGGCGGCAAGGCCACGCACACCCTGATCGAGGCGGTGTTCCTGGAGTCGTTCCGCAACCCGATGCTGGCGCCTCTGGAGGACGGCGCGGTCGCCGACGGGCTCGCCTTCACCACCGACTCGTTCGTGGTCACGCCGCTGTTCTTCCCGGGCGGCGACATCGGCGACCTCGCGGTCAACGGCACCGTCAACGACCTGGCCATGTGCGGGGCCCGCCCCCGCTACCTCTCGGCCGGATTCATCCTCGAAGAGGGCTTCCCGGTCGCCGACCTGCGGCGCGTCACCGCCTCGATGGCCGAGGCGGCACGGGCGGCGGGTGTGTGGATCGTCACCGGCGACACCAAGGTCGTGGAGCGGGGCAAGGCGGACGGCTGTTACATCACCACCTCCGGCATCGGGACGCTCGACCGGCCCGTCCGGCTGAGCGCCGCCTCCTCACGGCCGGGGGACGCGGTCATCGTGTCGGGGCCGATCGGCGAGCACGGGATCACCGTCATGCTCGCCCGCGGGGAACTCGACATCGAGGCCGAGCTGTGCTCCGACACCGCCGCGCTCAACACCCTCGTCGACGTGCTGCTGGACGCCTGCGGCGGCGGTGCGGACGGCGGCAACGACGGCAACGGCGGCAACGGCACGGTGCGCTGCCTGCGCGACGCGACCCGGGGCGGGGTGGCGACGATCGTCAACGAGATAGCGGAGGCCTCGCGGGTCGCCGTCGTCCTCGACGAGGACGCGGTGCCGGTCCGTCCCGCCGTACGGGGAGCCTGCGAGCTGCTGGGGATCGACCCGCTCTACGTCGCCTGCGAGGGGCGAATGGTCGCGGTGGTGGCCGGGGATTCCGCCGACACGGCGCTGGCCGCCCTCCGCTCCCACCCGCTCGGCGCCGAGGCGGCGATCATCGGGCGGATCAACGACGACCCGCCGGGACTGGTCCTGCTCAGGACCTCCTTCGGCGGCACCCGCATCGTCGACCTGCTGGTCGGCGACCCGCTGCCGAGAATCTGCTGACCACCGAACGAATCCAGAGGTGCTGGACATGAACGACAAACACGAATCCAAGCACAAGCGCCGGAACGGCAAGGGCGAGAAGGCGAAGCACGGCCACTCGCGTGACGTGAGCCATGCGAGCGAGGAGGTCGTGCGGTCGGGCGACCTGGCCTTCGGTCCCCCTCCGGAGGGCAAGGGACCGCCCCGCGTGGTGTCCGGCGCGGAGCGCGAGGGCGTCCCCTCCACCGACACCGAGGCCCGGTCCCCCCTCGGCGTCGGCACCAGCGAGAACCGAGGCGCCGAGAGGATCGCCTCCCGGAGGAAGGAACGGGGCCGCGAGAAGGTCGGCACCGACGAGAGGGGACGCTCCTACGGCGTCTCCCATCCCGAGGACGTCACCGGCGTCAGCCCACGGAAACCCGGCCGGCGCCCGGGGTGACCGGTCGCCGCGCACGCGGAAAAGACCGTTGCCTCGTCGCCGTCGAGCAGGACACCGCCCGATCACCGCACCAGCGCGGAAAGACCGCCGTCTCCTCGCCGTCGAACAGGACACCGCACCAGCGGGGAAAGACCGTCGCCCTGTCGCCGTCGAGCAGGACACACCGCCCGATCACCGCACTAGCGCGGAAAGACGATCGTCTTGTGGCCGTCGAGCAGGACGCGCTGCTGGGTGTGCCAGCGGACGGCACGCGCCAGGGCCTGGCACTCGACGTCGCGGCCGATGGCGGCGAGGTCCTCCGCGGAGTGGGTGTGGTTGACCCGGGCGACCTCCTGCTCGATGATCGGCCCCTCGTCGAGGTCGGCGGTCACGTAGTGCGCGGTCGCGCCGATCAGCTTCACGCCGCGGGAGTGCGCCTGGTGGTAGGGCTTGGCACCCTTGAACGACGGCAGGAACGAGTGGTGGATGTTGATCACGTTGCCCGCGAGCTTCACGCAGAGGTCTTCCGACAGCACCTGCATGTAGCGGGCGAGCACCACCAGATCGGCCCGGTAGTGGTCGACCAGGGTCAGGACCTCCGCCTCCTGTCTGGGCTTGGTCTCGGAGGTGACCGGCAGGTGGTGGTAGTCGATGCCGTACGACTGGGTCAGCGGCCGCAGGTCCGGGTGGTTGGAGACGACCGCGACGATCTCGATGTCGAGCAGGCCCGAGCGCATCCGGTAGAGCAGATCGTTCAGGCAGTGACCGAACTTGCTGACCATCACCAGGACGCGCGGCTTGATGGAGACGTCCCGCAGCTTGAAATCCATGCCGAACTCGGGGGCGAGCGCGGCGAAGGCCTCGCGCAGCTCTCCGTCGGGCAGCGAGGAGGCGAACTGCACCCGCATGAAGAACCGCTCGGACACGACGTCACCGAACTGCTGACTCTCGATGATGTTGCATCCCCGCCCGGCCAGGAGACCGGAGACCGCGGCCACCACCCCGGGACGGTCCGGACAGGACAGCGTCAACACAAACTCGGCCCTGGAAGTCATGCCTTCACCCTTGAGCTTGAGAGGTCGGATCGTACGAGGCTTCCACCTGACGTGGGCAGAGTACAGCGAATCCCGCCGCCACACCCGGCGGTCCGGCAGGTGGCGGGCAGGAGGCGCCGAGGCCGCCGGAAGCGTGAGACCGGCGGACGTGACGGCGGTGGTAGCGTCCCTGGCCTATGGACGACCCTCAGCCGAACGACCGGCCCGCGGCCCGGGTGATCTGTGTGGACGGGGCCGGCCGGGTGCTTCTCATGCACTGGCGCGACCCCGTCGGGGGCCAGACCCTGTGGGAGCCGCCGGGCGGCGGGATCGACCCGGGTGAGACCCCCCTCGACGCCGCGCGGCGCGAGCTCGAGGAGGAGACGGGCCTGCCGGGCGAGGCGGTGCTGGACCGGTGGGTGCCGGTACGCCGGGAGTTCCACTGGATCGGCGTCCACTACGCCAAGACCGAGCGGTTCTATCTGGCCAGGTTCGAGGACACCCCCGAGGTGGGCGCGGGATCGTTCACCGCCGAGGAGAACATCACCTACCTGGGCTCCGGCTGGTTCTCACCGGCGGAGATGGCCGACCTCCCCGGCTTCCTGGAGCCCCCGGACCTGCCGGAGGTCGTCTCCCGGATCATCCGGCTGGGGTGAACCGGGGCCGGCGGAGACGGCCGGGACCGAATGGACAGGGGTGAAAGCCCGCGCGGCCCTCGATCTCGCAGATCGAGGGCCGCGGCCGTCAGAGCCGATTCTTCCGGCCGGGAAGAATCTCATCCCTTGTGGATGGCGCTGGCGACGCCACCGAGCCTGGACACGCCGGTTTTGTGAACAATGATCTTTTTCATCGCACTCACCAGAGAATAGCGGTAGGTACGAAGAACAATTATTCGCGCATCTACGAAATAGGCAACACTTAGCAGTAAAACAACCTAAAATTCAGATCATTGAGTTAAAGAGGACATAGCGGCTACCAGGTCTTTTTCTCCGTAAATCACCACACATCCCCCTCGCTCTTCCCGGCGAATCTCGCGCCATCCGAACTTGCGATAGAGCTCCATCGCCGCGAGCTGATTCAGGGTGGTGTCACCACGAAGGCGTATATAGCCGAGTTCGACGGCCCGCGCCTCCAGTGCGAGGACCATCTGGGCGCCGAAACCGCGACGCTGGAACTCCGGATGGACCCGCATGCGGCACATCTCGGCGGTCTGGTCGTCGACGCGGCGGAGACCGCCCATCGTGACGACGCGCCCGGCGGGCATCTCCCCCACGAGGAACTCACCCCGGTCGGCGAGGTAGATCTCGTGGATCCTCGGGAAGTCGTCCTCGTAGTAGACGCCGTCCCCCGGCGCGAGACCGACCTGGGCCAGGCATATCTGGTGGAGCGCCCAGACGGATTCGAGGTCGGACCAGCGATAACGCCGAAGCGTTGGCTTCAACTGCCACTCCTGTCGGCCACCGGATCCTCCGTCGACGCGCTGCGGCTGCGCAGCGACTCCATGTAGATCTTGAGCTTCGGATGGTCGGGCGCCTTCACCTCGACCTGTTTACCCACCTCGTGAGCGCGCTGCATGAGGATGTCGGGCCGGCAGGCCTCGTCGAGACCCGAGACCGTACGCTGGGCGATCTCCAGCGCCTCGTCCACGTCACCCTCAAGGATCTTGCACTGAGCCCGGTCGAACTTGATGAAGGTCGGATCGAGCCAGTCGGTCGGACCGTACTTGGTGAGCGCCTGTTCCAGGATGAGGTCGGCCTCCATCGCCTGTCCCAGCTTGACCAGCGCGTCTCCCTGGTGGAAGTAGAGCTGGCGCTCGGTGTAGCCGAAGGTCGAGTCGTCCTGGTCCGCGGCGGTCATCTGGGAGAAAGCCGCCCTCGCCCTCGACAGCGCCCGCTTCGCCTGGTCGACCACGTCCTTCTTGCCCGAGCCCGACATCATCGCCAGCGCGCGGGCCTCGACCACCGGGGCCATCGCCTGGGCCGCGCAGGGCGTCTGCCCGGCCAGGTCACGGCTCTTCTTGGCGAGGTTGAGAGCCTCGCGCGGATCGCCGTAGTAGAGCGGGACCAGGGCCTCCCTGGCCGTGACCCACGCCCTCAGCGCCCGGTCACCGGTCTCGTCCGCCGCGGTCCTGCCGGTCCTGAAGAAGGACCTGGCGAGCCTGTGGTCACCGAGATTGACCATGATCATGCCGCTCAGACCGGCGAGCTGCGCCGCCATGCGGCACAACCGTTCCTGCAGGTCGACCGGTTGCCGCCGCTCCATGGCCTTGCGCACCGCGCCGAATTCGAGCATCACGTCGCACAGCAGCCTGAGCGGGGCGGTGTTCATGTACTGGCGGCCGAAGCCGATGGTGGATTCCTCCCACTGATCAAGCATCGCGGGCGAGACGGTGGCCGAGACCAGCGTGTCGTCCATCCTCCTGCGCATGCTCTCCACCGATCCGAGCACCTGTCCGTCCAGCGCGATGCCGCTGCCGGCCAGGAGCTGTAAGAGCGTCCTGCGTAGCACGTTCTCGTCCTCCTCACCCCCGTCCGCGGAATGATCGACGCCGATCGGCTGGATCAGCAGCTCACGCGGACCAGGGGAAGTGTCGGGTCTTCCATCCTGGAGATCACCTCGGACGACACCGGGCATCTTGTGGCCGTGGCCACAGATGCACGGGCCGTCGTACCCGAGGGAGGCGGGTTCGACCCGGTAGGCGGAGCACAGGTAGTGCAGGTATTCGGGACCGGGCCGCTTCAGCCCGCTCTCGTACGCGGACAGGAGCGTCTCACCGATGCCGGGGGCCGACTTGCCGTCGCGTTCGAACAGCGCCCGTATCTGTTCGATGACGTCCGCGAGAGCGACACCATGCGCGAGGCGGTGACCTTTAATCCGAGTGGTCCCGAATTGCGAACTACACTTTTCGTAGATTTCCTCGGCTATCTGCGCCGAGGACTTCCCGGCGGCCAGGCCACGGGCCCTGACCTGCCGCGCCAACTCTGTCTCCCTGTGCTGCCTGCCGGACATACCGGCCCCTCTCTCGTGGCCGGCCGGGCTGGCTGGCACACTGGTCCCGACCGGTCCTCTCTCCCTTGACTCAGTGTGATCTTTCCGTCGCACTGCGCCTACCGAGAATGATGGACCACGTTTGACTCATCCGGAACACACTAATAAAGCCACTGGCTAAGAATCGTCCCCCGAGGGACTGTTTCTTTCAACCTACTTGGCACATCGCCCACCCTGAACTGGGTTTTCCCCGAATTGACCCGTAGGGCCACCGTGAGTCATCTTTGGCGAGCAGCACCGTAAGCGTGATCGAACGAACACGATTCGGTGCCGGCAAGCCGAGACCACGAGGAGGGACGAGGTGGGTGAAGACGATTTCCGGCACCTTGAGCGGCTGGTGACGGAGCTTGACTGCCGCGGGCTGCACGCCCGTGTGGTGCGGACCCACTCGGGCCGTGCGTTCGTGCGTGTGATCAATCCGAAGGCGACCAGCCTCGCGGAGAACGTCACCTGCCGGGCGCAGGCCGCCCCCAGCCATCGGGATTGGTACTACTGGTGGTCCTGGGGCGAACGAATGCACACGGCGGAGGATCCCGCCGGTGCCGCGACCAAGGTCGCACGCGTACTCGCCGCGGTAGGAGAGTGAGGTGAGCGGCACAGCGGGCCTTCACCGCCCGATGTGCCGCGCCTGCCGCGGCTCGACGGAGTCGGCGGGGTGACCGGTGCGGAGCGTCCTCGGACGCTGGGCACCCCGCCGGCTCCGAATCGTCCGGCCGACACGCGCGAACTCCCACCTGCGGAAACTTCGAAAACGCGGCCGGAACGCGGAGGCTCTCGCGAGCCGAAGCCCACGAACTGCTGTAAAGCACAGGCTGCCGCCCGACATCTCGTCCGGGCGGTGACCGGAGGGATCCCTTTCGGGAACGGCACGGGACACGCTTCCGGGTGCGTGTCCCGCCCGGGCCACCCGTCACCGGGGCATCCGGGTCCGCCCCCGCGGCCCTAGACCAGGATGTCCCCGTCTTCCCCGGCGTGATGTGACGGAGGCCGGTTCGATCGGCAATATGGGTGGGTCGCATGACTCATCCGGTCTGCCGGTCGATCCGATCCGAGAGGGATCCACTCCGTGTTCCTGCTTTCCCCCACGCCCGCCCCCACCCCCAGCGTCACCCCGACCTCAGGTCCGGGAGTCGTCGTCGAGAATCTTCTCGACGCGAGCGCGGGCTTAACACGGGGATGCGGGGACGGCGGCGGGGTAGTCTGCGACTTCGTGAAGATGCTCGTGCCCGCGGCCGTCGACTGGGTGGCCCCCGTGATCGCGGGCCTGATCGCCATCACGCTGGTCGTGGTCATCGCGCTGATCCTGCGCAACGTGGCGCACCGGCTGATCGGCCGGGTGGTGCGCAGGGCCTCCACCGAGCGCGCGTCCCTGGCGGGGCGGCTGCGCGGCAGGGAGACGGTCACGCCCGAGGGCCTCGACGCGATCGTGGCCGAGCGGCGCAGGCAGCGGGCCGAGACCATCGGCTCGGTGCTCAGGCACATCGCCTCGATCATCATCCTGGGCACCGCCGTGCTGACCGTCCTCGAACGCCTCTCCGTCCCCATCGCCCCCCTGCTGACCAGCGTCGGCATCCTGGGCGTGGCGATCGGCTTCGGCGCCCAGGAGCTCGTCAAGGACTTCATCGCCGGCATGTTCATGCTCCTGGAGGATCAGTACGGCGTGGGTGACGTGATCGACGCGGGCGCCGCGGTCGGCACCGTGGAGGCGGTCACCCTGCGCATCACCCGCCTGCGCGACGCCGACGGCCGGGTCTGGTACATCCGCAACGGCACGATCACCCGGGTCGGCAACGAGTCGCAGGGATGGTCGCGCGCCACGGTCGACGTGCCGGTGGCCTACGCCTCCGAGATCCCCGTGGTCCGCGATCTGCTCAAGGAGGTCGCCGACGACATGTGGAACGAGCCCGCCTTCCGCGACTCGATCATCGTCGAGGAACCGCAGGTCTGGGGCATCGAGCAGATCTCCGACACCGCCATCATCTTCCGGGTCAGCGCCAAGACCATCCCCTCCCGCCAGGCGGAGGTCGCCCGCGAGCTGCGCCTTCGGATCAAGTCCGCCCTCGACCGAGCCGACATCACGATCGCAGCCTGACGTCAATTAGGCTGGAGACGTGTCCGCTACCCCCGAGGAACCTCAGTCCTTCTACGACGCCGTCGGCGGCGAGGAGACCTTCAGGCGTCTAGTGCACCACTTCTACCAGGGAGTGGCGGCCGACCCGATCCTCCTGCCGCTGTACCCCGAGGACGACCTCGAAGGCGCCGAGGAACGGTTCCGCCTGTTCCTCATCCAATACTGGGGCGGTCCCAACACCTACAGCACGCAGCGCGGCCACCCCCGGTTGCGGATGCGGCACAACCCGTTCGTCATCCGCTCGGTCGAGCGCGACGCCTGGCTCCGGCGCATGCACGACGCGGTGATCTCCCTGGAGCTCCCCGACGATCTGGAAAAGCGTCTCTGGGACTACCTCGTGTACGCGGCGCACAGCATGGTCAACGCCCCCGACGCGTGAACCACCACGCGGTCGGGGTCCCCGGCACGCAGACCACCGCATGATCAGGGTCCCCGCCATCACCACATGGCCGGGGACCCCGGCGCGCGGACCACCACATGATCGGGGTTCACGACACGCGAACCACCGCATGATCGGGGTTCACGACACGCGGACCACCGCATGATCGACGCCCTCCACGCACAAACGCCGCACGGCCGGGGGTCGCGACGCATAAACACCACCGAGCGGGGGCAACCCATGCACATGGAAACCCCCTGGTGGCGTGACGCCGTCGTCTACGAGATCTACGTTCGCAGCTTCGCCGACGCCTCCGGAGACGGCGTCGGCGATCTGCCCGGCATCAGGCAGCGCCTGCCGTACCTCGCCGAACTCGGCGTGGACGCGATCTGGCTGACCCCCTTCTACCGCTCTCCCATGGCCGACGGCGGCTACGACGTGGCCGACTACCGCGACGTCGACCCGCTCTTCGGCACACTCGCCGACTTCGACGAGCTCGTCTCCGAGGCGCACAGGCTCGGATTGCGAGTGATCGTCGACATCGTTCCGAACCACAGCTCCTCCGCCCACGAGTGGTTCCAGGCCGCGCTGCGGGGCGAGGGACGTGACCGCTACGTCTTCCGCGACGGCGGCGACCTGCCGCCCAACAACTGGCAGTCGACCTTCAGCGGCCCGGCCTGGACCAGGACACCCGACGGGCAGTGGTATCTCCACCTCTTCGCCCCGGAGCAGCCCGACTTCAACTGGCGCAACCCCGAGGTGCACTCCGAGTTCCTGGACGTGCTGCGGTTCTGGCTCGACCGGGGGGTGGACGGGTTCAGGATCGACGTGGCGATGGGCCTGTACAAGGCCGACGGGCTGCCGGACACCCCTCCGGAGGGACAGGCGTTCAAGGCCGTGTCGCCGATCTGGGGGCAGCCGGAGGTGCACGAGGTCTACCGCGACTGGCGCAAGGTGCTCGACTCCTACGAGGGCGAGCGGATGGCGATCGGCGAGGTCTGGACCGACTCCGCCGAGGATCTCGCGCTGTACGTCCGCCCCGACGAGCTGCACCAGAGCTTCAACTTCGCCTGGCTGGAGGCGCCCTGGTCGGGGCCCGCGTTCAAGAAGATCATCGATGACACGCTGGCCGCCGTGACCGCTCCCACCTGGGTGCTCTCCAACCACGACGTGGTCCGCCACGTGACCCGCTACGGCAACGGCCTGACCAACTCCACGACGGGCCTCTCCCGGGCCCGGGCGGCCCTGCTCGCCATGCTCGCCCTACCGGGCTCGGCATATCTCTACCAGGGGGAGGAATTAGGCCTCCCCGAGGTGAAGGATCTTCCCCCGGAGGCCCGCCAGGACCCCATCTTCGCCCGCTCCAAGGGAGAGCTGCCCGGCCGTGACGGCTGCCGGGTCCCCCTCCCCTGGTCCGGCGTGGCCCAGCCCTACGGCTTCTCGCCCGAAGGGACACGGCCCTGGCTGCCCCAGCCGGTCGAGTGGGTCGTGCTCTCCGCCGAGCGTCAGGCGAACGATCCGGGCTCGACGCTGAGCTTCTACCAGGAGGCCCTGCGCGCCCGCCGCGAGCTGCGCGGCACGCTGCCCGACGAGATCACCTGGCTGGACGCCCCCGAGGACGCCCTCATCTTCAGCCGAGGCCCCCTGACCTGTGTCATCAACTGCGGTTCCGAGTCGGTGCAGCTGCCGCCGCACGACCGCGTCCTGATCGGCAGCGCCCCGGTGGACGGTCACCTGCTCCTGCCGGACACCGCGGTCTGGCTGTACACCCCCGACGCCTGAGGCTCCCGGTGCGCGGCGGTCCGCCCGTCACGGACGGACCGCCGCGCACCGGACAGACGGAGCGCGCCACGGGTGAGCAGGTGCCATGACCGGACAGACCAGCACACCACGGGCGGGCAGGCGCCACGCACCGGACAGACCAGCACACCACGGGCGGGCCGACGGACGCGCCGTGAGGGTGACGGGCCGCTCCGTGAGGAGGAACGGCAGGCGCTCCAAGGGCGGATGTCGCATGCCTCCGACCCTCACCCCGCTCCCTGTCCCCCGCCCTCAGGCCTGAGGTCTCAGGCCCCGGTGAACCGGTCCAGGTAGGCGAGCTCATCCTGGTTCAACCGTCGGGGGGAGGCCCTCTCCACGTCGTAGGCCACGAGCACCGAGCGGGCCTTGACGAAGATCTCCTCATCGTCGCGGATCTCGTACGCGAGGGTGAACCGCACCGGCCGGACCTCCGTCACCCACGACTCCACCCGGACCGGATCCGGGCGGAAGGTGAGGGGACGCAGATAGTCGACCTCGTGCCGGGCGATCACGAGCCCCTTGAACGGCTCGTTGCCCTCGCGGTGGGGGTCGACATGGAACAGCGCCAGCCGCGCGTCCTCCAGATAGTCGAGAAACCGCACGTTGTTGACGTGTCCCAGCGAGTCGATGTCGGCGAACCTGACGGACCTGGGAAACACATGCCGATGACCACGGCCGACGCCGTCCGCGATTCTCTGTCCGAACACACCAGAACCGTAGCGAGCCCCCGGTGCCCGCCGTACGGCGGGGCATCGGGGGCTCGTCGGAAGCGTGGCCTGTCACGACCGGACCACACCGGACCCGGGCCACACCCGTCGCGGGCGGGCCCCTGTCAGGTGTGGTGCCCCGGACCGGAGACCAGAGTGGTCTCCGGGAGCGGGATCAGTCGCGGGTGAGCTTGCGATAGGTGACGCGGTGCGGCCGGGCCGCGTCGGCACCCAGGCGCTCGATCTTGTTCTTCTCGTAGTCGGCGTAGTTGCCCTCGAACCAGAACCAGTTCGAGCCCTCTTCCCAGGCGAGGATGTGGGTCGCGATGCGGTCGAGGAACCACCGGTCGTGCGAGGTGATGACCGCGCAGCCGGGGAACTCCAGCAACGCGTTCTCCAGGCTGGAGAGCGTCTCGGTGTCGAGGTCGTTGGTGGGCTCGTCGAGCAGCAGCACGTTGCCGCCCTGCTTGAGGGTGAGCGCCAGGTTGAGCCGGTTGCGCTCTCCGCCGGACAGGATGCCCGCCTTCTTCTGCTGGTCCGGGCCCTTGAACCCGAACGCGGCGATGTAGGCACGGGACGGCATCTCGACCTGGCCGACCTTGATGTAGTCGAGCCCGTCGGAGACGACCTCCCAGACGTTCTTCTTCGGGTCGATCCCTCCCCGGCTCTGGTCGGCGTAGGAGAGCTTGATGGTGTCACCGAGGACGATCTCGCCGCCGTCGGGCGTCTCGCTGCCGGTGATCATGCGGAACAGGGTCGTCTTTCCGACGCCGTTCGGGCCGATGATGCCGACGATGCCGTTGCGCGGCAGGTCGAAGGAGAGGCCGTCCATCAGGACGCGGTCCTCGAAGCCCTTGGTGAGCTTCTCGGCCCGGATGACCGTGGTGCCCAGACGCGGGCCCGGCGGGATCTGGATCTCCTCGAAGTCGAGCTTGCGGTGCTTGTCGGCCTCGGCGGCCATCTCCTCGTAACGCTCCAGACGCGCCCGGCTCTTGGTCTGGCGGGCCCTGGCGTTGGAGCGGACCCACACCAGCTCCTCTTCCAGGCGCTTCTTGCGCTTGGCGTCCTTCTGGCCCTCGAGCTTGAGCCGCGCCGCCTTGGCCTCCAGGTAGGTGGAGTAGTTGCCCTCGTAGGGGTGGCAGCGGCCGCGGTCGAGCTCCAGGATCCAGTTGGCCACGTTGTCCAGGAAGTAGCGGTCGTGGGTGACGGCCAGGACGGTGCCCGGGTATTTCTCCAGGTGCGACTCGAGCCACTGGACACTCTCGGCGTCGAGGTGGTTGGTGGGCTCGTCGAGCAGCAGCAGATCGGGCTGCTCCAGGAGCAGCTTGCAGAGGGCGACCCGGCGGCGCTCGCCACCGGAGAGCTGGGTGACCTCGGCGTCCGGCGGGGGGCAGCGAAGGGCGTCCATCGCCTGCTCCAGCTGGCTGTCGAGATCCCAGCCGTTGCGGTGGTCGAGGGCGTCCTGGAGCTTGCCCATCTCGTCGAGGAGCTCGTCGCTGTAGTCGGTGGCCATCAGCTCGGCGATCTCGTTGAAGCGGTCGAGCATCGCCTTGGTCTCGGCGACACCCTCTTCGACGTTGCCGAGGACGGTCTTGGATTCGTTGAGGGGGGGCTCCTGCTGAAGCATGCCGACGGTGAAGCCGGGCATGAGCCGGGCGTCGCCGTTGGACGGCTGCTCCAGGCCCGCCATCATCTTCAGCAGCGTCGACTTTCCGGTGCCGTTGGGGCCCAGGACACCGATCTTGGCGCCCGGCAGGAACGACAGCGTCACGTCGTCAAGGACGACCTTGTCACCGTGCGCCTTGCGCACGCGCTGCAGTGTGTAGATGTACTCCGGCATGCCTTTAGTTTAGGGCCTGGGGAGTTCAGCTAGGGGCGGCCTCGGATAGCGTCCGGGAGTTCAGCCGGGAGTGGCATCGGATCCTGGCCGGCGGGCCGGGGGCACGACGGTGGCGGGCAGGCAGATCTGGTCGCGGCCGAGCTCCTTCGCCCGGTAAAGAGCGAGGTCGGCGGCGGCGAGCAGCTCGATCAGGTCGTCTCCGTGCACACTCATGATCGCGACACCGACCGAGATGGTCACGGTGATCATGTTCTCGTCGGCGGGAACCGCCATCCGTCCCACCCGGGAGCGCAACCGCTCGGCGACCCTGCGGGCCTCGGTCACGTCGGCCCTGGGCAGCAGGACGACGAACTCCTCACCGCCGAACCGGCCCACCACGTCGTAGTCGCGCAGCTGGCTGCGTATGGTGTCGGCCACCCCGACGAGCACCTGATCGCCGATCAGGTGGCCGTAGGTGTCGTTGACCCTCTTGAAATGGTCGATGTCGACGATCAGCAACGCGAGCGTCTCCCCCGTGCGACGCGCCCTGACGATCTCGGTGTCGGCCTCCCGCTGCCAGGCCGCGGCGTTCAGCAGGCCTGTCTTCAGATCGGTGCGGGCCGCCGCCTGGAGCTGGGCGTGCAGCAGGCTGCGCTGCAGCAGCACCACCGGTGGCAGCGCCAGGACCAGCAGGGCCAGGTTGAGCCCGCAGGTGATGGAGACGAGGACGCCGAGACAGAGCTCGACGACGTCGAGGAGCAGGTTCTCCCGGTTCCACAGGACCTCCCGCCAGCGGCTGTCGGGGTCGGCGGTGTGCGCGGCGACGGCGATCAGCGCGGTGTTGATCACCGTGAACAGGACCGCGCAGCCGATGGCCACCAGGATCGGCCCTTCCTCACCTCTGGTCAGCGCGTTCAGGTCGCCGACCGCGGCGTGGAAGAGCAGGGAGGCCGTGCATCCGGCCAGGCCGATCGCCGCGGAGCTGACGACCCGCCGGTAGACCACCGTCGCGCGCACCCGCCTCTGTAACAGGAACTGGAGAGGGATGGGCGCCAGGAGCGCGTAGAGGGGCGGGAGGAGCAGCGCGGCGGGCAGCCACCAGGCGGAAAGCAGATCACGGTAGACCCCCGCGGGCATGCCGAGTCTCCGGGTCGCCTCGATGCACACGGCTCCGCACGCCATCAGCGCGGTGAAGGTCAGCACATCGGACCAGCGGAAAACACCGGATATCGAGAAGAACACGATCGCGGCGAGATCCAGCACCACCAGCCCGCAGAGGTAGCCGACCAGCGGGCGACGCTGCCCCAGCAGGGGCCACCGATCGACCAAGGGTGTCATGCCGTCGCGCGGTTTGACCGAGGTGTGACTGGGAGCCGCCATGTCGTCCCCCTCTCCGACTAACGATGTGTAACACAATAGTTGCGGAGTGTGCGACGCGCGATGGTAACCGCTACCTTTGGCAGAGTGAGTCAGCCCACCGGTTGACCCACGACTTGGAAACCGCTCGCTCGCGAGCGGGCCGTGTGGGAAAGGAGCAAGCCATGCTGCGGGGCGTGACCTGGACCTAACAGGTGTCTCGGCATCTGACACGGGCAAGACCATCGGCCGGTTATCTCGGCGTCACCGCGCTGTCGCGGCGAGACACCGACCGCGTCCGGCCGATGCCCCCTCACTCCGCCCGCACCAGGACCCCTCTCCGCGAGGCCCCTACTCCGTCAGACGCTGAGGCCCCTGTTCCCCCAGACGCTGAAGGCCCTGCTCCCTCAGACACTCTTCCCGGGCAAAAACCCCGTCCCCGCCCTCCCTGTCCCTCCTCCCCGGTTCTCCCGCCTCTCCCTGTTCCTCTCCTCCGCCCCGCCTCCCTCCGGTACCGCATCGTCCCCCTCCGGTACTGCCCCGCCTCCTTCCTGTATTTCCGGCCCTTTTGGTCCTTCCCGCTCTCCTCCGATTCGCGGTCATCCGCCCCCGCCCAGCTCCCGCCCGAACCGGCATCAGCCCCTCCCCGAACCAGCATCGCCCCTGCCCGAACCGGGGCTCAGCCCTCCGGACGGGCCCGCGCTCACCCTCTGGTCCGGCCCCGTCCGGCATCGACCTCTCGCTCGTTTCGGCTTCACCTCGAACGCTGCCCACGCCCGTGCTCCAGGCTTGAACACCGGTCCACCGGGAGGCCCGCCGCCCGGGCCTCCCGGTGGAAAGTGGCTCAGGCCGCCACGCTCTCCCTCATGGGCCAGGGCGTCTCATCGCTCGCATCCGGGCGGGTCCTCATCGCACCCGGCACACCCCCGGCCATCTCCTCCCCCGCGCCCGAGCTTCTCCTGCCCGCCGCGTCCTGCCGCCTCGTCGGCGTGCTCTTGCCCGCCCTTCCCCGCCTCGCCGTGGTCTCTCCCTCAGCCGGTTCCTTCCCGGCGGCCTCGTGATCCGCCCCGCGCGGCGGAACCCCTGCGGCCTCTCCGGAATCGACGCCCTCCTGGAGGTAGACGGCGTCCCGGAGATCGATGGCGTCCCGGGGCTCGAGGATGTCTCCGGAATGGGCGATGCCCTCGGGATGCGTGATGTCCCCGGGCATCGCATCGCCTCCGGCCGCCTCACCGCCCGGCGTGATCTCCGTCTCGCGCGGCGTGGACGTCTCGTCGTCGAGGCCGGCCTTCGAGTCGTCGGAGCCGGTCTTCAGCAGGGGCAGGGCACCGACGGCTCCGGCCGCGACGGGGGCGCCGCCGCTCATCGCCCAGTCGGAGGTCTCCCGGTCGAGCTCGATCCGCTCCGCGCTGCCGAGAGCCGCGACCGGCCCGCCGCGCTGCGGCTTGGTGAAACTCCCGAGCCCCCAACGCAGGTCGTGACCGAGCGAGTTGGCCTCCACCTCGGGCATGAACCGGCGCTCCCCCTCGTGGGCGAACTCGCGGATCCGCAGCCGCCCCTGGACCACGACCGGCTGGCCCAGATGGACCGACTGCGCGACGTTGTCGGCCAGCCCGCGAAAGCAGCGGACGCCGAAGTAGGTCGTCTCACCGTTGCGCCACTGCTGGTTCTCGCGATCGAAGTAACGGCTCGTTGAGGCGATCTTGAGCGAGGTCACCCGGGAGCCGTCGGGGAAGGTGTGCTGGCGCGGCGGGGCCGCGACGTTACCGGTCAGCGTGACGTAGATGTCGTTCATCGTGCCTCCCATGAGAGCCGGCTGAGTGCCGGCGGCATGAGGACACGATGGCCCGGCCCATCCCCCGCGCGGATTACCGAATCACGCTCTGTGGACAGGCCCGGGACTCGTGCGAAAGCTGTGGACAACCCGGCCTCAGCCACCCCTGAGTGAGACCCGCCCTTGTGCGAGACCCACCCTCGAGCAGGGCTCACCTCTGCGCGGAACTCACCTTCGCGCGAGGAGAAGAGGGCGGATCAACCCCGCAGGCCTCGCATGGCTGAATAGAACTCGTTATAGCGGGTCAGCTCCCGCTCCACCGGCTCGATCACCATGCTCTCGGCGACCCCGGCGACCCTGCGGCGCATCTCGCGCTCCAGCGCGTCACGCTCGTTGCCCGCGCCGAGCACGACGAAGTTGCGGCTGGCCATCGCGGTGAGCAGGCCGAGCCCCAGGACAGAGAAGATCATCAATCCGACCCACGGCAGCGAGGCGGCGTCGCCGAACACCTCCAGCCCCTCCGGCGGGCTTCCCGCGCCGAACACGCCGTAGGTGAGAGCCATACCGACCCAGGCGAGGCCCGCGACGAAGAGCAGGACCAGGAGGTACTGCCAGGCCAAGAGCAACCGCCACCAGCCCGGAACCCTGTCCAGCCGCGGCGCGACCTCCGACAGCTCCTCGGAGAGCACCTCCGGCAGCTGCGAGGAGCGGGAACGCGCGGCGTCCCTGATCCCGTTCTGCCACGCCTCGTGCATGCCCGAGCTCAGGCCGTCGGTGAGCGCCTGTACGGCGGTCTCCACCTCGGCGGGCTGCGCGCTGACCGAGCCGCCGGTCAGGCCGTGGATCTCGTCTCGCAGATCGCCCAGACGCAGGCTGTTCAGCGGGTCGGGACGGAGCTTGGCGGCCCAGCGGGTGTAGGGCCAGCCGACCCACTCGCCGGACCGCGCGGCGTACACGTTCTCCATCGCCTCGCCGATCGCGGGGACACCGACCGCGTCGCAGAGGGCGTCGGTGAGACCGATCCTGCGGGCGTCGTCGATGGAGGAGGGCGGAGCGGACGCGCCGTCGGCGGGCATCACCTTCGCGAGGCGGAGCGTCAGCCGGCCGAGATCGGCCTCCAGCCGCTGGGTCGCGGCCCTGCGCTTGGAAACGGTCTCGGCGAGAACGCCCTTGAGGTTGTCGACGCCCCGGCCCGTGATCGCCGAGGTGGTGACGATCACGGGGTCCTCGACCCCCTCGCGGCGGAGCAGGCCGTCCAGGTCCGCGACGCACTCGGCCAGTTCCTCCCGGTCGAGCCGGTCGGCCTGGTTGAGCACGAAGATCGTCACCGCCTCGTGCCCGGCCAGATCGGTCACGTAGCGCCGATGCGTGGAGGCGTCGGCGTACTTCTGCGGATCGAGCACCCACACGACGAGGTCGGCGACCTGGATCAGCCGGTCGGCCTCGGTGTCGGTCAGCGCCCGGATGGAGTCGTGGTCGGGCAGGTCGAGCAGGATCAGCCCGTGGAGCTGGCTCTCACCCCGGTCCAGGGCGCTGGCCCGCGCGAAGCGGTGCCGCCACTGGATCTGCAACCAGTCGAGCAGCGGGCCGGCGCCGTCAAGACCCCAGACGCAGGCGTGCGTACGGGCCGTGGTCGGGCGGCGTACCCCTGTCGGCGACAGCTCCAGGCCGGAGATCGAGTTGAACAACGTCGACTTGCCGCTGCCCGTACCCCCCGCGAGCGCGACCACGGTGTGGTCGGAGGAGAGCTTGAGCCTGTCACCGGCGCGCAGCAGCAGCTGACCCGAGTCGGCGAGGAGCTTGGGCTCGACCTTGCCCGGCCCCAGCTCCACGATCCGAGCCAGCGCGGCGAGCCGGCCGCCGAGACCCTGGCGTGACTGGGTGGTGCCAACACTCATCGGGCGACCTCAAGGTTGTACGTTGCCTGGTAAAGGCGGGTGGCGGCGGATTCGTCAGGTATGCCCGCACCGTCGAGAGCCTGGGTGTAACGCGCCATCTCGTCGTCGAAGAGCATGCCGATCCGGGCTCGGAGATCGCTCCGGGCCTTCACGCCGATGTTGCGCAGCGACTCCGCGCCGAGCAGCGCGTGCACCAGCCGCTGCGGCAGCGCCCCGGTGCCGTTCTGCGCGTCCGAGGAGCCGTAGCCGAGCAGTCCGATGGTCAGGATCAGCGACAGGGACTCGACGTCGAACGAGATCACCCTGGCCACCGACCGCTTGGTCACCCCCTCGGTGCGTATCAGCTCGATGATGTGCTCCTGCCAGGCCGCGATGGTCCGGCCGGTCCTGCGCAGGAGCTCGTCGGACGCGCGGCCGAGACCGGGTACCGACGCCAGGGCCTCCTGCGCGCCCGGACGGTTCAGCCAGCGCGAGGAGGTCTCCTCCGCGGCCCGGTGCGCCGCCGAGACGACCACCGACTCCAGCCCCGCCCGCAGCGCGGACTTCAGGCCGCTGAGCCGCTCGGGCGCCTGCTGGCTCGCCTTGCCGCCGAAGCGGCTCGGCCTGCGCAGGTGGAGGGTACGCATGAGGTCGCCGGACCCGGCGAAGTCCTGCCAGCGGGCGAGCACCTCGCCCCGGAGCAGCGAACCGTCGCCGGTGCTCTTGTCGATCTCGGCCAGCGCGCGGGCGTAGGCGCCGTCCACGTCACCGCGGAGGTCCCTGCGGAAGGCGACCTGGATCTCCAGTTGCTTGGCCAGCGCGGGGACACGGGTGCGGAAACTGTTCAGCACCCCGTCCAGGGTCGCCTGTACGGCCTGCGCGCGGCGCCGGTCGTCGACCGACAACTCGGTCAGCCAGAGACGCAGCTCGCTCACCTCGTGATCGGGGAGCATCCCGTCGGTGACCTTGCTCTCGTTGATGACGAACCGGTCGACCTCGCCGAGACCGTACTCGGTGAGCATCCTGACGAAGTGCTTGCTGATCACTTCTTGGGACCTGGGCGGAACCCGGGAGAGCACGATGGCCAGCCGGGCTCCGCGCTCCTTGGCCAGGCGGAGCAGTCGCCAGGCCGGAGCGTCGGCGTACCGGGCGGCGGTGGTGACGAAGATCCACAGATCGGCCGCGTCGAGCATGCGGTGGGCGATCTCGTGGTGCTCCTCGACGACCGAGTCGATGTCCGGGGTGTCGAGCAGTGCCACGCCGGGAGGGAGGCGCTCGGTGGAGACGAGCACGAGGCCTCCGGAGGCGCCCTCGGGATCGGGCTCGCCGAGCCGCCGGAGGCTGCCGAGCAGGTCACCCTCGGCGAACCACTCGTGGTCGTCGGGGTGGCAGGCCAGAACGGGCGTTCCGGTCGTCGGGCGGCGCACGCCGGTCGCGCTGACCTTGGCGTTGGCCAGGGTGTTGAGGAGCGTGGACTTGCCCGCGCCGGTGGAGCCCGCGACCACGACGAGCGCGGGCGCGGTGCTCGTGTGGACGCGAGGGATCACGTAGTCGTCGAGCTGGGCCAGGATCTCGCTCCGGACCCGCCTGGCCTCGTCCGCGCCGGGGAGGTCCAGGCCGAAGCTGAGGTCGGTGACACCGGTGCGTACGGCAGTGAGCGCGCTGCTCAGCGCCTCGGAGACGGCCTCGGGAAGGGGGGTCTCCCGCGTCCGGCCGTCCGGCGCCCCCGCGTCCTTCCCGTCCGGGGTCTCGTCGCCCTCGTCCCGGGTCTCGTCGTCCTCGCCTCGGATCCTCTCGTTCCCGGCCTCCGTGCCGCCGGCGGCGGTTCCGGTCTCGTCCCGGACCTCGTCACCGGCCGCTTCGTCGATCTCGATCCCGCGCTCGTGCCGCGTCTCATCAGCGCTCTCGGAGGAGCCGGCGGGCGCTGCGGGCTCGGGCGCTGCGGGCTCGGTGGGATCGGTGGGATCGGCCTCGCTCGTGGCCCGGCGGCCGGTGGCGCCGACGGGACCGGCATCGCGGTGGACCTCACCGCCGCTCTCGGCCTCGTCGTCGATACCGGCGGGGCCGGCGTCGTGCCCGGCCTCGCCGCCGGTCCGCGAGGCGTCGTCACCGGCCTGCGGGGCCGCGTCACCGATCTCCGCGTCACCGGCCTCGGCCTCGGCGTTCTCGGCGTCGCGGCGGGTCCCGCCGCCGTCATCGGTCTCAGCGGGCCCGTCCTCGCCCTGGGACGCGAGAACGCCACGGCTGTCGCTCCGGGCGCCGTCGGCGCCGTCGGCGCCCTCGGCACCGGCCCGGGGAGCCTCGTCGGCCCGCGAGGCGTCGCCGGTCCTGCCGCCCTCTCCGGCGGTCAGGGGCCGCTGCCCGGCCTCGTCCTCGACCTGGCCGGTGCCCGGCGCGCCGCGGCCACTCTCCGCGCCGTCCTCGGACTCGTCGCGTCGCTCCTGCGGGGTCGTGCTGAGGACGGCGGCCTCATCCCGCTCCTCCCCGATCCTGCTCGCGCGAAGGGGCGGGGTGCCTTCGGCGTGGGACCGCTCGTCCTCGCCGCCGGGGACGCCGCTCTCGAACCGGGGGGAGAAACCCTCGCCGGCCGTACGGGAGGCGTCGGCGCCTTCTCCGGAGGCGGGGCCCGGCGGGGGGAAGGCGGGGCCACCGGTGCGAGGGGCACTCGGCGGGACAGGGGCACCCGGGCGGAAAAGGGCACCGGGCGCGGCCTCGGAGGTGTCGCCCCCTCGGGGGGCGTCCGGAGAGACAGGAGCCCCCGGGCGGAAGGCCGCACCGGGGGCGGCCGGGGAGGCGGGAGCGCCGGGAGCACTGGGAGCACTAGGAGTACCGGCGGAAGGTCTCACAGGAGCACCGGGAGCACCGGAGGAGGGCATGGCGGGGCCACCGGTGCGGGGAACGCTCGGCGGGACAGGGGCACCCGGGCGGAAAAGCGCGCCGGGGGCGCCGGGGGCGCCGTCCTCGCGAGAGGCGCCCGGAGGAGCACCCTGCCCTCGGGAAACGCCCGGAGGAGCCGTGGGGGCACCTCCTCGAGGAGCACCCGGCGAGGCCGGGACACCGTGAGAGGCGGGGGCGCCGGAACCGGGGGCCGCGCCGGGCACACCTCCACGGGAGGCGTTCGGCGGGACGGGGGCACCCTCGCGCGAGGCGCTCGGCGAGGCGGGCGCACCCCCGCGGGCACCCGGGGAGACGGGAGTGCCCTGACCGGGGGCCGCGCCGGACGGGGCGGGTGTACCCCTACCGGGTGGCGCCGCGGCGGGGCCGCCCCGTGAGGGGGCCGCCGGACGACCGCCCTGGGCGCGCGGGGAAGCAGGGTCGGGGGCCGCCTCACGGGAGGTGGTGATGGCTTCGATCTTGGCCTGGGCAGCGGCGGCGGCGGCGCGGAAGGCGGCCATCGCCTCCTCGGAGGCGGGCGGGGAGGCAGGGTCGCTCGCCCCGGCCTGGGGCGCGGAACCGGCGGAACCACCCGGCCGGCCTGGCCCGGCGGGGCCCGCCGTCCTGCCCGAGGGCATGGCGGGACCGGTCACGCCGCCCGGGGCCGCGGGCCCCGCCACCCGGCCCCGGGGCGCGGCGGGACCGCCGGCCGCTCCGGGAGCGGCCGTCCCGGGCCGGCTCCCGGGGGACTGTCCGCGCGCGCGGATGGAGGCCGCGTCGTCGTCGGCGCGGATGGCGCCGAAGGTCACCGTCTGCTCGCCGGGGGATTCCTTGTCATCCGACGAGGTGTCGTCGGGTGGCTCCTGGGGGGTGCCGGCAAGGCGAGGGTCACGGCCACCACCCGAGTGGGGGGGCCTGTTGGACGCCGATTTCACGGTACTCGCTCCGCTCGAACCATCTCGACCTCCTGGCCGACCTTCACGACATCGCCGACGATCACGATCGCAGGTGGCCGAATCCCAGCCGCGCTCACGCGCTCCGCCACGGTGGATAGCGTGGCGTAAAGAGCGCGTTGGGTCGGAAGAGTACCGTCCTGTACCACCATTACGGGAGTTTCCGGCGAACGTCCGTCATGGATCAGCGTTTCGGCGATCACTCCGATCCGTTCGACCGCCATCATAAGCACCAGAGTGCCGCCGGATCTGGCCAAATTGGGCCAGTCGACGGTGGATCTCTCGTCGCCCGGCGGAACATGTACGGAGATCACGTGGAATTCCTGGCTCACCCCGCGATGTGTCACGGGCACGTTGGCGGCGGCGGGCACCGCGACCGGGCTGGTGATGCCGGGAACCACGAGGACCGGGATGCCCTCGCGGGCGCAGGCGAGCATCTCCTCGCCGCCGCGGCCGAAGACGAACGGGTCGCCCCCCTTGAGCCGGACCACGAACTTGCCCTGCCTGGCGTGCTCGATCAGCAGCTCGTTGATCCTCTCCTGGGCCATGTAACGGCCATAGGGGATCTTCGCGGCGTCGATCAGCTCGACGTCCGGGGAGAGCTCGTCGAGCAGGGCCTGCGGGGCGAGGCGGTCGGCGACGACCACGTCGGCCTGGGCCAGCAGCTGCCGCCCGCGGACCGTGATCAGGCCGGGGTCGCCGGGCCCGCCGCCGACCAGGGCGACACCCACCGGCTTGGTGCGGTTGCGCCTGGCGCCGACCGTACCGTCCCTGAGGGCTCCGACGACGGCGTCCCTGATCCCGGCGGCGCGGCGGGGATCGCCTCCCGCGGTGATCGCCACGCTGATCTCGTCCACCTTGCCGCTGGCCGGGGTCCAGGCCGCCGAGGCGTCCTTGTCGTCGGCGCGCACGCACCAGATCCGCTTGGCCTCGGCCTCCGCGGCCACCGCGGCGTTCACCGCGCGGTCGTTCGTGCAGGCCTGGACCAGCCAGGCACCGTCGACGTCGCCGACCTGGTAGCGCCTGGCCTCCCAGGTCACCCGGCCTGTCGCGATGAGGTCGTCGAGGGCGTGCGTGACACTCGTCGAGACGATGGTGACCAGGGCGCCCGCGTCGAGCAGCGCCGGCACCCGCCGCTGGGCGACACGTCCTCCGCCCACGACGAGCACTCGCCGCCCGGAGAGGCGCAAGCCAAGCAGGTAGGGCGACATGGCGACAGATCTCCCGTTCGCGAGGAATTGTGAAGCATGGCGTGCTAGGAGGTAAACCTACCGGCTAACAGCGCCCTCTTCGCTGCTCCCGTGTTAACAGCTGTCAAGAAAGAGCTGACCGCTGTCAACCTGCCGGCTCAAGACTTCCGCAGATCAGGCTTCCTTGTCCGTCACACCGGCGGAATCGAAGGTCGCGACCTCGTGCATCACCCTGACCGCCGCGCAGACGAGAGGGTGGGCGAGCAGGCCGCCGGTACCCTCGCCGAGCCGGAGTTCCAGCTCGACCAGGGGGCGCAGCCCGAGGTGGTCCAGGGCGACCGCGTGGCCGGGCTCGACCGAGCGGTGTCCCGCGACGCAGTGGTCGACGACGCCGGGGGCCAGCGCCGCCGCCGCCAGCGCCGCCGCCCCCGCGATGACACCGTCCAGGATGACCGGTACGCGAAGAGCGGCGCCGGCGAGGACGAACCCGGCGATCGCCGCGTGCTCCAGGCCGCCGACCGCGGCCAGCATCTCCAGGGCGGGCACCCCGGAGACCGGGGCAAGAGTCCCGGAGGCGCCGTTCCACTCGGGCTCCAGGCCGTTCACCCGGAGGGCCTCGCGGACCACCTCGACCTTGCGCGCCAGGGTCTCGTCGTCGACACCGGTGCCCCTGCCGGTCACGACGGCCGCGTCATGCCCGGTGAACGCGCAGATCAGCGCGGCCGAGGCGGTGGTGTTGGCGATGCCCATGTCCCCGGTGACCAGGCAGCGGGCGCCCCTCTCGACAAGGTCGCGGGCCACGGCGATCCCGGCCTCCAGGGCCGCGACCGCCTGCTCGGTGGTCATCGCCGGTCCCCGGGACAGGTCGGCCGTGCCGTACGCGACCTTGCTGATCGTCAGGCCGGGCGCGGGGTCGAGGTCGGCGGCCACGCCGACGTCGACGACCGTCACCGAGGCGCCGACCTGGGCGGCGAAGGCGTTGGCCACGGCACCGCCCGCGAGGAAGTTGCCGACCATCTGCAGGGTGACCTCCCGTGGCCACGGGGTCACGCCCCTGGCGTGGACTCCGTGGTCCGCGGCGAAGATCGCCAGAGCCGCGGGAACCGGGAGCGGGGGCGGGCTGACCGCCGCGGCTCCGGCCAGCCGTACCGCCACGTCCTCCAGGGCGCCCAGCGCGCCACGGGGCTTGGTCAGGCGGTCCTGGTGGGCGCGGGCCTCGGCGACGGCCGCCGGATCCGCGGGACGGATCGCCGCGATGGTCTCCTCAAGGATGGTCATGTGATCAGTCTCCCTTGAGAAGCGGCTTTTCGGAAAAGCGCCGAAAGGCCGTACACGGGCTGCACACGGTCACCGAGGGCCCGTCCCACAGGGGATCACCAGGCGATACCGCTGAGCGCCTCCTCGTAGCGCTCGATGACCACGTCGGCCAGGCCCTCGCAGTCGCCGATGACGTCGGCGCAGCGGACGTCCAGGTTCGAGTGGCCGGCGGCGTAGGCCATGGCCTGCGCCCAGACGCGGTCGAGCAGGCCACCGGCGAACAGCAGGTAGGGAACGACGATCACGCGCTTGGCGCCGAGGCGGCGGCAGCGCTCGATGCCGCCGGGGACGCCGGGCGGGGTGAGGGAGACGAAGGCCGTCTCCACGGTCATGTACTCGTGGGCGTGGGTCTCCCAGAACAGGCGCGAGACCCGGTGCACGTCGGCGTTCGTCTCGGGACTGGTGGAGCCGTCGCCGACCAGGACCACGGCGGTCTCGCCGATCTCGATGTGCTCGGGCTCCTCGTCGAACGCCCCGGCGGCGGCCGGGACCAGCCGGAGGCTGGCGACCTCGGCGGCCGCGTCGGCCAGACGCTCGGCGAGCAGCGCGAGGATGCGGGGGTCGGAGCCCAGGGGGCGGCCGTAGTCGCAGGTCAGCATGGGGTGCCTCTCCTGCTCGCGAGCCATCGCGGCGGGGATGTCCGCGCCGAGCCACACGTCGCCGGTGAGGCTCATCGGCTGGGCCACCATCCGGTGGTGCCCGCGCGCGACCAGGGAGGCGACGGAGTCGCTGAGACGCGGCCTGGCCCTGGCGATGTAGCCGCCGGAGACGTCCGCGGCCGTCTGGTCCAGGCGGCAGCGGAGTCGATGGATGAACCTACCGAATTCAGCAGATCCGTTGTCGTCGTGCGAGCCCTGCCCGATGAGCAGCAGCGGCGGTTTCATCAAATTTCTCCAGCGTGGATACCCACGCCTTCAGGCGGGGGAGGAAACGCGGCACGAGGCCACGCCTCTGAACGGAGGGTGTAGCCGTAGCCGTCCGCTCTTTGAAGCAGATGAACATGGCGGTGGCCGATGCCCTGCACGGTGCCGTGCCGGGTGGTGATGTTGAACGTGCCGGTGGAGCGGACCGCGACCCGGCCGGTGTGGACCCCGGCCTTCTTACCGGCCGGGACGTTCGCCCGGACCAGGTCACCGGTCTGGAAACCGCGTACGGTCTTGATCCGGGGAAGCCGCAGCCGGGGAAACCCGTACTTGTCGGTACGGGTCCGGCAGTAGGTGCCACGCCCGGTCGCCTTGACCACGAGCACCCTGGACGGCCAGCCGGTAACGGCTTCCATCGCGCCGACATGCAGCGCGTCCAAGGTGTGCGACTTCGGGGCGCCGGTGCGGGTGCGGTTCCACTTCGTTCGACCGCCCGAACTGGTGGTCACGGGCAGAGTCGTGGCGCTCAGCGCCCGCCACAACGCCCACCTGGTCGCGTTGACGGCCGCCGCGTCGCGCAACGGCGCCTTCGTCCTCCCGAGAATCTTCGCCAGGAGCGCGGGCTTGGCCTTGAGGAACTCCAGGATCGGGATGGCGTTCTTGGCTTGGTTGCAGGGGACGCACGCCAGAGTGAGGTTGTCGATGCGGTCGGAGCCGCCCCGGGAGCGTGGGTGGATGTGGTCGATGTTGAGCGGCGCGTCCTGCTTGCCGCAGTACGCGCACGTGCGCCCCCACTTGGCCAGCAGATACTCGCGGACTTCGTATCCGGCGAGGGTTCCCCGCTGATACTCCACTCCTTCGAGGGGTGTGCCCGCCGACATGGCGTGCGTGTCGAACGCGACGCGCTCGACGTGGACGGCCCGAACAGGAGCCCAACGGGTCAGTCGTCCCACCCAGGACATCGTCGTGTCCACGCGATGTCGCAGGGACGGCGCGAGCCGGCCCTTCGGCCTGGTGCGGTTGGAGAAACGGGGCGAGCGGTAGCGCAGGTTGCGGGAACGGCGCCCCCGGCGCAGCGCGGCCCGCGCGCGGAGCCTGTCGCGGATCCGGCCGCCCCGGTGATCGAGCTGGATGCTGTAGGTGCCGGTACGAATCCCGTCGCGTTCGGTGAACACGGCGATGCCGGTGTGCTTGGAGCCGGGGTCGATGCCGACCTCGACGCCCTGGATCGTGGAGTCGGCGACGGCACGCCCACGCAGTCGGATGACGAACGGGGTATGCCGGTGGACCACGGCCCGGCCGGAGGCCAGCAGGCGGCGGGCGCGGGCCGGATGGCACGGATCCAGCGGTTGGCCGTGTGTGTCCAGAACGAACACGACCGGGTGAACCTCACGGTTGGCTCCCTCGGGCGCCGTGGCGCCGTCGGGGTGACGCCGGAGCAGACAGATGCCGTCTGATCCGATCTCCCCTCGCCCATGTTCCATGCCGGCTACCGCCGCGAGGCGGTGTCCGCGTCCCGTTTCGTGCCCACCCTCGGGCGTGTCTGCTGACGCGGATTCCAGAGCAGCGGGCTGAGGAAGCACCCGCTGGTGGGTCTGCTGGCCTACATGAAACGTAGTCAATCGAATACACCTCCTCGGTGATCGACTCGGGCTGGTCAACGCGGGACTTCAAAGCGCATCGCTACGCCTCAAGCCCTCTCCTTCGGGAGGGGGTCGTTGACGGAAACAGGACTCCAATGACCTTGACCTGGGGTTACGCAGTGGCGACTCGCGACAATATCCGATGACGGCACCTCATGGACAGGTAACGGATCGGTAAATTCTGTCTTTTCTGGCGCGGATGTGACGGGCCGCGAAGGTGGGACCGGCGGCGGCGGGCGATGCTCCCCCACCGGCCGGGCCGTCTGGATCACACGCCATGGCACGGTAGCCAGGCTCGCGGGAGACGTCCAGCACGGCCACGCCGGTGTTTCACGCCACGCGTCGCCCGGCCCGTTCACCCCTCCCGACCGGGCAGGTCTTCCATCGCGCCGCCCGCGACACGAGAATCCGGCGGGGATCAGGACAGGTCGGTTCTGAGCATTCCGAACACCACGATGTCGCGCGGTCCGTCCTCCCCCAGTTCGGCGGCGCGCAGCACGCCCTCCCTGACGAAACCGGCCTTCTCCGCGACCCGGAGGGAGGCCGTGTTGGTCAGGTCGGCGCGGAGCTCGATCCTGCGCATCTCGGTCGTCTCGAACACCCAGCGCGCCACGCCGAGCAGGGCCTCGGTGGCGTAGCCCCGGCCCCTGTGCAGCGGGTGCACCCCGTATCCGACCTCGGTGGTCCCGGCGCCCCAGAGGGTCCTGAAGAGGCTGATCGCCCCCACGACCAGTTCCTCGGCCTCCATGGCCAGGTGCACGCCCTGGCCGGAACGGCGCAGCTCGTGCACGCCGTAGGAGAGCCACTGGGAGACACCCGACGGATGACCGGGCGCGCCGGGCGGCAGGAACCTGGCACGCGCCTTGATCACCGAGCGGACGCGGGCGGCGTCGGCGGGCCGGAAAGGCCGGATCACGAGCCGGCCGGTCAGGATCGGCGGATCGGGGGTGAAGGCGGTCACGCGCCCTCCTTGCCGGGGGCCGGGGGATGTGTGGCCCCAACCTCATCCCAGCGGCCCCGCCCGCGCAAGCGACGCCTGAGCTCAGCGGACGATGACGACCTCCAGCGTGCGCGGACCGTGCACGCCCTCCACCCGGTTCAGCTCGATGTCGCTGGTCGCGGAGGGGCCGCTGATCCAGGTCAGCGGCCTGGAGGGGTCGAGCCTGCCGACGGCCTCCGGGACGCCGGCCACGATCTGCCCGGCCCGTACGACGCACAGGTGGTAGTCCGGGACCAGGGTCAGCGCCCGCCGCCCCTGCCCGGGCCCGGCGTCCAGCACGATGGTGCCGGTCTCCGCGATGGCGACCGCGCACCCGGTGACGACCCCGTCCACCCCGTCCAGTTCGGCCGCGCTCAACGGGGGATCGTCGGTGACCGGGTCGCCCGGAACCCACTCAGGCGGCAGGCCGTCCGGGACGACCAGCCGGGTGGCGCCCCGGCGGGCCAGCGCCGCCGCGACCGTCGCGGGCACCTCGGCCGCCTCGACCACGTGCACGACGGCCCGGTAGTCGGCCACCCGCTCGGCGAACAACTCCACCACGCCCTCCGGACCGGCCGGCGGCGACGTGCGGTAGGCCCGGGTGATCTCGACGTCGGGGGCTCCGGCCACGGCGGAGCGGATCCTCGACAGGATCCGCTCTTTGCCGCCCGTGCCGGAGACGCCGCCCGTATCGGCGGAGGCGCCGCCCGCACCGGACGGGCGTCCGGGTCCGGACGCCGGGGTGGCCGCTCCGGCGGTCATCGGGCACCTCCGTCGGTACGGTTCCACCAGTCACGGAAGGACTCGGCGGGGATGTCGGGAATGTCGCGAGTATCGGTCCAGGCCGACAGCGGTCCCGGCAGGCGTCCGGGAACGAACCTGCGCAGGCGGCCGCCGAGCCGCTGGGCGCGCGCCAGCCGCGCGGGGCGGTCGAACACCCACCCGGCGGCGCGCATGCCCATGCGCTCGGCACGCGCGTGGCGGACCTTGCCGCGCAGGTGGACCAGGACCTCGGGGATGTCGATCGCGACCGGGCAGGCGTCGAAGCAGGCGCCGCAGAGGGTCGAGGCGTACGGCAGCGACGCGTCCAGCTCCGAGGCGGTCCCGCGCAACTGCGGGGTGAGGATGGCGCCGATCGGGCCCGGGTAGACCGAGCCGTACGCGTGGCCTCCTGCGCGCTCGTAGACCGGGCAGACGTTGAGGCAGGCGGAGCAGCGGATGCAGCGCAGCGCCTGGCGGCCGACCTCGTCGGCCAGCACGTTCGTGCGGCCGTTGTCGAGCAGCACCAGGTGGAACTCCTGGCCCTCGACCGCGCCCGTCCAGGTGGAGGTGTAGGGGTTCATCCGCTCACCGGTGGAGCTCCTGGGCAGCAACTGGAGGAAGACCTCCAGGTCCCGCCAGCTCGGCAGCAGCTTCTCGATGCCGACCACGCTGATCAGCGTCTCGGGCAGGGTGAGGCACATCCGACCGTTGCCCTCGGACTCCAGCACCACCAGCGTGCCGGTCTCGGCGATCATGAAGTTGGCGCCGGAGATCGCGACCTTGGTCGACAGGAAGCGCTCGCGCAGGTGGAGCCTGGCGGCCTCGGCGAGGGCCCGGGGCTCGTCGGTCAGGTCCTCGGGCGCCGCGCGGCCCCACTCGGCCATCTTGTCCTGGAAGATCTCGCGGATCTCCGAACGGTTGCGGTGGATCGCCGGGACCAGGATGTGCGAGGGCCAGTCGTCCCCGAGCTGGACGATCAGCTCGGCCAGGTCGGTCTCGTACGCGGTTATGCCCTCCTCCAGGAGGGCCTCGTTGAGGCCGATCTCCTGGGTGGCCATCGACTTGACCTTGACCACGCTGGTCTCGCCGGTGGCCTTGACCAGGCCGGCGACGATCCTGTTGGCCTCCTCGGCGTCGGCCGCCCAGTGGACGTGGCCGCCCGCCGCGGTGACGGCCTCCTCCATCCGGAGGAGGTAGCGCTCCAGGTTGCGCAGGGTGTGGTCCTTGATCTCCTTGCCCGCCCGGCGGAGCTCGGCCCAGTCGGGCAGCTCGCCGACCACGGAGGCCCGCTTGCCGCGGATCGTGTGGGTGGCCTTGCGGAGGTTGTATCTGAGCTGCGAGTCCTGCACGGCGGCCGCGGCGTTCGCCGGGAAGGCGGGCATGCCCAGGAACGTGCCGCTCATCGGCGGGCCGTCCTCTCGTCGACCCTCTGCTCGCCGACCCTCTGCTCGCCGACCCTCTGTTCGCCGACCCTCTGTTCGCCGACCCTCTGCTCAACGACCGGGACGCTCATCGGGTGGCCTCCGTGGCGGCGAGGATCTCGGCGAGATGCATGATCCGCACGCCGGTGCGCTGGCGCTTCAGGGTGCCGCCGATGTGCATCAGGCAGGAGTTGTCGGCGGCGCACAGCACCTCGGCACCGGTGGTCGCGACGTTGTGCACCTTGTCGGCGCACATGGCCGCGGAGATCGCCGGGTTCTTCACGGCGAAGGTGCCGCCGAAGCCGCAGCACTCGTCGGCTCCGGGGAGCGGGACCAGCTCCAGCCCCCTGACCTGCTCCAGCAGCCGGGTGGGCCGGTCTCCCACCCGGAGGACGCGCATCGAGTGGCAGGTCGGGTGGTAGGTCACCCGGTGCGGGAAGTAGGCGCCGACGTCGGTGACACCGAGGACGTCGACGAGGAACTCGGACAGGTCGTGGACCTTGGGCGCCATCTCGGCCACCTCGGCGGCGAAGGAACCGGACGCGTCTCCGGCCGCGGCGGTCCCGGTGATCAGGCCCCCGGGGGTGCCGAACCCGGCCATGGCGGGGGCGGCGGGGGTGCGGGCGAGCCGCGGGTACTGCTCGCGGACCATCGCGGCGCACGATCCCGACGGCGCGACGACCGCGTCGTACCCGGCGAAGACGTCCACGAAGTGCCGCGCGAGCCGCCTGCCCTCCTCGGGGTATCCCGTGTTGACGTGCATCTGGCCGCAGCAGGTCTGCGCCCGCGGGAACTCGACGTCACATCCGAGGCGGCGCAGCAGCGTGACGACCGCCCGCCCGGTGCCGGGAAACAGTGTGTCGTTCACGCAGGTGATGAAGAGGGCGACGCGCACGGCACTCCTTCCTTTCAATGGTCTGACCACAGTATGGTCTGACCATATTTCCCCACAAGAGGAGGTCCTCTTGAGCGGTTGGCAGCCGGTCCGGCGCACCCGGGCGTTCGAGGACGTGATCGCCCAGATCGAGCGGCGCATCGCGGGTGACGGGCTCAGGGTCGGAGACCGCCTGCCCGGCGAGCGGCAGCTCGCCGAGCAGCTGCGGGTGAGCCGGTCGTCGGTACGCGAGGCGATGCGGGTGCTGGAGACCCTGGGGGTGGTGTCGTCGCAGGTCGGACGGGGTCCGGACGCGGGCGCCTTCCTCATCTCCAGGCCCGCCGAGGCACTGAGCGACCTGCTGAGGCTCCACCTCGGGCTGTCGAACCTGTCACTGGAGGAGGTCGTCGACGCCCGGCTGATGATCGAGAAGTGGTCGGCCGCGCACGCCGCCGCCCACGGGGCCGACCTGTCGGCCCTCACCGCCGCACTGGAGCGCATGGACGCCACGACGACGGCCGAGGAGTTCGTCGAACACGACACGGCCTTCCACGTGGCCATCGCCGAGGCGTCGGGCAACAGGCTGACCACCGCCATGATGCTCTCCCTGCGCGACTCGCTCCGCCGCTACGCGGTCGAGGCGGTCGAGCGACTCGGCGGCACGGCCGGGCTCATGGCCGACCATCGCCGGATCCACCGGGCCATCGCCACCGGGGACGCGGCGGAGGCCTCGGCCGCCGTCGAGGACCACCTGCGGCGGGCCTATCCCGGCATCTCACGTCCCCCAGGGGCTGAGGATGACGAGGGGTTTGAAAGGCAGCAGGGGCGGAGTGACCGAGTCGGCTGAGCGGCAGGTGGCGCCCGAGCAGGAGACCAGTGCGTCGAGCTGCCGGTTGAACTCGGCGATCACGGGGAGCGGCGTCTCGGCGGCGAGGTTGCGGAGCTGGTAGGGATCCCTGACGAGGTCGTAGATCTGGTACTCGCCGGTGGAGTAGCGGACGAAGGTGTGCTGGGCGGTCCGCATCCCCTGGTACGCCGGAACCGGGGTCTGCCGGGCCGAACTCGGGCTGGTCGGGCGGTAGAACTCCAGCAGCACGTTCTGGCGCCACGAGGGAGGCCTCTCGCCCCGCAGCAGCGGCAGCAGGGAGCGGCCCTCGGCGAAGTCGGGGAGCGTGGCCCCGGCGAGCTGGGCGAACGTCGGGGCCAGGTCGATGCTCGCGGCCATGTCCCCGACGACGCGGCCCGCCTGCACACCGGGCCCCCTGACCAGCAGCGGCACCTTGATCGCCTCGTCGAAGGGCGTGGTCTTGCCCTGGGGAAGCCGGTGCTGGCCCAGGTGGAACCCGTTATCGGAGGCGAAAAAGATATACGTTTCATCCAGCTTGCCGGAGGCCCTGAGAGATTCGACGAGGGCGCCCACCATGTCGTCCACGCCGAGCATCGCCCGGAGCCGGTCCCGGTAGTGCCGGTCGATCCTGCGGATCTTCGAGGCGTCGAGCGGCGGGAGCGACCTGAGCCAGAGCGGCTCGGCGCCGACGTCTGGCTGGTTGAAGGACGGGGTGCGCGGAGCCACCACCCCGGCGAAGGCGGCCTGGTGCCGGGGGGCGTAGTTGGCCGGGTTGTGCGGGGCGACCGGGGCGAGGTAGAGGAAGAACGGATCCTGACTGGGCTGGGAGACGAACGCCCCCGCCTTCGCGCTGAGCACGTCGGTCAGATAGTCCTGCGGCGCGAAGCCGTAGTCGCGCAGCATGCCGTTCTCGTTGAGCGTGTAGCCGTACTCCTCGTACAGCCTGCGCACCGGTACGTCCCACTCGTCCCAGCCGGGAGGCACGTGGGTGGCGGAGGTGGTACCGCCGGGATAGTGGTTGAGGTATTTGCCCATCAGTCCGGTGCGGTATCCGGCCGACTTCATCCACGTCGCGATGTTGGAACGTTCCAGACCGGATGTGTAGTACTTGGTGAAGCCCCCCTCGGGGGCGGTGTTGGTGTACACGCCGTGGCTGTGCACGTACTGGCACCGCATGATCGACGCGCGCGAGGGGCAGCACCAGGAGTTGGGCACGAAGAACCTGTCGAAGCTGGTGCCACCCCGGGCGAGCAGGTTCCAGATATTGGGAAATTTCTGCAGATCACCCGCATCCATGTCGTCGACGAGGATCAGCACGACGTTGGGCCGTCCCGCCGCGTGCGCCACGGCCGGGATCGTTCCCATCGCGGCGAGGGCGAGGAACGAGATCAGGGAGAGGAGTTTGCGAGCGGCATTGAGCACAAGTGCACGCTTCCCGGGAGACCGAATTTCGACACCTCACACTCGACCGACCAATGTAGAACGTGTTCTAATTGCGGAGCCTGTCCGGCGTCACGTCGCGAGGAGACCCCCGTGAGCACCGACCTGAAGCTCGGCCTGAACCTCGGCTACTGGCAACGGAACGCCGACGACGCCACCGAACTCGTCCAGACCGCCGAACGGCTGGGGTACGAGTCCGTCTGGACCGCGGAAGCCTACGGTAGCGACGCCTTCACCCCTCTGGCCTGGTACGGCGCGCGGACGTCCCGCATCAAACTGGGCACGTCCGTGGTGCAGATCTCCGCGAGAACCCCGGCGGCGACCGCGATGACCGCGATGACGCTCGATCATCTCACCGGCGGGCGGCTGCTGCTCGGCATCGGCGCGTCGGGGCCCCAGGTCGTCGAGGGCTGGTACGGAACGCCGTTTCCCAAACCGCTCGCCCGCACCCGCGAGTACGTCGAGATCATGCGCAAGGTGTGGCGCCGCGAGGAGCCGGTGACGAGCGACGGCGAGCACTACCCCCTCCCCTACCCGGGAGGCGCGAACCTCGGCAAGCCGCTGAAGCTGATCACCCGCCCGCTGCGCGCCGAGATCCCCCTCTACCTCGGTGCCGAGGGACCGAAGAACGTCGCGCTCGCCGCCGAGATCGCCGACGGCTGGCTGCCGCTGTTCGTGTTCCCCGAGAAGATCGAGCGGATGTACGGCCCCTCGCTCGCCGGAGCCGGCCCCGGCTTCGACATCGCCGCGATGGTGATGACCGTGATCACCGACGACGTCAGGGCGGCGCTGGACGGGGTGAAGATGATGCTGACCCTCTACATCGGCGGCATGGGGGCCAAGAGCCGCAACTTCCACGCCGACATCATCGGCAGGATGGGCTACGCCGGGGCAGCCGAGGAGATCCAGGCCCTCTACCTGGCCGGACGCAAAGACGAGGCGTTCAACGCGATCCCCGACGAGCTGGCCGACGGCATCTCCCTGGTCGGCCCGGTGGGCCGTATCCGCGAGCGCCTGCAGCTGTGGCGCGAGAGCCCGGTGAGCAACCTCCTGGTCATGGGCCCCCGCGACGAGGCCTCCCTGAAGACCGTCAGGGACCTGGTCCTGGGCTGACCACACCCCGGACCCGGGCGGCGCCACTCCTCTTGGCGCGAGCCGGCGCGAACCGGTGCGAAAACCGCCAGCCCCGCCTCTCTGGCGGGGCGGAGCGGCGCGTAAGCCTGCCTGCGGCCGAGAGCAGAGAATGCGGCGTCGATCCCGGCGCCGTCGATCGCCGCCGGGAACGAGACCCACCCTCCCGGCGGGGAGCGCGGCGGCGGATCGGCCGATCGCTTCCAGGATCCCCCGCCGGGGTCGGCCGAAAGGATGATTCGCCGTCGTTCGCCGGCGCATCGGCCGGATGCCCGATCCGGTCCCGCCTCCGTGCTGGCACAATCCATCAGGTGACGATTCGGGTGCTCATCGCCGACGACCAGGAGCTGGTACGAACCGGGTTCCAGATGATTCTGGACACCCAGGAGGACATGGAGGTCCTGGCGACGGCCGCCAACGGGGCCGAGGCCGTCGAGCTGGCGCGGAGGCTGCGGCCGGACGTGTGCCTGCTCGACATCCGGATGCCCAAGCTGGACGGTCTGGAGGCCACCCGCATCCTCGCGGGGCCGGGGGTGCAGGACCCGATGAAGGTGGTCATCGTCACCACCTTCGACCTCGACGAGTACGTCTACGGGGCGCTGCGCGCCGGGGCGACCGGTTTCCTGCTCAAGGACAGCGGGCCGACGCTGCTCATCGAGGCGATCCGGGCCGCGGCGGCCGGGGACGCGCTGGTGTCGCCGTCGGTGACCGTACGCCTGCTCGAACACCTGTCCCACCCCCGGACCGGCGCCGCCCGGCCGCCCAGCGAGCCCCTCACCGAGCGCGAGCTGGACGTCGTGCGCCTGGTGGCCAGGGGGCGGACCAACCAGGAGGTGGCCGCCGAGCTGTTCGTCTCGCTGTCGACCGTGAAGACGCACCTGGGGAGCATCCACACGAAGCTGGGCGCCAGGAACCGGGTGGAGACCGCCGCGTGGGCGTGGGAGTCCGGCATCGTCGGCTGAGCGGGTCGTTTGGGCTGATTAGCGGGAGAGCTGACGGGATAGAAAGAGGGCAGGTCCTCGGCGCATGGCGGGGGGAGATATACATGCGCTCTATCCCATCTCTACAGAGAAGGTCGGCTTCGGCCGTCTATGTCACGCTCACCGCACTGGTGATCGCGATCGCCGCCCTGGCGGTGTTCGAACAGGCCCGTGGCCGGCGCCTCGTCCTGGAGATAGCCGAACTCGGCGGCGACCCCCATGCCCCCGGCGCCGACGCGGTCTTCGGCGCGGTCACCGTCTTCGCCATCCTGATCATGTTCTTCGCCGGGACCGCGATCGCCGCCGTCGCCGCGTACCTGAACTGGCTGCTCCGCGCCCGGCAGGGCGCCGGCCTGGCCGCGGTGGCACCGGTCCTGGTGAGCTGGTTCGTGCCGGTGGTCAACCTGGTCGCGCCCGCCGTGCTGGCCGACCGGCTGTGGTGGGCCTCCCGCCCGCCGCTGGACCGCCGCCTCCGCTGGACGGCGCTGCTCACCGCCTGGTGGCTGAGCTGGCTCGTCGCGCTCGCCCTGGTGCTGGCCCGGCTGTGGCCGGGGGCGTCCCGGGGAGGCACGAACCTGACCGGCTTCGGGCCGACCGAGCTGATCGCCGTCGCGGTCGCCTCCCTGCTGTGCGCGGCGACCGTACGGCAGATCACCGGAATCCAGGCCGCGGGTGCCGGGCACCGGCGGCAGACCGACGCGGAACACCACCTCCCGCCGCCCCCGGCGGAGGCGGTCCCGCACCTGCTCGTGAGGAGCTCCCCGCCCTCCGTGCCCGCCGCCCCGGAGGCTTCCTCGCCGGAGGTGTCGGAGCAGGACCAGCCCCAGGAGGTCCACCCCGCCGGGCAGTGAACGAGAGCCGCCCCACCCGGCGGAAGGCGGGCCGGGGCGAGGCGCCGGCCACATGTCTCCGTCGGCACGCCTTCGGCGGCATGTCTCCATCGGCACGCCTCCGTCGGCATGTCTCCGTCGGCATGTCTCCGTCGGCGCGTCTCCGTCGGCGGAAACGTGTCCGGGCGGAGCGTCAGTCCCATGCCCTGATCAGCAGCCAGCCCTCGCCCGCGGTGTCGAACCGGAGCTCGTAGGTGCCGGCCTGATCGCCCGTGGCGGCCTCGGCCCGCCAGAACCGGCGCTCGCCGGGATCGCTGTCGGAGATCTTCCACCACTCTCGCGCGACGACCCAGTGGTCGAGGACCCGGCGGACGGTGTAGAGGCGGTCGCGCCAGACGAACTGGACGGGCTGCCCGTCGCGGATCCACACCTCGATGGGGTCGCCGTAAAGTCTGCTCAAGACGCCTCTCCCGCGGCTTTCGGATGAGCACCCGGGGGAAGGCGGGTCTGGCGTATCGAACATACGTTCTTATGGGGCCGGACGCAAGTCCCCCACCTGCCGCACGAGCGGGTTGGCGTCCACCGAGTTGCGGATGCTGAAGGTCACGCTGCCCGCGCGGTAGCGGTCGTCGGACCACTCGACGGGCCGTCCCTCGTGGGTGGTGGTGACCCGGCGCTGGCGCAGCAGCGGGCTGCCCCTGCGCACGGCCAGCAGCCTGGCGTCCTGGACGCCCGCGGCCACCGCGTCGATGAGGTGCTCGCCGTAGGCGAAGACGAGGCCGACGCTGTCGTACAGCGCCTGGGTGACCGACTCGCAGCCCGGCTCGATGCGCTCGACGGCCGGGGCGATCCACCCCGCGTAGACCGTGCGCTCCAGCATCACCGGCTCGCCCTCCAGGGAGCGCAGCCGCAGCACGGAGAGCACCGGATCACCGGGCTGGAGCGCCAGCCGTACGGCCTCGGTGGCGCCGGCGCCCCTGCGGCGCTGCTGCAGCACCTGCCCGCTGACCCGGTAGCCCATCGTCCGCGCCCACTGGGCGAAGCTGTGCAGCTCGGCGAAGCTCTGGCTGCGCTCGCGGCCGAGCACGATGCGCCTGGCCCCCTGCCGGGACCCGACCAGGCCCTCGGTGGCGAGCACGGCGACCGCCTGGCGGATCGTGCCGCGCGAGGCGGCGAAGCGGGTGGCCAGTTCGGCCTCGGAGGGCAGCTGGGCGCCCACGGGGTGCTCGCCTCGCATGATCGCGTCGCGCAGCTCCTCCGCGATGCCCATGTACCGGGCCGTCATACCCGCGCCCTCTCCGGACGGCCCGCGAGCGCCCGCGTCCCCTCCGGCGCGCCCGCGAACTCCAGGGCACCTCTCCACGCATCCGCGAACACCCGGTGACCGCGCAATCTCGCCTCGCCTCTCAAGCCGCCCTCTCGCCCCCGGCCCGGCGCGCGTCGGCGGGATCCCTCGCTGCGCGCACCTGGCGGCCGGCTCAGCCCCACCCTAAACAAGCATCAACAGCTCACATAGCCCGGGTTCACGCATTTCACCGCCGTACTTCGTCCGTTCACCGAACAGCAACTGATTCACGACAGAGGAGGTCTAGCTTGTTTGTACAAGTTCGTCTACTTTCGTGAAATATTGCGCGACACCCCCTTGGGAGACACAGTGATCGCATCCCGAGTTCGCTTTGCAGGCCTGGCGGCCTTCCTCCTGGTCGGCGCCGCCGCGTGCGGAGCCGCCCCCGGTACGACGGCACCGTCGGCAGGCGCCTCCGACGGAGGTTCCGCGGCCGGAGTGGACGCCAGGACCGCCACCTCCGCGGCCGACTTCGGCGGGCTGGACAAGCTCGTCGAGGCCGCCAAGAAGGAGGGCAAGCTCCACGTCATCGCCCTCCCGCCCGACTGGGCCAACTACGGAAAGATCATCGAGACCTTCAAGGCGAAGTACGGCATCGAGATCGAGAGCGAGACCCCCGACGCCGCCAGCGCCGACGAGATCAACGCGGTGAAGACCCGCAAGGGCCAGGACCGCGCCCCCGACGTGCTCGACCTCGGCCAGTCCTTCGCGATCAGCGGCGCCGCCGAGGGCCTGTTCGCGCCGTACAAGGTCGAGACCTGGGACAAGATCCCCGAGAACCAGAAGGAGGCGAGTGGCCTCTGGTTCAACGACTACGGCGGCTACGTCTCCATCGGCTGCGACGCCAAGAAGATCGCCAAGTGCCCGGAGACCTACGCCGACCTGCTCGCCCCCGAGTACAAGGGCAAGGTCGCCCTGAACGGCAACCCCACCAAGTCGGGCTCGGCGTTCGCGGGCGTGTACGCGGCGGCCCTCGCCAACGGCGGCTCCTTCGACGACATCAAGCCCGGCCTGGACTTCTTCAAGAAGCTGAAGGACACCGGCAACTTCAACCCCGTCGAGACCACCCCCGCCACCATCGAGAAGGGCGAGACCCAGATCAGCATCGACTGGGACTACAACAACGCCGCCTACGCCCCCAAGATGGCCGAGAAGGGCATCGAGTGGAAGACCGTCATCCCCAGTGACGGCAAGTACTTCCAGCTCTACGCCCAGGCCATCAACAAGGACGCCCCGCACCCGGCCGCCGCGCGCCTGTGGCAGGAGTTCCTCTACAGCCCCGAGGGCCAGAACCTCTACCTCGGCGGCTTCGCCCGCCCGGTGCTGCTGCCCGCGATGAAGGCCGACGGCACGGTCGACGCCGCCGCCGAGGCCAACCTCCCGCCGGTCGAGGGTGAGCCCACCTTCCCGACGGAGGAGCAGGTCAACAAGGCCAAGGAGGTCCTGGCCGGAGGCTGGGGCGCCGCGGTCTCGGGATGACCGTCCCCGCCGTCACGGCCGCCGCCCCGCGCGGCGGCGGCCGTCCTCGATCCAAGAACTGGCTGGGAGCCCTGCCGCTGCTGGTCGTGACGGCGGTGGCCTTCGGGATCCCGGCGCTCACGCTGCTGGCCGGCGCGTTCACCGTCAAGGACCCGGCGACCAAGGTGTCCTCCTTCGGCACCGCCAACCTGTCCAGGAGCCTCCAGGGGCCCTACCTGAACGCCCTGCTCAGCAGCGTCCAGCTGTCGGCCGTGGTGGCGGTCGCCGCCGCGGTCGCCGGGACGTTCCTGGCCCAGGCCGTGATCACCTCCCGCTTCACGGCGCTGCGCGAGGCCGTGCTGACCTTCTCCGGCGTGCTGTCCAACTTCGGCGGCGTGCCGCTGGCCTTCATCTGGATCGCCACCCTGGGCAACTCGGGGGTGATCACCACGGCACTGGGCCTCGGCCCGGGGGTGCTGTACAACTTCTGGGGCCTGGCCCTCGTCTACATGTACTTCTCGGTGCCGCTCATGGTGCTCGTCGTGACCCCGGCGCTGGACGGCCTGCGCCCGCAGTGGCGGGAGGCGGCGCAGAACAACGGCGCCACCACCTGGCAGTTCTGGCGCTACGTCGGCATCCCGGTCCTGACCCCGGCCCTGCTCGGCGGCGTCGTCCTGCTGTTCGGCGGCGCGTTCGCCGCCTACGCCACCGCCTACGCCATGGTGGGCAGCACGGTCCCGCTGGTCACCCTGCAGATCGCCGAGGCCCTCACCGGCGACGTCCTCATCGGGTACGAGAACGTCGCGCTCGCGCTGAGCCTCGACATGATCGTCGTCGCGCTGCTGGTGATGGCGGTCTACCTGCCGCTGCAGAAGAGGAGCTCCCGATGGCTGCGGTAGCCACCCTGCCCGACGTCACCCCCGGTCCCGCCGCCACCGCCCGCCCCGGGCAGCGCCGGGCCTGGCGGGGGATCGTGCTCGTCATCGCGGCGATCTACTTCGTCGTGCCGATGGCGGTGTCCTTCTGGTTCACCGTCTACTCGGAGGGACAGGGCTTCTCCCTCGCCGCCTACGGGCGGATCCTGTCGGCGCCCGGCTTCCTGCCCAGCCTGCTGCTCTCCCTCGCGCTCGCCGCCTGCACCATCGTCGCGGTACTGCTGCTCACCCTTCCGGCGATGCTGGCCGTACGGCTCGGCGCGCCCCGGCTGCGGCCGGTGCTGGAGCTGATCTCCACGCTCCCGCTGGTCGTGCCGCCGATCACCTACGTGGTCGGCATCAGCACGGCGCTGCGCGAGGGCGTCGACGCGCTGGCCGCCACACCGTTCTGGGCGACGCTGATCGCCATCCAGGACGAGAGGTTCCCGTTCGTCCTCGTACTCGCGTACGTGATGCTGACGCTGCCGTTCGCCTACCGGTCGCTGGACGCCGGGCTGCGCGCGATCGACGTGCGGACGCTGGTGGAGGCGGCCCGCAACCTGGGCGCCTCGTGGCCGTACGTGCTGTTCCGGGTGATCATCCCCAACATCCGGTCCTCCATCGCCAGCGCCTCGTTCCTCACCCTCGCGCTGGTGCTCGGCGAGTACACCATCGCGGCCCTGCTCGGCTACGAGACGTTCCCGGTCTGGATCGTGACCATCTCAGGGAACGACGGGCAGCTCTCCGTCGCCCTGTCGATCATCAGCCTGCTCCTCATCTGGCTGCTGCTGCTCACCCTCTCGGGTGCGGGAAGGAAACGCAGATGACCGTCGAGTTCCGGGGGCTGCGCCGCGCGTTCGGCCGCACGGTGGCCCTGGACGGCCTGGACCTCACCGTCGAACAGGGCGAGCTGATGGCCCTGCTCGGCCCTTCCGGCTGCGGGAAGACCACGGCGCTGCGCTGCGTCGCCGGTTTCGAGCACCCCGACGCCGGAGCGGTGCTCGTGGACGGCAAGGACATCACCCGGGTCCCTGCCAACCGGCGGGACGCGGGCATGGTCTTCCAGTCCTACAGCCTGTTCCCCAACCTCAACGCCAGGGACAACGTGGCCTTCGGGCTGCGGGTGCGCAAGGTGCCGACCGCCAAGCGGCACGCGCGGGCCGACGAGCTGCTGGAGCTGGTCGGCCTGCCGACGCACGCCCAGCGCTACCCGCACGAGCTGTCCGGCGGCCAGCAGCAGCGCGTCGCCCTCGCCAGGGCGCTGGCGCTGGAGCCGCGCGTACTGCTGCTCGACGAGCCGCTGTCCGCGCTGGACGCCAAGGTCCGCGTCTCGCTGCGCGAGGAGATCCGGCGGCTCCAGCTCGAACTGGGCATCACCACCATCTTCGTCACCCACGACCAGGAGGAGGCCCTGTCGGTCGCCGACAAGGTCGCGGTGCTGCGCGCCGGACGGCTGGAGCAGTGCGGCCCGCCGGCCGAGGTCTACGACCGGCCCGCCACCCCGTTCGTCGCGGAGTTCGTCGGCGCGATGAACCACGTCCCCGGCCGCCTGTCCGGCCAGGAGGTCACCGTCATGGGCGAGCTCATGCCGGTGGACGGCCCGCTGCCGTCCTCGCCCGACGTCGACGTGCTGGTACGCCCCGAGGCCGTGCTGGTCACCCCCTCCCCCGACGGGAGCGCCACGATCGTGGCGTCGTCCTTCCGCGGCTCCACCGCGCGGCTGCGGGTGCGGGTGGGCGAGCTGGAGGTCCTCAGCGACGTGCCGGGACACGACGCGGTACGCCTGGCGCCGGGCACGCGGGTGGACGTCTCCCTCGTGCAGCGGCCGGTGCTCGTCGCCGCGCGCACCACCCCCGCGCCCGTTCTCACCTCCGAGGACCCCGCGAAGTCCCCGAAGTCCCCGGGGTCCCCGGAGTCCTCGAAGTCCCCGAAGGCGGCCGAGTCGGAGGACGTCGCGGGTGTCGGGTGAGCTCGGAGCCGTCCTGTTCGACATGGACGGCACGCTCGTGGACACCGAGGGAATGTGGTGGCAGGCGTGCGTGGAGGTCGCCGCCGAGCTGGACCTGGAGCTGACGGAGGCCGACGCCGGCCACGTCCTCGGCCGCCTGGTCGAGGACGCGGCCGGCTACCTCACGCGGCGCGCCCCCGCACCGCCCGGTGCGGAACAGACCGGTGCAGAACAGGCCGATGCTGAACGGGCCGGTGCGGAACGGGCCGATACGGAACGGGCCGATGCTGAACGGGACGAGATCGAACGGGCCAGGGTCGAACGGGTCGGGGCGCGGCTCACCGAGGCCTTCGCAGAGCGGGTCTCCGGCGGGGTGACACCGCTGCCCGGCGCGATCCGGCTGCTGGACGACCTGGGGTCGGAAGGCGTGCCCACGGCACTGGTCAGCGCCTCGCCCCGGCTCATCGTCGACATGGTGCTGCACACCGTCGGGGCGGAGCGGTTCGCCCTGGTCGTGGCCGCCGAGGACACCGCGCGCGGCAAGCCGCTGCCCGACCCGTACCTGCGGGCGGCCTCCGGGCTGGGTCTCGACCCCGCCGACTGCGTGGCCGTGGAGGACAGTCCCACCGGGCTCGCGGCGGCCCGCGCGGCCGGGTGTCGGGTGGTGTCGGTCTCCGGCGATCCGGTGGCGGAGGACGTGCTGAGCGTGGACAGTCTGGAAAAAGTGGACCTGCCGCTGTTGCGACTGCTGGCGAGCGGCAAGAGATCGATAAGCTGAGCCACTCATGTGACGGCGTATGCGGTTAGGTACAAAGGTGAACAACCTCAGTCCCGACGAACCCCTGCAGATAGGCCGATACCGCGTGCTCAGCAGGCTGGGCCGGGGCGGGATGGGCACGGTCTATCTTGGCGAGTCCTCTGACGGGCAGCAGGTCGCCATCAAGGTCATCAATCCGGAGTACAGCCAGCACGAACGGTTCCGGATGCGCTTCCGCAGGGAGGCCGACGCGGCGCAGCGGGTCCGCAGGTTCTGCACGGCCGCGGTCATCGAGGCGGCGCTCGACGACGACCAGCTCTACGTCGTCACCGAGTACGTCACCGGCCCCAACCTCGAGGAGGCCGTCGACTCCGGCGGCCCGCTCCGCGGCTCCAGCCTCGACGCGCTCGCCGTCGGGGTGGCGACCGCGCTGACCGCCATCCACGGCGCCGGAGTGGTGCACCGCGACCTCAAGCCGTCCAACGTGCTGCTCTCCCCCGTCGGCCCCCGCGTCATCGACTTCGGCATCGCCCGCGCGCTGGACACCCTCAGCGGGATGACCGGGACCGGCGAGATCCTCGGCACCCCCCGCTACATGGCGCCCGAGGTGCTGCGCGGCGAGCCCGTCTCGGCCGCCTGCGACGTGTTCTCGTGGGGCTGCCTGATGGCGTTCGCCGCGAGCGGGCGGGCACCGTTCGGCGGCGAGGCGCTGCCCGCGGTGCTGTACCAGGTGCTCAACACCGAGCCCTCCCTGGAGGGCATGGAGCCCGCGCTGCGCGAGCTGGTCACCTACGCGCTGACCAAGGACCCGCGGAACCGGCCCACCTCGCAGCAGCTCCTGGACCACCTGGTGGGCCGCTCCGCCGCGCCCGAGCAGGCCGCCCACTCGGTCCAGGCCTCCTGGCAGGAACCTCAGGGACCTCAGGGACCTCAGGGACCGCCCGGCGGCGCCCCCTGGACCGGAACCGGACCCGCCGGGCCGCCCTTGCCCGGCTCCGGCCGGGGATCCGCGGGACACGACTCCGTTCCCGGCCGAGGGCACCCGGGTCACGTCGCCGATCCCGACTGGAGCCACACCGCGCCGTCCGCGCGGGGCGGCCACACGGTCTCCGGCGCCTCGCAGGCGGGGCCCGGCCACGTCGCGCCCGGCGCCTCCCACGACGGTCCCGGCCACACCCTCCCCGAGGGTCCGCGGGACGACACCGGGCCCTTCCTCCCGCGGGGCGGGACGGCCGGGCGGCGGAAACTGGTGGTCGGGGTGGCCGTGGCGGTCCTGATGGTGGCGGCCGGAGGGCTCGGCCTGCGCCTCGCGCTCGCTCCCGGCGGCCCGCCGGAGAACCTCGCCCTGCTCTACCAGGACGACTTCACCCAGAGCGGCACCGGCTGGAGCGGCGGCACCTACAGCCCGATGACCGGCACGTACGGCTACGCCCCCGAGGGCTACTACGCCGTCGACGTCAGCGGGTACTCCCCCGTCAGGCGGGAGCAGGCCCCGATCCCCTTCGTGTCCGCTCCCCCGGCCACCCCCGACCCCACGGCCAGCCCCACGCCGATCACACCGAGCCGGATCCTGCTCGGCTCCGACATCACGATCCGCCCCGGCACCAGCGGGATGGGTGAGTACGGGCTGTTCTGCCGGGGCGAGGACGACAACAAGGCGACCCGGTACGAGTTCCTGCTCGACACCGCGGGCAACGCCCGCATCCGCAAGACCGTGAAGAGCGCCGGGGGCGAGCTCACCAAGCCCGTCAAGGTCGACCTGCCCAAGGGCGAGGCCATCCGGCTCACGGCCGAGTGCACCGGCGTCGAGGGAGGCGTGCAGCTCACCATGTGGGTCAACGACGAGCAGGCCCAGTCGTTCCTCGACACCAACCCGTTGCCCAACGGGCTGGTCGGCGTGATCGCCAGGGTGGGCGAGAACAGCAACGCCGTCCTGCGGACCGCGTTCGACAACTTCACCCTGCACGGCCCGGCTACCACCCGGCAGCCTTGACCGGATGACCGCGACGGCGAGTGACACGCACGACAATGGGGACGATCAAGACATTTGTCCGATCTAAGGAGTTCAGTACGATGCGCGCCATAGTCGTCTCCGCCACCGGCGGGCCCGAGGTTCTCACCTACACCGACGACCACCCGGACCCCCAGCTGAACCCGGGCGAAGTCCTGGTCGACGTCGCCGCCTCCGGGGTGAACTTCATCGACGTCTACCACCGGATCGGCCGCTACCCGCTCTCCCTGCCCTTCGTCCCCGGGGAGGAGGGCGCGGGCACCGTCGCCGCGGTCGGCGAGGACGTCCGTGACGTCGCCGTCGGCGACACCGTGGCCTGGGCCAACGTGCCGGGCAGCTACGCCTCCAGGGCCACGGTGCCCGCCTCCAAGCTGCTCGCCGTGCCCGAGGGGGTCCCCGCCGAGATCGCGGCGGCCGTCACCCTCCAGGGGCTGACCGCGCACTACCTGACGCACTCCACGTACGAGGTGAAGGCGGGCGACGACGTCCTGGTGCACGCCGCCGCCGGTGGCATGGGCCTGCTGCTCACCCAGATCGCCAAGCTGCGCGGCGCCCGGGTGATCGGCACCGTCTCCACCGAGGAGAAGGAGATCCTGGCCCGCCAGGCGGGCGCCGACGAGGTGTTCCGCTACAAGGGCTTCGCCGACGCGGTCCGCGACCTGACCGGTTCCGGCGTGCACGTCGTCTACGACGGCGTGGGCGCGGCCACCTTCGACGAGAGCGTCGCCTCGCTGCGGCCGCGCGGCATGATGGCGCTGTACGGCCAGGCCAGCGGCCCGGTCCCGCCGCTCGACCCGCAGCTCCTCGCCAGGAGCGGTTCCCTCTTCCTGACCCGCCCGACTCTGGGCACCTACATCGCCACCCGGGACGAGCTCACCTGGCGCGCCTCCGACCTCTACGGCTGGGTGGCCGCGGGTCAGCTGCGGGTGCACGTCTCCGAGCGCTACCCGCTCGCCGAGGCCGCCCGCGCGCACGAGGACCTCGAAGCCCGCCGTACGACCGGCAAGGTGCTTCTCATCCCGTAACGGCACGGCGGGCCGGCGCGGCGGTCGGGCGACGCGGCGTGCGACCCGGCCGGCACGGCGACCGGGCGGACCGGACCGGTCAGCGCAGCCGGTGGACACGCCGGGCCGATCGGTGCAGTCGGCGGACGAGCCGGACCGGTCAGCGCAGCCGGTGGACACGCCGGGCCGATCGGCGCAGCGGGCCGGTCAGCGCAGCCGGTGGACACGCCAGGCCGGTCAGCGCAGTCGGCGGACGAGCCGGGCCGGTCAGCGCAGCGGGTGGGCGGGCCAGTCCAGGAGGCGGGCGCCCAGGACCGCCGTCTCCAGGGTGAAACGCTGGGTGGAGTCATCCGGTGAGAACCCGGTGAGGCGGCGGATCCGCTCCAGCCGGTAGGTCACCGCCCGGGTGCTGACGCCGAGCCTGCGTGCGGCGGCGGTCTGGTTGCCCTGGGAGGCGAAGACGGCCTCCAGCGTGGCGAGCAGCGGCTCGGGGCCGCCCCGCGCCTCCAGCAGCGGGCTGAGCACGCTCGTCACGAGGTCCTCGATGGCCGCGCGGTCCCGCAGCAGCACCGGGAACACCAGCAGGTCCGCGGCCTTGAGCACGGGGGCGCGCAGCCCCAGCCGGTCACCGAGCTCGATGGCGTTGGCACCCTCCCGGTAGGAGGTGACCACCCCGCCGGGGCCCCGGTGCGCCCGGCCGAGCCCGACCCGCCAGCCGGGCGCGAACGCCTGGCGCACGTGATGGGTGAACTCGCCGTTCGCGACGGTGAGGCCGCCCGGCGCGACGCACACGAGCATCCCGTCGCGGACCGCGACCAGCACGTTGTGCGAGCCGAACCGGGCGACCAGCGCGTCCTCGATCCGCCTGGCCGTCCCCTCGGCCTCCCCCGCGAGCCCGCCGTCCCCCGGAGCGGCGGCCGGGGCGGCCGTGGCGACTCCGGCTCCCGCGACTCCGGCGACTCCGGCGGCTCCAGCGGCTCCAGCGGCTCCAGCGGCTCCAGCGGCTCCAGCGGCTCCAGCGGCTCCGGCGGCGGGACGCGCGACGGCGACCACGTACGTCTCGGCCAGACGGAGCCCGAAGTGCTCGGCCCGCTCGGCGAGCCTGTCGGCGCGGCCCTGGAGCAGGTCGTCGACGAACTCCCTGCGCGCCGCCTCCTCCTGGCGCAGCGCCGACCGCTGGGCGTTCTCGTACCCCTCCATCAGGGCGGAGACCGTACGCCGCAGGGCCGGGAGCGAGGTGGGGCCCACCGACTCGGCCATGGCCAGCGCGGCCTCGACCAGGGCCCGCGCGGACGCGCCCCGCTCGGCGGCCAGCGCACCGGCGGCGCGGCAGTCGTCGAGCTCGGCCCGGCCGGGCAGCCTGCCGGTGGCGGCCGCCTCCCGTAACACCCGGAGATGGCCGCCGAGCAGCTCGTCCATCAGACTCCCACGTCACGCCTGTCGAAGGCCGGCATCGCGACCAGGACCAGCGCGACGGTCGCCCCGGCCAGCACGAGATAGTCCCACGCCGGGAATCCCAGCTGGATCGGCCGTCCGTCGAGGTAGTAGTGGAACGGCGAGATCCAGCGCAGCCAGGACACCCCGTCCACGTTCTTGCCCATGGTCTCGACCACGTAGCCGGCCACGACGACCACCCCGACCACCGCCGGGGCGACCCCCCTGCGCCCCGTCGCGGCGCCGACCGTCAGGCAGAGCGTGCCGAAGAAGAGGGCGAGCAGGAAGACGCCCACGTGACCGGCGAGGATCCTGTCGACGGGGACACCCATGTCGACGGCCGTCACCAGGCCCAGCACCACGAGGAAGGTGACCGCCGCCACGCCGAGCAGCGCGAGGGCCAGGGCGGCGAAGCGCTCCAGGACCAGCCGCCTGCGGTCGATCGGGAGGGTCAGGACCAGCTCCAGCGTGCCCGACTCCTCGGGCTGGGCGATCGCCCGGTTGCCGATCACCGCGGCGCACACGATGAACAGCAGCGGCCCGAACAGCTGGTAGACCAGGGTCTGCAGATAGCCGGAGCCGCTGGTGAAGCCGCCCTCCAGGCCGCCCATGAGGTCGCGCATGGCCCCGGGGAACTTGCTCAGCGCGATGTCCCCGTAGAGGTCGGGGTTGCTCTGGATGGTCGGGTAGTAGGCCAGGTACATCGCGAAGAACGCGCTGATCCCGACGGTCCAGCCGAGCAGCGGCCTGCGGTAGTCACGCAGGCTCTTCGACATCAGCGTGGGCATCGCGCGCCTCCCCTTCTTCTTCGTTCTGGCTGTAGTAGGTGAGGAAGATCTCCTCCAGGTCGGGCTGGGCGCTGACCATGTGCACCACGGTGAACCTCGCCGCCGCCTTGATCAGCGCGTCCGGGCGGCCGTCGATGGTGCAGCGCAGCCCGGCCCCCTCCACCCGCAGGTCCCGTACGCCTGGCAGGTTCTCGAACGCCTCGCGGGGCACCGGGGCGTCGAAGTGGAACTCCACCAGGCGCACCGCCTTCTCCCTGAGCGCGGAGACGTCCTCCACCGCGACGAGCCTGCCGCCGCGCACGATGCCGACCCGGTCGGAGACGTCCTCGGCCTCGGCCAGCACGTGGGAGGACATCAGCACGGTACGGCCCGAGGCGCGGACCTCGCGGACCATCGCGAGGAACTCCTGCTGCATCAGCGGGTCCAGGCCGCTGGTCGGCTCGTCGAGGATCAGGAACTCCGGCTCGTGCATGAAGGCCTGGATGAGCCCGACCTTCTGCCTGTTGCCCTTGGAGAGCTTGCCCATGGGCACCGACAGGTCGGCCTCAAGCCGCTCGGCCAGCGCCTCGATGCGCCCCTTGGGCACGCCGTCGCGCATGGCGCCGAGGAAGGCGAGGAACTCCCCCGCCTTCTCCCTGCCCTCCAGGGCCAGCTCGCCGGGCAGGTAGCCGATCCGGCTCCGTACGCCCGCCTCGCGGGGATCCCGGCCCAGGACCGTCATCCGGCCCCTGGTGGGGCGGATGACGTCCAGGAGCAGTCTTATCGTCGTCGTCTTTCCCGATCCGTTCGGGCCGAGATACCCGAACACCTCCCCGGGCCGGATCTCCAGGTCGAGATCCTCAAGTCCCCGGCGCCCGCCGTAGAACTTGGTGAGCCCCTCGGTCTCCACTACCGCTGTCATGCCTCAGATCGTGCCCTCCCGGCGCCGCCGGGGGCATTACCGGACCCGGACAGCTGGCCGCCCCTTCGTTGCGCGGATCCGGAACCCGCCCGGCGGTGCCGCGCTCGCCCGCGGGGCTATGGTGAGCCCATGAGCCTGGACACTGCCTTCGTACTGGGTGGCGGGGGCCTCCTCGGCGCCCACGAGGTGGGCATGCTGCGGGCGCTCGACGAGGCGGGCATCAAGCCCGACGTGATCATCGGCACGTCCGTGGGCGCGCTGAACGGCGTCGTGCTCGCCGCCGCCCCCGGTGACGCGGTCGCGCGCCTGACCACGCTGTGGGGTTCGGACATCGTCCGTACGGCGTTCGCGGGGTCCTGGGTGACCCGGCTGTCCACCCTCGCCAGGAGCGGCACCCACCTGCACTCCTCCGAGCCGCTGCGCGACCTGCTGGCCCGGACGCTGCCGGTCTCCCGCATCGAGGACCTGTCCGTGCCGTTCCAGTGCGTGGCCGCCTCCGTCGAGCGCGCCGCCGCGCACTGGTTCACCGAGGGCCCCCTGGTCGACGCGGTCCTCGCCTCCTGCGCCGTCCCCGGGCTGCTGCCGCCCGTCCGCGTCGGCGACGGCCACTACCTCGACGGCGGGCTGGTGCACAGCATCCCGGTCGGCCGGGCCGTCGCGCTCGGCGCCCGGCGGGTCTACGTGCTGCACGTCGGCAGGATCGAGCGTCCCCTGGTCGTGCCCCGGCGCCCGTGGGAGGTCGGCATGACCGCCTTCGAGATCGCCCGGCGGCACCGCTTCACCGAGGAGATGGCCACCCTGCCGGACGACATCGAGGTCCATGTCATGCCGTCCGGGGGCGAATCCCGTCCAGGAATAGACCTTTCTCAGCTGCGTTACCGGGATTTATCGCATATATCTGAATACATCGACCGCGCGTACCAGGCCTCGTCCGATTACCTGATCCGGCAGGCGTCCCCCTGAGCCACTCCACCGTCCGCACCGGTGCCGATATAAACCAAGTCGAGTCATATGTCCATATTGGGGTAGGGCCACACCTGGGGTACTCCTGAGGAGGTACGTCCGGATCATCGCCTCCTGAGTCACACCGGCCCCGCACGCGCACCACGACCGCACAACCACACAGGCAGGAGCCGCTCGTGCTGCCTCCTCGCATCATCCGCCGCCTGGTCCTGGCCCCGCTCGTCATCGTGCTCACCGTCGTCGCCGTGCTCACGCTCCCGATCTGGCTGCTGGTGGTGACCGCGGCCTCGCTGCGGCTGCCGCCCCCGCAGCGGCGCGGCACCCGGCTGGTCTGGTTCGCGCTGGCGTGGCTGACGCTGGAGTCGATGGCGCTGTGCGCCTGCCTGTGGCTGTGGGTGGCGAACGGCCTGGGCGGCCGGCTCAGCCGCGACGAGTACCAGGAGCGGCACTACGAGCTGATCCAGTGGTTCCTGTCCAAGATCTACGAGGCCGCGGTGCGGATCTTCCGCCTGAGCGTCGAGATCGACGAGCCGCCGCCGACCTCCGAGGAGATCTCCCGGCGCCTCACCCGTCCCGTCATCGTCCTGGCCCGCCACGCGGGCCCCGGTGACTCGTTCCTGCTCGTGCACCACCTTCTCGCCCGCTACGGCAGGCGCCCGAGGATCGTGATGAAGGCGGCCCTGCAGTTCGACCCCTCGCTGGACGTGGTGATCAACCGCCTTCCCAGCGCCTTCGTCCACCACAAGGTCGCCGAGAGCGGCATTCTCGGCGAGATCCGCCGCCTGTCCTCCGACATGGACGCCGACGACGCCCTGGTGATCTTCCCGGAGGGCGGCAACTTCACCCCGAAGCGCCGCTGGCGGGCCATCCTGCGGCTGGAGCAGAAGGGCCTGTCGGAGGAGGCCGCGCGGGCCCGCAGGCTGGAACACCTGATGGCCCCCCACCCCAACGGGGCCATCGCCGCCATCGAGGCCTGCCCCGAGGCGGACGTGGTCTTCGTCGCGCACACCGGTCTCGACGACCTGGTCACCTTCGGGGACATCTGGACCCGTCTCCCGCTCAGCGCCCGGATCAAGGCCAAGTGGTGGCGGGTCCAGGCCGCCGACGTGCCGCGCGACCGCGAGGCCCAGATCCGCTGGCTCTTCGACCAGTGGGAGGAGATCGACGCCTGGATCACCGCGAACCAACCGGCCCCCGCTCCTGCGGCCTGACTACAGGCGCCGGATCCTCGCGGTCGGATCGAGCAGGTCGGTGTTTCGGAGTTCCTGCCCGTCGTCGATCTCGATGACCAAGCCCGGCTTTCCCGCGAGGGGCGCGACATCGATCACGCCGGGCAGCTCGGCCAGATCGACCCGCTTCAGTTTCTGCAACGGCCCGAGAGCCGAGAGATCGCGAACGTCGCAGCCCCTGATGCCGACCCTGCGAAGTTCTCCCAGCTCGGAGAGCGGTGTGAGATCGGCGAGGTTGGCGCACATGGAGAGCCTCACCTCCTCGAGAGCGAGCGAAGCGAGCGGGGTGATGTCCTCCAGCCAGGAAACGCGCCGGAGCCCGATCCGCCTGACGTTCGGGCAGTTGCCGACGAGGTCGTCGAGCCCGCCGAGAGCCGGGCGGGTGAGGTGCAGACTCACCAAGCCGGGAAGCCTCCCGAAGACAGAGGGGTCGGAAAGACCGCGGCAGTCGAGAAGATTCAGTGTCTTCAGCCCGGTCAGCAGGGTCAACGGGGTGAAGTCGGTGACCTCGTCGAGGCGGTTGAGACTGAGTTCCTCAACCATGTGGAAACGGTCGAGAAAGCCGATGCCGGACACTGGAACGTCGTGGAACACGGAGGCTTCCAGCAGGGCGGGCGGCATGGGCGGCCACGGGGAGGCGGCGGAATCCTTCCTGAACCGCACCCACAGCCATTTCAAGGCCGGATGACACTCCAGCACGCTCAGCGCCCCCGGCCCCGTCAACCGGAAGAACCGCAAGCTGCGCAGTGGGCGAACATCCCTGAGAAAACCGAGGTCCTCACCGTCGAAGTCGACCCGCAGGTCCTTCAGGCCGCGCAGGTACCGAAGATGGGGAAAGACCCGTGGATTGCTCACGCTCGCGAATCCACCGTACGACCCGGGTATGAGGGGAGCGGCGGCCAGCACTCGCCGGGCGTACTCCTCGGGATCGAAGTAGTCCCACGCCGTGACCAGCTCCTGCTGCACGTCGAAACGGGAGTCGCCGGCGTACCGGGAGAGTCGCTCCAGCGCCTCGGGGCCGTTGATCAGCCAGCAGACCCGTACCGTCGCCTCCGCCCGCGCAGGGGAGAGCCTGGTGATGTCGTCGGGGAGACGCCGGAGCACCTCCTCCCCCGCCGAGGCGAGAGCCGCGGCCTCGCCCGCGTTCCGGGGAGGGATCACCTCCGCGAAGCACTCCTCGATGTCCCCCGCGAGGTCCCTCGGCAGTTCCTGGATCGTCTCCAGGCAGCCGACCACGAGCAGCCGCAACCGCCGGGTGTGTTTGCCCCCCTCGGCGACGCGGGCAGCGGCGTCGAGGCGAGCGTCCGCAGGTACGGGCTGCTCTCGAACCTGGCCAGCAGCGCGCCCTCGTACTCGTCCAGCTTCTCGGCCGCGAACGGCAGGTTCCCGGAACCCCGCATCGCGGTGTGCCACTGCCGTACGAGGCTCCCCAGGTGGACCGGCGTCATCGGCTCCATCGTCACCGATGAGAACCCCTCCCCTTCCAGCCACCGGGTGTCGGCCGCCGCCGGACGGGAGGTCACGATGACCCGGATCTCCGGATAGGCCGCGAGAAGACCGTCCAGCCACTGCCTGACAGCCGGGCGAGCACCGAGGAGACCTGCTGGCCGAGGCCGGCGAGGCGGTCCTCGACGGACGAGACGCGGCCGAGAAGCTCGGTTCCCGCCCGGGGCAGGTACTGCGGGAGCTGCTGGACGATTCGCACCAGACAGTCGAGGCATTCGTCCAGCAGGACGTCGAAGAGGCGTGCCCCGGCCTCGCCGAGTTGCGGAGCCGGGTCGGGCAGTCCGGCCCGGATGGTCTTGGCGAGCTTGATCGGATCCATGTCCGCGGCCAGGAGCGCCCTGTCGGAGAGGTCGGCGGCCTGGACCGCCGCCACCACCTCGTGCAGGACGGCCGCCCGGTCGTTCTCGGCGAGCCCGCCGTACTCCCGCTCGACGAGCACCGTGAGCCGTCTCTCCACCCCGTCGGCGATCGCCTCCAGCTGCCGTTCGAGGCTGCGCCGCAGGAACCGGTCGGGAAACCCGCTCTGGATGAGGGTGGTGAGGTCGGCGCCCCGTTCGGCCCTCGCCGTCCGGGCGGCGAGCCCCTCACGCATGGCGCGTTCCACCACGGCCTTTCCCGCGGCGGCGGCGATGGCTTCGAGTCCGGGCATCCTGCTCCTCGGCGCGCGGTGGAGTCTCTCCAGGAATCACCGAGGATTACCACAAAAGAAGCGATACGCCGACAAAATCCATCATCTCGGAAAACATCGGAAGCCCCGGGACGCACCGGATGACCGGTGGACCTACCAGTCCTGGGAGAGACCCGACATGCGTCGGAGGTATTCGTCCTCGTCGATCTCACCGGCCGCGTAGCGGCGCTTGAGGATCTCGCGGGGATTGTCGGCGACGGAGGTGCGTGCCGCGTGGGAGCGGACCACCATGACCACGCCGAGAACCACCACCGCGATCACCGCGACGACGAAGAGCAACAGCAGGATGCGGGACATGGTCGGCCTCCCATACCCCCATCAGACCTGGCGGGGGAATTTCGAGTTTACCCGGCAGAGGAACCTTCTCCTTTTCGCCGGCCGAAGTGATTCACCCGCTTTCGCGCCTCACGGGAACGGTGCCGGAGAGCCGGGAAACCGCTCCCCTCGACCGGCGGAGGGATCACCGGCTCGACCGGCGGGGAAGGTACCGGCTCAACCGGCGGCGGGAAAAGGACCGGCTCAGCCGGCGGCGGGAACGCCGGCCGAGAAGTCCGGGGCCTCGCGCGAAGCCCCGCCGGGCGGCAGCGAGGGCAGCCCCCGAGGTGCCCCGCCCTCCAGCAGCCGGAGCAGGGCGCCGGTGTCGACGTTCCGCTCGATCAGGTCACCGAGCGCGTCCAGCCTCTCCTCCCTCAGGGCGGCGAACGACACGTCCGGCGCCGGGGTGAAGTCACGGCCGGAGACCGCGGCCACGTCGGCGAGGAAGGCCCGGCGGAAGCCGTCGTTCTCCAGGGCGCCGTGCCAGGTGGTCCCCCATACCGAGCCGTCCCGGCAGCCGTCCAGGAAGGGCTCGCCGCCGTCGGCCGTCACCACGCCGTGGTGGATCTCGTACGCGGCGACCGGATGGCCGTACGCGGTGCCGGCCGGGCGGCCCAGCGTCTTGTCCGCGGCGAACTCCACCGACGCGGGCAGCAGTCCCAGCCCCTCGACCAGGCCCGCTCCCGACTCGACGTCGTCGCGGATGGTCCTGGCGAGCATCTGGTAGCCGCCGCAGATGCCCAGCACCGCCCGGCCCGGCAGGGCCGCGGCCAGGCCGGTGGCGCGGAGCCACGCCAGGTCGGAGACCGTGGCCCGGGAACCGGGCAGCACCACCAGGTCGGCGTCCTCCAGTTCGCCGGGGGAGGTCACGAACCGGACCGCCACCCCGGGTTCCGAGGCCAGCGCGTCCACGTCGGTGAAGTTGGAGATCCGCGGCAGCCGCACCACCGCCACCCGCAGGGTCTGCCGGCCGTACGGGGCGCGCGCTCCGATCGCGGGCCGGTTGTCCAGGGCCAGGGAGTCCTCGACGTCCAGCCAGAGGCCGTCCAGCCAGGGCAGTACCCCGTACACCTCGCGGCCGGTCAACTCCCTGATCATGTCCAGCCCCGGTTCGAGGAGCTCGGGCGCCCCCCGGAACTTGTTGATCACGAACCCGGCGACCAGCGCCTGGTCGGCGGGTTCCAGCAGCGCCACCGTCCCGTACAGCGCGGCGAAGACCCCGCCCCTGTCGATGTCGCCGACCACGACGACCGGCAGGTTCGCGGCACGGGCCAGGCCCATGTTGGCGATGTCCCCCCTGCGCAGGTTGATCTCCGCCGGGCTGCCCGCCCCCTCGCAGACCACCACGTCGTACGTGCTCCGCAGCCGCTCCAGCGCCTCCACCGCGACCTGGCGGAGCCGCTCCTTGACGTCCCAGTACTCCATCGCGTCGACCTCGGCCATCGGCCTGCCCATCACCACGACCTGGCTGCGCCGGTCGCTGCCCGGCTTGAGCAGGATCGGGTTCATGTCCGCGCTGGGCTCCAGCCCGCACGCGGCGGCCTGCATCGCCTGCGCCCGGCCGATCTCGGCACCGTCGGCGGTGACGAAGGAGTTGAGCGACATGTTCTGCGCCTTGTACGGCGCGACCCTCACCCCCTGCCGGGCCAGCCAGCGGCAGATCCCGGCGGTGACGACGCTCTTGCCCGCGTCGGAGGTCGTCCCCGCGACCAGCAGCGCCCCTTTCGCCCCTTTCGCCCCCTTCACGCCTTCGCCCCGGCCCGAGGAGCGGCGAACCCGGCACGACGCACGGCACCGCGACGACCCGTGGCACCGGGACGGCGGGTGGCATCAGGACAGATCGGAACCACAGGCGGTTCTCCGGGGGAATCAACCATCATGGCGACCAGCATGCCGCCCCCGCGCCCGCACCGCCCACCCGGACTCCCGAACAGGCCCTTTCGCCCTCCGGCCCCGTTCTTCCGGTACGCCTGATCCCCTCCGCGGCCCCTTCACGGCCCCTCCGCGGCCCCTTCACGGCCCCTTCTCCTCGGCCGCCTACCGGCGCCGCAGGACGGCCAGGACCGCAAGGACCGCGGCCCCGAGGCCCACCGCCCGCGCCAGCCGTACCGACCTGCGGATGTCCGCGACCGAGGGCTCGGGCCCGTCGCCCATCTCCGGCCGGTGCTCCACGCGGGCGCCGTACACGTTGACCCCGCCCAGCGTGAGGTCCAGCGCCCCCGCGAAGGCGGCCTCGCAGCGGCCCGCGTTGGGACTGGGGTGGCGGTGGCCGTCCCTGCGCAGCACCGCCGCCGCGCGCCGCGCCGACCCCCCCACCAGAGGGGCGCCGAGCGCGGCGAGCAGTCCGGTGATCCGGGCGGGCACGAAGTTGGCGACGTCGTCGAGGCGGGCCGCCGCCCAGCCGAAGCGCTCGTAGCGCGCGTTCCGGTGGCCGACCATCGCGTCCAGCGTGTTGACGGCCCGGTACGCGAGCAGGCCGGGCACCCCGGCCACCGCCCCCCAGAACAGCGGCGCCACCACCGCGTCCGAGGTGTTCTCCGCGATCGACTCGACGGTGGCCCTGGCGAGCCCGGCCTCCCCCAGCCCGGACGGGTCGCGCCCGCACAGGTGTGACAGCCGCCCCCGCGCCCCCGCGAGATCACCGTCCTCCAGGAATTCGGCCATCGCCGCGCCCTCGCGGCCCAGCGTCGTACCGCCGACGACCGCCCACGTCGCCGCCGCGCTCAGCGCGGCCCGGACCACCGGGTTGCGCGACCGGGTCGCGGCGTGGCCGAGCAGCGCCACCGGGACGACGCACAGGGCCACGTGGAGGACGCCCCGGGCCCGGCCGTCTCCGTAGACCCGCCGCTCCACCCCGGCGGCGGCGGTGCCGAACAGCGCGACCGGGTGCCCGCGCCGGGGGTCGGCGAGCACGGCGTCGATCGCGACCCCGGCGAGCATCCCCACCCCCTCGGCCACCCCCGGCCGCCGTCCCCTCACCCCGGTCTTCCGCTGCCTAAACGAGATGCTCATGGAGCTCATCCTGGTGGGTCTCCAGCCACACGCGGGCCCGCCGGATGCGCTCCCCCGCCCCACCGGCCCACATCCGGGCCCATCCGCCGCTCTCGCCCTGCGCCTCGGCCTTGGTCCGCATCGCGTGGTACGAGCGGTCGAAGCGGAGCCGGGCGAGATCCAGCAGGCGGCGTCGGTCGCGAGGCGTCAGGCCGTACTCGTCGCAGAACAGCCGGAGCCGGGGACCGACGTCGAGGCGGCGCTGGAGCGGCTCCAGGTCGACGGGATCGGCGATCGGCGCCCAGTGGCGCAGCGTGGTGACCACGTCGAACAGCCGGGTCGTCGGCCGGGCCATGTCGAAGTCGATCAGCGCGGCGGGAAGCCCGTCACGGAAGATCACATTGTCGAGGTTGACGTCGCAGTGCCCGATCAGCTCCGGTGCCGCGTCGTCGTTGGACCCGGCCTCCCAGACGGCCCCTCGCGGCGGGACGAAACCCTCCGCCGCGTCGTGGAAACCGCGCAGCAGCCGCGCCAGCGCGGCCAGCGACTCCCCGGTGAGCGCGTACGAGGGCAGCGGCCTGGCCGCGGACTCCCCCTCGACATAGCTCAGGATCTCCCTGCCCCGCTCGTCGACCCCCAGTGCCCGGGGAGCACCCTCGAACCCGGAGCGCTCCAGATGACGCAGGAGCGCGTGCACCGACCCGGTGGAGGCCCTGCCGGGCCGCCGGACGGTGTCCCCGACCCGCACCACCCCGTCGGTGACATCACCGCCCAGAAGGGGAATCTCCTCTTGGACCGTGGTGACGAACATGGCATACGAGCCTAGACCGCCTCACCTCTTCGGGAGAACGATTCGGGCAGACCGCTCCCTCCGGACGGACGGCCCGGAAGACCTCCCTGCCCTTCCGGACGCCCGGCCCCCACCTTTCCGAACACCCCGCCCCGGCCCTTCCGGACACCCGGCCCCCGCCTTTCCGAACACCCCGCCCCGGCCCTTCCGGACACCCGGCCCCGCCCCCGCCGCGCCCGGCGGAAGAACCTCCAGGTCAGCCGCACGGAGGAATCCTCCCCCGCTCGGTTCCCCCCTTTCGAACGGCCATCGCCCACCTGAGCCGGAGGGGGTGAGCGGTCGCTCTCCCCGCGGGGCGGGTGATCCACAGAGTGATCCTCACGACACCGGCCCAAAACCGTTACGTGGGCACTCCCCGGATCATGCACAATTGAGCGGGAGCACCCTTAGCTCAGCTGGATAGAGCATCGGACTTCTAATCCGACGGTCGCAGGTTCGAATCCTGCAGGGTGCACGTGTCTTGAGCAGGGCGTTCCTTGATCACTACGGAGCGCCTTGGTCATTTTGTGGCAGCGGATGCGGCAGCAGGCCGTTCATGGCGCCGACCCCTTCTCCGCCCCGCCGCTTCGTAAGGTCCGGCAGGATGCCGTCCGTGCTGTCGGCCGCGCCGCGCTTCACCTCATCCGACAGATGCACGCAGACGTCCGCGGCCGTCGCCTGCCGGGTGTGCCGCAACACCCCCGCATCGTCTTGATGTCAGCGCCTCCGGCGAACAGGAACGTTTCGCAGGCGTGCCGCAGGTCGTGAATCCTCACCCCCTCGTCGTCGCCCCGGCGTAGATCCGCACGCTTGCACGGCGCGGACCACGCCCGGTTGACATCGCGCGGTTGCGGCGGCGCCGGGGGGCGACGAGTTGCGCGCGGAGTTCGCGGCCGTGGCGGCGGCTCGGTCAGGGGACGAACACGTTGATGGCGACGCCGATAGGAACGGACACGAGGGTACCGAGCAGGAAGAACATCCATTGCTGACCCCGTTCGGCGCGGTTGGCTTCCTTGGCCCCTTCGATGAGGAGCAGCCGGATGTTCTTGGCCTGTTCCTGGTCGACGGTGAGGAGTTGCTGCTGTTCTTCGGCCTGGGCGATGAGTTCTTCGCGGGCGGCCTGTTGGGCGGCGAGGTCACGCTGCAGGTCGGCCATGAGGGCGGCGGCTTCGACGAACGCCTCGTTGACGCGCTCGACGCGGCGGCGAAGCGCTTCGCCGGGATCTTCCTCTGCCTGCGCGAGTCGCTGTCTCCTGCCGCGCGCGACGTCTACGGCCAACATGAGGACAACGCCCGCGCTGAGCACGCCGACCGTGGGGAGCGCCCAACTCAACACTTCGGCAAACAGGGCAAAATGCACAACAGCGGTGACCCCGACCGTGGCCGTAGCCAGCAAGAGCACCTTGGCCGCGATGCGCTCAAAGCCGCTTCCGGGTATTTGAGAATTCACTCGCCTATTCGATCGCGGAGAGATGGATGTGTCACGGCTTGTGATCAGATCGCTACCAGGGTCCGACAACCGTGTTGGATCACGTTGGCGCCGGACGAGGCCCCACGACAAGCGGAACACGTTTTCCAGTTCCGCTGAGCATGGCCGTCATGACAACGGAGCGACGCTGACAGAGCCCGGAGGCGTGGTTCAGTTCCGGATTAAAAACAGAAGCTTGACCGGCGGCGGGACGTCGTTGGGATGGGTGCCGGGAGTGAGCGCAATCAGTGTCGCGAGTACGGCGGACAGCAGCTCGGTGAGTTCAGTGTCGGTTTCGCGTTCGCTCAGGGTCATCAGGACGGCCAGCAGGGATACAGCCGCTTGCACCACGCCGCTTTGCGGGATATCCGACTGGCTGCGATCCCATAAAGGTGCCGCCAGCCTTCGCGCATTTCGAATCAGCTCGTCCAGGCCACCGATGTTGTGATTGTGAACGTGGGATTCGCGAGTTAGGTGTTCAGCTCGGTCGAACATGCTTTCCAAGTCGTCAACGGGCTGCCGCGGCGAGAGCGTGGTCAAGGCAAGTGCCAGAAAATCGAAGAACGATGCTCCTGTGGTTTTCGGGTCACCTCTGTACCATCCCCCCGGTTTGGCTGCCCGTTCCCTGAAAAAGGTCTCCAGCAACGCCGCACAGGCGCGGCCCAGACGCATGTCAACGACCTTGTCGATGGCCGCAAGCTCCCTCGCGAAAGCGAGGTCGAGAGCGAGAGCGAGGGCGAGGTCGAAGTCGAGGTTGTGGAGGGGGGCCAGGTCGCGGATGTGGGCGAGGGCGAGGGCTAGGGCGAGACCGGGATCAGGATCGAGGGCCCGTTCGGAGAGGGCGGAGCCAGGGCCGAGGCCATGAGTGCGTTCGAGGGTGCGAACGAGGATGGAGTCGAGGACACGGACTCGTTCGAGGTCGAAGTCGAGGTCGAGGGCGGAGTCGGGATCGAGAACGCGGGCGAGGGCGCGGGCGGGGTCGAGGGCGGAGTCGGAATCGAGAACGCGGGCGGGGTCGGCGGGGTCGGCGGGGTCGAGGGCGGAGTCGGGATCGAGGGCGAGGGCGAGGGCGCGGGCGCGGTCGAGAGCGCGGTCGAGGTCGAGGTCGAGGACGCGGATGAGGTCGAGGACGAGGTCGAGAGCGCGGTCGAGGTCGCGGGGCCGTTCGGGGTGGCGGGCCAGCGCGCGTTCGAGGTCACGGGCGAGGGCGCGGGCGCGGTCGAGGGCGAGGTCGGCGACGAGGCCGAGGTCACGGGCGAGGGCGCGAGTGAGGGCGTAGGCGCGTTCGAGGTCGCCGACGAGGTCGGGGCTGAGGGCGAGGTCGGGGATGAAGGAGTCAAGGCGGGCGAGGTCGAGGGCGATGATGAGGTCGAGGCTTTGGAGGAACTGGTGTTCGGGGCGTTTGAGGTCGCGAGGGAGGCTGTAGGTCAGGAGCTGGCTGAAGGTCAGGTGCGAACGGGGCAGGAGGAGACGGAGGAGAAGGTACGTGTGGTCCTGGATCAGGTCCGGGTAGCTGTCGACCTGCTCGCGGGTGGGACGGTGGGGGTGAGGGGTGTCGGCGTGGTGGGTGAGGCGGATGCTGTCGTCGTCGAGGGTCCAGAGGCTGCTACCGGGGACGGGATACAGGTCGTGCTGGAGAACCTGGTGGGCTTCTTCAGGGGTGGGAAGACGGTAGCCGGTGCCGTCGGCGAACAGACCGTTGAGCCAGGTAAGAAAACCGCGGATGTCGTTGGGCCAGAGGGCGGCGGGTGCGGTGCCGGGCGGGAGCAGGTGAGTGCCGGTATGGGCGGCGTAGCGGTTCCACAGATCGCACGTAATGGGAGCGGCGCAGATCCGAGTGCCGTCGTCGAGGGTGTGGAGGTCGTGGAGGGCGCGGGCGGAGGTTACGCCGTCTAGAAGCCGGGCTTGTTCGGGGTTGAGGGGGGTTGCGGTGAGGATCTGGTTGAGCTGGTCGCGCAGGTGCGGATCGAGTTCGCGAGCTTCAGTGTCGAGGCTGTAGGCAAGGTGGAGAGCGGAGACGGTGCGGGCGGTCAGGCAGGCTTGGACGACGGGACTGGCGTCGTTGCGGGCCGCCCACAGCAGGGTGGTCTCACGCCACCATGGATCGCTGACGTTGTCGACAAGGAGTTGGCGGCGGGTGTGGTGGTTCGGGATGAGGGCTGCGGCGAGATACTCCTGGAAGGTGAGGTGGGCGAAGCCGTACCGCTGATGCCGGCGTTCCAGAATGAGCCCGCTGCGCCGGATGAAGGCCAGGAATGTCTCAGGGGTGACGTCGGGAGCGGTGCGTTCAAGAATGGGGCGGATCACACGATGGGCGTCAGTGGCAGAGATATCCCGTAGCCGATGTCGCATCATGTGCAAGGCGAGTTCCTGGACAACGCGTTCTTTCTTGTCCCCCGTGTCTTCGTTCAGCGTGTCCAGGCCTGCGGGAGCAAGGTTCTTGGCCTCGTCCCTGCGGTGGAGCAGGACCTGGCACATCTCCGTGTACAAGCCGACCCGGCCTCCGGGGAGGCTTCCGCGATATCGGTGCACGTTCGCGATCATGGTCAGGAGCAGAGGGTTGGCGGCCAGGTCGTAGAGCGCGACGCGGGTGCTGATCCGCTGGTACAAGTCATCGGCGGCGCGGTCGGCGATCCGGTCGATGACGTGCGGGTCGGCCTGACGGGCGCGATGCTCGATGGCGCGGTACCAGACATGTAAGAACGCGCGGATCTGCCCGCTGGTGAACCGCTGCACCTGAAGGGTGTCGGCATTGCGTAGTGGGCTGTCCTGATAGCCCAGCGGGCGGGAGGTGACGACGTAGGCATTCTGAGGGTGACGACTGATCTGGTTCTCCACCCAGCGGACCACGCTTTTACGGTCGGCGATGTCGGCGACCTCGTCCAAGCCGTCCAGGAGCACCACGCACCGGCCGCGTGCCAGGCGTTGCTTCAGCCATGCCGCCGGGACCTCCCCGTCCAGCCAGGGCGCCGACACTGCGACCTCGGCCAGTTCGACGGGTAGGTCTGCCAGGATTTGCGCGGCGTGGTCGCGCAGGTACAGCAGGACTGGAATCTGCCGGGGCTGCCAGAACTCGCGCTGCCAGGGCCGCCACCGCCGATCGGCCATCTCCAGCGCCGTGTAGCGGGCCAGAGTGGTCTTGCCCGCCCCGGCGGCCCCCAGCACCGCCAGCACCCGAGTCGGGGCCAGGAACTCCGCCAGCGGTGCCCGCTTCCCGATTTCCGTCGCCGCTGGAGCGGGGCCGGTTCCGCTGTCGCCGGCCACATCGACCACGGGACGCGGTTGCAACGCCACGTCCACGTAGACCTGCCGGGTCCGTAGAACAAACTCCGACTGGGTGACCAGCCCGATCGTCTCCATCTGATCCACTGATAACCGCACACGCCGCAGATAACCGCGTCGCGTCACCCTCCCCCGATGCGTCCCGCTCACTCCGGTCCCGGCCCGCTCGCCCGTGGGATCTCGTGGAGGGCCCGGCTGCAGCGCCATCTGCGCCGTCTGCGCCAGCCCGGCCAGGACCGTCACCACCAGCGCCAGGTACGCCCAGGTCCAGCTCAGCTTTCCGTCGTCGAAGACCTGGTTGATCGCTACTCCACCGGTGACCAGGAGTGACGCCGTGATCAGTCCCCACCACACGAACCTCGATCGCCCAGGCACCGCCACCGCCCTTACTGCGTGAACCTCGTAGACCACCACTCAAACGCATGCACCCCTATGCATATGACCACCGTTGCCGATCCGAGATGGGCTGCCGAGGAACCGAAGGAGTCAGCCATGTTGACAGGACAGCCGCGACTCCGCCCCAGTGGACCGTCACCGCCGCTCCCGGGTAATCACGTGGATCGCTCTGTTCCCGCACCGGCACAATTGCCCGATGCGTTTGTGGACGGTCCAGCATCGAGCGGTTCTCAAGTCGCTGGAGGATGCCGGCGAGCTGGTCGGGGACTGGGACCGGATCATGGCCGGAAACTACCGGGCCTGCTACGAGGAGATGGTGGCGGAGATGGCACGGCGTGGCCTCGACAGTGAAGGCCGGCCGCCGGTGTGGGCGTGGGCCGGGCCGGACACCTGCGACAACGGCGTGGCGCTGGCGGCGGAAATGCTCCTCTGCCCGCAGACCCCGGAGGAGTACGCCCGCTATGTGGTGCTCGACCTGGACGTGCCGGACGAGGTCGTCCTGCTCAGCTCGTACGGGCGCTGGAACGACTTCATGTACGCGATCATCATGGGCGAGGGGGCGCCGGACATGGATTGGGCGATCGACCGAGAGGAGCTCGACGGGACGCAGGCGTGCCTTGCGCGTGTCGCAGCCCGATGGGTTCTCGGTGCCCGCCCATTGGAGCCGTTCAGGCCGGAAGAGGAGGAGGCCGAGGGCGGCGGAATCAGCTCCTGACCGTGCGCCGGGCGCCGAGTCGGCGCAGGCGGGACCACCCGCTGGACCAGCCCTCACAGTCCGTCGAGCACCGGTCGCTGAAGGAACGCGTTCCCGAACGATCCAACGACCGAATTCCAATGGCACTCGCCATCGCGCACCCGCCGCATCAAGGCGCACCGTCGCCGGTCTCGCGACCTCACCGCGGGCCGGAGCGGACGCGCCGGCTCACCAGGACGATCAGCCCTGTCTGGATGACAAGCACCGCCAGTGCGATCAGTCCCGATTACGGAACGGCCGCGGGGGCGGCGGGCCCTACGGAAGGGAGTAGACCTGGCCGGTCTGGGCGCCTTCGATCGAGCGGACGTAAGCCGCGGCGACATCTTTGAGGTCCACCGGCGGGAAGCCGGGGAAGTAGGCCCCGTACTTGTCGAGATCCTCGGTGAAGACCGTCGGGGAGACGGCGTTGATCCGCTGGGGGGCGATTTCGATGGCGGCCGCCCGCACGAACGCCTCCACCGCGCCGTTGGCGATGGACGCGGCGCTGCCCGTGACAACGGGCTCACGAGCCAGCACTCCGCTGATCAGCGTGAAGGACCCGCGCTCGGAAACGTGAGGAACACCCTGACGCACCAGCTCGATCTGGCTGAGCACCTTGCCGTCGAACGCCGCCCGGTAGTCCTTCGGCGTCATCTCGGCGAACGGCTTCCAGGGGACGTCGCCTGCAGCGCTGACCACGGCCTCGACCGCACCCGTCCTTTCGTACAGTGCCGTGATCTGAGTGGGGTCGGAGATGTCGTGGCGGAGGTCGCCGCTGCTTCGACCGACGGTGAGGACGTCGTGGCCACGCCCGAGCAGGGTCTCGCGCAAGACGGTGCCGAGTGTGCCTCCGGCGCCGATGAGGAGGATCTTCATGGCGACAACGTTACGGCGGCACGAAGCCGGTAGTGAAATGCTCTTCGGGCGGCATTTATGCTCGGCGATTATGAATGTGGAACTGCGGCATCTCCGGGCCTTGGCGGCGATCGGAGACGAGGGCACCATCACCGGTGCCGCGCTCGCCCTCCACATGAGCCAGCCCGCGCTCTCACGCACCTTGGAACAGCTGGAGAGCCGTCTGGGCACCCAGCTGGTGGAGCGCACCACCCGCAGCCTCGCCCTCACCGAAGCCGGGAGGCGACTGTGGGAGCACGCCCACCGCATTCTCGACCAGGTGGACACCGCGCTGGCCGAGGCGGTCGCCGGGAAGCGGCCGCGCCCCATCCGGGTGGCCTTCGCCTGGTCGGCGCTGGGCAGCCACACGGTTCCCCTCCTTCGCGCCTGGCGTGACCGCCACCCCGACACACCCGTGCACGTCCGGCGCGTGGACGACCCCGAGACGGCCGTACGGCGAGGCGAGGCCGACGTGGCCTTCCTGCGCGCCGAACCCACCCCGGATCCCAGCCTGGCGAGCTGCTCTCTCATCCGCGAGCAGCGCATGGCGGCCGTGTCCGAGGAACACCCGCTCGCCCGGCGCTCGGCCGTGCGCCTGGCCGATCTCGCGGACCGGCCCGTCGTCCTGTGCTCGACCGCCTCGACCACGCGCGCCGATCTGTGGCCCGACACCCAGCGGCCCCCGACCTTCCAGGTGCCGGGCGTGGACGAATGGCTCACCGCCATCGCCACCGGGGACGCAGTCGGGGTGACCACCGCGGGTATCGGCTACAACCACCCCCACCCGGGCATCCGCTACCTGCCCCTGTCCGATGCCGCCCCGGTGACGGTGTATCTGGTGTGGCCGAGCAGGCCCTCTCATCCCGCGACCGAGGCCTTCCGCCTGCTGGTGCAACGGCAGCTGGCGTCCTAGCGGCGGCATGCCCGGCGGGACCGTGCCGGCAAGAACCCCTCAGCCGGTGTCCTCGACGGGCGTGCACGGTTGCACGGGCGTGTTCGCCCGGGCCAGCCACTTGCCGAGTCGCCAGGGCGCCTGGGCGTCCGGGTTGTCGCGGAACTCCATCACGAGCGTCTCGCCCGGCCTGATGTGCTCGGGGGAGATCCGGATCGTCCGTATGGAGGTCACCGTGGCGGCCTTGAGCGAACGCGATCCGTTCGCGAGCGCACGCAGTTCCTCCGGTCCCGTGGTGGGCGGCCCGTCATAGGTCGGATCCACACCGGCGAACCGGGGAGCCGCACACCGCGTGCCCGCGGCCAGGAACGTCACGTCCGCCCTGACTCCGGCCGCGCCCAGCCTGGCCTGCAGCCCTTCGGGGTCGCGTAGTTCGTTGACGGTCACCGTGAGCGTGCCGTCCGAGCTCTCGGCCAGCGCGTAGGCGGGGGTGTCGTTTCCGACGATCAGCGCCGTGCCGGCGGCCGCCGCCGCGACACCGGCCGCGACCAGCAGCCGGGGGGCGGTGACGAACCGCCGCCGGGGGTGCATCCCGTCGAGGAGCCGCCGCCGCGCCCCGGCGAGCTCCCCCGGGGTGGCCGGCGGGATGCTCTCCCACATGGCCTTCAGTTCGTCCATCGTCATTCTCCTCGTTCTTCCTGGTTCAGGGCTTGGCGGATCTGGAGGCGGGCTCGGTTGAGCCGCGAGGCGACGGTGCCCGGCGGGATGGCGAGCGCGTCGGCGACCTCCTGGTAACTCAGTTCGGCCCAGGCGACGAGCAGCAGCACATCGCGATCGGCTCGTTTGAGTCCCAGCAGGGCCCGTGCCAGCGGTCGGTTGACGGCGAGGGTGTTGATTCCGTCCTCCACCTGGAGGCCGGGTATCTCCGCCGGATGCACGCCGCTGCGGATGTACGCGCGGTAGAGGTTCGTCTCGGTGCGCCGCCGCTTGCCGATCACGTTGGAGGCGATGCCGTACAGCCACGGGCGGGCGTCGGAGCGGCCCCTGTCGTAATCGCTCCGGCGCTGGAAGGCGGCCAGAAAGGTGTCCGCCACGACGTCCTCCGCCTCGCTGGGCCCCAGTCGCCTGGTCACGTAGCGGTGCAGGAGTGGCGCGTGCCGGTCGAACAGGACGGCGAAGATCTCGGGGTCGTTCAGCGACCTCTCGATGAGGGTCGCGTCATCGACCTCGATGACTTCGCGGGGGATTGTCATACATGTTGGCCTTTCCTGGCGTATGAGGTCACCTGTAGTTACCGCGCCGGGCCGAAATCCTTCATCGGGCAGTCACCGCGTCACGGGGACGCAGCCGATACGGGACGCACAGGGAACGATCCTCGTCGCGCCCGCCCTGCGGGTGACGATCTCCCCCGACGACGGCCTTCCGGCGCCGAAGCCGTCGGGCGGGCCCTGAACGGCCAGGTCGTCGACGGTACGGGGAGCGCCGCCAGAAGTATGACGATGGTCACTATCCCCCAAATCCGCTCAAAACGGACTCGCGAGTCCGGTACTGTTCGTCACTAAACGGACTTCTGAGTCCGCTTATACGTCGAGTCGCCGTGCAGAAGGAATTTCGAGTGACGAAGCATTCGCGCATCAGCGAGGCCCTCCGGGAGCTGGTCTTCGAGCCCAGGCTTGAGCTGAATGAGGCTCTGGACAAGTACTACGCCCCCGGCTACACCCACCGCAGCGACGGGACGTCGCTCGATCGCGCCGCGTTCGCCGAGATGGTGGCCGCCACCCGGAGCCGGATCGTCAGCGGCACGGTGACCGTGCTCGACGAGCTCCGGGACGGTCCCACCTATGCCGAGCGGCATGTCTTCGAGATCACCATGGTGGACGGTTCCACCCTCCGGCGGGAGGTCTCCGTCTTCGGCTCCTACGCCGAGGACGGCCGCTTCCGGCGACTCAGCGAGACGGGGTTCTCCGTCGGCCCGGACGGGACCCGCTGACCGACCTGAAGAGGGTGGAGAAGAACATGCCCCGTCTTGCGGATCCCGATCCGAAGAACATCCCGGACGACGTACGCGAATTCCTCGCCGCCCTGCCGCCGGACCCGCTGGTCAAGATGCTGACCCACTCGGCCGGCACCGTGAAGCCGTTCATCCGGCTCGCGAAGGCGCAGTTCGGCTCGCTGGAGCTGCCGGCCCGCTCGCGGGAGCTCGTGATCCTGACCGTGGCCGAGTACGCCGGGTGCGAGTTCGTCGCGGCCCAGCACCGGCCGATGTCGGAGGCGGCCGGTGTCGACGAGCGCACCCGGCAGCTCATTCGCGGCAGGGAACTCGACAGTCCCGAGCTGCCGGCCTCCGACCGGGCCCTCATCCGGTTCACCGCCGAGGTGGTGCGGCGGCCCACCGTGTCCGACGAGCTCTTCGACCAGGCGCGGCGGTTCCTCACCGAGCGCGAGATCGTGGAGGTCCTTCAGGTCGCCGGCTACTACTGGTCGTTCAGCCGGGTCTGCACCGTGCTCGATGTCGAGATCACCAAGGTGTACGGCGCCGGCGAACCGGTGCTCGCCGGCGGATCCGAGGCCGCCCGGCCCGGCTCGGCCGACATCCCGGGTGAGCACGGCGACAATGCCGGGGCACACTGATTCCATGACTTCGTCCGACATCATCCGGCCGCCGATCGGACCCGACCGCTCCCATCGGCGTCTGGACGCCCGCCGCAACCACGAAAGGGTGATCGCGGCCGCCCGGGAACTCCTCGCCCAGCACGGTCTCCAGATGACGGTGCCCCAGGTGGCGGAACGGGCCGGGGTCGGCCGGGCGACCGTGTATCGGAGTTACCCCACCAAGGACGACCTGATCGTCGCGATCGTCCAGGAGCAGTTCCAGCAGCTGGAGCAACGTACGCTCGCCGCGCTCGACAGCGAGGACGCCTACCAGGGACTACACGACTACCTCCCCGACCTGCTCGAATACCTCACCCGCAACCGAGGGCTCGCCGCAGCCTTCTTCGAGGGCCGGCTCGTCCCCGCAGGCCGCCTCCTGGAACTGATCGGCAGGCTCGTCGAAGCCGCCAAACCCTCCGGCCGGATCCGTCAGGATGCCGGCGAGCTGGACCTGCGTGTCGTCCTCTGCGGAGTGATCAGGCAGCTCATCACCCTGGACCGGTGGGACCAGGCCCTGTGGCGCCGTTACGGACACATGGTGCTCAACGCGTTCCGCCCCTGAGCGGTCCGACGAGACGCCCTCACCGCACGAGGCCGGTCACGGCCGACGATTCGCCCCCGATCCGGCGGTCGCGGACATCCGATCCGCTCAGGCCGCCAAACCGTGGCGTTCGGATGTGACCGGCGAGCAGGAGACCTCTCCCGTGAGCAAGCGAGCGTACTCGCGCCGGGATGCTTCCGTTGCCTAGCTTCGCCCCGAATCATGACGCACCAACCATTCCACCCATTTCCATACGGCATTATTCGGCACTGCGTACCATTTCTCCGTGAATGAAACGATCATGGGCATCTTTGTGGCCTTCGCGCTCAGTTCCGTGGGATTCGCGGCGCGATCAGCCCCGGAGGGCCGCCACATGAGCGTCCCCCGGCTTCACCTGGTCTGGGGAGCGGCTCTGTCGATGATCGGCATCGGGGTGATGGCGTTCGCCGCGTGGTCCACCCACGAGGACCAGCACTATGACGACTTCGGATGGGCCATGACCACCCTGGCGGCCATGATGGGCGGGGCGCTGCTCCTTCTCGGTCAGGGGCCGTTCGTCCCGTGGCTGCTGGGAATCCTCGGGCGACGCGTCGTACGACTGCCGCCGCCGCTTCGCATGGCGGCCCGCGACGTGGCCGGTCGTCGTGCCCGGACGACTCCCGCGGTCGCGACGACGATGGTCGCGACAGCCCTCGCGATCACAACGATGATCATCGCGGCCGCCACCACGGCGCAGAGCCGGGCGGAATATCATCCCCAGGCCCGGCCTGGAGCCCTTCTGGTGGACGGCTTCTGGACGGAAGAGGCGGCGACGGTGCGTGCGGCCGTCCAGCACGAGTTACCCGGAATACCCATCGCGCAGAGCGAGCGTCGGCTGGGTGAGGCCGCGGTCGCATACGTCGAGCGGGGATTCCAGGCACCGACCGGCTGGCTGGTCCTCGTCGCGGTGATGGTCTCCGTCGCCCTCGGTGGCGCGTTGGCCATGACCCTCCAGGCCACCGGCTCCCGATCGAGACGTGTACTGCTACGGGCCGGCGGCGGCTCGAGCGCGACCTTGCGGTTGTTCGCCGCGTGCCGTGCGGGACTCGGCGCGGCCTGCGGCACGGCCATGGGCGCGGTCGCCGGGTGTGTCATCGGTTTGCTCCTGGTGTGGCCGCTGACGGCCTCGATCGAATGGGAGCCGATGCCGCGGGTGGCCTTCGACACCCCGTGGCCGTCGATCGCCGCTCTGGTCATCGGCCTGCCCGTTCTCGCCGCCGTCGCCGCCGGTCTCGCCCCGCCTCGTATGACCGTCCGGTCCGCGCCGCCGGGCGAACCCCCGGGGCGGCAGGGCACGCACGCCCACCGCCCCGGCGATCGCCTGTGACAGCCGGGGCGGTCGACGGTCCAGGACGCCGTTCCCCGGCCCACGCCGAGTCGATGGGCACCGCGGACCGGTGGGCGCCCGGATGGGGAGAATCGGTATGGTGTCGCCCCGAAAGCGAAAGGATCACTGTGCCGTACTCTTCCCGCTACCTGTACCTCACCCGGCACGGCGAGGCCTCGCCGGTCGAGGGCGAGCTGACGGAGAACGGCCGCCGGCAGGCCGCGCTGCTCGGCAGGCGGCTTCGGGGTGTTCCCCTCTCGGCGATCCACCACGGCCCGCTGCCCCGGGTCGACCAGACCGCACGGCTGATCGGCGAGCAGCTGGACGGCGTCCCCCTGCACGTCTCGGAGGCCGCCGGAGACTACGTTCCCTACACGCCGGAGAGGGACGAGCTGCCGCCCGAGGCCGCCGACCACCTGCTCCGCTTCCTCGGCCTGTTCCCGGCCGAGGAGCGCGAGCGCGGCGAGGCGCTGGCCCGCGAGGCGCTGGAACGGCTGACGGGCCCGGTGGAGGGCGACGCGGACCGCCACGAGCTGGTCGTCACCCACAACTTCCTGGTCGGCTGGCTCGTGCGGGCCGCGCAGGACGCCCCGCGGTGGCGGTGGCTGGGGCTCAACCACTGCAACGCGGCGCTGACGGTCATCCGGTACGCGCCGGACCGCCCCTCGGCCGTCCTCTTCCTCAACGACATGAGCCACCTGCCCGCCGGGCTGCGCTGGACCGGTTTCCCCGACGTGCCGCGCGTGTGAGGCGCGACCCGACCGTGGCGGCGGCCGGTTCGGGTCTCCGGTTCCGAGTGTCCGTACCGGGACAGGCCAGGTGTCCGTACCGGGACTTCGGCGGCGGTCACGGGGCAGAGTCGGGGTCATGAGACCAGTTCGCGGTGTGGCCCGTTTCGTTTCCCGGTACAGGCGAGGCACCCTCGCCTTCGTCGTCAGCGGCCTCTACGTCCTGCTCGTCGTCGCCGCGCACGTTTTCGCCGAGGTCGGCATGCGCCAGCCGGAGAACCAGGGTCTGTCGGCGGTCATGCTGATCCTGGTGACCCTGCCGCTCTCGTGGCCGGTGATGATGATCCCCGCGGAGACGATTCCCGCTAGCGCGCATCTGCTGCTGCTCACCGCCGCCGGGCTGGTCCAGGCGTCGTTCCTGTGGTGGCTGCTGCGCGGGCCGAGGGTGGCCGTGCCGCCGGCGCGGGAAAGGTGACCGTCCGCCGGCCCGGAAGGATCCGGGTCGGCGCCGGCGGACGGTCGGCACGGGGTCCGCGGGCGGGGTCACGCCCGCGGACGGGTGGGCCAGGTCAGGGGTAGCTGACGACGTTGCTCGTCCCGTACGAGCCGACGACGGGGGTGCCCGCCTCGTTGATCGTGCGCTCGATGCCGCCGCTGCCGTTGAGGAAGACCGTGACCATGTTGTGGAACCTGGCCCCCGGCGTCTTCGGGGCCTCGATGCCGCGGTCCGCGCGGATGTCCACTCCCTGGTTGAAGAAGGAGTAGACGCCCATGCCCCACGCCTCGTGGTTCCGCACCCTGCGGTCGACCTTGTAGGAGGCCCAGCCCTTGCCGGTCGGGCTGTTCCAGGCGGCCTGGCTCGGCGGGTCGTAGGGGATCTCGCTCTGGTAGAAGATCGTCCGGCCCCTCTCGCCGTTCCAGATCGTCTGGTACTTCTGGTAGTGCTCGACGAACAGGCCGTACGCCGTCACGTCGTCGCCGTTGACCACGACGCCCGTGTCGGCCGTGTTCTGCGTCCAGCCGATCCCGTTGCCGTGGTCGCCGCGCCACGCCCAGATGTTGTCGACGATCGTGTCGTCGCTGTTGACCACGAGGCTCGTCCTCGCCTTGCCCACCCACGGCCCGCCGATGCGGAAGAAGACGTCCTGCAGCGAGATCGGGTTCCCGGAGTGGTCCCGGCGGCTGTGGCGGTCGCCGACCTCGACGAGCGTCTCGGACTCGCGCCGCCCGGCGTCGACGAGCACGCCCGCGATCCGGACGCCGTCGACGTCCTCGATCCGCAGTGCCGCGTCGCCGGTGCCGGGGGCCAGGCTCGGCATGCCCAGGCCGAGCACGACCGTGTTCCTGTGCTTGACGCGCAGCGCCCGGTCGAGGTGGTAGACGCCCGGGGTGAGCAGGAGGTGCTTGCCGCGCGACAGCTGCTGGTTGATCCTGGACGCGCTGTCGGTCGGCTTCGCGATGAAGAAGTCGCGGATCGGCAGCGACGACCCCTCCTGCTGCCGGCCGTCGGCCCAGGTCGTGCCCGAGGTGTTCCGGCGCAGGGCCGGGACGAAGACCCGGTAGGCACCCGCGTCGTCGACGTACAGGAAGGGCTTCTCACGCGTCACGGGGCTGGTGGGCAACGTCGTGTAGGGCGGGTTCGGGAAACCCTCCGCGGGGGCGCCCACCACGCCGGAGAACACCTGGTTCCAGACGCCGTTGGTCCAGGCGTCGCCGAGCCGGCTGTCGCGCGTCAGCCACTGCTGCTGCGAGCCGTTGATCGTGACCCCGTCGATCTTCGAGTCGGCGATGTACCCGCCGCTGGAGAAACCGCCGTTCCCGGGCTCCAGCCAGAGGGTGCCGCGGATGTGGACCCGTCGCATCGGGGAGGCCTGCGACACCGCCCACTGGTTCGACCAGTCGGTCGGCGTCACGGACAGGTTCTCGGCGGAGCGCCAGAAGTTGGTGAGCGCGGAGATGCCCGCCTCGGAACTCGGGTCGGGCCGGCCGACGACCCGGACCGCGCCGTTGATGTCGACGTCGTCGGGCGACTCGCCGAGTCCCGCGACGGTGGTGTAGTAGCCGAGCTTGGCGTTGACGTCGTAGCGGCCGGGCTTGAACAGCACCGCGTACCGGTTCGTGCCCATCTCGTTGTTCTCTTGCTGCGCGAAGATCTCGTCGAGCTTGGCCTGGATCTGGGTGGCGGGTGTCGACGGGTCGTACACGAAGACGTTGGGCCCGAAGTCCGGGGCCCCACCCGGATGCGCGGCGGCGGGGCCGGCCACGGACACCAGCCCCGTGGCGGTGAGCGCCGCCACCGAGGTGGCCAGCGCGAGGAGACGGACGGAGAAGATGCCTCTGCGTGCGCGCGACGTCGCGCGTCCATGCTGGTCACGAGCTGTTCTCATCGACCTGCCTATCGAGAACGGGCGGCGCGACGTCACCGGGATGCCGAGAGAGCGCTCTCTCGCCGCCGCCGAGCTTACGTCAAGCCTTAAACGAAGTGGTGTCGTATTTCTATACGCTTAATCGCGTCTCGCGCTACGGCAGAACGACACCTTTGTCGGCTCGTTGTGGATCGGGTCGGATCCCGGGTCCGTTTCCGGGGGCGGCGAGCCGGTCGCTCCGGGTGTCACCGGGATCGGCCGGCTCGCAAGCGGTGAAACGCCCGCTTGAGGGTAGAGTGCGCCGTCATGAAGGCCACCCCCGAGGCGAGCCGGTGGACCAGCGGGTTCGTCAGGGCATGGGCCGCGACGCGGCACCGGTGCGGCTGGTTCGACCATCTCGTCCGGGCCGCCGTCCACTACGACCGCACCGACGCGGGCCGCCTGTCCGCGGGCATGACCTACTACGCGTTCTACGCCATCTTCGCGCTGGCCCTACTGGCCTTCGTGATCATGGGTCACGTGCTGGACACACCCGCCGCGCTCGCCCAGGTGGAGGGCTACCTGAGCGACACGTTCCCGCGGCTGGACGTGCAGGCCCTGCGTGACGCGCGGGACACGGCCGGGCTGATCGCCTCGTTCGGCCTCCCGCTGACCGGCCTGTTCTGGATCGACTCGATGCGCTCCTCCATGCGGGCGGTCTGGGGTCTGGAGCAGTATCCGGGCAACTTCTTCCTTCGGTGGCTGATCGACCTGGCCGTGCTGGTCACGCTCGGGCTGCTGCTGTCGATCTCGCTGACCCTGTCCTTCGGCGCCCAGACCGCGTTGACCTGGCTGGCCGGGCAGACGATCGGGGTCGACGCGCTACCGGCGCAGCGGGCACTGTCCACGGTCGCCTTCGTGCTCGGCATCTGCGTGAACCTCCTGCTGTCGACGGCGCTGCTGACGCTGTCCCCTCGGCTGCGCCTGTCGCCGCGGCGGGTGATCGGACCGGCCCTGGTCATCACCATCGGGCTGGAACTGCTGAAGACGATCGGACAGGTCTACCTCAACTTCAGCTCGGCGAGTCCGGCGTACCAGGTCGTCGCGGGCGCGGTGGGCATGTTGCTGTTCCTGAAACTGGTGAACGTGCTCATCCTGTTCGCCACCTCGCACGCCGCGACCAGCCGATACGGCACGGTCATCGACCTGACCACGCGGCGGCCCGTCGGCGAGCCGCGCACGGAGGTCGTCACCGCGCCGGCGATCCCCGAGATCAAAGCGGAGCCACCGGCGCGGGCGGAACCGGAGACGGAGCCAGAAGGGGAACCCGAGGCGGGACCGCGGGCGCAGGCACCGCCGCGAGCCAGGCCGCGCAGGTACGACTTCAGGACGCGGCGGGTGCGCTGACCTCACCGCCGGGCCGCCGCGATGACCGCCACGGCACCCGCGCCGGGACCGGCGTCATGGGAGCCGCCCGGGTCGATCGTCGCGTTCCGCGGTCCGGGATCCCGATGGCCGATCCCCCCATATCCACAAAGGGACATTTCATATATACAGCGCCTTTATCAACATATATCCATATATGCCGCCTTGTCGATACGGCAATAAACTCGCATAACCATTCGACGGAAATTATCCATATGATGGTGCAGGATTTCCCGAACAAAAGGAGAGGCGCTTAACCTGACACCCTTGGGGGTACGACATGGTCACGCCGCAATTGCCACCGATTCCCTCCTTCCGGCAGAGATTCGCTGAACGATTCGCGGGACTACTGAGCCAAGCTCGAATCTCCCAGGCCGCGTTCGCCCAGCGTATGGCCCGTCAGCTGGAACGCGACGGCCATATTCCCGATCGGCGTCGCAAGAACCTGGCTCCGCGCGTGCACGACTGGACCGCAGGAGTGTCTTTGCCCGCCCGTCGCTGGTTTCCCTCTCTGGTGGCGGTCGTGACGGAGCTGTGCCGAGAGCGTGGCGTCACGTTCAGCGCCGGCGCGTTCGCCTCGCTCTGGAACATGGCGATCAACGAGAGCAAACCCCCGCCGCCCGCCGCCCGCCCGGAGGACGAAGGCGGCGCATCGCCTGCGGTCACCCGGCGAGCCCCTTCCCTCGCACCGCCTCTTGGCCGGTTGCCCGCCCGCGTCCACGGTCGTGACGAGCTCGTCGAGGAGTTGTGCGGTCTGCTCACCGCGCCCGACGGCCGTGCCCACATCGTGGCCGGCATGGGTGGCAGCGGGAAGACGACGGTCGCGCTGGCGGTGGCCGCCTTCGCGGTGAGAGCGGGGATGCGGGTCTGGTGGGTGCCCGCCGACGATTCCTCGCTGCTCGACGACATGTTGCAGATCACCTTCGAGCTCGGGGCGACCGCCGCTGAGGTGGACGACGCGCGTTCCGGGCGGCGCAGCGGAGCCGACCTGTTCTGGTCCTACCTGAACCGCCGCCGCGAGCCCGCCCGGCTGCTGGTCATCGACGGCGCCGACAATCCGGAGAGTCTGGCGGCCGGACGCTTCACGGCCGCCGACGGCACCGGCTGGGTACGCGGCGGAGACGTCGGCCTGGTGATCGTCACCTCCCGCATGCGCGCCGGCTCCGCGTGGGGACGCCACGCCCGCTGCCACGAGATCGGCCCGCTCGACGAGAGGTCGGGCGCCGCGCTCCTCCTGGACCTGGCACCGGCGGCCGGCTCCCTTTCCTCCGCGCACTCGCTGACCACGAGGCTCGGCCACCTTCCGCTGGCCCTCTTCCTGGCCGGCCGGCACCTGTCCTCACCGTTCGCGGCCAACCGCGACTTCGACGGTTACATGAAAACCCTCGAAAGCGACGTCACGGTTCTCGACGAGCAACCCGTGCCGACCGATTCCGGCATCGTGCAGACATGGGAGATGTCGCTGGACGAGCTGGAAAGGCAGGGGCACGCGAAGGCGCGTGTGCTGCTCCACCTGCTGGCACACTACTCACCGGACACACCGCTGCCGATCTCTGTCGTGGAGCTGGTCACCAGGTCCAGAGACGACCTGCCCGCGAACGGGGGCCGGCTCCGCCGGACCCTGCAGGCCCTGCACGACATGGGTTTGGTCGAGGTGCGGCCGGAACCCCCCGAGTACGGCGGCGGTCTGACGCTCCACCCTCTGGTGGCCGAGGTGTCCCGCTTCCACGCCGGGGCGGCGACGGCCGAGCACACCACGGCCGCCGCGGTGACCGTGCTGGCACTCGCCCTCGACCACTGGGACCTGGAGCACAACCGGCACTGGCCCCTGCTCGACATTCTGGGGTCTCACGCGCGAACGCTGTTGCACAAGCTTCTTCCGAGCGTGGAGGAGGGGGTGCTGACCGCCGGCGTGGCGGTCGGCGCCGAGCTCGGCCGGCTGCTGCTGGCGTCGGGCCGGGTGCACGCGGCGGCGGAGCTCGTGTCCACTGCGACCGAGCTCGCCACGGGGCTGGGAGCGGCGCATCCCGCGTCCCTGTTCGCCCGGGCGAGAACGGCCCAGGTGCGCCGCGCCCAGGCCCGCTTCGCGGAGGCACGGGAGATCCTCGACGAGCTCCTGGAGGTGAAACTACGCGCTCTCGGCCCGCACCACGAGGAGACACTGACCGTCCGGCTGTGCCGGGCGGCGGTCCTGTGGGAGTCGGCGACCGCCGCCACCGGCGAGAACGAGTATCTGACGATGCTCGTCTCCAACGAGAGGCTGTTCGGTCCCGGCCATCCGACCGTCGAGGCCGTCCGGGCCAACCTGGCCCTGGCCAAGAGCGACCAGGTATTGCTGGCCAGGGCCGAGGACGAGATCCAGACGGTCCTGGAGGCATGGACGACGCAGCTCGGCCCCGAACATCCGGAGACGCTCTCGGCCAGGTCCGACCTCGCGCAGGTGCTGCTCAGGCAGGGAAAGGTCGACATCGCCACCTCCGAGTTCAGATCGGTGGCCGAGGCGTACCGCGCGGCCGTCGGCCCCCACCACCCTCGGGCCCTGTCCGCAGCCCACGACGTGGCGGTGGCGCTACGCGCCACGCGGGTTCTGCCGGCCGCGGAGTCGGCGTTGCGCACCGTACTGACCGGGAGGCGACGTGTGCTCGGAGAGGACCATCCGGAAACGCTCGCAACCTGGGCCCACCTGGCGGGAGTGCTGCGCGACCAGCAATGCCTCGTCGACGCCGAGGCGGAGTTCGCGGCGCTGCTGCGCGTGCGCCGCGACTCACTGGGCGAGGACCATCGCGACACCGTCACCACCCTGGCCGATCACGCGGGTGTGCTGTGGGTGCTGGGGCGTCACGAGAAGGCGGCCGAGGAGTTGCGCGAAGCATGGCGGTGGCGCCTGGGCGTCCTCGGCGACCGGCACCCCGACACGCTCATCGCCCGCGCCGATCTCGCCCGCGTGCTGGCGGCCGGAGGGCACCTGAGCGAGGCCGAGGAAGAGTACGCCTCCCTCGCCCCCGTCGTCGCCGCGAGCGTGGCCGCCGGCCACGCCTTCCTGGCCGCGATCGAGCGGGAACGCCGGCTGGTCTCGGCCGCCCGTGTTCGGAGCGAACCCTCCGAAGATCCTGCCGGGAGACCTGAGTCGGCTCGCTGAACAGGCTCTTCGTAATTTTTGTTCGGTCTCGTTCATACCTTGTGTGATATCAGGAGCTCCTTCCTGGAACGTTCCGTGCTGTTCTTTTCCACACCCTCGGAACGACGTGGAAAGGCACATGCCATGGGCCAGGTCATCGGCATCGATCTCGGAACGACCTACTGCGCCATGGCCGCTCTGACCGTGGGAGGGCTACCGGAGATCATCCCGAATCGCGAGGGAGAGCGGATCACTCCCTCCGTCGTCCTCTTCCAGGGCGAGATCGTGATCGTCGGCAGTCAGGCCAAGCGCTCGGCGGCCAGCGCGCCACAGGACACCGTGCAGTTCGTCAAGCGGCACATGGGAGAAAAGAGCATTCTCTACACCACCGACGGGGGCGAGGATTTCCGGCCCGAGCAGATCTCCGCGCTCATCCTCAGGCGGCTGAAGGAGGACGCCGAACTGCACTTCGGTGAACCCGTCGACCAAGCCGTGATCACCGTACCCGCCTACTTCGACGACGCCCGGCGCACCGCGACACGCGACGCCGGGACCATCGCGGGCTTCGAGGTGCTCCGCGTACTCAACGAGCCGACCGCCGCGGCGATCGCCTACGGCGCGCGGAACGCCGACGCGGGCACCTTCCTGGTCTACGACCTGGGCGGCGGCACCTTCGACGTCACGGTGATGCGCTCGACGGACGGCGAGCTGGACGTCCTGTCCACCGCGGGCGATCGCAACCTCGGCGGATACAACTGGGACAACGCGTTGATGAACCACATCGACGCGCAGGTCGTGGCCGCGGGGAGTGCCGCCGTGCTGGACGGCGACGAAGCCCTCGTCGCCGAGCTGAGAGACAAGGCGGAGATCGCCAAGCGCACCCTGTCGACGGGTGAACAGGCGTCGGTGGTGTTGTCGGTGGCGGGGGCACACCACCACATCAAGATCACACGTGCGACGTTCGAACAGCTCACCGCGAAACTGCTGGCCAGGACCGAGCTGCTCACCTCCCAGGCGCTGGAGGAGGCCGGCCTGACCTGGCAGCAGATCGACCGGGTGCTGCTGGTCGGCGGATCCACCCGGATGCCGATGGTCGGGCACATGATGGAGCGGTTGAGCGGAAGGGTCGCCGAACGCGGCGTCGCCCAGGACGAGGTGGTCGCGATGGGCGCCGCGATCCTCGCCGCCGCCCACGCCGGCAGCGGTACGAACGGGCTGGCCGAGGCCACCGGAGGCGTCATCACGGCCGTCAACGACGTCACCTCCAAGTCGCTCGGCATCGTCACCCAGGCCGACTCCGGCAGGTCCGTCAACTCCGTGATCGTCGAACGCAACACCCGCCTCCCCTGCAAGGGGGTCAGGCAGTTCGGAACCGCCTCACCGGACCAGCGGCTGATCAACGCCAGGGTCACGGAGGGCGACGACGAGGACCTCGAGTACGTCACCGTGATCGGCCAGGCCGAGATCAGGATCCCGGTCCCCGGCCTCCCCGCGGGACATCCCGTGGACATCGCCCTCTCCTACGACATCGACGCGATCATCCACGTCCAGGTCTCCGACGGCCGGACCGGACAGGCCTGGGGGGAGTTCGAGATCGAACGCACCGCCAACATGGACAGCGGACAACTCCGCGTGGCCGGCGAGCTGATGAGCGGCCAGGAGGTCGTCTGATGGATCTCTACCGGCTTCTGGAGGTCGACCCGACGGCCGACGCGCCCACGATCAAGGAGGCGCTCACGAAGCAGCGCCGCAAGTGGGTCAGCCGCGCCTCGTCCGCCTCGGATCTCGGGCGGCGGCAGGAGGCCGAGCGAATGGTGGAGATGCTTGACCTGGCCGAACAGAAGCTGCTGGACGCGCGCGAGCGCGCCGAGTACGACCGGCGGCAGGCCGAGCAACCCGTGCAGGGACCGCGGACGGCGCCCGTGGAGGATCCCGAGCAGTGGATGGCCCAGGCGGAGGCCAACATACGGGCCGGCAACCCCCATCTGGCGTTGCACGAGATCGAGCAGGCGCTGCGCATCGACCACCTCCAGCCCCGCTATCACGCCGTCAGAGGCGACGCCTTCGATCAGGTCGGCGCCTGGGAGCAAGGACTCGCCGCCTACCGGACGGCGCACGAGCTCGATCGCCGCGACCCGCTCTACCAGGCGCTCCTCGGCCAGCACCTGCTGCGCCGCAGCCTCCACTCCGACGCGCTGCCCCTGCTGGAGTCGGCTCTGGCCACCGGCGGCGCCACCCCCGAGATCCGCACGCTCCTCGGCATGGCCCTGGCGGGCCTGGCCGACCAGATGGCCGATCACCTGACCGACGGGACACCCGTTGTCGTGCACCCGCAGCAGGCCGCCGAGATAGCCCGCCTGACGGCCCGGGCGCTCGACCTGGCCCCGCCCGACGACCGGCTGGGAAACCGCCTGCGGCATCTCCACTCCCTCGCCCTCGCCGCTCCGCAGAAGGTCTTCGACTGGAAGCGTCTGGTCTCCGGTGCGGGATCGGCGCTTTCGGTGAGCGCCGGGATGGGGTGCGGCTGCCTGGTCGTGACCGTGGGCGGGATGTTCGCGATCCTCATCGGCCTGTTCTCCGTGCTGGCGAACGGCGGTCCCGGCGGCAGCCTCGTCTTCCTGCCCCTGGCCGCGCTGGCAGGGGGCATCGGCCTGTTCTGCTACCGGCCTCGCTGGCAGGTCACCGAACGCGACACCCGTCCGTACCGGATCCCGCGCACCCACTAGCCGCAGGAGGAACGATGTCCGAACCTGAACTACTGCCGCTCACCAGGACCATCCAGGAAGACCTCGCGGGCCTGCTCGACCTGTTCCGCAGGCGCCTGCTGTCCGACCGGGAGAGCAGGGAGGCCATGGCCGCCCTGCAGGAACAGCTCATGTGGACGCGCCAGAACGCGGAGGGGGCGACGGTGCGTCCTCTCCTGTACGACCTGGTGTTGCTGGCCGACCGCATCGAACGTTCCGGCGAGGCCGGCGAGGGGTTCGCGGCGTCGTTGCGCGCCGAGGTTCTCGAGGTGCTGGCGAAGTACGGCGTGTCGCCGGTGCCCGCGGAGGAAGGCCCGTTCGACCCCAGCTACCAGGAGGCCCTCGGCACCGTGCCGACGGACGAGAAGGAGCGGCACGGGACGGTGGCACAGGTCGTGCGGAACGGCTACCGGGTGGGAGACCGGGTGCTGCGCACCCAGCAGGTGCGGGTGTACATGTGCCAGGACTGACCTCGCCGGTCCGGATACGCCGTCCGGAGAAGAACGGCCCCGTCCACCACCTGCTGGCCTGGGCGCTCTGGCTGGTGATCTTCTACGCCTGCGTGCTGTTCCAGGGGATCGACAGCGGCGTGGCCGCCGCTCTCACCGCCGTGGCGGGCGTGTCCTGGGGAGTATCGGTCGTACTGCGTTACCGGCGCCTCACGCGCGTCCTGTACGTCACCCGACGCCAGCTGTGGGGCATGATGGCGCTCCGCCTCGTCCCGCTGCCGCTGCCCGCCTACGTCATCGCCGCGGAGGGGAACGCCGGACCGGTCTTCGGCGTCCTGGTCGGCGTTCCCTGCCTTCTCGTGCTCGGGTGGGGAAGTTACGTGGCCGTCGCCAGGGAGGAACGCCTCCAGCTGCGCGAAGGGTTCGCGGCGACGATGACCCCCGGCGACTCCGAGCGGCTGGTGACCGTCTGCGAGACGGAACTCGGCAAGGTCGGCGCCGACCCGGCCGCACGGGGCTGGCTGGAGCTCAACCTCGCTCACGCGTTGCACAACACGCTGCTCGGCGGCTACCGGCGGGGAAACCTGGAACGCGCCGCGGCCATCCTGACGCGCCTGACCGAGCAGGACCCCGATCCCCTCAGGCGCTTTCTGGCGGCCGACCTCCTCGTCGGCGTCGCCAACACCATGGAGAGCTCGGAAGGCGACCTGGCGGCGATGGAGAGGGCCGTGGAAAGGCTGGTCGCGCTCGCCGACCCCGTGCTCCATGTCCCCGGCGTGGTCTTCAGAGTCGAGCTCCAGCGGATGGAACTGGCCTTCGCCCGCTTCGGCCAGGAGTTCGCCCTCCTCACGGCCGGCCTGTCGTCCCCCGCCTCCCTGCTCGGCATGCTGCGCGAGGCCCTGCGCTTCTGCGAGGCGGCGCTGCGGTCGGCTCCGGCGGTCGAGCACGTCGACCTGACGCAGCGGCGGATCTTCCTCGAGGACATGCTGAGCAAGTTCGACGACCAGGGCGGGCGACCGCCGCGGTTCGACGAGATACGTGAGGCGCTCGACCGGGGGCCTCGCTACCTCGCGCAGGCCAACGCGCCGACGCTGTGGCTGCTGGCACGGCTGATCTTCGAGAGTGACCACGCGACCATCGACGACGTGGCGGACGCCGAACGGCGCGTCAGGGCGGCCCTGAGGTCACAGAGCATCACGATCGTGACGATCCGGCTCAAGGAGTCCCTCGCCTCGCTCGCTCTCGCCCGAGCACGGCTGGAGCACGGACGGCAGGAAGCCGGGGTGTCCGAGGCGCTCGATCACCTCAGGAGCGCCTATGAGGACGCTCGCACCCACTCCCCCGAGAGCGCCACCGGCATCGCCATGAGGTGGGGAGAGATCGCCGCCGCGCAGGGTCTCGGCGAGGAGGCGGCCGACGGCTACCTCAGGGCACTGGAATCGGCACGGCGACTGACGCTCGGCGCGCTCACCCGTGGCCAGCGGGAGCTCCGGGTGCGCGAGGCCCAGGGGGCCGCGGCCGAGGCCGCGCACTGGCTGATAATCGGGCGCAGATACCGCGAGGCGGTCGTGGCCCTGGAGAGCGGCCGGGCGCTGCTGCTCACCGAGGTGATGGAAAGAGAGCAGGTGGAAAGCCGGTTGAGAGAGCGGGGGCACGACCGCCTCGCCGGCAGGTACGGCGAGGTGATCGACGAACTGCGGAGGCTGGAACTCGTCGCGGCCGGCGGCGACGACGCGTGGATGCTCGACCCGGCCGGCCGCAGGCGACGCGAGATGCTCGGCACCGCCCGCGCCGACTGGGAGGAACTCGTCACCGAGATCCGGACGTTGCCCGGCTTCGAGCGTTTCCTCGCCGCCCCCCGCTACCGGGAGGTGCAGGACGCCTCCCGGATCACTCCGCTGGTCTATCTCGTCGCCGCCCAGAGCACCGGCTACGCCCTGACCATCGTGGGCGGCGGCGACCGGCCGGGCCTCGTCCGGCTGCGAGGGCTCACGTCCGAGGCGTTACAAGAGCAGGTGGGTGAGTATCGTGCGGGACTGGTCAAGCTCGACAGCGATCCCGGAACCGGTTCCACCTGGGAGGCGGCCCTGTCGAACACCCTGCGGTGGCTGTCGGAGACGATCACCGATCCGCTGGTCCTCGCGCTGGGACCGCTCGGCTCGGTGACGCTCATCCCGACCGGGGCCCTGACGGGGCTGCCCCTTCACGCGACCGACGCGATGCTGGACGCGCTCACCGTCACGTACTCGCCCAACGCCCGCGTGCTGTCCGGCGTCGCCGGGCGGCCCGCGGCGACCGGACTCGACCACCTGCTCGTCGCCGACCCCGGACGGGATCCCGCCAACCGGCTCACCGCCGTCGACGACGAGGTCGCGATCGTCCGGCGATGGTTCCGACGATCACGGGTCCTGACGGAGCCGGAGCCGAAGCAGGTCATCGCCGAGATGCCGCGCCACAGCGTCTACCACTTCGCCTGCCACGGTGTGGCCGACCACCGCGATCCGCTGCGGAGCGGTCTCGCGGTCGGCGGCGACCACCTCACGGTGAAGGACCTGCTCACCACGCGTCTGCCGTCGGCACGACTCGCCGTGCTGTCGGCCTGCGAGAGCGGTGTCCCCGGCATGCTCATGTCCGATGAGGTGACAGGACTGCCCGGCGCGTTGCTCCAGGCAGGCGTGCCGGGCGTCGTCGGCGCGCTGTGGAAGGTGGACGACTTCGTCACCCTCCTCATGATCATGCGTTTTCACGAGCTCTGGCTCGCCGACCACCTGCCGCCGCCCGAAGCCCTGCGCCAGGCGCAGCGCTGGATCCGGGACAGCACGCTCGCCCAGTTCCTCGACGCCGTCGAGGGAGTGGTGCGGTGGCCGCACCGGCTCACCCGCGGCACGTTGCGGAACGCCGCTGCCATCCGCCCCTACGCCCATCCCGACTACTGGGCCGCCTTCACCTATACCGGAATCTGACCCGAGGAGCCGCGCCGTGGAGCCCGAACTCGTACACGTCCGTTACCCCAAAACCCTGTCCCAGCACGACCAGGACGAGATCTTCGATCTGCTCGACCGCCTCGGCGTCGCCGCCGAGATCGGCGCCTTCGACGGCCGCCGCACCGGGACGGCCGTCGAGCTCTGGACGCTGCTCGTCGTCGTCCCCCTGGCGACCTACAGCAACGCCTTCCTCCAGAAGGCCGGCGAGTCGACGTGGCTGGCCGTGACCCAGGCCGCCAAGCGCGTCGCGCTCGCCCGCCGGGAGCGGGCGGCGGGCGAACCCTTGCTGATCATCGAGATCAAGGACCACCAGACGAGCTTCGAGTTCCCCTCGGAGCTCGACCTGGACGCCCGTCTCGCCATCGTCCGCCTGTTGCGGGAGCAGGGTCCCGCGGCGGCTGGGCGCTACCGCTGGCACGCGGCCCGCAGATCCTGGCAGCGGGCGGACTGAGACCGCCCGGCGGCTGACGCGTCCCGCGGGCGACCGGCCCTCGCCCACGGCCGCTCCGCCCGGATCCCCTGCCGTGTCAGGGGAGCGGAGCCGGCACCACCCGTAACGGCGATCCGACGCGCGCGGCCGCGGTGCCGAGACCGGCGGGGGCGCCGACCGGACGGACCCTCGCGGGCGGGTAGTGCAGCTCGGACTCGTCGTAGCGGCGCGTCTTCATGTGCCACAGCAGCACGCCGGCCATCCAGTCCTGCAGCTCCGCCACGTATCCGTCGAGCGTCTCCCTGGCCTCCCCGTCGAGGTCGAAGTCGTCGAAGAGAGCCGGGAGTTCGGTGGCGACGATGTGTTCGAACTGCCGCATCCGGGACGTCATCAGGTCGTTGACGATGTCGGCGGCCTGCCGCGCGTCGCAGCTCAGGAAGTCCTGGACCACCAGGACGCAGTTGTGCAGCTCGCCCTCGAACTGGATCTCCTTCTGGTACGAGCAGAGGTCGTTGACCAGGCAGGCGTAGTCGGCGGCCGAGTCGTCCAGGCCGCGCATCGTCCGGGTGTCGTAGATCTCGGGCGGCACCGCCTTGCCGTGGGCCAGCCGCGACAGGCTCATCGTGAGGTCGGAGCCGAAGGTCCTGCGGCGCATCTCGATGTAGTCGACCGGATCGGGGACCCGGTTCTGGATGTGGTTGGCCAGCTCCCACAGCCAGCTCTCCGTCATGTCCTCGACGACCCGGCGGAGCCTGGCGCGCGCGGCCTCCGGCATGGGGGCCGCCGTACGGGACCACAGGTCGGCCAGGCCCCGCTCGATCGGGTTGACCGGCGGCGGGGTGGCGGAGAGGTCCAGCGGCATGAACGCCGACAGCCGCTCGTTGAACACCTTCGCGCCCGCCATGTCGCGGCGCGGCCCGAACACGACCGGGAAGTAGTCGTCGGCGTAGGTTCCCCAGGTGAGCCAGAACGTCGAGATGTCCAGCTCGGGACCGGGAGCGTCCGGATTGATGGCGCCGGCGCAGACGGCGAAGTCGTAGGTGTCGAGCTTGTGCTCGGTCCAGACGGCCAGGCCGGGGAGACCGGGGAGCTGCTCGAACATCCCCATCTCGCGCGCCCATTCCACGGCGTTGCGGCGGGAGGCGTCGAGGTTGGGATTCATCCGGGCGGTGTACGGCATGTAGATCTCGGGCAGCGGCAGCGGCCCCACCTTGCGGAGGGGGACGTGGGCGTGGCTTCTGACGCCCCCCGGTCCCGTGATGCCGGGCGCCAGCCTGATGCGCGCCGCCGAGACGCCCAGGCCGGTCGGCCCGCCGAGCAGGGCCGGGGCCACCGGGTCCGCCCGCGAGGCACCGTTCATGTAGCGGCTGGAGCGCATGTGCCACTCGTGGCCGCCCGACTGCCAGTCCTGGAGCCCCTTGACGTAGGCGAGGACGTCGAGGCGGGACCTGAGGTCCAGGCCGTGCTCCTCGAAGAGCGGGGGCAGCTCGGTGAGAACGGTGTTCTCGAACTGGTGCAGCCGGGAGGTGATCAGGTCGTTGACGGCGTCGGCGGCCCGCTGGGTGTCGTAGCCCAGGAAGCGCTCGAAGACCAGCACGCCGTTGCTGAGCTCGCCCTCCTCGCCGACCTCCCGCTCGTAGGAGAAGAGGTCGTTGCGCAGGTGCACCGCGTCGGAGAAGGTGTCCCTCAGCACGCGCATCGCCCTGCTCGCGGCGACGGCGGCCGGGACCTCGGCGCCCGCCGCGTGCTCGACCAGGTTGGCCGACCAGGGGGCGCCGCCGACCTTGCGCCGCATCTCGACGTACTCGATCGGGTTGGCGACGCGTCCCGCGTTGATGTTGGCCAGCTCCCACAGGGACTCGTCGAGGAGGTTCTTCGTGCTCTCGACGAACCTGGCCCGCCAGCCGGCGGACATGGCCGGGGTCGTGCGGGCCCACAGGTCGGCGAGGCCACGCTCCACCGGGTTCTCCGGCTCGGGGGGAGGACCCGCGGGACGCACCGGCATGAAGGCCGCCAGCCTGTCGAGGTATCGCTTGGCCCCGGTCAGGTCGCCGCTGCGCTTGAAGGTCTCCAGGAAGTGGTCGTCGAAGAAGAACACCCACACGTACCAGTCGGTGATGAGGTCGAGCTCGGCGGCTGGGGCGTCGGGGTGGGTGTAGGCGCACAGCAGCCCGTAGTCCATGGCGTCGAGCTTGTGCTCGTCCCAGATGCCGAGCTCGGGGTCGAGGATGCCCATGTCGTACGCCCAGGCCCTGGTGTGCTCGCGCGCGGTCTCCACGTGGGGGTTCAGCCTGGCCGGATACGGCAGGTAGAAGTCAGGGAGCTCGAAGGGTTGCATGTTCTGTCCTTCCATATCTGACTTCGACGCTTTCGGGAACGCCCTGGGCATCGGACGCCGGGACCGCGACGGAGTAGCGGGTGGGCGGATCGGCGAGACGGCCTGCCCTGCGGAAGCCTCGCCAGCCAGAACGTTACGCAATGACCACGGAGAGTGAAAGGGATTGCCATGAATACCCGCGGCGTACCCATGCACCCATGGCGTGCTCCGGCCCCGCCCGAGGTCAGGATCCGGACGCGGTCGCGGTCGCGGACGGGGACGGGGACGGGCGAGCGCCGGCCGGAACCGGCGATCACCCGGCCAGGGCCGGTGAGGCCTCGATCAGGACAGCCGGTGCGCGCCGGCCGTCGCGCCGGCCAGGACGGGACGTCGCACGCCGGTCGCGAGGTCACGGAGCATGTCGGCGAACGCGAGCGCCTGCTCCGGTGTCATGCGGGGCTCGGTGCCGACGTAGAAGACCACGATGTCGCCGCTCGGGGACGTCGTGGCGGTGAACGGGAGGGACGGGGAGATGACCATGATGTGAGCAATCATGGCCTGTCCCACCGACAGTTCACAGTTCATTTACCCCCGCCTCTTCACCCGCCACCCCTAATCCTCCCCCTGACGGCCCGGACCGCCCCGGCCGCGGTCCCGTCGGGGAACCGACCGTCACGACCCGCGACACGAGAGACACGCAACATCAACTAGAGCTTCGGCGGGAGTATGATGCGCGAAAATGAAGTGCCGGCGACGATCGCCCGGCACGGAACGAAGTCCGAGCGGAGGTCGCCGATGGGCGCGGGGTCGTCGTTGTCGTCCCAGGAGGGGCCGGGCCGGACGAGGCCGGGCCGGGTGCCCGGCCCGGGGGCGGACCGGGTGCCGGGCCGGATGTCGAGCTGGGCGAGCGAGCGGTTCGGCGACCGCGCCGAGGCCGTACGCGGGCGGCTGGCCGCGTCGCTGCTGGAGGCGATGGGCAACGCGCAGGACGCGCAGAGCTCCGGGCACAGCGACAAGCGGTACACCTACGGCTTCACCATGATGGCCAGGCGCTACGAGGCGCTCGCCGAGGGGCTGCGCGACGAGCCGGGCTTCCAGCTGGTCAGGCCGCACGGCTCGCCGCATCATCTGGTGGTCCTGGGCGGCAACCTGCTGCTGCCCTTCCGCTACGCCGAGGACGACCGCACGCCGATCTCCGAGGCCCGCGTCAGCGACGGCCGGATCTCCTCGCTGGTACGCGAGCTGTTCGACCGGTTCGGCCCGGCGACCTCCTACCGCCAGGAGGAGCTGGACCTGGCGCTCGGGGAGGAGCCCGCCCGATCCGCCCGGCCCGGCCGGCCCGGCCGGGCCGCTCAGGAGGAGCTGGACCTGTCCGCCGGGACGGACGGGCCGGCCACGGTCCGTCCCGCCCTCACCGGGCTGCCCGGCGACACCCGGCTGGTCCCGGTCGCCTACGCGGGCAACGCGCAGGCCGGCCTGCTGCGGCTCCACTGGGGCGAGGCGGAGCTCATCGACGAGTTCGGCAGGATCCGGTGGCTGCACCACGAGCCGATCCCGCTGCCCGCCGCCTCCCCCGGGGCCGTCCGTGACCTGTGGACGGCCGGGCCCGGTGCCGCGTCGCGCTTCGACGACGGCCTCGTACCCGCCCTCGCGTTGAGCACGAGGTCTCCGGCCGAGCGGAAGAATGGCAAGATCTTCCCCGTAAGCAGCGAGGCACCCGAGGAAACCGTGGTCACCGGCGACAATGAGCAACCGTAACCAGACCCCTCTGTTCGGCGCTCCCGGCGTCTCCGGGAGCGGCGGGCCGAGCCCGCAGGCCGTGGCGGACGCGTTCGACCAGGGGCGGCTGACCCAGGCGCGACAGCTCGCGGGGATGACCAAGAAGGACCTGGCCGAACGCGTCGGCGTCACCCCCGCGGCGGTGGGGCAGTACGAGACGGGCATGACCCGTCCCCGGCCCGATCTCGTTCCCCGCCTGGCCGACGCGCTCGGCGTACCGCCGGCGTTCTTCCTGCTGGGCCGGCCGCACGGCAAGCTGGACGGGTCCATGGCGCACTTCAGGAGCCTGCGCTCCACCCGCGCGCACCAGCGGGCCAAGGCCGCGGCCTTCGTCGAGCAGGTGTGGGAGCTGGCCCACGCCCTGGAGAGGCAGGTCAGGCTGCCGCACGTCGCCCTCCCCGGCTTCTCCGGCGGCGAGGTCCACTCCGGCGTGGAGCTTCCCAGCGACCCCGCCCAGGCCGCCCGCGCCCTGCGGCGGCTCTGGGGGCTGGGCACCGGCCCGCTGTCGCACATCGTCCGGCACATGGAGGCCCACGGGATCGTCGTGGTCTTCCCGCCGCCCGACGAGGACGCCACCACGGTGGACGCCTTCTCCACCTCCCAGCTGCCCCGTCCGATCGTGGTGCTGACCGCCAACCGGTTCGACGACATCCACCGCTACCGCTTCACCGCCGCCCACGAGCTGGGGCACCTGGTGCTGCACGGCGACACGGCGTCAGGAGACACCCAGCAGGAGCGGGAGGCCGACGTCTTCGCCGCCGAGTTCCTGACCCCGCGCGACAGCATCCTGCCGGAGCTGCCCGGCCGCCTCGACCTGCGCAGGCTGGTCGAGCTCAAGCACACCTGGGGCGTGTCGGTCGACTCCCTGCTGTACCGCTGCCGCGAGGTCGGCCTGATCTCCGATTCGGCGGCGAGCCGCGCCTACCAGCGGCTCAAGACGCTGCGCGACCAGCCGGGCTTCGCCGCCGAGCCGATCAGCGGCTATCCCGGCGAGCAGCCCGTGCTGCTGCGCAGGGCCTTCGACCTGGCCGTCTCCGAGACCGGTCTCACCATGGCGCGACTCGCCGCCCAGCTGGCCTGGCCCGTCTCCCGGGTGCGCGAGCTGCTCGACCTGCCCGACCAGCGCCCCGCGCTGCGCCTGGTGCCCTGACCTCCGTTCCGGCGGGCACCTGCCTCGGAGGTCCGTGCCCGCCGGGGGACGTCCAGCACCCGGCCCCGCCCCGAAGGGCCGTGCCCGCCGGAGGGCGTCCAGGATCCGGCTCCGCCCCGGAGTTCCGCGTGCGGCGCGGCGAGCACCGGGGCCGCGCGTCCCGGGCCGGACCGCGCTACTCGTCCTCGACCCGCTCCTTGATCCACTCCAGGCCGTCCTGCCAGGAGGCGAAGGCCTGGAGATAGCGGCCATCGCGGGCGTGGAAGATGTGATAGCGAAAATCTCCGTCGCTGCCCGTGCGGATCAGGTCGTAGAGATCGCCCTTGGAGCGATACCACACGCACTCGCCGTCAGCGGGACGCGAGGGCGATGCGTAGGCGAACTCACGTGTGATGGACATGGGACGGATGCTACGGACCGGCGAATCAGCAGGCAATGCCGTATCTATTTCATTCGGGGATAAAGTTCGCCCTCCCTGAGAACCCGGGAACCCGGCGGGAAAACGCGTGCGCGAGACCACCGGCACCGGGCGAGGGGACCCGAGGGGCTACCGCCGGCCGGCGGACGCGGCGAGCTGGTCGATCAGCGTCGCCAGCCGCCGCTCGTGGTGGTCCGCCGGAAGACGGCCGCTGCGGGTGAGGGTGACCAGACCGTGCACGGAACCCCAGGCGACCTCGGCCAGGATGCCGGTGTCGCGGCCGGCGGCGAAGGCGGCGATCGCCTCACGGAACTCGGCGAAGGCGGCCTGGAGCGGGGCGGGCGTGCCGGGACGGCCGAAGGGCAGGTCGACGGCGAGGGTGAGCATGGCGTCGTACAGCGACGGGTTCAGGCGGGCGAAGCCGGCGTAGGCGTGGATCAGGGCGGCGAGCGCCTCGCGCGGGGTGCCGGCCGTCGCGCGGGCCTTGCCCAGCTCGGCGGCGAGCTCGGCGAAGCCCTCCAGGGCGACGGCCGCCACGATGGCGTCCTTGCCCGCGAAGTGGCTGTAGAGGACCGGCTGGCTGTACTCGATACGCTCGGCGAGACGGCGCGTCGTGACCGCCTCCCACCCCTCGGCCTCGGCCAGCTCGCGAGCGACCGTCACGATCAGCCGGTGGCGTCGCGCCCGCTCGCGCTCGCGGCGCTCCTGTGTGGACATCCCGCAGATGCTAGCACCGCTATCGAGCCGGTCCCCGCTAGCAATAACGCCGCTCGCATATCTAGCGTTGCTATGGCAATCGGTCCTCCGACGGGCGGGTGCCCGGGCCCGCCGCGGCCCCGGCCCGCGCCCGGCGCGTTCGCCCGGCGCGGGCCGGCCGCGCTCGTCACCCGGCGGGCGGCGTGGGGTTCGGGGTCACCCGGTGGTCGGTCAGGTGCAGGTCTCCGCCCAGCGTCACGCGCAACTCGTCCAGGACCTTCCTGGCGCCGAGCACGGTCCACAGCTCCCCGACCAGGTGCGGGTTGTACTCCGGCGCCTGGTCCATCCACTGGTCCTTGCCGGACTGGGTGACGAAGGTGCTGATGAAGAACTGGCCGACGGAGGTCTTGCAGGCTCCCGTCCGGATGTCGACCGCGTCGACCTGGATCCGGGGCTTGCAGTCGACCTTCTTGGCGAGCTGCTCGACGGTTGGCGGCGGGCCCGCGGGTACCGCGATTCCGGCCGCGGCGGCGGGGGGACTCACGGGCTGGTCCGCGCTGCAGGCGAGGGAGAAGGACAGGGCGAGAATCACCGTGGCGACCACCCGGGCGTTCCTGGCGACACCGGTCTGGCGCGAATGTGTCAACATCCTTCAGATACGCTCACCGGCTCCGGCGGGTTCACCGTTTCCCGACCCGGTGCCGGGCGGGGGGACCCGGAGGGAGCCGGGGTGCCGGGGGTCGCGGCCTCGTCCGGTCGCGGGCTCTCGGGATCCCCCTCCATGCGCCCCGGGGGTCCCCGGCCGCGCTCCCCGGGGAACGCGGGCCGGGAGTGGACGGTCCTACGGGACGCGTCCGACGGCTCCCACGGTGACGGCTCCGGCTCCCGGCGGGATGACGACGTCGCCGGAGTCGGGCCGCCAGTCGTAGACGGGCACCAGGCCGGGTTCGAGCATCTCCAGCCCGTCGAACAGACCGCGGATCTGGGTGAGGGTACGGGGGAAGATGCCGCCCGCGGTGGTCGTGCCGTAGACGCCGCGGCCCTGGCGGACCTGCTCCTCGGTGAGGTCGCCGGAGGTGACGTGGGAGATCACCACGTGGCTGCCGGAGACCAGCCGCTTCCCGAGGGAGGCGGCGATGCCGGAGACCTGCTCGTCGTCGGCGACGAAGTGCAGGATGGACACCATGAGGACGGCGACCGGCTGATCGAAGTCGATGCGCTCGCGGACGTCCGGGTGGTCGAGGATCGCCTCCGGCTCCCGCAGGTCCCCGGGGATCACGACGGTCCGCGCGTTGTCGGCGAGCAGCGCGCGGGCATGGACGAGCACGATGGGGTCGTTGTCGACGTACACGACCTGGGAGTCCGGCGCCTCGCGCAGGACGACCTGGTGCACGTTCTCCTGCGTCGGCAGGCCCGCGCCGATGTCGATGAACTGGCGGATCCCCGCGGCGACGAGATGCCGCACGGTACGACCGAGGAAGGCGCGGTTGGAGCGCGCCACGTCCTTGACGTTGGGGACAAGCTCGACGATCTTCTCACCGGCGATCCGGTCGGAGGCGAAGTTGTCCTTACCCCCCAGGTAGTAGTCATACATACGAGCCACGCTCGGAACCGTAGGGTCGATTCCCGGCGGAGCCTGCTCGTGCTCAGTCATATCCTCGCCTTCACCACGTCTTTCCCGCATGGTAGACGAGCGGCCGACACCTTTAGATCATGAACCGATATTTCGCCCAATAACTGGACAAGTCAGCTCCCAGTCATCAGACATCGCAATTCCCCTGAAACCATGCCAAGCACGGTTCAGTCCGGGAGCTCCTCGCGGAGCTCGCGCAGGAACTCCCTGCTCTCGGAGACGGAGTACGCCTGGATGCACAGACGGTCCATGACCTGCATGTAATGGTCGGTCTCCTCGAGCTTGTCCACGTAGAGGGCGCTCGTCAGCTGCTCCATGTAGACCACGTCGGGCAGGTCCCGCTCGGGGAAGCGCAGGATGGAGAACGGGCCACCGGCCGCGGCGTGACCGCCCCGGTCGAACGGCATGATCTGCAGCCTGACGTTGGGCAGCTCGACGACCTCGAGCAGGTGGTCGATCTGGGCGCGCAGCACCTGGGGCCCGCCGATGGGCCGCCGCAGCACGGCCTCGTCCATCACGGCCCAGAGCGTCGGGGCGTCCGGCCTGGTCAGACGCTCCTGGCGGGCCAGGCGGAGCGCGACGCGGCGGTCGACCTCGTCCGCGGTGGCGCCGCCGTGCACGAGCATGATGACGGCCCGCGCGTATTCGGGGCTCTGCAGGAGGCCGGGGATGAACTGCACCTCGTAGGTCCGGACGATCGAGGCGGCCTCTTCGAGCCCGACGTAGACCTCGAACCAGTTGGGGAGCAGGTCTCCGTACTTGTGCCACCAGCCGGGGGCGTTGGCCTGGCGGGCCAGCGTGAGCAGCGGAGCCCTTTCCTGGGTATCGGTCACCCCGTACATCGTCAGCAGGTCCGCGACATCGCGTTCCTTGAAACCGACCCTCCCGAGCTCCAGCCGGCTGATCTTGGCGTGGGAGGCGCGGATGGCGTAACCGGCCTGCTCTCGGGTGATGTCCTTGGCGACGCGCAGCCTCCGCAGCTGGGCCCCCAGAAGAATCCGCAGGATAGTGGGACCGCCACCGCCCGCGTACGCGAGAACGCCGCCCTGCTCGCCGCTTTCTTCCGCGGTCTGTCTGGCCATGTGGGCTCCCTGTCGCACCTTCCTAGGGTGCCACAGTTTCACATATACAACGCGTTTCGCACAGCTCCGTTGCGCACGCACTTGCGTCTGCACTTGCAACCGCAAGTGCAAATCGAGACAAATCTCCTTTTTGCCGCTTTCTCGCCCGGCAGACCGTGTCCGAAACTCCTCGGCGCCACGGTCCTGACGCGAAACCTCTCGGCGTCACGTTCCCGACGCGAGGTCGCTCGGCGCTACAGGCCCGACGCGAGATCGTACGTGTCCTCGCGCATGGCGCCGTGCGCGTCGCCGCGGAAGGCTCCCCGGCTCGCGGCGGCACGGCGCGACAACATACCGCGCACGATGTCGCACAGCTCGCTCGTCTCCCTCGGCGACAGCACCCGGCTGAGACGGCGCTCGACCACGCCCCCGCTCAACGGTCCCGGCGCGCTCGTCACGTTGAGATAGCCGGACAGGAACGCGATCCTGAACAGCTTCTCCTGCGAGGGCGACTCGGCGGAGGACCGGCCGGGCCCCTTGACCGGCCTCGCCGCCGGAGTCCCGTCGCGGGACACCTCCAGCCCGGGAAGCAGCAGGTGGGCGGCGGCCCGTTGCAGGGCGCGCCCGTACGCGCGCATGGATCCGTCGGGCGAGAAGGAGACGATCGAGCGCCCGACCGCCTCGGCGGAGCCCGGAGACAGGTCGGCGATGCCGGTCTCCTCACCGAGGCAGGTGTAGACGCGCACCACCTGCTCCCCCACGTACCCCGGCTGGACGTGCTGGGAGAGCGTGACGGTCACCGTGGACCCGTCGGGGTTGCGCAACTCGGCGATGTCGGCCGCGTGGGTGACGTACGTGGTGGAGTGCTCGCGCTCGCACCACGAGGGGCACGAGGCCCCGGAGCGGGGGCGAAGAGTCCCGACGGAGGCCGTGATGTCGTCCATCCCAATCCTTCCAGCGTGGAGGTCCGCGTCATCGAGGGCGGGCGGGCACGACGGCGGATCGCGCCCGGCCGCGAGCCGGGACCACGACTCGGGTCCAGCCTCGCGCCACCGGTTTCGAGGTCGCTTTCGCCAGCAGGTACGCAGGACCGGCGTGCCGGGTTCAGCCGACGTCACCCGCCCCCCTCCCCCGCCGTCGCACCGCGTCCCCGGGACGGAGGTCCGAGGGGGACGCGGTGACAGGGGCGGAGACAGGGGACGCGGGAACACGACCGGCCAGGACGGGAGCGGCCGGGCCGGGGAGGGATCAGAAGGTGACCAGCGGATCGCCGATGAAGTCGGCGATGAAGTTGACGAAGAAGAAGCCGAAGAACAGGAAGTTCAGCACCAGGATCACGTAGTGCCACCAGCGGGGACGTGCCGGGCGGGGCAACCTGGCGTTGAGGTACATGAGCATGAACGGATAGATCAGCGCGCCCAGGTTGGACATGTTGGCCGACCACTGCACCAGGCTCACCGGGAGTGCCAGGTGCAGGACGACGGCGATGACCACCAGCAGCCCGAACATGAACGGGTAGTAGAACCTGCGGGGATCACCCTCGATGAGCACCCGCAGCCGGGGACTGGTGGCGTGGGCGGCGTCGGTCACCACCCGGACCATCGCCTCGAAGATGCCGAGCTGGGTGGAGAAGAGGATCAGCACCCCCAGGACCAGCGCGCCGACGAACATGGCCTGGCCGTACTCGTCGCCCAGGGCGCTCGCCACGAACGTCGGGACGTTCTCCTGGGTCGGCCGCTCGCCGGACAGCTCGACCGCCCTGGACATCAGGATGGTGGGCAGCAGCATCCCGAGGACGGCACCGACGAAGAAGACGCCCCACATGTCGATCATCAGCAGGCGGTACCAGCGGCGCCAGCGGACCGCGTTGGCCTCGTCGTCGGGAAAGGTCACGCCGCTGGCCAGCAGCTCGCTCTTCGGCCCGCGCATCCCGGCGATGAACCCGGTCCGGTAGCCCATGCCGTAGCCCTTGTCGCGGTAGTGGCCCATGACGTACCAGTTCAGCCCGGAGGCGAGCGCGGTGAACCCGGCCAGCGCGCCGAGCTGGGTGGCGGTGATCCCCGCCGGTGGCGCCGCGGGGGTGACGAAACCGCGGATCGCGTCCCACCAGATCTCGAACGGCACCACGAACAGGTCGACGAGCAGCAGCGCGACCAGGATCGTGCCGACCATGCCCCAGTTGGCGAGTTCCAGGACCCGGCTGATCTTGCGGGCGGCGGCGGTGATGACGAAGACGAGCAGGAGCAGGCCGATCGCCCACAGCCGGGGTTCCTCGGCCCCGGCGGGCGCGACCTCCCCGTGGACGAGCGCGTAGACGCCCTGGCCGGCGGCGGCGGCCCAGCCTCCGGCGATGAACGCGAAGATCACGACGAAGACCGAGAGCGGCACCCAGAGCCGGAAGCCGGGCGGGACCCGCCCCCAGCCGACCACCGGCGCCTCACCGGTGGCCACGACGTAGCGCGAGCACTCGACGTTGTAGAAGGTCTGCAGGACGGCCGAGATCAGGATGACCCAGCCCACCCCGACGAACCCGTACTGGCCGACGGCCTGCGGCCCCAGCAGCCACTCGCCGCTGCCGATGGAGATGCCGAGCGCGATGAGGCTGGGACCGACGGCGAACTTGAACAACTCCTTCCTGCCGAGCCGGGAGACTCCGAAGACCTCCTCGGGCTCGGGCAGGTCCGCCACGGCGAGATCCGGGCGGCTGACTCCGAGCGGATGGGACCGGGTGACTTCGGTCATGGCGATCCTCCAGGGTCGCGGAACCCCCCTGCTCCGACAGTGATCCTCCGACCGCACTTCGACAAGACCCCATTCGTGATGTTCCCGCGGCCACCTTCCGATCCTGGCCCTGGACTCCCGCGCGCTCCCGGCGACCGGGTCGCGCCGAAGGGGCACGGGAAGGCGGAGGGGGACGGGAGGACAGGGAGCCGGAACCGCTCGACGGTCTTAACCTGCCTTTAGGGTTTCCGCAGCGTGCCGCTAACGGGAGCCCCGGCAAGCTCGGGGACATGCGAAACACGACGAAACTCACCATCGCCGCCGCCGGACTTCTCGCCGTCGTCTCCGGAGGCGGCGCAGTAGCCTTCGCCGGAACCGCGACGCCCACCCCGGCCCCCAGCGGTACGGCGACGACTCCCGCGCCGGCGACCGAGACGCCCGGGACCCAGACCGCCACCCCGCCCCCCGCGCCCGGCGAGGCGGAGGCCAAGATCAAGCGGGACGCGGCCATCAAGATCGCTCAGGACAAGGTGCCCGGCGCCAAGCTCGTCAAGGCCGAGTTCGACGGCGACGAGACTCCCACCAGCTGGGAGATCGAGCTCCTCGAGGGTGATGTCGAGCACGAGTTCGACATCGACGCCACCACCGGCGCGATCCTGGAGCAGGACCAGGAGACCGAGACCGCCGCCGAGCGGGCCGCCGACGCCGCCGATGACGCCAACGACACTGACGACGACCAGAACGACCAGGACGACGACTGACGGGAACACGACCGGCGGCGAAGGAGCCCGTGACACCTCGCGTGTCGCGGGCTCCGCGCTCGAACCGGCCGGACGCGACGGTGGCGGCCCGGCCACGGGAGCGGGTCACTGACGCAAGGTGTCAGTGACCCGCTCCTAGCATGCGGGCACCACTGAGCAGCTCCGGGAAGGACCGACCACGGTGACGAACGACGCCCGTCACGGGCAGGCGCAGAACACCTGCTGCCCGATCCTCGAACTGAGGCGGTACACGCTGCACCCCGGCAGGAGGGACGACCTGGTCACCTTGTTCGACAGGGAGTTCGTCGAGTCCCAGGAGGCCGTGGGCATGCGCGTCGTCGGCCAGTTCCGCGACCGGGACGACCCGGAGAGGTTCGTCTGGCTGCGCGGGTTCCGCGACATGGAGTCGCGGGCCGCGGCGCTGGCGGCCTTCTACGGAGGACCGGTGTGGAGGACCCACCGCGACGAGGCCAACGGGACGATGATCGACTCGGACGACGTCCTGCTGCTCCGTCCGGCGGCCCCGGGAGCGGGCTTCGACCTGTCGGGCGCCGCCCGCCCCGCGCCGGGCGGCGCGGCGACGGCCGGTCCCCCGGCGAACGACGAGGCGACCTCGTCGTGGTTCACCGCGACCGTCTGCCACCCGGGCGTACCCGGCGACGAGTTCGCCCGGTTCTTCGATGACCGGGTGGCACCGCTGCTGGCGGAGACGGGCGCCGCCCCGCTGGCCCGCCTGCGGACCGAACACGCCGAGAACACCTACCCCGCCTTGCCGGTACGGACCGGCGAGGACGTCTTCGTGTGGTTCTCCGCCTTCGCGAGCCGGGAACGGCACGACGAGCACGCCGCGCTGCTCGCACGTTCGGCAAGGTGGACACGGGAGGTGCTTCCCGAGCTGTCGGCGCGCCTGGTCGCTCCTCCCGAGCGACTGAACCTGACGCCGACGGCGAGATCCCTGCTCCGCTGACCTGGGCCGCAGACGAGACTCCGCCGATCCGGGCCGAGCCGATCCGACCCGTGGGTGAGGCTCCGCCGATCCCGGCGGTCAGCGTCGCCGTACCCGGTAGACGAGAGCCGTGAGAGCGGCGATCCCCACGAGCGCCGCAAGCACGTACGGGGGCCGCCACCAGGTTTCCTGCTCCACGACCGCGACGGTGGCCGTCTCCACCGGCGAGCCTCCGGCGGGCGCCGCCGCCGGGGTGGCGGCGGGCGTGGGGCCGGCGGACTCGGAGGGAACGCCGTCGCCGAGGGGGACGCCCGGCGGGCGGATCACGCCCCAGTAATCCCGCTGCGGCTGGGCGGCGATCGACCGCCTGAGGTCCTCGGGAACCGGGGCGACCTTCAGCCCGCCGGGCACCGTCAGGGTGCCGATCCGGTAGGGCGAGAACCAGCCCTGGATCCCCTCCACCTCCCAGGTGCCCTTGGGCAGGGAGACCGCGGCGGCGTAGTGGGCGGGCTCCTTCAGCGCCACGCCGGAGAACGTGAGGCTCCTCTTGCCGTCGGTGAACCTCAGCGCGACCTCACCCAGGTCGTCGCCCTCGTACGGGTGGGTGCCGTGCTGCAGCAGCCAGAAGCCGAGGGTGTACGTCGTGTCCGGGCTCGTCACCGGGACCGGGTCCATCACGGTGAGTGCCCAGCCTCCCGCCCGTGCCGGGGCGCCGAGGGCCAGCAGGGGGACGATGAACGCCAGGAGGAAAAGGATTCTTCTCATGCGGGAGGTACACCGGCCGGGCCGGCCGGGTTCCCGCCACCGCGCGGAGCGCCTCCCGGCCGCCGGGATCGCGGGCCTTGCGAGCGGGACCGGCAAGTTGGACCGGCGAGTTGGACCGGGTGAGCCGGCCGGAACCGTGGAGTCGAGGCCGAAAGCAGGGGTATGGACAGCGAATGAGCCTTCAGGAAGAACTGCGGCAGGTCGAAGAGGACCTGGAGAGACTGCGTGCCGAGGTCGCCGACATGCGAAGGCAGGTCGGGGAGGTCGGCCCCACCGACCCCACCGAGCGGTCGATGATGATCAACCAGGCCGACGAGCAGGAGATCCTCGTCGGCGAGCTCGAAGCCAGGCGCGAGGACCTTCTCAAACGCCTCGGCGGGGAGAACGACCGCGACCGCGCGAGACCGCGCGAGACGACGTAGGATGGCGGGACCCGCACGCCCGGAGATGCCACCACCTGCGGTTCGTCACATTCGGTTATCCGTGATTTCCCGGGGTAACCATAAGAACGAACCATCATCAGGGGGATGAAATGATCAATATGCTTCACAAGATGGGCGTGAAGTCCAGCATGATGTACGTCGCCGGGCTCGCCTCGATCGGCGCGTCGGTCGCGGTGTGGTTCACGTCGAACTCGAAGGAGAGCGCGGGAGTCGACCGGGCGGACCGGTGGGGGATCTTCATCGGCGAGTGGGCGCCGACCTTCTTCGCGATGGGAGTCGCCCTGCGCCTGGAGGAGAACCGCGAGGAGATGCGGTCCTCCATCGAGCAGGAGTCACTCCGCGGCTCGTACTCCGACGCCGAGGGCAGGATTCCCTCGCGCGCGGGCGTGTAGCCCCGCCGTTGGACGATCGGAGGCAGGGCGCGTCCGAGGGACGCGTCCTGCCTCCGCTCATGACAAGGTGACCAGGGCCGGATGTCTCGGATCGTCGACGCGGACGACCACGTCCGCGACCTCCGCCGGGGTCACCTCCTCCTCGTAGCGCGCGTAGGCGGGCAGCGTCCAGCGCTGCTCGTCCGGGGTGCGCCGGGCGAGCGCGCCCGGTGAGAGCCGCAGATGCACGGTCAGCTCGAACGGCAGCCCCCGGCCCAGCAGCAGGGGTCCGGCCAGCAGCAGCACCCCGCCCGGGGGAACCGTGACGTAGGGCGCGCGGGTGGCCCTGTCGACGACGCTGTCCCACAGCGTGGGCAGCACCTTCCCCGACCGCCCGGGGTCGAGCGGTCTCAGGACCTCCCTGGCCAGTCCCCCGTAGTCGAACCACTCGGAGTAGAAGGAGTCCGGGTCGGTCCGGCCGTACTCGAAGCGGAGCGAGGCCGGGCGCAGGAAGTCGGCGGTGGAGACCCGGAGCACCTCCCTGCCGCGGAGCCGGAGCGGGTCTGCCAGCGCGTCGGCGAGGTCCTCCGGCCGCGCCGCCGGAGCCCCGTCGAGCGCGACGCGCACCCAGGAGTCGCGGGGTCGCGCGGCCACCCGATCGGCGAGTTCCTCCACCAGCGACGACGGGGAGATCGGCCTTATGTTCACCCCAATGTTCACCCCACCATCCTGGCCGACGCGTGCCCGTCTCCGGCCGGGGCCGGTCAACCATCATGGCCGGGTCAAGGTCGGACGTGATGCCGATCAAATATCGGTCTGTCCGGGTTGTCCTGCCGCTACAGGCGGTAACGATCCATATGGATCGACGGCTCGGCCGTGACTGGGCGTCGGCCTCCTGGTCGCGTCACGTCCATGTCGGCGCGATCCGGTAGTTGGCGTGATCTTCACGTCTTTCCGCAACCAAGATCACGGCACGTTACGCACGGAGACAGTGATGTCAGGAGGATTTCAGTGATCAAGCGCGGTAAGCCGACCAAGAACGGCCAGGTCAAGCTGACTTTCAGCATAACGGAGAGCCCGACCGTCGGAGGAGTCTCGTTGGTCGGCGACTTCAACGACTGGGACCCCTATGCCCATCCCATGCAGCGCAGGGACGACGGCACCTACCAGGTGAGCCTGATGGTCCCCGCACGGCAGCCCATCCGCTTCCGCTACCTCGCGGACGGCGGCGTGTGGTTCGACGACGCGGACGCGGACCACCACGACGAGCACGGCGGCCGGATCAACCCCGCGGACGTCCAGGAGGCGCCGGAAGCCCCCGGTGCGACGCGTAGCGCCGTCGGCAAGCCGATGCGGCAGACGCTCTCGGCAGGGCAGCCGGTCTCGGCCTCGGCCTCGGTGTCCACCTCCTAGTATCTCGGTGACCGCTCGTAGGACGGGATCCCCTTCGCGGGGCAGACCGTTCCACCGTCTCCGCGATCAGCGTGACGGCCCGCCCCGTTCCCTCCCGGCAGGGACACGGAAGGGGCGGGCCGCCCCGCGGGCGAACCCGCCGGCCCCGAACGCGGGAGACCGTTCACCGCGAAACCCCGACCGGGGAAGACCGTTCACCGCGAAACCCGGTACGTGTCGAAACCCGGTACGTGTCGTGCGGGCCGTCAGGTCTCGCGGCGGAGGCCGTTCGCCGCGAGGGCGAGCGTCGCGCCGTACACCACGTGGCCGGCGGCCATCACCGCCTGACGCCCCGGCCGATCCTCGGGGATCGGGGGCAGGGCTCCCAGCTTCGGCACCCAGCCCTGGTAGCTGACGAACCAGATCGCCAGCCCGTACGCCACCCCGAGCGTCACCGGGGCACGGCGTCCCCCGCAGAGCAGGGCGAACGCGGCCCCGCCCGCGGCGCCGAAACCGAAGTGGGCGATCGCGCCCAGCACCCGCTCTCCCCGCTTGGGCCGGTGCCTGTGACCCGGCAGCAGGACGCGGACGATCCTCTTGGGCGGCTGATCGCCCATGAGACCCGCGCGGTCTCCCGCGAGCATCACCGCGCTCATCGCCGCGGTGGCGAGGACGCCGCTCCCGGCGCCCCTGACGAGATCACGAGTCACGGTCACTCCCCGCCTTCCCCGGACGGCTCCCCGAACGGTGACCGGACCCCGCGCCGGATCCTCGCGCATGCCGGCCGAGCGCGCCGAGCGTCTCCCGGGCGAGTTGCAGTTCCTCTCTCGGCCGGACCACCAGCACGGGCACGGACGCGCCGGGCGCGCTGACCGTGCCGTCGGCGTCGAGGTCGGTACGGGCGGGCGGCTCGACACCGAGCAGCGAGAGCCTGCGGCAGACGGCCTCGCGGACCTCCGGCTGGTCCCAGCCGATCTCCCCGGTGAACACGAGCGCGTCGAGGCGGTCCAGGCTCGTCGCGGCGGCGGCGATCTCCCGGCTCACCCGGTGCTCGAACACCTCCAGGGCCAGCGCGGCGGCGGGATCCCCGGAGGCGACCAGCTCCCGGGTGTCGCCCGACTTGCCGTCCGAGAGCCCGAGCAGCCCCGACCGGTGTTCCAGGCCGTCGCGCAGCTCGTCGAGCGTGAGCCGGGAACCGGACAGCAGCCACAGCAGCATGCCGGGATCGACGCTCCCCGACCGCTTGCTCATCGGGACCCCCTCCAGCGGGGTGAACCCCATCGAGGTGTCCACGCTGCGCCCCTCGCGGACGGCGCACACCGAGGAGCCTCCGCCGAGATGGGCCAGCACCACCCGCAGGGTTTCCCCGGGCCGGTCGAGCAGTTCCGCGGCCCGTCCCAGCGCCCAGGCGTACGACAGGCCGTGGAAGCCGTAGCGGCGCAGGCCGTAGCGGCTCCGCCACTCGGCGGGCAGCGCGTAGGTGGCGGCGCCGTCGGGAAGTCCCGCGTGGAAGGCGGTGTCGGGGCAGAGCACGTGCGGGACGTCGGGCAGCCTGCGCCGGGCGGCCTCGACGAGCGCGAGGGCGGGCGGCACGTGCAGCGGGGCGAGGTCGGCGTACTCCCGTACCGCCTCCAGCACGCCGTCGTCCACGACCGCCGGCTCGCGTACCGCCTCGCCCCCGTGGACGAGGCGGTGGCCGACCGCGGCGGGGCCGGCGCCGGGGGCGGCGTCGAGGAAGTCCGCGATCGCCCGCTCGGCCGTCGCGGGGTCGGGGCTCTGCTCGCTGTGCTCGGTGCGCAGGACCCGCCCGTCCCGGACGAGGTGGAGTTGGAGGCTCGACGATCCCGCGTTGACGGTGAGCACCGCCGGATCAGTGGTTCCCATCCCCCTGGCGTGCCCGAGGCCGGACAGGGCAAACGGTGCCCCGCGACGGGTCCTCGCCCGTCACTCCGCGTGGGCGGCCGCGGTGAGGACGCCGAGGCCCGTTCGACCGCGCCGACCTGGGGTGATGACGTCCCGGCCAGGTGCCGGGAACAGGTCTCGGCGCCCGGCCACCGGCCTTCCTGACCACCGATTGTTCGCAATCACTTGTTGAACTGTCATGAGCCACGGGCGTACGGTGGGGGCCAATGGCACCCGTCCTTCGTACGGCTCCCGACAGGGCGCTGTCTCCAACTGCCGTAGACAGCGGGGCGATATGACTCGACTATCCGTCACTGTGGATGCGCATCCACACTTCTCCGTGGTGACCCTGATCGGCGATCTGGACAAGTCATCGGCGCCTCTGCTGGAGGAGAGGCTCGCGGACTTCATGAGGCGCGGCCACGTCTGCCTCGTCGTCGACACGACGGGGCTGGGATTCTGCGACTCCACGGGCATCTGGGTGCTGCTGACGAGCCTGCGGCGCGCCTACGAGCGAAAAGGCTGGCTGCGCCTCGTCGGCGTGCACGGATTCCTCGGCCGCCTGCTCGACCTGACCAGGTTGCGAGAGGCGTTCCCCATCGACTCCACCGTCGAGGAGTCACTGCGCGAGGTCTCCGACGGGGTCGTCCCCGTCTCGCGCTGACCCCGACCGCCGGTGGCCCGCGGAGGTCCTGAGCGAAGACGCCGGGAGGGAAGGCGGGTACGACGGCACCCGCCCCGGAAGAGGCCGCCGGTTCCGGCAGCGGGTGAGAGGGCCGCTGCCGGGTGCCGGAGACGGATCAGTCGCGGGCGACCAGGCGGACGAACTCCTCGAAGGAGAACCGGCCGTCGCCGTCAGAGTCGCCGTTCTGGTTCAGCGACCCGATGGCCTCGGCGGGCAGGGCGGGAAAGTGCTCACCGAACTCGCTTTCCGTGATGAACCCGTCGCCATCGGTGTCGATGGCCGCGAACGCCTGCCTGAGCTCCGCCAACCGCTCCCCGTTGGGCTCTGTCGACATGGTGACCCACCTCTCTCAACGACCCGCACTTCGATCAGCAGACAACTTACGGGAGGAACCCCCCGTCCAGCCAAGTGGCCCTATATAACACGTTTTATCACCAAAAATCCTTTTTCAAGGTCGGCTCGTCCTCGGCCCGCGCCTAGACTGCGGGCATGATTCGCCCCGCAACGCCGGACGACGTACCGGCGATCATCGACATGATCCGCGGACTCGCGGAGTACGAGAGAGCGCTGGACAAGGTCGAGACCACCGCCGACATGCTCCACGAGACGCTCTTCGGCCCCTCTCCCAGCGTGTTCTGCCACATCGCCGTCGACGGGGAGAGGACCGCCGGGTTCGCGATCTGGTTCGTCTCCTACTCGACCTGGCTCGGCACCCACGGCATCTACCTCGAGGATCTCTTCGTCCACCCCGAGCACCGGGGTGGCGGGTACGGCAAGCAGCTGCTCGCCACGCTGGCGGGCATCTGCGTGGAGCGCGGCTACGGCCGCTTCGAGTGGTCGGTGCTCGACTGGAACACCCCGGCCATCGACTTCTACCGGGCGATCGGCGCGGAACACGTCGACGAATGGGACAGGTACCGGCTCTCCGGCCCCGCGCTGGAGAAGGTCGCGGCGGGAGGCACGCGGTAGCCGTACCGGAGCCGTACCGGGAAAAGGAATTCACCCCGGGCCCGCCCTCACCGCGAAGACCGGCCGGAACACCCTTCCGGCCGGTCTTTTCGTTCTCCCGTTTCTCCTGGTTCTCCTGTCTCCCGGGAGGCCCGAGCGGGAAAATCCCGCCGGGACACGCTCCGGCCGTGAACCTTTCATCCCGCGAAACCACCGCGCCTCCTCCCTGAGCTGGTACGACGAGCCGTTGCCGCACCACGGGAGAAACACTCCGTTTACATGCCGGGATCGGCGACCTAGAGTCCGTCTCGCGTGAGCGCCTCACCGCCATTGATCAGCGACTCGTCACCCCTCGAAAGGGAGGGTAATTCTGTGAGTAAATGGCGAAGTATGGCTGTCGCCGGTGTGGTCACGTTCATGACCGCGCTTCTTGCCGTCGTCCTCGTTCCCCTACCGGCCTCGGCGCACGGCGCCATGATGACGCCCGGCAGCCGGACCTTCTTCTGCTGGCAGGACGGTCTCTCCCCGCAGGGGAACATCGTGCCGATCAACCAGGCGTGCTCGGCGGCGGTGGCCCAGAGCGGGGCCAACTCGCTGTACAACTGGTTCAGCCTGCTGCGGTCCGACGGAGCCGGGCGAACCCGCGGGTTCATCCCCGACGGCAAGGTGTGCAGCGGCGGCAACCCCGGCTACAGCGGGTTCGACCTCCCGAGCGCCAACTGGCCGGTGACGCACCTGACCTCGGGCGCGTCCATCCAGTTCAAGTACAACAAGTGGGCCGCGCACCCCGGCTGGTTCTACCTCTACATCACCAAGGACGGCTGGAACCCCAACCGGGCGCTGACCTGGGACGACCTGGAGAGCGAGCCGTTCCACACGGCCGACCACCCGCAGAGCGTCGGCTCGCCGGGCACCAACGACGCCCACTACTACTGGAACGCCAGGCTCCCGTCGGGCAAGTCCGGCCGGCACATCATCTACTCGGTGTGGAAGCGTTCCGACAGCGCGGAGACGTTCTACAACTGCTCCGACGTCGTCTTCGACGGCGGCAACGGCGAGGTGACAGGCGTCGGCCGGACGGGCACCGACCCGACGCCCACCCCCACCCCCACTGTGACCCCCACCCCCACCCCCACTCCCACTCCGACCGTGACGCCGACGCCCGGACCCGGCGCGTGCACCGCCACCTACCGGACCGTCACCACCTGGTCGGGCGGCTTCCAGGGGGAGGTGACCGTGAGGAACACGGGCACGGCCGCCTTCAACGGCTGGACGGCGAGCTGGACGCTCAACAGCGGCAGCGCGGTGAACAGCCTGTGGAGCGCCACGCACACCACGTCCGGGTCCACCGTCACGGCCAAGCCCGCCGAGTGGAACCGCACGATAGCGGGCGGCGCCTCGACCACCTTCGGATTCACCGGGACGGGAACCAGCGGCTCCCCCTCCGTCACCTGCACCAGCCCCTAGCGGGACGCGGTCCCCGCCGGTACGCACCGGCGGGGACCGACCCGCGCCCGCCCCCGCTCTGTTGTGCCGGTCCGGCAGAACAGAGCGGGGGCGGACCGGCCGGCGAACCGCCGGACCGCCGCGCCTCGTGAAAGGACGGAAGAGAGTCCCGTGCCGCCCACCACGAAGATCGCCCCATTGCTGGGTCTCGTCTCGCTCGGAGCGGCGGTGGCCCTGGTCGCGGCGGCCTGCGCCGGCCGGACGGCGGAGGGCGGGCACGCCGTGGCGCACCCGCCCTCCGCGCCCTCCGCGCCCTCCCCCAACGCCCCGGCGTCCCCGTCGGTTCACGGAGACACCCCGGCATCCCCGTCGGTTCACGAAGACACCCAGGCGTCCTCGCCCTCCACGCCCGTTCACGGAACCTCCAAGCGCGACACCACCGCCAAGGCCTCCGCGAGGTGCCGGGCGACGGTCACCCTGGTGGAGTCATGGCCGGGTGGCTACCGGGGCGCCGCGACGATCAGCAACACCACCGACCAGCCGATGCGTGACTGGTACATCCAGTGGATGCAGCCGCGCGAGGCGACCTTCAGGCAGTCCTGGAACGGTACCCACATGCAGAGCGGTCCCGTCGCGATGATCCACGCTCCTGTGGAGAAGCCGTCGCTGCCGCCGGGGGAGACCGTCTCCGACATCGGCTTCGTGGGAGCCGCCGCCACTCCCCCGACCTTCACCGAGATCACCTGCGGCTGACGGGACCGGCGGCCCTGCCCGGGCTCCCACCGGCTCGGACCGTACGCGGCACTCCCACCGCCGCCGCGTACCCCGGTGGAGGGCAGACCCGAGACGCCGGTGGAGGGCAGACGCGAGACGCGGCCCCGGCCGGCCGGACCGGCCGGGATCGGTCCGGCGTCAGCGCTTGGCGTAGCGCTGCTTGAAGCGCTCGACGCGCCCGGCCGTGTCGACGACCCGGCTGCGCCCGGTGTAGAAGGGGTGGCTCGCCGAGGAGACGTCGACGTCGACCACCGGGTAGACGTTGCCGTCCTCCCACTCGACGGTCTTGCGGCTGCCGACGGTCGAACGGGTCAGGAAGGCGAAACCGGCGCTCGGGTCGCGGAAGACGACCGGGCGGTAGTCAGGGTGGATGCCCTTCTTCATGACTATCTGTCCTCTCGGAACGGAACGTGCTGGCGGACGATCGGGTCGTACTTGACGAGGGTGAGCCGGTCGGGGTCGTTACGCCGGTTCTTGCGGGTCACGTAGGTGAAACCGGTGCCCGCGGTCGACCTCAGCTTGATCACTGAGCGCACCTCGTTCCTGGCCACGGTCGGCTCCTCTCGGGTTGGCGGGTCGCACGATGCCGATGATAACGGTTTTCATTGGCTGGACATTCCCGCCCCCGGGACGGACGTGGAGCGGGCGCGGGACGGCACCGTTCCCGGGCGCGGGACGACGGCCGGGCAGGCTTCACCCTCCGGCAACCTCCCGTCCATCCGCCCCCTGTTCGCTGTGATCCATGCCGTGGCCGGAAACCGAGATCGTCGGATCGGACGTCAGCCCTCCCGTCACCGTGTACGGCACGGTGGACAGGAGTCCCGACGGGGAGCTCGCCCACGAGGGCAACAGGGTTCCCGACATCGTCGCCCTGGACCACCGGCGGCTGGTGGTCGCCTGGCGGGCCGGGGTCCGGGACGCGCGGGACCCGGCGCCGACCGACCAGGGCTCCATCATGTGCGCCCGCTCGCAGGACGGCGGCCTGACCTGGACGGTGGGCACGCTCGCCGCCGCCACCGCGACGACCCGCTACCACTACGTGATCCTCCTCAACGACGCGGGCACGCTGTACGCGCTGCTCGGCGTGATCTCCGTCGAGCGCGACCGCGACCGGGAGGGCGAGGTCGACGGCTTCCCCACCTCGCCGGCCGTCAGGAGGAGCACCGACGGCGGCCGTACGTGGACCGCCTTCCCCGTCACCGTCGACGTGCCGGACAACGGCAGGGGCGTGGTCGTCGCGGGCAGGCCGCTGCGGTTCGGCGGCGTGTGGCTGGTGCCGTACTGGCGGCACTCGGACGGCACGAACAGGGCGGGCGTGCTGCGCTCGGCCGACCTGGTGACCTGGACCTCCGGAGGGATGGCGGAGAACCCGCCGGGGGTGGCGATCGAGGAGCCGCAGATCGCGCTCTCCCAGGACGACCCCGGGACGCTCGTGATGGTGACCCGCGCCCTGGACCTGAGGAGCGGCACCTCGGCGGCGGCGCGCGACGCCCGCTACCGCTCGGGAGCGGCCCACAGCGCCACGGCGACCAGCACCGACGGCGGGCTGACGTGGTCGCCGCTGAGGCTGGACGCGGACCTGCCCAACTACTACGTCAAGACGTTCTTCACGCGCGACTCGGCGGGCCGCCACCTGGCCATCTTCAACACGCTGGCCGGGCCGTTCACCGGCTCCTCGGCGAGCAAGCCCGACCAGTACCGCGAGGTGCTCTACTACAAGGTCAGGCGGCCCGGCGAGCCCTGGGAGCCGGCGCGGCTCTTCGCCGACGGCCCCCGCCTGACGAAGGGCGCGGCCCGGGGATGGGACGTCTACCCCAGCGCCGACGAGTACGAGCCCGGCCGGTTCTTCGTCGTCTGGGAGCACAACCAGACCAACATCAAGGTCGCCAGGCTCGACATCTCCCGTCCCCTCTCCGGCGCGCCCCTCGCCGCGGGCGACTGGACCACGGGCGCGAACGCGAAGGGCTGGACGCTGGCCGGCGGCGCGCGGATCGCGGGTGGCGGGCTCCGGCTCGCGAGCACCGGCACCGCGGCGTGCCGGGCGTCCTTCCCCCTCGACGCCTCCAAGGGATGCGACTTCACCCTGGAGTTCCGCGGCCGGGTGGACGACGACAGCGCGCTCGACCCGCGTACCGGCAACGGTGTGTGCCTCGGCGCGAAGGTGGCGAACGGCGCCAGGCGGCTCATGCTGACCGTGCAGCGGAGCGGGGTCTGGACGATGCGCAAAGGCTCCGCCGTCTGGGAGAAGGTCCACTCGCTGGACGCGGCCGGCCGGACGGCGACCTGGAAGGTACGGGTGGACAGCGCGGGGACGGCCCGGCTGTTCAGGGACGGCGCCGACACCGGGGCGACCTGGGTGGTCCAGGACAGCAGGGAGAGTCCCCAGCTCACGCACTGGGTGACCGGCACCCCCGGCGGCAACGCGGCCGGGGCGACCGTCGAGTGGACCCGGCTGTCCCCCAACCTCGAGGTACTGCCCTGATTTCGCCGCTCCCCGTACAGCCGCACGGCTCTTTTCCTGCTCTCAGATGATTCGTCCCCTCGGCTCTCCGGCCCTCCAGGGGGTGAGGCGGTAGCTTGGAGACCGCCATCACAGAGGAAGAGAGATCGTGACCACGTCTATTCATCAGCGGATCGCCGAAGAGCTGGGTGTGCGCGAGCGACAGGTGAGTGCGGCGGTGGACCTGCTCGACGGCGGGGCCACCGTGCCGTTCATCGCCCGCTACCGCAAGGAAGCCACCGAGATGCTCGACGACACGCAGCTGCGCACGCTGGAGGAGCGGCTGCGTTACCTGCGGGAGCTGGAGGAGCGGCGCACCGCGATCCTGGAGTCCATCCAGGGCCAGGGCAAGCTCGACGACACCCTGCGGGCGCAGATCCTGGCGGCCGACTCCAAGGCCCGCCTGGAGGACATCTACCTTCCGTACAAGCCCAAGCGGCGGACCAAGGCGCAGATCGCCAGGGAGGCGGGGCTCGAACCGCTCGCCGACGGCCTGCTGGCGGACCCGTCCGTCGACCCGCGGGCCGCGGCGGAGGCGTTCGTCGGCGAGGGGGTGGCCGACGCGGCCGCCGCCCTGGACGGTGCCCGCGCGATCCTGGTCGAGCGGTTCGGCGAGGACGCCGACCTGGTCGGCGAGCTGCGCGAGCGGATGTGGACGAAGGGACGCCTGGTCGCGGCGGTCCGCGAGGGCAAGGAGGAGGCGGGCGCCAAGTTCTCCGACTACTTCGACTTCGCCGAGCCGTTCACCAAGCTGCCCTCACACCGGATCCTGGCGATGTTCCGCGGCGAGAAGGAGGAGATCCTCACCCTCACCCTGGAGCCCGAGCAGGAGCCCACCGGCACCTACGAGGGCCGCATCGCGCACCGCTTCGGCATCTCCGACCAGGGGCGGCCCGCCGACGCGTGGCTGGCCGACACGGTCCGCTGGGCCTGGCGCACCCGCGTCCTCGTCCACCTCGGCATCGACCTGCGGATGCGCATGTGGCAGGCAGCCGAGGAGGAGGCGGTGCGCGTGTTCGCCGCGAACCTGCGCGACCTGCTGCTCGCCGCGCCCGCCGGGAGCCGCGCGACCATGGGGCTGGACCCCGGGCTGCGCACCGGGGTGAAGGTCGCGGTGGTCGACGCGACCGGCAAGGTGCTGGCGACCGACACGATCTATCCTCACGAGCCGCGCCGCCAGTGGGACCAGTCGCTGGCCACCCTCGCCGCGCTGGCGAGGAAGCACGACGTCGAGCTCGTCTCGATCGGCAACGGCACCGCCTCGCGCGAGACCGACAAGCTCGCCGGCGAGCTGGTGAAGCTGGTCCCCGGGCTGACCAAGGTCGTGGTGTCGGAGGCCGGAGCCTCCGTCTACTCCGCCTCCGCGTTCGCCTCGCAGGAGCTGCCCGGCATGGACGTGTCGCTGCGCGGCGCCGTGTCGATCGCCAGGCGGCTCCAGGACCCGCTGGCCGAGCTGGTCAAGATCGACCCCAAGTCGATCGGCGTCGGCCAGTACCAGCACGACCTCGCCGAGACCAAGCTCTCCCGCTCGCTCGACGCCGTGGTGGAGGACTGCGTGAACGCGGTCGGCGTCGACGTCAACACCGCCTCGGCGCCACTGCTCACCCGCGTCTCCGGCATCGGCTCCGGGCTCGCGGAGAACATCGTCCAGCACCGCGACGCCAACGGCCCGTTCCGCTCCCGTAAGGCGCTGAAGGAGGTCCCCAGGCTCGGCCCGAAGGCCTTCGAGCAGTGCGCGGGCTTCCTGCGCATCCGCGGCGGCGACGACCCGCTCGACACCTCCAGCGTGCACCCGGAGGCGTACCCGGTGGTGCGGCGCATCCTGAAGAGCACCGGCGGCGACCTCGCGTCCCTGATCGGCAACGGCACGGCGCTGCGGGCCCTGCGCCCGCAGGAGTTCGTGGACGACACCTTCGGCCTGCCGACCGTCACCGACATCCTCGCCGAGCTGGAGAAGCCGGGCCGTGACCCGCGTCCCGCCTTCAAGACCGCGACCTTCAAGGAGGGCGTGGAGAAACTCTCCGACCTCACGCCCGGCATGCTGCTGGAGGGCGTGGTCACCAACGTCGCCGCCTTCGGCGCGTTCGTCGACGTCGGCGTGCACCAGGACGGCCTGGTCCACGTGTCGGCGCTGTCGCACAACTTCGTCAAGGACCCGCGCGAGGTGGTCAAGCCCGGCGACATCGTCCGGGTGAAGGTGCTCGACGTCGACATCCCGCGCAAGCGCATCTCGCTCACCCTCCGGCTGGAGGACGACGTCAAGCCCTCAGGCCCCCGAGGGCCGCGCGACCAGCGCGACCAGCAGGGCGGTGGGCAGCGCCAGGGCGACGGCGGCGGCAGGCGCGGTGGCGGGCAGGGCGGCGGGCAGGGCGGCGGGCAGGGCGGCGGGCAGGGCGGCGGGCAGGGACGCGGCGGGCAGGGCGGGCAGGGTCGCGGCGACCGGCAGCGCCAGGAGGGCGGCGGCGGCAGGCAGCGCAACGCGCCGAGCGGCGCGATGGCCGACGCGCTGCGCCGTGCCGGGCTCGACGGCTCCGGCGGCAAACGCTAGGCACCCACTGGACACCCCGCCGCGCACCCGCACGGGACACACCGCCCCGCGCGGGTGCGCGGACCGGGTGCCGCGACGACCGCGGGCACCCGAGCGGCATCGGGACCGGTAGGGCCACCGCCTTCACACGACGGCGGTGGCCCTGCCGTTACCCGGGCCCTGCCGTCGACCCGGGCCCTGCCGGTCGATCCGAGCCCTGCTGTTACCCGGGCTCTACCGTTGCCCGAGCCCTGCCGTTACCCTGGGGGCGAGATGACGTCGTCGATGGTCCGGACGCACCGCTGAAGCGTTCACCACCATGATTCCTGCCACCCGCGCGGAGGTCCTCCGCGACCGGTCGTGAACGGCCCCGCCATCCGGGTCCGCACCCGCAAGGACCTGCGGGCGACCCGTCGCCCGCGCCCGCCCCGCTGTCTCGGCCACTTGTACGTCGCCCCGCTGTGGCCCCTGCACGGGCTCAACCTCGGCACCCTGCTGCGAACCTGTGACGCGGTCGGCGCGTGCATGGCCGTGCCCCGCCTGTCCTGGGTCCCCGAGGCCCTGGACCGGGGCAACACCCTGCGTCGACCGGCCTGCGTGCACTGGGTGCGCGACCCGTTGACCTGGCTCGCCGACCAGCGCTCCGCCGGACATCACGTCCTCGGCGTGGAACTGGCGGAGGAGGCCGTCCGCCTCGCGGACCTGCCCATGGCCCGCCGCCCCACGGTCGCCGTCCTCGGCCACGAGCGTGACGGCATCCCGCCGGAGGCCCTCGACCTGCTCGAGACCGCGGTGGAGATCCCGATGATCGGCACGGGGGCCAGCCTCAACGTGGCCGTCGCCGGATCGCTGGTCCTCTACAAACTGGCCGGGTTCACCTGAACCGGGTCACGCGTGCGAACGTGAGGCGTGCGAAGCCCTCACCGGCGACCGGTCGTCGGCGCCATTGCCCGGTGCCATACCGCCGCCGCTGACCGGTCGTCGGCGCCGTGTCACCGCCGCTGACCGATACCCGGCGCCGTGTCGCCGGCGCGGGAACGGCGGCCGGTGCCGGCGGCTCCGCTCACCGGGAGCGGCGGCCCCTGCGGAAGGCGGAGACGGCGAGGACGAGGCCGACGGCGAGGGTGGCCAGGCCGATCCAGAACCACTCCCGCGCACCGCTCATGGAGCTGCCGCCCACGTACCCGAGGCCCTGGAGCGCCCAGAGGCCGCCCGCCAGCACGAGCAGGACGCCGAGGCCGATCGGAAGCCAGGTCCTCATCGCTCACAGATCCTTCGTGGTGCGCAGATCGTGGAACTCGGAGGCGAGGAGGCCGAACAGCGCCTCGTCGACGAAGGACCCCGCCACCCAGGCGTGCTCGCGGAGCGTGCCCTCGCGCCGGAAGCCGGTCTTCTCGGCGGCGGCGATCATCGCGCTGTTGGTGGCGAGCGTCTCCAGGCCCAGCCGGTTCAGGCCGCGGATGCGGAAGGCGTAGTCGCACAGCAGCCTCAGCGCGTCGGGGGCGTAGCCGCGGCCGCGCGCCTCGGGAAGCAGCGAGATGCCCAGGTGCCCGTTGCGGTTGAGGGTGTCGATCCCCCAGACGTTGCCGGATCCGAGCAGGTCCCCGGAGAGGGACTGGATGGCGAAGTCGACGTTGGCCGGATCGGGCTTGCGCCGCTCGTAGTGGGCGATGGCCTGGTCGATCGTCTCGGGAACCCAGGGCGTCGTGGTGGCTCCGGCCGCCGTCTCCACGTCGTCGTTCAACCGGTGGAGCGGGACCAGGTCCTCCTTGGTGATGGCCCTGAGCAGGACCCTGTCTCCACGAAGCATGAGCGAAACCCCACTGTTGTCGATCGGCGGGCGGCGGGCGAGAGAGCTCGCCGTATACCGGACATCACACCATACGAAAAGTCGGGAAGGACACCGAATAACACCACGCCGCGGATGGCCGGGACGGCGTCCCGCCACGAGCGCGGAGCACCGCACGCGGCACCGGATCGCACGGTGCCGTGGCCGGCCCGGTGCCGCACCGGACCGCATGCGCCTCTCCGGCCCCCGCCCCGGGATTTCCTGACAGAAGATCCTGACAGCACGGTCTCCTGGAACGTTCCCTTCAGGAGTTCCACCGTAAATAAACTTTCCTTTTCACCGCAAGTTCACAGCGTTCCGCACGATCCGGAACCCGAAGCCGTGACGCTTTTTTTACTCCTTGTATTGACTTGAGAATGAAGGCTGGCCTAAGGTCCCGGGCAAGCGAGACCTTGCCGTGAAGGGACCCCCATGACTCGCTCCCCTGACGCCGGACGGCGGCGGGCGTGGTGATCACGCTCGCCCCGCCGCCCTGACCACACCCGTCACGAGTGTGAGGCGCACTGGCCGCCCCCCGCCCCGTGAAGGCTTCGTTCTCCCTGCCGTATCCGTCGCGGCAGGGCCCAGGACGCGCCGAGCAGCGCGTGCCGCCGTATGGCGGGCCCGCCCCCCGGGCCACCGTGCGGCCGCTCGCGGAAAGCACGCTCGCCGCGTCCGGCACCACCCGCATGTCACCCCCTGATACGGGTCGTGACGTCACGCGCGCGTCGCGTCCCCACCGGGGTGCGGCGTCACCCGTACGTCGCTCCCCAAGACGGAAGGAAATCCGCGCATGGACACCGGACAGTCGCCTCGCCGGCGCCGTCGCATGTCGCTTCCCACCACCCTCGGCGGGATGTTCACCGTTGTCGTCCTCGCTCTCGCCGGCGTGACGACCGCGACGCCGGCCGCCGCCGCCACCGGGCAGATCACCGGCATCGGCGGCAAGTGCGTCGACGTCGCCGCCGCCAACAGCGCCAACGGCACCCCCATCCAGCTGTACGACTGCAACGGCAGCTCGGCACAGCAGTGGACCCGCAACGGCGACGGCACGGTGCGCGCCCTCGGCAAGTGCCTGGACGTCACCGCCGCCTCCACCGCCAACGGAGCGCAGATCCAGCTGTACGACTGCAACGGCACCGCGGCGCAGCAGTGGACCTACAGCGCGGCGAAAGACCTGGTGAACCCGGCCGCCGACAAGTGCCTGGACGCCACCGGCCAGTCCAGCGCCAACGGCACCCGCCTGCAGATCTGGACCTGCACCGGCACCGCCAACCAGAAGTGGAACGCCCCGAGCGACGGCGGCAACCCGCCCACGGACCCCCCGCCGGCCGGCAAGATGGCCGGGGCCCCGTACCTCTACATGGGCTGGGGCAACCCGCCGAGCCCGGCGACGATCATGAGCACCACCGGTGTGAAGTCCTTCACCATGGCGTTCATCCTGTCCGGCGGCGGCTGCACCCCGCGCTGGGACGGCTCCAGGCCGCTGACCGGCGGCACCGACCAGGCCGCGATCAACCAGATCAAGGCCGCGGGCGGCAGCGTCCAGGTCTCCTTCGGCGGCTGGTCGGGCAACAAGCTCGGCCCGAACTGCTCCACCCCGGCCGCCTACGCCGGAGCCGTGCAGCAGGTCATCAACGCCGTCGGCCCCGCGGTCGTCGACTTCGACATCGAGAACAACGACGAGTTCGAGAACTTCACCGTCCAGGACCGCATCCTCAACGGCCTGAAGATCGTCAAGCAGAACAACCCGAACGTCAAGATCGCCGTCACCATCGGTACCGGGATCAACGGCCCCAGCTCGACCGGTGTCCGCCTGATCAACCAGGCCAGGGCGCTCAACGTGCCGATCGACAACTACACGATCATGCCGTTCAACTTCGGCGCCTCCAACATCTACAACGCCACCGTCAGCGCCTCCGAGGGCCTGAAGAACGCGCTCAAGGCCGCCAACGGCTGGACCGACGCGCAGGCGTACGCCCGGATGGGCATCTCCGGCATGAACGGCCTGTCCGACCAGGGCGAGCTGACCACCACGCAGACCTGGACCCAGATCCGCGACTGGGCCAGGTCCAAGGGCCTGACCCGCTTCGCCTACTGGGCGGTCAACCGCGACCGTCCCTGCCCCGGCGGCGACGCGGGCTCCGAGTGCAGCGGCATCTCCCAGCCCAACTGGGAGTTCACCCGCATCACGGCCGGCTTCTAGGCGATGGCGCCCCCTCCCAGCTCTTTCAGCCCTTCCAGCTTCCAGCGGACACCGGATCGAAAGGAACAGCCGATGATCCCCACCAGCCCGGCGCCCCTTCCCGGCCCCCGCCCCTCGCGGAGCCACTCACCGGGCCACTCGCAGGGCCACTCACCGGGCCACTCACAGGGTTCCTCGCGGACGCGGCGCGCGCGGCTCGGCGGCCTCCTGGCCGCGACGCTCCTCGCCCTCGGCTCCGCCACGCTCGTCCCCTCCCCGGCGGGTGCCCAGGCCACCGCCGCGCAGAGCACCACCACACAGAGCACCACCGCCCAGCGGGCCCTGGCGGCACCCGCCCCCGGCCCCCTCGTGTGGTCGGACGAGTTCAACGCCGCCTCCGGCGCCGGCCCCGACACCACCAAGTGGCGCCGGGACGTCGGCGGCGGCGGCTGGGGGAACAACGAGCGGCAGTACTACACGGCCGGCAACGAGAACATCGCCCACGACGGCGCGGGCAACCTGGTCATCACCGCGCGCAAGGGCAACCCCGCCGGACTCGGCTGCTGGTACGGCTCGTGCGAGTACACCTCGGGCAAGCTGACCACCGCCGCGACCTTCACCCGCGCCTACGGCCGCTTCGAGGCGCGGATGAAGCTCCCCCGGGGCAAGGGCATGTGGCCCGCGTTCTGGATGCTGGGCACCGGAGGGGCCCAGTGGCCCGCCAACGGCGAGATCGACATCATGGAGAACGTCGGCAGCGTCCCCGGGCAGGTGCTCGGCAGCCTCCACGGCCCCGGCTACTTCGGGGCCAACCCGCTGAGCGGCAGCTACAACCTCCCCGCGGGCCAGGCCTTCGCCGACGCCTTCCACACCTTCGCCGTCGACTGGGAACCCGGCGCGGTGACCTGGTACGTCGACGGCGTCCAGTACTCCAGGAAGACCCCCGCCGACACGCGGGGCAACCCCTGGGTCTACGACCACCCGTTCTTCATGATCCTCAACCTGGCCGTCGGCGGTAACTGGCCCGGCTCGCCCGACGCCTCCACCACCTTCCCCCAGCAGCTCACCGTCGACTACGTCCGCGTCTACGCCCCGCCCAGCGGCGGCGGCCGCACGGGCCAGATCACCGGTATCGGCGGCAAGTGCGTCGACGTCGCCGCCGCCAACAGCGCCAACGGCACCCCCATCCAGCTGTACGACTGCAACGGCACCACCGCCCAGCAGTGGACCCTGGGCACCGACGGCACCGTGCGCGCCCTCGGCAAGTGCCTGGACGTCACCGCCGCCTCCACCGCCGACGGAGCGCAGATCCAGCTGTACGACTGCAACGGCACCACCGCCCAGCGGTGGACCTACAACGCCGCGACCCGGGATCTGGTGAACCCGGCCGCCAACAAGTGCCTGGACGCCACCGGCCAGTCCAGCGCCAACGGCACCCGCCTGCAGATCTGGACCTGCACCGGCACCGCCAACCAGAAGTGGAACGCCCCCACCTGACCGACCCCGCCTGACCCGGCCTGACCTCGCCTGACCTGGCCTTACCCGGCCTGACCCGGCCCGGCCCGTCGCGGGCCGGAACCCGCACCCTCGGTTCCGGCCCGCGACGGGCTTCTCCCGTTCGCCGCCGCTCACGACACGGTGACCGTGTCACCGACCGCGATCGTGCCGAGGGCGCGCGGGATGCCGAGCCGGCCGAACATGACGCCGCGATCGCCCTCGAAGACCCGGGTCCGGTAGCCGGCCAGCACCCGGAGAGGCTCGCCGTTCCTGCGTGCGGAGTCCTGGTCGACGTTGATGATGACGCAGCGCGCGCAGGGCTTGATGAACTCGATCTCGGCGGTGCCGACGCGCAGCGTGGACAACGCGTCCTCCCCGTAGGGGCCGAGGCCCTCCAGCACGATGTTGGGCCGGAACCTGTTCATCGGCAGCGGGCCGTCCACGCGCCGGTTCAGGTCGTCGAGGGACTCGCGTGACAGTACGGAGAGCGGGTGGGCGTCGGCGAACGCCAGCGTGCCGCCGCCCCGCGAGGTGGGCCGGGTGCCGGCGAAGCGGACCAGGCGGCAGGGCTCTCCGAGGAGGCCGGAGAACCACGCGGCGGCCTCCTCCCCCTGGTCCACGCCCTGGCAGGGCTTCCCGTGCACGGTCACCTCCAGCACCGGCCCGTCCACCGGCTCGTGGACCAGGGGTGCCACCGCCCCGGGCGCGCCCACGACGAGCTCCGTGCCGTCGTACGCGGGCCGCAGCGTCGCCAGCCGGGGCAGCTCCCGCTGTGACAGGTGCCGCAGGTCCGGCCGGACCAGCATGAACTCGCGGTCGTGCCGCAGCCCGGTCGGTGTCAGCTCGGCGCCGGCCAGAGGGGTGCCGCCCGCGCTTTTTAGCGGGAAAACGTTCAGTTCCACGACGACGGCGACCGCGCTCTCCCCGCCGCGCGCCGAGCGCCCCCGCGCGAACCCCTCGCGCGCCGAGCCTTCAGCCGAGCCTTCACCTGCGGGGTTCTCCCCCGTCCTCGCCGGGACCGCGCCGCGGAAGTCATGCACCATGTATCGGACGCTAGGACATCCACCCGGAAGAGAGGCCAGGAAGCGACAGTATCTTACAAAATCTCGTCAGTTTTGCCGCCGACGGTCCATCGGGAGGATCAGAGCAGGCGCCTGATGTCGCCGTACGCCCGGTAGAAACCGCCCCGCTCGGAGAAACGGACGCCCTCGACGAGATAGCGGGCCCCGGCCTCGCGCACGCCCTTGGGGAACTGGACGTTACGCCGCACGTCGTAACCCTCGCTGACCACCCGCACCCGGAGCCGCTCGCCCTCGCTGAAGCACTCCACCACCACGCCGTCGCCGGTGTCCGGGACGGCCTCGAACGTCACGGTCTCCAGCGCGGTGGTGGGCTCCACCACCGCCAGCCCGGCGGACGCCTTGACGTCCACGGCCTCGGGGACGGTGCCGTCCTGGGCCGCCCTGATCGCCTCCTCGGTGGCGTCGATGCAGGCCAGGGTGCCGTCGGTGGTCACGATGTAGAGGCGGTCGTCGAGATACTGCATGGAGAAGGCGGAGCCGCAGCCGGTCGCCAGCTTCCACAGGCGCTCGCCGCTCTGGTCGAAGCAGTAGATCGAGGAGTGGTTGTCACCGGCGAAGACGTACCGGCCGCCGGGGGCCGTGGCGCAGGAGAAGACCGTGGCGTCGCAGCGGTAGACCGCCTGGGAGGCGCCGTCCGACTTGCGCAGGCGGTGCACGGCCGAGCGCGAGGTACCGGCGTAGACCGAGTCGGCCTCCTGCCAGCCGAACAGCACCGCGCCGGTGAGGGGCGTCTCCCAGACCGGCGTTCCGTCGGCGGCGTCGTAGCGGGCCACCCCGGTGGAGTGCCCGTGGTAGACGGCCTCGTCGTCGCAGCGGACCATCCAGGCCGAGTCGCCCCTGCCCTTGCGCGCCCACTGGAACTCGTCCTCGTGGTCGATGGTGGTGATCCGCCCGGCGCGGTCGGAGACGCCCAGCACGCCGTCGTGGATGTCCAGCCAGTAGATGTCGACGTCCTCGGCGATCTCGTACGCGACCCTGGGGACCTTGCCGCCGAGGTCGTAGACCTTGCCGTCGTCGGCGCCCGCGTAGATCCAGAAGTCGTCGCCGACGATGCACTTGACCCCGTCGGGCAGCTTGAAGCGGCCGGTGACGGTGCCGCCGTGGGTGACGGTGTAGACGTCGCCGCGCTGGTTTCCGACCCAGCAGCGCTCGGAGTCGACGAAGATGCCGAACGCCGCCGCGCCGCTGGCGAAGCGCCACAGCACCGGCGCCTGGGTGGCGGTGGAGCGGGTGCTCTCCACGCTGCGCCGGGTGACCGCTCGGCGCTGGCGCACCCCCTGGACCGCGGGGGCGTAACCCCGGCGGACCTTCTCGTTGATCTTCTTCGCCGCGGCCGCCTCGGCCTTCGCCGCGCTGGCGAACGCCGACGCCTTGGCCTGGCCCGTCTCGCCGATGCGGCCGTACCTGATCGTCACCTCGGTCCCGTCGACCACGACCTCGTAGAACTTGTGCGAGCTCCCGCCGTCCTCGGACAGTTCCAGGTAAGTGCTCCGCGCGGCCATGCTCCACCTTCTCGGTTGATCGACTTTCCGGGAGCGTAGGGCAGCCGTACGACAAATAACGAAAAGTCAGGAAAAGTAGCGGCGAGGATTGTCGATCAGCATCTGGTCCACCTGCGCGTCGCTCACCCCTGCCTCCCGCAGGGCCGGGAGCACGTCGTCGTGGATGTGGCCGAAGTGCCAGTTCGGCGCGGCCAGCGGTATGCCCTCGTCCCAGGCGTCGCCGAAGTAGTCCATGAAGCACGCGCTGTCGTGGCTGAGCACCATCCGGTCGGCGTAGCCGCGCTCGCAGAGCGCGACGACGGTGGCGATCCGCGACGCCGTGGAGTTGTAGGCGTCCAGCCCGAAGCGGTCCATGCCGAGCGTCGCGCCGGTGTCGGCCAGCCGCATCAGGTGGTCGAGGTCGTTGGAGTCGCCCGAGTGCCCGAGCACGACCTTGGCCGGGTCGACCCCCTCCTTGACGAACAGGTCCAGGACGACCAGCCCGCTCCCGGTGGAGGGGTTGGTGTGCACCGTGATCGGCACGCCGGTCCGCAGGTGGGTCCGGGCGACCGCCCGGCAGATCCGCTCGACGCCGGGGGTGAGCCCCTTGCTCTCGATCGCGCACTTCAGGAACGCGGCTTTCACCCCGGTGTCGGCGATGCCCTCGACGATGTCGCGGGAGAAGTCCTCGACCATCGGCTCGGGCACGTCCATCATCAGGCCGGGGCCCCGGTGCTCGTACTGGTGCGGGACCTCGTCGAAGGAGTAGATCCCGGAGGCGACGACGATGTTCAGCTCCGGCACCTGGTCGGCCACCCGCCGCACGCGGGGGATGTAGCGGCCCAGTCCCCACACGGTCGGGTCGACGACGGTCTTCACGCCCCTGGCCGCCAGCGCCCTGAGCTTGGTGACGGCGTCGGCCACCCGGTACTCCTCGTCCCACCACGCGCCCCTGCCGTAGTTGTCGACGTGCTCGGGAGAGAGGACGAAGACGTGCTCGTGCATGAGGGTCCGGCCCAGGTCGGCGACGTCGACGGGACCTCTGACGGTGTTCACGACCGGCATGCGCGTCCTCCGGGGGATGGTCCGACCGGACGGCGGTGACGTACCGAGCGGTCGCTTCCTGCGAAGGTAGGCCGGGGCGCCGGGACCGTCAATCTGCCACGCGGAGCGGACCGCACGGGAACGGCCGAACGGGAACGGTCGGGGCGAGCGGACCGCGGGGGGACGTTCGGCCGGGAACGGTCGGGGCGAGCGGACGGCACGGAAGCGGCCGGGCGGGAACGGTCAGGCGCGGGCGGTCGCCGGGAGCGGGCGGTGGACGCGGCCGTGCCTGGCACCGGCCACCAGCCCCAGCATGGCCAGCACCGCCACCTCGAACCCCACCACCAGCCGCTGGATCACCCCGGCGGGGATGTCGTCGTTGGTCAGGTCCACGCCGAGCATCCGCACCACGTACGGGAGGACCACCAGGACCAGCACGCCCAGGGCGGCCAGGCTGAGCAGCCGGACCGGACGGGCGTACGGGCTGGTCGCGTACCGCCTGGCCAGGAGCAGCCCGGCGATCGGCATCGTGAGGAAGGCCACGAACGCCGCGTACCTGTGGATGCCACCGGACATCGACAGCGGCACGCCCGGCTCGTCGGTCGGGAAGGCGCCGATCAGCAGCATGCACAGGCCCCAGGTTCCGACCAGCAGGGCCACCGCGCGATCCTCGCCGCGACGGGCCAGCATGGCCCCGATGATCGTCGCCGCGACGGAGAAGAGCGTGAGCGACAGGGGCAGCAGCCAGCCGTCCGCCTCGAACGCGTACTCGCTGATCACGGTGTGCACCGGATCGAGACCGGTGACCACGTGCAGTCCGAGCATCGTGACGGCTCCCGCGCCGATCGCCGCGTAGCCGCCGAGGATCATCGTGTGCCGCGTGAACGCCTGGCTTCCCATGCCTCAACGATGGCGACGAGCGAGATCACGGAATATCGGAGACAGCCCCCGGCCGCCCCTGAACGGTCCCGGATGGTCCCCGGGACGGGGTAGTGCCCGCCCATCGGGGATATCCCCCGATATACGCTCCTGAACTGCGCGAAAGCCCGCGATGGTAGGGCATTCCCCCTCAGGGTTCCGCCCCCCCGGGGGGGGTCCGGGGGGGCGGCTCGTCCGGGACACTCGCAGCGCGGTGACGCGGCAGGCGGGGACGACTCAACACGGGCGCCGGTCGGCGCGGGGACGACTCAGCGCGGGCGCCGGTCGGCGCGGGGACGACTCAGCGCGGGCCCCGCCCGACGGGAGTCACGGGAGGGTTCCGGGGTCGAAGGGCAGGCCGACGTAGTTCTCCGCGAGCGTGGTCGCCGCGGCCTCGGAGGAGGTGACGTAGTCGAGGTGGGAGGTCTGCAGGCGCCGCCCGTAGGGGTCGTCGTCATCCAAGGTGTGCAGCAGCGTCGTCATCCACCAGGAGAAGTGCTGGGCGCGCCAGACGCGTTTGAGACAGCCGTCGGAGTACGTGTCCAGCAGCGCGGTGGAGCCCGTCGCGTAGAACTCCGCCAGGGCCGCGGTCAGCAGCCGGACGTCCGCGACGGCCAGGTTGAGTCCCTTGGCGCCGGTGGGCGGCACGATGTGGGCGGCGTCCCCGGCGAGGTAGAGGTTGCCGTGACGCATGGGCTCGGCGACGAACGAGCGCATCGCCGACAGGTCCTTGGAGATGATTGGCCCCTCGGCCAGCGCGAACCCCGGGACCGTCTCCAGGCGGGCCCGCAGTTCGGCCCAGATCCGCTCGTCCGGCCAGTCGTCGAGCGAGGCGTCCGGGGGGACCTGGAGGTAGAAGCGGCTGATCTCCGGGGAGCGCATGCTGTGCAGCGCGAAACCCCGGTCGCTGTGGGAGTAGATCAGCTCCTCGGACGACGGCGGGACCCGCGCGAGGATGCCGAGCCAGGCGAACGGGTAGTCGCGCTGGAAGACCGACAGGACTCCCTCGGGGATCGACGGCCGCGAGACGCCGTGGAAGCCGTCGCACCCGGCGATCACGTCGCAGTCGAGGCGCTCGCCCTGGAAGGTGAGGTAGGGGTCCTTCTCCAGCGAGTGCAGGGCGACGTCGGGAACGTCGAAGAGGATCTTTCCTCCGTCGGCCAGCCGCCGGGCGATGAGGTCCTTGACGACCTCCTGCTGGCCGTAGACGGTGATGGCCCGCCCGGGGACCAGCTTCTCGAAGGCGATGCGGTGCCCGGCCCCGCCGTAGCGCAGCTCGATGCCGTGGTGCGGCAGCCCCTCAGCGCGCATCCGGTCGCCGACACCCGCCTCGTCGAGCACGTCCACCGTGCCCTGCTCCAGCACCCCGGCCCGCACGCGCTGCTCGACGTACTCCCTGCTCCGCGCCTCCAGGACCACCGAGTCGATGCCCCGCAGGTGGAGCAGATGGGAGAGGAGCAGGCCGGCGGGTCCCGCGCCGACGATCCCGACCTGAGTTCGCATGCCCCGAGCATCCCGTACCGTCCGCCCTCGCATACCGCCCCCTTCCGCTCAGCGGAAAACCCCACCCTGCGAGAGCGAACGTCGGCGGGAGCGGGAGACAGAGGTGGCCGCGGACGTCCGGCGGGAGCGGGAACCGGGCGGCGGGAAACACCGGCGACGGGAGACAGGCGGCGCGAAGCGGCCGCGAACGCTCAGCGGGGAGCGGCGGCGAGGTCGCGGGAGAGCGCGGCGGCGGCGGACAGCACCGCCGGCGCCAGCCGTCGCGGATCGGCGGTGTGCCGCCAGGTCACCAGCGACAGCGCCGCCACCACCCGGCCGCCCGCCCCCCGTACCGGCGCCGCGACCGAGCAGGTGCCCACCGACATCTCCTCCTGCGTACGGGCGATCCCGGTCCTGCGGACCTCCTCCAGCTCGGTACGGAGCCGCGCCGGGTCCACCACCGTGTTCGGCGCGTGCGCGGTGAGCTCCCCGGCGAGCACCCGTTCCACCGTCTCCGGATCCGCGAAGGCCAGCAGGACCTTGCCGACCCCGGTCGCGTGCAGCGGCAACTCCCCCGCCACGCGCGAGACGACCGGCACGGAGGTGGGCCCGCGCAGTCGCTCGAGGTACAGTGCCCGGTCGTCGCGGAGCACCGCGAGCTGCACGTTCTCGCGGGTGGCGGCGTAGAGGTCCTCCATGTACGGCAGGGCGAGCTCGCGCAGTTCCCTCGGCTCCGCGGCCTGGGCGCCGATCTGCCACAGGAGCATCCCGACCCGGTAGGAGCCGTCGGGGAGCCGCTCCATGAACCCGCCCTCCACCAGCTCCCTGACCAGCCGGTGGCCGGTGGCGGGCGGCAGCTCGGCCCGGCGGCAGATCTCGGTGAGCGTCAGCCGCACGTCTCCCGGCAGGAACGCGCCGAGGATGGCCATGACCTTCCCGGTGACCGTGGGCGCCCTCACGCGCCCCAGCCTAGGTCCTGGCCCGCGCATCCCGCCGCGCCGGCCGTGGCGGAACCCGGAAGGCGCAACCCGGGGCGGAACTCGAAGCGAGGTCCGGGGAAAGGAACCCGGGAGGCGCAACCCGGGGAGAGGAATCCGGAGAGAGGAATCCGGGGAGAGGGTCCCGGGGGACGGAGTCTAGGGAGCGGAACCCAGGCGGGAGGCGAGGACCCCGGCGCGGGCGAGCTGCACCTCGCGAGCCTTCCTCGCGGCGTAGCCCAGCAGCGGCCTGACCCAGGCGTGCACCACGAGGATGTCCTCGACCTCGGTGCCCCCGTCCTTCTCGTTGAGGGTGAACCGGTAGTCCAGGCGCACGCCGCCGGGGCTGTCGACCTCACCCTCGACGGTCCGCGGCGTGCTCCGCAACGTCACCTTGATCATGTTGTCGTACTTGACGAGGCCGAAGAACCTGAACCGCTCCACCGAGGTGTAGCGGGTCTCGGCCTCGCCCTGCTCGACGTCCTTGACGGCGACCACCATCGGCGAGAGCCCCACGTAGCTCTGCGGCTGGCTCAGATGGGCGTGGAGCGCCTCCGGGGTGTTACGGACGTGAAAGGTGTTACGCAGAGTGACCTTTGGCATACCATGCCCCCGTTTTAAGATCTTTACTGGGAGACAGTAACGGGTTCGGCCATGTACCAGCGGGCATGTTGCTCACCTCGGGTGAGGGAATCCAGCCGGCGGGGAAGCTCGCGCCGGGAGAACGGGTCGGCGGCGGCGTTGCGGATGTGGATGCCCACCGCGTAGATGTCCCTGACCTCCATGAGAGTGGAGTATCCCGGCCAGGAACGCAGGTCGCTGCCGTACGCGTCGGCGAAGGCGTCCACGTCGGCGGCGGTCAGGCCGAAGCGCCGCTGGCCGTGGTAGGTGTGGACCAGGTCCCACTCGCGGGGGCCGACCGCGACGCCGTCCCAGTCGCAGAGCACCACGTGGCCGTCCGTGCAGCGCAGCAGGTTGTCGATCCACGCGTCGCCGTGCAGCAGCACCGGCGCGTCGTCCACGCCGAGGTCCGACCAGCGCTCCGTCAGCTCCGCGATGCGGTCGCGCAGCCAGGCCCGCTGGCAGGAGGTCAGCTCCTCGGATCGGTCCACGGCGCGGCGCACCTCGCACAGCGGGTCGACGAAACGCCGCAACGCCACCGGCGGGACCGGCAGCAGGTGCAGGCTGCGCAGGATCTCACCCAGCTCCGTGGTGGTGGGCCGGCCGCTGGCCGGAACGTAGTGCCAGAAGGTGACGACCCTGCCCTCGTGCACCACGGGCTGCTCGGAGATCTCGTCGGCCGGGCGCACCGCGGGAAACCCCTGCTCGGCGAGCCAGCGCGCCACCGCGAGGACCAGCGGCAGCCGGGTCAGCGCGTTGGGAGCGGTGGCGATCCTGACCACGATCTCGCTGCGCAGCTTGAAGACGGCGTTGCTGCGCACCCGCAGCAACTCCGCGTCCCTGTGGTCGATGCCGAGATCCTCGCAGACCTCCCGCAGGACGGTGAACGCCTCCTCGGCGAGCGAGTTCATCAGCCGACCGGTGCCGCGCCGGTGACCAGGTCGTTCAGGCGTCGCACCGCCGCCGCCCTGTGCCTGGTCTGCGGCACCTCCGACAGCAGCGCCCGCGCGCGGTTGAGCACGATGGAGGTGCGGTGTTCCGGCGGGACCTGGAGCAGCGCCTTCTCCGCCAGGTGGCAGGCGTCGTCGATCTTGCCGTCGCGGACCAGGTGCGCGGCCTGGTCGAGCAGGAGGAGGACCGGGTCGATGGCGTACGGCATCGAGGGCCCGGCGGGCCCCGGGTTCCAGTCGACGTCCTCGCCCAGCTCGATCAGGGTGCCGATCCGGTAGAACTGCAGCCGCCGCTCGGAGAAGCGGAACGCCAGGTGGTCGTGGCCCTCGGGGGGCATCCTGGCGAAGATCCGCTCCGCCTCGGCGAGCGCGACCCTGGCGGCCTTGTGCTCGCCCATCCGGGCCAGTGCCCGCGCCTCCGCCGCCGCGCCGAGCGCCGCCGGGGAACTGGGCGCGCTGCCGGCGAGCATCCTGGCCTCGCGGGCCAGCCGCACGGTCTCGGCCAGGTCGCCGTAGTAGTAGGGGAGCATCGCCTGCTGCGCCCGGACGAGAGCGCGCAGCCGCACGTCGCCCATGTCGTCGGAGGCGTTGCGCGCGGTGCCGTACCAGGCGTGGGCCTGACGGGTGTCGCCGAGCTTCATCAGCGCGTCGGCCGACAGCAGCGCCAGCATGACGGTGGCGTTGAGCAGGCGGCGCTGGGCCATCGCGGGCTGGCGGGCCAGCGAGAGCATCCGGACGTCCGACAGCTCCAGCATGAGCCGGTAGAGCATCGGCAGCGGCGCGCTGCTGATGTACTCGCGCCGGTAGCGCAGCACCTGCTCGTCGAGCCGGTCGAGCTGCTCCTCGGAGACGGTGGCGAGGGCGAGGGTACGGTCCAGGTCCTGGCGGGTCCGCTCGACCTCGGCCAGCAGCCGGCCGGTCATCACGGACTTCGAGCCGAGCAGGGCGTGGTGGAACAGCGCCCGCCGCTCGATGTCGTCCTCGGACCGTTCCCGTTCCTCCGTCTGGTACGGCGCGCGGGCCTCGCCGCCGGAGACGACCACGACCTTGGTGCCCCCGCCGTCCTCGCAGTAATCTCCGGCCAGGCCTAGTCTTACGGCGTTCGCGCGGTACAGTCGGGCCAGTAGATCGATGGTCTGCGGGCGCGGCCGTGCCCGGTTGTTCTCCCAGGCGTTGAGCAGGTCGATGCTGGCCCGCGCCTCGCCCAGGTCCTGGCGCTCACAGAGCTCCTCCAGTTCCTGCACGGACTGCCTGGCCGACCATCCCCTGGCCAGGCGGTGTGCCTTGAGCAGGCTCGCCCCGCAGCAGCCGTGGATGGCCTGCGCGGTCTGCCAGTGGGTCCACTGCCTGGACGCCGCCTGCTCCCGCCATCGTCGCGCGCACGCGGGGGAATGCTCACCTCGGGCCACGGCGCCCCTCCCGGTCGCTGTTTACACAACATTAACAAACACGCACCTCAGCGTAAACGCGGCTGTGCGCGACGTTCCTTTTATTCGCGGTTTCTCCACGGAACATCAACGACTTTCCGGTCTATTCCACTGTTCCCGAGGGGGGTTGCGGAGGGACCGATTGCCTCAAGTGCCGCAAAACCGCACTCTGCAAAGAAGCAAGTCACAAGTGTCCGCCAGGAGTGATCCGGATGATGGCAGAGCACGGCGAAGGCATCGACCACCTGCGCCGGTTGGCCGCCCAGCTGGAGGCCCACGCCTTCCAGGTGCGGCTGAGGTCGGCCGCAGGGCTTTATCCACGGCTTCATGTGATCAACCCCATGGCCCCCGCCAGGACCGAGGACGTGCTCGCCGCCCACGAGGAGGACGGCGAGTGGTGGTTCTGGCTGTCCTGGGCGGGGCGCATCGGCCACGCGGAGGACGTCGCGACGGCCGCGGAGCGTGTGGCCAGTGTTCTTCATGTGATACGGAGATAGGTGATTCTTGGGCTTGACATGGGTAACACCCGGTGATCAAGCCCAGAATGGAGCGGCACCGTGAAAAGGATCCTGGTCGTGCAACGTCCGCGTCCGCCCCGTGAGCCGGTGCCGCTCGATCTGCGCAGCCCCTCGGGTCGTACGCTCCCCTTCTGACGACCCCCGGCGATCCACATCGGGTCGCGCCTCCCCTTCGGGAACGGTTGGCGAAGAGACCTTCCCGCCGTCCCCAAGGGGAGGTCAACAGGCACGATCCTCCGTCACATACGGGGTTGCAAGAGGCTTTCAAGCGTTCTGCAGGCGGTTCGGTAGACCTTGTGACCATGAACAGCGCCCCCTTTGCCTTCAGTGTCAGCGTGGTCGTCCCCGCCATGAACGAGGCGGAGAACCTCCCCCACGTCTTCGCGACCCTGCCGTCCTGGATCGACGAGGTGATCCTGGTCGACGGCAACTCCACCGACGACACGGTGGCCGTGGCCAAGTCCCTCCGTCCGGGACTGCGCGTCGTCAGCCAGACCCGTAAGGGAAAGGGCAACGCTCTCACCGAGGGTTTCGCCGCCGCGACCGGTGACATCATCGTCATGATCGACGCCGACGGGTCCACCGACGGCCGGGAGATCCACGCCTTCGTGACCGCGTTGGTCGAGGGCGCCGACTTCGCCAAGGGCTCCCGTTGCGCCCCCGGCGGAGGCTCGGACGACATCAGCCCGATCCGCTCGCTCGGCAACACGGCGCTGACCAAGATCACCAACCGGCTGTACGGCACCCGCTACACCGATCTGTGCTACGGCTACAACGCCTTCTGGGCCCGCCACCTCGACGCGCTCGACCTCGACTGCGACGGCTTCGAGATCGAGACCCTCATGAACATCCGCGCCGCCCAGGCCGGTCTCGTCATCCGCGAGGTCCCCAGCCACGAGCGCAGCCGCATCCACGGCGCCAGCAACCTGCACGCCGTCCGCGACGGCCTGCGGGTGCTCCGCACCATCCTCCGCGAGCGTGAGGGACGCGTCGGCGGCCTCCGGCTGCGGCAGGAGCACGCCACCCACGCCACCGCCTGACCCGCGCGGATGCCGGCCAGTTCTCTCAGCGCCGCCACGCCGCCAGTAGATCCTCCGGCGTCCAGGCCGCGGCCAGCGGAAGTCCTGGTTCGAACCCTGCTCTGGACACCGCCACCTTCGGCGTGTCGACGGTCACACCGGGAACGGCGGCAGAACCCCGAACCAGAGCGTCGTAGTCGTGACGGTCGAAGGGCCGCGCGTCAAGCCACTTGATCGATCCGATGAAGTGGACCCGGCTCGCGACAGGCTCCCGGTCCGCGCCCACGAGGTCGATCTCGGGATTGTTCTGCCTGTTCCACCACCCGCCCACGACCTCGGTATCCGGCCATTCGCCGTCTGGAAGCATCCTGACCAGGCAGTCGCGTACGAGCGGCTCCACCGCGCGGCCTCGCCAGGTCGTCCACGAACGCTCGATTCGCCGCAACGCCAGGTCCGGCCGGCCTCGCTCGCTGTCGGCGATGGCCCGCTGCAGGAACGCGAGCCAGAACCGGAGATAGTGGTCAGCCACCCGGTACCGCTTGTTCTTGGTGTCAGGCCGATCGGAGAGGGGAAGGTCGGCCGCCACCACGCGTTTGGCGACCAGGTTCGTGAGGATCGGCGCCAGGGTGCCGGACGGCAACGGCGTCGCTCCTCCCACGTTGGCGGCGATCGCGCTGAAGGTGCGCTCTCCTGCCCCGATGGTCTCCAGCACGGCTCGGGCATGGGTCGCCGACGGAAACTCTCCGAGCAAGGACAGCTCCCCGGAGGCGAGAAGGGCGGACAGCGGGCTGGCGAGACTGTGGCGCAGAAAATCGATCCTGGCCAGACCTCGCTCCCACGACCGGACCACTTCGGGGAAGCCTCCGGTGATGAGCAACGCGTCCACGGCGTCGGCGGCGGGCAGCCCCGTCATACCGGCGACGTCATGGAGGCCGAGTGGCTTCAAGGTCATATGAGCGGCCCGGCCGAAGAACGGACGGCCGTACTCCCGCAGGGACTCCATCACCGACAGGTCGCTTCCGACCAGGATCAACAGGATCGGCCGGGTGGACAGATACCTGTCCCAGATCGTCTGCAGCGCTCCTTCGAACTCCCCGTCCTGCTCGATCAACCATGGGACCTCGTCGAGAACGACGACACATGGGGTCTCGTCGGCCGAGGCCAGCATCAGCGCCCGCAGCGCGTGGTTCCAGTCCTGCGGCACCGCCCCCTGGACGAGCTCACCACCCGCGAGGCCGGAAGAGGCGATGGCCTCGGCGAAGTCGCCGCGCTCCGCGACGGGACTGCGCCCTCTCGTCGCCTGGAAGACGATGTGCGGCAGACCGGAACGATCACAGAACTCCTGCACCAGGCGTGACTTGCCCACCCGCCTGCGACCGGTGACGATCACCGCCCGGCCTCGCGTTCCCCCCTCCCCCTCCAGCACGAGCCGCAGCTGTGCGTCCAACTGGTCGAGGTCAAGAGCCCTCCCGGCGAACTCCATCGATCCCACCTTAGTAATATCAAATCTTACTTAGATTGAATCTACATGGCGTGGCCGCGTTGCGAGCTCATTATCAGGCCCCTGATCTGGTCGATCTTCATGCGGAGAGCAGGAGAGACCTTCTACGGACAGTGGATCCCGGTGGCGGTGAAACGGAGCGAGGCGGATGCCGGTCTTCGACAGGCGGCAGCGCGACAGGCCGGTCCCGGAGAGAACTCGAGCACCACGAAGCCACAGGCGAGGTGGAGAACAAGGCCGCCGCAAGGGCCTCAGGCGACCTCGAGCGCGTCGGCCACGGAGGGGAACACCTCGAACACCTGGATCAGGCCGGCGAGGTGGAGCCGCCTGGCCAGATTGCCCTGAACGCCGGTGAGGATGACCCGCACCCCCCTGCTCAGGCCCTGGTGGCGCACCTGGAGCAGCTCGCCGATCCCGGAGGAGTCACAGAAGGTCAGGCCGGACAGGTCGAGGATCAGCATCGGCGAGGGCAGGGAGTCCCATGCCCTTCCCATCTCCTCGCGCAGCACGGAAGTGTGGTAATGATCAAGCTCTCCACTCGCCCGTACGACGAGCGTCGTCCCGTGCAGTCCGGATGTGGCGGTGAAGACCGTCTCCGGCTCATCTCCCATGAACATGACCAACCCTCTGACCGACCCTTTGCCCGAGCAACAATAACTGTCCCATACGGCACGGATCGCCCTGGTGCGGAGAAACCCGGCCGTTCACGTCGTCTCGGGAAACGCCTCCATCACCTCTTCGACCGTGCGCCGGGTGTCGAACAGCTCCGCCACCCCCAGACGGCTCAGCCGTTGCCTCATCACGGCGGAGGGGCCGACGAGGATGAGCGAGCCCGCGACCCGGCGGACGCGGGTGAGGGCGTACATGAGCACGCCGTATCCGGTGGAGTCGCAGAAGGTGACCTCGGTGAGGTCGATCACCAGGCGCGGGTGGTCGGTCGCCCCCAACGCGGCGTCGGCCTGTTCCTTCAGCAGCGGGGAGGACCCGTAGTCCAGTGCTCCCACCGCGTGCAGGGCGGTGAAACGGCTGTGCTTGTCGGCTCGGACGCGGAAGCTCGCGTCCTCCTCAGCCTTCGACATCGGCATCCTCTCCCGCCTACGTCCCCGGTGCCCCAGCCAGGCGGTTCTAATCATCGCGGGCACGGCCGGACGACGGAGGCATGCGGAACAATGGTGGCATGGTGAAAGCGCGCCCGGTGGCGGTACTGGTCGTCGGAACGCTCCTGATCGCCGCGTGCAGCGCGACACCGGCGCCGGGCGGTACGGCCTCGCGGACCCCCTCCTCCCCCGGCTCCACCTCCCCGGGCCCCGCGCCGCGGGACCCCTCGGCGAGTCCGGCGGCGACCGGGGCGGTCGCCGCGTCCGCCGAATGGACGGCCGTGGGGGGCGCGAAGCTCTCGGGCGGCACGGCGCTGCTCGACGTGGCGGCGACCGGGCCCCGCGACGTCTGGGCCGTCGGATACCAGGACAGCGCCGAGGACAGGGAGGGCACGCCCGCCGTCCTGCGCTGGAACGGGAGCCGCTGGCGGGAGATGCCCCTGGGCGAGGAGGCCGGCGCCCATCACCTGGAGGGGGTCGGCGCGGCCGGGCCCGACGACGTGTGGGTGGTGGGCAACGGCCCGAGCGCGTTCGCCGCGCACTGGGACGGGCGGGCGTGGGCCCCGCACCGGCCCTTCGGGGTGGCCGAGGACTACCGGCTGTCGGACGTCACGACGAGCGGCGGCGACGCGTGGTTCACCGCGAACGGCCCCTCCGGCGCGGTCGTCCTGGAATGGGCGGGCGGCGAGTTCCGCAACGTGCTGAGCACCGGGGGCACCTTCGAGGCGATCACCTCCGGGGCGGGACACGTCTGGGCGGTGGGAACGAGCGAGACCCGGACCCCGCTGGTCTGGCACGGTACGGCCGGATCGTGGGAGAGCCTGGAGACGCCGCCGATCCCCGGCGGCCGGCTCAGCCAGGTCTGGCAGGTCTCGCCGTCGGAGGTGTGGGCGGTCGGGCAGGTCTCCGCCCCGGCGGCCCGGCCGGAGGGCGAGACCGGGCCGAGCGCCCGGGCGGAGACGCCGCCGGACGCCCGGGCGGGCGGCGAGGAGACACGGCCGCTCGTCCTGCGCTGGGACGGGACCCGCTGGACGCGGGTCGAGGTGCCGGTCTTCCGGGGGAGCCTGCACGGGGTCACCGCCTCCGGCCCCGGTGACCTGTGGATCAGCGGCGTCGACGCCGATCACGCCGGACAGGTGCTCATCCTCCGCTTCGACGGCACCGTCTGGTCACGCGAGTACGGTCCGCTGTTCCGCACCTACACCACCACCCAGCAGTACGACGAGACCGACGACGTCGGCGGCACCGGCCTGACCCGGGTGCCGGGCACCGGCTCGCTGTGGGCGGTGGGCTCGGTCGGCGTGGGCGACGACGAGAAGGCCTTCGTGCTCCGCCGCTGATACTCGCCGCCGATCCCACCGTCGAGCCCGCCGCCGATCCCACCGTCGAGCCCGCCGCCGATCCCACCGTCGATCTCGCCGCTGATACTCGCCGCCGATCCCAGCGCTGATTTCGTCTCCCGATCTCGTCTCCGAGGTCGCGGCCCGGCCGCCTCGCGCGACGCCGAGGTCGCGGACTTGGAACACACGGTGTCCCTGCCGGAAACATGAGCCGCTTACTGTGCGGACATGCCGGGCTATTACTCCCAAACGCTACGACAGAGCCCTCGACGACACGACCGGGACGTCGGAGGGCAGACCTCCGCCCTGGACACCACCCGGATCCGCGCGCTCACGCGACCCCTAGAACCCCTGACCCCACCCCAGACCTGCGCGCGCTTGGTAAAAAATCCGTGAAAAAGTCGGTCAGGTGACGTAGTCTCTCTCAAACTCCAACAAAGAGGGAGTATCACATGAAAAAGGTTCTTATCCTCCAAAAGCCCCGGCCGCCCCGGAAACCCGTCGCCCTGGACCTCCGTACCCCCTCAGGACGAGCGCTGCCCTTCTGAGAGGAACAACCGGTTGACGAACCAGAGGGCCACTCCGATCACGAGCAGCACTCCCGCGCGGACATAGACGTCCACGCCCCTGCCGGTGATCGGAAGCACCAGGACGAAACAGACCACCGCCCCCAGGACCGGCATCCAGCTCGGCGCCCGGAAGTGATCGTGGTCCACCCGGTCCTTGCGGAGAACCAGCACGGCCACGTTGACCAGCGTGAAGACGCACAGCAACAACAGCACCGTGGTGTCGGCCAGGCCGCCCACGTCGCCGGTGGCGACCAGCACCGCCGCGACACCCACGGTGAAGACGATGGCCACCCACGGGGTGGACCTCGTCGGATGGACCGACGCGAAGACCCGCGGCACGATCCCCTCACGCGCCATGCCGTAGACCAGGCGCGAGGCCATGAGCATGTTGATCAGCGCGGTGTTGCCCACCGCGAGCAGCGCGATCAGGGCGAACAACTTGGGCGGGAACGCCAGCCCGGCGACCTTGACGACCTCGAGCAGCGGGCCCGACGAGTCCGTCAGCGTCTTGGTGTCGACCAGCATGGTCGCCGTGAACGCGACCCCCATGTAGATGATCGCCGCGATGGCCAGGCCGCCGAAGAGCGCGCGGGGGAAGTCCCGCTGCGGCTCCTTGGCCTCCTCGGCGAGGTTGACCGAGTCCTCGAAGCCGAGCAGGGCGTAGAAGGCGAGGGCCGTACCTCCCAGGACGCCGAGGAAGGCGCCGTTGGCCGGATGGAACTCCAGGGCCCGCGCCGGGTCACCGTCACCGGACAGCAGGGCGAAGATCCCGATCGCGATGATGACCACCAGGCCGAACGCCTCGATGATCGTCAGCACCACGTTGACCTTGATGGACTCGGAGATCCCGGCGAAGTTCACCAGCGTGATCAGGCCGAGGAAGATGAACGCGCCGACGACGACCGGCAGCGTGACGAACTCCCCCAGGTAGTCGCCGCCGAAGGCCCGGGCGGCCGCACTCGCCGAGGTGATCCCGCTCATCAGCACCGCGAACGCCACGATAAAAGTGACAAAGGGAATGTTGAACGCTTTGTTGGCATAAAGCGCGGCACCGGCCGCTTGAGGATATTTGCCGACAAGTTCGGCATAGGCGGTCGCCGTCAGCGCGGCCAGCACGAAAGCCACGAGGAAGGGCGCCCACAGCGCCCCGCCGACGTGTCCGGCGACCTTTCCGACCAGCGCGTATATCCCCGCGCCGAGGATGTCGCCCACCACGAACACGAGCAGGACCTTGCGTCCGATGACCCGCTTGAGCGAGTGCTGACCGGAGCCGGGATCGACGATCGCCTCAGCCATACCTCGCCCTTACCCGCCGCAAGGGAAAAATCACGTCAGGTCACACGAGTCACTGCTGTAAGCGTCATGAAAGTGATCCGCAAGGAACCCTGCCTACAGTTCCAACTGTCACGAAATGCAATGAAAGGCAGAAATGTTCCGCGCTCTCTCCTCCCGCCGCCTCGCCGTCGCCGCCGCGGGAATCGCTCTCATATCGATGACCGCCGCCTGTGGCGCGTCGTCCGCCAACAGCGCGGTCTGCACCGAGGCCGCGTGGTCGAAGCCCTTCGCGGACTTCACCACCGCCGCCACGTCGAGCGCCGGTGACCTCACCAAGTACAACGACGCCACCGCCAAGCTCGCCGCCGACCTCAAGGCGCTGGCGGGCACGGCCGACGGCGAGGTGGCCACCGCCCTCAACGACCTCGCCGCGTCCTTCGAGTCGGTCAAGATCGACCCGAACGACCCGGCCGCGGCCGCCACGGCCGCGGGATCGCTGGCGACGAAGGCCCAGGAGGCGAGCACCAAGCTGGTCGCGGCCTGCTCCTAGGCGCTCGCTCCTGGACGAACCCGTCCACCGGGCTCGTGCCCCCTGGCGACAGGGGGCACTCCGGGTACGGCCGCCGCCCCGCCTGCGGGGGGCAGTGCGGTGCGGCGGCCGTGCCCACCATCTCCATCGGGTTCCACCGGGTTCCACCGGGTTCCATCAGGCTCCACCGAGGCCCCTGCCGCCGCGCGGCAGGGGCCTCACACGTTTCCCCGCCCCGGCCTCGCTCACCCCGCCCCGGGCCACGCGCCCCCGACTCGGGCCACGCGACCGCCGGACCTCGCCCGCGCGAGGCGGGCACGTCAGGTCCTGGAGGCGCGGGCCTGCTCGTAGCAGCGCTCGAAGCCTTCGAGCACCGCGGGCCAGGAGCTGCGGACGGGTTCGGTCTCCCGGTTGTTCGCCGCGATCGACTCGCGCAGCTCGCGGTCGCGGACCAGCCTGGCCACCGACGCGACCAGGTCGTCGAAACTCCTCCCGAGCAGCCCCTCCTTGCCGGGCCGTACGAAGTCGGCCACCCCGCTCTGCGCGCGTGCCACCACCGGCACCCCCGCGGCCCTGGCCTCCAGCGCCGCCAGCCCGAAGGACTCGCGCGGCGCGGGGGCGACGAACACGTCCGTCGAGGCGAGCAACTCCCGGATCTGGTCGCGGCTGTAGCGGCCGGGCAGCGAGACCCAGCCGGTCATGCCGTTGGCCCTCAGATAGCGCTCCATCTGCGACCGGGCCGGGCCGTCCCCGACGACGGTCGCCCGCATCGGCGTCTCCCCCGGCACCCGGGCACGGGCCTCCCTCAGGAGCTTCAGCAACCGGACCGGCTGCTTGCGGGGCGCGAGCCGCCCCACCGCGACGACGTGCACCGGCTCGGGCCGTACTGGATCCCCGCCCGGCGCGGACCGTGCCGGATGATCCCCGCCCGGCTCGGGCCGTACCGGATCGGCGGGGAGGGGCATGGAGCGCCAGCCGGAGACGTCCAGGCCGTTGGAGACCACGTGCACCGGCACGCCGGGCCCGGCCACCGCGCGGATCGGCAGCGCGGCGGCCTCGCTCACCGCGGTGCCCACCAGCCCCCAGCGGTGCCATCCGAACAGCAGCCGCAGTCCCCGGTAGACCGCCCGCGTGACCGGGTCCCACATGCTGTGCACGGTGACGACCACGGGCAGGCCGGCGCGGGTCGCCGCCCGCACGCCCATCCAGGCGAACGGCGAGACCGCGCCCGTGTGCACGTGCACCACGTCGGGGCGCCGCGCTCTCACCAGACGGAGCAGGTGTCCCGTCCCGAACGGATGGACCGGCAGGTCGAAGGGTAGTCTCGCGACGATCCTGTGCACCCCGGGAAGGCTCTCCCCGGGGGTGGCGGTCGCCACCTCGACCTGGTGACCCGCCTCCCGCTGCGTCCGGATCAGATCGGCGACCTGCACCTCGATCCCGCCGAGACGCGGCAGATAACAGTCACTGATGTGGAGGATCCTCACCGTGCCAGCGTAGACCCGCGTGAGATCATGCCTGCGTGCCCCGTGAGGGCGCGCCCGAGTCGCGCGAACGGAGTGAGCCTGATCAGCAGCGTCAAGACAGCAGTGTTCTTTCATGCCCATCCCGACGACGAGGCCCTGCTCACCGCGGGCACCATGGCGATGCTCGCCGCCGAGGGCCACCGGGTGGTGCTCGTCGTGGCGACCTCGGGAGAGCGGGGCCAGGCCGACCTCGAACCCGGTGAGGCGCTGGGCGCCGCCCGCATGGCCGAGCTGTACAAATCGGCGGCGGCACTCGGCTGCGCCCGCGTGGTGAACCTCGGCTACGGCGACTCCGGGCTCGCGCCCGGCGGCGGGGTGGCCGACGACCGGCCCGACGACGCCTTCATCGACGCCGACGCCGAGGAGGCCGCCCGGCGGCTGGCCGCCATCCTCACCGAGGAGAAGGCCGACCTGCTGACGACCTACGACCCGGCGGGCGGTTACGGCCACCCCGACCACGTCCAGGTGCACCGGGTGGGCGGCCGGGCGGCCGAGATCGCGAGGACCCCGATCGTGCTGGAGGCCACCGTCAACCGCGACCCCCTGCTGCGGGGGCTGCGGCTCGCCAGGAGGTTCTACCCGCAGCTCGACATCCGTGCCTTCGAGCGGGCGTACTCCCCGGGCGAGGTGATCACCCACCGGGTCGCGGTGCGGCGCTTCGCCCGCCAGAAGCGGGCGAGCATGGCCGCCCACGCCTCCCAGGCCACCGGCGCCGACACCCGCACGCTCGGGGTGATGCTCAAGATCCCCCAGCCCCTGTACCGCCTCGTCTTCGGCACCGAGTGGTACGTCCGCCGGGACGCCCCCCTGGGCTCCCGGCTGAGGCACCCCTTCGAAGTTCCTCCGAAAGGATGAGAACGGGACCGGCAGACTTGACCGGGGGTGCCGGATGAAGAGCGGGCGTGGCGCATGAAGAGCAGGTTGTTCCAGGTCGGGCTGTCGGTGGTGTCTCTGGCACTGGCCGCCACGCTCGTGTTCTTCATGCCCCAGGTCGTGGCGGCGCTGACGGGCAAGCACGTCTCCTGGGCGCAGATCGGCGCGCAGTTCGCCGCGCTGAGTGCCGGGGAGGTCGCGCTGATGGCCGCCGTCTGGCTGCTCAGCCTCCTCGCGTACACGTTCGTGCTGACCGCCTCCCTTCCCGGGCTGACCCACCTGCAGGCCCTGACGCTGAACGCGAGCGGCAGCGCGGTGAGCAACCTGCTCCCCTTCGGGGGCGCGGCCGGGGTGGCGATGACGTTCGCGATGACCAAGAGCTGGGGTTTCCAGACGCGGGCGGTGGTGGTCTCCACGCTGACCACCGGCGTCTGGAACACCCTGTTCCGCTTCCTGCTGCCCGCGGCGGGCATCGTGGCCCTGCTGTTCAGCGGGCAGCCGCTCAGCCCCTCGGTGACCAGGGCGGGCTGGGCCGGCGTGCTGTCCATCCTGGCGCTGGTCGCCGTGGTGACCGTCGCCCTCTACTGGGACCGCGCCGCGAACGTGCTGGGCCGCGGCCTCGACGCCCTGACCCGGCTGCTCCCCCGCCGGATCCGTCCCGGCGAGCGCGCCGCCTCCGAGGCGCTGACCAAGCTGCGGGCCGACACCTCCGAGATCGTGCGGAGCCGCTGGGCCGGGCTGACGCTGGGCATGGTCTTCTTCCTCGGCTTCCAGTGGCTGATCCTCGTCGTCTGCCTGCACGCGACCGGCGCCTACCCCGGCCTGGCGCAGTCGATCGCCGCCTTCGCGCTGTCCAGGGTCCTGACCACGGCTTTGGTGACTCCCAGCGGTACCGGAATAATGGAGGCCGGAACCATCGGCGCGCTGGTCTTCTTCGGCGCTCCGCTGGACTCCGCCACCGCCGCCGCCCTGCTTTTCGGGTTCTGGACCTACACTGTCGAAATCCCCTTCGGCGGGCTGGCACTGGGGGCGTGGACGTTCCTGCGCAGGCGTGAGAACGCCACTCCGGCCCCTGAAAAGGAGTCGATCAGCCGCTAGATTGGGAAATACCTTGTATGCGATCGGAAGGCCCACATAGCGTGGCGGCTGACATGGTGGCTTTCCGAGTTCTCGGCCCGGTCGAGGCGCATTCCGGTGAGGACGAGCTCGACCTGGGCGGGCTTCGTCAACGTGCGGTCCTGGCACGCCTGCTCGTCGCGCGCGGGCAGGTCGTTCCCGTCGACTCCCTGCTGTACGACCTGTGGGACGACGACGCGGCCAAGGGGGCCCAGTCGGGTCTTCAGGTCTACATCTCCCGGCTGCGCAGGGTGCTGGAGCCGGGCCGCCCGCGCGGGGGCCCCAACCGGCTGCTGGTGACCGTGGCCTCGGGCTACGCGCTGCGCGCCGCCCCCGACCAGGTCGACGCGCTCCGTTTCGAGACGTTGGTCCGCACCGCCGGAGAGCACCTGGAGGGCGACGACCCCGCCTCCGCGCGGGCCCGCCTGGAGAAGGCCCTGGGCCTGTGGCGCGGCACCCCGTACTCCGACTTCGCCGACCAGCCGTGGGCCGAGGCCGAGGTCAACCGGCTCACCGAGCTGCGCCTGGTGGCCCGCGAGCGGCACGCCGACAGCGGTCTGCGGATGGGCCTGCCCGCCGAGTCGGTGCCCGACCTGGAGGCGCTGACCACCGAGCACCCGCTCCGCGAGGAGGGCTGGCGGCTGCTCGCACTGGGCCTGTACCGCTGCGGGCGGCAGGGCGACGCGCTGGCGGCGCTGCGGCGGGCGCGCACGATCCTCTCCGACGAGCTGGGCATCGACCCGGGCCCGGCGCTGCGCAAGCTGGAGTCCGACATCCTGTCCCAGGATCCGGGCCTGCAGCTCGCCGTCCCGCCGCCGTCCAGGCAGCGCCAGCAGGTGGCCGCGGAGACCTGGCCGCCCAGGCCCACGGTGGCCCAAGTGGAGCTTCCCCCGCTGGAGCCGGAGCCGTTCGTCGGCCGCGACGCCGAGCTGGGCAGGCTGACCACCGCCGCGGCCAGGACCGGCCGGTTCACCGTCGCGATCATCAGCGGCGACGCGGGCGCGGGCAAGACCACCCTGGTCCGCCAGCTCATCAGGCGGCTGTCCGACGACGGGTGGGGCATCTCCTCGGGCGCCTGTCCCGACAGCAGCGCCACGCCTCCCGGCTGGGCGTGGGTGGAGATCCTGCGCACCCTGGTGAACGCGGCCGGGCCCGGCGAGTACGCCTCGCTGCTGGCACCGCTCCTCGACGACGCGGCCCCCGAGCCCGACGACGACCAGGCCTCCGGCGGGTTCCGGCTGCACCGGGCGGTGGGCGGCTACCTCGCCGCCGTCGCCAAGGAGACGCCGATCCTGCTCACCCTGGAGGACCTGCACTGGGCCGACGACCAGACGCTGGCGCTGCTGCGCGCATTGCCGAGCCTGCTCGCCACCAGCCGGGTGCTGCTGGTGGTGACCTGCCGCGACAGCGAGCTGAGCGACCAGCAGGCCGACGTGCTGGCCGCGCTGGCCAGGCTCGGTCCCGTCCGGGTCGGCCTCACCGGGCTCGACACCAAGGCGGTGGCCGAGCTGGTCAGGGCGACCTGCGTGCGCGAGGTCGACGAGGACGCGGTCAACAGCATCGTCGAGCGCACCGGCGGCAACCCCTTCTTCGTCCGCGAGACGGTGCGCCTGCTCGACGCCGAGGCGGTGAGCGACCGCGCGACGGCCGCCGAGGTGATCTCCGGCGTGCCCTCCGGCGTCCGCGACGTGCTGCGCAGGCGGATCTCCCGGCTGCCCTCGACCGCCCAGCAGATCCTGCTGCAGGCCGCGGTGATCGGCCGGGACGTCGACGTGGACGTGCTGGTCGACGTCTCGGGCGACGAGGAGGCCGTGGTCGACGCGGTGGAGGCGGCGCTGCTCGCCGGCCTGGTCACCGAGCCGGGGCCCGGAATGCTCCGCTTCGACCACGACCTGGTCCGCGACACCCTGTACTCCGACGCCTCCCGGCTGCGCCGCTCCCGGCTGCACGCCGCGGTGGCCTCGGTGATCGAGCGCAGGAACCCCGGCGACGTGGCCGCGCTGGCCCACCACTACGACTCGGCGGGCACCAGCGAGACCGCCGGCAAGACGGTGCACTACGCCGGGCTCGCCGCCGAGCAGGCCGAGCGGCGCTTCGCCCACCGCGAGGCGGCCACCCTGTGGGAGCAGGCCATCGCCGCCTTCGACAGGTCGGGCATCACCCACACGCCCGACAGCACCAGGGACCGGCTGCTGCTGACCCTGCGGCTGATCAAGGCGCTGGCGCTCTGCGGCGACATGGCCGCGGCCCGCAGGCGGCGGCGCGAGGCGATGGACGCGGCGCTGCCGCTGGGCAACCTGGAGCTCACCGCCCGGGTGGCCGCCTCGCTGGCGGTGCCGCACAAGGGCATGGCCCGCGACTTCACCCGCACCGCCTGGGAGATCGTCGACGTCGCCGAGCAGGCGCTGGTCGAGCTGCCCGCCGGTGAGCAGTCGCTGCGGGCGAGCCTGCTGGCCACGCTCGCGCTGGAGCTGGAGGGGTCGGCCACCCCCCGGGGCGAGCAGGCCTCGCTGGAGGCCGAGGAACTGGCCCGCCGCTCCGGTGACCCCGCCCTGCTGGCGACCGCGCTGAGCGGGCGGCTGCGCCAGTCGTACGGGATCACCCCGGTGGGCGAGCGCGAGGTCATCGGCAGGGAGCTGCTGGAGGTCGGCAAGGCGACCGGGCAGATCTCGGTGCAGGCGCTGGCCCATCTGGTGCTGATGGAGTGCGCGGCCGCCTCGGGCGCGTTCGCCGAGGCCGACGCGCACGTGGCCGCCGCCGAGCGGCTGGCCAGGCAGTACGGCCTGTCCGCGCCGGCCTCGGTGGTCGCCTGGTACGCCGGGCAGCGCCTGATGATCGCCGGTGACTTCGCCGGGGCGGAGCGCGCCTACCGCGAGGCCGCCCGGCTGACCGCCAAGGCCGGGATGCTGGAGGGCCGCCAGGACCTGCCGCTGATCACCACGTTCTGCCTGCACCTGGTGAACGGGCGGGCCGCCGAGATGGTCGAGCCGCTGGCCGAGGCGCACCAGCGCGGGGCCAAGTGGACCCTCGACGCCTACGCGGTGGCCCTCGCGTCGGCGGGCCACCACCGCGACGCCAGGGCCGTCATCGCGGTGAAGACGCCCGTGCGCCCCGACTTCCTCTACGAGCTGGCGATGATCTGGCGGGCCCTGGCGGGCATGCTGCTGGACGACCGGGAGCGGATGATCGAGGCGTACGACACGCTGAAGCCGTTCGCCGACCGGATCGCGGGCGCCGGCACCGGGGTGGTGGCGCTCTGGCCGGTCGCCCTGACCCTGGGCGACCTGGCGCTGCGGCTGGGCTTCGCCGACGCGGTGAAGCCGCACTACGAGAACGCCCTCGCGGTGGCCGAGCGGGTCGGCGTGGGCCGGTGGGTGGAGGCGGCACAGCGCTCCCTCAGCGGCTGACGCCTCCCGGGACGGCGCTCCCCCGGGTCCGGCCCTGGATCCGGCCCCGGGTCCGGCTCTCCTGGGTCCGGCCCTGGATCCGGCCCTGGGTCCGGCCCCTCCTGGGATCGGCTCCTCCCTGGGCCGCCCTCTATCCGGGGCGGCCTCTCCCGAGGTCGGCTCCTCCCCGGGGCGGTGCTTCCCTGGTGGGCGCTTCCCCAGGCGGGTGTTTCCCAGGGCGGGTGTTTCCCAGGGGCGGATGCCCGGGGAGAGGCGTGGAGCGGGCGGATCAGCAGCTGACGAGGAACCTCTCGCTGCGCAGCGGAGCGTCACCGGAGACCGACAGCACGACGCGGTACCAGCCGGGGTTGTCGACGATCCTGGGCTGCCACTCGACGGTCTGGCTCTCGCCGCCGAAGCCGGACCCGGTGCCCAGGTAGGTCTGCCAGCGGCGGGTGCCCGGGCTCCAGCGCTCCAGGCGCCAGCCGTAGGAGACGGCGGCCCGGGGCTCGTCGTTGTGGACGACGCTCTGAACCTGGTACGGCCTGTCACAGGGACCGAGCGCGTCGAGCGCGCTGACGGTGACCGTGCCGGGGGCCGTGACCGTGCCGGGGGCCGTGACCGTGCCCGCGGCGGGAACCTCGCTCGTGGCGGGAAGCTCGCTCGTGGCGGAGACCCGCTCCGTGACGGCCGGGACCCGCTCCGTGGCCGGCATCGACCGCGACGACAGCTCCACCGTCCGCACCGGCGCCTGCGCCGCCGCGCCGGCCGGGATCCGGGCCTGGGTGCCGTGGGCGGCCTCCACCCCCAGGTAGGCTCCGGCAAAGGCGAGGGTGGCGACGAGCAGCTTGACGGCACTCGCGGTTCCACTCGCCACCATCGGCGCCACACTGCTACGCGGACTCATGACAGACACCTTTCTTCGTTACATCCCAGGTGTACGCCACCGCTCTTGCTCCGGAGTTGACGTCCGCTTGCAGCCGGGTCGCCGGAAAGGGCACCGGTCCGCCGGTTCGGGTAAGCCCGCCCTAATATCGAGGTAGGCAGGTGGAACGACCGTGGTGGTGATGTTCAGAGTGCGACCTGTTGTGGCGGGCATCCCCGACCCGGCCTCCGCGTCCTTCCTGGGCATGCCCCTGTGGCTCTGGGTGATCGTCGGCGGCGTGGCCCTGTTCGGCGCGTTCCAGGCCTACTACTGGATCGGCCACGTCCTGGGCTCCAGGCTCTACACCTCTCGCCTGGGCGCCAAGATCGGCCAGGAGAACATCACCCGGGTCGAGAACGTCGTCAGGAAGTGGGGCGCGCTCGCCGTCTACGCCTGCTTCTGGGTGCCCGGGCTGCGCCACACGCTGCCCTGGGTGGCCGGGGTGCTGCGGATCTCCTACCCCTGGTACGTCGTGGCCAGCGCGCTCGGCTGCCTGACCTGGGTGCCGGTGACCTCCTTCGGCCTGTACTCGGTGATCTGGGGCTGGCTGGGGCTGGCCGCGCGATCGCCGCTCCTGGCGGGCCTGGCCGCGCTGGTGGCGGTCGCGGTGGTCGTCGGGTTCGTCCGCTGGCGCCGCCACCGGGCCGCCCGCCGCGAGGCGGAGAGACTGGCCACCGCGGCCTGAGCCGCGGGTCGTGACGGTCGCGCGAATCCGGGCACCGGGCGAGACACCGACCGGGATCGTACGGCGGCCCAGCGTGTCGCGCGAACCCGGATGTGCCGGGTGAGATCGTTCCCGTGATCGTCCCTTCACGTCCACACACGGCACCGATGTCAACTTTTCCATAGCCAAACCGCCAACTTCCGCATATCGACGGTGGCCTCTGTCAGCATGGCTCGCATGCATCACGGGGGAACACGCCTCATAGCCCGCGCCGCGCTGGTCACCGCGGTCACCCTGGCCACCGCGTCACCGGTGCCCGCCCTGGCCTCGGGAGCCTCGGGAGCCTCGGCACTCGCGCCGACCGGCGGATCTCCGGCGCGCGTCCCGGGCACCGGGGCCATGGTGTCCGCCCTGATCACCGCGCCGTCCGCGCCCCGTGCGTCCGGCGCGCTCACCCTCGTCTCCGCGCCCGCGGCGAAGCGGCGCGCCGTGCCCTCGGTGCCGGGGCGGGCCGCTTACCTGTACGACGCGAGCACGGGAACGGTCCACCTGAGCAGGCAGGCGGGGAAGCGGATGCCGGTGGCCAGCCTGACCAAGGTCATGACGGCGTACGTCGTCCTCAGGGAGGCGAAACTGAGCGACACCGTCACGATCCAGGCGGCGGACGTGCGGCACGCGGCGGCGAACGGCGCGACCCACGCCTCCCTGCGCGCCGGGGAGCGGCTCACCGTCAGGGACCTGCTCTACGCGGTCATGCTCCCCTCGGGGGCGGACGCCTCCCACGCCCTGGCCCGCGTCTACGGTCCCGGCGACACGAAGTTCGTGGCGAAGATGAACGCCACGGCCCGCTCGATGGGGCTGGTCGACACCCGTTACGCCAATGCCGACGGCCTGCCGAAGCCGGCTCCCGGCCACTCCACCGCACTGGACCAGGCGAAGCTGGCCGACCTCGCGCTGCGTGACCCGCTGCTGCGGATCATCGCGTCCACCAGGCGCCACGTCGTGGCGAAGTCCAAGGTGCACCGGGCGCACTCCTGGACCAACTCCAACAAGCTGCTCGGCAAGACGCCCGGGGTCATGGGCCTGAAGACCGGTTACACCAGCGCCGCCGGATACTGCCTGTCCTTCGCCGCCGACCGCGACGGCCACCGGCTCGTGGGCGTCATCCTCGGCGAGTCCAACGCCGACCGGCGCTTCCAGAGCGCGACGCGGCTCCTCGACTGGGCGAGCGAGCAGACCCCGCCGGACCTCTGAGAACGGCGGAAGGGGCGCGCTCGCCGGGAGCGCGCGGGCCGTCCCCCGGCCGCGCCGCCATCCCGCGCGCGGGAATCCCGCCGAACTCTGAGAGAGTTTGTTCCACACGTCGAGAGGAGATGGACGGGTGGAACCCGATGGGGAGCTGAAACACCCCAGCCTGGTCGAGCTTTCGATGCGGCGGCTCCGTCACGAGATCCTCTCCGGTGCCCTCGCGCCGGGCGAGCGGCTGATCGAGGAGCAGCTCACCCAGAGGTTCGGCATCAGCCGGGCGCCGCTGCGCGAGGCACTGCGGTCACTCGGGCAGCAGGGGCTGGTGGAGCACCTGCCCCGGCGGGGAGCCCGCGTCACCGAGCTGACCGGGGGCGACGTGGACGAGCTGTTCGGGCTGCGCGACGTGCTCGAACGCTACGCGGTCGAGACCGCGCTGCCGCTCTCCGGCGCCCACGGCATGACCGCGCTGGCCGAGGCTCTCGAGGGCATGGCGTCGGCGGTACGACTGGACGACCCGTTCAGCGAGAACGAGGCGCATCGGCGCTTCCACGTCGCGCTCGTCGCGCTCGCGGGCCACCGCCAGCTGCTGATGGCGTACGAGCCCGTCATCCTGAAGCTGCAGCTCTACATGGCCGCGAACCTGCGCAGGGAAGCCGAGCAGCGGGCTCCGTCCGAGGGGGTGGAGCGGCACCGGCGGCTCTTCGAGGCCATCGCCTCCGGCGACCCGGCCACCGCGCTCGACGCCCTGTCCCGCCACGGGGCGCGCACCTACATCGGATGAACACCTCCGCCGAGGGGCGCCTCCCAGGCCCGACGACCGGCGTACGCGTCCGGATCCCGGCCGGAACCTGATAGAGCTCGGCGACCGTCCCGGCCGACGCCCGGCCACCGGGGAGGCGGCGCGCCGGGCGGTGCGATCACGCTCCGGCCCGAGCCGCTAACAGAAGCGTAACCGGGCGGGAAAGCCGCCGACATAATTCTGTCGACAATCGACAAAAGGAGGATCCGAGGAACGGAGTCAACGTGTCCGATCCGCTTCTCGTCGAGGCCGAGCCGTACGCATACGGGTTCGATCCGCGACACACAGCGCTGCTGCTCATCGACATGCAACGGGACTTCGTCGAGCCCGGGGGCTTCGGGGAGACCCTGGGCAACGACGTGTCCATGCTGCGGCGGGTCATCCCGCCGCTCCAGGAGGTGCTGGCCGCCACCCGCGCGGCGGGGATGACCGTCGTCCACACCCGCGAGGGGCACCTGCCCGACCTGTCCGACTGCCCGCCCGCCAAGCTCGGCCGCGGCGCGCCGTCGCTGCGCATCGGGGATCCCGGTCCCCGGGGACGGATCCTGATCCGCGGCGAGTACGGCCACGACATCATCGACGAACTGGCCCCCGCCGAGGGCGAACTCGTCGTCGACAAGCCGGGAAAGGGCTCCTTTTACGCCACCGGCCTGGACGAGACCCTTCGCGCGGCCGGCATCCGCAGCCTGATCGTCACCGGCGTCACGACCGAGGTGTGCGTGCACACCACCGTCCGCGAGGCGAACGACCGGGGGTACGAGTGCCTGGTCCTGTCCGACTGCGTGGGCTCGTACTTCGCCGAGTTCCAGCGGTACGGGCTCGAAATGATCGCCGCCCAGGGCGGCATCTTCGGCTGGGTCGCCCCCTCCGGCGGCTATCTCAAGGCACTCGAAACCCGGAGCTGACCGATGACCACGACAACCGGCCCGGCCGGCCTCAAACTCCCCTGGTGGGTCGGCGGCGACACCAACGCCTTCTTCGGCCTCGGCTTCAACGTGATGGTGAACGTGCTGGTGCTGAGCGGCCTCTGCCTCGGGGTCGTCCACCTGCCCGGCTCCGACGTCTTCGGCGTCATCCTCCCGGCGATGGGCATCCAGCTCCTGATCGGCAACGTTTACTACACCTACCTCGCCCGGCGGCTGGCCCGCCGCGAGAACCGCACCGACGTGTGCGCGATGCCGTACGGGCCCAGCGTCCCGCACATGTTCATCGTCGTTTTCGTGATCATGCTGCCGACCTACCTGGCGACCAGGAACCCCCTGCAGGCCTGGGCGGCGGGGCTGGCCTGGTGCTTCATCATCGGCGTCATCGTGCTGATCGGCGCCTTCGTGGGCCCGTACATCCGCCGCTTCACCCCCAGGGCGGCGATGCTCGGCACCCTGGCGGGCATCTCGATCGCCTTCATCTCGATGCGGCCCGCCGCGCAGATGTGGGAGGCGGCCTGGATCGCGCTGCCGGTACTGGTGATCATCATGGTCGGCTTCTTCACCGACCTGAGGCTGCCGGGCAACATCCCCGTCGGGCTCGCCGCGCTCCTGGCCGGGACCGCGATCGCCTGGATCGGCGGATACATGAACCCCGCCGACGTGGGCGCCGCCGCCGAGAACATCGCGGTGAGCCTGCCGTCGCTGAACATCGACCGCCTGCTCGAAGGGCTCGGCCAGGTCTCGCCGCTGCTGGCCACCGCCATCCCCCTGGGCATCTACAACTTCACCGAGGGCATGAGCAACGTGGAGAGCGCCGCCGCCGCGGGCGACTCGTACAACCTGCGTTCGGTGCTGCTGGCCGACGGCGCGGGCGCGGTGGTCGGCTCGATGCTGGGCTCGCCGTTCCCGCCCGCCGTCTACATCGGCCACCCGGGGTGGAAGTCCGCGGGCGGCCGTACGAGCTACTCGATGGCGAGCGGCGTCGTGATCGCGCTGTTCTGCTTCCTCGGCATGTTCGCGCTGCTCGGCGCGGTGCTGCCGACGCCCGCGATCGTGCCGATCCTGCTCTACATCGGGCTGCTCATCGGCGCCCAGGCCTTCCAGTCGGTGCCGAAGGCGCACGCGGTGGCCGTGGTGATCGCGATCATCCCCAACATCGCCTCCTGGGCGCAGGGCTACATGGACAACGCGCTCGCCGCCGCGGGGACCAGCGCGCGGGAGGTCGGGTACGACACGATCGCGCAAAGCGGGACGGTCTACGAGGGAACGGCCCTGCTCGGCGGGGGCGCCGTGCTCGCCGGCCTGGTGCTCGGCTCGATCACGGCCTTCGTCATCGACCGGTCGTTCCTGTGGGCCGCCGGGTACGCCTTCGCCGGCGCGGCCCTCGCCTTCGTCGGCCTGATCCACGGGGAACGGGTCGAGTGGAACGCCAACGGACAGGTCGCGCTGGGGTACCTCTTCGCGGGGCTGATCCTGCTCGCCTTCATCTTCCTCAAGCCCAGGCCGTCGGACGAGACGGCGGCCGCCGCCGACGCACCCGAGCCGACCGCCGCGAGCCCCGTCGACACAGGAAAGGCACATGCACCCTCCGCCTGATCCGGACAGCACGCTCCGCCTGGACCTGGAGAGCCTCTCCGGCCTCTACCGCTCCGGGGCGGCCCGCCCCGCCGACGTCGCCGGGGAGGTGCTCGCGCGGATCGCGGCGCGGGGTGACGACCACGTGTGGATCACCCTGCGCCCGGCGGCGGACCTGCTCGGCGACGCGGCCGAGCTGGCCCGCCGCTGGCCGGACCCGGACACCCGCCCGCCGCTCTACGGCGTCCCGTTCGCGGTCAAGGACAACGTGGACGTGGCCGGGCTGCCCACCACCGCGGCCTGCCCCGCCTACTCCCACGTCCCGGCACGCGGCGCGCCGCTGGTGGAACGGCTGCTCGCGGCGGGTGCCCTCCTCGTCGGCAAGACGAACCTGGACCAGTTCGCCACCGGCCTGTCGGGCACCCGCAGCCCGTACGGCGCGTGCGAGTCGCCGCTGCTACCGGGCCTGATCTCCGGCGGGTCCAGCTCGGGCTCAGCGGTGGCGGTGGCCGCGGACCTGGTCTCGTTCGCCATCGGCACCGACACGGCCGGGTCGGGCCGGGTGCCCGCCGCGCTCACCGGCACCGTCGGGGTCAAGCCGAGCCGGGGCCTGGTCAGCACGCTCGGCGTGGTGCCTGCCTGCGCGTCACTGGACTGCCCGAGCGTCTTCGCCCGCTCGGCCGCCGACGGCCTGGCCGTCCTCTCGGTCATCGCGGCCTTCGAGCCCGCCGACCCCTGGTCACGGGAACTTCCCGTTCCCGGCCCGGTGCCGCCTTCCTCGTACTCCCTGCGGATCGGGGTGCCGCGCGACCCGGAGTTCTTCGGCGACACCGCCGCCGGGGCGGCCTTCGCGGAGGCGGCGGAACGGCTCACCGGCCTCGGCCACCGGCTCGTCCCCGTCGACCTCGGCCCGTTCCTCGCCGCGGGACGGCTGCTGTACGAGGGGCCGTGGCTCGCCGAACGGCTCGCCGCGGTCGGCGGCTTCGTGGCCCGCAACCCCGGCGAGGTCCACCCGGTCACCCTGAAGGTGCTGTCCGGCGGCGGCGCGCTCAGCGCGGTGGACGCCTTCGAGGGGCTCCACCGCCTGCGCGCGCTGGACGCGGAGACCCGGGAGGCGTGGGCCTCGATGGACGTCCTCTCGGTCCCGACCGTGCCCACCACCTTCACGGTCGCGGAGATGCTCGAAAGCCCGATCGAGCGCAACGCGATCCTCGGCCACTACACCACCTTCACCAACCTGCTCGACCTGGCCGGGATCTCCGTGCCCGCCGGGACGACGGCCACCGGCCGCCCGCACGGCCTCACCTTCCTGGGACCGGCGGGCTCCGACGAACTCCTCGCCGGTCTCGGCGCCGCCTTCCACGGCCTGACCGGCGGCCCCGCGGTCCCCGTCCCGGACACGCGCACACCAGAAGCTCGACCGGCCGCCTCCCTCGCCCACCCCGCCGAAGCGCGGGCGGTGCTCGCCGTGGTCGGCGCGCACCGCTCCGGCCAACCTCTGCACGGCCGGCTCACCTCCCTCGGCGCCACCGGCCTGGGGATCGCCCTGACGGCCCCCCTCTACCGCCTCTACGCCCTGGACGACGGTGACATGCCTCGCCCGGGGCTGGTCCGCTCGACCTCCGGCGGCGTCCAGGTGGAGGTCGAGCTGTACGACCTGAGCACCTCGGCACTCGGCATCCTGCTGACGCAGACCACCCCGCCCCTCGGCCTCGGCACGATCCGGCTCTCCGACGGACGCGCGGTGCACGGCTTTCTCTGCGAGCCGTACGCCACCGAGCAGGCCCCCGACATCAGCCACCACGGCAGCTGGCCTGACTATCTCCTCTCCCTGCCGTAGTCCCGACGATCCGGCCCACCGGACCGGCGACGGCTCCGGCACGTCCGGGCCCGCGCCCGCCGAGACGCGGGCCCGGGAGACGGACCGTGCGCGAACCGGACCGGGGGATCTACGGTTGGCCGTATGACTGAGCGGTTCGCGATCCTGAGCGGTTCGACCTTCGAGGAGCGGATCGGATACGCGCGGGCGGTGGTCGACGGCGACCGGGTGCACGTGTCCGGGACGACCGGCTACGACTACGCGACCATGACGATCTCCGACGACGTGGCCGAGCAGGCCGAGCAGTGCCTGCGCAACATCGAGGAGGCCCTGGCCAGGGCGGGCTGCTCGTTCGCCGACGTTGTCCGGGTGCGGTACATGCTGCCCGACCGCGAGGACTTCGAGCCCTGCTGGCCGGCCCTGCGCCGCCGTTTCGGCGAGGTCCGCCCGGCCGCGACGATGCTCGTGTGCGGCCTCGCCGACCCTCGCATGAAGATCGAGATCGAGGTGGACGCGCGCCGCCCCGCGGCACGCGAATGAGCATCCGTTCGGCCGCTGCCGGTGACCGTACCGGCCGGGTCGTTTTCGCTACCTTGAGGGGCGAGTCACCCGTCGCTCACCAAAACGGGACAATTCCCGTAATTACCTACATATGGCGACTTTTCTATATCGCTTAGAGGTGCGACTCCACCGAGACGCGGACCTCTGCCGGAAGCGCCCTCCGGCACGCCGGAACTTTACCCACGGCTCACCGCCCGTAATGTGATCCGGCAAAGAAACGCCCCGCGGAGCCGGTAAACCTACTGCGAGCAGGTCTGTCATCGCGTCGGCGCCCCGCCCGGCCTTACCGGCCGGTCCGAGTCGAATATTCCTCGTCCACGAACCAGCCCGGCGCAATATTCTTGAAAGAGCTCAAGCGCATGGTCATCAGGGTCTTGGAGACATGGGCCGGAGGGGCGACGTGCCAAGGTCGAAAATACGCAAGCGCAATCGCTCAGGCTGGCGGGGTGGAACAGGCTGGGGGGGCGCAAGAGAACGTGACCGTGTCACACCCAGGAGACGCGGATTGGCGGACCTGGCGATAGGTCTGGCGACATGGCCGTTCCGTTTCATTTGGATTCCGCGCCGCTCCTACGGCAACTCACATCGTTCGTCACGACGAGAGCGATTGGCGAGATACATAATACTTCTCTACGCCACCAACGTGCTCTGGAAAATGTGGGAGATCTACCAGGGCAACCCGCAGGGGATCGCACTGTACCTGCGAGGCGAGAAAGACCCACTCCCGCTCTTCTATCTCCCGCCGCCGATGGTCATGGATACGAACCTCCCCGTGTGGGTCGACCGCTCCCTTATCGCCTTGATGCTCCTCATTCTGTTCTGGGCCATCGGCCCACACAGCTTTATAAAGGTGACCGTCTATCCTCTGATCGTCTTGGGCGTGGCGATGGCGGGTCCGGTCAGCCGCGCGTTCGTCTATGCCACGATCGACACGACAGGAGGCTGGTGGATCCGGACGGCGTGGCCGTGGCTTCATCAAGCCCCCCACAATCCATGGGTCGCGGCGGCTTTCGGCCTGCTGCTGGTCTGCGCCTGCCTGATGGCATTCCTCTTCACGTGCTACATGGTTTTCCGTACGGTCGAAAAGCTGGTCTCGGACGAGATGGACCTGCCGCGTGTGGTGGGATGCCTCGTTCTTGTGTCGGCGGGTGCGATCGGCCTGGGAGTCATCGCCGTACTGGCCGTCTGGTCCGCTCGCATCACAGGGAACGACTACACCTTCCCAGGCTGGTCGCCGTTCCTCTGGACCGCTTTCCTCACGTACGTGACCGCCACGACCCTTCTCTCCGCGAATCTGGCGTCAGGCAGCGGACAGAGCGCGGAAATTCCGGTCATGACGACGGGAGAGCAGGGCGAGACGGCCGCGGGACCGCACCGCCCGGTCACGGGTGACGACGCGATCCCGGGGCAGACCGCCCCGGCGCACCACGCGGGATCCGGGACCGGGGGTGAGTGATCATTGGGCCCGTACAGGCGTCACCGCCGTCGCTCCCGAGTTCAGCGCGCGGACACGTCTCGCATCAGCCCGTGGCAGGCGATCGCCGCGGCGGCCACGACGTTGAGCGAGTCCACGCCCGACGCCATCGCGGTCGGGCTCATCGGGATGCACACCTGCTCGTCGGCCTCTCGCAACCAGCGCGAGGACAGCCCGTCCCCCTCCGACCCGAGCAGCAACGCCACCCGATCGCGCATCTCGACGGCGTCCATGGGGGTGGCGGCCTGCTCCGGGGTCAGTGCCAGCGTCTGGAAGCCCGCCGCCCGAATCCGCTCCAGCCCGCCGTACCAGTCGTCCATACGGGCGTAGGGGATCGCGAAGACCGCGCCCATCGACACCTTGACCGACCTCCTATATAGAGGGTCGGCACAACGAGGCGAGAGAACGACCGCGTCGACTCCGAGCGCGGCGGCGCATCGGAAGATCGCGCCGACGTTCCCGTGGTCGACCAGGTCCTCCAGGATCAGGATGCGGCGAGGGGGCCGTCCGGAGCCCCCGGCGTCACCGTGGCCCACGAGGTCCTCGGAGATCCGCCGGGGCGTCACGGGGCCGGCGGGGTCTGCGGAGGCCTCCGGCGCCGCGTGCCCGGACAGGACCTCCTCGACGGACGGGAGCGGGAGGCGTTCCATGGCGGCGAGGGCGCCCCGGTGGACCTGGAAGCCGGTGACCTCCTCCATGACGGCGTCGTCCACGACGTGGACCCGGTCTCCGAGCGGGCCGAGGAGGTCGGCGAGGGGTTCGGCCCAGCGGGAGGTGAGGAGGACGGAGCGCACGGGGTAGCCCGCCGCGACGGCGCGGCGGATGACCTTCTCCCCCTCGGCGACGAAGAGGCCGTGCTCGGCCTCCATGCTCTTGCGCAGCTCGACGTCGCGCAGGTTGGCGTAGTCGGCCAGGTGGGGGTCGATGGCTTCAGGCACCCTCGAATACTGCCATGACCCGCCTGAGCTGCCATATCAGCGCGTAGACGAGCAGCATCGCGGAGCAGCCGACGACCACCCCCGCGCCCAGCCTCGTCACGAGCTCGGCCCCGCTGCCCGGGGGGAAGGCCACCGCCCAGGCGACCGCGCCCAGCGGGATCGACACGGCGGTGGCCAGGAGCACGGCAGCCCGCTCACCGGCGGGCAGGAGCAGCCGCTCGGGCACCGGCCGCGGCTCCATCCCGGCCAGCCCGCGCCAGGCCCACCAGAGGACGACCGCCAGGCCGACCACGGTGGAGGTGTACTGCAGCAGGCGGAACAGGGAGATCACTCCCGCCACCCGGACGTCCAGCCAGCTCCAGCCCCACAGGGCCGAGCTGTAGGAGTGGGTGAAGGAGTCCCAGAGCTTGTGGGTGAGAGCGCCCACGACGCCTCCGGCGATCACGGCGGGCAGCCGCCGCAGCCCGTACATGCCGGGGGTCAGCGAGGCGGCGCGCCCGGCGAGGGCGGGGGGCAGGAGCGCGGTCAGCGGGTCGCGGAGCACCAGGTGGAAGACGGCGAGCAGCACGACGACGGCGAACGGGTCGATCGTGAACACGCCCTTGAGGGAGTGCCAGATCATGTAGTCGGGCAGGAACGGGAAGAAGATCGGCAGGTCGGGCACCATGGCCCCCAGCGCGAGGGCCCAGGGGTCGAGGAACCGGCGTATTCGCTCCGAGGAGATCAACGGCAGCACGGCTGCGACGTGACTGGGCGTGAACGGCACGGATTTCCCTCCGACGATCTGATGGACAGGTCAATCTTGCGACACGGCCCGCCCCGTGGGAGCACGCCGCCGTCACCGCTCGGAGCTTCGCCGCTTTCCGCCTTCTGACACTCTGCGACGTATAGATTACCGAGCGCCGTCGAACGGGGACCCGGAGGCCGTCGTGACCGACCAGATCGTGCTGGCGCCGCCGAGCGCCGAGTGGCTGCGTGACGCCCGCAGGGCTCGCACGCTCTCCCTGGCCACCCTGGTCTGGCTGGGCGTCGAGAGCGTGCTCGGCATCGCCGCCGGTCTGGGGGCGCACTCGGTCGCCCTCATCGGCTGGGGCGTTTCGGCCCTGGTGGAGGCGGCGGCCAGCCTGATCGTGGTCTGGCGGTTCACCGGGGCGAGGACCGGGTCCGCGCACGCCGAGGCACGGGCCCGCAGGGCGGTGGCGATCAGCTTCTGGATCCTCGCCCCCTACCTGGTGCTGCACGTGGCGCACGACCTGGACGCGGGCCACCGGGCCGTGCCGAGCGTGCTCGGGATCGTGGTGACGGCGGCCAGCGTGGTCGGCATGCCGTTCCTGGGAATGGCCAAGCGGCGGCTGGGCGCGCGGCTGCACTCGGCGGCCACCGCGGGCGAGGGGACGCAGAACCTCCTGTGCGCCCTGCTCGCGGCGGGGGTGCTGGCGGGGCTCGCGCTGAACGCCGCCGGGTGGTGGTGGATCGATCCCGCCATGGCGGTTCTGCTGGCGGCGGTGGCGGCGCGCGAGGGGCTCAGGGCGTGGCGCGGGCACTCCTGCTGCCACTGATCACCCTTCCCCGGCCTCCGGCCGTCGACCGCCGCGTCCGCCGCCGATCGCCTTTCGGCGTCGCGGGCCGTCCGGTTCCGCCGGCCACCGGTCGCCGTTTCCCCGTTGCCGGTCTTCCGTCGTTTCTGCCGCCCGACCAGGCGATCTCCGCCACCGCCGGTCGCCGGCGGACCTTGCGGACGCAGGGCTCAGTGATCGACACATACGGTAACAGCGACACCGAAATGCGTTTTTTGCCCCAGTAACCATTCCAAGTACAGTTCCGTGAATATTGCGGACGACCTCCCGATAGGGTGACCCGCTAGCTCCATGACATCGACACCGAAGAGGACATCGTGGGCGGACGTCACCGGACGGATGAACTCGAGGACGGCTACACCCCGTACAAGGAACCGCAGCCCAGACGCAGGCGCGGGGGCCGCGGCAAGGTACTGGTCCCGCTGGCCGGGTCCGTCGCCCTCGCGGTGCTGCTCGGCGTCGCCGCGTTCGTGGTCATCAACCGCGACCGCGGCGCCGGTGCGTGCGGGGGCGAGGCGCTCCCGGTGCGGATCACCGCCTCCCCGGACATCCAGCCCGCCCTGTCCCAGATCGCCGGGCGCTTCAACAAGGCGGCCCACGACGTCGAGGGCAGGTGCGCCACGGTCACGGTGACCAAGGGCGCCTCGGCGACCGTGGCCTCCTCCTTCAGCGGCGGCAAGGCCACCGCGATGGACATGTGGATCCCGGACTCGAAACTGTGGGTGACGAACCTGCGGGCGAGGAACCAGGAGGTGCCCGAGGCGGGCGCGTCCATCGCCCACTCCCCCATCGTCATGGTGGCCTCCGGCTCGGTGGTGCCGAACCTGAAGAAGAGCTTCGGCGAGGCCAGCTGGGGCGGCATGATCAACGCCGCCAACGTGGCCAACGTGGACGGTCCCGGCCGCAAGGTGCGCGTCCTCGTGCTGGATCCCTCGCTCAACGCCGCCGGGCTCGGCGCGCTCCTGGCCGCCGCCGGGGTGGCCACGGCCTCGGGCGCGGGCGAGGAGCAGCTGGTCGGCGCGCTCAAGAGCCTGTCGGGGTCGACGTCGACGGTCCGCGACCAGGACGCGCTGCTGGCCAGCCTCGGCGTCAAGGGCAGCAAGGTCCCGCTGGGCATCTCCTCGGAGCAGGGGATCTGGGCGTTCAACAAGGCCAAGAAGCCCGAGGTCCCGGCCGTGCCGCTCTATCCGGCCGAGGGGACCATCAACCTCGACTACCCGGTGGTGGTCACCGCCGAGGACGCCGCCGTGCGCAAGGCCGCCGAGGCGTTCCGCAAGGAGCTGGGCAGCGAGGCGTCCAGGAAGACGCTGCAGGAGCAGGGGTTCCGCACCCCGGACGGCAAGGGCGGCAAGGCGATCTCCGGCTCCGACGGCTTCCAGGCCAAGGCCCCCCAGGCGATCGAGCCGCCCGACGGCAACACCGTCGCGAGGATGTCCCAGACCTGGTCCCGGATCAAGCTGGGCACCAGGCTCGTCACCCTGCTCGACGTCTCGGGCACCATGGCCCTCCCGGTGCCCGGTACCGGCCTGACCCGGATGCAGGCGATCAGCAGGATCGCCGTCGAGGGCATGAAGCTCTTCCCGGCCAAGAGCGAGATGGGGCTGTGGGAGTTCTCCACCCATCTGAACGGCCAGGGGGTCGACTATCGCGAGACGGTCCCGGTCGGCCCGCTCACCGAGGACATGAACGGCGTCCTGCGCAGGGACGTGATCAACCAGAGGCTGATCACGACCCGGGCCAAGTCGACCGGCGACACCGGGCTCAACGACACCCTCGCCGCCGCCTACGCGCAGATGACCAAGGAGTACCAGAGCGACAAGATCAACACGGTGCTGATCCTCACCGACGGCGCCGGCAACGACGACCCGGACGGCGGGATCAGCAACCAGCAGATCCTGAAGCGGCTCAAGGACCAGTTCGACCCGGAGAAGCCGGTCAGCGTCCTGATCATCGCCTTCGGTCCCGACGCCCCCAAGGGCAAGCGCCAGATGGACGCTCTGGCCAAGGCGACCGCCGGTGACGCGTTCATCGCCAAGAACGTCCTGGAGGTCAGGAAGTTCTTCCTGGAGGGCATGAAGCGCCGGCTCTGCGCCCCCAACTGCGACTGACCCTCCTCCCTCACCTTCACCCTGTACGGCTGGTGTCACATTGGCACCAGCCGTAGCAGTTTTCCCAGGTCATACCGTGTCGGCATGAAATCAACCCCTTTGGTCAACCGGTTGCCGGGAGGTGGCGTCCTACGCGTGTGGGCTGGAACGGGTGAGTGGTGAAACCCGTGAACGAGCCCGTCTCGCGGGGGAGGAATGTCCGTGCCCGGATGGCCGACCGTCGGCCGAACCGACGATCAACAACTCGTTGAGGCGCTGCGGCGTGCCGACACAACGGCGCCGGCGAGCCTCTACGACTCCTATGCCGAACGCCTCAACGACTACGCCCACTCGCTGCTGGGCGACCGTGAGGCCGCCGCCGGTGCCGTACACGACGCCCTGGTCGCGGCCCAGGGCGGAGTGGACCGCCTGCGCGAGCCCGGCCGCCTGCGCGCGTGGCTGTACGCGCTCGTACGGATCCGGTGCGCGGACGAGGGGCGCGGCGGCCCGCGGGGGTCGGCGCCGCCCGACGTCCACGACGACCCGGGCGAGCGGGAACTGGCGGCCCTGGTCCACGAGGTGATGGCGGAGCTGAGCGGGCAGGAGCGCGAGGTGCTCGAGCTGTCGCTCCGCCACGACCTCGGCAGCGGCGAGGTCGGCGCGGTGCTGGGGCTGACCTCCCGCCAGGTCACGGCGAGGCTCGGCCGGGCCCGCGACCACCTGGAGAACGCGGCCGCCGCCGTGGTGCTCGCCAAGGTCGGCCGGGCGCACTGCCCCGACCTGTCGGCGATGGTGGACTCGTGGGAGGGCCCCCTCACCACGCTGCTGCGCAGGCGGCTGTCGGCCCACATCGGCCGCTGCGAGGTCTGCGTCGAGCGCAGGGACCGGCACGTCTCGGCCGGGCGGCTGCTGGACCTGGTCCCCCTGGCCTACCCTCCGCTCTCCCTGCGCCGCCGGGTGATCGAGACCTGCGTGAATCCGGAGGCGCGCGAGGACCGCGCCGCCATCGTCGCCGGGAACGGCTTCGACAAGGCCGGTTTCCCCATCGCGGCCGAACGGCGCTCCGGGGGCCGCCGGTGGGGCGGCAGGAAGGGCGCGGGCGGCAGGCGGGCACGCGACGAGCAACCCTCCTCGGGCGGGGGGACCACGCCCCCCGAGGGCACCCGTTCCCGGCACGCGGCGCCCCCCGCGGACCCCGGAACGTCGCATCCGGACACGAGGGCCTGGCCGGCCGGGACGGAGGCCCGGTACGGGGAGGAGCGGGCCGGACACGCGGATACCGGGACACGCTCCCCGGAGAGCGGGCCGCGCCGCCCCGAGATCGGGACGGCGCCGAGGTACGTGCTGGCGTCGCCGGCGGACGGCGGGCCCGGGTACGCGGCCCCGTGGACGGACGCCGGGACCCCGCGCGCGTCACGACCCTCGGACGCCGACGCGCGACACGCGACACCCCCCGCGGACGTCGAGGCCTGGCCGGCACCGGCGGTGAGCGCCGAGGCGTGGCCGGCGCCGACGACGAACCCCGACGCCTGGCCGGCACCCCCCGCGGAGGGCGAGGCGTGGCGCACCGCACCGTCCGCGAACGCCGAGGTGTCACCGGCGCCGTCCCCGGACGGTGAGACCTGGCGCACACCGCCCTACGCGGACGGCGAGGCCTGGCGCACGTCGTCTCCCGACGACGAGGTGTGGCCCGCGTCATCCGCGGCCGGCGAATCATGGTCCGCGTCGTCCCCCGACGAGGCGTGGCCCGCGTCATCCGCGGCCGGCGAGCCGTGGTCCGCGTCGTCCCCCGACGAGGCGTGGCTCGGGGAGTCCCCCGAGAACGGTGAGGCCCGGCCCACCCCGCCGGCCGGCGGCACCGAGGTCTGGCGCACGTCACCGGCGGAAGCTCCAAGGATACGACGCACGCCGCCGGCGGAAGACCCCGGGGCCCGGCGTACACCGCCGGCCCCCGGCGAAAGGAAGCGGAGGACGGAGACGCCGCCCGCGCAGCGGCGGCGGCAGCGCGGGCGCAGGGGGCCGGTGCTGCTGGCGGTGGTGTGCGTGCTGGCCGCCACTGGGGCGGTGGTCGTGGTGGGCGGGCAGGACCTGGCCGGAGGGGCGTTGAGGGACCCCCAGACCGCGCCGGGGACGGAGCCCGCGCTGATCACGCTGGAGCCCGGCCCCGAGCCGGAGCCCGACCCGCTGCCGGAGGATCCGGAGGCGGAGGCCGCGCCGACGCCCACGCCGAAGCGGAGCCGCAGGACCGAGGCGCCCGTTCCCGCCGCCCCGACCGCCACCGCGGCACGACCGGCACCGAGCCGCGCGCCCACGGCGGGGCGGCCCCGCCCCACCCGCACCGCCGCCCGGCCCCCCGCGGCCGGACGGCTGAGCGTCTCGTGTCCGGGCGACATCGGGGAGGGTGCCGGGCAGATCCGGCTCTCGGCCCGCACCGCCACGGTCTCGTGGTCGGCGACCACCTCCGGCGGCCTCGACGTCCACCCCGCGCGAGGGCAGCTGAGGGCGGGCGCGAGCAGCGTGATTTGGGTCACCGCCAAGGACCCGTCGGAGAGCGGCGCCGGACGGGTCGCGTTCAGGTCCGCCGGAGGCAACGCCGGATGCGCGATTTCCTGGGAAAGCCCTGAATCAGAGGCTTCCACGCCTCAGGACGAGCCGGCTCCCGATCCGACTCCCACTCCCTCCGCCGGAGCGAGCTCCGAGGAGGCGACGGGCTGATTCCCGCATCTCGTTTTACCTAACACCGAGACTTCTCCCGTGGATCAGGTAAACCATGGACTGGTGCCGAGCGTCGGCATTGACGTCCATGTTGAGTGATTGGTCACATGAAGAGCGCGATCAGTCACGTCATTACCAACCAGGAGCTCGGAGATGTCGATCAAACGCAGGGGGCTCAAGTGGGCCCTCACTCTCGCCTGTGTCGCGGGAGCCGTGATCGCCTTAGCCGACATCGACACTCCGTTACGCTTGATCCTTACGCCCCTGTTCCTGTTGGTTGTTCCGGGCGCCGCAGTGGTAGGACTGTTGCGTGATCGTGACCCGCTTGCGGCACTATCAGTGGGTGCGGCAGCGAGCCTGGTTGTGAACGTTCTCCTGGCCGCTGCCATGCTTACCTTTGACGCATGGTCGCCCCGTGCCGGAGTCGCGACGATTGCGGTGCTCGGCGGCTTCATATACGTACTACGCGTGTTGTATCGGGGGAGCGGGAGCTTGCAGACCGAACAGGGGGCCAGGTCAAGGTGAACATCGTCATCGTTCGCCCGGAGGACCTCGGGGAGCCCGAGATCTCACGATGGCGGGAGTTGCAGGTGGCGGATCCGTCGCTGGACAACCCCTTCCTCTCCGTGGAGTTCACGCTCGCCATGGGGCGGCTGCGCGACTACGTCCGTGTCGCGGTCATCCAGGACGGCGGCAAGATCGTGGGGTTCTTCCCCTACGAGCGCCACAGCTTCGGGATCGGCAAGCCTCTCGGGGGCTTCCTGACCACCTGCCACGGGTTGATCTCGGTCCCCGGCCTCAAGCTGGACGTCCGGACCCTGCTGCGCGCCTGCAAGCTCTCCGTGTTCGACTTCGACCACCTGGTCCCCGGCCAGCCGACGTTCGCGCCGTACGAGTCGGACGTGCGACCGGCTCCGGTGATGGACCTCAGCGTGGGGTTCGAGACCTACATCGAGCAGGTGAAGGCCAACTCGCCGAAGAACCTCAAGACGGTCCGCTACAAGGAGCGCAAGCTCGGCCGCGAGCAGGGCGAGATCCGCTTCGAGTGGTACTCGGCCGACCCGGGCACGCTGCGCACGCTCACCAACTGGAAGTCCGACCAGTACCGCAGGACCGGCCGGGTCGACCGCTTCGCCCAGCCGTGGATCGTCCAGTTGCTCGACGAGATGCACGCGGCGAGGTCCGAGAGTTTCGCGGGCGTCCTGACCATGGTCTACGCCGGAGACAGGCCCGTCGCCGGCCACTTCGGCCTCCGGACGGCGACGACCCTGGTGGGCTGGTTCCCGGCCTACGACACCGAGTTCGCGCGTTACTCCCCCGGCATCATGCACCACCTGCACATGGCCGAGCACGCCGCGAACTCCGGGCTGCAGCAGGTCGACATGGGCAAGGGCGGACGCGAGTACAAGAGCTGGTTGAAAAGCGGTGACCTCTTCGTCGCGGAAGGTCGCGTATCGCGTCCCTCCCCGGCCGCCGCCGTCCACTGGATCGGCCGCACCCCGGTCAACAAGGCACGAACGATCGTTACGGATCGCCCGAATTTGTACAGGCTTGCCGACCGTGTCCTGAAGGGTTTCGGCCGTATGCGCTCCCCTGCGCAGAACCAATCAGGCACCCCGGTCGTCAAGGAACCATGGGGAGTGGGCTAGCCCGTTCCCGTTCATCACCACACCACCCGCCAGGACCCTCGCATGCATCCCTCATCGCATTCGCCGTTTCCGCCGGTCGTTACGGTCGGCGATGGCCCCGGGTCCGTCCGCCAGTCGCCCCTGACGACCGACCGCCCGGAAGGACATCCGTCACAATGAGTCCCGAGATCACCAAGCACTACAACAACAAGCCACCGCTGAGGGCGGTGCCACCCATCGAGCGGTTCACACCGATCACCCCCAACATGGCGATCTCCCCCACCGTCAGCGTCGTCGTCCCCGCCATGAACGAGGCGGAGAACCTTCCGCACGTCTTCGCGACCCTGCCGCAGTGGATCGACGAGATCGTCCTGGTCGACGGCAACTCGAAGGACGACACCGTCGCCGTGGCCAGGAGGCTGCGCCCCAACGTCCGCGTGGTGCACCAGACCGGCAAGGGCAAGGGCGACGCGCTGTCGGCCGGGTTCGCCGCGTGCAGCGGCGACATCATCGTGATGATCGACGCCGACGGGTCGACGGACGGCCGCGAGATCATCCAGTTCGTGGGCGCGCTGGTCACCGGCGCCGACTTCGTCAAGGGCTCGCGCTACGCCTCCGGCGGCGGCAGCGACGACCTGACGTTCATCCGCAAGTTCGGCAACAAGTCGCTGACCGCGCTGGTCAACCGGATGTACGGCACCAGCTACACCGACCTGTGCTACGGCTACAACGCCTTCTGGGCCCGCCACCTCGACGTCCTCAACCTCGACTGCGACGGCTTCGAGATCGAGACCCTGATGAACGTCCGCGCCGCCAAGGCCGGGCTCAAGGTTCACGAGGTCCCCAGCCACGAGCGCTGCCGCATCCACGGCGAGAGCAACCTGCACGCCGTCCGCGACGGCATCCGGGTGCTGAAGACCATCATCCGCGAGTGGCGGAGCAACCCCGCTCCCGTCGTTCACGAGCCGGCCGCCGCCACCCCGGCCGCCGATCAGGGCGCCGCGTAGCCATGAGAAGCAGTGTCGTCATCTGCGTCTACACCGAGGACCGCTGGGATGACATCCGGGCGGCCGTCGAGTCGGTCGAGAACCAGACACGCGAGCCACACGAGATCATCCTTGTTGTCGACTACAACCCGGATCTTCACCTGAGGCTCAAGAAGGAGTATCCCGGCGCGATCGTGGTGGAGAACGCTCAGGAGAAGGGGCTGTCCGGTGGCAAGAACACCGGCGCGGCGACCGCCTCCGGCGACATCGTGGCGTATCTGGACGACGACGCCGTCGCGGAGCCTGGCTGGCTGGAAGCACTGGAGGAGGGCTTCCAGGACCCGACCATCGTGGGGGTGGGCGGGCTGACCAGGCCGCTGTGGGGCATCGGGCACCGGCCCGGCTGGTATCCCCACGAGTTCGACTGGACCGTGGGGTGCAGCTATCTCGGCATGCCCACGGAACGGGCCAGGATCCGCAACGTCATGGGCGGCAACGCGGCCTTCCGCAGGGAGGTCATCGGCGGTGTCGGCGGGTTCCACACCGGCATCGGGCGCAGCGTGCAGGGGCGCAAACCCCGCCCGCTGGGCTGTGAGGAGACCGAGTTCTGCATCCGGCTCTCGCAGCGGATGCCGGGGTCGGGAATGCTGTTCGAACCGGCCGCGGTGATCGGCCACAAGGTGCCGCCCGTACGCTCGACGTTCGCCTACTTCCGCTCGCGCTGTTTCGCCGAGGGCCTGTCCAAGGCACTGGTCGCCCAGAGCGTGGGAGCGGGCGACGGGCTGTCGAGCGAGCGGGCCCACGCGCTGAAGGCGCTGCCGCTGGGCGCGCTGCGCGGGGTCGGCGAGGCACTGCGGGGCGACGTGTCCGGCCTCGGCAGGGCCGGGGCGATCGTCGTCGGCCTCGCCTGGACGACCTGGGGTTACATCGTCGGCTCCCTTCGACTGAAACTGAAGCGGGTGCGTCCGTCATGATCCGCGTACCGATCCTCATGTACCACTCGGTCTCCGACCGGCCCAACGCCGAGACGAAGCCGCTGGCGGTACGCCCCTCGGCCTTCGCCGAGCAGCTGGCCTACCTGAAGGAGAACGGCTTCACGCCGCTGACGGTGGCCGACCTGGTCGCCTCGCTGCACAACAACAACGGCCGCTCCATCCCGGAGCGGCCGGTCGTGGTGACCTTCGACGACGGGTACGCCGACTTCCACAGCGAGGCGCTGCCCCTGCTCGAACGCTACGACTTCCCCGCGACGGTCTTCCTGACCAGCGGGTGGGTCCGCGACGCGGGCAAGGACGCGGCGGGCAGGCCCCTCGACACGATGCTGTCGTGGAGCCAGGCCCGCGAGGCCGCCTCGTGCGGCATGGAGATCGGCGGGCACAGCCACAGCCATCCCCAGCTCGACCAGCTGCCCGACGACGAGCTCCGCCAGGAGCTGCGGCGCAACAAGGCCCTGCTGGAGGACAAGATCGGTTCCCTGGTCTCGACGATGGCCTATCCGTACGGCTACTCCAGCGTGCGTGTGCGGCGCGAGGTCAGGAAGGCCGGATACTGGGCCGCCTGCGCGGTGAACAACGCCATCGCCGCCGACCGGCACGACGTGCTCGCGCTGCCGCGCCTGACCGTCGCCGAGGGCACGTCGATGAGGATGTTCAGCCGGGCGGTCGAGGGAAACCAGGTCCCGCTGATCTATATGAGGGAACGCATGCTGACGAAGGGTTACGCCGTCGTCAGGCGCACGAGATACGGTCTGCGCAAGGTGCGCGGCCAGGCCTGAACGGCCGGGTACGCTCCGGAGGACGCGCGATCCGCGGGGCGGGTCGCGCACCGGTGGCCGACCCGGTGTGACCGGCGGTCCTCGCTCCGTCCGGCGCCCCTTCCCCCGGGAGCGGAGGCGTCGGGAGAGGGGCCTCCCGGCCGGAAAACGGCCGCTGTACCGCTTCTCAACGGTCTACGCGAAGCGCCCGGACATGACGGATCTCCGCGGTGACTCGTCACACCCTGGTCCGCGTAGCCGCCATGATGTTAGACGTGAGGCAACGGGCAGGTAATGACGTGACGACGACGGGGGCGGCGGAGACCGCCGAGGTCGGGGAGATCGATCCCACCCACCCCGCGCCTTCGGACGGAACCCGGGCCGGGTCCGACGGCGAGTCCACCGGCACGGCGCCCTTCGAAGCGCCTGACGACGAGGCTCCCGGCGCGCTCCCGGACGACGAGATCGCCGAGGGCGAGGCTCCGGGCGGCGAGACGTCCGACGGCGGGCCGCCCGGCGGGAGTCCGTACGGCGGGCGTCCCGGCGACGAGACGTCCGACGGCGGGGAGGCTTCGGGGGGCGACCCGCGCGACGACGCGGCCGGTGACGGCACGCCGCCGGACACGGACACCGCGGATACCGCGGACACCTCAGACGAGGCGGACACCGCGGCCGAGGCGGACGCCTCGGACTCGGACGCCTCAGAGGACACGGACGACGCGGACGACGCGGACGACGCGGACGACGCGCCGGATGACAGTGTCTACGGCGACGACCCGGAGGTCACCGCCGTCATCAGGCTCCCCCTCCGCCCGCTCGCCCCGCCCCCGGCCGGCGTTTCCGAGGACGATGCGGCCGAGACGGCCGAGGCCCCGCCCGCGCCCACCGAGGACGAGGACGAGGACGAGGACGAGGGCAGGTTCGAGACCACGGCGGAGATGCGCCTGCCAGGGCGGGCCGCGCCACTCCTCAAGCCCGCCCCCACCCCTCGGAGGTCCTCCGAACCCTCCGAACCCTCGGCGCCCCCGCCGGTCGCGGAATCCTCCGGGTTCTCACAGCCCTCGCAGCCCGCTGACCCCCGGGAGTCCGCCGGGGCGCCCAGGCGGCCCCTGGAAGTCTCCGAGCCCCTCGCCGAGGTCACAGAAACCCCGGCGGCCCACCAGGCCCCACAGGGCACGCAGAGGAGCTCGGGAACGGGTTCCGGGACGGGAAAGGGAGCCGGGAGGGGATCGGGGAAGGCGGCACCGGCGACCAGCGCCATGCCTCCGTCCGCGGCCGCCCCCGGGGCTCCGGCCGCGACGCCCGCCGCCAGGCCCTCGCGCCTGCAGGCCTTGATGCAGTCGGCCATGGTGTGGCTGCCGCCGCTCCTCACCATCGAGGGTCTGATCATGTACGTGCTGGCCCTGCGCGTCGCGCCGGGCCCGCTGCGGGGCGTCGACCTGAACGACATCGACGGTGTCGGCCTGATCTCGGCCATGCCGCCGACCGCGTTCGCCGCGATCCTGCTGATGCTCGTCGCGTTCTTCGTCACGATCGCACAGAACACCGACCGCAAGTTCCTGCTGCTCTTCCAGATCGCGGCGATAACCTTCGCCCTGCACGGGGCGGCCGCCCTGATCGAGGACGAGGCCAGGTTCCACACGGCCTACGTCCACGCGGGCTTCGTGGAGTACATCAACCGCACCGGCGAGTCCTCCGCCCTTCTCGACGCCCGCCTGGCGTGGCCGGGGTTCTTCGCGCTGGTGGGGTTCATCACGAAGGCCGCCGGGGTCACCGACCTGACGACGATCATGCGGTGGACGCCGCTGCTGTCGAACCTGCTCTACCTCCTGCCGTTCGTGCTGATCCTGCGCCAGGTCGTCGCCACCACCCGGGCCCGCTGGTTCGCCGCGCTGCTGTTCGTCATCGTGCAGTGGATCGGCCAGGACTACTTCTCCTCCCAGGGCTTCACGTACGCGATCTACCTGGCCTTCGTGGCGATCGTGCTGCGCTGGTTCGGCAAGGTGGAGCCCCGCGAGAAACCGATGCCGGCCAAGGGCTTCGTCCGGCGGCTGCTGGCCCGCCTGGACGGGCTGACGCCGGGCGAGCTGCCGCACTCCACCGGCGTCTACGACCGGACCATCATGCTGATCGTGCTGATCGGCCTGTTCGCGACCGCGACGGCCTCGCACCAGATCACGCCGTTCATGATGCTCGGCGCGCTGACCGGCCTGATCCTGCTGCGGCGCTCCTCGCTCAGCTGGGGGCTGCCCTTCTTCCTGGGCCTGATGGTGCTGGCGTGGATCAGCTACCAGACGGTCGCCTTCTGGAGCGGGCACATCGACCAGCTCTTCGGCGGTCTGGGCCGGATCCTGGAGAACCTGCAGAGCAACACCGGCGACCGGATCGACGGCAGCGACCCCAAGCACGCGCTCGTCCTGATGGCCCGCCTGGGCATCTGCGGCGTCATCCTGACGCTGGCCGCCGCCGGCCTGTTCCGCCGCCTGCGGCGCGGCGTCGGCGACCGCGCGGCCCTGCTGCTGCTGTGCATCCCGGTGCTCGCCCTCGGCCTGCAGAACTACGGCGGCGAGATCGGCCTGCGCATCTACCTGTTCGCGCTGCCGGGCGCCTGCATCCTGGCCGCGTACGCCTTCTTCCCGAACCTCCCGGCGGGCACCGAGGACGCGCCGGAGGAGACGGTGCCGATCCGCAGGCGCAACATCCGGTTCAACCCGGAGCTGACGCGGCGGATCTCGCTGCTGCTCGCCGCCGGGTGCGCCATGGTGCTGGCGATGGTCTTCCTCGTCGCCCGGTACGGCAACGAGCAGTTCGAGCGGGTCTCCGCCAGCGAGGTCGCGGCGATGCACTACGTCTACGACCACGACAAGCCGAGCGCCCGTGTCCTCTACCTGGTCCCGGTGGTCGGCGAGGAGGTCACCCCGAGCATCCCGTGGGGCGAACGCGACTTCGACAAGATCTCCTACCAGCAGGTGCTGGTGGACAAGAACCCGGCCCTGCTCTCCACGGTGATCGACAAGCTCCGGGTGTCGCCGCCCAACACCTACCTGGTGGCCACCCGGGGGCAGGCCGGATACCTGCAGCTCAACCACGGCTTCCCGACGGACTGGGCGCCGAGGTTCCGCGCCGCGCTCGACGCCCACAAGGAGCTCAAGCGGGTCTTCAACGGCGAGGACGCCGCCGTCTACACGCTCAAGACCTACCCCGAGGGGGCCGAGATCCCCGAGCCGGGGGCGCCGACCGGCGGCAGCGACCCGACCTCTCCGTGGACGCCGATCGGCCTGGGCGCGCTGGGCGTGACGTGGATCGCGCTGTTCGGCTACGAGGTGGTCCGCCTGCGGGGCCGCGATCAGGCGTCCAGGACGAGGAGGCGCATCCTGTTCGTCGCGGTGCCCGCGTTCGTGCTGGCCGTAGGGGTGATCGTGGAGAGGTTCATCGTCATCGGGTCCTGACCTCCGTAAAGGACAAAGTCTCCCGGCGGACGACCGGCGCGCGCGCCATACTGAGCACCGTTCGCCGGGGGGCGTACGGCTCGAAAGCTGCTCGAAGGACGGTCAGATGCTCGCAGGAGAACCCCGTGGCCGGGCGGGGGCCTCCACCGAGGTCACAGGGCGGCGGATCGCGGCGGTCGACGCGCTACGCGGTTTCGCGCTGTTCGGCATCGTGGTGGTCAACATCACCTATCTCGCCTCGGGATACCGGATGGCGGGGCTGGCGGCGCCGTCGTTCTCCGCGCCGCTCGACTGGGAGGTGCGCTGGGTCGTCTCGGTGCTCTTCGAGAACAAGTTCTATCTGCTGTTCGCCTTCCTGTTCGGCTACAGCTTCACCCTCCAGATCGACTCGGCCCACAGGTCGGGGGCGGCTTTCGTCCCCCGGTTCCTGCGCCGCCTGGGCGGGCTGTTCCTGCTCGGCCTGGCCCACGGGATCCTGCTGTTCCCCGGCGACATCCTGGCGACGTACGCGATCGTGGGGCTGGTCCTGCTGGCGGTGCGGCGGATCACCCCGCGCACCGCGATGATCGCCGCGCTCGCGCTGACGGTGGCGCTGGCCGTGGGGGTGCTGCTGCTGGCCGTGCTGGCGGCGCTGGGCACCGACGCCTCCGAGGCCGTGTCGGAGAGCGCGGCGCAGGCCGCCGTGTCGGACCGGGCCCTGCACGGCTCCGCGTCAATGATCATCAACGAGCATCTGCACAAGCTCGCCAAGATCTTCGTGTTGCGGGTCTTCTTCCAGGGACCCACGGTGCTCGCCGCGTGCCTGGTCGGGCTGGCCCTGGGCAAGCTGCGGCTGCTGACCGACCTGTCGGGGCACACGGCCACGCTGCGGCGGCTGCAGTGGGCGGGGTTCACCGCGGGGCTCGCCGGGGCGCTGGTCTACGCGCACTCGACCTGGTCGGGGGGCGGCCACGCGTACCACATGGTCGGCCAGACGGTGAACCTGGTCACCGCGCCACTGCTGGCCGCGGCCTACGCCGCGACCCTGCTGCGCCTGCTGCCCGCGGCGCCGCGGCTGGCCGGGGCGCTCGCGGCGCCCGGCAGGCTGGCGCTGACGAACTATCTGGGGCAGTCGCTGATCAGCTCGCTGATCTTCACCGGCTACGGGCTGAGCCTGGTCGACCAGGTCAGCCCGTTCCGTGTGGTGTCGATCGGCGTCGGCATCTTCGCGGCGCAGGCCGTCTGGAGCCGGTGGTGGCTGCGCCGCCACCGCTACGGGCCGGTGGAGTGGCTGCTGCGCTGGTTCACCAACCGGCGCAGGCCCGCCCGTTCCCCGGGCGGCGACACCTAGGCGGCTGGTGGTTCTCCCCTTTCCACCTGCGCACCGACCGCCTCGACTTCGTCTGGGTGCACGACATCTCCCAGGACTTCTGGGGCGACGAATGGCTGGAGGCGTTCGACCGGGCCCGCGCCCTGCAACGTCTTATGCCCACCGCCGCCGATCAGGGCGTGGACATCACGGTGCACGGAGGCACGGACGCCGAGCACGCGCGGGTGGAATGGTCAGGCACCTTCACACCGAGGGGCGCCACCGACGAAGAGACCATCGAGCTGTTCCACGGCATCTACGCCGACGGCCTTGCCGCGCTCAAGCGGACCCTCGGCATCTGACCGCTGGCCGCGCGGGCTTCAGCCGCGAAACGGGGCTTGAGCAGCAACCGAACGGCCCGTCACGTCAAGGAGCCCGGCAGGCGCCTCTTATCAGCACGTACCGGCCGATCGCTTCCTTAATCTTCGGGTCGGAGCCGCACGCGGACTCGTCTTCGCCGAAGTGCTCACTCCCCGGTACCCCACTGTGGTCGTCACCGACGGCCGTGGCAGCATCGGCACGGGACGTTCTCGTCACGGTGCGGGTGGAACAACCGGATCTCACGGACACGGTCTGCCTGCAGAAAGTTCACCCAGATGACGACGGGCGGGCAATCAAAACGATCATCAGGCGGGTTGATGAGGCTGTTCTCCCAGATGACCACGTCACGGCCGATCACAACGTTGGCGGAATTCTGCTGCACGCCGGCGTCGAGGTCGCGGTCCATCGTCCTCAGCAACCAGTCGATACCCTGGATGCGTTTGCGCTTCATCGTGGTGACCTCCACCGCAGGCGAGCAGAGATCCGTCAGCGCCTCCGCGAACGAGCCACACCGGGCGGCCCGCAAAGTGTCCTCTGCCTCCCTGCGGCGCCTCCTCTCCTGGATGGCCACGTCGTCGTGAGTCAGGCTGGCCGTCGTCAGCAACGCCTCCGACAGCTTGGCCCGCGCCTGGCTGAGCCGGCTCCGCACCGTGCCGACCGGGACATCACACAACTGCGCGATGTGCTCGTAGGCGGTGGCCGCGGTGAAGTAGCGCAACATCGTCACCAGACGCAGGCGGGGTGACAGCTCGTCAAGAGCGTGCCAGACCCAGTCCCTCAGGGCGTGACCATCCAGCATTTCCTCCAGATCGGGCTCACCGCGGGGAAAGACCAGCGCCTCGACGTCCTCGACCGGTATCGGCGTCGTGGCGCGAAGCTGCATCCGGCAGGAATTGCGTACGATCGCCCTCAGCCACGGCGCCAGGGCGGCGGGATCGCGGAGATCCCCGATACGGCGCAACGCGATCAGGACGGCTTCCTGAAGGGCGTCCTCGGCATCGGGGCCGCATCCGAGAATGCTCAACGCCACCGCCCGCATGTCCGCCTGGTGCCTGGCCAGCAACAAACCGAGCGAGCCGACGTTGCCGGATTGAGCTTCATGGACGAGGTCAACGTCTGTGACCATGGCGTTTCCCATGTCGTTCAGGCTACTGACACGGCATGACTGCGGCGGACGTCCACCGATCTTGCTTCGCAGGAGGGCAGACAGAACTCCCGGCCATCGCACTGGGTCAAAGGCGATCTATTTTCGACCCTGCGCAGAGCAGGCGATGAGATTCCTCCCGGAGTATGGAGAAGTACGCACCCGCGCGACCGAACCGTCCCGCCACCTCGGTGATGACGTCCGGCTTCCGGCAGCGCGAAGCGCGGGGACCGAATGGCACCAGATTCTGGACGTTCCTCCCTGCCATCGGCGAGGAAGCCCTGAAGAAGATCGGTCGGGAGATCCACCGCCGGCGGATTCACCGGTGGATCGGTCTCACCATTACATAGGTCGCCCGCGCGATCGATCCGATCGTTGTCGGCTGGATGAACTAATGCGGTCGGTTATGCCGATCGGAGATTCGTTCACTCCTGATACGCATCAATTCCTACCTGGTGCGCTGGATCCGCAACAAGTACAAACGGTTCAAGGCCATCAAGAAGGCCGCGCGGGCCATACAAGAGGAAGTAAGACGCCATTCCAGCATCGGAATGCACAGCCCCGTCATGTTCGAGAGCCTCTACCTGCCCTCAGAAACCACCGGGTGACCTAACCTTTGGTGCCCGTGCTACGGGGGAACCTCATCCGTGCCCAGACGGCGGCGCTCGTACTCGGGGTGTACACGCGCACCGTCTGGCCGACGCCATCCGGGGGCAGGACGATCTGCCGCTCAACCGGAACGGTGTAGCGGTCGACGAGCTCCCAGAAGATCATGTGGTCCCCTCCGGGTGTAGATCTTGTGCCGGTACATGCTCGCCCAGATGCCACCCTCCCGGAGGGTGATCTCCGTCGTGTCCACGCGGCCGATAGTCGCGACGCAGGCCATGGCGCGAGCGTCGGACCGGCGGGAGTTGACGGCGATGGCGATGCGGGCGCGCAGCCGCTACCCCGCGGTACGCGTCGTCATCGTGCTCCTCATCTGCTCCTGTGGGGGCCCGCGCTGTGATCGGATCGTGCGTGCCGTGCTCCGTGGTGTGAGAGGCGGGCCCCAAGCTCGTCCGTCACCCCGCCCAGCCTCCGCTGAGGAACAGGGCGGAATGGAGCAGCATGAGCGGCCCGAGAAGCAGCGCGTACAGCGCCATCACCCACGGTCTCCTGGTCGCGACCTTGGCGACCAGCACCCACAGCGGGAAGTAGAGCAGCAGCGAGCGCGGAATCGACAGGTAGTACGCCGAGGTCAGCAGGGCGGCGCCCTGTGCTCCCACGTAGACGGCCTCGCTCCACCTGCGCAGGAGGAGCAGGCAGACCAGCACGCAGACGGCCACCACCGCGCCGACGATCTCCATCCGGAACCCCACCGCGAAGTCGCCGGAGCCCATGGCCTCGCGCCAGGACGTCTCCCACGCCTCCCACGGCCAGGCGAACGTGCGGCCCCAACCGGCCTCCTGCGCGTGCTTCCAGGCCAGCCAGTCGCCCGACCTGCTGTAGTGGTAGGCGGAGTAGGCCACCGGCGGGACCAGCGGCAGCAACAGCCAGCCCGCGCGCCGGGGCGACCGCCTCCGGAGGCAGAACTCCACGATCAGCGCGAGCGCCAGGAACAGCCCCGTGATGCGCACGCAGGAGGCTCCCGCGGCCAGTAGGGCGGCCTGTGGCCAGCGGTCCTGCCTGGCGGCCAGCCAGGCGGGGATCGCCAAGGCGAGGAAGAGCGACTCGCTGTAGCCCGCCGCCAGGAACACCGCCGTCGGGAAGAGCAGCAGCGCCAGCACCGCCATCCACCCCGAGGCGCCCTCCATCTCGGCCAGCCGGGCCAGCGCCACCATCGCCACCGCCCCGGCGACCAGCGAGATCAGCAGCCCTGCCGCCGTCCAGTCAGGTACCACGAGGTGGACCAGCCGCAGCAGGAGCGACAACCCGGGAAAGAAGGCGGGCAGCCCGGGGTCGGGAGGCTTGCCGGGATCGCCCTCGTAGCCGTACTCGGCGATCGTGGTGAACAGCACGACGTCCCACTGGCGCCACTTGTCCACATACTCGCCGAGCACCACTCCGAGCAGCGTGGCGACCAGGATGCCCGCCCGCGAGCCGAACCAGAGGAGCAGCGCGTCCCGGTGGACGGAGCTGGTGATCATCGAGATGCGGGAGCCGGCGGGAACCGGGTCAGGAGTGTCCTCGCCGACGTCCGCCCCGCTGTCAGCGGGTGCTGCAGCGGGCGGGAGGACCGAGACTCCGTTCGACTCGGCCCTCATACCTTCCCGTCCCGGGCGGGAGCCTCGGTTGCGGTGCGGCGCTGTACGACGCTGTCGCCACTGTCCTGGTCGACAGGCTTGCGGTGGTGGACGACCTGCAGACCGGCCTCGCGCGTGAGCCGTTCGACGCGCTTATGGTTGACCTTCTCGCCCAGCTGGAGCCGTAAGTGGGCATAGATGCGCGGTGAACCGTAGCTGCCGCGCGAGTCGGCGTGGATCCGACGGATCATCTGCGTGAGTTGTCTGTTGCGGAGTTCACGTGGCGACTCGGGCCGCTTGAGCCAGTCGTAATATCCCGATGTCGATACCCGGAGTACGCGGCAGGCTCGCGCGACCGGAATATCGTCGTCGGCGAGCTCGTGGACCAGTGCATAGATCGCTCCTGCGGAGCCCTTTCCCAGGACCAGGCGCGCCGCCCGCTGGAGAATGTCGTTCTCTTTCTGCAGCTGCTTGTTGCGACGGTCGAGCTCGGCGATTCTCTTCTTGGTCTCGCTGGCCAGCCGACTGCCGTTTCTGGATTTTGTGTCGGCCTCATCCTGTTTTAGCCAGTTCTGCAGGCACGAGCGGCTGATGCCCAGGTCTTTGGCGAGCCGAAGGAGTGGTTTGTCGCCTTGGCGCGCGAGCTCGATGGCGCGGCGACGGAACTCGGGAGGATGCGGAGAGGGCATGGAGGACGTCCTTTCCTGATGATTGGAAGTGGCTTCGGGTCACGTGTCCGGAGAGCACGGAGAAACGGCCGCTGAACTCACGGATCCGTGGGAAGACGAAACCCGGGATCGGCTGATCAAGCCGGAGAAACGGCCGCGCGCGGCCGCGCGATCACGTCGGCCGGTCGGTGGCGTCGGGCCGCCAGGTCCAGGTTGATTCCGAGCCGGGTCCGCACTGACGGCGGCGCGCTCGACTCGTACCGGTACATGAACTCCGCCTCGGCGCCTTCGACCAGAGCGGTCTGTTCCACTTGCCGCATGATCTTCCCTGCTGGGTGTCCTCGGGACGTCCCCGGGTCGCCGGTGCGCTCGCCGTGGGACATGACGCAGTCAAGATGTATCGATCAGCCCGAAAGTTCGATTTCCGGCTCCCCAATTCGCAGGGCCCTCGTCGGGGCCGTGGATGGAACAGCCCGACCCTGTGGACGCGACCCGCTTCCAGTGGCCCAAGGCGTGCCAGACCCAGTCGCGCAGGACGTATGGTGCAGCAGTTCGTCCGTGCCGGGCTCACGGCGAGGGAGAACCGGCGACTCGACGTCCGGGAAGGGGATACCTCACGACGCGCATCTGCATCAGGCAGGCGTCGCGGACGATCGCCCGCAGCTACGGCTTCAGGGCGGCTGGACCACGGAGATCCCCGATCCGGTGCAACGCGATCAGGGCAACTTCCTGAAGGGCGTCCTCGGCGCCGGGGCCGTGTCCAAGGATGCTCAGCCATCCGGCCACGTCCGCGGTGGTCCGTGCCCTACCCGGTATGCCGGTTGCCGAAAAATGTATGGAAAAGTACGTGGTCGTCTTCGCCGGTACTCCGGCAAGCTCCTCACGGGTTCACTCAGAGGCCGCCGGCTGGGCGACGTCTTCGCACGAGCCCCTACACGACTGTCTGCAACTCCCCCGGCCGTTACGGCACCACGCTGAGCCAGCCTGCGCCGTGACCAACGGCACGGGGATCATCGGAAGGCGAATGTATGTGCACGATGCCTGTTCAGGGATGCCAGGCGCCCCGCGTGACCGATGATCAGTGGGAGGAACAGCCCGTGATGAACGCAGTGGCGGGCACCTCTCGCCGCGCCGCCATCGTGGGCGCGGGCGGCGCCGGCTTGATGACCGTCCTGGCCGCCTGTACCGGCACCGGCCATACCGGCCACTCCCCCGCAGGGACCGCTGAAACCTCCGCCGCCGACACCGCTACGCCGGCCGCCACGCGGAGCAGCACCGTCCTCGCGAAGACTTCCGACATCCCCAAGGAGGGCGGCAAGGTCTTCCCGGACCAGAAGATCGTCGTCGTCCAGCCCACCGCGGGCAAGTTCCGAGCCTTCAGCGCCGTCTGCACCCACAAGGGATGCACCGTGTCCGACGTCTCCTCCGGAATGATCAACTGTCCGTGCCACGGCAGCATGTTCTGGCTCGACGGCAAGGTCATGGGCGGCCCGGCCACCAAGCCGCTACCCGAGGTGGAGATCAGGATCGACGGCGACACCATCTCGCTCGCCTGAACCCGGCAGGCCTCCTCTGCGTCGCCACCTGTGAACCGTATCGCCTGGCTCGAAAATCGGTGCGTCAGCGGGCAGGCGGCATCGGTAGAAGTCGGGCCCCAGGTCGATGAAGCGGGCCTCGGGATCGGGGAGCAGGTGCCAGATGACGGTCAGTGCGGAGTTGCCGATGGCGAAGACGGCGCGTTTTCGGCCCCTCCGGCGAGCACGACGAACAGCACCGTCTCGCAGTTCGTCGGCGAGATCAGCACCCTGTCGCCGCGCTTGAACCAGTGGCGCAGCGCCGGCAGCAGGCCGAACCTGGCGGACGGCACGTGGAGGCACTCCTGGCCGATCCGGTCGCGCATGGCCGCCTCGAGCGCACGGCGGCCGTTCCCGCGGCCGTCCCCGAGGCCGTTCACGAGGCGGTGGTCCTTTCTCGAAGCCTGGTCCCAGGCCGCCGAGCGCCACCACCCACAGCTGGGTGGCATGAGCCGCCGCGATCTGTTGCGACAACGGCGACCACAGCCGGCCAGCTGTTTTCCCTGTCCTGCAAGGTCAAAGCGGTCGATCTTCTGTGCGCCGGGGCATTCCACCAGGAGGTGGAATGCCCCGGCGCCGAGCGACCTACCAGCGGCTGCCCGTGTGGAGCTGGCCACGCACCGCGCCGTCCGGGAACTGGCGGGTGTGCAAGTTGGCGTACCAGTTCTTCGGCTTGGCCTTGATGTCTCTGAGCAGGCTGCTCTTGACACTGACGGAGCCGGCAGCGGTGTTGCCGCGGATGCGCCCGTTGGACAGCAGGTCAATGACGACGGGGCCGTTCACTCCCGCCTTGCCCCTGTGGATGTGGAAGGCGGTCGGCCTGCCGGTGTTCCGCCACTGCACGATGTAGTGGAAGCGGTTGCCGCTGATCCGGAACTTGGCGACAGCCACGCCATCCCGGTCGTTGACCTTCTTACCCGGTTCGCGTACTTCGTTCCTGCCGAACAGCGCAGCGGAGAAGTAGTACTTCCTGCTCGAACCGGTCGACTGGGCATGGGCCGAGGTGGACGCGGCCTGGCTGGAGTGAGCGTAGCTGTGCGTGGCGACGATGGCCCCCGGGGAAGCAGCGACCGCGGGCGTGGCGATCAGCGTGCCGGCGGCGAGTGCCGTGACCGCTCCTGCCGCCACGGCATTACCGAGCCCGCTCCCCCACGACGTCCGTCCGTTGTTCGTCGGCTTGTGCGTGTTCATTACCATCCCTTTCCCGGCTGTTCTTGAGGTCTCTTTCGTCACTGTCGACAGCACAGGTGACACTAGCGCTAGTTCTGCGTGTAAATTCACATAAGGGGTGTGATCGGTGCCACACGGCTTATGTGGATGATTCCATCTCCGCAGCTCATGCGGCCTACCTCAATCGCTCGCGCTCCCGAAAAAAGAAAGGAGCATCCCCACCCATGCGATGATCATTTGGGGCGCCACGATCTCCGCCGACGCCCCCGGAGAGCCATCCTTTCGTCATAACGCTGCGCAAGCGACGAGAAAGCCTTCCCCCGTTTCCCGGACATGTGGCCTGAGGTCACTTATCAAGAAGGGTGTCTTTTATCCTTTGCTCTATTTACCGATTTCCGTCACAGCGCAGTCGAGCTCGCGCGCCGTCACGACAGTCCGCGCGTGCGCTCTGCATGGCTGCCCGGGCCGGGCGAAGGGGACGGTCGCCACGGCGTCGAACGGCTTAGACGCACGGCTGACCTGCTGTGCTTCGGCGGGCGCGAGGGCCGCCACACCTTGGATGACACGATCGTCAAGGCAGGCCTGGCGCAGCGGCACTTCCGATGTCGAAGCACCCATCGACTCTGCCCGGCCTCCGCCCAGGAATATCCGGCCGAGAATGGGCGGGCATTCTGCGCCGCCGGTCGTGGACGCCCATTCCCCACGCGTCATCGGCTGGTGCGTCGGCTTCGAGCCGAACGCTAATCCGCAGGGAAGGAATAAGCGATGCGGCCCATCGGAGGGCCGGAGCATGCTCGACGGTTCAGCATTCCGGCGACGGCACGCAACATACGTTCCTGGCTTACGGCAGGCGTTTGCGGAATACAGCTGGAGTGATTCGAGGGAGAAGCTGGATACGTCCGACGGAAATGCGGTCAATTAATTCCGCAGATTGATGCGGCCGAGAGTCGTCGATGCCGAGGTGCGGACAACCCGAGAACCGGCCGATGTCGTCGCCCATGGAACAATGAATAGTCCAGTCCATACCGGCGGCATCGCAATCTCGGTACGTACAGGTACGTCCCGTTCGAAAGTCCCCGCCAGCCGTCTCCCACCGCTGAGTGACCTGACCTCAGGGTGTCCGCCACACGGGGGAACCTCACCTGGTGACAGGGCGTCTCCGGCTACCTCACCGTCGGCCGACACGAGGCGGGGTGGCGGTGCCGTAGATGCGCTTGGCATGCGAGGCGTACAGGCGCGGGGCCACCAGCGGCATGATCAGCCGGACCATGAGCGGCGCGCGGGAGAGGACCTCCTCGACCACTTCGGGATCGCCCTCGTACATGGTCATGCCGAGGACGAGCGGCAGGTCCTTTTTAGAGCTATTTGAGAGGCTATGCTCGCCGAGTTGGGCCCATTCGGCGGCGGTGACGACTTTTTCTGCGAGAGGAAGGATCTCCTCCTCTTCCAGGACCATGTGCTTCAGCAGCCGGTCGAGCAGTACCTCGAAGGCCGCGGCGAGGTTCGCGCCGTTTTGGGCTGTGGACTTCCATACCGGCAGCAGCGTCTCCACGTCATGAAGGGCGGCCTCGATTCCGTGGTGCTGCTCCTCCATCGTCGGCACGATGGCCGAGGCCTGTGCACCGCCGCGTTCCAGAAGGAGTGGCCAGAGAACAATGTCCTCTCCCTCATGGTGCAGATGCAGGACGCGAGAAATCCGCTCGGCATGTGCCGCGACGACCGCGGAGCGTTTGGTGTCACCTGAAGCTACGTCGCGGACGAGCTGAGGGAGGAGCTCGAACTCCCGGCGCATCATCGTGTGCACCATGAACATGTCACGTACGTCGGCCATGGGCTGGCTCACTGCGACCCCATTAAGTGATTTTTATGGACATTTCGGACAAAAGATATTATGGGTAGTTGCCGAAACCTGCTCGCCGGGCAGCCGAGATCAGCCCTTCACGCCGCAGAAATGAACGTGTGAGTTTGGTCCAGCGAGCGAGTTACCGGCGGTCACCGATGCGCAACTGGCCACGCAGCGCGCCGTCGGGGGAGTGGGCGGTGTGCAGGTCGGCGTACCACTTCCTGGGGTCGTTCCTGATGTCTCTGAGCAGGCCGCCTTTGACCAGGACTGAACCGCGCGCGAAGTTGCCGCGGACGTCGCCCTTGGCCAGCAGGTTGATGACCACGGGGCCGTTCGCCCCAGCCCTGCCCCGGTGGATGTGGAAGGCAGTCGGCCCGCCGGTCTTGCGCCAGGCGACGAGGTAGGAGAACCGGCCGTCTGAGCCGTGTGGGCGTGACCGTGCGTGCTGGACAGAGGCGCCGCGCCGGCGGGCGCGGCGATCAGCGTGCCGACAGCCGCCACCGCGAGCGCACCAGCCACCACTCCCCCGGCCACCCGCTGCCACGAGATTCGCCTCCCCATGCATGTCGCAACCCTTTCCGCCGCTCCAAGGTCTGCTTTGTCACCACAGACAGCAAGGATGACAATATCGGCACTCACGCAATTTATTTACACAAGTCGTGTGATAAGTGCCACACGGCCTCTCGGGCCGTTCGGAGACCGACGGCATGAGCCGTCGACCATCCTCGTCATCACGCCCGTCACTACGCTTGACCAGCGGATACGGCGTCGCGAAAATGATCACAAAGAACGTTCTGCCCGAAATGATCTATCTATCGTATAGTCTCCGCCAGTGCCGCAGAAAGCGATCGTCTTCGCATTAAGCGAGAAAGTCTCCCCCCGTAGTCCGGACACCTGACCTGAGGCCACCCGGTATCACAAGGACGGCCTCCATGCCCTTTTTGAATTCACAAAACTCCGGAATCGACGACATTCATTATCGGAAAGTACAACCTCGTCCCGATCGGAGCGCAGCCGCCGACTGGCCGGGCACCGCTGAGTGACCTCACTTCAGGTGTCCGTCCTCCGGGCGAGGGACGGCCCGGTCGGCCGCCCGCCGGACGGTGGATTCCCCGCTCCGACGCTCCGTCTCAGCAGACACGCTCCTGGAAGGAACACGTCGAATGAACGCCCTGGCCGAGGAAGCCGCGCCCAGCCCGAGGGCAGCCGAACGGTCGACGTTCTCCACCTTGCCGAGCATGATCGTGCGGTTACTCGACACCGCCGGCATCTCCGCGGGCGACAAAGTGCTGGAAATCGGCACCGGCACCGGCTACTCCACGGCACTCCTGTGCTATCGGCTGGGCACCAGCGCCATCACCTCGGTCGAGGACGACCCGGTGGCCGCCGACCGGGCCGGAACAGCACTCACCCTGATCGACTACCTTCCCACCCTCGCGCACGGGGACGAGCTGACCGGCCACCCGACCGGGCACCCTACGACCGGCTCATCGCCACGTGCCTCGTACGGACGATCCCTCCGGCGTGGGTGAAACAGGTCCGCGCGGGCGGGACACGATCACCACGCCGATGATCGGCGACACCGGAGCGGCTATGTTCGCCCACCTGCGGGTGGCGGAGGACGGCAGCGCCGCCGGACGGTTCGTCGCCCCCGATGGGTTCTTCACGCCGACCCGGCACCAACGCCGCGCGGCCATCGGACGACGTCGACCTCGTCGTCTGTGAGCTCACTTGTATGTATTCGTACGCAGATCCCTTGATGGTGCGATCTCCAGTGTCGGCATGACCATGGACGCGGCATCTTGAAGTTCTCTTTCCTGGCCGGGCCGGCCCCGGACGGATCGGCGACGGCGTGTCCCGCCGGTTCGGGTTCCAGCCGCTGTACGACCAGACAGTCAGCTCGGGCCCTGATCTGTCCGGCTGATGCGAAAACCATGGCCGAGATGCTCGCAGCCCGGCTCCACATCCCCTCCCGTGAAGTGCGCATGGAGAAGGTGCCGGTGCCTGAGCCCGGTCCAGGGCAGGTCCGCGTCGAGGTGCGCGCGGCCGGTGTGTGCCTGTCCGACGTGCACCTCGCCGACGGCACGCTCCCGCCCAAGCTGCTGAAAGGCGACGTGGTGACACTCGGCCACGAGGTGGCCGGCGTGGTGGACGTCCTCGGCGCGGGAGTGACCGACCGGGCGGCCGTGACCGCCGCGGCGGCCACGCGTCCGGGCGAGGCGGCGGCGGTCTGGGGCGTCGTCAGGCTCCCGCGCGCTCGCTCCACCTGACCTCGTACGGCTTGAGCTGGAACTGCTTGCCGTCCACGACGGTGACGGCGTCCGCGGCGGTGGTGTTGACCATCACGAGCTGGCGCTCCTGGGCCAGGACCCGCACCTGCGCGTTGGAGGAGGTCACCGCCTCCAGCGGGACCCCGACGGGGAACCACTTGGTGAAGCCGCTCAGGATGCCCGCCATGGGCATCTCGACGCCGGTGGTCGGGTGCCACAGGCAGCCGGGGCAGGCCTGGTCGTCACCGGTGGACTTGCGCTGGGGGTTCCAGAAGAGCGAGGTGGTGACGCCGCTGGTGGCGAACTCCATCATCGCGGCCGTGTGGACGGCGATGCGGTGATCCTCCTCCCAGTCGCTGTTCATGGGCTCGACGTACCACTCGGCCCACCAGACCGGCAGGTCGCCGCTCTTCTCCCGGAGCCATCGGGTGAGGGCGCCGAACTTGCCCAGGGCGGTGAACTCGTCGGGGAAGGCCCCGGCCTCCTTGGTCACCGAGGCGCCGTCGACGACGATGAAGTCGGCGCCCTTCTTGTTCTCGATCCAGTACTCGACCGCCTCCAGGTCGCGCTGGACGATGCTCCCCCACGGTCCCTGGATCTCCGCCCCCCGCTCGGGGGTGCTGGTGCTGCCGACCGACACGTAGGGACCGCCGACCTTGATGTCCTTGTCGACGGCCTTCAGCGCGTCGTAGACCTTGTTGTAGAACTCGGTGTAGCCCTCGATGTCCCAGCGGTTCTGGGCCGTGTTCCAGAAGCCCTTCAGCTCGTTCCACACCATGAAGTGCTTGACGGTGGGATAGCGCCTGGCGACGGTCACGGCGAGCTTGGCGTAGTCGTCGAAGTGCTCGGGCCGCGGCGCGGTCTCCAGCTGCGTCCAGTCGGTCCTGCCCGAGCTGCCGCCCTTCATCCAGTCCGGCGAGCAGCACAGCGTGATGATCGGGATGGACTGCGAGCCGGACATGAACCTGATCCGGCGGTCGAGGTCGCGGAAGTCGTTCCTGCCCGGCGCCGGTTCGGGGTTGCCCGCGCCCCAGCCCATGATGTGCTGGTTCTGCAGCATCGGGACCCGGCTGAGCATGTGGGAGGCGGCCTCGGTGACCTCGCCGCCCTCGTTGTCCGCGCTGAACTCCGTGTGGGTGATGCCCCAGCGCGGCCAGTCCTGGACGACGGGGGGCGCTTCCAGCACGGGCGCCGCCTGCGTTGGGGCCATTGTCATGGTTTGTCCGCGCGGAACGTCCGGCTTGGCGGCATAGGCGATGATGCCGACCACGAGTGCCGCCGTCACGACCAACGCTCCCAGTGCGACCGGCCAGGCCGGGCGCCGTCGCTGGTGCCGTCCGTTAGTCGGTATCACCGATTTCCTCAATCCTCGCAGGTCAACGAATGTAGCGTTCCATAGCGGCGTCGGACGTGACGGTGCCCCGGCATGGTTCACAGGCAAGCGTTACCGGCCGCGCCGCCAGCGTATCCGTGGCGGCTTGCATGACGCTTGAAACTTCTACGGTAGTTGCCGCCCGCCCGTGCGCCCACCCGGGCGCCCGGCCCGAGCGCACGGCCCGGCCCCGGCCGCGGACCCCGGCGCCGGCGGTTCGAGCGGGGGGACCACCGGGCGGTCGTTCAGCCGCCCAGGACCCTCAGTGCCCGGTCGACGAGCGTGGGGACGGCCGCGCCGATGTGCTCGAAGCCCTCACCGACGGTCTTGCCCTGCTTGAACCTGGCGTGGATGCCCTCCACGATGACGGCGAGCTTGTAGTTGCCGAAGGCCACGTAGAAGTCCAGGTCGGACAGGTCCGCGCCGGAGACCTTGGCGTAGTGGGCGGCGAACTCGCGGGCGGTGAGGAAGCCCGGGGCCACGGTGACGCCCGCCGCGACCGGGACCGAGGCGCGCTCCTCGTCACCGGGGTCCTGCCAGTAGGTGAGGGTGAGGCCGAGGTCGGCCAGCGGGTCGCCGAGCGTGGACATCTCCCAGTCGACGACGGCGAGGATGCCGGGATCCGGGGAGAGCCGCACCAGCGTGTTGTCGAGCCGGTAGTCGCCGTGGACCAGCGTCGAGGCGGAGCGCGCGGGCAGGCGCTCGCGCAGGCGGGTCACCAGGCGGTCGTACGCGGGCAGCTCGGCGGTCTTCGACCGCTCCCACTGCTGCCCCCAGCGCTCCAGCTGGCGGGCCATGTATCCCTCGGGACGCCCGAAGTCCCCCAGCCCCACCCGCTCGTAGTCGATCGCGTGGATGGCGGCGAGCACCTCGGCCAGCCGCTCCGACAGCCGCCGGGTCTGGACGGGGGTGAGCCCCAGGGCGTCCTCCCGGGTCCGCACGGCCGCGCCGTCCACGTGTCCCATGAGATAGAAGGGCGCCCCGATCACGTCCTGGTCGTCGCAGAAGGCGACCGGTTCGGGCACGGGGACCGAGGTCGGCGCGAGCGCCGAGATCACCCGCCACTCGCGCCGCATGTCGTGGGCGGTCGGCAGTACGTGCCCCAGCGGGGGGCGGCGCAGTACCAGGCGGCGCCCGGAGGTCTCGACGACGTACGTCAGGTTGGATCTACCGCCCGCGATCATGGAGACCCCGGTAGGCTCACCGACGCCCGGGACATTGGCCGCGATCCATCCGACAAGACGTGGCCAGTCGATGCCAGGGGTGCTCATAGCCAACCATTAGAACGTCACTCGGGTCAGCGGCGCCAGCCGGGGTCGCCCAATGAGATCCCGAAACGTTGCGGTCGACACCACCTGGGCTCCGTTCCGTCCTTTATCGTTACATTACGTGCCTACCAGCATGCTTGGGCTTTGCGACATCCTTCATTGGATGACGTAGGGGACCCCGCACATCCCAGTAGGAGCTCATGCACGTCTCAATCGTTCAGCCCCGTGACCTCGGCCCGGCCGAAATCGACCGATGGAGAACCCTTCAGGGTGCCGACCCTGCCTTCGACAACCCCTTCCTGTCCCCTGAGTTCACCGTCACCGTTGGCGCGCTCCAGGAACGCGTCCGGGTGGCGGTGCTGCACGACGGATCGGACATCGTCGGATTCTTCCCCTTCGAACGTCATCCGATGGGCATCGGCATGCCCGTCGCCGCGGGCCTGACCGATGCACAGGGGCTGGTGCACGCCAAGGACGTGGAGATCGACGCGCGACGGCTGATCAGGGAGTGCGGCCTGGCCGTCTACGAGTTCGACCACCTGATCGCCGGGCAGCCGCTGCTGCAGCCGGGGCACTGCAGACACCCCTCGCCGATCATCGATCTGCGTGACGGCTACGAGGCGTACATCGAGACGATCAAGGTGACCTCCGGCAAGACCTACCGCTCGACGGCGTACAAGAGCCGCAAGCTCCAGCGCGACGTCGGGCCGCTCCGGCACGACTACGCCACCACCGACCTGGCGCCGCTGCGCACGCTGCTCGGCTGGAAGACCGAGCAGTACCGCCGCACCGGCCGCACCGACCGGTTCGCCCGGCCGTGGATCGTGGAGCTGGTCGAGCGGCTCCTCGCCACCGACACCGAGCACTTCGGCGGGGTCCTCGACATGCTGTACGCGGACGGCGAGCCGGTCGCCGGGCACTTCGGGCTGCGCACCGCCACCACCCTCGCGGGCTGGTTCCCCGCCTACGACACCTCCTTCGCGAAATACTCCCCCGGCCTGATCCACCACCTGGCCATGGCGGAGAAGGCCGCCGAGGCCGGGATCCAGGTCATCGACATGGGCCGCGGCGAGAAGGAGTACAAGGAGAAGCTCAAGAACGGCGAGTACGAGGTCGCGGAGGGCCGCATCGCCCGGCTGAGCCCCGGCGCCGGGGTCCACTGGATGCTGCGCGTGCCGGTGCGCAAGGCTCGCGGCACGGTCCTGGCCAGCCCGCTGCTGCGCACCACCGCCGACCGCGCCCTCAAGACGTACGGCCGCCTGCGGACGTCCATGCAGTCGTGAGCCGGTTCGCCGCCGCGGTGTGGGAACGGTCCCACGCCGCGGCGGACCCGGGGACCGGTCGCTCCGGAAGAACGCGCGGCCGTTCCGTGCCCCGCCGGGCGGACCCGGGGACGGTCGCTCCGGAAGGACGCGCGGCGGCCGTTCCCGCGATCCGCCGCGCGGCGCCGGGGACCGGTCAGCCGATCAGCTCGGCGACCACCGAGACACCTCGCCTGAGGTCGGCCCGCGACGCGGAGCCGTAGCCGATCACCAGGCCGTGCCGCAGCTGCGGCCCGTAGTAGTGGCGGGCCATCGAGTCGAGCAGCACGCCCCGGGCGCGGGCCGCCTCGACCAGGGGCTCGACCGCGCCCTCGGGCAACTCCACCATGACGTGCAGGCCCGCGGTGTCGCCCGTGACCCTGCCGGAGCCGAGGACGTCGACGACCACGGCGCGGCGGCGCGCGTACTCCAGGCGCGTCCGGCGCAGGTGCCGGTCCAGATCCCCCTTCTCCAGGAGCACCGCCACCGCCTGCTGGGCCGGGCCGCTCGTGCGGTCGGCGAGGGCGTCCCTGGTCACGGCGAGGGCTTCGACGAAACTCGGGCGGGCGACCAGCCAGCCGACGCCGATGTCGGGTGACAGGGCCTTGCTCAGGCTGCCCAGCAGCACCACCCGGCCGGGATCGAGACCGTGCAGGGCGGGCAGCGGGGCGACGTCGTAGCGGAACTCGGCGTCGTAGTCGTCCTCCACGACGATCGCGCCGGTGCGGCGGGCCCAGGCGAGGAGACGCTCCCTGCGCGGGATGGGCAGGCGCCCGCCGAGGGGGTACTGATGGGCGGGGGTGGTGTACAGGACGCGCAGGTCGTCGGGGAGACCGTCGACGACGACGCCGTCCTCGTCGACCGGGCAGGGCACGAGCTCGGCGCCCCGCCCGGCGAAGACGTTCCTGGCGACGCGGTAGCCGGGCTCCTCGACGCCCGCCCGGTCACCGGGCCGCAGGAGGGTGGCGGCGACCAGGTCGAGCCCGTTGCCGGTGCCCCGGGTGACCATGATGTTCTCCGGCCCGACGGGGATCGCCCTGGTCCTGCGGAGGTGCTCGGCCAGCGCGGCACGCAGCCTCGGCAGGCCGCGGGGGTCGGGATCGCTCGCCGGCGGCAGGCCGGCCGCCCCTCGCCAGGCCCTGCGCCAGGCCGCCCTGTCGTAGTCGTGGACCCACGGCTGTCCCGGACGCAGGTCGATCATCCTCCGCCCGCTCCCGCGCCCGTCGACCGGCGCGGGAGCGGGCGCCGCCGGAACGGGGGCTCCCGGCTCGGCGGGAACCGTCATGTCGGCCACGTAGGTGCCCGAGCCGTGGCGCCCCTCGAGCCAGCCCTCCGCGTACAGCTGCTGGTAGGCCTCCGTGACGACGGTGCGGCTCACCGCGAGCTGGCGGGCGAGGGACCGGGTGGAGGGCAGGCGCTCTCCGGAGGAGAGGGCGCCGCCGCGCATGGCGTCTCTGAGGCGGTCGCCGAGCTGGACGGCGAGCGCCGTACCGGCCTCGCGGTCCACCGCTACGGGCAGGTCGACGGAGGGGCGCGGCAAAGTGGTCTCCTGTAAGCGTGTGAAAGTGGACGTGTTCTCGATATCCACTTCTTCCTAGGTTAGTACCATGCTCTCCACGACTCCCCGCACCACCCTCAACCGCGCGAAGAACAGGGGCCGGACCTCCCGGGAGGACCTGTACGCGGTGCTGGACGCCGGGCTGGTCTGCCACCTGGGCATCCTGGCCGGCGGCTCCCCCATGGTGGTCCCCACCGGCTACGGCCGGATCGGCGACACTCTCTACCTGCACGGTTCCACCGGCGCGACCTCCCTGCGCAACGCGGAAGAGGTCTGCGTCACGGTGACCCACGTGGACGGCGTCGTGCTCGCCCGCTCGTCCTTCCACCACTCGCTCAACTACCGTTCCGCCATGGTCTACGGCCGCCCCCGCCGGGTGGTGGACGCCGAGGAGCGCCTGGCCGGGCTGCGGGCGATCACCGAGCAGCTCGCCCCCGGCCAGTGGGACGCCACCCGCAGGCCCACCGGCAAGGAGCTCGCCGCGACCATGGTGCTCGCCCTCTCCCTCGCCGAGGCGTCGGTGAAGGTGCGCCAGGGCCCGCCGGTCGACGACGAGGAGGACTACGGGCTGCCGATCTGGGCCGGGGTCCTGCCGCTGCACCAGGTCTGGGGCACGCCCGAGCCCGATCCCGCGCTGAGCGGCGACCTGGCCGTGCCCGAGCACATCGCGTCGCGAACCATGCCCGTTCGGTAAGCCTCTCCGGCAAACCCGCCCCACGCGCCACGCGTCTCCATGACGAGGCCCCTATCCGGCCCCCGAACCATGGAGGCGGCCATGACGGCCATCGGCTGGACACCCCCCGGCTACACCGAGCTGCGCGAACTCGGCGCGGGCGGCGGTGGGCGGGTGGTCCTCGCCCGTCACGACGAGTCGGGCACCCAGGTGGCGATCAAATACCTGGCCGAGTGGCTCAGGGACGACCCGGGCTTCCTCGCCCGTTTCCGCGAGGAGGCCCGGCTCCTGGTGGAGCTGGCGGACGAGAACGTGGCCCGGCTGTACGAATACGTCGAGGTGCCCGGCGGCGCCGCCATCGTGATGGAGGCCGTCAACGGCGTCTCCCTGCGCGAGCTGCTGCGCGAGCACGGCCCGACGGGGCCCGAGGCGGCGCTGACCGTGCTCAAGGGCTCGCTGGCGGGGCTGGCCACCGCTCACCGGGCCGGGCTGGTGCACCGCGACTACAAGCCGGAGAACGTGCTCGTCGAGGCCACGGGCACCAGCAAGCTGGTCGACTTCGGCATCGCCGTGCGGGCGGGAGACGGCGGCCGGGCCGCGGGCACCCCGCCCTACATGGCTCCAGAGCAGTGGGCCGGCGCCCCCGCCTCCCCCGCCTGCGACGTCTACGCCGCGACGGCGGTCTTCTTCGAGTGCCTGGCCGGGCACCGCCCGTACCGCTCCGGTGAGCGGGTGGTGCTGATGCACCAGCACATGACCGCGCCGATCCCGGTGGACGAGGTCCCCGAGCCGGTCAGGCCCCTGGTCGCCAGGGGCATGGCCAAACGGCCCGGTGACCGGCCGGCCGGCGCCGCGGAGTTCCTGGCGGAGCTGGAGAGCGTCGCGGTCGCGGGCTACGGGCCGGAGTGGGAGGAACGCGGGCGGGCCCGGCTGGCCGCCCTGGTGGCACTGCTTCCCCTGCTGTTCCCGCCCGCCGCCCCCGGACCGGTGGACGGGACCACGCTGTTCAGGACGGTGCTGGACACGCTGCGGTCGAAGTCCGCCGGGGTGGCGGTGGGCGCCGCGGGGGTGATGCTGATCGCGGGCGGCGCCGGCGTGTACGCCCTGGCCTCGGGAGGGCCCGAACGACCTCGCACGATCGACGTGGTCGCCGCGACGCCGCCCCTGCCCCCCTCGCCCGGCACGCGGAGCCAGGTGTCGCCGTCCCTGCCCGCGCCCTCCTCCGCGACCTTCTCCCCTCCCGCGTCCGAGGGGCCGGTCCCCTCGGCCGGACCCACCGGGGAGGGCGTCCCCTCCGCCGGCCCCACCGCCGGGGGGACGAGCGCTCCCCCCGCCACCGGCACGCCCGGCGGGCCGACACCGCCGACACCTCCGCCGTCCTCCCTCCCGCCGACGACGCCGCCACCGTCCTCCCCGCCGACGCCGACGACCGGTCCCTCCACCGCGCCGCCCGAGGCGGGGGTACGCCGGGTGGAGGTGGTGCGGGCCCGTGTCAGCGCGCGGGGCGCGGCCCTGGTGGCGGTCTCGGTCGACACCGCGAACGCCCGGCAGGTACGCCTGCGCGTGGTCTTCCGCGCCGGCCAGGCCGTGCGGAGGACGGTCGTGCCGCTGTCGGGCGCGACGAGCTACTCGCGCACGGTCAGGTTCGGCTTTCCCCGGGTGGGGTGCGGGGCCGCCTGGAACGTGGTGGTGACCGGCCTCCCCTCGGGCCGCACGAGCGGCGCGAGCGGCGCGACCTCCCCGTGCGCCGGGCCGACGCGCACCCCGAGGCCGGCTCCTACGGCGACCGGGACGGCCGCGCCCACCTCCGCGCCCACCTCGGGGCCCACGCGGAAACCCACCCCGAGGCCGACGGCCACCCGCACCGCGCGCCCCGCACCGCAGGCGACGGCCACCCGCACCGCGCGCCCCGAACCGCAGGCGACGGCCACCCGCACCGCGCGGGCCACCGCGAAACCGTCGGCCACCCGTAGCGCAAGACCGAAAATTGGTATTTCGGTCATACCTTCCTCGCCGGGGGAATCGAGCCGCGCATAGCGGACAACCACTGGTCAGCTCCGTACCGTGAGACTGATTCACGGTAAATGAGCGGAATGCGGTTATCTATCGCTAAGCTACGGTCCGTCTGTTATGGGTGGGGGCCCAGACAACTGAGGAGACCGTTATGTACGGCACGCCATCGGCCTGGCGAGTCCCCGGATACACCGAGATCCGCGAATTGGGCGCCGGTGCGGCCGGGCGTGTGGTGATGGCTCGGCACGACGCCGACGGCATCATGGTGGCGATCAAGTACCTGTCCGACGAGCTCAGGAGCGACGTCGGGTTCGTGGCCCGCTTCCGGCACGAGGCGCGGGTGCTCAACACCCTGAGCAGCCCGCACTCCGTCCGGCTGTACGACTACGTCGAGACCGGCGACGGCGCGGCCATCGTCATGGAACTGGTCAACGGCGTCGCCCTGCGGGCGCTGCTGCGCTCGGAGGGACCGACCGGCCCCGAGGCCGCGCTGCTCGTGCTCAAGGGCTCGCTCCTGGGACTGGCCGCCGCGCACTCGGCGGGTGTGGTGCACCGCGACTTCAAGCCCGAGAACGTGATGGTGGAGGCCGACGGGAGGAGCAAGCTCGTCGACTTCGGCATCGCGGTCCGCTCCGGCGACGGCGACACCCCCGCGGGCACGCCGCCCTACATGGCTCCCGAGCAGTGGGTGGGCGGTCCCGCCGGGCCCGCCACCGACGTCTACGCCGCCACCGTCGTGTTCTTCGAGTGCCTGACCGGCACCCGTCCCTTCCGGGCCACGAACATCGCCGCGCTGGCCCGCCAGCACCAGGTGATGCCTCCGCCGATCGAGGAGGTGCCCAGCGCCCTGCAGGGGCTGGTCGAGCGCGGCCTGGCCAAGCATCCCGCCGACCGGCCGCCGACCGCCAGCGCCTTCCTCACCGAGCTGGAGGCGGTGGCCGCCGACGCCTACGGCCCCGACTGGCAGGAGCGCGGCCGGCGCCGCCTGGCCGGGATCGCCGGGCTGCTGGCCGCGATGTTCCCGCTGGACACGCCCGTCCCCGGAGCCGACACCTCGCTGGCCATGACCGAACTCGACGGCGACGGCGGCGACGGCTGGGAGAAGACCTCCTCGGTCAGCAGGCTGAGCGTCAAGATCCTCATCGGCGTCGGCTGCATCGCGGTGATCGGCGGGCTGACCGCGGTGCTGGTCGGCTCGGGCGACTCCACGGAGATCCAGTCGCAGAGTTCCGTCACCTCGCAGAGCCCGACCCCCTCGGACCCGCTGGAGACGCCCATCCCCGGGGACGAGGTCGACGAGACCGACGAGCCGGTGGAGGAGTCGCCGTCCGCGGCCACTCCGACGCCCACGCCGACCCCGAGCACCACCGCCACCTCGGGCCTTCCGCCCGTGGCGCCCACCGCGACGTCGGCCGCCACGACGCCCACGCCGTCGGCGACGCCCACCAGAAGGCCCACCACGCGGCCGACGAGGAAGCCGACACAGCAGCCGGCTCCGACTCCCACCTCGGAGGAAAGCGCCACCCTGGAAGGTCCCGGCGACACCGGCCGTCCCACGACCAGGCCGCCGTCCGCCAGCCCGACCCAGCCGACCGCGGCCCCGACCCAGACGACGAGACCGTCCCCTACCCAGACGACGGGGCCGACCACGGAGCCCTCTCCCACCGTGACGGACCCCTCGTCTCCGGGCACCACGCCACCGGGCACCGAGTCGCCTCCGCGCATCACCGCCTCGCCCCTGCCGCCCGTGGAGGCGACCCCGGCCGCTTTTCTCGCGCTGGGCCTGGTGACGAGTGGTGCCGTACCGTTCACACTGGCCGTCAGGCGCGGCATGGCGGGACGGCACCGGAGACGCCGGTAGACAGGGGAACGATCGCGATATGAGCACCGACCGGGGAGGCACCGCCGGGTTCCGGCTGACCGGTCGTACCTGGGCCGACGACCTGGGAATCTGGTCGTCGGCCGTCACGGCCGACGGGCGGCCGGGGAGCGCGCTCAGGTTCGAGCCCCGGCTGGTCGCCGACCCCGCGGCGCGAGAGCGGCTGGTCGCGGCCGTGGTCGCCGACCGCAGGCTCACGCAGAGCGGCACGACCGGGCTGGTCCCGATCGCCGACCTCATCACGGCCGGGGACGAGGTCTGGCTGATCACCTCGGAACCGGTCAGCCCGACGGTGGGCGACCTGCTGTCGTCCGGCCCGCCCGGGTCGCCCCGGCCCGACGCGGGCAGCGCGGCCACCGTCCTGGTGGAGACCGCGCAGGCGCTGCTGGCCGTGCACGCCTCCGGGCTCGCCCACGGGGAGCTGCACCCGGGCACCGTGGTGATCGCCTCGGACGGGTCGGCGCTGCTCGCGGAGCGAGGGCTGGCCGACGCCCTGCTCGGCCGCCCTCCCGCGCCGGAACGCGACGTGGCGGCCTGGGCCTCGCTCGCCCGGGGTCTGGCCGCGACCTGGGCCTCGGCCGACCGCGGGGCCGCCGGGCTGCTGGAGAGGGTGGCGGCGACGGCCTCCATCAGGGGGCTCGCTCCCGCGCGCGACGCGCTGCTCGCCGGTCGTGACGTCCTGCCCTCCGGGTTCACCACCCGCGACAGGCTCGTGGCCACCCTGCACCGGTGGCCGGCGCACGAGGCGCCCGCCCCGGGCGGGTATCCGCCCCCCGCGCGGCCCGCCCCCGACGAGGGGGACATCGTCACGCTGCTGCACGTCCCGAGGGCCGGTGATCCGCGCGCCGCGGGGGGTGACGAGCGCCGGCCCGAGGACGTGGTCATGCGGTTCGGTCCCGGGGTGCCGTCGGAGACCACGGCCGCCCAGCTGTGGCGGGCCGGCCGGGACCAGCAGCAGACCGAGTTGCCGTCCGGCGGGCTCGCCGCCGCGGCTCCCCGCGCGCGGCGCAGGCGCGGCCGTACGGTCCTCGCCTCGGCGATCCTCGCGCTGATGGTCGTGGGCGCGCTGGCGATCTGGCTGTTCCGGGGTCCGGCGACACCTCTGGAGGTGACGAAGGTGGACGTCAGCGCCCCGAGGAAGGCGCAGGGGTGCGACACGACGGTCAAGATCACCGGCGTGCTGTCCACCAACGGCGCGGGCGGTGAGGTCAGCTACCGGTGGAAGCGGAGCGACCGCAAGGAGCCGATCACGCAGACCGGCCGGATCGCGTCCGGGGACACCTCGCACGAGGTGAGCCTGGAGTGGACGATCAAGGGCGAGGGAAATTTCAAGGGAACCGCCACCCTGATGCTGCTCACTCCGGTCCCCGAGGGAAAGAAGCTCCAGGACAGAGCCACCTTCACCTACAAATGTTCATGAGTGATCGCCAAGGTCCACAATGCGGCACAAAGCCGTTCTTACTACTCTGGCGGCCATGACCACGCAGACCCCCTCCGGTTGGTATCCCGACCCCTACGGCTCACCGCTGTTGCGGTGGTGGGACGGCAACGAGTGGACCGACGCCACCCATCAGACGGACGCTCCCCCGGAGCAGGGCGCGGCGCCGGGACCGCAGACCGGTCCCCTCCTCCAGCCGCACTCCGCGGGACCCGGCCCCTGGCAGACGGGGCCGCATCCGACCGGGCTCGGTCCCCGGCAGACGGGGCCGCGTCCCGCGCCGGAAGGACCCCCCGGGGCAGGTTCCTCCGGCCCCTCCGGCCAGTGGTCCCGTCCGGCCGCGCACCAGCAGGCCACGCAGGCGTCGGCGGGCACGGGACAGCCGCAGTGGGGCGGGCCGCCGAACGGCCACACGGCGCAGATGCCCCTCCCGCCGTACGACGGCTACCCGTCCGGGCCGCCGCCGCGCAAGAGCGGCCCGCTGCCGTGGATCCTGGGCGGCGGCGGCGTGCTGATCCTGATCGTCGTGATCGTGGTCGCCGCGATGTACCTGATCGACCCCGAGCGCGGGAACACCGCGGGCGGGCCCACCGGGCTCCCCACACCGCCTCCCACGGCGCCCCTGGAGCCCAGCCAGGAGCCGACTCCCGAGGCGACGCCCGCGCCCTCACAGAGCCCGCTGCCCCAGGTCGTGGACGGGCGCGTCACGGACCCGGCGACCGGCCTGTCGTACGAGATGCCCGACGGTCCGTGGAAGGTGCCCCCCAGCGTCGGCGGCGGGCTCGACTTCGTCTGGACCAGCGCGGCCGTCGCCGTCGCCCAAGAGAACTTCGACGGCAGGGGCGGCAACTGGCTCGGCAACGTGCTGACCGGCGAGCTTCCCGACCAGTTCGGCTACCAGGGTGTCGGCAGCATGCGCTCGGTCGCCGCGTCGCTGCTGCAGGTCGTGGAGCCCAACTTCTACAGCCCCCCGCACCGCCGGAAGATCGTCGAGGACAAGGCCGTCAAGGTCAGCGGCAGGGACGCCTGGCTGTTCGTCTTCGACCTGGACTTCTCCGAGCAGGCGAAGATCAACGGCTGGAAGTGGAAGCGGGAGCGGGCCGCGTTCGTGATCGTCGACCGTGGCGAGGGCAGGCGTCCGGCGCTGGCCTACGTCTCCGTACCGGACAATCTCGACCTATCCGTGGCAGACAAGGTGATCAAGTCATTCAAGCTCTCGTGAAGTGAGTACTACCCTGAGGGCTATGAGTGACCTGCTGGTCTGGATCGACTGTGAGATGACCGGGCTCGACCTCGGACGTGACGCGCTTGTCGAGGTGGCCTGCGTGGTCACCGACGGCGAGCTGAACCAGCTCGACGAGGGGGTGGACGTGGTCATCAAGCCCCCGCCCGAGTCCCTTGAGCAGATGTCGGAGGTGGTGCGGGAGATGCACACCGCCTCCGGCCTGCTGGACGCGCTGGGGGGCGGTGTCACGCTGGCCGAGGCCGAGTCCATGGTGCTCGAATACATCAGGGGCCACATCCGGGAGCCGAAGAAGGCCCCGTTGTGCGGCAACTCCATCTCCACGGACCGGTCGTTCCTCTCCCGCGACATGCCGGCCGTGGACGCGTTCCTGCACTACCGGATGATCGACGTCTCCTCGGTGAAGGAACTGGCCCGGCGCTGGTACCCCCGCGTCTACTTCGCCTCGCCCGAGAAGCAGGGCGGCCATCGGGCGCTGGCCGACATCGTCGAGAGCATCCGGGAGCTGCGCTACTACCGCGCGGCGGTCTTCGTGCCCCAGCCGGGCCCCGACTCCGCCACCGCCAGGGAACTGGCCGAGGGCGTGTCCACGCACAGAGCTTGAGCGTTTCACGAGAAACCCGGTACGAAACGACTCCCAAAGACCGCTACACTTTTCATGTGCTGCTGCGGCGGCGATGGTGGGTGTAGCTCAGTTGGCAGAGCGCTAGGTTGTGGTCCTAGATGCCGGGGGTTCAAGTCCCCTCACTCACCCCACGAGAACGGCCGGTCCCCAGGGGCCGGTCGTTCTTCATTTCCAGCCTCATTACCCCCCAAAAGTGGATATTGCAGGTTATGCTCGCTGCTATCGCTACGCCGTTAGGATCGGGGGTTTCGGCGACCTGACCGTGTTGCAGCCACGGAGGCCGGATGAGAGTCGACGACGCCCCGTTCGACGCAGAGCCCAGAGTCGTGACGGGTCTGAGCAGGCGTGAGACCGAGGTCATGGAACTGATCGCGACGGGTCGCTCCAACGGGCAGATCGCCCAGCACCTGTTCCTGAGCGAGAAGACCGTGAAGAACCACGTGAACCGGATCTACGCCAAGCTCGGCGTCGACTCGCGGGTCACCGCGATCGACCTGTGGCTGGAACGGGCGGCCCGCGAGGAACCTCAGCCCCACTAGCGCCCGCCGGCGCGGGAGACCCCGGAACCGCTAGGCGGAGAGGCGCAGGCAGCGGGAGGCCTCCAGGGCGCGGGCGATGGCGGACGTGCCCTCCCCCAGCTCCTCCGAGGTGATCGAGAGCGCCGGCCGCAACCGTACCGACCGCTCGCCGCACGGCAGGACCAGCACGCCCTCCTCCTCCCGCAGGCGGGCCACCAGGAGGTCGCGCTCCACCGCGTCCGGCAGGTCGAAGGCGCACATCAGGCCGCGCCCGCGCGCGTTCTCCGCCAGGTCGGGGTAACTCTCCTGGATCTCCCGCAGCGCCGCGAGGAGCTCGGCGCCGAGCCTGCCCGCGCGCGGGATCAGGCCGTCGCGCTCCACGATCTCCAGCATCCGGCGGGAACGGACCATGTCGACCAGCCCGCCACCCCAGGTGGAGTTGATCCTGCCGCTCACCTGGAACACGTTGCCGGGAACCGTGTCGACCCTGCGGCCCGCCATGATCCCGCCCACCTGCACCTTCTTGGCGAAGGCCACGACATCGGGGCGCAGGCCCAGCTGCTGGTACGCCCAGGGGGTGCCGGTGGTCCCCGCGCCGGTCTGCACCTCGTCCATGACGAGGAGGGCGTCGTACTCGTGGCAGAGCCGTTCCATCGCGAGCAGGAACTCCGCCCGCATGTGGTTGTCGCCGCCCTCGCCCTGGATGGGCTCGGCGATGAAGCAGGCGATGTCGTGGGGGTGGCGCTCGAAGGCCGCCCGCGCCGCGGCCAGGGACCTCTCCTCGGCCGCCTCGACGTCGCCGAGGTGGATCGCGGGCACCTCGATCCTGGGCCAGTCGAACTTCGGGAAGCGGTCGGTCTTGATCGGGTCGGTGTTCGTCAGCGAGAGCGTGTAGCCGCTGCGCCCGTGGAAGGCGCGGGTGAGGTGGAGAACCTTGGTACCGAGTTCCGGGGAGCGCCCCTGCGAGGTGTTGAGGCGGCTCTTCCAGTCGAAGGCGCACTTCAGCGCGTTCTCCACGGCGAGGGCGCCGCCTTCCACGAAGAACAGGTGCGGCAGCTCGGGGTCGCCGAGCACCCGGGCGAACGTCTCGGCGAAGTCGGCCAGGTGGGTGGTGTAGAGATCGGAGTTGGCGGGCTTGTTCGCGGCGACCCGGCCGAGCAGCGCCAGGAACTCCGGATCGTCGTCGAACGGGTTCACCCCGAGGGGCGCCGAGGCGAAGAAGGTGTAGAAGTCCAGGTAACTTCGGCCGGTGTGGGCGTCGACGAGGCGAGACCCCCGGCTCCGTTCGAGGTCCAGCACGAGCCGGTAGCCGTCGACGAGCAGATGACGGGCGAGACGGCCATGAACGTCCATGTCCCCTCCACGGTGATCCGAGAAGATGATCCCCCGTCGTTGACACATCTACACGGAGACATTACGTGTTAGATCCGATCCTTGTGAAGATTTTCTTGCGTACGCGCTGCCGGGGCGCGGATTTCCGGGCACGGGAGGGCGCAGCCCGGGCGCGGGATCGTACGCCCGGAGCCGGAGCCGGAGCCGTGCGGCCCGACCTCCCCGAATGACCGTTTCCCTTCCCGAAGATCACCCCTCCCGAGCCCACAAACCGGTTAAATCGGCCTATCGTGCGGTAAGGCAGTACGACCGCCAGGAGGAAGCCCGATGTCCCTTCGCGAATCCGCAGCCGACATGCGGGACGAACTGGTCCGCCTCCGGCACGCCCTGCACCGGGAGCCGGAACTCGGCCTCGACCTGCCACGCACGCAGGAGAAGGTGCTGACGGCGCTGTCGGGCCTGCCCCTGGAGATACGGCTCGGCGAGAGGCTGAGCTCGATCACCGCCGTGCTGCGCGGCTCCCTGCCGGGCCCGACCGTGCTGCTCAGAGGTGACATGGACGCCCTGCCGGTCACCGAGCGGGGCGACGCCGAGATCGTCTCGCGGATGGCCGGGCGGATGCACGCCTGCGGCCACGACCTGCACACCACCATGCTGGCGGGCGCGGCGCACCTGCTGGCCGCCGGGCGCGACCGGCTCGCGGGGAACGTGGTCTTCATGTTCCAGCCCGGCGAGGAGGGTCCCGGCGGCGCGAAGATCATGATCGAAGAGGGCGTGCTGGACGTGACGGGCGAGCGCCCGGTCGCGGCCTACGCCCTGCACGTGATCAGCTCGATACTTCCCCAGGGCGTCTTCGTGACCCGGAGTGGCCCGATCATGGCCGCCGTGGACAGGTTCACGGTGACCGTGCGCGGCGCCGGGGGCCACGGCGCCTCCCCGCACCGTGCCAAGGACCCCATCCCCGCGGCGTGTGAGATGGTCACCGCGCTGCAGACCATGGTGACGCGCGGGTTCGACGTGTTCGACCCCGTGGTCGTCACCGTCGGCAGCTTCCACGCGGGCAGCGCCGACAACGTGATCCCCGAGGAGGCCCGCTTCGAAGCCACGGTCCGGTCGTTCTCCGCCGCCGCGCACGCGCGCGTCCAGGAACGGGCGGTGACCCTGGTGAAAGGCATCGCGGCGGCACACGGGCTGGAGGTGGACGCCGGCTACGAGGTGAGCTACCCGGTCACGGTCAACGACGGCGCCGAGGCCCGTTTCGCGGGCGAGGCCATCCGCGAGGTCTACGGCGAGCGGCGCTTCGTCGAGGCTCCCCAGCCGTTCACCGGCTCCGAGGACTTCTCGTTCGTCTGCGACCAGGTGCCGTCGGCCTTCGTGGCACTCGGCGCCTGCCCGGCGGACGTCGATCCGGGCAGGGCCGCCTACAACCACGCCCCCGAGGCCAGGTTCGACGACGCCGTGCTGCCCGACGGGGCCGCGCTCTACGCCGAGCTCGCGACCCGCCGCCTCGCCCTCGCCGCGAGCTGAGCGAACCGGACGGACCGGGCGCGAGACGAGCGTGCGCCGAGCCGACCGGACGGGCCGGGCCCGGCGCGGGCCGCGCGCGGGTCCGGCGGGCCGGGCGCGGGATGGTGCAGGCCGGACGGGCCGGACGGGCCGGGCTGTACGGGGCCCGTCGGCGCGTCACGCCGCCGCGTAGACCACCAGCGAGACCGCGACGTACTGCGCCAGGTAGGCCGCGACGGTGAACGCGTGGAAGACCTCGTGGAAGCCGAACCAGCGGGGAGAGGGGTCGGGCCGGCGCATGCCGTACACGATCCCGCCCGCCGTGTAGAGCACCCCGCCGAGGAAGAGCAGGGCCACCGCGGCCGCCCCCGCGCCCTCCACGAGCTGGGGCAGCACGAAGACGGCCGTCCAGCCGAGGGCGATGTAGAGCGCGGTCGAGAGCCATCGGGGGGCGGCGGTCCACAGCACCCGGAAGAGGACCCCGGCGATCGCGCCGGTCCAGATCACGCCGAGCACCACCGCACTGGCCGCCCCGTCCAGGGCGAGCAGCGCGAACGGCGTGTAGGTGCCCGCGATGATCAGGTAGATGTTGGCGTGGTCGAGGCGCCGGAGCACCTCCTCCGAGCGCGGGGAGAGCGTCCCGCGGTGGTAGGTGGCCGAGATGCCGAAGAGCAGGCCGGAGGTGATCGCGTAGATCGCGGCGGCGAGTCTCGCCTCCAGGGTGGGCCCCAGCGCGACGAGGACGAATCCCGCGACGAGCGCCACGGGCAGCGCCCCGGCGTGCAACCAGCCACGAAGGCGGGGCTTGACGGACTCTGCGAGCGTTTCGGCAAGGATCGGGGCCATGAACCTACGGTAGCGTAAGTTACGCAGCCGTAGGTTGTGATCTATTCAACACCGGCGTCAACCGGTCGCGACTGCGCATATGGTTTCCCCTTCGGGTTCACACCAGGGAGAAGAGGACCGGACCGATGGGCAGGCGGGAAGCGCGGGAGCCGATGCCGGGACGGTACCCGGTGACCTTCGGCGAGGTCGATCTCCTGCAGGACCTCGACCGGCCCTCCGGCTGGGTCGTCTCCAAGGACGGCGTGCCGCAGTCGTACGTCGACCTGGACGACGCCACCTACCTCGACTTCGAGTACGTCCGGCTGATGGCCGACGTCATCGACCTCCTCGACGGGGGTCCGCTGGACGCCGTGCACGTGGGCGGCTGCGCCTGCACCCTGCCCCGTTACGTCGCGGCGACCCGTCCCGGGTCCCGGCAGGTCGTCGCCGAGCCGGACGAGGGGCTCGTCCAGCTCGTCAGGGACCAGCTCCGGCTGAAGTCGGTGCCCCGGCTCAAGGTCAGGATCCTCGACGGCCGCACCGCCACCGCCGGGCTCGGCGACGCCTCGGCGGACCTGCTCGTGCTGGACGCCTTCAGCGGTGCCACGATGCCGATCGACCTGGCCACCTCCGAGTACATGGGGGACGTCGCCCGCGTCCTGCGCACGGGCGGCACCCTGCTGATCAACGTCGCCGACGGCAAGGGCCTGGCCTTCACCCGCCGGGTGCTCGCCACCGTCCGCGGCACCTTCCCCCAGGTGGTGCTGCTCGCCGAGCCCGGCGTCATGCGGGGACGCCGCTTCGGCAACCTCATCGTCGCCGCCTCCCGCGTCCCCCTGCCCGTCTCCGACCTGACCCGCAGGGCCGCGGGCGGGCTCACGCAGGCCCGCTGCGTGCACGGCGAGGACATCGTCAATTTCATCGCCGGAGCCCGCCCGCTGAACGACGGCGACGCCGTGGTCATCCCCGTTCCCCCGCCCGCCGTCTTCGGCTGACCCGCTCGCCGCCCCTTCGGCCCGTCCCTTCCCGTCCCTTCCCGTCCCCTCAGCCCGGCGGGGCCGGTCCGGCATGCCGGTACGGCGCCTCAGCCCGGCACGGGAACCCAGGCGCCGACCCGGGTGCCCTCGCCGGGCGTCGAGGAGACGTCGAGGCCGCCGCCGAGCGCGGCCATCCGGTCGGCCAGCGCGCCCAGGCCCCCGCGGCCGGGCCCGCCCCGCTCGAAGCCCCTGCCGTCGTCGGAGACCGTGGCCCGCAGGCGCCCGCCGGACCAGGCCAGCCGCACCTCGATCCTGGAGGCCTCGGCGTGCTTGAGCGCGTTGGCGACGGCCTCGCTGACCGTGAAGTACAGGGCTCCCTCGATCTCGTCGGGGAAGCGCCGCGAGCGGAGCGCCGGATCGGCCGTCACGGTCGTGGCCACCGGCAGCCGCGAGCAGCGCTCCTCGACCGCCTCGGCCAGGCCGCCCTGGCTGAGCACGGACGGGTGAATGCCCGCCGCCAGTTCCCGCAGGTCGTTGAGGGTCTGGCGGGCCTGCTCGCGCAGGAGCGCCAGGCTGCCGGGGCCGCCGCCGGTGGCGCGCGCCAGCTCCAGCCCCGCGATCAGCGCGACGAGCTGCTGCTGCGCCCCGTCGTGGATGTTGCGCTCGATCCGCCGCCGCTCGGCCTCCTGCGCGTTGACCAGGCGTGCCGCCAGCCCCGCGCTCTGGATCGCCAGCCCGACCGGCACCGCGAGCGAGCCGAGCAGCCTGCGGTCCTCGGCGTTGAAACGTCCCGCGGCCCTGGGGCCGCAGGTGATGTGCCCCAGCCCCGCCGGGACGGTGAGCACCGCCTCTCCGTCCTCCCCGCCCGCCACCACCCGCGTGCCGTCCGCGAGCGTCACGGCGGCCCACCGCGTCTCCAGGCCCGCCCGTACGGCCTCCGCCAGCCTTCCCAGCTGTTCCACGGGGTCCGCCTCGTCCAGGCCCGGCCCGAGCTCTGTCAGGAGCTCGTCCACCGTCGGCCTGAGGTCGAAGACCAGGAGGAGCCTGGATCCCCTGACCGCCACCCGGATGTCGAGCAGGTTGTGGCGGAACACGACGGTGGCGATCACCGCGGGCAGCGCGGCCACCGCCGTCACGACGCCGACCCAGCTCACGGCCTGGCCGCCCTGCCCGAAGATCACTATCGTCACGGAGCCGCTCAGGGCGGCCACCACCCCGAGGATCATCCAGCGCAGGCGGCGCCGTTCGACGAGGGTGCCGCGCCGCCGGCGCAGCACGAGGGAGGCCAGCACCGACAGCGCCACGAGGAAGACCACCACCTGCCCGAGCCCGCCCACCGAAGCGGCGAGCAGCCCGGCCGTGCCTTCGAGCCCCACCGGGTTGCCGTGCGGAAAGGTCAGGGCGTAGACCTCGTCGGGGCTCAGCAGGACGCCCAGCCAGTGCAGGAGGATCGCCACCCCCGCGATCCAGGCGACCGGGCGCCAGCGCGGCGAGGGCAGTCTGCCGTCAGGGAAGATCAGCGGGATGAACACCCAGCTCAGGCCGTAGAAGCCGGAGAACAGCGAGGCCAGCAGCGCGCCGGCCACGGCGAGGGGGCCGTGGGCGTCGCCGTACGCCACCAGGACGCCCACGCCGAGGCCGCCGAGACCGAGGCAGCAGGCGGTGACCAGCAGCAGCCAGCCGTAGGGGTTGTCGGGGCGCCTGACCGCGATGAGCAGGCCGACCGAGGGCAGGATCGCGCAGGCCACGACGAACAGCCACTGGCTGAGCGGCACGGGCACACCGGCCTCCAGCACGCCGCCCACGACCATCCCGGCCACCGACACCGCGGCCATGGACGCGGCGAGGGCGCGGACCGGGGCGGACGCCGACGGGCCCGGCGGTGACGCGGGTGCCGGAACGGTTCGAGGGGCCGTGGACGTCATGGGACGTAGGGTGACCTGCCGCGGGCTCCGCCGTCCAGGGGGTTGCCCGCACATCCGGTGCGGTTCGCCGCACCGGCGGGACGGAGGACCGCCGGGTGTCGCGAGGCGGGAGCGCTTCCTAGTTTCGGATAAGGGCCATCGGGGAGATGGCCGCAACGCCGGAGAACATCCCAAGGAGCATCTCATGCGGTTGCCGTTCCGATCGAAGCGCCTGCTCGCCATCGCCGTCACGGCCGTTCCGGTGATGACCCTGCCACTGGCCGTCCCCGCGGCGGCGGTCACGGCTGAGGCGGTCACGGCCGGGGCGGTCACGACTGAGGCGGTCACGGCTGAGGCGGTCACGGCGGGGAGACCTCTCGCCGAGCCGGAGATCCCGGACAGCCCCGCCGGCCGGCAGCTGCGCTGGTTCCTCGGCGCGCCGGACCGGGCGCCGCTGGCGGAGAGCGAGCTCAAGGAGCATCTCAACTCCGGTTTCCTCGCGTCGCTCACGGTCAACGGCGTCAACGCCTTCCTCAAGGCGTCGAAGGGGTTCCGCCTGGAGAAGCTGACCAAGGAGACGCCGTCCTCGCTGGCCGGGACCGGGACGATCGGCGAGCAGGCGTTCACCCTGCAGCTCGGCGTGGACGGCGACGGGAAGATCAACCTGCTCGGGCTGACGCCCCCCGAGCCCTCCGTGCCCGCCGCCCCCAGGAGCTGGGAGAAGCTCGACGCCCGGCTCCGCGAGGTCGCGCCGCGGGTGGGCTTCCTCGCCGCCGAGATCGACAGGCGGGGCAGGTGCGACGTCGCGCACGCCGTGGCGCCGGACACGGCCCGCCCGCTGGGATCGATCTTCAAGCTGTACGTGCTCGGCGCCGTGGCCGAGAAGATCCGCGACGGCGGGCTGAGCTGGAACACCAAGCTCACGATCAAGCCCGAGTGGAAGAGCCTGGGCGAGGACGGGCTGACGGGCCGCCCCGACGGCAGCACCACCACGGTCGCGGAGGCCGCCAAGCTGATGATCTCGATCAGCGACAACACCGCCACCGACATCCTGATCCACACGGTCGGCCGCAAGGCCGTGGAGGCCAAGGTACGGCGGTGGTCGAGCCATCCCGAGCCGAACGTCCCCTTCCTCACCACGCGCGAGCTCTTCCTGCTCAAGGGCGTGAACCACCCCGCGCAGGCGAGCGCCTACCTGGCGCTCGACACCGCGGGCAGGCGCGCCTACCTCAAGGACACGGTCGCCAAGCAGTCGCTGTCGGACATCGTGCTCTGGCAGAAGCCCCGCGAGATCGACACGGTGGAGTGGTTCGGCTCGCCCCGCGACGTCTGCCGCGCCTACGCCGGACTTCTCAAGCTGGGCGGCAGGCAGGTGAGCGCGGTGATGTCGGCCAACGACCTCGGGCTCAAGCTCGACAGGAAGAAGTGGCCGGTGGTCTGGGCCAAGGGCGGTTCCGAGATGGGCGTCCTCGACCTGTCGTACCTGGCCCGCTCGGCCGGGGGGAGGACCTACGTGGTGACCGCGCTGACCAGCGACCCCGCCGCCGCGCTGGACGAGCGGGCCACGGCCCCCGAGCTGATCTCCCTGAGCCGGGGCGGCTTCGCGCTGGCCACCGGAAAGTAGTCCCGTCCTCCGGGCGGCCGTGAACAGCCGCCCGGAGGACGGCGGGAGACAGCCGCCGGACGGGCGCGGCCGGGTGGACCGGCGGGCTTCGCCGTCGAGGCCGTGGCACTTCGTTGCCACGGCCTCGTCCGTCATGGAATAGTTGAAACATCAACTGAGTTATCACCGGCGAACATCGCCGAAAGGAATCCGCAATGCCGGCCGTGACCGTAGAGAACCCGCTGACCCTGCCCCGCCTGCCGCAGCCGCTGAACGCGACCCGCGAGCGCCAGGTGCTGGCCGTCACCACCGCACCGAGCGGATTCGAGGGAGAGGGCTTCCCGGTCCGCAAGGCACTCGCGACGATCAAGTCCCAGTATCTCGACCCGTTCATCATGATGGACCAGATGGGTGAGGTCGACTACGCGCCGGGCGAGCCCAAGGGCACCCCCTGGCACCCGCACCGGGGCTTCGAGACCGTCACCTACATGATCGACGGCGTGATGGACCACGCCGACTCGCACGGCGGCGGCGGCACGATCTCCGACGGCGACACCCAGTGGATGACGGCCGGCGGCGGCATCCTGCACAAGGAGGCTCCCCCGGAGTGGCTGGTCCAGAAGGGCGGCCTCTTCCACGGGATCCAGCTCTGGGTCAACCTGCCGGGCAGCGAGAAGATGGTCGCGCCGAAGTACCAGGACATCGGCAGGACCAACGTCGTCCTGCTCAGCAGCCACGACGGCGGAGCGCTGGTCCGCCTCATCGCGGGCGAGGTCGGCGAGTTCACCGGCCCCGGCTCCACCCGGACGCCGATCACCCTGCTGCACGCCTCCCTCAGCCCCGGTTCCCGGCTGACGCTCCCCTGGCGCAAGGATTTCAACGCGCTCGCGTACGTCCTGTCGGGACGCGGCACCGTCGGCGGCGACCGGCAGCCGATCGAGTCGGGCCAGCTGGCCGTCTTCGACGGCTTCGGCAACCTTCCCGGCCTGGGCACCGACGGCGAGACCATCACGCTCTCGGCGGCCGGCACCCAGGAGAGCCGCAGCCCCAACCTGGAGGTCATCGTGCTCGGCGGCCGCCCGATCGGCGAGCCGGTCGCGCACTACGGGCCGTTCGTGATGAACACCCAGGCGGAGCTGGCGAAGGCGTTCGAGGACTACCAGGCCGGCCGTCTCGGCACCATCCCCGCCGGCCACGCCTGATCGCGGCACACGCGGCCCCGCGTCCGGGATCCGGCCCGGGGCCCAGCGTCCGGGATCCGATGCGGGCCCGGCCTACGGCGCGGATCGGAACATCGCGGCCGGAGACGCCACGGCCCCGGGCCTCGGGGCCCGCCGACGGGCCCGCGCCGCCCCCTGCCGGGCCTAGCGTTCGGTGAGGGTGACGCAGGCGACACGGAGGCCGGCATCGCCGACATCGGCGCCGGTGGTGCGGGTGGGCTTGGCGTGGATCACGAGCGACCGGGGCAGCCGGCCCGGGACGAGCGCCCAGTCCTGGGTGGTGGTGGCGATGGCGTCGCCCCGGACGTCGGTGGTGAAGTCGAGCCAGACCTCGTTCTCGGGGCTCGCCTGGGCATGGGAGTGCCGATAGTGCGGCCCGGCGTCCTCCGGTTTGAAACCGCACGCGTTGACGTGCAGGTGCGCCCCGTAGGTGCGGCTGTGGAGCATGTTCTTGACGGTGACCCTGGCGGTGGCGAGCACCGCTCCCGACTCCACGGTGACCCGCGCCGAGGCTCCGGGGGGCACCAGCGCGGTGTCGTAGACGATGGCGGAGGCGCGCGGCGCGGGTCTGGTGAACGTGCCGCCCCCGGCGAGGCGGATCCCCTCGGCGCTCGGACCCGCGCTGGGGCTGTGCCCGGCCGGATGGGGCGCGGCGACCTGCTCGCCGCAGCCCGTGCAGAGCAGGGCGACGGCGGCGAGAACTCCCAGAATGCGCATCCACGATCTCCTTGACCGGGCCGGAGAAGAGCAGCGCCCACCATATCGAGTGATCATACGACCACGCTCGGTATTGACCGCTCCCGGCCACGCCGCTCCGGAGATCCGCGGCGGGGGCCGGGCGGTGTCCGCGCCGCGCGGGAAGGCGGAGATCACGGCGGGGGCCGGAGACGCCCGTCGCCGGCCCCCGCGGGGCGGGAGGGATGCAGCGCCGGCGGCAGCGCCCCCGCCTCGTCGTCGCCGGCCCGCGCGGGGCGGGAGGACGGAGCCGCCTCCATCGCACCCGTCACCACGGCGACGACCGTGGTGTCCCTGGGAAAGGCCCCGCGTTCCGCGAGGGTGAAGACGCCCCACATCATCTTCGCCACGTAGATGCGGTCGAGCGACATCCCGTGCCGGTGGGCGAAGTCGTCGGCGAACGCATCCAGCTCGGGAGCGCGCCTGGCGTAGCCCCCGGCGTGGAAGTCGTGGTCGATCGTCCAGTTGGCCGACACCTCGCCGTAGGTGGCCGCCTGGAGCCTGGCGACGTCGTCTGCCAGGAACCGCGCTCCCCGCAGGACGGAGAAGCCCAGGGCCCGCCGCCCGGCGGCCAGCCCGGCGGCGATGCCCGCGAGCGTGCCCCCGGTGCCGACGGGGCAGCACACGACGTCGAACGGTACGTCGATCTCCCCGGGGAGTTCGGCGCAGCCGCGGACGGCCTGCTCGTTGCTGCCGCCCTCGGGCAGCAGGTAGAACCGGCCGAACCTCCGGCGGAGTTCCTCGACCACGGGCGCGGTGCCCTTCGCCCGGTAGGTGGTGCGATCCATGTAGACCAGCCGCATCCCCGAGCGCGCGGCGAAGGCCAGCACGTCGTTGAGCGGCAGGTGCTCCTCGCCCCGGATGACGCCGACGCTCCGGAACCCGAAGCGGGCTCCGGACGCGGCGACGGCCCGCACGTGGTTGGAGTAGGCGCCGCCGAAGGTGAGCAGGGTCTCGTGGCCCAGCTCGGCGGCCCGCGCGAGGTTGTACTTGAGCTTGCGCCACTTGTTGCCCGGCAGGAGGGGGTGGATCAGGTCGTCGCGCTTCAGGATCACGCGTACGCCCGCGCGGGCGAGCCGGGGGTCGTCGAGCTCCTCGAGGGGCGAGGGCGGCGTCCGGTCGAACTCCCGCGACCCGCGTCCCGGATCGGTCATGATCGGCCGAGGAGCGGTTCAGGCGCCTGCCGAGGCTATCTCGTCGATGCGGGCGGCCAGGGTGAAGTCGAGCTCCGTCAGGCCGCCCGCGCTGTGCGTGCTGAGCGCCAGGTGGAGGGTGCGCCAGCGGATGTCGATGTCGGGGTGATGGTCGAGCTTCTCGGCCTCGACCGCGATCTCGTCCACGATGCGGATCGCTGCGGGGAAGCCGGCGGCGGTGATCGTGCGGCGGATCTCGTCGCCCTCGCGCCGCCACTCGGGCAGGCCGGTCAGCCGCTCGTCCACCGCGGAGTCGTCAAGCAGGTTCATCCCCCCAGGAGATCATGTCTCCGGCGAAGACGCCAAGCCTGGGCAGGCTTCCGGCGCGGCGGGCCATGGCCATGATGCCCTGGGCCATGGAGGTGGCGTGGCTGGCCTGGTCGAGGAGGGGCTCCAGCTCGGGCAGCAGGCCGGGCAGCCGGGCGAGGCTCCATTCGTGCCAGTCCGACAGGCGGGTGCCGCCGCTGTCGGGGTCTTCCGCGCGGTAGGCCGTCAGGATCGGGCACTCCCGGTTGATGCGCAGCAGCCATCTCTCGATGTCGGCGTTGAGCGCGGCGATCCGGGAGGGGGCGGCGTACAGCCAGCCGTCGTCGCCGATGCGGTCGGACTCGCCGGGGGCGGCCGGGTAGGAGCGGACCACCGTGCCGTGCAGGAACAGGCCGCTGGCCACCATCAGCTGGCGGCCCTCGCACCAGTCGAGCGCCCCGCGCAGGGGCGCCGGGACGGTGTCGACGATGACCGCGCGCTGGGAGGTGCTCGGCTGCCGGGCGAAGCGTACGTGCACCTCGGCCCACATGTAGTAGCTCGCCTCCCCCGCGCCGAAGAAGGGGAAGGGGAAATCCTTGTCGAGGTGGGCCATGTGTCGGGTTCTCCGTGGGGAGGGGACAGGAGTCGTTCCGAATATGAACGACTCCCGACGACACTCCTGGGATTACTCGCCGGAGCTCGTATTTTGACCGGATCCGGTCATTTGACGGCGCCGGAGGTGAGACCCGACTGGATCTGGCGCTGGAAGATGATGTAAATGATCATGACGGGGATGATGGCCATGCTCAGCGCGGCGAACAGGCCGGGCCAGTCGGCCTCGTACCCGGCGCTGGTGGAGATGTTGGCGACACCCTGGGTGATCACCCATTTGCCCTCGACGTTGCCCGAGAGCAGCACGATCGGCAGAAGATACTGGTTCCACTGACCCAGGATGTTGAAGATCGTGATGCTGATCAGGCCCGGCTTGGCCATCGGCATCATGACCTGGAAGAACGTCCGGGTGTGCGAGCAGCCGTCCATCATCGCCGCCTCGGCCACCGAGGTGGGCAGCGTCTTGAAGAACGCCGACAGGAAGAAGACGGTGAACGGCAGCGAGTAGGCGATGTAGACCAGGATCAGGCCGAGGTGGGTGTCGATCAGGCCGAGGTTCTTCACCACGAAGAACAGCGGGACCAGCGCGAGGAAGACCGGGAACGTCATGCCCGACACGAACAGGAAGTAGATGAGCCTGTTGCCGGGGAAGGTGTAGCGCGCCAGCACGTACGCGGCCATCGAGCCCAGGAGCATGGTGCCCGCCGTGCTGCACGCCACCACGAAGACGGTGTTCAGCATGTACTGGCCGATGTGGGCCTTCTCCCAGGCCCGGCCCCAGGCGTCCCAGCCGAAGGTGGCCGGGAGGGTGATGGCGTCCCCGAAGATCTCGGTGTTGGTCTTGAAGGAGGACAGGAACGTCCAGACGATCGGGCCGATGATCAGGATCGCCCAGACCAGCAGCGCGACGTGGGAGAGCGCGCCGAAGATCCCGAGCGGGTTCTTCACGCGGCGCCCGGGGCGCGCGGGGCGGGAGGCGGGCTTGCGCGCCGGGTCCGTGGCCATCAGAACTCGATCCTCTCGCGCCGGGTCACGCGCAGGGTGAGGGCGGCGAACGTGATGGTCATGAAGAACAGCGCCACGCCCATCGCCGACGCGTAGCCGAACTTGGAGAAGTTGAACGCCGTGCGCCAGATCTCCATCGGCAGCACCGTCGTGGAGTTGTCGGGCCCGCCCCGGTCGACCGAGAGGACCTGGACCAGGGCGAAGGCGTCGAACGCGGCGATGCCGAGATAGACCCAGGCGACCTGCATGGTGTCCCACAGCAGCGGGATCGTGATCCTGAAGAACAGCGTGAACCGGCCCGCGCCGTCCAGCGCGGCGGCCTCGAACACGTCCTTGGGGATGGAGGACATGCCGGCCGAGAACAGGACCACGTAGAAGCCGACGGCCTGCCAGACCATCACCGCGATGATCGACAGCAGGGCGATGTCCGGGTCGATCAGCCAGCCGACCGGGTCGACGCCGACCTTGCCGAGCAGGCCGTTGATCACGCCGGTGCCGTCCGGGCGGTAGATCGCCTGGAAGAGCACGCCGACGATGGCCACGGCCAGGACCTGGGGCAGGAAGAAGATCACACGATAGACCTTCGAGCCCCAGATCCCGGTCATCTGGCCGCCCCGCTGCCCGCCGCTCAGGTTGAGCAGGAAGGCGAAGAACAGGGCGATCACGATCGTGACCAGCGGCATGACAAGTAGCAGAACACCGTGGTGGCGCACCGCGGCCCAGAAGACCTCGTCGTCAAAGAGCCTGGTGAAGTTCTCCAGGCCGATGAACTGGGGGTTCGCCGAGATGCCCTTCCAGTTGGTCATCGAGATGTAGAAAGCCTGTATGTACGGGCTGATCACGAAGACCACGTAGAGAAGGACCGGCGCGGCCAGAAAGCCGACGATGAACGGATACTTGCCCTGCCGCATCGGGAGCTACACCGTCCGGTTCTGCTTGGTGATGGACGAGTCGGCCTTGGTCTTGTCGGCGGCCTTCTGCATCTTCTCGCAGAACTCGTCGGCGGAGATGCGGCCGAACATGAGCGCGTTGGTCTGCTTGCGCAGCTCGGTCTCGAACTCCTTGTACCAGTTCTCGAAGCTGCTGAAGGTGACGATGTTCTGGCCGGCGGCGGTCTGCGCGGCGCTGAGGCTCGCGTTGCCGGGCGACAGCTCCAGGCCGTCGGCGGCACCGGTCACGACGGTGATGTTGCCCGACTTCTCGGTGAAGCCCCTCGCGCCCTCCTTGGAGAGCATGATGCGCAGGTACTCCAGGCCGCCCTTGGGGTTCTTGGCCTTGGCGGGGACGATGTAGGCCTCGCCGGCGGCGGCGCGGATGGCCTCGAACGGCATCTTGTCGGCGGCGGTGACGCTGGGGGTGGGCGTCAGCGCGTACTTGAAGGTCTCCGGGGTCTGGGCCTTCTGCTCGTTCTCCAGCCAGGAGCCCGACGGGTACAGCGCGACCTTGCCCTGGTTCTGGCGGAGCTGCACCTCGGTGTGGATCAGGCCCTCGAAGGACTTGTCCATGTACTTGGCGATCTCGGCCCAGGCGGCGGCGGACTGCTTCATGGCGTCGCGCTGCCAGACACCGTCGACGAGGTTGTCGACGTCGACCAGGATCTGGTTGCCCTCGATCTTCGCGGCGGAGATGAGGATCATCCAGTACGCGTAGTAGGCGGCGTTCTTGCCCGCGTACGCGAAGGGGGTGATCCCGGCGGCCTTGGCCTTCTCGGCGAAGGCCTTGAACTCCTCGAAGGTCTTCGGCGGGGTCCAGCCGTTCTTCTCGAACAGCGCGGAGTCGTACCAGAGGCCGTACGCGGAGAAGACGTAGTTCATCAGGTAGGGCTTGCCGCCGATGAGGCCCGACTCGACGGTGCCCGGCGCGACCATGTCGCGCACCTTCTTGCTCGGGTCGTCGATCGAGGGGGCGTCCCACAGCTCGGTGAGCTCCAGGAGCTGGCCCTCCTGCTGCAGGGCTCCGCTGTCCATCAGGTCGGTGCCGGAGTTGGCGATCATGTCGGGGACGTCTTCGCCGGCGAACCGCGGCTGCAGGGTCTGCGCGATCTGCTGGGTGGCGACGTGCTTGATCTGGGCCTGCGGGAACGCCTTCTTGTACAGCGGCTCGTGGACCTCGGTCGCGTAGCTGTCACCCAGGCCGCCCTTGAAGATGACGACCTCGAGCGGCGCGTTCGCCGCGACGCCGAACGGGTTCTTCGCGGAGACCGCGCCGCCCGCGGAGGGGGCGGCGGAGGCCGGGGCCGCGGGGGCCGCGCCGCCGCCGGTGGCGCAGGCGGTGAGCAGTCCGGCGCCGGGGCCGGCGATCAGAGCGCTCATGCCGATCCGGCGGAGCATCTGCCGCCGGGTGATATCTCCGGGCGTACCGGCCGAGTTGGACATGTAACCCTCCTGAACGGGGGATCAATTAGGAAAGTTTCCTAAACGTTTGCCCGAAGGTACGTACCCCCGGAGTCCACCGTCAAGAGCTCGTATCCGGTCTAGACCGAGCCGTGATGTCCTCGCGACATATCCGGTAGAAACCAAACGCCAGGGAAGTGCAATCCAATGACAGAACGGCACACAGTAGCCGATATTTCCCGGCAAACCGTTGACGCGCGGCCAATGGGAAGGTAAAGGAACCATGCCCCCCGGTCATCGAGGAGCAACAACCGGTCTAGACCAGATAATGGGGGTTTGCCGCCTGATACCGCAACCCCCTACTTTTGGGAACATGTTGCTGGCCGAACAGCGCCGACTGCTGTGTGAGTACGGCCACCGGGCCGCCACGACCGGACTGGTCGTCGGGACCGCGGGAAATCTCAGCGTGCGTGCGGGCGATCTGGTCGCCGTGACGCCCAGCGGCGTCTCCCTCGACCGGCTGGAGCCCGAGGCCTGCCCGGTCGTCGACATCGAGGGCCACCTCGTCGAGGGCGACCTGCGGCCGTCCTCGGAGACCCCCATGCACCTGGCGGTCTACGCGGCCACCGGCGCGGGCGCCGTCGTGCACACCCACTCCGTGTTCGGCACCGTGGTCGCCACGACCATGAGCGAGCTGCCGCCGATCCACTACAACGTCCTGCTGCTCGGCGGGGCCGTCAGGGTCGCCGAGTACGCCACCTACGGCACCCCCGAGCTAGCCGCCTCCGTCAGGGCGGCCCTCAAGGACAGGCGTGCCGCGCTGCTGGCCAACCACGGCGGGGTCACGATCGGCGACGACCTGGACGGGGCCTTCGAGGCGACCCGGCTGCTGGAGTGGCTCTGCGAGGTCTACGTACGGGCCAGGAGCGTCGGCGAGCCCCGCGTGCTCACCGAGGAGCAACTCGCCGCGGTGGTCCGGCGCGCCTTCGACCCGCCCACCTTCCCCCGCCGCGAGGACTGACCACGGCACGACCACCTGTCCGACCGGCACACCGCCGGACTTCCCGTCGCGAGGACTGACCGCATGCCCCTTCAGCTCACCGGCGCCCCGAGCGATCCGGACCTCATCCGCCTGCCCTGGGACGTCCCGCTGGAGCAGTGGCCCGAGCACCGGCTGGTCTCCCTGCCCCGCGGCATCTCCCGGCACGTGGTGCGCTTCGCCCGCCTGTCGGGCAAGGTGTACGCGATCAAGGAGATCAGCGAGTACTACGCCAAGCGCGAATACCGCCTGCTGTGGGATCTGAGCCGGATGGACACCCCGTCCGTCGAGCCGGTGGCCGTGGTCACCGGGCGGACCGACGCGGACGGCGAGCCGCTCGACTCGGCGCTCATCACCCAGCACCTGCAGTTCTCCCTGCCCTACCGCGCGGTCATGTCGGGTACGGTCCGGCCGGAGACGCTCAACCGGCTGCTCGACGCCCTGGCCGTGCTGTTCGTGCGGTTGCACCTCAGCGGCTTCTACTGGGGCGACTGCTCGCTGTCGAACGTCCTGTTCCGCCGGGACGCGGGCTCCTTCGCCGCCTACCTGGTCGACGCTGAGACCGGCGAGCTGCACCCCATGATCAGCGAGGGCCAGCGGCTGTACGACATCGACGTCGCGCACACCAACATCTTCGGCGAGATGCTCGACCTGGAGGCGGGCGAGCTGCTGCACCCCTCCATCGACCCCGAGCAGGTCGCCGACTCGGTCGTCCGCCGCTACCACCGTCTCTGGAGCGAGCTCACCTCCGACGACATCATCGACGAGGTCGACTGGCACATGATCGACCAGCGGATCCGCCGGCTGAACTCCCTGGGGTTCGACGTCGCGGAGATGATGGTCCGCCGCAAGGCGGGCACCGGCCGGCTGATCGTCCGGCCCAAGGTCGTGGACGCCGGGCACCACCAGCGCAGGCTGTTGCGGCTGACCGGCCTGGACGTGGAGGAGAACCAGGCCAGACGCCTCCTCAACGACCTCGACTCCTTCCGCGTGTCGCACGGCCTTCGCCACGAGGACGAGGCGATCGTGGCCCACCGCTGGCTGGCCGAGGTGTTCCAGCCGACGGTGCTGGCCGTGCCCCAGGAGATGCGGGGCAAGCTGGAGCCCGCCCAGTTCTTCCACGAGGTGCTCGACCACCGCTGGTACATGTCGGAGGAGGCCGGGAACGACGTCGGCCTGCCCGCCGCGGTGAATTCCTATGTGAAGAACATTCTTGTTTTCAAGCCGGACGAAAAGGCATTCATCACCGACGAGTCAACGGGTTGATTTCCATCCAGGGTGTATAACTTCCTACTCAGTTGGAGAATCGTACGCCTTCTCCTATCAAAGCCCTAGCCAGGAAGCCCGGTCACCGAGGACTGTCCCTACGCTGACCGGGCGACGCTTGAAGTCGCTGGCGAGGGAGAGCACGTGCTCGGAATCGAAGACTGCCTCACCGAGGTAATGGCCATCCCCGGTGCCCTGGACGCGATCCTCATCGATCAGACCAGCGGGACCGCGGTGGCCACCGGCGGTGCGAGCCGCCACGCGGACGTGGAGAGGTCGGCCGCGGGGTTGAGCGAGACCCTGCGCGCGACCCTCGACGGGCTCGCCTTCGCCTCGCCCGGCGGTACGGTCCGGATCAGCGACATGATCATCACCACGGACGGCGGCCACCATTTGCTACGGCCGATGGAAACGCTTTTCGACGGCCCTCTGGTCATTTATGTCAGGCTCGATCTCGAACGCTCGAACCTGGCCCTGGCCCGCCACCGTCTCCAGGCCCTTTCCGGCCGTCTGATATCGACGTGAAATCATGCCGAACGTCGAGAACATCCTCAGCGGGCTCGCCGGCGACCACGCCACCGGCTCCCTGCGACTCGGCAAGGCGGGGGTCATCTACCTCACCGACGGTCGCGTGACCTACGCCGAGAGCGCGGCGGCCCCCCGGCTGGAGGACCTGCTGGGCGCCTGCCGCGGGATATCCGCCCACGCCGTGCGTCAGGTCAGGCAGGCCGCCGGACGCCGGACGCCGGACGCGCCGACCCCCGGGCCGTCGGGGGGCGAGCAGCTGGTCGCGCGGGGCCTGCTCACCCGCGGGGAACTGGAGTTCTGCGTGCTGAGCGCGGTGCTCGACGCCGCGTACTTCCTGCTGCAGGCCACCGGGCACCGGCCCAGGTTCCGGCGGGGAGAGCTGCACTGGCTCGGACCGCAGTGGTACTTCGACGCGACCGGCCTGCTCCGGGAGTGCGAGCGAAGGAAGGCGCAGTTGGAACAGACCTGGCCGTCCGCGGAGCTGGACACGCTCCCGGTCGTCCCGCTGGGGCGCATCAGCGCCCAGCGGGTGGTGCTGAGCTCGCTCCAGTGGGAGGTGCTCGTCGGCGCCGACTCCACGGCGACCCCGGCCGACCTGGCGCGCAAGCTGGGCCGTCCCGCGTACTCGGTACTGCTCGCCGTACGGCAGCTCGCCTCGTCCGGACTGCTCCGCCTCCCGGAGCCCGCTCCGGCGGAGACTCCTGCGGCTCCCAGGGCTCCCGGGGCTCCCGGGGCTCCCGGGGCACCGGACCCGCTGCCCAGGCGGACGAGGGGTGCCACGGAGATCCCCGCGGCCGCCGCGGGTTCTCCGGAGACCTCGGAGTGGCTCCCCAGGGCGAACGGGGACCCGGCCGACGTCAACCTGCTCATCCGGCTCAGGAACGCATTGGAGGCCATGACTTGAGCGACTTGAGCGACTTGAGCGACTTGAGCCCGGTCACATGCCGATAAGGCTGCGGACGCTGAAGCTGATCGGAAGGAGGATGCCGGTGGAACTGCGTGAGGAGATACGGCGCGAGATGGCGGCGCTGCGAGAACGCATGCCCGACGTGAACGGGAGCATCGCGTGCAGCGTCGACGGTCTGACGATAGCGAGCGACCTGGAGAGGGACACCGAGCAGACCGGCGCGCTCTCCTCCGCGGTGCTGGCCCTCAGCCGCCGGATGACGAGCATGGCCGGCAAGGGCACCTTCGAGGAGACGTTGATCTCCGGTACCAACGGCTACGCGGCGTTCTACGCCGCCGGACCCAAGATCGTCCTCACAGTCCTGGCGCGCCCGGGGACCAACCTCGGGCTGCTCCGGCTGGAGGGCCGCAAGACGGCGGCCAGGCTGGCCGCCGCCGGCTCGCGCACATCGATACCCCAGTGATCGGAGACAGCAATGGGCAACATGGACATCTCGCTCAAGGAGATGATGACGATCGACGGTGCCATCGGCGCGGTCGTCGTCGACTACAACAGCGGGATGGCGCTGGGCGCGCTCGGCGGGTCCAAGGACCTCGACCTCCAGGTCGCGGCCGCGGGTAACACCGAGGTCGTCAAGGCCAAGATGCGGACCATGGAGTCGCTCGGCCTCAAGGACGGCATCGAGGACATCCTCATCACGCTCGGCACGCAGTACCACGTGATCCGCCCGATCGCGGGCCGGAGCGGCAAAGGGCTGTTCCTCTACCTGGCTCTCGACCGGAACCGGGCCAACCTCGCGCTCGCGCGGCACACCCTGCGCGGCATCGAGGAGAAGCTCGAAGTCTGATCCTCCGGTGCGGCCCGCGCCCCGGGAGGCACGGACCGCACCGGAGTCCTTTCCGCGTCTTTTCTGAGCGTTCCCGGAGGACTCCGGCGGGGGTCTTCCGGAGGGCGACGGCTCCGGCTCAGCCCTTCCCGGCGCCGATCTCGGCGGCGCGGGCACCGGCGGCGGCCACGCCGGCCGGGGCGTGCCAGGAGGCGGGCTCGACCATGACCTTGGGCTTGCCGGCCCACGGCCGCACCGCGGCGCTCACCGGCTGGGTCTGCACGCCTATCCCCAGTCGCTGGGCCTTGGCGAAGACGACCGTCGGAGGCTTGGCCGGGCTGGTGTCCCTGCGGCTCCAGGCACCGGTGGAGAACGCGACGGGGTGGTTCTTTATCCCCGTACCGTCACCCCACTTGGTGACCACGTACTGGATGTCGATGTGGCCCATCCCGCCGTTGCCGTCCACGCCGAGCGTGCCGGCGTTGAACGTTCCACCGGTCAGGTCGGCGAAGGTCTTGGCGTCGATGTCGATCATGATGCCCTGGTTCGAGGGGGAACCGGGGCCGCGGTCGCCGACGAAGAACTTGGCCTTCTTGCCCTTGTAGATGAGGTAGCCCTCGGTGAGCAGGGGCCAGCTCGGGCTGGCGATCATGCCCTTCTGCATCGGCCGGCCGCTGGCGGGCAGCCCGGTGTCACCGGCCCGGCCGGAGGAGTCGTCCCAGAAGTAGGAGGCCGTGGTCGCGCCCTGGAGGAGGACGGACTCGGCGCTGGCCTTCGCCACCCCGACCTCGGGGTCGGCGGTGGCGGCGAAACAGGTGGAGGTGGGCAGCGCCACCGCGACACCGGTGGCGGCGAGGACGCTCGCGCCGACCAGGGCGGCGGCGGCGAGGCGGTTTCCGCGGGACTTGTTCTTCTGCCAGGTGAACTTGCTCAGGCCGTTCTTGTGCAAACCAAAGATGGGGCGCATGGAGAAAAGGCTCTTTCGCGAGGGAACGGGGCAGCCACGTGCGACACACCGGAGTGGTGCGGTGGCGGGGACGCGCTCGTCGGAAAAGGGGGCGTAGCCGGAATCTCAGGCAATCGCTACGCGGAGCACGATCTGGAAGGTGCCGCGATCGGGCGCGGCGAGAAGGTACGGGGGGAAGGGGGAAAGTTCAGGTGGCCGGCACGGACAAGGGCTGCACCGACGTGGTAACGCGGTGATCCATGAGGGGATCTCCTCTCCATCTCGTCTACCGGGTTAGCTGACGGGTTCGGGCGGTGGAGTTGCCCTACCGCCGCGTGGTCGCGGCGGATTCACCCCGGAAACGTGGTTCCCCGGCTCCGGGGCCCCTGAGGGGCCCTCGGGATTCGACGTCGGCCGGCCGCTCCCTCTTGTGAAGGGCAGGTCGCCAACCGATAACTGTGGACACTACCCACCCAAACCGGACAAAGCAAAGCAAACACCATGAAAACCCCAGAAGATCTACCTACAAGCTTCAAGGAAGCCTCATCGATCGCCCCGCCAGGCCAACACCCGTCCTACCAGCACGGATGTCTCCCCCATCTCGGGATCCGCCCCCGGAACCCCGTCCCGGAGCCCGTTCCAGGGCCCTGTCCCCGGAGATCCACACGGGGAACATCCGCCCCGTGAACCCGTCCCCGGCCGGTCCCGCCCCGCCCCGTAAAGGTTCACCCAAGGTCCCGCCCCGCAAAGGTCCATTCAAGGAGAGCCCGTCCCGCGGGCCGTCCCCGGCCGACCGGTTCCGCCAGGTTTCAACCGGCCCCGCTCAGTCCCGCTCAGTCCCACCAGAACGACCAGGCGTTCCTGCCCTTGATCTGCTCGGCGTAGTCGATGAGGTTCCCCGCCCCCTGGATGATGCTGTCGGGGCAGAACGTCCAGTGCTCCGCGGCGACGTGCAGGGCGTGCTCGGAGGTGGTCGGAGGCGCGGCGACGCTGAGGTCGAGGGTGTTGAAACCCATGCCGACCACCCGCACCCCGAACCTGTCCTCCCAGCTCCGCACGACGGCCGCGAGCGGGACCATCCACTCGTTGTGGTTCAGGGCGCCCTGCCAGCCCATGACGGCGAGGGCGTCGGCCCCGCGCTCGACCGCGACGAGCCCGAGCGGGGTCCTGCGCTCGGCCACCAGCCCGGCGTACCAGTCGGCGACCACGCCGGGGTCGGCGGCGAGCCTTCCCGAGGGGGCCGGGCCGGGACACTCGGGGCCGAAGGGGTCGAGCAGTTCCAGCTGGTCGAGGTTGGCCTTGGCGATCCAGTCGGACCACACCTCGGCCATGAACGCGGCGGCGTGGTAGTTGTCGATCTGACCGGCCGTGTCCGGGGCGATCTGCCCGGCCGACCAGGGCTGGACGGAGTCCTCCAGCAGCACCGGCCACAGGCCCGACCGCTCGTGCTGGGCCCTCAGCCGCGCCCAGTACTCGCCGGAGACCGCCACCTCGCTGAGCCAGAACGCCGGACGGCGACGGACGGCGAGCTGGGCGTAACCGGGGTCGGGCCACACCACGTCCCCAGGCGGCAGCTCCACCGAGAGCCTCCTGCCGCCGCCCCCGCCGAGCCCGTCGCCGTCCTCGCTCCCGTCGGCTCCATCGGCGAACAGCTGGCCCAGAACTGGCGGAAGTCGCTCGCTCTCGCAATCGCTCATCTCTACCGATCCGATCCTGACCACGGACCAATTTTGGCCTGTCAACCATCCCGAGGGACAGTTCTGCCCTGGTCCAGGCAAAAATTATCGGTAGTGGGGAGAAACGGAACCGGGCGGGTGCCCGTCCTGCGCCGTCCCGCCCGGCAGGTCGGCCGCGTTTTGTTGTGCAGTGCAGAACGTTGTGCTGCAAAGTGGCCGCAGGGCGGTGTACTCGCCTACCTTGACCAGGTATTCGATCGCCGGATCACAATGGGAAGCCGCGATGAGTGAGCCCGCTCCGGAACGCAACCAGTCGGCCTCGCTCCGACGCGCCCTCGCCGTCCTCGGGCACGTACGCGACCACGCGGGCGCGGGCCACGGCCTGTCGCTCACCCGGCTCGCCGAGGCGCTCGACATGTCCAAGAGCACTGTGCTCCGGCTGGCCGCCCCGCTCATCGAGGCCAGGCTCCTGGAGCGCGACCGCAGGAGCGGCGCCTACCGGCTGGGCAGCGGCGCCCTGCACCTCGGGCAGGCCTACCTGGCCACCCTCGACCTGCGGACGGTGGCCGCCGAGGAGTCGCACCGCCTGATGGCGGAGGCCAGGGAGACCGTCCACCTCGTGGTCTACGACCCGCCCGACGTGGTCTACATCGACAAGGTCGAGAACGAGACCAACGTGCGCATGGCCTCGCGCATCGGCAGCCGCAACCCCGTCTACCGCACCGCCGTGGGCAAGGCGATCCTCGCCTGGCAGCCGGAGGAGGCCGTCGAGGAGATCGTGGCCGCCGGGATGCCGCACGTCACCCGGTACACCATCACCGACGCCGCGCGCCTGCGCGCCGAGCTGGGCCGGATCCGGCAGCGGGGCTACTCGGTCGACGACCGCGAGAACGAGCCCGAGGTGCGCTGCGTCGCGGCACCGATCTTCAACCACAACGACGTCGCCACCTCGGCGATCTCCATCTCGGGCCTCACCTCCCGGATCACCGCCGCGCGGGTGCGGGACCTGGGTCCCCTGGTGGCCGAGACGGCCCTGCGCATCTCCAGAAAGCTCGGGTCGACCCGTTGACCGACTCCGGAAAGCTCGGGTCGACCCGTTGACCGACGAAGCCCGCCCGCCGACTCTTTAAGGACCCGCTTTCCATGACTGATCTGGTAACGCTCGGTGAGAGCATGGCGCTGTTCACCGCGCGGCGCACCGGCCCGCTCAGGCACGCCCGCGACTTCGGGCTCGGCGTGGGCGGCGCGGAGTCGAACGTGGCCATCGGCGTCGCCCGCCTCGGCGGGCGCGCGGCCTGGATCGGCAGGGTGGGCGCCGACGAGTTCGGCGAGCTGCTGCGCTCGACGCTGGCCGGTGAGGGCGTCGACGTGCGGGGGATGCGGGTCGACCCCGGGGCGCCCACCGGCCTGATGATCAAAAGCAGGCGCACGGCCGAGATGGTCGACGTGCGCTACTACCGCTCGGCGAGCGCCGGATCCCGGCTGCGCCCCTCCGACCTGGACGTCTCGCTGATCCGCTCGGCACGCGTGCTGCACGTCACGGGCATCACGCTCGCGCTGTCGGCGTCCGCCGCCGAGGCGGTGCGGGCCGCGATCGCCGAGGCTCGCGACGCGGGCGCGATCGTGTCGATGGACGTCAACTACCGCCGTGCCCTGTGGACGCCCGCCGAGGCGTCCGCCGCGCTGCGCGAGACCGTCGCCTCGGTGGACGTCCTGTTCGCGACCGAGGCCGAGGCCCGGCTGGTCGTCGAGGGGGACGACCCGCTCACCCTGGCCGGAGCCCTGTCGGCCCTCGGCCCGCGCCACGTCCTCATCAAGCGCGGCGCCCTCGGCGCGATCGAGCTCTCCGACGGCGCCGTACGGCACGCGGAGCCCTACCGGGTCGTCGAGCTCGACCCGGTGGGCGCCGGGGACGCCTTCGCCGCGGGCTGGATCGCCGAGACCCTCGCCGGGGCGGCCCCCGAGCGGCGGCTGGCCACGGCCTGCGCCGCGGGGGCCTTCGCCGTCACCGCCGACGGCGACTGGGAGAGCCTGCCCCGCCGCTCCGACCTGGACCTGTTGCGCCCGGCCGACGCGGTCGACACGGTGGACGCCGTCAGCCGCTGACCCGCGCCCTTCCCGGGAGCGGCGGCCCGCGGTGCCGGGCGAGACGCCGGGCCCGTGGCGACGGCGCCTTAGTCGATCTTGCTGAGGTCGATGACCACGCGCTGGTCCCCGAGCCGGTAGCTGATCAGCCGTTCACCGCTCATCCCGGCCCCCGGCCCCGGCATCTGCAGGCCGTTCTTGCCGGGACGGACCCCGAAATCGCCGGATCTGCCGGTGACCAGATCGTGCAGGAAGGCACCCTCCGACTTTCTCTCCTTGCGGTAGGTCGAACTCTGGAAGCGGCCCACGAAATCGCCGGGCGCGTGGGCCGGGACGAACGGCAACTCCTTCTCCTGGGAACCGTCGCGCAGCCGGTGGAAGAACCTGTGGTCGGCCTTCCTGCCGATGCACGCGGTCAGCCCGCATTGCACGCCGAGCTCACCGGGGTTGACCACTGCCGTGCGTTTCTCCCCGGTCTCCACGTTGAGCAGTTCGGCCAGGGCCGTCAATTCGGCGGGGGTCGTCTCTTCGAGGAAGTCGAACATCCCGGCCGTACCGACCCACGGCCAGCGCATGACGTGATGTCTCTCCGCGCCCGCGACGGGCTTCACCGCCCCGCCCCCGAGGGGGACGGTGAAGACGCCGTCGCTCTCCCTGAAGGAGAAGGCGATCCTGCCGTCGCCGGTCACGGCCGGCGGGTCGAGAGCCTCGTCCGCGCCCTCCTCGCCGTTCCGGTGCGAGGCCACGAGCCGGGCCTGGCCGCCGGCGAGCGGGGCCGCCCACAGATCGGCGAGCTTCTCGTCACCGATATCACGGGTCGTCCACCAGACCACCTGCCCGGCGCCGATGGTGAAGTCGAAGGCGAACGTCACCGTCCCCTTCGGCGTGGGAATGTCGGTGATCTTGCGGATTTTCGCGCTGTCCATGTCGTAGGCGTAGAGGGCGTCGGACTTCTCCAGACTCGACCAGGTCCCGGTGAGCAGCGTGTGGTCGTCGATGAAGGCGTGCGGCCGGAGTTCGCGCCCGTCGGGCAGCAGGGCCGGGATCTTCCTGACCGCCTGCGGCCAGACCTTCTCGACAGGGTCCGGAACCTCGGACACCTCGCCCGGGAGGCGCGGCTCCGCGGTCCCGGCGCTCGACACGGCCGTCGGGTCCGCCGCCGTCGGGTCCGGGCCGTTGGCGGCGCCGCGTACCACCACCGCGAGCCCGCCCGCCACCACCGCCACGGCGACGGCCGCGGCCAGGGCCCGCGCGCGCGCCCCGCGACGCCGGGAACGGGTCACGATGTGCGCGGACAGGCTGCTCGGCGCGTGCGGCGCGCGCTCGGAGGCGTGGCCGAGGGCACTGCGGAGGTTGGCTTCCAGGTCGTCGTTCATCGGGTGCTCCCGTTGGCCGCTGCGGGATGGGGTACGGCGGAACGAAGCCTGTTCAGGCCGAGCGACGCGTGACTGCGGACAGTCCCCCGGGAGATGCCGAGAACATCGGCGATCTCCACGTCGGTCAGCTGCTCGTAGTACCGCAGGACGAGTACGGCCCGCTGCTTGCGGGGCAGACCTTCGAGCGCCCGCCACAGCCCCTGCTCCACGTCGGAGGGCAGCACGTCCAGATGAGCCCGTTCCGGAAGGTCCCAGGTGAGCCGCTCGCGGCGGCGCAGCCGCCAGGTGCCGATGTGCAGCCGAGCCATGATCATCCTGGTGTAGCTCTCCGGATCGCGCTTGCGGCGCACCCGGGACCACGCCCGATGCAGCCGGATCAGCGCCTCCTGGGTGAGATCGGCCGCGTCGTGAGGGTCACCGCTGAGCACGTAGCCGTAACGCAGCAGCGCATCCGCCCGCTCAGCGACGAAGTCCGTGAAACGGGATTCGTCGTCCAATTGCCTTCGCCCTTACGAGTCCGTCACAGCTTTCCGATTCCGTCACAACTCAGACGGACTTGGCGGCGAAACTGTTGAATCCGGCGAAGAAAGACGTCGCCGTCACCCGCTCCCCACGGTCTCCACGGCCCGCTAGAGCTCGAAGAGCACGAGCCGATGCCGTGCCGCCATTTCCAGCACCACGCGGCACACCTCTCCGGCCCGGGGGAAGACGGCGTTCATCAGCACGAAGTCCTCACCCACGGTCAGCGGCTCGGACCATGGTGAGGTGCCGTAGTTCTCAGCGGTCAGGTCCGGGAAGAGCGCCGTCAGCTCCTCGTAGAAGGCCGCCACCTCCGGGCGCGGCTCACCGGGGGCGGCTCCGCTCTCGTCCCAGGCGAGATACCGGAGAAGGGCCTCCCGCGCGGTGATCGGTTCGGTCCCGAACCAGACTCCGAGATCAAAGCTCACACCACGTCCTCGTTCTCGCCTCGTCCGCCCGGCCGTCGAATCCTACGTGCCCGGCGGACGCCCGATATGCGCGGACGGTACGGAAAGATCGACGCCTGCCGATCGCCCGGTCGCGCGTGGCGGCGGTTCTGTCGGTGGCGGACCGTACCCTGACGTCATGATCATTGTCTCAGGCTGGATCCGGGTGGACCCCGATGCCCGTGACGGCTACCTCCGGGGGTGCGTGAGCGTGGTCGAGCAGGCTCGCGCCTCGTCCGGCTGCCTCGACTTCACGCTCGGCGCCGACCTCGTCGACGCCGGCCGGATCAACGTCTACGAGCGCTGGGAGTCGGCGGAGACCCTCGACGCCTTCCGGGGTTCCGGGCCGGGCGACGACCAGGAGGCGGTGATCCGCGACGCCGAGGTGGCGCGCTACCAGATCTCCGGTGTCGGCCCCGCCTGATCCGGCGGGCCGGTGGAGCTCCTTTCCCGTACCGGCGCGACCGGTCTGACCGCTTCTCCGATCGCCGGGCGGCACGAGAGCGGGCTCCGGGCGTCAGGCCGGGCCGTTCCCCGCGCCCGCCACCCGAGGCGCCGCGTCAGGCCAGGTTTCCGGCCGGGGTCCGTCCCTGAGCGGACCACTCCTGGATCCAGTTCGGGTAGGCGACCGCCGGCCGGCCGGCCTCGTCGAGTTCGGCGAGATCCTGCTCGGTGAGCGTCAGGTCGGCGGCGGCGATGTTGTCCGTGAGCTGTTCCAGCTTGCGCGCGCCGACGATGACGCTGGTGACGGCGCGCTGGGCGAGCAGCCAGGCGATCGCGACCCGGGCGGGGCTCACCTCGTGCCGCGCGGCGACGGTCCGCAGCACGTCGAGCACCTTGAAGCCCTTCTCCTCCTCGAACGGCACGAAGTCGAAGCCGTTCCGGGCCCGGCGGGAGTCCTGCTCGGTGGTCACCCCGCCGCGGTCGAACTTGCCCGTGAGGAATCCGCCGAGAAGCGGTTGCCACACCGTCAGGCTCAGCCCCGCGTCCTCCGCCAACGGCACCAGCTCATGCTCGACGTCGCGCGTCGCCGGTGAGTACTGGATCTGGTTGGCGACGAACCTCGCCTGGTTGTGCAGCGCGGAGATGCCCAGCGCCTTGCTGACCTGCCAGGCGGCGAGGTTGGAACAGCCGATGTAGCGGACCTTGCCCTGTCGTACCGCGTCGTCGAGCGCGCTCAGCGTCTCCTCGAGCGGCGTCAGGCGGTCGTAATTGTGGATCTGATAGAGATCGATGTAGTCGGTCCCCAGCCGGCGCAGGCTGTCCTCCAGGGCCCGCATCACGTGCAGACGGGAAAGCCCCTGGTCGTTGGGCCCCGGCCCGACCGGAGCGAACAGCTTGGTGGCGAGCACCACGTCCCGCCGGCGCCGCCCGACCGCCCGGCCGAGCATCTCCTCGCTCTCGCCGTCGGCGTAGATGTCGGCGGTGTCGATGAAGTTGATCCCGGCGTCGAGTGCCGTGCCGACGATCCGATCCGCTTCCTCCTGCCCGAGTGCCCCGAGGTTGTGGAACACCGGGTGATCCTTGCCGCCGAACGTCATCGCGCCCAGGGAGATCTCGGAGACCCAGACCCCGGTACGTCCCAGCAGACGATATTTCACCAGCTACTCCTTCATGTGTACGTCCGGTCCACGGCAGGCGGCCGGGCGTCTCGCACCCGTTCGGTCGCTATGTCCGGACACTCTGTCCGAAAATTACGCTACACGATGTCCGGACGAGGTGTAGCGCGACGTTCGCCGCGGGACGACGACCTAGGATCCGGATATGCCTTCGATTACTCGACGACGCACCGCGAGCGTCGGCCGTCCCACCTCGGCCGAGGCGGAGATCCTGGCCGCGACGCAGCGTCTCCTGATCAACGGCGCGAACTTCACCGAGCTCGGCGTGCAACAGATCTCCACAGAGGCCGGCGTCGCCCGCTCGACCTTCTACAGCCACTTCCGCGACAAGATCGACCTGCTCATGCGTCTGGCCACCGAGCTCATGGCCTCTTCGTTCGACCTCACCTCGGCATGGGACCCGTCGGACGGCGTCGAACGTCTCGCGGACGCCTTCCTGCGGGTGGTGGAGGTCTACCGGCGACACGCCGCCGTACGGCAGGCGATCGCCGAGGTCGCCACCTACGACGCGACCGTGCGTGACTTCTGGGGCAAGGAGGTCAAGCAGTTCACGGACTGGACGATCGCGGTGCTCCGCGCCGAGCAGGACGCGGGCCGCGTCCCCGCCGGCCTCGACCCGGTGAGCGCCACCCGGGTGATCGTCATGGGCGGCGAACGGGCCATCGTCGACCACGTCACCGCCGGAGATCCCGGCGGCGACGCCGCGTTCGCCCGCGAGATGGCACTGACCTGGTGGTACGGCGTCTTCCGCCGCCCGGCGGACCACGGCGAGTAAACGCCCTCTCCCGGGTGGCCCTGGCGGTACCTGCCCGCTCAGGGCCTGCTTCAAGTCCCGTGAACGAGGCTCAGGGTGGTGTGCTGGACGCGTGGCCGCCGGCCACGGTCCCCGCCCCTTGATTCGTCTTCCCTTTGGAAGGTGCGCCGCAGGCCCGGGGAAACCCCTCGGGAGGGCTGCCGCAGCCAGGGCTCCCCCCACGGCGGATCTCCATACCGAGACTGAACAGAGAATTTCCCGTGAGTGATCAGAGATACCGGATACGCCCCATGGAACCGCAGGACTTCTTCCGTGTCGTCGCGTTGCTGAACGAGACGAGCGCCCACGATATCGGCCACGTTCTCCTGTCCGGCCTGATCGGGAATTCGGCCCCCGCCCCTCTTCTCGCGATTGTCGCCACAAGAGCGGATACCGTCGTCGGCGCGGCGAAAATCACGGCGGATCCCGTGTTTCCCGAAACCTTCTCGGCATTGATCTCCGTCGACGCGGACGCCAGGGGCCTCGGCATCGGCTCGGCACTCGCCGAGCGGGTGGACGCCGAGCTGCGACTCCTGGATGGTGGAACGGCGACCTGCTCGATCCGGGACGACCTGCCTCGCGGGCGCGCGTTCGCGGAACGTCACGGTTTCACGGTCGCGCATCACAGCCTGGGTTTCCGCTTCGACCTGACCGGCTCCGAGTACTCGCTGGCCGCGCGGGCGGCCGAGACGGCCGAGCGGGCCGGGGTGCTCATCCGGAAAGCGACCATGGCCTCCGAGGAGGACCTGATCCTTGAGTGCTTCACCCGTTGCAGGATGGGGCTTCCCCTCCCCTACGGAAACCGCCCCGTCGACGTCCGCGCACGGCTTCTGCAATTCCCGCCCGGGAGCATGTATCTGATCGCCGATTCACCCGATGCCGGATCCGTCCGGCCCAAGGGTATGAGCATCCTGATACCGCAGAGGCGAAGTTGGTACGTGCGTTTCACCGGCACCGACCCCGACTTCCGAGGGCAGGGAGTGGCGACGGCCGTGAAGGCGAATTCACTTCTGTACGCCCAGCGGACCGGGGCCGAAAGCGTCACCACCCACAACGACGAATCCAACACGCCGATCATCCGTGCCAACAAGGCACTCGGCATGGTGCCGGACGTCGGATACTGGAGCCTTCTGCGCGATCTGTGAACGACGCGCGGAAACGCCTGGCCGATGTTCGCCCCGGGACTCGGGGGCGCGGCGACCCGGGGGCGCACCGGTCCGGCAGACTGGACATGACAGAAAGGGGTCCCGCCATGACCGACAAGCCCATCCTGGAGCCCAGCCCCAGTCATCCGATCACGATCACGGCGAACCCGGCCCGGGTCGTCGTCTCGGTGGGGGGCCAGGTGGTCGCCGACTCGCGGCGCGCGCTGACGCTGCGGGAGGCGGCGTACCCGCCGGTGCAGTACGTCCCGATCGCCGACGTCGACCGCTCGCTGCTGGAGCGGACCGACACCGCCACCTACTGCCCGTTCAAGGGCGACGCGAGCTACTACACCGTCACGGTGGACGGGAAGCAGTCGGTGGACGCGGTGTGGTTCTACGAGTCGCCGCACCCGGCCGTCGCCGAGATCAAGGACCACGTCGCCTTCTATCCCGACCGGGTCGACTCCATCGTCGTCGAGTAGCCACCCGCCAGAACCCGAGGCGCTTTCCCGGTGCTCCCCGTTTCCCGGTGTTCCCGGTGTTCCCGGTGTCCTCGATGTCCCGGCGCCCCTGTGCGAGGGCCTTTTCTGGAACACGGCCGGGCCGAGCGGCGGCCTGTGCGGACCGCCGCTCGGGCCGGTAAGGCAATGCCGGTCAGCTCCACCTGATCGATCGCGCGTCGTCGTTGAAGTTGCGGCCGTTGATGATCGGCATGACCGCCCGGTCATTCAGGTAACCGGTCGCCGGGGGGAGGAAGTTCGTATACGCATAGTGGTTGGTGAAGCAGTTGGAGTAGTTCCTGAAAGAGGAGATGCGGTCCCACCAGTGCCGCGGAAGATTGACCGAGTAGTCGATGTTGGTGGTCGGACCGGTGCAGCTCCGGGAGCCGCGGAAGGTGTACGAGGCGCCCCGGTAGTTTATGTGCTCGTATTCGATCCCGATTATCATCAGGGTCCCAGCGGCGGCGGGGGTCGCTTCGGCGTCGGCCGACTTCTCGCTGCTACCGAGTAGCGCGTCGAGGACGGGGTCGTCCACACCCTCGACGGCGGAGGGCGGGGCGTCGGTGACGGCGCCGTCGGTGGCGAACCGGATCGCCTCGGTGAACGTGGGGAAGCAGTGCTCCGTTCCCGGCTCGTTCAGTCCTCCGATCACGTCGACGACGCAGTTGTTGGCGGGGGTGGGAGCGGGTTCCCCGGGTGTCGCGACGGCCCCGGCCGGTGCCGGGACGGAGGCGATCAGGGGCAGGGCCGCACCGAGCCCGGCCGCGAGGAGGCGCAACCGCCGTACGGCGTCACGCTTGACTCCCTGATGCGATTCCGTTCCGATTTCCTGGCGCATTTCCATCTCCTTGTTGCTCGTCATCTCTGATCCATGTCACGCTTGCCGGAATCATGGGCAGGATTTTCCGGCGTCCGAGAGATCCCGTATGCCCGCTCCCCGCCGCATGCTTTCCGCACTTCCCGCATGCCGATTCGCGCCGCCGTCCACCTCAACGTGGACTCTCCGCTCGTCCGCTACAGCGCGCCGCGCGTTCACATTCCATGCCGCGCCCGATTTGCCAGTGAATGCAATCTTTTGACGGCTATTCATGCCGGCTATTCGGTGCGTCGCGTTCGAATGTAAATGGCACACGGTCGCCCGGGAAGGCGACACGGCAATGTGAACCCGATTATCTGGGCCAGAGTTGGCAATATCCCAATAAGATGGACTTGCCTTCATATATCTATATGAATTGGCCGCGGCGGCCCGTCATTCGAAGCCGTCAACCGGGAACTCGGGACGCTCATCCCGAGATACGCCCGGTCCCGGCGATACGCCCGGCCGCCGACCGGAACTGAATGGATCGACGTCCGGAGAGCGCCGGAGCGGGAAGGCCGAAGGCGGCCACGTCCTGCTGTCGCATCTGTGATCTTTCATCCCGATACTGAACTGCGGACGAGATCCGGAGAGCTGGGGAGGAACCGGTGGGTGCCAAGGGCGGTACGGCCGAGATCATGATCGCCGAGGCTCGCAAGGCGTTCTGGGTGATGGTCGGGTTCCTGGCCCTCATCTGGGTGATGCAGATCGCCAACTGGACGTCGGGCTACGCGTTGGGCCAGGAGCACGGCGTGCGGCCATGGGATCCCGCGAGCCTGCCCGACATCGCGTCGGCGCCGTTCCTGCACTGGAGCTGGGAACACATCCAGGCCAATTCGGGACCGCTGTTCGTCTTCGGCTTCCTGTCGGCCTACCGGGGCGTCGTCAAGTTCCTCGGCGTGACGGGGCTGATCATCCTGGTCAGCGGCCTTGGGGCCTGGTTCACCTCCAACCCGCAGAGCGTGGGCGCGGGCGCGAGCGGCGTCGTCTTCGGCTACTTCGGCTACGTCCTGGTGCGGGGGGCCTTCGACCGGCATCTGATCGACATCGTGGTAGGCCTGGTCATCGCCCTCTGCTTCTCCTACCAGTTCACCGGGCTGCTGCCCAAGGAGGGCATCGGCTGGCAGGCCCACCTGTTCGGCTTCCTCGCCGGCCTGCTGGGCGGCTGGCTGTTCCGCGAACGTAAGCGCACCCGACCGGTCCCGGCCCCCTCACCCCAGGATCCGAGAACCGCACTGCGGAAGGAACTGGACGAACTCGGGCTCTGACGCGGACGCCACCAGGAGCGGCCGCGTCGGCGCCTCGCAAGAACTTCCGGGGATCGCGAAATGATGAGGCGCCAGGTTTTCTGCACAGGACTCTAGATGTGCTTACGCCGGATGAGAAGGCGGTGTGACTCCTGCAGCTCCGCCGGCAGGTCGTCCGGAGCGAACCAGCCCGCCTCCAGGATCTCGAAATCGTCGAGCTTGAGCGTGCCGCCGGCGAACTCGGCCTCGTAGGCCACCTCCAGGCGCAGCCGGTAGCCGCTCTTCAGCCGGACCAGCTCTCCGACGTGGACCTTCAGCCCGGTCTCCTCCCGCACCTCGCGGCGGACCGTGTCCTCGAAGGTCTCCGATCTGTTCGCGTAGCCGGTCGGGAGGCCCCACTGCCTGCCTTCCGGCCAGAAGCGGTGCTTCAGCAGGAGGACGTTGCCGTCCTGGTCGCGCACTATGCCGGTCACCCCGACCATGAACGTGGCGTGACGAAGCCAGTTGACGCGCCACTGGAGTGAGCCACTGGTCAGCCTCCAGAGCCGGACGATCAGCTTCTTCACGGTGAGTCCCATCCGCAGGCCGGCGCCCGCCTGAAGATCAGACGCTACCCGTTCGGACCGTGACTCCCGGGCCCGGTTTCACGAAGCATGGGCGTAGTAGGAGTCGACCGCGGGCTGGCCGGTGTAGTTGGGCCCGGCACGGTCGTCGGAGCCGAGATAGCGGTAGGGCAGCTCGACGACCCGCCGGCCCCGGCAGGTGATCCGGCGACGCCGCGTATCGTGTTTTCCGTCAGGTCAGCCGGTCGAACTCACCGATCTTGACGCCACCGACGAAAGCCCGCCACTCGGCGGGAGTGAAGAGGAGCTTGGGGCCTTGGGGGTCCTTGCTGTCGCGGACCGCGACCACACCCGGCAGGTTGGCGGCCACCTCGACACACTGGCCACCGTTGTCGGAGGAGTGCGATGACTTCCGCCACACAGCGGCACTCAGGTCCATTCCCGCCTCACTTCTTCGACCATTTTGAGGGATGCACGCTCAGGATAGGCCCACAGCCGTATCGCTTCATATCGATTTCGGATGGAAATCACAAGGTCATGGTCGGTCGTGACGTGTCCTAGGGCCGGCGAGTCCATATGGATGGTCTCCGGCTGCCCGTTCGGAAGCTCGGCAATCATGAAAGCGCCCGCTAGACCCGCCATGCATTCCGGATCGACTACCTGGATAGAGACATTGGGGCTCTGGGCCGCCTCCAGCAGGTGGCCGAGTTGTTCCCGCATCACCTCGGGACCGTTGACGCGACGGCGAAGTACGCCCTCGTCCATGAGGACGAGAAGCATCGGAGGGTCGTCCTTGTCGAGGATGCGCCGGCGGCGCATGCGGGCCTGGACACGCTCCTCCACCTCGTCGGGGGTGGCTCGGGGGCCATGAGTGAAGAGGTGCCGGGCGTAGGACTCCGTCTGGAGGAGGCCGGGGACGAGAAGAGGGTCCCAGGAGCGGAGGACGAGGGCGGCGGGTTCTATTTCCTCGGCCCAGCCGATGAACCAGGCCGGGCCGCTGGGGCGGGCGACGATGTGTCGGCGCAGGTCCGTGAAGTGCGTGCTGCCGCCTGAGCCGAAGAGCAGGTCGAGCCGCTCGGCGTCGGATCTCGACGGCGTGCGGGTGGCGGACTCCAGGCGGCTCACCTGCGTCTGCGTGCATCCCAGGCGTGAGGCGACGGCGCTCTGGGACAACTGCGCGGCCTCACGCAGGCGGCGCATCTCGGACCCGAAACGCGCGTGCGGAGATCCGGGCTCCGGGGAGGTCTCGACGCTCATCGCATTCCTCCTGAAATAGAGAAAAACGGCTTTTTGGGTTAATGGGCGATGTCAGCTCTTGGTATCGACAGGCCGACCGTCGGCATTTTCAGCTATCTCTCGGATTGCCGATCCGGTTATGTCCCCACCTCGCATGAGGGCAATCTAATCACACGTCCTCTCGGTTCGACAGGACGGAAAAGAAAGCATCCCATCCCCTTTAAACCGGAGACGAGACGAGTGATGAATGACCAGAACGGCGACCTTTCACGCCTCGATCGCGCTCGCCGGAGGCACTCGGCGGACAGGAACGCGACGGCGGTCGAGCGGCGCGAGCGATTCGTCCATCTGACCCGGCTCGGCTGGGATCTGCATCGCCTCGGTGTGTGCACCTCGCTGGTCCTCCCGGTGGCGGGGCAGCCGATTCTGGAGATCCGTACGGCGACGGGCGCGACCCTGGTCAGGATCACGGTCGTCCGGCGTTACTGCGGGTGGGCGTTCGTCTGGCGGCCCTGGTGGGCGCGGCTGTGGCAGCGCGGGGAATGGGTCTGGGCGGAGGCCGACAACGCGGCCGACATGATCATGTCGGCGGTGACCGCGTGAGATCCGGAGAGGAGACCACGGGGAAAGAGGACAGCTGTCCTGGACATCACGGTGACGGAACGTCGACAACGCCGTGGGCGGGTGGGCCGTGCAGCGCGTGGCGGAAGGTGTTTCCCGGGCGGGTGGAATCCGTGCCGGAGGCTCGGGCCTGGGCGCGTGACCTGCTCGCCGGGCAAGTCGAGGACTCGGTGCTCGACGACGTGCTGCTCCTGCTGAGCGAGCTGGCCACGAACGCGGTGGCCCACTCCGACTCCGGGCGTACGGCGGACGGACGGGTGGCCGTCTACGTGGCGCGTACCAGCGCGATGGTCCACGTGGAGGTCACCGACGACGGATCGGCCGCGAGCGCGCCCGCCGTGCGCGTGCCGGAGGCGGACGACGACGGCGGGCGGGGGCTGTGGCTGGTGGAGATGGTCGCGGCCGGATGGGGTTCGCACCGCGACGACGCGGGCGGGTCGGTCTGGTTCCGGGTGCCGGGGTAGATCCGCGCACCCGGCCGCTCGAAGGTGGCGGAGGGCGTACGGACCTGCCCGTCATCACGGCGAGGGGAGCAACGGGGGCGGGGGCTTACACGGCCATGCCGTGGCGCAGGATCCGTAACAGCCGTCGCGCATGGCTCGCGTCGGCGCCGGCGACGGCGGCCGCGCCTGTCAGGGCCAGCAGGTCACCTACCGCGAGGTCGGATCGGACGGCGCCGTCCTCCTGCGCCCTGAGGAGCAGAGCCTCCGCGGTCGATCTCATCGACTCATGCCAGCGATCGAACAGTTCGGTGCGCCGCTCGTTCCTGCTTTCGGTGCCCGCGAGGGCGAGGGGGCCCTTGGTCGCGACGTGGACGACAAAGCCGTCCAGCCAGTCGAAGAGCGCCTCGACCGCCGACGGCTCCCGAAGCAGTGCCGCACCCCGCTCGCAGAGTGCGGCGACCTCCTCCGCGTACACGGCGACGAGCAGGTCGCCACGAGTGGGGAAGTGCCGGTAGAGAGTCGCGTTGCCCACGCCCGCTCTGCGCGCGATGTCGTCCAACGCGACCTCGGGACCGTGTTCTTCGAAGAGTTCTCTCGCCGCCGACAGCAGCAACCCGGCGTTCCGCGCGGCGTCGGCTCTGCGCCCTCGCCCGGGAGTGGTCGGCCTGTCGCCCGTACGCGCCATCTGCCTGCTCCAGACTTGTTAATGGGGACTTCCCCGTTTATGGTAATACCCGTAAACGGGGAGGTCCCCATATCGCTCACCCGGGTTGACGACGGGTCTCATCGGAGCCCTTACGGGAGGACTGCCATGGCGCTTACCGCCGAGGATCGCGTGGCTATCACGGAGCTGATCTCGATGCACGGTCACCTGATCGACGCCGGGAGACTCGACCGGCTGCACGAGCTGTTCACCGCCGACGCCGTCTACGACGTCAGTGATCTGGGCGGAGGGACCATCGAGGGTCTGGCCGCGTTTCGCGACGCGGCGCTGGCCATGGGCGAGCGTAATCCGGTCGGCCACCACGTGACGAACATCGTTGTCACCGAAACAGCCGATGATCACGTACGTGCTCTGTCCAAGGGCATCGGCATCATGGCGGACGGCACGTGCGGAAGCGTGACCTACGAGGACACGGTCTCGCGCGGCGACCGGGGCTGGCGAATCAGCCATCGCAGGGTGCTCTCGCGGCGAGTCCCTCTGGGCGCCGGATAGGAACGGCTCCACGCTCTCGCGGGGCACCCGGGCAAGCAGGCCGGCGGAACGGGATCAGGCCCTGGCCCGCCGCCGTTCACCGTCACCACGCCGTCCTGCCCGGGGCCGGACCCCGTTCCGGGATCAGTCGTCCCAGACGGCGTTCTTCAGGATCGTGGCCAGGCCCGGGGTGGCCCACTGGTCGACGACGAGGATCTTCGACTGCGGCAGGTACCACTCGCGCTGGTTGAACGTCGACTTCTGCCCACCGTTGCTGTACGACACGCACCGGCCGGGCCACACCCGGTAGTGCGCCTTGTGCGCCACCCCGACGTTCCGGTAGCCGACCACGATCGCCTTGCCGAGGACCTGGCCGTACTTGGGGTCGGTCGGGCAGCGCTGCACGTCGGAGGCCGGGTAGTACGGGCCCTGCGTGGGGTCGTAGGGTCCGAACCCCTCGGCGCCGATCTTGAGTGTCTTCGGCCCCATGACCCAGAAGCTGTCACATTTGGGCTGGAAGTAGCCGCGGCCGGGCCGCGCGCAGGCACCCGTCACCACCTGGACCCGGTCCGCGGTCCGGTACACCCGCCAGGAGTTCGGGATCTCCAGGGTCAGACCGGCGCGCAGCCGGAGCGGCGCGGTGGAGGAACTCGCGGACGCGGGGAACTGGGCCGCCAGCACGGCGGCTCCGGCGACGGCGGCCAGCGTGATCGTTCGCTTCATCATGGCGGCGACGATACGGAGTCCGGCTTGTCGTCGGCTTGCAGGCTTCTTGCCCGCGAAAGCCCCGGATCTCGTGTCCGCGAGAGGCCCCGGGCCCGCGATCGGCGGGCGGGTGGACGGCAACGACATACCGCTGGGTATGCTCGCTGACGCAGATGGCTCCTGCCCCATCGGTACGACCAGCGAGAGAGGGGAACGGGACGTGTTCACCGCTCCGAGCGATCCCGAGTCCGTCTTCACCTACGGCGCCCCCGCACTGAAGTTCGGGCCGGGCGCCTCCGCCGAGATCGGCTTCGATCTCGGGCAGTACGGCGCGCGCCGCGTCCTCGTCGTCACCGACCCGGGGGTGGCCGCGACCGGCGCGCCGCGGCGGATCGCCGAGCAGCTGGCGGGGTTCGGCATGGAGGCGCGCGTGTACGACGGCGTGCGCGTCGAGCCGACGGACGAGAGCCTGCTCGCGGCCGTCGAGCACGCCCGCGCCTCCGGCCCGTGGGACGCGTTCGTCGCCGTCGGGGGCGGGTCGAGCATCGACACCGCCAAGGCGGTCAACCTGCTCACCACCAACCCGGGCGAGCTGATGGACTACGTCAACGCGCCCGTGGGAGGCGGCCTGGCGCCGTCACGGCCGCTCAAGCCGCTGGTCGCGGTGCCCACGACGACGGGCACCGGGTCGGAGAGCACCACGATCTGCGTGCTCGACGTGCTCGATCTGAAGGTCAAGACGGGGATCAGCCACGCCCGGCTCCGCCCGGTCCTGGCGGTCGTCGACCCGGACCTGACGCTGTCCCAGCCCCCGGAGGTCACCGCCGCCTCCGGGATGGACATCCTCTGCCACGCCCTGGAGAGCTACACCGCCCGCCCGTACACCTCCTACGAGCGCAAGCGTCCCGAGGAGCGCGTCCCGTACTGCGGGTCGAACCCGGTGGCCGACATGTGGTCCGAGCGGGCGCTGCAGCTGCTCGCGGGGTCCTTCCGCGCCGCCGTGCGCGACGGGGACGACAGGGAGGCGAGGGCGCGGATGGCGCTGGCGGCGACGTTCGCCGGGCTGGGGTTCGGCAACGCGGGCGTGCACATCCCGCACGCCAACGCCTACCCGATCGCCGGGCGCGTGCGGGACTTCCGTCCCGAGGGTTACCCGGGGGACGAGCCGATGGTGCCGCACGGGATGGCCGTCGCGCTGACCGCCCCCGAGGCGTTCCGGTTCACCTTCGAGGCGCGGCCGGAACGGCACCTGCGGGCGGCCGAGCTGCTCGACCCGTCCGCCGAAAGGCCCGGCGACCTCGCGGAGTTCCTGCCCGGCGTGCTGGCGAGGCTGATGCGCGACGTCGGGATGCCGAACGGCATCGGCGGCGTCGGGTACACCGAGGCGGACGTCCCCGCGCTCGCGGAGGGGACGATGAAGCAGCAGCGGCTGCTCGCCACCGCCCCGCGCCCGGTCGGCGAGGACGACGCGGCCGGGATCCTGAGCCGGTCCATCACCCTGTGGTGAAGACGCCATCGGTGAAGGAACATCGGTGAAGGAACATCGGTGAAAAGGCACCCTTGCCGAAGGAACCGTTGGTGAGCACACCGTTCAGTGCAGCATGACGCGTGCCCATTGCCTTCTGGCCACCACGAGACCCAGCGCCCCCATGGCGAGGAGATAGAGCACGCTCACGACCATGCCGGAGTCGATCCGGCCGAGGGCGCACCCGCGCAGCAGCTGGATGGCGTGGTAGAGGGGCAGCAGCTCCACGATGACCTGTATCACCCGGGGGTAGACGGTGACCGGGTAGAACGTCGTGGCGAAGAGGAACATCGGCAGCAGCACCAGCTGCACGTACTGGAAGTCGGACCACGCTCGGATGCGCGTCGTCACGGCCAGTCCCGCGCTCCCGAAGGCGAAGGCGACGAGCAGCGTACCGGCCGCCGCGACCAGGGCGTCCGGCCAGGAGACCAGCCCGAACACGGTGATCACGAGGAGGAACCCGATCGCGGTGACGAAGCCGCGCAGCACCGCCCACGCCACCTCGCCGGCGACGATCCCGGTGAGGGACACGGGGGTGGACAGGATCGCCCGGTAGTACCGCTCGTGGGTGAACTTGACGAAGGCGCCCTCCATCGTCTCGTACAGGGCGCTGTTCATCACCGCCGTGGCGAGCAGGCCGGGCGCGACGAACGCGGCGTAGGTGACGTTCACCCCGTCGACGTCCCCGACGAGCCGCCCGATGCCGACGCCGATGGCGAGCAGGTACAGGATGGGCTCGAAGATCGAGTACATCGCCATGGTCCACGGGTTGCCTCCGGTGTGCACCCGGAGGTTGCGGAACACCAGGAAGTGCGCGCCGCCCCAGCGGGGCACGGCGGGCGGCACCCTGCTCTCCGGGTCCGGCACCCTGGTCTCCAGGTTCTGCGACATGTCGACCCCTCAGACGTGGATGTGTCGCCGGTACGTGGTCAGGGCCACCGCGACGCCCCCGGCGGTGAGCGCGGCCAGGTAGCCGACGTGGATCGCGGAGGTGAGCGGGGTGGCGGTGCCCAGGCTCAGGGTTCGGCACAGGTCGACGCCGTGCCACAGCGGTGTGACGTACGCCAGCGGGCGCAGCCAGCCGGGGAGCGTCTCGATGGCGAAGAAGGTCCCGGAGAACAGGTACATCGGCATCAGCACGAACCGGAACACCGTGTTGAGGGTGTTGAACCTGTCGACGGTCACCGTCCACGCCGCCAGCGGGGCCGCGAAGGCCATGCCGGTGAGCAGCGCGGCGGGCACGACGAGCACGGCCCACGGGGAGCGGGTGGCGCCGAAGGCCGCCATCACCACGGCGAACGCCAGCGCGCTCGTGCCGATCCTGAACGCCATGAACAGCAGGTGCCCGGCCATGATGTCGCGGGGTTCCAGCGGGGTCGCGGCGGCCACCAGGTAGCCCTTGCCCTGTCGCAGGGAGCTGTGGACCACGAACGCCGCCTCGACGTAGGCGTTCTGCATCGCCGCGGCGGCGAGCATCCCGGGGGCGAAGAACTCCAGGTAGGTCAGGCCGCCCAGCGACGCGGGGTCGACCAGCTGTCCGAGCCCGGCGCCGATGGCCACCAGGAAGAGCAGCGGGTTCGCCACGCTGATGACGATGGTGCTCCTCCAGGAGCGGCGGTAGCGGAGCATCCACGAGGAGAACTCGCGAAGGAACATGGGCATGCGTCGTCCGCCTCGGTCCGTCGGGGTCGGGAACATCGGCATGATGGACATGTCGTCCGCCTCAGTCCGTCAGGGTCCGGCCGGACAGGCGCAGGAACACGTCCTCCAGCGTCGATCTCCGGACGAGGGCGGTGATCGGGGTCATCCGCGCGGCGGTGACCGCGGCCAGCGTCGCCTCGCCGTCGTGCGTGTAGACCAGCACCCGGTCGGGCAGGACCTCCACCCGCTCCCCCTCGCCGGGGCCGACCAGGTCGCAGAGCTTCTCCGCGGCCTGCTCGTGCTCGTCGATCCGGAACCTCAGCTCCAGGACCTCGCGCGTCGAGTGCCGGCGGATGAGCTCCTGGGGTGACCCCTCGTCCGCGACGAGCCCCTTGTCCATCACCACCAGGCGGTCGCACAGCTGCTCGGCCTCGTCCATGTAGTGGGTGGTGAGCAGCAGCGTCACCCCCTGCTGCTTCAGCCTGAACAGCCGGTCCCACAGCACGTGCCGCGCCTGCGGGTCGAGCCCGGTGGTCGGCTCGTCGAGCAGGAGGATGTCCGGCTCGTTGATCAGGGAGCGGGCGATCGTCAGCCGCCGCCGCATGCCGCCGGACAGCGCCCCCAGGCTCTCGCCCGCCTTCTCCTCCAGCTGCGCGAACTCCAGCAGGCGCTCCGCGCGCTCCCTGATCACGCGGCGGGACAGCCCGAAGTAGAGGCCGTACATCGTCAGGTTCTCGCGCACGGTGAGGTCGGGGTCCAGCACGTCGTCCTGCGGGACCACGCCCAGGCGCGCCCGGATCCTCCGGCCGTCGCGCGCGGGGTCCATGCCGAGAATCCGCAGGGTTCCGGCGGTGGCCGGGGAGACGCAGCCGAGCATGCGCATCGTCGAGGACTTGCCCGCCCCGTTCGGGCCGAGGAACCCGAAGGCCTCCCCCCGGTCGACGTGGAAGTCGATCCCGGCCACGGCCTGGAACCCGGTGCCCCGCCTGTCTCTGGGCGGGTACGTCTTCTGAAGCCCCTCCGCCTGGATCAACGGTGCCGCACTGCCGTCTTCTGCCATGGACACCTCGGGCTCTCCAGCACGATCAGTCGTGTTACCTATAGATCACGGGATCTTTAAGACATGATTTTGTAAGAGTCCGAGCATGTTTCGCAATATATTTACCCGACGACGGGATGCGGTACGGGCCTTCCGAGCACCTCCGCCAGGCGTGAGAAGCCGTCGCCACCCTGACCGGCGTCGACGGCCCGCAGGGCGACGGCCCGGGCGGCGCTCAGCACGCCGGTGTCGATGCCCCGGGCCTGGGCCGCGTGGATGATGTGCTCCATGCCGGCGGCGGCCGACAGGATGGTGGACTCGTCGCCCGGGTGGTCGCCGCCGTCGAGGTTCTCCGCGAACTCGTCGATGATCTCGGGGAGGAGGGCGCCGATCCCCTTGGCGAGTGGGGCGAGCTCCCTCGCCGCGATGTTCTCGGCGGCGGCCAGGGCGAAGGCGTGGACGAGACCGCTCATGGACGTCCAGAAGAGGTCGAGCAGGGCCACGTCGTGCGCCGCCGCCCTCCCGGGGTCCGCGCCCAGGTAGGCGGAGGTGCCGCCCAGGCTCGCCAGCGCCCGCCGATGGGTCCGGTGGACCTCTTCGGGCCCGCTGTACAGGACGACCGCCGCCGGTCCCCCGATGGTCGGCGTCGGGGTCATGATGGCCCCGTCGAGATAATCGATGTCGCGCTCGGCCGCCCACGCGGCCATCAGGCGGGCGCGTTCCGGCGTGTCGGCGGTGAGGTTGACCAGGGTGCGCCCCTTCAGCGCGCCGGCCGCCGGGCCGACGATCGCCTGCGCAGCGTCGTAGTCGATCACGCAGGCGATCGTCAGCGGGCTCGCCGCGACCGCGTCGGCGGCCGTGTCCGCGCGGATCGCTCCCCGGGCGACGAGATCCTCGGCCCGGGCGGCCGTCCGGTTCCACACGGTCGTGGGATGGCCGTTCGCGAGGAACGCTCCGGCCAGCGCCCGGCCCATCGGCCCCAGGCCGAGGACCGTCACCGGGGTGGGGTGGTCGTGGGTCATGTCCTACTCCGATCCGGCGTCGTTCGATCGGGCGTTCGCGCCCCGCGCGGGGTTCGTGCGAAGCAGGTCGATCAGGGCGGAGAGGTCGTCGTCGCCCCGGTTCGCGGCGACCCCCCGGTGGAGCAGCGCCCCCATGGGCTCCAGCAGTTCGGTGCTGACGCCCTGGTCCCTGCCGGCGTCCAGCAGGTTGACGAAGGCCTCCGCCTGCATCCCCAGGTTCGAGGCGGTGGCGGAGTGGTCGTTCGCGTCGTACGCCTTCGCCATCTCGGGCAGGCTCGTGAGCATGGCCTCGAGCCACGAGACCACCAGCGGCGTGAACTCCGTCGCCGGGACCTTCTCGGAGCCGACCATGGCGACGGCCTGGAAGAAGCCGCCGAACATCCCGTACATCGCGCTGAGCAGCGCGATGTCGTACAGGGCCGCCCGGCCCGCGTCCTCGCCCAGGTGGGAGACGGTGCCCAGCGCCGACAGGGTCCGCTCGTGAGCGGTGAACGTCTCCGGCGATCCGCTGCAGAGGATGAGGGATCCGGGGCTCCCGATCATCGGGGGCACCGCCATGATGCCGCCGTCCAGATAGTCCGCTCCCTGCTCGGAGGCCCAGCGGGCCAGCTCGCGCGCCTGGCGGGGCGTGCCGTTGGTGAGGTTCACCAGGGTCCGGCCCGCCAGGAGGCCGGTCACGGTGCCGGGGGCGCCGGAGCCCTCGGGGACGTTGCGGGCGGGGGCGCCGAGGACCTCGCGGACCGCGTCGTAGTCCAGCACGCAGATCACGACGACCGGGCTCGCGGCGACCGCCTCGGCGGCGGTGGCCGCCTCGGTCGCGCCCCGCTCGGTGAGCTCTCCGCCCTTCCCGGCGGTACGGTTCCACACGGTCGTGGGATGGCCGCTGTCCAGGAAGGCCCCGGCCAGCGCCCTGCCCATCGCCCCCAGGCCGATGACTGTCACCGGCGTCCTCTCGTCAATATTCATTTGTCCCCCTATTTCACGCGATGTCGGCATATGAAGGTTCCAGGCCCGGATCCCTTCGGACCCCGGCTGGGACGTTTCGATGCTGGCGCGTCGCTGAAATTTCCTCAAGTACCTACTATTTTGTCAGGTACTAACCTTTTCGTAAGGGTGGAGATCGGGATGAAGAAACAGACCTACTCGTGCGGGCTCGACGCCGCCGTCGACGTCGTGGGCGGCAAGTGGAAGGCACTGATCCTGTGGGCCCTCCACTCCGGGGCCCTCCGGTTCGGCGAGCTGAGCCGGAGCGTGTCGGGAATCAGCGAGAAGATGCTGATCCAGCAGCTCCGGGAGATGGAGTCGTACGGCCTGGTGCACCGCGAGGTCTATCACCAGGTTCCGCCGAAGGTGGAGTACTCGCTGACCGAGTTCGGCCACTCGCTCAACACCGCGCTCATCCCGCTCGGCGAGTGGGGCGAGATCCACATGGAGACCATCGAGGCCCTCCCGCGCCGCTGAGGCCCCGTCGAGCGGCGCCCGGGACCGGGCGAGCACCTCGGGACGGGTCGTCTCGGCACCGTCCCGCGCCGCCCGCGGGCCGACCGGCGCACCTGATCGAGGTAGTACCAGCTGTACCAAGAGGCTCCAGCTCGCGGGATCGAAGTGATGATCTCCCCCGCGACATGCTTCAGGGGTCGGCAAGTGACCCTCGAACAAGGAGTCCCGGTGTACAAGCCCTCCTCCCCCCGCTCACGCCTCCTCGCCTGCGGGCTCGCCGCGACGATCGCCGTCGGCACCGTCGCCGCGCCGGTCGCGGCGACGGCCTCGGCCCCGACCTCGGCGTCTGCGGCCGCCGGTTTCGACGACGGCGTGCAGAAGTCACTCGACGGGCTGATCGGCAAGGAGTTCCCCGGCGCGCTGGCCTCGGTGCGCGACACCGACGGGCGCGTCACCGGCTACACGGCGGGCGTCGGCGACCTGGAGACGCGGCAGGAGGTGCCCGCCGACGGCCGGGTGCGCATCGGCAGCAACACCAAGACGTTCGTCGCCACCGTCGTGCTGCAGCTCGTCGGCGAGGGAAGGATCGAGCTGGACGGGCCGGTCGAGAGGTATCTGCCCGGCCTGGTCCGCGGCAAGGCCGGCGACGGCCGTAAGATCACGGTTCGCCAGCTCCTCCAGCACACCAGCGGCCTGCCCAACTACACCCGCTACATGCACCAGGACTTCTTCAAGATCCAGCACCGCTATGTCGAGCCCAGGGACATGATCGACGTGGCGCTGCGGCACAGGGCGTCGTTCGGGCCGGGCAAGGGCTGGGAGTACAGCAACACCGGCTACCTGCTGCTCGGCCTGGTCGTGCAGCAGGTCACCGGCCGGCCGATCGCCGAAGAGGTCACCAGGCGGGTCATCGACCGCGCCGGGCTGCGCGACACCTACTGGCCGGGCGTCGGCGACCAGACCGTCAAGGGCCCGCACCCCCGCGGCTACACGGTCAGGAAGCCCAAGGGCGAGTTCGTCGACATCACCACGATGGACCCGTCCTGGGGCGGCGCGGCCGGCCAGCTCATCGGCACCCCGAACGACCTCAACACCTTCTTCCTCGCCCTCCTGGACGGCAAACTGCTCAGGCCCGCGCAGCTGGCGGAGATGAAGAAGACGGTCAAGGCCCCCGGGTTCCCCGAGGGATGGCGGTACGGGCTCGGCGTGATCAAGATGAAGCTGAGCTGCGGCGACACCGCGTGGGGCCACGGCGGCGACATCGACGGCTACGAGACCCGCAACGCCGCCACCACCGACGGCCGGGCGACCGCGGTCGCGGTGACCGCCCTGCCCACCGGCGAGGCCGGGGCCCTGAAGGTCATCAAGGTCGTCGACGACGCCCTCTGCGGCGCCGAGTAGCGCTTCTCCGGCCTCTCTCCGGCCCCGCCCCCGGCACGCACGGGACAGGACGCCGGAAACGCTGACAGCGCACCCGCGAGAATCGCTGATGCGCTGTCAGGTATGGTGCGCCGCCAGGGACTCGAACCCCGGACCCGCTGATTAAGAGTCAGCTGCTCTAACCAACTGAGCTAGCGGCGCTTGAAGCCCTTGAAGAATAGCGCACATCGGGCGGCGCTTCGAAATCGGCGACGGCCCCCGGCCGGCGGCGATCGCGGGGCAGAGACGATCACGGCCGGCGGCGATCGCGGGGCAGAGACGATCACGGCCGGCGGCGATCGCGGGGCAGAGACGATCACCGGCTAAGCTAGAACAACATTCGGTCCTGTACTGGGAGCACACATGTGGTTCGCCTCACCGAGCGACGCCGGCGAGCGGCTCGACGCCGTCGGCTACCTCCCCGACGCCTCCATCTCGACCTCGGTCTTCCTGGCGGGAGCGCTCGGCAAACCACTGCTCGCCGAGGGGCCCGCGGGGGTGGGCAAGACCCAGCTCGCCAAGGCCGTGGCGGCGACGACCGGGGCCCGGCTGGTCAGGTTGCAGTGCTACGAGGGGCTGGACGAGGCCAGGGCGCTGTACGAGTGGAACTACAAGAAGCAGCTGCTGCGCATCCAGGCCGGGCAGGGCGAGGACTGGGACGCCACGCATGACGACATCTTCACCGAGGAGTTCCTGCTGGAGCGGCCGCTGCTCGCGGCGATCCGGTCGGAGACGCCGGTGGTCCTGCTGATCGACGAGATCGACAAGGCCGACGTCGAGGTGGAGGGGCTGCTGCTGGAGATCCTGTCCGACTACCAGGTCACGATCCCCGAGCTCGGCACGATCGCCGCCGTGCGGAAGCCGTACGTGGTGCTGACCTCCAACGCCACCCGCGAGCTCTCCGAGGCGCTGAAGCGGCGCTGCCTCTACCTGCACCTGGAGTACCCGACGCCGGAGCGCGAGCGCGACATCGTGCTGGCCCAGGTGCCCGCGATCGAGGCGAGCCTGGCCGAGCAGCTCGCCCGCACGGTCGCCACCCTGCGCGGCCTGGAGCTGAAGAAGTCGCCCTCGATCGCCGAGACGATCGACTGGGCCAACACCCTGCTGGCGCTGGGCAGGACCGAGCTCGACGAGGCGGCGATCGGAGCGACCCTCGGCGTCGTCCTCAAGCACGCCTCCGACCAGACCCGGGCGCGCAAGGAACTGGCCCTGTGACGGGCCCGGTCCACGGGACGGGAGGCCGGAGGTGAGCCTGCTCGACCGGCACGTGGGGTTCGTGCACGCGCTGCGCGAGGCCGGGCTGCCGGTGTCGCCGGCCGAGGGACTGGACGCGGCCAGGGCGCTGGCGGTGATCGACCTGGCCGAGCGGGAGTCGCTGCGGGCCGCGTACGCCGCGACGCTGGTCAAGCGGCCCTCGCACCGGCCGGGCTTCGACATACTGTTCGACCTGTGGTTCCCCGCCTCGACGACCGGCCTGCGGGCGTCGGACGCGGCCGATCCGGACCCGCCGGGCCCGCCTGACCTGGAGACCGCCGAGGTCTCCGAGCTGCGCGACCGGCTGGCCGGGCTGCTGCTGGGCGCCGAGGGGATGAACGAGTTCGCGCGGGCGATGGTGGAGCGCTTCGGCCGCCAGCCCGCGGGCCCCGGCAGGCAGAACTGGTTCTCCTACCCGGTGATGCGGGCGCTCTCCCCCGAGACGCTCATGGCGCGGCTGCTCGCCGAGGTCCTCGCGGGCCGGGAGCGCGGCGGGCTGGCGGAGAGGGTCGCCCGGCAGCGGATCGGCGAGAACACCAGGCGCTTCGAGGACGCCGTCTCCACCGACGTGCGCCGCCGGATCGCCGAGGACGCCGGGATCGAGCGGATCGCCCGCTCCGCGGTACGCCCGCCGCTCGAACAGCTCGACTTCCTGCGGATCACCAAGGCCGACCTGGCCAGGCTCCGCCGGGAGGTCCACCCGCTCGCCCGCCGCCTCGCCGCCCGGCTGACCGTCAAGCACCGGCTCGGCCACCGTGGCCGCCTCGACTTCCGCAGGACCGTACGGGCCTCGCTGTCCAGCGGCGGGGTGCCGCTGACCACCTTCAACAGGCCGCGCCGCCCGCACAAGCCCGAACTGGTCGTGCTGTGCGACACCAGCGACTCGGTCGCCTCCTTCGCGCACTTCACCCTGCTGCTGACGTACGCGTTGCGCGAGCAGTTCACCAAGGTCCGCGCGTTCGGGTTCGTGGACACCGTGGACGAGATCTCCCGGTTCTTCGTACCGGGCGCCGACGTGGTGGAGGCGATGACCCGGCTGACGAAGGAGGCCGACATGGTGCGGTTCGGCCGGACCGACTACGGCCACGCGCTGGAGCGGTTCGCCGAACGGTACGGCGACGCCATCGGGCCGAAGACGTCCCTGCTGATCCTGGGCGACGCCCGGTCCAACTACCAGCCGCCCGCGCTGGAGACGCTGAGGCGCCTGGCCGCCGGCGCCCGGCACGCCTACTGGCTCAACCCGGAGCCGGTCGCCCAGTGGGACAGCGGCGACTCGCTCGCGACGGCGTACGGCGGGATCGTGCCGATGTACGAGTGCCGGAACGCCGCGCAACTGGCGGCCTTCATCGAGGGACTCGTCTGAGAAAACGCGACGGGCGCGGTCAGCTCATGCGGCGCAGCACCCGGGCTGCGGTCCTGGCGAGGACCTCCACCTGGGCGTCGTCGAAGTCGGCCCGTGGCCCCTTCTGGATCCAGCGCGCCACCAGGCGGGGCTTGAGAAGGGTGAGCCCCTCCGCGGTGACCGACCGCCTGATCTCCCCGCCGTGCACGGCGATCAGGGGCTCGATGGTGACGGGGATGCCCGACTCCCGGGAGAGGACCTCGGCCAGCGACTCGGAGACCTCGACGAGCGCCTTGGCCACCTTCGTGCCGTACTTCTCGCCCAGGAACAACCGGTCGCCGTACCGGGCGATCTCGGTGTCGGGGCCCCACGCCTCGTTGTCCACCACCCAGACGCCACCGGGGCCGATGACGAGGTGGTCGACCGACGCCTTGCCCGGCATGGCCCGGCCTTCGAGGATGTGGTAGCCGTCCCTGCGGAGCTTGCGGCGGAGCAGCTTGCCGGTGATGGCCTCGCCCCGGCGCCTGCCGCGCCAGACGGCGGTGGCGTCGTACTCCCGCCAGGTCAGGAACGTGTCCCCGGCGGCGACGAGCAGGGCGCCCAGCAGTCCGAGGATCGGCGGCGACAGATTGAACCGGTAGGCGAGCGCGACGCCCACCGCCAGGCCGGCCACCGCCTTGACCGCGCGCATCTTCCTGCGCTGGGCGACTTCCTTGATCCAGAACTGCTCGTACATGACCTGCGGCGACAGGCCGTGGACCTGGTCGACTGGCGTCACGTAGATAGATCCGCCCGGCATAGCGAACCCCCATGGCTAGAACGGTCGGGAAGGATGGGAGGGGGGACCTGCCACGCTGAAGATCCTCAGACCATGAAATACCCAATCGGGGGCTCCAGCTATCCCTGGATCGCGAAGGTGACGCAAGTAACACACATTCGCCAGCCACCAGCGGTGCAACCGACCAGTCGGTATGCTTTCCCTCACCACACCATGGGGGACGCATGACTCAGGACCAGGAGCCGGTACGGCAACGCCTGCTCAGCGAGGCCACACGTCTGTTCGCCGAGCGAGGCTTCGAGAGTACGTCAGTTCAGGAGGTCGTCTCGGCGGCCGGCGTCACCAAGGGCGCCATGTACCACTATTTCGATTCCAAGGACGACCTGCTCCACGAGATCTACGGGCGCGTGCTGCGCCTGCAGATGGAGCGGCTGACCCACTTCGCCGACGGCCCGGGACCGGTGGCCACCCGCCTGCACTCCGCCGCCGCGGACGTCGTGACCACCACGGTGGAGAACCTGGACGACTCCAAGATCTTCTTCCGCTCGATGCACCTGCTCGCGCCCGACACCCGCAAGGTCGTCCGCGCCGAGCGGCGCAACTACCACGAGCGCTTCCGCGACCTGGTCACCGAGGGGCAGCGCGAGGGCACCTTCAGGAGCGACGTCCCCGCGGACATCGTCGTCGACTTCTTCTTCGGCTCCGTCCACCATCTGGGCACCTGGTACAGCGCGGAGGGCGCGCTCTCCGGCCCCGAGCTGGGGGCGCACTTCGCCGACCTGCTCCTCACCTCGCTGCGGCCGGATCCGCCGGCACCCCCCGCGTGACCCTCCGCCCGGACAGGGCGACGAACTCCGCGACGCCCCCCGGCACGGAGCCGGGGGGCGTCGCGTCGGCATACGGTCAGGCGGGAGCGGGCAGGTCCGCGAGGGCCGCCACGGCCTCCCGGTGGGCGCCGGGGGTGCCGAACGCGATCTCGGCGGACTTCGCGCGCTTGAGATAGAGGTGCACCGGGTGCTCCCAGGTCATCCCGATCCCTCCGTGGAGCTGGACGCTCTCCTCGGCGACGTGCACCGCCACCTCCGAGCACCACGACGCGGCCACCGCCGCCGCCAGCTCGCGGTCGCGGGCCGCCTCCCCCCCATCGGGCGCGCCCGGGTCCGTGGCCAGCAGGTCGGCCGCGTTCCTCGCGGCGGCACGGGCCCGCACCACGTCCAGCCAGAGGTCGGCCATCCGGTGCTTGATCGCCTGGAAGGAGCCGACCGGCCGGGCGAACTGGTGGCGCTCCTTGATGTAGGAGAGCGTCGTGCCCAGACACCACTCGGCGACCCCGAGCTGCTCGGAGGCGAGCAGGCCCGCGCCGAAGCTCAGCACCCTCCGCACGTCGAGCCCGCCGATCGCCTCACCGGCGGGGGTGCCGGAGAACGTGACGGTGGCGACCGGCCGCGTCAGGTCGAGCGACGGCACCACGTCGATCCGGACATCCGCGGCCTTCACCTGGTAGAGCGCCGTCCCGACGGGCACGAGCAACACGTCCGCCACGTCCGCGCCGGCCACCGCCGTGATCTCCCCGTTCAGCACCCCACCGTCGGTGACGGTGACGGTCCCCGGCAGCGGACGGTACGGCGAGGCGGCCAGCGACACCGCGAGCGCCGCCGTGGTCTCCCCAGAGGCGAGTCGCTGGATCAGGTCCTTCTCGCCGACCTGCAGCAGGGCCTTCGTGGCGAGTACCGAGCTGGTGAAGAACGGCAGCGGCGCCACCGCCCGCCCCAGCTCCTCCAGCACCACCGCGACCTCCCGCGCCGACGCCCCTGCCCCGCCGTACTCCTCCGGCACCAGCAGGCCCGCCACCCCGATGTCCCGCGACAGCGTCTTCCACAGGTCCATGTCGTACGGCGCCTCGGACTCGGCACGCCTCAACACGGCGTCGGCCCCGCAGCGGTCCGAGAGAAGATCCCGCACGGAGGCGCGCAGTTCCTCTTCCACCTCGGTATAAAGGAGGGTCATCGCGGAAGGTCCTTCCAGGGCACGTCCTTGTCGACGCGGGGTTCCGAGGGGAGGCCGAGCACGCGCTCGGCGATGATGTTGCGCAGGATCTCCGAGGTGCCGCCCTCGATGGAGTTGCCCTTAGCGCGGAGGTAGCGGTATCCGGGGCCCCGGCCGAAGAAGTCGACGCCGTCGGAGCGGCGGAAGGTCCAGTCGTCGTAGACCAGGCCCTCCTCTCCGCGCAGTTCCACGTCCAGCCCCGACAGGGCCTGGTTGAGGTCGGCGAAGGCGAGCTTCATGCCGGAGCCCTCGGGTCCCGGCTGCCCGGCGGAGAGCTGCTCGCGCAGGCGCGTACCGGCCAGGCGGGTCACCTCCGCCTCCACCCACAGGCGCAGCAGCCGCTGGTGCAGGTCGTGGGTGCGCGCCTCGGGCCGGGAACGCCAGGTGTCGGCGACCAGGCCGACCACGCCGCCGCCCCGCCGGACCGGCGCGCCGCCGATGGCGACCCGCTCGTTCATGAGCGTGGTCTGCGCGACCCGCCAGCCGTCGCCGACCTCCCCCAGCCGCAGGTCGTCACCGAGCCGTACGCCGGTGAGGAAGACCTCGTTGAACTCGGCCTCGCCGGTGATCTGCCGCAGCGGCCTGACCTCGACCCCGGGGGCGTGCATGTCGCACACGAAGTAGGTGAGCCCCCGGTGCTTGGGCACGTCCACGTCGGTCCTGGCGACCAGGATCGCCCAGCGCGAGTGGTGGGCGCCGGAGGTCCACACCTTCTGCCCGTCCACCACCCACTCGTCGCCGTCCCTGACCGCGCGGGTGGCGAGCGTGGCCAGGTCGGAACCGGCACCGGGCTCGCTGAAGAGCTGGCACCAGATCTCCTCGCCCGTCCACAGCGGGCGCAGGAACCGCCTGCGCTGCTCGTCGGTGCCGAACGTCAGGATCGTGGGCGCCGCCATCCCCAGCCCGATCGTCTGCAGCCCGACATTGAGCTGCGGCGTCCCCGCCAGCTCGTGCTCCACGACGTTCTGCAGCTCGCGCGCGGCTCCGAGCCCGCCGAGCCCTTCCGGGAAGTGCACCCAGGCCAGCCCGGCGTCGAACCTGGCCCTCAGGAACTCCAGCCGGTCCCCGGCGGGGTCGTGCCCGGCCAGGAACGCGGCAGCGCGCTCCCTGACCGCCTTCTCGTCCAGCGTCACGAACGCTCCCTTCGTCGATCTCCATCGATCCTCGTCGACCGTCATCGGTTCGCGCCCCGCGCCTCGCCTCCGGGGCGCCCGGCACCGCTCGCCCCCCGGGACGGTGGGCGGGCGCCGGGTCAAATGTGCTTCTTGAGTTCCCGGTAGGCCAGGGAGCGCTTGTGGACCTCGTCGGGCCCGTCGGCGAGCCGCAGCGAGCGGGCGCCCGCCCAGAGGCCGGCCAGCGGGAAGTCCTGGCTGACGCCTCCGGCGCCATGGGACTGGATCGCCTTGTCCAGGATCCACTCCACGTCGCGCGGTGTGGCGATCTTGATGGCCTGGATCTCGGCGTGGGCCCCCCGGTTGCCCACGGTGTCCATCAGCCAGGCGGTCTTCAGCACGAGCAGGCGGAGTTGCTCGATCTTCACCCGCGACTCGGCGATCCAGTCCTGGACGACACCCTGCTGGGCGATCGGCTTGCCGAACGCGTTCCGCGACAGGGTCCGGACGCACATCATCTCAACGGCCCGCTCGGCCATCCCGATCAACCGCATGCAGTGGTGGATGCGGCCGGGCCCGAGGCGGGCCTGGGCGATCGCGAAGCCGCCGCCCTCCTCGCCGATCAGGTTGTCGACCGGCACCCTGGCGTCCTCGAACACGATCTCGGCGTGCCCGCCGTGGTCGGAGTCGGAGTAGCCGAAGACGTGCATGCCCCGCTTGACGTGCATGCCGGGCGTGTCGCGCGGCATCAGGATCATCGACTGCTGCCGGTGCGAGGACGCCTCGGGGTCGGTCTTGCCCATCACGATGAAGATCTTGCAGTTGGGGTTCATCGCGCCGGAGGCGAACCACTTGCGGCCGTTGACGACGTACTCGGAGCCGTCCCTGACGATCGACAGCGCGATGTTCGTGGCGTCGGAGGACGCGGTGTCGGGCTCGGTCATCGCGAACGCCGACCGGATCTCGCCGCGCAGCAGCGGTTCCAGCCACTCCTTGCGCTGCCACTCGCTGCCGAACATGGAGAGGACCTCCATGTTGCCGGTGTCGGGGGCGGCGCAGTTGGTCGCGGTCGGGGCGATCCTCGGCGAGCGGCCCATGATCTCGGCCAGCGGCGCGTACCGCAGGTTGGTCAGGCCCGCGCCGTGCTCGCCCGGCAGGAAGAGATTCCACAGGCCCCGCCTGCGCGCCTCCTCCTTGAGGTCCTCCATCAGCGGCGGAGTGGCCCACCCGCTCTCGGCGGCCTGGGCCTCGAAAGCCTCCTCCGCCGGATACACACACTCGTCCATGAAGCCGAGCAGTCGTCCCCGCAGTTCCTCGGTCTCGGCGTCGAACGCGAAATCCATGGCCCCTCCTCACGGTCTCCCGTGAGGGTACCGACCGGACGGTATGCCTGTCGACAGGCCCTCTATGCTCGACCCCATGGACCCCGCCTTCTTCGCCACCCCCGAGGAGTTCCGCGCCTGGCTGGAGGAGCACCACGAGACCGGGAAGGAACTGCTGGTGGGCTTCTTCAAGAAGGGCACCGGCCGTCCCAGCATGACCTGGCCCGAGTCCGTCGAGCAGGCCCTGTGCTTCGGCTGGATCGACGGCGTCCGCAGGACCGTCGACGCCGAGAGCTACAGCATCCGCTTCACACCGCGCAAGGCGCGCAGCACGTGGAGCGCGGTCAACATCGCCAAGGTCGCCGAACTGACCGAGCGCGGCCTGATGCGTCCCGCGGGCCTGCTGGCCTTCGGGCAGCGGACCGAGGACAACTCGGTGATCTACTCCCACGAGCGGGCCGAGGACGCCGCGCTGGACGAGGAGCAGGAGCGCCGCTTCCGCGCGGAGACGGCGGCCTGGGAGTGGTTCCGGAGCCAGCCGCCCGGCTACCGCAGGACCGCGCTGCACTGGGTGACCACCGCGAAGCGGCCCGAGACGAGGGAGAAGCGTCTCGTCCGGCTGATCGAGGACTCGGCGGCGGGACGCAGGCTCGCGCAGTTCGAGCGCCGAGTGGTCCCCGAGAACACCCCCTGAGTGGACCTTCGAGCAGGTCCACCGCAGGTTCTAGTGTCGTATCCATGACCGCGAAGATGCCCGTTCCCGTCGTCCTCGAAGGCGAGACCGTACGGCTGGAGCCGCTGACCGGCGGCCACATCCCCGACCTGTTCCTGGCCGGTGGCGGCGACGACGAGGTGTGGCGCTGGATGCCCGCCCCGACCCCGCGCACCGAGGCCGAGCTGGCGGAGATCGCGGTACGGCTGATCGAGACGCCGGACCACGTGCCGTTCGCGGTGATCCTGAGGGAGACCGGCCGCGCGGTCGGCTGGACCACCTACATCGACACCCCCGGATACGCCGACAGCATCGAGATCGGCTGGACCTGGTACGGCAGGTCCGTGTGGCGCTCCGCGGTGAACACCGAGTGCAAGGTCCTGCTGATCGACCACGCCTTCGACAAGCTGGGCGTGAACCGGGTCCAGCTCAAGACCGACAACCTGAACGTCCGCTCGCAGAACGCGATCATGCGCGTCGGCGGCGTCGCCGAGGGCACCCTGCGCCGCCAGCGCCGCCGTGCCGACGGCACCTGGCGCGACACCGCCTATTTCAGCATCCTCGACGACGAGTGGCCGGCCCACCGCGCCCGCCTCACCGGCCCGCCCCGCTGAACCATCAGCCCTGCCGAACCACCAGCCCCGCCGAACCACCAGCCCCGCCGAACCATCAGCCCCGCGGTCCGCGGTTCTCGGCCCGTGATCCGGTTCTCGGCCCGTGACGCGCGGTTCGCGGCCTACGGACCTTCGCGGCCGAGCATGCCGCGCAGGAGTTCCCCGATCCCCAGGCGGAGGTCGTCCAGGGTCGGTTCCGCGCCGGCGCCGATGACCGCGTCGAACATCGCCCCCTCGCCGAAGGCGACGAGCTGGCGCCCGTGCCGTACCGGGTCGGACGACCCGGCGGCCGAGAGGATCGAGACCGCGATGTCACGGAAGCGCTCACCGGCCCTGTCGTAGATCGTGCGCAGCTCCGGGCGGCGGGTGGCCTCGAAGGCCAGTTCGTAGCGGGCGATCGTCTGCTTGCGGCCGGCGGTCAGCTGCGTCCAGAGCGCCCTGGCCATCATCTCGGCGAGGGCCTCGATCACGTCCGGCCCCGGCGGGCCGAGGAGTGGCGCGAACGCGGCGGTCTCCAACTGGGCAAGCCGTGCGAGGGTCAGCTCCAGGAGCGCGGACCGGGTGCGGGCCAGGTTGGAGGTCGACCCCGGCGGCAGCCCGGCCGCCTCGTCCACGGCTCGGTGGGTCAGGCCGCGCATTCCCCGATCCACCAGCAGGGCGATGGCGGTGTCGGCGACGAGCTCCGCGCGTTGGGACTTCACCCTTCGATACTACATTTGTAGTTCAGCTACGGGAGCAGTAGCATCTACTACACCTGTAGTGAAGGAGAATGTCATGACACGTGCGGTGGTCATCGGAGCGGGCATCGGCGGGCTGACGGCGGCGGTGGCGCTCCAGCGGCGCGGCTGGGACGTGACGGTGTTCGAGCGGGCGGCGTCCCTGGAGCCGGTCGGTTCGGGCCTGGGCGTCGCCGCCAACGCGCTCAAGGCGCTCGACACGATCGGGGCCGGCGACGAGATCCGCAGGCTGTCGGCGGTCCAGGGCGCGGGCGGCATCCGGCGCTCCGACGGCCGGTGGCTGGTGAGGACCAGCGCGGAGGCCGCCTCGGCGCGCAACGACGGCGACTCCATCGTGCTGCTGCGCCGCGCGGAGCTGATCGACATCCTCTCCTCCCATCTCGCACCCGGTACGGTCCGGCTGAACACCGAGGTCTCGGGGGTCGACCCGGAGAGCGGCCTGGTGACCCTCCCCGACGGGCCGGCGGAGGCGGACCTGGTGGTGGCGGCCGACGGCATCCACTCTCCCGTCAGGTCGGCGCTGTTCCCCGGCCATCCCGCCCCCCGCTACGCGGGCGTCACCAGCTGGCGGGTGCTCATCCCCGCCGAGGGCGTCCCGGGCCAGGCGTACGAGAGCTGGGGGCGGGGCAGGGTCTTCGGCGTCATGCCACTGGCCGGGGGCACGTCCTACTGCTACGCCACCGACACCGTCCCGGCGGGCGGCGGTGGCGGGGACCAGCTGGCCGAGCTGCGCCGGTTGTTCGGGGACTGGCACTCCCCGATCCCTGAGCTGCTCGCCGCGGCCTCGCCGGAGAAGGTCCTGAGGAACGACATCCGCTACCTCGCCACCCCGCTGCCCGCCATGCACCGGGGCCGGGTCGCCCTGCTGGGCGACGCCGCGCACGCCATGACCCCCAACCTGGGCCAGGGCGCCTGCCAGGCGATCGAGGACGCGGTGGTGCTGGCCCACGTGGCCGGCGACGGCCGGAGGTTCACCGGCGGCATCAACGCGGACGGCGCGAGCGCCGTATCACCGGCCGGAAGCGGCGGGCCGACCGGCGGGAACGACCCGCTGGCGGGCTACACCGCCGCGCGGCTTGAGCGTACGTCCAGGATCGTGGCCCGGTCCGCCGCGATCTGCCGCGCCACCCGGATCCGCACCCCGCCGGCCGTACGGCTGCGCGACGCGATGATGGCGCTCAGCTGGCGGCTCGCCCCGTCGAGCGTGACCGGTCCGATGGACGAGGTGTTCGGCTGGACACCGCCCGCCACCTGACCCCGCGGCCGTTTCGCGACCACGGCGCGGCTACGGCGTGACGCCCGCCTTCTCGCGCACCGTGGCGGGAACCCCATGGTCGGGCGAGAGCCGTCCCAGGGTGATCGTCCCCCAGACGAGCAGCGCGGCGGCGCCGAGGGCGGGGATCACGTTCAGCCAGCCGCTGGGCACCGCCTCGTCGAGCAGGAGCGCGCCCGCGAGGATCGAGGTGATCGGGTCGACGATCTGGACCGCGGCGTAGGAGATGCCGAAGTAACCCACCTCGTAGGTCTTCTGCAGCAGCACGACCGCGCAGATGAGCAGCAGGGGGATGGCCAGCGCGAACCAGTTGAGCAGCGTGCTCAGGTCGCCGTCGAAGTTGCCGCCCACCACCCGGACGAAGGTGGAGACGCTGGCCGTCACCGCCCCCGCGCCGACCGACAGTACGAGCGCGTGGGCCGAGCCGGACATCTTCCGTGCCAGCAGATGAGACACCAGCACGACCAGCCCGACGCAGCCGAGGAAGCCCAGCCCCTCCTGGTTCGTCATGTGGGGTCTCACCGGGTGCGCGGGGACGAGCAACAGCAGCCCGAGCAGCCCGACGGCCACCGCGATCGAACCGATGATCTCCGCCTTGTGCGGGCGCCTGCCGTGCAGCATCGCCGCCAGCGGCACCGCGAACACCAGCGTCGCCACGCTGATCGGCTGCACCGCGATCAGCGGCGCGAAGCTGAGGGCCACGGCGTGCAGGGACGCCCCGGTGAAACCGATGACGCCGCCGAGCCACCAGCGGGGCCGCTTCATCAGCTTCAGCGAGGCGCCCTCGGAGACCGCCTCGAACTGCTGGAGCGCGGCTCCCAGGGCGTAGCCCAGCGCGCCGACCAGGGCGATCGATATCCCGACCCAGGTCATCGCCACCTCACATAACGGACGGGGCATCCGGAAAGAAGCGATTCACGGGTCATCCCGCAAGCTTAAGGCGCACGGCGAACGGGTAGGGACCTTCTTCTGTCTGTACGAGACACAGCCTCGTGCCCGTACGAGCCGCGGAGAGGCGTCGTCCGGCCGGTACCGACGAGAGCGCGACGCCCTCTCCGGCGGGAAACGCCCTTACGAACCGGCACTCCGGATGTGACCGACATCCTGGCCATCGGCCCGGATCCGATCGGCACCTCGACCGCCGTCACCGGTCCGGGCTGCGGCGGGCTCGCCGGGCCGGGAGCCCGCACGGTCCTCGGGGTCCTCGGTGCTCTCAGTGTCTTCGGGGTCCGAAGGGTCCTCGGGGCCTTCGGAGTCCTCGGGGACGAGATGCGCGGTGCCGGAGCCGTCATCGCCGGGCCGGGAGCCGTCGGGGTCCCCGTGGCTCTCGCGGTTGTCGCGGTCATCGCGGACCTCCCAGACCAGATGCGCCGTGCCGGAGCCGTCATCGCGGGCGGCCTCCCGCCAGCCGGCGGGCCAGGATCGCAGCGCGCCGGGAGCCTCCCGTACCGTCGCCTCCCAGAAGGCGGGCGCGGTCGTGAAGACGGTCTCGGCGAGGGACGCCCTTCCCTCGAAAGTGGCCTGGCGGAAGACCGCCTCGTCCTCGAACACGGCGTCTCCGAAGAGCGCGGTCCCCGAGAAGGTGGTCCCGCGGAAGAGAGCCCGGTCCCTGAAGACGGCCCGGTTGAAGAACACCTCCCGCTCGAACGTGACCCCCCTGAAATCCGCCCGGAGGGCGAACGTCGTCTCCCGGAACACGGCCTCGTCCCTGAAGACCGCCCCCTCGAAGCCCGCCTTGTAGTTGGCCTCCCCCCAGGCCGCCCGGCCGCTGAAGACCGCTCCCCCGAACACCGCCACGCCCTCGAAGACGGCCCTGTCGAAGCGGGCGAACCCCTCGAACCTGGCTCCGCCGAAACGTGCCCGGCGCATCCGGCAGTCGACGAACCCCGGCTTCACCAGCCACGCGCCCGTGAGGTCGAGATCGATGTCCGGCCAGAACGTGACGGGCCTGACCGGCTCGGACCCGCTCCAGCGCAGGTGGGTCCTGAGGATTCCCTGGGCCGTGGCGCGTACCTGGAGTTCCTGCGGGTCGATGGTCTCCTCCCGGCCGTCGGGTTCCGCCTCCGCCGGCGCGGCCGGGGTGGGGGGCATCCGCAGATAGGCGCAGATCACGTCGACGACCGTCTGGCGGTGCTCGGGATTGTCCTGCGCGACGCGTTCCAGGGCGTGCAGGCCGGCCAGGCGCACGGCGGCCTTGTCGTGCCCGAGCTGGTCGGTCGCCTTGGTGTAGAGCTCGGTCACGCGCCGCTCATCGGCGTCGTACTCCTGGTAGGCCTGCGTGCGTTCCCCGAGCCACTGGCGGCGCACGCCCAGGAGGAGCGCCACCAGCCCCACGGCCCCGGCACCCACGGTCAGGCCGGTCTTCACCGCGTCCAGGCGCATCTCGACGCGCTTGGACGCGTCCGGCGCCGTGTCCGCGAGGAACAGCAGGACCGCCGTGGCGCTCCACATGGACACGACGATGAGCACGACGCCGGCGAGGACCCACCACCAGGACAGGACGCGCAGTGCCGCGCGGTCGTCCCGCCGGGGACGCGCCAGGGTCAGCCCGGCGCCCACCCCCGCGAGCACCGCGGCCACCAGGGCGAGCAGGCCGGGCAGGGGGACGTAGGCCGCCAGGTCCGGCGCCCCGGCTCGGCCCGCCACCAGCGCGGCCGTCGCCACCGCCCCCGCCGCGACGAGTGAGATCACGCCGACCGTCCCGCGCCGGGGGTGCCGCCTCATCGATCCTCCTCGGGGGTGGGGCCCCCGCCTTCGGACGATCCGGGCGAGGGAGAACGGGCTCTCCGCCGCCTCCGGGGAGGAGAGAGTCCGGAAGGCAACTCCAGCGCATCCCTCCCGGATCGTCCAGTCGTCCGGAGGAACGCCCTGCCCCCGCCGCCCTCGCCGCCCCCGCCCTGCCTCCGCTGGTCACCGGTCCGTGGTCACCGGTCCGTGGTCACTGGCCTCTGGGCGGACAGACGCAGAACAGGTGCCCCTCGGGGTCGGCGAGCACGACCCACTTTCCCTCGCCGGGCTGGAAGTCGGGCCGGGTGGCTCCGAGTTCCAGGTAGTCCCGGACGGCCCCTTCCAGGTCGGGCACGCGGACGTCCAGGTGGAACTGCTTGTCGGGCCCCGGCCAGGTGGACGGCTTGCGGTCGAGATTCTGCTGGAAGTAGATGCTCATCGTGCCGTCGCCGATACCGGCGTAGGTGTCCTCCGCGTACTGGACCTCGTAACCGAGGACGGCCGCGTAGAACTCGGCCAGCCGCCTGGGCTCGGCGCAGTCGATGTTCACGGCGAGAAGCTGTGCTGTCGTGGTCATGGAACGATCGTCCCGCCCATACCTGTCAGCTGCTGTCACGTTTGCCGGGCCGGTTCGCGGGACAGGTCCAGGCGCCGGGACAAGCCCGGGCACAGGTGCCGAAACAGGTGCCGGAACAGGTGCCGGGACAGCCGGTGGCCGGAATAAGGGGTGGCCGCCGCGAGGAGGGCCTGGTTAGGGTGACTCCGTGTTTCTGATCGTTTCCCCGCCGACCGCCCCCTAGCGGGCGGCCCTCTCTCCTGACGACCGGACCCGAGCGGTCCGGTGGGTGCTTGCCGTCCGCATACGTGCGACCTGACGACGACCACCTCATCTGGAGAGATCTCCATGACGCATGTCTCCGTACGGCGGGGCCTGCTGTACGTGTCCATCGCGGCGACCGCCTGGGGTACCGGCGGCGCCGCCGGCGCGCTGCTCCACCAGGCGGGCGGGCTCGGCCCCGTCGCCGTCTCCTTCTGGCGGTTCGCCGCCGGAGCCGCCGTGCTCCTGCTGGCCAGGTGCCTGTTCGGCCTCGGCCGGCCCCGGCCCGCCGGGCCGCTCACCACCCTCCGGCCGGCCCGCCTCGCCCGGCGGGGCCCGGTGCTCGGGCGGGTCCTGGTCACCGGCGTGGCGATGGCCGTCTACCAGACCGCCTACTTCGCGGCGATCGCCGAGTCGGGCCTGGCCGTGGCCACCGTGGTCACGATAGGCGCGACCCCCGTCCTGGTGGCCGCGGGCGGGCGGCTGCTGCTGGGCGAACACCTGGGCGCCGCCGGGCTGGGCGCGGTCACGATCGCCCTGACCGGCCTGGCCGTGCTGACGCTCGGCGACGGGTGGGCCGCCTTCTCGGCGGCCGGTGTCGGGTGGGCCCTGCTGTCGGCGGCCGGGTACGCGGGGGTGACCCTGCTCAACCGGGCCTCCGCCGACGAGCCGTACGCCACCGCGACGGGCGGCTTCGTCGTCGGCGGGCTCTGCCTGCTCCCCGTCGCGTGGGCCCAGGGCCTGCTGCCCTCCGGTGACCCGCTCGCCTCCTGGGCGGTCGTCGCCTACCTCGGTACGGTGCCGACGGCCCTGGCCTACGGGCTCTTCTTCACCGGCCTCGCCGCGGTACGCGCCACGACGGCCGCCGTGATCTCCCTGGTGGAGCCGGTCGGCGCGGCGGTCCTGGGAATCCTGCTGCTCGGCGAGCGGCTCACCCCGGCGACGGCGTGCGGGAGCGTCCTGCTGCTCGGCGCGGTCGCCCTGCTCGCCCTGAAGGAGAGAGGACAGGCGCCCGTCCCGGTGTGACGAGGGCGAGGGCCCCGTACGGGGGAATCCGTACGGGGCCCTCGCGGGACGTCAGCCGAACAGGCCGGGGCCGGTGGCGACGATCTGGTCGTGCGGGGCCGGAACCCGGCGGTGGCGGCGCTCCCCCTCCACGCTCTCGAACCTCGGCGGGAGCCGGAAGGTGAGCCGGTCACCGGGCACGGGCCGCAGGCCGGACAGGCTCACAGCACCTCCAGGACGGAAGGGTCGAGATCGGCGACACGGCTGTGACCCGCCAGGCCGAGGGTGAGATCGAGCTCGGCGAGCAGGCCGCGCACCACGTGGCGCACGCCGTCCTCGCCGCCCGCGGCCAGGCCCCAGACGTACGGCCTGCCGAGGAGCACGGCCCGCGCGCCGAGGGCGAGGGCCTTGACGATGTCGGAGCCGGTGCGGACGCCCGAGTCGAACAGCACGGTCATCCGGTCGCCCACGGCCGCCGCGATCGCGGGGAGCGCGTCGAGCGAGGCCGTGGCGCCGTCGATCTGGCGGCCCCCGTGGTTGGAGACGACCACGCCGTCCATGCCCGCGTCCGCGGCGCGCAGGGCGTCGTCCACGTGCTGGATACCTTTGAGGACGATCGGCCCGTCCCAGTTGTCGCGGAGCAGGGACAGCTGGTCCCACGTGTGGGGGCGGCCGTTGAACATCGGTACCCACTGCATGATCGCCGCGTCGAGGTCCTCCTCGACCGGGCGGGCCAGCCTGGCGCGGAACACCGGGTCCGACAGCGGGATCGCCAGGCCGGTCCCGCGCAGGAACGGCAGGTAGGCGTGGTCGAGATCGTGCGGGCGCCAGGCCAGGGTCCAGGTGTCGAGGGTGACGACCAGGGTGTCGTAGCCGTTCTTGGCGGCCCGGTCGAGCAGACTGAGCGTGACCTCGTCGTCGTGCGGCCAGTAGAGCTGGTACCACCGGGGGCCGTCGGCCTCGGCCACCTCCTCCAGCGTGTGGGACGCGGCGGTGCTCAGCACCGTGGGAATGCCGAGCGAGGCGGCGGCCCTCGCGGTGGCCATCTCGCCGTCCGGGTGCACGATCGACTGCACCCCGATCGGGGCGAGGGCGAGCGGCGCGGGGTAGGTCCTGCCGAACAGCTCGACGGCGAGATCCCTGACCGGGACGTCGCGCAGCATCCTGGGCACGATCCTCCGGCGGTCGAACGCCTCGCGGTTGGCGCGCTCGGTCGCGCCGGTCCCCGCGGAACCGGCGACGTACCAGTACGGTCCCGGGTCGAGCCGCTCGCGCGCGACCCGCTCCAGCTCGGCGACGGACGTCGAGTACGGGGGCGGGGTCCCGACCAGGCCGTTGAGGTAGATCTCGTACTGGTAATCGGAGAAGGCCATGCTCCAAGCTTTGTGGCGATCATCCTGGATGTCCACGGCTTGTTGGCTAAAATCACCTCCGACTTATCCCGCTATGGCAGGACAAGTCATCGGTGCCCCGGAAATCTGGCGGGAGCACCCCGATCCTGAACGGCCGATCTTTGCACCACAATGTGCGGAGAGACGGAACGCGAGCCCGGGGACGGGCGTTGGAGGGAACGTGGCCTCGATTACCCAGCTCTTCAGGCGGTTCCTCGAACGCCCCGGCACCATCGACCTCTCGAAGTTCGAGAAGGTCGTCGCGGAGGCCGGGACCCGCGAGGAGCGGATCCGCGCGCTCGACGAGCTGCCCGCGCCGTCGGTCGACGACCTGCCCGAGTTCTGCGCGATCGTGCGCGAGGCCGCGCGCCGCGCGCTCGACCTGCGGCCGTACGACGTGCAGCTGGTCGGCATGCTGGCGATGCTGTCGGGAAACGTCGCGGAGATGGCCACCGGCGAGGGCAAGACCCTGTCCGGCGCGATGGCCGCCGCCGGATACGCCCTGCAGGGCAAGCGCGTCCACGTCATCTCGGTCAACGACTACCTGGCCCAGCGTGACGCCGAGTGGATGGGCCCGCTCTACGAGGCGCTCGGCGTCTCCTGCGGCTGGATCGGGCAGAACTCCACCCCCGGCGAGCGCCGGGCGGCCTACGCGGCGGACGTGACGTACGGCTCGGTCAGCGAGATCGGCTTCGACGTGCTGCGCGACCGGCTGAGCACCGCCGTGGACGACCTGATCGTGCCCGCGCCGGCCGTGGCGCTGGTCGACGAGGCCGACTCCGTGCTGGTCGACGAGGCCCGGGTGCCGCTGGTGCTGGCCGGCGCCGCCGACCCCGGCGACGCGGTCCCGGAGATGGCGGTGCTGGTCAGGCAGCTGGTCAAGGGCTACCACTACGAGCTCGACGACCAGGCGCGCAACGTCCACCTGACGAGCAAGGGCATCGACACCGTCGAGCAGGCGCTCGGCCTGGACCTCTACGACACCCCGGCCACCCTGACGGACGTCAACCTCGCGCTGCACGCGCACGCCCTGCTGACCAAGGACGTCGACTACATCGTCCGCGACGGCAAGGTGCACCTGATCAACCCCTCCCGGGGGCGGGTCGCGCTGCTGCAGCGCTGGCCGGACGGGCTGCAGGCGGCGGTGGAGGCCAAGGAGGCGCTCTCGCCGTCGGAGACCGGCGAGATCCTCGACTCGATCACCGTCCAGGCGCTGATCACCCGTTACCCGGAGAAGTGCGGCATGACCGGCACCGCGGTGGCGGTCGGCGACCAGCTGCGGGAGTTCTACGACCTCAAGGTCGCCGTGATCCAGCCCAACCGGCCGAACGTGCGGATCGACGAGCCCGACCGCCTCTTCGAGTACCGCATGGAGAAGGACCTCGCGCTGGTCGAGGAGATCGTCGAGGTGCACGCCACCGGCCGGCCCATCCTGATCGGCACCCTGGACGTGGCCGAGTCCGAGCGCCTGGCGCTCACCCTGAGCGGGCGCGGGCTGGAGTGCGTGGTCCTCAACGCCAAGAACGACGCCGAGGAGGCGGCCATCATCTCCCGGGCCGGGGAGCGCGGCGCGCTCACGGTCTCCACCCAGATGGCCGGGCGCGGCACCGACATCCGCCTCGGCGAGGGCGTCGACGAGCTCGGCGGCCTGTACGTCATCGGCTCTGGCCGGCACACCAGCAGCCGCCTGGACGACCAGCTCCGCGGGCGCGCGGGCCGCCAGGGCGACCCCGGCGGCTCGGTCTTCCTCGTCAGCGGCGAGGACGAGCTGATCACCCACTACGTCGCCGACGAGTACGCCAAGGGCGTGCCGGAACACTCCCTCGTGGGCCACGCCCAGCGGGTCGCCGAGGGCGTCAACATGGAGATCCACCGCAACACCTGGCGCTACACCCGCCTGCTGGAGCGCCAGCGCGGCCAGCTGCTGGAGCGCCGCGACCGGGTCCTGCGCGACAGGGTGGCCGGCGAGGCGCTGGCCGCCGCGGCCCCCGAGCGGTGGGCGGAGCTGGCGGAGAGCGTCGGCGAGGACGTGCTGCACGAGGCGGCCCGCCAGATCGTGCTGTTCCACCTCGACCGCGGCTGGGCCGACCACCTGGCGTACCTGGCGGAGCTGCGGGAGGGCATCCACCTGCGGGTCCTCGGCAGGCTCAACCCGATCGACGAGTTCCACAAGGACGCCGTACCGGCCTACCAGCGCCTGCTGGCCGAGATCGAGTCACGCTCGGTCGAGACCTTCGAGACCGCCACCGTCACCGAGGAGGGCCTCGACCTGGAGGGCGCGGGCCTCAAGCGCCCCACCGCCACCTGGACCTACCTCGTCCAGGACAACCCCTTCGGCACCGAGTGGGACCGCATCCTCAACCGCCTCGCCACCAAGGTCCGCCACCGTTGACGCCTTTCGGGCGGCCGTCGCGACGGGGAGGGCCGTCCTTCAGGCGCTGAGCTGATCGACCCGCGACTTCGACAGCTCAAGCAGGGCCGCGCTGTCGCGGACGGAGACGCCCGCCGCCCGGAGAGCCGCCACGGCCTCCCTCGCGGTCTCGCCGAGTTGCGCGGCCACCTGGTCGCGCCGTGCCCGAAGGTCCCGGTAGGTGTCGAGTACCGCGGGCGGGACACCGGCCACCTCGTACAGGTACGTCACAACGATCTCGGCCTCCGCGGGGACGTCGAGGATGAAGTGTTTGGCCGCCTCCACCTCCTCGTACAGCTCCGCGAGGGTGTCGCCGGAGACGCCTCCCTGGATGGGGGCGTCCATCGGGAGCGCGATCCAGTAATCGGTCTTACGCACGGCCTTCATCGTGAGCCGCAGGGGTGCATCGGTCATTCCAACCATCCCTTTCCGAACACGTCTTCCAAGTCATGTGCGAGAGCCGCGAGCAGGTCGGGGTCCATATGCCGCATGGGGACCCGGGACCGGGCGACCACCACCTGATCGGAGTTGTAGAGCAACAGGGACCGGGTGGTCCTGCCCGCGTCGACCCAGTCGGGACGCAAGGCGTGCCGGCGTGCGAGCTCGTAGATCCGGTCGCGGATCTCGGGGTATGTCTGGAGCACGCACGGAAGCTAGCGTACTGGACGAAGGACGTCCAGCGAACTGGACAACAGCTCGGCGGTTTGCCGTGATGCGTGGGGATAAATTCCGGGGCCCGGTTCGCGTCACTCAGACGTGGCGCGGTGCGCGTCGCCGACATCATGGCGCGCGTTACGTGTGTGGTAATGGTTTCGCCGATCACCGCCGGTTATCGTGGCGTACGTGACCACCACCAGCGCGTCCCGGCCGGTAGGCGAGCTTCTGCGCCAGTGGCGGGAACGACGGCGGATGAGCCAGATGGACCTCGCGATCCAGGCCGACATCTCCACCCGGCACCTGAGCTTCGTGGAGACGGGCCGGTCCAAACCGAGCCGGGACATGATCCTGCACCTCGCGGAGGAGCTGGAGCTCCCGCTGCGCGAGCGCAACCACCTGCTGCTGTCCGGCGGGTTCGCGCCGCTCTACGCGGAGACGCCGCTCAGCTCACCGCACATGGCGTCGGTGCGGGAGGCGCTGGGGCAGGTGCTGAGCGGGCACGAACCGTACCCGGCGGTCGTCGTCGACCAGCGCTGGAACCTCATCGACCGCAACGCCGCGACCGGGTTGCTGCTGCGCGGGGTCGCGCCGGAGCTGCTGGTCCCCCCGGTCAACGTGCTGCGGCTGAGCCTGCACCCCAAGGGCATGGCGCAGCGGATCATCAACCTGGGCGAGTGGCGGGCCCACCTACTGCACCGGCTCCGCCGCCAGATGAGCCTCACCGCCGACCCCGAGCTGGCGGCGCTCTGGCAGGAGCTCGACGACTACCCCTGCGACCAGCCCGAGCCGGAGATAGACCGGCCCGGTCCCGGCGACATCGTGATCCCCCTCCGGCTCCGCCGCGGCTACCGTGAGCTGGCCTTCTTCAGCACCATGGCCACCTTCGGCACCCCGCTGGACATCACCGTCGCCGAGCTGGCCATCGAGGCGTACTTCCCGGCGAACCCCGAGACCGCCGCCTACCTGCAGCACCAGCACCACCCCGACTGAGCAGGGGACGGGGCGGGGGCGCGGCGCGCGCCCCACGCCACACCCCCGCCGTCTCGGCCGGTCCGGCCGAGGTCACTCGTCCCCGGCCGGTCCGGCCGGTCCGGCGTCCTGGAAGGTCCTCGGTCGCCGACAGCGGGTCTCAGCCGGAGACCCCGGCCCCGGACTTGCTCGGCTCGCCGGGCTCATCCGATTCGCCGACCTCGCCGGACTCGCCAGGCTCGTCCGACTTGTCGGATTCGTCGTTCTCGCCGTGCTCGCCGTGCTCGCCGTGCTCGTTGTGCTCACCGGTTTCCGGCTTCCCCGCGCGCGACGCCGCGACCCTGGCGAGGACGACGTCGACGACGAGGAAGGCGAGCAACGAGACGCCCAGCAGCGGGAGGAACACGCCCACCGCGACCGCCACGGCCGCCAGGGGCAGGACCACGGCGAGGGGCAGCCGCCGCAGGCCGCCGCGCTCGTAGGGGACGCCGAACCCGCGGGTCGGGCGGCGCAGCCACCACATCCGGTAGCCCCACACGATGACCGAGATCAGCGCCACGGCCAGCGCGGCCAGCAGGATCTGGTTGACCAGGCCGAACAGCACTCCCATGTGCCCGTCGATGCCCCACCGGGTCAGCTTGGCCCCGATGGGGAAGTCGTCGAAGCGCAGCTCGGCGACCGCATGGCCGCCGGCGGCGTCGACCGCCACCTGGTCGTTGCGCTGCGGCCAGAGGCGGTCCGTCTCCTTGACGACGTACGGGTCGCCGGACTCGGCCGGCCAGACGATCTCCAGTGGTCCGGACAGGCCCTTGCCCGCCGCCGCCCGGACGACCTGGTCGACGTCGGCGGCCGGGGCGGCGCCCGCGTCCCCTCCGGCGTGGGCACCGTGGTCACCGTGACCGCCGGAGACGGGCATCGACGGGGTGCCCCAGCCGATCGCCCTCTGGATCACGTCGACGTTGACTCCCGCGTACTTCGACCAGGTCAGGCCGGTGGCCGACAGGGCGAGCAGGCCGACCAGCGCCCACAGTCCGACCGAGCCGTGCCAGGAGAGGGTCTTGCGCCGGCCGCGGACGCCGCGCTCGGGGGTGACGAGGCGGCGCAGCCGCTGACCGGCACGGCGGCGGCGGGTCAGCCACAGCACCAGGCCGCCGAGCGCGACCAGCCACAGCCAGCTGGCGGCCATCTCGCTGTAGACGCGTCCAGGCTCGCCCAGGTGCAGGTGGCGGTGGAGCTGGGAGATCCAGGTCCGCACGGGCAGGGCGCCCGAGCTGCCGTAGCTCTCCAGCGACCCGCGGACCTGGGCGGTGTACGGGTCGACGAAGACCGCCGTGCGGATGCTCTCCGCGAGGCCGGGGTCGTTGAACAGCACCCGGGTCGTCGCGTCAGGCTCGTCGTAGGTCCATACGGCTCCGATCGTTCCCCCGGGATGCGCGGCGGTCGCGGCCGCGACCTGCCGTGCCAGGGGCAGCTTCTGCTGCCCGGCCGGTACGGGGACCGTCAGCTCGTGGGAGTGGACCACCTTCTCCAGCTGGAAGGAGGCGGCGTACAGCAGGCCGGTCGTCGCCGCCACCAGCAGGAAGGGCGCGACGAGGATCCCGGCGTAGAAGTGCAGGCGGAGCAGGAGCGAGCGCAGCGTCGCCCAGGTGGAGGGCACCGGGGACACCGGAGACACGGGGGGCACGGGAGCCGGCGAGGGGCCGGACGGCCCGGTCCCGGGCTGGATCTCGACGTCAGACGTCATGGGGAGAGTTCTCCGTTCGCAGGGAACGCGCGCACCGTCAGGTACGCGGCACCGCGGGGTGAGGTTCGGTTCGGTGTCGCGGGAGGGCAGGCGGGACTCCGGCCCTCACCGGCCGCAGGCACGGTGGGAGCCGGGCTCGCGGCCCGTCGGCGTTGGCGTTGGCGGATGTCGCCGGGCACCACCGGGAACCGGTGGGCGCCGGCGGGCGCCGGTGTGGCGGCACTCGGGCTCACCGGCAGGGAAGGGCGCGACGGCCCGCGGCCGGAAGGGTACGGCGCTCGGAGACGCGGGCCCGCGAGGGCGCGACGGCGTCCGGGCGCGACGGCCCGATGTCAGACGGCGTACGGGACCGCGGGCGGCCCGCGGCGCGAGACGGCGGCGGCGAGCAGCCGGGTGACCGGTGGCACCCGGTCGTCGGGCGCGGCGGGGAGCGGCGCGACGCGGCAGGCGACGGGCGCGCGCCACCGCAGCAGGGTGAGGGCAGAGGCGAAGAGCAGGAACAGGAGTGTGGCCAGGCCGCACTCCCCCCGCTCCAGCCAGTGGGCCGACAGCACCGCCGTCACGGCGTGCACCAGCAGCATGAACAGGCCGGTGGAAAGGTCACCGGCGCCGTGCTCGTGCCCGGTCGGCGGTTGTACCGCGCCGGAGGTGAACCACAGGTGCATGCCGTACTGCGCGGCGAAGCTCGCCCCCAGCAGCATGCCGAAACCACGCCGCCGCCGGGCGAGCGCGAACGCGCCCGCCGCGGTCGGCAGCACCGCCCAGACCAGCACACCCGGTCCCACCGGGCTGCCTCCGGCCAGCACGTGCATGGCCAGCGACGCCGTCACGCACACGACCGCGAACACCGCGGCGCGAACAAAACGGAAGGCGTGCATGGGGCAATGGTGACAGAGAATGGTGAATTCGCCAGCCCTTGAACTGTCGTTAAGAGTGTGGATTAATACCACTCGATCTGTGCGTCACGATTGGGCGGTCTGCGCTAGTCGGTCACCTCAGGCGGGAGGTCCCCCACCTTGGGCGCGTAGTCGGCGTCCTCGGGCGTGGGGTCGGCCACCTCGGGCGCCCGGTCGGCCACCTCGACCTTCAGTTGTGCCGTCGAGGTGATCAGGCTGCCCTCCGGCGCTCCCGCCCTGGCCGCGTCCGTCACGACGACGCGCTCGCCCAGGTACAGGTAGGTGGTGCGGTCGAAGATGTACTCGTGCCGCACCCCGCCGAACTTGTTGACCATGGCCACCGCGACCCCCTTGCGTCCGGCGGCGTCCTCGGCCTCGTCGACGGTCTCGACGCCGGGGATCGTGCCGGCCGCCCGGAACAGCGCGGCCCGCTGGGCGGACGGCATGTACGCCTGTGTGATCATCGAGCCGACTTTCCCCCACGCCGTATAGTCGGCCAGGGGGTCCTGTGCCAGATCCCGGTAGAGGTGCTCGCGCATCCCCTCGGGATCGGTGGGCAACCGGCTCAGGTAGGCGTAGTCGGTGCGCCGGTGTTCGGGACTGATGTCGTGGCCCACGAGCTTCCCCGGCGCCGCGTCGCCTTCCCCCCGCCGCTTGACCGCGGCGGGCAGCGGCTCCCCGGGGAACGGCCTCGGCTCCAGATGCCTGCTCGACATGACCCCTCCGTCCAAGGCGGAGCCCTCCACCGGCAGCCACACCTTGATCAGGCTGTGCTCGAGGTAACGGACCTCCTTCCCGCCCTCCTGCAGCTTGGCCGGGAACATGATCTGCATCTCGAAGGCGAGGAACTGGCCCGGTTCCGGGTACAGCTCGTCCCGCTCGCTCACGGTGTCGGCGGCCCGCTGGAGGACCGCCGACATCGCCACGGGCGTCACCTGGACGGCCGTCCCCGGCCGGGAGGGTGAGCTCGTGTCGACGAACCCGAGTCCCACGACGAGCGCGGCCCCGGCCCCCACCGCCAGGCTCGTTCCCACGCTCAGCCGGAGGTTCCTCCGCAGGCCGGCCGGGCGGCGGGCCTTGCGGCCGGCCGGTGCCGCGCCGAGGGCGGCGATCTCCGACAGCAGCCGCCGCTCCTCGGCGCGCAGCTCCGCCGGGCCCGGCCGGGGCACCTCACCGCGCAACCGGTTCACCTGGGTCATCTCATCCATGGAAGGTCTCCTCGCTGACGGACGTGGGGTCGACCCCGCCGAGTTCCTTGCGCACCTTGCCCCTGGCCCGGTTGACCCGCGAGCGGACCGTGCCCACCGGGATGTCCATCGCCTGGGCGGCCTCCGGGTAGGTGAGGCCGCCCCAGGTCACCAGCAGCAGCACATCCCGGTGACCCGCGGGCAGCCGCGCCAGGGCGGCCGCCAGCCTGCGCCGCACGGCGCCGGCGCTCAGCCGCTCGTCGCTGCGCTCGGTGAACGGGGCGGTCACCGGGTCGACGCCGGTCCGTTCGAGGACGCGCAGCCGCCGCACCTCGACGCGCTTGTGCCGCCTGATCAGGTTGGTCGCGATGCCGTACAACCACGGCCGCGCGCTGGGCTGCGCCGGGTCGTAGCCCGCCCTCCTGCGGAACGCCACCAGGAAGGTGTCCGCCACGACGTCCTCGGCCGCGTCGGCTCCCAGCCGCCGGGTGACGTAGCGCTTGATGTCGGGCGCGTGCCGGTGGAAGACCTCGGCGAACGCCTCCGGCTCCCGCCGGGACCGCTCGATGACGGAGGCGTCGTCGGCCTCCGCCCTGTCGGCGGGGGAACCGGCGGGAGAGACGTCGCGGTCCCGCGCCCCGTCGGCGGGGAGGACGCCACCGTCCCCCTCCCCGCCGACGGGGAGGGTGCCGCCCGCCCCCGTCCGGGTCCGGCTCGTTTCGCTCATATCCGGCCTCTCGGCTCTCGGTCAGGACAACCGTTGTTGCCCTCCCGCGTGCCCGCGGTTCCCGGAAACGACCCGGCGATCTGGCCGGAGGTGAGATCGGCCGGCCCCCGCCCCGGTACGCGCCCCTCGGAACCCGGGAAAGCGGGGCGCGCGCCTCCCGCGCGCGCCCCGCATCGGCGACCGTATCGACGGCTGTATCAGTGGCCGTGTCGACGGCCGTATCAGTGGCCGTGTCGGTGGCCGTGTCAGCGGTCCCTCCGAGGGCTCGGGGGGACACGCGTCCCCGTCACACCGGGGTGAACTCCAGGTAGGAGACGGCGGGCATGGGCAGGGAGAACTCCAGCCGCAGGGTCCCGTCCGCCGCGTGGACGGTACGGACGGGTTCCAGCTCGTCCAGGCCGTTCGCGGCGTGGAGCCGTTCCCACTGCCCGCCCTCGGGCCAGCCGGCGCCCCCGCCCATCTCCGCCCAGATCGCCCGGATGTTGGAGTGCCGCTCGTCGATCCGGTGGTGGCTGACCGCGTACTCCCTCGCGGCCAGGCCCTCGACGGTGAGGGCGACCTCGCGCGACAGGATCTCCGCGCCGTCGGCCCGGCCCTGGTCGAGGGTGCCGTTCCACACCAGTACCCCGACGGCGCCGGTGGCCGAGCGCGCCGCCCACGCCTCGACCCCCGCGACGTCGCCGCCGGCCGAGCAGGCGAGCTCGTCCTCGCCCAGCCGGTCGGCGAGGGTGAGCGCGAGGTAGCGGGGCTTGCGCAGGTTGCCGACCGTGAGCAGGCCGAACCCGCCGTGGAAGAGCGCCGGCGGGCGGCCCAGCTCCTCGAAGTGGTCCGAGGCGACCCAGTGGGCCAGCGCGTCGACCCGCCCGGCCGCCGACCTCATCCCGTGCAGCAGGAACGCCGCCCCGAACGGCCCGTCGCCGATGCCGTGGAAGTGCGTGGGGGTCGGCCCCCACTCCGTCCACCAGATCGGCGTGCCCGCGCGGCCGTGGCGTTCCAGGGCGGGCCGCCAGTCGAGCGGGGCGTTGCCGTAGGTGTGGGTGGAGACGAAGTCGAGCGCCGCGCCCGAGGCGTCCACGTGGTCGATGAGTTCCTGGACCCAGCCGTTGGCCGCCGACGACGGGCCGCCGACGCGGATGTCCGGGTGGACGTCCTTGACGGCCGCCGCCGACACGTCGTACAGGCGGAAGAACTCCTGGGGCGTGCCGCTCCAGAAGACCTCCAGGTTGGCCTCGTTCCACACCTCGAAGGCCCAGTTGTCGATGACCTCGCGCAGGCCGTACCGCTCGACGAGGTGCCGGGTGAGGTCGCGGACCAGGTCGCCCCACCGGTCGTAGTCCCTGGGCGGCGAGATGATCGCCTCGTAGCCGAAGACCGTCTTCGACGGGTCGGAGGCGAGGTCGCGCGGCATGAACGACAGCTCCACGATCGGCCGCATGCCGAACCCGGTGATCGTGTCGTAGACCTCGTCCACCCGGCTGAAGTCGTGTACGGGCTTGCCGTCCTCCTCCCGGTAGACGCCGAGGTCGTCGCAGAGGATCGCGTGGGCGCGCACGGTCTCGACGCCCAGCTCGTCCCGCATCGTCCGCAGCGCTTCGGTCAGCTCGGGGCCGATCGGGCGCCCGCCCACGGTGTCGGCGGACAGCATGTACGACAGGTGCTCGGAGCCGATCATGTACTTCCACGGCCTGGGCAGCGGCCGCGTGCTCACCGAGGCGTCGACCCGCAGGACCGTCGCGCCCGGCTCGGCGAGCGGCGCGGCGAACACCGCCTCGGTGAGGGGGCCGGTCCGCTCCATGGTGGTGACGGCGGCGACCCGGTACCAGGCGGGTTCCCCGCGCGTGTCGACGTAGCGCGGGTCCGGCACGGCCGGCACGTCGACGTCGCGCTGCTCGGTCGGGGTGTACGGCCCGTCCTCGGCGGGCGCGCGGTGGACGAGGTAGCCGATGGCCCCGGCCACCGGTTCCCAGGTCAGCGTGACGTGCCCGCCTCCGCTTTCGGCGCGCAGCCCCCGGGGGGCGGCGACCTCGACCCGATCGGCCAGACGGGGAGAGGCCACCTCCCCCGACGGCCGGTAGATGCGGGCCTGCCAGTCCCGGTGTGCGGCGTCGGCCGTGCTCATTGATGTCTCCCCGATGGTCGATGGGTGGATGTGCGCGTTGGGCCACGGCTCACTTGGGGGGCACGACGGCCCATTCCTCCTGGCGCAGCACGGGGGCGAGCCTGGCCGTGACGTCGCGGGTGGCGAAGTGGCGGCGCAGGCTGTCGTCCGCGAGCGCGTTGCCGAGCGCGATCATGATCATTCCCTGGTCGAGGGCGAGATACTGCTTGGCGACCTTGCCGCTGCGCACGGCGACCGCGTCGTAGAAACCGCCGGGCCCGTAGGCGTCGAAGTTCGCCCTGAGCCTGGCGAGGTTGTCCAGGGCCGCGTCCGGCGCGTGGCGCAGCGCGAGGAACGACGCGTGCGGGGTGACCACGCCGTCCCCGTACGACGCCGGTTCAGGCTGCCCCTCGCGGCATCCCTCGAAGCCGTAGTCGACGGAGGTGCGCTCCTGGTCGGAGGTGTAGCCGGGGGTGTCCATGCCGATCGCGTCCACGCCGTACTCGCGGTAGCCGCCGGCGGGGTCGTTGGACGGGGAGAAGCCCCAGTAGCCGTACTTCGCCTCGTTCATGCCGTGCTCGATCTGGGCGGCGATGTAGACCGGCTGGTTGCGACCCCAGCTCCTGGCGCCCCAGACGTCCTCCGGCACGAGCTGGGTCACCATCAGCTCCTCGAACATGCTGCCGCCCCAGGTGGGCACCAGGCGCATGCCGCGGTAGCCGTAGGTGCCCTCGAAGACGTTGACGCCCATGTACGTGCGCCAGGCGCCGACCGGCTTCTGCTCGGCCCACGACCAGTCGCAGGTGTCGGGGAAGGTCCGCCACATGCCGTAGTAGTGCTCGGGCGGGAGCTGGCCGAGGGCGATGCCGACGTAGCTGGCGATCCTGGCCTCGGTGAGCGCGCCGTAGTGGTGGCAGGTGGAGTGGACGGTGGTCCCCGAGCCGTTGTAGTCGCTCTCGACCGAGCAGCCGGTGGGCTTGTCCGGCCAGAACCCGCCGCGCAGCAGGCCGGTGCCCGCGTCGGGCCGCGCCTGCGGGTCGTAGTAGGACTCGAAGTCCATGCTCCTCGCCAGCGCCCCGGCCTGCTTGGAGACCTCGGGCACGGCGCTGCGGAGCATCATGAGGGCGGCGGCGAGCCAGCCGTTGTCGACGCTGGACAGGAACGGCTGGACGGCCGAGCCGTCCTCCGGCCAGGTGCGCACGATCTGGAGCGTGCGCGGGTCGTACCAGTTGTAGAACTGGCCGGTCGGGGCGTGCCGCTCCAGCTTCGCCGTCGAGGCGAGCGTCCTGGTCACGCGGCGCAGGGCCTCACCCCGGGAGATGAGGCGGGTGTCGCGGGCGGCCACCGTACTCCACAGGTAGGTGGCGATGTTGGTCGGCGAGGTCACCTTGGCGCGGGTGGCGGGGTCGAGGGAGCCGTCGATCTTGTCGGAGGGCAGCCCGGTCGCCGGATCGGCCAGCGCGGCCATGGACCTCCAGGTGTCCGCGGCGTAGCGGCGCAGCAGTTCCCGCCGCCGCCCCGCCGTCAAGGGGACATCGGGGGAGACGAGGGGAGACGCGGAGGGGGAACCGGAGGGGACGGGGGGAGCGGGGGCAGGCGCGGCCGAGGCGGGAGAGGGGGCGGCCGTGATCAGGGCGAGACAGGCCGCCAGGGCGGCCACGTGACGACGACGCACGGGGGCTCCTTACGTGGGGGGTCACTTGGGTCCGGTGGAGGCGACGCCCCGGATCACTTGAGTCCGGTGGAGGCGATGCCCTGGATGAAGAAGCGCTGCAGGAAGACGAAGAGGACCAGGACCGGCAGCACGACGACCACCGCCCCGGCGATGAGCAGGCCGTATTGGGTCCCCTGGTAGCCGTTGAAGATCGCCAGCGCGACGGGCAGCGTGTACTTGTCCTCGCTCTGGGCGACCACCGCGGGCCACAGGAAGTTGTTCCACGAGCCGAGGAACGTGATCAGGCCGAGCGTGGCGAGCGCGGGCTTGCAGAGCGGCATGACGATCCCGAAGAAGATCCGGAACTCCCTGGCGCCGTCGACCCGCGCGGCGTGGATCAGCTCGTCGGGGATGTCCGCGATGAACTGGCGCATCAGGAAGATGCCCAGCGGGGTGACCAGGCCGGGCAGGATGATCCCGAGGAAGGTGTTGACCAGGCCGAGCTTCGCGATGAGCACGAACTGCGGGATCATCACCACGATCGCGGGCAGCGCCATCTGCGTGAGGACCAGCGCGAAGAGCACGTTCTTGCCGCGGAAGGCGAGCTTGGCGAAGGCGTACCCGACCATCGAGCAGAACAGCAGGTTGCCCGCGACGGTGGCGAGGGCCACCACCGCGCTGTTGACGAACACCTGCGTGATGTTCATCTTCTCCAGCAGCTCGCCGTAGTTGGCGAGCGTCCACTGCACCGGCAGGAGGTCGGGCGGGGTCCGCCTGATCTCGGTCTCCGGCTTGAACGAGGTGAGCAGTGTCCAGACGAACGGCAGCACGACGACCACGAGCCCGGCGCTGAGCAGCGCGTACGTGGAGAAGCGGCGTTTCACGAGGGCCTCGCGGCCCGGAGCGGGTTTCGCCGGGGTCCTCCGCCTCGGCGCCGGTTTCACGCCGGCCGCCCGGCCCGGAGCCGGTTTCGCGGGGGCCTCCCCGCCCTGAACGGGTCTCATCTGGACCTCCCGACCCGGAACTGCAGGACCGCGAGGGCCACGATCACGGTGAACAGGACGCTCGCCGCGGCGGCGGCGTAGCCGTAGTTGCCGGAGCCGAACTGGTCGTAGATGGCGAGCGACGCCGAGGTGGTCGCGCCCGCCGGGCCTCCCTGGGTCATCACCAGCGGTTCCTCCATGAACTGGGCGAACCCGATGGAGCTGTAGACGGTGCAGAACAGCAGCGCCGGGCGGAGCATCGGCAGCGTGACGGAGCGGAACCGCTCCCAGCGCCCGGCGCCGTCGACCTCCGCCGCCTCGTACAGCTCCCTGGGGATGCCCTGCAGGGCGGCGAGCAGGACGACCATGTCGAAGCCGAAGCTCCGCCAGGCGGTCATGACGATGATCACCGGAAGCGCCAGGTTCTCGTCGGCGAGCCAGCGGGGGCCGTCCACGCCCACCGCCGCGAGCACCTGGTTGACCAGTCCCGCGTCGGGTTCGAGCAGGAACCTCCAGGCCACCGCGACGCCGATGATGCTGGTGACGTACGGCAGGTAGTAGCCGAGCCGGAAGAACGCGGCGGGCAGCCGGGCGATCCCCGAGTTCAGCGCCACGGCCGCGCCCAGGCCGAGGGCGATGGTGAGCGGCAGCGCGGTCACCACGAAGATCAGCGTGTTGACCGCCGCCTTGCGCATGAGCTCGTCGTCGAACAGTCGCAGGTAGTTGTCGAGCCCGACGAGGTTGACCCCGAGGGGGTCGCGCACGTCGGTGCTGCGCATGTCGGTGAAGCTCATGCCGAGCTCGACGAGGAGCGGCCCCGCCCAGAAGACCGCGAACATCACCACGAAGGGCGTCACGAAGACCCAGGCCAGGCCGGTACGGCGGAATCCTCCCCCGGATCGCCGCTCCCCGGCGGGGGCCGGTCCGGTGGGCTCGCGCGAGCCCACCCGCTCGCCGACCACCATGGTCAGACCCCGGTCCCGATGGTCTCGGCCTGCTCCTGGACGCGCTTGGCCGTCTCCTCGGCCGTCTGCTTGCCCAGGGCCATCTTCTCGACCTCGGTCTCCATCACCTTGGCCACCTGCTCCCAGGTCGGGACGGCGGGGACGGCCTTGGCGTCCTTGAGCTGCTCGCCGAAGACGGTGACGCGCTCGTCGGCGGTGAGCGCCGGGTCCTGCCAGGCGGCCTCGACGCTGGGCAGCGCGTTGACCTTGGTGTACCAGGTGGCCTGGACCTTGGGGTCGACGAGCCAGCGCAGGAACTTCCAGGCGGCCTCGCGGTTCTTCGCGTCCTTGAAGACCACCATGTCGCTGCCGCCGATCAGGCTGGAACCTCCCGCGCTCCCCTTCGGGTAGGGCGCGACGGCGAACTTGTCGCCGAAGCCCTCGCCGCCGTCCTTCTCCAGGCCCGCGATCATCCACGGCCCCGAGTAGAAGGCGCCGACCTTCCCCTTGACGAACGTCTGCGGGAAGGCGCCGGTCGGCTGGTCGGTGCTGGCGAGCCCGCTCTCGAAGAACGAGCCGTACTGCTTGAGCGCCTTGACCATCTGCGGGGTGTCCAGCGTCCACTTGCCGTCCGCGATGATCTCGCCCCCCGCCTGCCACACCAGCGGCAGCACCTCCTGCCAGGAGCCCTGCCGGAAGTTCTGCTCGACACCGAGCGAGGCGCCGCCCTTATCCTTGAGCGCCTTCACGAAGGCGGTGGTCTCCTCCCAGGTGGTGGGCGGCTTCACCGACGCCTTCTCGGCGAGGTCCTCGCGGTAGTACAGGGCGCGGGTCTCGACGTACCAGGGCACGCCGTACGCGGTCCCCTCCACCTCGACCGTGCCCCACGCGCCGGGGAAGAACGACGACTTGTCGATCAGGTTGGCCGGGGTGGGGTCGAGGGCGCCGGTCTTGGCCATCTCGCCCATCCAGGTGCTGCCCAGCATGGTGACGTCGGGGGTGGCGTTTCCCGCGATGGCCGCGGTGATCTTGTCGTGGGCGACGTCCCAGCCGAGCGCGGTCACCTTGATCGTGATGCCGGGGTTGGCCGTCTCGAAGTCCTTGGCGAAGGCGCCCAGCGCCTCCCCCTCGGCCCCGATCGCCCAGACCGTGACCTCGCCGGCGGCCTTGCCTGTGTCGACGTCCCTCGCCTGCTCGGCGGCCCCTCCGGTGCTCCGGCCGCACCCGGCGAGCACCAGCCCCAGCGCGAGGATCCCGACGGCGTACTTCTTCACTTTTCCTCCAGGGGGTGAGACCCGCAGCTGGATCGGACGATCAGCTGGGTGGGGAGAATCTCGGAGTTCGGGACGGTTCGGGTGCCCTTGATGAGCTCGTCCAGCGCGCGGGCGGCGCGGGCGCCGAGCAGGCGCATGGGCTGGCGCACCGTGGTGAGGGCGGGCCTGGCGTGGCGGGCGGCCATGATGTCGTCCCAGCCGGTGATGGCCACGTCGCCGGGCACGTCGAGGCCGAGCTCCTCGGCCGCCAGGATGACGCCCAGGGCCACCTGGTCGTCGGCGCAGATCACCGCCTCGGGACGGCGCCCGCCAGCGGGTTTCCCGCCCGGGTTTCCCCCGAGCAGCGTCCGCCCCGCCGCGTACCCGCCCTCCACGGTGAGCTCGCAGGGCAACGGCGCCGGAGGCCGGATCCCGTGGCCGGACAGGACCCGCCTGACCCCCGTCCAGCGCTGGGTGACGTCGCCCCGGTCGTCGTCCCCGGCCAGGGCGAAGGTGGTGTAGCCGTGACCGAGCAGGTGGGTGGCAAGCGCCTCGGCCGAGGCGGTGTTCTCGCTGGAGACCGCGTCCGCCCGTTCGACGGGGTCGCGCGCGAGCAGGACCAGCGGCGTCCTGCTCCTGACGATCTCGTCCACCAGGGCGTCCTCGACGGTCCTGCCGAAGATCACCATGCCGTCCACCCGGCCGACGAGGTCCCTGACCAGGTCCTGCACCGCGGCCCGCCCGCGGGTGGACAGGATGAGCACGGAGCGGCCGAGCTCGGCGGCCACCTCCTCGTACCCCAGGAGGACCTCGGCGAAGTAGGGGCCCGACAGGTCGGGGAAGACGATCCCGTTGGCCGCGTGGCGGCCCTGGGCCAGGGAGACGCCGAGGCGGCTCGGGGTGAAGCTGAGCTCCTCGACCGCCCTCAGCACCTTCTCGCGCGTTCCGGCCGCGACGGGGCCGGTGTTGCGCAGCGCCCGGGAGACGGTGGCGATGGAGACGCCCGCCCGCTGCGCGACCTCGTAGATGGTCGCGCCCTGACCTTCGTCGCTGTTTGACACCCGTCGTCCGATCTGCCGGGAAGTGGAAGCGCTTACACTCGGCGGCGACAGAGGGTGGAAGCGCTTACAGTGAATGACCGGAGTCAACCACCGGACGGAATCATCAGTAAAGACTTGTTACGCCACCGTTACCAAACGGGCACAGCGATATTCCGGGATTTGTGAGACTTGTCAGGAAAAAAGAGGCCAGGTCACCTCCCGATACGAACGAACGCCGATTGACTATCGCCAAAAGATCATCCGGGCTATCCTCGCCGGAATCGGGCAGTCCATGACCGCCAGGGCGTGGCACCGTCCACCTCGCCCCCTGAGATCCGTGAGCCGTTCGGGGAGCTTGATGAGATTCCAGGTGCTCGGCGATGTGACGATCATCGCCGACGAACGTCCCGTTCCCCTGTCCTCACGCAGGCAGGAGCAGCTGCTGGCGCTCCTCGTCTGCGCGCGGGGGCGCGTCGTGCCGGCCGAGATCCTGATCGACGCGCTGTGGGGGGAGCGGCTCGGACCGCGCGCGGGCAAGAACCTGCAGGTGCTCGTGCACCGGCTGCGCAGAACGCTCGACGCCCCCGAGCGGATCCGGCACGACCGCTCGGGCTACGCGCTGTCCGCGCGGCCCGAGGAGGTCGACGCCTGGCACTTCGCCGACCTGACCGAGCGCGCCAGGCGGGCGCTGAACCGGGGGGAGCGGGAGGAGGCGTCCGTCCTGCAGCGGGAGGCGCTCGCGCTGTGGAACGGCCGGGCCTTCTCGGGACTGGACGGCGTGGCCCAGCTGGCGGAGGCGGCCGAACGCCTGGAGCAGGACCGCAGGCGGGTGCTGACCGAGCGCATCGACACCGACCTGGCGCTGGGCAGGCACGCGGAGGTCATCCCCGAGCTCCTCTCGATGGTCGCGGAGGATCCGCTGGTGGAGTCCACGACCGCGCGGCTGATGGTGGCGATGCACCGGGCCGGGCTGCGTACGGAGGCGCTGGAGACCTACCGGCGCACCCGTGCCGTCCTGGCCGAGGAGCTGGGCCTGGAACCGGGACCGCAGCTGCGCGCGCTGGAACAGGCCATCCTGCGCGGGGATCCCCGGGTCGACCTGGACCCCCGGCCGGAGACGGCACCGGCGAGGAACCCGGCCCCCGCCCCTCCGGCCCCCTCTCCCCCGGCTCCGCCCCCGCTGCCCCCGCCGCCCCCGCCGGCCCCGTCCCTGCTCCCCGCCGGAGTGGGCGACCTCACCGGGCGCGACACCGAGCTGCGCTGGCTCGTCTCCGTCCTGCGCGACCGCCCCGCCTCCGGGCCGGTGATCTGCGCCGTCTCCGGCATGCCGGGGGTGGGCAAGAGCGCGCTGGCCCTGCAGGCCGCCCACGACCTGCGGGACGCCTTCCCCGACGGCCGGCTGTACGTGAACCTGCGCGGCGCCGGAGCCGAACCGGTCGAGCCGTCGCACGCGCTCAGCCGGTTCCTGCGCGCCCTCGGCGTGGCGGGGACGGCCGTTCCCGACGGCCTGGACGAGCGCGCCGAGGTGTTCCGCGCCCACCTGTCCGACCGGCGCGTGCTGGTGCTGCTGGACGACGCCGCGAACGAGGCCCAGATCGAGCCGCTCATCCCCGCGGGGAACGGCTGCGCGGTGGTGGTCACGAGCCGCGGCGCGCTGACCGCCCTGCCCGGCGCGCAGCGGCTCGCCCTGGGGGTGCTCGGGAAGGCCGCCGCAGTCCGGCTGCTGGGTACGATCACCGGCCGGGTCGAGCTGGCCGCCGACACCGCCACCGCCGAGCGGCTGGCCGAACTGTGCGGGCACCTCCCCCTGGCGCTCAGGATCGCCGGGGCGCGGCTGGCCGCCCGGCCGCACTGGAGCGTCGACCGGCTGGTCTCCCGGCTCGCCGCCGAGCACGACCGGCTCGACGAGCTCACCCACGGCACCCTGTCGGTACGGGCCAGCCTCGCCCTCGGCTACTCCGGTCTCGACGAGCCCGGCCGCACCCTGTTCCGCCGCCTCGCCCTGGTCGAGACGCCCGACTTCGCCGGCTGGGTCGCCGCGGCGCTGCTCGACGCCGGCCCCCGCGCCGGATCGCGCGGCACCGGGGAGATGGACGCCGAGGAGATACTGGAGAGGCTCACGGAGGCGCAGCTCGTCGAGTACGCGGGCCGGGACGGCGTCGGCGAGCCCCGCTACCGCGTCCACGACCTGGTGCGGCTGCACGCCAGGGAGCGCGGCGAGACCGACGATCCTCCCGGCGCCGCCGTCGCCGCGCTGACCCGGCTGGCGGGAGGGTATCTCGCGCTCGCCGAACGGGCGCACCGGCGGCAGTACGGCGGCGACTACACCGTGCTGCACGGCGGCGGGCCGCGCTGGGACTGCGGGGAGGCCACCTCCGACCGCCTACTCGCCGACCCGTCCGGCTGGCTGCGCGGCGAACGGCTCGGCCTGGTGGCGGCCGTGGAGCAGGCCGCCCGGCTCGGCCTGAGCGAGATGTGCTGGGACCTGGCGATGACGGCGGTCACCCTGTTCGAGGCGCAGGGCCACTTCGACGACTGGCGGCGCACCTCGGAGACCGCGCTGGCCGCCGCCCTGCGCGCGGGCGACCGGCGCGGCGAGGCGGCGATGCGCTACTCGCTGGGCACGCTCGCCCTGTTCCGGCAGCGCTACACCGACGCGCGGCCGCACCTGGAGGCCGCGCTGCCGCTCTTCGAGGCGGTGGGCGACCGGCACGGCCAGGCTCTCACCCTGCGCAACGCGGCGCTGATCGAGCGGGTGGAGGGACGGGCGGAGACCGCGCTCGACGCCTACCGGCGGGCGTTGCAGATGCTCCGCGAGGTCGGCGACCCGCACGCCGAGGCCCACGTGCTCGGCAGCATGGCCCAGATCCACATCGAGCACGACCGCCCCCGCACGGCGGCCCCGCTCCTGGAGACGGCGCTGGCCGTCTACCGTGACCTGGGCAACGCGCGAGGGGTGGCGCAGATCCTCAACAGGCTGGGACTGCTGCACCTGCGCCAGAACGACCCAGCGCGGGCGAAGGACGCGTTCGGGCAGGTCCTGCTCGCCGCCAGGTCGGCCGGAGACCGCATCGGCGAGGCGTACGGCCTGCTCGGGACGGGCGAGGCCGAGCTGCTGGCGGGCGAACTCGATCGCGCGACCGGCCTGCTCGACGCGGCGCTGCTGCTGGCCGAGGAGCTCGGGGAACCCTTCGTCGCGGCCCGCGCCCGCCTGGCCCGCGGGCGGCTCGCCGCCGAGCGCGGCGAGTACGGGCAGGCCGCGACCATGCTGGACCGGGCGGTGAGGGAGTTCGCCGACATCGGCCTGCCGGTCTGGCACGAGCGGGCGCTCGAGGCCCGGCGCGCTCTCGACGGCATGCTCTCCGCGCCGCCCACCCCCTGCTGACCGGGCGGGAACCTCCCTGCCGATCGGGCGGGAACGCGACCGGACGGGAACGCGATCAGGGGATGCACGCCGGGGTGCGGCCGGGCGGGTGCACGGCCGGGAGGTGCACCCGGCCGAACGGAAGCGCGGCCGGGCGGAAGCGCGACCGGGCGGGTGCACGGCCGGGCGGAAGCGCGGCCGGGCGGGAGTGTCGAAACCCCTCGCCCGGCCGCTTCACGCGACGCCGGCTTCCGCCGGTGAGCTACTCGCCGGGGTCCATCCAGTGGCTGTCGCAGTCGGGCTTGGTAACCTGATCATGCAGATCGATCGCCGCGGCCGGCGTGGCGCTCGCGCCCAGCAACCCGGCCACCATCAGCGCCAGCAACCCCGTCTTGATCTTCTTCATCTTTCTCCTTGATCGTCAACAGATCGGTGCCATACCCCGCAGGCGTTGGTGATCGATAGCAAACCACGAGCGCCAGGTGTCGCGTATGGGATCTCGCTGTTGAACTTCTCCCCCTTCAGGTCGTTATCGCCCTTCCCCTGGCGAAGGCCTACGGCCGGGTGAAAGACCGGTTCCGCCGGCCTGGGCACCGAACCTCGGCCCACCCGCCGCTCGACGCTGAGCGGCGGCTGCTCCCCGCCGGCGATCAGTGCTCGATGCCCGGCCGCCGGTGCCGGACGTCCGGCGCGAGCGGGCCCGCGCAGAAGTGACCGGCACCCCTCGGTGGAGCCGCGATGACCCCGTACAACCCCGTTGCCGGTGTCAGGCCGCAACAGCCCCCGTAGCCGCTACGGCGACGACCCCGGCGCGATGTGGCCCACCCGACGTCGTTCCCGGCCGGTGGCCCACCCGGGGTTCCGGGCGGTTCCCCGACCGGTGGGAAGCGAGACGACAGGCATGGGTGCGACCGGCTGACCGGCCGTACCCATGCCGCCCCGGTGTCGTGTCGTTGGTTCCCACTGCGGACGACCATCTCCACCTCGCACAGCTCGGATGCCGCCTGCGGACGGCATCGACGCTGGTCAACGCCAAGATAGACAAATCCGGTTTCACGTCGGTTTCACGTCACCCCCTCCGACCGGACCCGGGCACCCCGGCCCCGGACGGCCTGGTTTTGGACACCCCGGCCCGGGCCGGGGACCGCGGATCCGGTGTCACGGGACGGTGATCACGATCTTGCCGAGGAGATGCCCCTCCTCGCTGAGACGATGGGCGTCGGCGGTTCTCTCCAGCGGGAAGGTCCTCTCGATCGGCATGCGCAGCGCGCCGCGCTCCAGCAGGGGGAGGACGTCGGCGAAGACCTCCGCCAGGGGAGTCCCGCCGACACCCCTGGAGAAGCGCACACCGTACTCGGCGGCCCGCCCGTCGGCGATGGTGACCACCCTGTCCGGGCCACCGGCCAGTTCGACCGACATGGCGAGCACGTCGCGGCCGGAGGCGTCGAGGACCGCGTCGACACCTTCCGGGGCCGCGGCGCGCACCCGTCCCGCCATGCCGTCGTCGCCGTCGTCGCCGTCGTCGCCGTACGCGACCGGTCGCACGCCCAGCTCGCGCAGGAAGTCGTGACGGGCCGGGCTCGCCGTACCGACCACCCGCACGCCCCTGGCCCGGGCGAGCTGCGCGGCGACCAGCCCGACACCGCCGGCGACCGCGTGGATCAGCAGCGTGTGCCCCTCCTTCACGTCGAGCTCCCGCAGGGTACGCCAGGCGGTGTCCACGGCCACCGGCAGCGCGGCGGCCTGCTCGAAGGACAGCCAGGCGGGCATGGCCAGCAGGTTCCCGACGTCGGCCGGCACGTGGGTGGCCACGGCGCCGGAGAGGACCCTGCCGAAGACGGCCTGCCCCACCCTCCAGCCCCCGGCACCGGCCCCGAGATCGACAGCGGCACCCGTACCCGTACCGACACCGACACCGACACCGACACCGACACCGACACCGACACCGACGCCGACACCGGCCCCGGCCCCGGCCCCGGCCCCGGCCCCGAGAGCGTCGACCGTTCCGGCGAACTCGACACCGACGCCGGCGGGCCCTGCCGACAACTGGCCACGGTCCATGAATCCGCGGCGGAGTTTCCAGTCGATCCCGTTGACCCCGGCGGCCCGTACCGCGACCCGCACCTGACCGGGACCCGGATCGGGAAGGGGAACGTCGTCGAGGGTGAGCACCTCGGGACCGCCGTAGCGGGCATAGCGGATGGCCTGTGACATGGTTCTCTCCCTCTGAGCGGGTGTGTGCCTGATCGACGGCGTGGACTGCCGGGCCCGCGGCCCCGGCGGCACGCCACGATGGAGGCGCGGGGAAGCGCGAGGACGGCATGGAGAAGGCGCGAGGACGGCAGGGGGAAGGCGCGGGGACGGCAGGGGACGGTGCCCGGCCGGTGAACCTCTCAGACCAGCAGCAGGGTCTTCCCCACGGTGTCGCGGGCCTCGATCGCGGCGTGCGCCTCGGCGGCCCGATCGAGGGGGAAGGTCTGCCCGATGACCGGCCTGATCCGGCCCGCCGCCGCCTCGGCCAGCGCCAGCCCGGCCAGCCGCCTGCCCTCCTCCGGGGCGAACCGCACCTGCTCCATCCCGCGCACGCCCACCCCCCGCCGCCCGGCCTCCTCGAGGTCTATCCGCGCGAAGCTCCCACCGGGCACGCCGTACGTGAAGAACCTGCCGCCGCTCGCGACGATCCCGAACGCGTCCTGTCCGATCCGCCCCCCGGCGCCGTCGAAGACCACGTCCACCCCGGCACCGCCGGCCGCCTCCCGGACCCGTTCGGGCCACCCCGGCTCGGAGTGGTCGACCACGGCGCCGGCCCCCAGCTCCCGGGCCAGGCCGAGCTTGCGCCCGCCCCGGGCGGTCGCGATCACGTGGGCGCCGGCCGCGTGGGCGAGCTGCACCAGCAGGGTGCCGAGCCCTCCGGCCGCCGCGGTGACCAGCACCCGCTCCCCGGGCTCGATCTCGGCCGCGCCCGCCAGACTCAGCGCGGCCGGGCCGATCTGGAGAAGCGCCGTCGCCTCCCGCACGCCCAGCCCGTCCGGTACGGGGACGAGAGCCTCCACCGGCACCACGGCCCGCTCGGCGTACCCTCCGTCGCCGGTCATGGTGATGACGTCGCGGCCGACCCAGCCGGAGTCGACCCCCTCCCCGACGGAGAGCACTCTCCCGCCCACCCCGCCCCCCGGCACGTACGGTGGACTCTGGCCGAAGAACTCGGCACCCCAGCCGGTACGGAGCTGCGTCTCGAGGGACAGGACGTCGACGGCGGACACCCCGACCACGACCTGCCCGGCTCCGGCGACCGGCTCCGGCCGCCGGTCCACCACGAGTACCTCCGGTCCCCCGAACGCGGTCACCTGAACAATGCGCATATCGACCACTTTCTCTCGGTGTCCTCGCGCACAGTCTCAAACCTGAAGTTATGTTGATGTCAACCTGCAACGAAAGGATCTGCCCGTGCGTCCTCCCGTCCATGACCTGCCGGACCGTCCCGGCCGCGTGAGAGGCTGCCTGCTGGGCGGCGCGCTCGGCGACGCGCTGGGGGCTCCCGTCGAGTTCGAGTCGATCAAAAGGATCCGCAGGCAGCACGGGCCCGAGGGGCTGACCGGCCTGGTCCCCGACTGGCGCGGCAAGGTCGGCCTGATCACCGACGACACGCAGATGACGCTGTTCACCGTGGAGGGGCTGATCCGCGGCGGTGACGTCGCCGCCGTCCGGCGCGCCTACCTGCGCTGGCTGGACACCCAGCAGCACCGCTCCCCGCCTCCCGCCGCCCCCGCGCACGACCGCACCGCCACCCGCCCGGCGCCCCTCTCCTCCCCGGCCGCGAACGATCGCCCGACAGATGACCTCCCGGCGCGCGATTCCGCTCCGGCCCCGTCCGCGAACGACCCGGTCCGCACCGGCCTGCTGCGCGAGCAGGAATGGCTCTACTCCCAGCGGGCCCCGGGGAACGCCTGCCTGTCGGGCCTGCGCGACCGCCGTGCCGCCGCCCCCGCCCCGTTCGGCGAGCCCGGGCCGGTCAACCCTGATTCCAAGGGCTGCGGGACGGTCATGCGCTCGGCCCCCTTCGGCCTGGCCGCGCGCGGTGCCCGCCACGCCTTCGACCTGGCCGCCGAGTGCGCCCAGATCACCCACGGCCACCCCACCGGCTACCTCGCCGCCGGCGCCTTCGCCGCCATCGTCCACTTCCTGACGGAGGACGAGTCCCCGGCGGAGAACGGGCCCCTGAAGGAGAACGAGCCCGGCGGGGTGGACGGGTCCCCGGGGCCGGACGAGACGCTCGCGCGGGCCGTACGGAAGGCGATGGACCTGCTGGCGACGTACCCCTCGCACGAGGAGACCAGCCTGGCTCTGCGCGGTGCCGTGTCCCTCGCGGCGGAGGGCGGCCCGACACCGGAGAAGGTGGAGTCGCTGGGCGGCGCGTGGGTCGCCGAGGAGGCACTCGCCATCGCGGTCTACTGCGCCCTGACCCACCCCGCGCCCGGCGACGTCGGACGGGCGCTGCTGCTCGCGGTCAACCACTCCGGCGACAGCGACTCCACCGGCGCCGTCTGCGGCAACCTCCTGGGCGCCCTCCACGGTGAGGCGGCGCTCCCCGCCGACTGGCTCGCGCACCTCGAGGGCCGGGACGCCATCACCGAGCTGGCCGACGACCTCGCGGCCTGGTCCGCAGGGAACCACGAGATCACCGACGCCTGGCGCAGGAAGTACCCCGGCGCCTGACCTCTGGGCCTCCCCCGGTGGTGAGCCCGCGTCCAGCCGATGATGAGGACGCCTACCGCGTGCTGAGCGGGAGACGGAGGACGAAGCGCGCTCCGCCCGAGGACGCGTCCTCGACGTGGAGGGTGCCGTGGTGGGCGCGGGCGATGTCACGGGCGATGGCCAGGCCGAGCCCGGTGCCGCCGCGATCGCGGCTGCGGGCGGTGTCCAGCCGGGCGAAGCGCTGGAAGATGTGCTCGCGCTCCGCCGGAGGCACGCCCATGCCGTCATCGGTGACGCTGAGCTCGGCGATGCTTCCGGCGCGGCGCACTGTGACCACCACGTCGTGCGTGGCGTGCCGTTGCGCGTTGTCCAGCAGGTTGTCCAGCACCCGGCCGATCTGTTCCGGGACGGCGTCGGCCGTCATGCCGGCGGTGAGGTCGAGCCGTGCCGGGTGCGGATCGCCGGTGCGGCGTGCGGTTCCCGCCTTGGCCAGTACGGCCAGGTCGACGGGCTCCAGGGCGGCGGGCGGCGCCGCTCCGATCCGGGCCAGCATGAGGAGGTCGCTGATGATGGCCTGCAGCCGCTCCACATCGCCCAGGGAGTGTTTCACCAGGTCGGCGAGGTCGGTCTCGTCGGGATGAAGTTGCGCCTCCTCCAACTTGACCCGTAGCCCGGCCAGTGGAGTGCGCAGTTCGTGCGAGGCATCGGTGGTGAAGCACCGCTGGCGGTCGAGCGCCTGCTGCAACGACTCGGTGACGCGCTCCAGCTCTGCGGATATCGCGCGCTCGCGGGTGTAGTGGCGGGCGTTGTCGACGCACACCGCGGCGCGGCCGACCAGTTCCTCGGCCAGGGCGAGGTCGTCCTCCTCGAACGCGTCCTTGCCCGTGGCGCGATAGAAGCTCACCACCCCGAGCGTGACGCTCCGGGCCCGCACCGGCACCGTGATGAGCGAGTGGATGCCCTGCTCACAGATTCTCCGGCCGCGCTCGGGATCCTGTGCCAGCCACCCGAAAGTGGTGGACAGCACCGGGCCGAGCACCGGCTGCCCGGTGGCGAGACTGCGCCCCTGCGGCGTGGACGGGAGCGGGTGGATGAGCGCGCCGAGCTGGTACAGAGCGGTCCTCTTCCCGATGCCCGCGAAGGCGACCCGGCGCAGCCCCGCGTCCATGCCGGCGGGCTCGTCGCCCCGCAGGACGCAGTCGGCCAGGTCGACGGCGACATAGTCGGCGAACCGGGGGACGGCGACCTGGGCCAGTTCCTCGGCGGTCCGGGTGACTTCCAGGGTGGTGCCGATGCAGGAGCCCGCGTCGCACAGCAGGCTGAGTCGCTCACGCGCCCGCAGGGCGAGCCGGCCGATGCCCGGCTCGCTCATGGCGAGCAGCCACCCGTCGGTTTCGGTCACCGTCCTCCCCCGTTCCCGTTCCCGTTCCCGTTCCCGTTCGGCCGGGCCTCATGGCCGTCGGTGAGCCTCGCCTTCACCGCGATGGCGGTGGAACCGATGATCGACTGGGCCACGAGCGTGGCGGTGCGGCCGTCCGAGAGGACCATCTTCACCACCGTCGCCCGGCCCTGCGCGACCAGCCTCACGGCGGCGTCCTCCAGGGCGCGCCGATCACAGCGGCACAGGTCCAGGGGCGTGGAAGTCGTCGCGACCCCTCCTTCGGGCGCCCGGAGGAACTCCTCCATCAGGGCCCGCTCGTGTTCGACCACCATTTCGAACAATCGCCGCTCGACGGCGGCGGCCGATCGCCGGGCCAGGACCATCATCTCCGCGTTGGCCGTGTCCTTCAGGCAGACGACGCTGATGGCCCCGGTCATCCGCCCGCTGAGCGGGTGGCGGATCGGGGCGCCCACGCCGGTGAGCCCGCGCAGTTCCTCCGCGAAGTGCTCATTGCCGGTGACCTGGCGGATTCGCCGTTCCACCAGCGCCGAGCCAAAGGCGCTGGTGCCCATGTCCGCCTCTGCGAAGTGGAACCCGGGCGCGGCGCCGACCGCGTCCATGGTCCGGCGCAGGGCCGGGTCGCCCTCGTTGCGCAGGAACAAGACCCCCCTCGCATCGCCCAGGAACATGGTCACGGGAGTGCCGTTGATAACGGTACGCAGCCGCTCGAACACGGGTCGGGCCGCGCGCACCACTCCGCAGTCAAAATCAAGATCACCAGACAGGCGCGGCCTCACGGCACCGGGCGTGAGTCCCGCCTCCTGGCACCGCCGCCACGATTGCAGGGTCGCGGCGCGCACCTCGTTCCCCGTGAGCTTCCCATCCAGGAACCACTCCACGAGCTTCTCGTCGGGCCCTCTCCCGTCGTCCCATCCATCTGCCATTGCCATCCTGCCCACTCCAAAAACATCCATACGGTGAGCTTTATGTACCTTTCATCCAGAATACGGAGGAAAAACATATTTAATCCCATACCGTGGCAAAGAAATGTCAGGCCTTGGCCTTCCCCGGCGGAGGCCGCCATGTCCGCGCGCCCTCGGATGCGAGTGCCACCGGAATGGGCCTTTCCCCAAGGCCGGGTAATAAAGGAACACCCGTCTCGCCCTCCCTCCGGCTGGGCGACACCGGGGATGGCGTCCTCCCCTCTCCCGGGCGGGGCGATACCAGGTCATGGACGGGGAACACGCCGTCCTGCCTGGGACGGGGGGTACCAGGCTGCGCCCTGCGAACCGGCGCATACTGGGTAAATGACCGAAAGCGGAGAATTGGGCCCCGCGCTGCGGCACTGGCGTGACCGGGTCGCCCCGGCCGCGGTCGGGCTGCCCGGCGGCGGGCCGCGCCGCGCGGCGGGCCTGCGGCGCGAGGAACTGGCGATGCTCGCGGGGGTGTCGGCCGACTACATCACCCGCCTCGAACAGGGCCGGGCGACCTCCCCGTCCACGCACATCCTCACCGCGCTGGCCCGGGCGCTGCGGCTGTCCACCCAGGAACGCGAGCACCTGTTCCTCCTCGCGGGGCAGCCACCGCCCACCGCCGGGCGCATGTCCACCCACATCACCCCGAGCGTGCAACGGCTGCTCGACCAGCTGGACGGCACACCCCTCAGCGTCGGCGACGCCTCCTGGAACCTGATCAGCTGGAACCGGCCGTGGGCCGCGCTCTTCGGAGACCCCTCCCTGCTGGTCGGGCGCGACCGCAACCCGATCTGGCGCCACTTCATGGGCCTCCCGGGGCGCGTGAGCCACACCCCTGAGCAGGAGATCCGCTTCGAGACGGTCGCGGTCGCCGATCTCCGGTCGGCGACCGCCCTCTACCCCGCCGACACCGGTCTGCGCTCGCTCGTCACCGACCTGCGGAACGCCAGCCCGCGCTTCGCGGAGCTGTGGGACAGCCACGTCGTCGGCGTCCACGAGTCGGACCGCAAGACCGTCCACCATCCCGACGTCGGCCCGCTCACGCTCGACTGCGACGTGCTCACCGTGCCCGGCAGCGACCTCCGCATCATCGTCTACAGCGCCGCCCCCGGCACCGAGGCCGCCGACAAGCTGAAACTCCTCACCGTCATCGGCACCCAGACGATGCGGCCGTCCTGACCCTTTCGACCAAGACCTGGTCGATCGTCTCGCGCGGCGAAGCCGACGGACGCCCGCTGCGCGGGGGAAGCGTCGCGGCCGACGTACCGGGGCGTGGGGCGTGAAGGGTTTCGTGGCGGCCGGCTTTCGCCGTCTTGGAATATGGCCGACACTGAACACATGTCGAGACGCACACTGACCTGGCCAGGTGTGGCCGTGGCGCTGGGGACGCTGGGATGGCATTTCATCGCCATGTTCGTAACAGCCGGCTGACTGTTCGCAAACCGGGCATTTCCTCGATTTTTTCTGGATAAGCATCAGATTTAATCATCTGAGGGGCGGAAATCGACCCCGGTTTACCCTGTGCCTCACACCGGTACGATCACGCCGGCGGCAGCGAGAACCCCGGGAGATGATGCATGGCGAGACTCGGCGTCCACCGCGACTTCTTCCGGACCTTTCTCAAGCTCGAAAAATCGGTTCAGGACCAGACCATCGAGGTGTTCTCGAAATTCCGGCAGGCGACCCACACCGGGCTGCATCTGGAGCCGGTGGCCAAGGCCCGCGATCCCCGGACGCACAGGATGCTCCTTCACGACTCCTCGACACGTTCCGCGACCTTCCCCCTGTCCACGGTCACGGCCCGCAGGAGCCCCCGGTGACCCCGGCAGGCGTCGTCGTACTGGGCCTCGTCACCCCGGTCGATGATCAGGGTGTCTTCCGCCTGTCTCCCACACCGCGGCCGGAATCTGTCGGAGCCGGTTGGTAGTCATGGCGGTACCCCCTCTTCCTGGAGACGACCGTTGACCTCTGACATGGGCCTTCTCGGCGAGCTCTCCCCCGAGCAGCTCGACCGGCTCGGCGACCTCGACCGGACCCGCGCGGACGTGTTCACCCGGCTCGACGAGCTCTACGCTCTCGACAGGCTCGACGTTTCGGAACATTCCTGGCCCGCGCCGATGCTCGCCGACACGGTCACCGCCGCGCTCGGGCCCGATCTCGGCGACGCGCAGTGGCGCGCGCTGGGAGTGTGGGCGCAGTTGCGGATGAGCGTGTCCCGCGACCACGACCACCGCCCCGACCCCGCGCCGCTGGCCCTGCGGGTCGCCGAGCAGGACCTCGCCTGGACCGGCGACGAGATCGAGCTGCTCTGGCGGGCGGCGGCCGAGCCTCTCCGGCACCGTTACAGCTACCAGTCCTCGCTGGTCATCCCGTGGGCGGCCACCCAGAAGCTCTCTCGCGGGGAGCAACGCCGCCATCTTCCCCGGATGCGCCGGATCCAGGAGATCATGACCGGCGCCCGGTGGCACTCCCGCTCGTCGCTCAAGCACGACCTGGACGTCTTCCTGGCCGGGCACGCCGAGAACGACCCCGCGATGGTCACCACCTGCCTGACCGGCGGCGGCGACGGTTTCGCCGTCCTGATGGCCGCCGAGTACGGCTCGCGCCTCGGCGACCCGCGGATGACCCCCCTGATGCGCCACTGGATGACCGCCACCTCGGCGCGTCCCAGCCCCGCCTGGCTCAAGCAGGCCGCCGCCCTGCTCACGCCGGAGGCCGCCGTGCTCGTCCGGGAGGTCCTGGACCGCGTCCCCGCCCACCGGGAGGTGACGACCCGGCACCGGAACGGCGACCACGAGTGGACCACCACGACCTATCTCCACGAGCGCACCGCCACGCCGCTGCGCGGCATGGTGTGGACGTGTGAGCTGATCGACGAGCCCTGGATCGTCCCGCTGCTCGGGGAGGTGGCGCTGGCGGCGGGCATCGGGATCGGCGGGTCCGGCCCCAACTCGCGCTGCGAGATGCTCGTCAACGCCGCCCTGCTCGTGCTGGCCGGACGCGGTGGCCTGGAGGTGGTGGCCCCGCTCGCCCGGATGCAGACCAAGGTCAGGAAGAAGTCGATCCTGGCGAGGGTGGCGCGGACGCTGGACGAGGTGGCCGCACAGGCCGGACTCGGCCGCGAGCAGTTGCTCGACCGGACCGTGCCGGCGTTCGGGCTCGGCCCGGACGGCGTACGGGAGGAGAAGGCGGGCGACCACGTCATCCGGCTGGCGCTGGACGAGGCGGGCACACCGCTGCTGACCTTTCTCACTCCAGCCGGCAGATCAACCAGATCAGCCCCGAAAGCGGTCAGGGAGAGCCGCGGCGGGCTGCTCGCCGAGTTCCGGAACACGCTCAAGGAGATCCGGAAGACGCTGCCCGCCGAGCGGTTCCGCGTCGAGCGGGCGCTCGCCGAGGACCGGCTCTGGCGCTGGAGCGAGGTCGAGGAGTTCTTCCTTGACCATCCCGTCACCGGTGTCCACGGCAGGCGGCTGATCTGGCAGATCCTGCAGGGCCCCGCCGGGACACCGGTCAGGACCGCCGGCGGCTGGCAGCTCACCGATCCGGCCGGCCGCCGGATCCAGCCCCGCGCCGACACCCCGATGCTGCTCTGGCACCCCATCAGGGAAACCGTCGAGGAGGTCCGCGGCCGGCGCGACCACCTCCTGGAGACCGGGCTGCGGCAGCCGTTCAAGCAGGCCTTCCGCGAGGTCTACCTGCTCACCCCGGCCGAGGAGCGGTCCGGGACGCTCTCCGACCGCTTCGCCGGGCACAGGCTGCGGTACGGCCAGGCGAAGGCGCTGCTGTCCGAACGCGGCTGGACCGGACTCTCGCTCGGCCACTGGGACGGGGCGGGCGGCTCGGGGCAGGGCGAGGCCGTCAAGGACGTCCCCGGCTGGCAGGCGCGCTGGGACATGCACCTGCCCTGGGATTCCTGGGAGACGGACCGCCACGGCGACTCGGCCTCGTTCTGCCTCAGCGGGCCGATCCGGTTCCACCGCACCGACGAGGAGTCGCCGCAGGAGGAGTTCCACGGGCCGGCGCCGCTGACCGAGGTGCCCCCGCTGGTGCTGTCGGAGGCCATGCGCGACGCCGACCTCGCCGTCGGCGTCTCCTCCGTCGGCCTCGACCCGCAGGGGCAGGGCGACTACTGGCACTCCTACAACTTCGGCGACCTCACCGAGACCGCCGAGATCCGCCGCGACGCCCTGACCCGGCTGCTCCCCCGGCTGCGCATCGCCGACCGGGCCGAGCTCACCGACCGTTTCCTACGGGTCCGCGGCGACCTGCGCACCTACCGGATCCACCTGGGCTCGGGCAACATCCTGATGGAGCCCAACGACGCCTACCTGTGCATCGTCCCGGGTGGCACGTCCGACCAGGTCTTCCTGCCGTTCGAGGAGGAGGGCGGCATGCTGTCGGTCATCGTCTCCAAGGCGCTCCTGCTGGCCGGCGACGCCGCCATCACCGACCCGTCCATCGCCCGCCAGATCAGGGCCTGACCGCGGGTCCGCCGGGGGACACGACAGGCCGGCCGCCTCCCGGGGCATGTCGGCGACTTCACGAAACCCCGTGTGGTCACCGGCGACCGCGGCGGACCTGCGCGCGGTAGTGGTCGAGGATGTCCTGGCGGAGGAGGTGGCCGAAGCCCGCGGCCTCGATGCGCAGGCCGAGCTGGGGCTCGGTCACGCCGAGCGCGGCGGCGGTGGCGGCCATGTTCCAACCGGCGGCGGCGAGTTGGGTCAGCAGGTGACCGCGCCGGACCTGGTTCTCCGACAGGCGGAACGTCTTGAGGTACGCGACCCGGCCTGTGTCGTCGGTGATGAGCTCGCCGATGTGGTTCTCGCGCTGCCGTTCGAAGGGCGGCAGGAAGCGGGACAGGCGGTAGTCGCCCATCTCGTGAACACGCTGGTAGGTGTAGTCGGCGCCCAGCAGCCCGCCCGCCATGACCCGGTCGTGGAAGGCCGCCCACTCGTCCCGCTGCTCGCGGGCCCGCGCGCGCAGATCGGCGAGCGAGCGCACCGTCGCGTCCGCGATACGGGCCCGGAAGTCGGGCACCGGCCCGCCGAACATCGCGTAGTGGTGGATCAGCTCGCCGTACAGGTCCTGGACGAGGGTGGTGTGCAGGGCGCGGTAGTCGTCGGGGTGCGGCACCACGAACACCGCGGCGAGCGCGTCCGCGACGTAGACGAGAACGCCGCACTGGCCGTGGTGGATCTCGAAGACATGCAGGGCGTCCTCCAGACCGCTGACCGCGGCGCCCACGTACGCCTCCTCGACGCGGGGCGAGAGGCCGCGGCTGATCGCGCGGTGCGACCACTCCTCCCACGCGATCTCCGGACCGCCGAAGTGCAGCGCCAGATAGCCTTCGAGCGCCAAGTGCAGGGGCAGGAAACGCAGCCGGTTCCTGTCGGCCCGGCGGGCCATCCGACGGTGGAACCGCAGCGACATCCGGCCGGGCGGGCGGTCACGCTCCTGTGGCCCCCGGAGCTGGGTCCCGTACGCCGCGGCGGGGGTGCCGTCGCGCGTCCAGCTCGCCACGAACCCGTGCGGGATGTAGGAGAGGTACGAGGTCCGCGCGTCCACCGCGACGACGCCGAGGTCCGCGTCGTAGAGCCGGGCGTCGAGCCGCAGGTCCTCGATCGGCTCCTCGCGGACCAGCGGGACGAGCCGTACGCCACCCCACGCCTGCGCGGGGCGGGTGGAGAGCCCGGTGAGGGCGAGATCCGTCATGTGTCCTCCCGCAGGAACACCTCGACGCGGCGCGCCAGGTGGGCGCGTAGCTCTGAGATCCCGGTGCGCCCCTCCGCGAACCGGGCCAGCTCCACCAGGGCGACCAGGTTCTCGGCGTCGCGGATCCCGGCGGTCGGGACGGTGGGCGCCAGCCGCCGTACGTCGAAGTCGGCGGCGTCGTACACCGGGTTGAGGTGCACGACGGCACAGGCGTGGTCCGGGTCGAGCCGGGTGCGCCAGATCCGCAGCACCTCTCCGGCGAGCCCCGGCGGTGAGTTGTCCCATCCGTCGGAGACGATGACGAGGCGCCCGGGTCCGCGTTCGAGAGCGTCGAGGACGCGCTCGCCGAGCGGTGTCGCCCCGTACGGATGGACGAGCAGCGCGTCCGTACGGCCCGACAGCCACAGCGGCGTGTACTCGCGGGCCAGCGCCTCCAGCAGGAAGTGGCAGGCGAGCGCGACGGCGAGCGGGCGGCGGCGCTTGTGCCCCGAACCGTACGCGGAGAAGCTGTCGTCGAGGACGGCGGCCACCGCGCCCCAGCTCCCGGCCTGGTCGCCCGCGACCCGGCGGGCGGCCGCGCGCAGCGCCTCCGTCAGCTCGGCGCGGCGGCGGACGCGATCGTCCAGCGAGAGGGCGAGCACATATGACGCGAGCCGGGTCAGCGGCATCGTGGTGAGGTCGGCCCGCACCGCGCCGGCCCCCAGGTCGCGTGCCGACTCCTGCAGGCGCAGCCGCTCCAGCCGGGTGAGCCGGGGCGCGATGCGCTCCAGGAAGGTGGCGCGTGCGATGCGGTGTTTCGCCGCGAACCCCTCCGCGACCGTGTAGGGCAGCCTGTAGAGCGCGGCCTGCTCGTAGTGGGCCCGCCGCCAGGTCTCCAGGATCGGTGTGGCATAGGCGGCCGGCCGGTGCGGGGTGAACAGGAACGGCCCCAGCTCCCCGCCGGGCCTCAGGTGGGCGTGGCGGACGGCGTCCTTGACGGCGCCGCGGTACTTCACCGCGTCGAACGCGAGGTCGGGGCGAGCGGCGAGCCAGTCCCGCATGATCGCCCTGGTCCGCCGGTTGTTGACCTTGGCCCGGCGCAACTCGCGGAACAGCCGGTACACCCGGGGCGGCGGCAGCAGGGCGAGCCTCCGGGCGATCAGGCGCCCCTCGGCCCGGCGCTGCTCCGCGTCCGCCTCCCCTGCCGTGACCAGCAGGTTCCTGGCGATCAGTACGGTGTTGTGGTCGTTGACGTCCAGGGCGAGGGTCGCCGCGTACAGGTCGCGGTAGTTGCCCAGCAGGTAGCTGTGCAGGAAGTCCAGCGAGAGGCCCTGCTCGCCCGCGCCGGAGTGGAACTCGCGCTGGCCGGTGGAGGTGATCGCCGCGTTCACGAACAGCAGGACGTCCTCGGCGGCGATCAGATCCGCGACGGTCTCGACGTGGGCTTCGATCGCCGCCTCCGGGGTGATGTGCGGGGCCGGCCTGGAGTGGGGGCACAGGGTTGTATGGGGTCGGCCGGGGAATGGGGGCACGAGCTGCGAATCATCGCTTCAAAGGCGGGTCCCGGAAGTCGCGCCGGAGTCCCGCGGCCGACCCCGGAAGGCTAGCACCGGCATATCGCCTTCTTCTGCCCTATTTCCCACCGCCCGGGCCGGAGGTCACCTCTTTCCCACCGGCCCAGGCCGGGTGACGCCTCTTTCCCGCAGCCCGGGCCGGAGGTCACCTCTTTCCCACCGGCCCAGGCCGGGTGACGCCTCTTTCCCGCAGCCCGGGCCGGAGGTCACCTCTTTCCCCCCGGCCCGGGCCGGGGGTCACCTCGACGCCCCGGTCAGTTCCCGGGACTCCCGCCCCGCCTCGGCACGGCCCAGGCGGCTGGGCCACCAGGCCCGCGCGTCCAGGTCCCGTACCAGCGCCGGGACCAGCAGGGATCGCACCACCAGGGTGTCGAGCAGGACGCCGAAGGCGACGATGAAGGCGATCTGCACGAGGAAGGCCAGGGGGATCACCACCAGCGCGGCGAAGGTGGCGGCGAGCACGACGCCCGCCGAGGTGATCACCCCGCCGGTGGTGACCAGCCCGCGCAGCAACCCCTCCCGCGCCCCGTGGTGCGCGGTCTCCTCGCGCACCCTGGACATGAGGAAGATGTTGTAGTCCACCCCCAGCGCGACCAGGAAGACGAAGCCGTACAGCGGCACGGACGCGTCGACGCCGGTGAAGCCGAACACGTGCGTGAAGACCAGCGTGGAGACGCCGAGGGTGGCCAGGAAGTTCAGCGCGACGGTGACCACCAGGAGCACGGGCGTCACCAGCGAGCGCAGCAGGGCGATCAGGATGAGCAGGATGATCGCCAGGACGACCGGGACGATGAGCAGCGTGTCGTTCCTCGCGGTCTCCGTCGTGTCGTACCGCTGGGCGCTGTAACCGCCGACCAGGACACCGTTCTCGGGGGCGAGCGCGGCACGCAGACGCCTGACCGTGTCCTGGGCGGCGTCGCCGTCCGGCGCGTCGTCCAGTGTCGCCTCCACCAGCGCGAGCCCGTCGACGACCTTGGGAGTGTCGTCACCCGGTCGTCCGCTCCGGGTCACCGCCGCGGCGTCGGACACGCCCTCGACGTCGCCGGCCGTCTCCGCCACGGCCGCGGCACGGCCGGCGGGGACGACGATGACCGCGGGCTGCCCCGAGCCGCCGGGGAAGTGCTCGCTCAGCGTCGCCTGCGCCGCCACCGACGGCGCGTCGTTCACGAAGGTCTCGTCCAGCGGCACCCCTCTGGCGTTCAGCTGCGGCGCGAGGAGGGCGAGGCCGACGAGAGGCAGGATGGTGGCGATCCAGAGCCGGCGCGGATGGCGGTCGACCAGGGTGGCCACCCGGCTCCAGATCCCGCGGCCCTCGGCGCCGGCCGCGCCGGCCGCGTCGGCCGCGTCGGCCGCGTCGGCCGCGTCGGCCGGGCGCGGCTTCGCCGGCCACAGGGCGGCACGGCCCAGCAGGACGAGGGCCGCGGGCAGGAAGGTGAGCGCGCTGAGGGCGGCACACGCGATGCCGATGGCGCCCACCGGGCCGAGCGCGCGGTTGTTGGTCAGGCCGCTGAGCAGCAGCGCGAGCAGGGCCAGGGCCACCGTGGCGGCACTGGCGACGATCGGCTCGAACGAGCGCCGCAGCGCGACGCGGCCCGCGGTGAAGCGGTCGCCGGTCGTGGCCAGTTCCTCCCGGAAGCGGGCGGTCAGCAGCAACGCGTAGTCGGTGGCCGCGCCGATGACCAGGATGAACAGGATGCCCTGCACCTGGCCGTCGACCCGGACGATGTCGCGGTCGGCCAGGAAGTACACCACGGCGCACGCGAGGCCGAGCGCGAAGACCGCACCGCCGATGATGATGACCGGCAGCAGGACGCTCCGGTACACCGCCAGCAGGATGATCAGGACGGTGATCAGCGCCACCCCGAGAAGCAGGCCGTCGATCCCGGCGAAGGCGTCGGACAGGTCGGCCCGGGTGGCCGCCGGTCCCGCCAGCTGAGCCCGCAGGCCGTCGACCGCCACCGCCGAGCCGATCCGGTCCAGGGTCTCCCCGAGCGAGCCCTCGACGTCGGGGCCGAGCTGGACCACGCCCTGCAACGCCCGGCCGTCGTCCGACGGGATGGAGGGCGTGGGCGTCCCGACGACGCCCTCGGTGCCGCGCAGCGAGGCGAGCGCCTGCGTCGCCGCGGCGCCCTGCTCGGGAGTGACGTTCTTCCCGTCCGCGGTCCACACCACGATGAGCGGCTGCGTCGCGTCCTCGCGGAACCGCTCCTGCACCTCCAGCGCGCGGGTCGACTCCGCGCTCTGCGGCAGGAACGCGGCCTGGTCGTTGGTGGACACCTCGGTGAGCTTGCCCGCGTACGGCCCCAGCCCTCCGCCGACAGCCAGCCAGACCAGCACCAGCAGCGCCGGGACGAGCCAGCGGATCGGTCGCCGCGCCATGAGATCACCTTTCCCACATTTAACTCAACCATTAAGTATCTCAATAATTGAGTTAAAGTAGCATGGCGATATGAACGGCGACAACGAGGAGGCCATCGACCTCCTGTCCTTCGCGGTGCGACTGCGACGGATGACCGCCGAGTTCAACCGCATCGCCCACGAGTTCGCCCACGAGCACGGGCTGCACCCCACCGACGTCCAGGCCCTGATGAAGATCTTCGACGCTCCGTCGCCGATCACGCCGAGCCGGCTGCGGGAGGAGCTGAACCTCACCTCGGGTGCCGTCACCGCGTGCCTCGACAGGCTGGAGCGGGCCGGGCACATCCGCCGGGTCCGCGACCTGCACGACCGGCGCGTGGTCCACCTCCACTACCTCGACGCGGCGCAGGAACTCGCCGCGGTCTTCTTCCGCCCCCTCGGCCGCAGCACGGACAACGTCCTGCGGCGTTTCGGCCCGGAGGAGCTGCGCGCCGCGGCCGCCTTCCTCGACGCCATGAACGAGGAACTCGAGGCGTTACGAGGCGCGCCGGGGTCTGGCTGACCCTTCCTTCGAGCGCGCGGGCCGGACGGTTGCGTTCCGGGAGCGCCCGCTTCACCGAGCCGTGGAGCATCGCCGGCCGCTACACCCGTCGGCCGCTCATTCGGCCACCGTGTGCTCGGCGAGCCGCTCGGGCGGCCGCGCCTCCGCGGCTCCGGCCGGAGACTGGAGGACAGGCGATGCGGCGGCCTTGCGCGATGCCTGGTAGGCGGCCGTCGTCCGCTCGGGGCCCCGCACCCTGCGCCAGAAGAGGTACTGCAGGGCCATCAGGGGGCCCGCCGGCACCATGAGGGGGAACGGCTCCGTCAGCAGGCCCGTCCGCATCGCGAGGACCAGCGTCGCGGCCAGCGCCAGTGAGACGCCCGTGGCCGTCCAGCCGGCCTCCCGTCCGAACGCCTTGAACGCCACCAGCGTCCACAACACGAACATGAGCACGTCCCCGAGACCGATCACCATGGGCTGCGGCCCGCCCCACCAGGCGAACACCGGCGCGAACGGCAGGTCGATGACCTTGCGCAGGAAATCGCCCATCGTCGGCAGCATCGTCGTGGCCACGAGGTCGTAGCCGGCCAGGAGCAAGGCGAAGACGGCCACGTCACGGGCCTTGATGCCACTCTGGACGTAGAGGTTGCACACGCCGATGACGAGGATCAGCAGCAGGACGTTGTTCCAGGCCGTCGCCGCGGAGGACCCCGAGAGGAAGAGGACGAGATCGAGCGCGGCCGCGCCGAACGCCACCAGCAGCGCCACCCGCCCCGGCAGCAGCGGCGCCAGGGTGATCTGGATCGCGAAGACGGTCATCAGGCCCAGTACCGTCGCGACGGCGGACGACGGCAGGGCGAGGTAGACCACGGGGATGACGAGGACGGCGGTCATCATGATCATGACGTCCCCGAGCGTGTACACCCCGACCGGGGGCCGTTCCATCCGCACCCGGAGGAAGTAGAGCACTCCGAGCAGGATGGCCGCGGCCGGAATGAGGACGATCACCACGATCTCGGCGAGGGCGGAATTCACTGTGCGGTCTCCGGATGCTTCTTCAGGCTCGCGTCGGTCTTCAGGCTCGCGTCGGTCTTCAGGGTCGCGTCGGTCTTCAGGGTCGCGTCGGCGAAGCTCAGCTCGCGCAGGTCCGCGCGTACGGGCGCGGTGGGCGGCATCGTGGCGCGTTCACCGTGCACGATGACGCGGGACAGCGGGATCTCCTGTTCGAGGCCCCGCTTGCGGATCCGGTCGGCGGCCTGCGGGTCGTCGCCGAGGATGTGCAGTTCCAGCCCGTCGGTCCCCGTCCGCAGGGACCACCGGGACGGGAACCTCGCCGCCGGATCGGCCTCGACGAGTTCCAGGATGTCGCGCGGGGTCACGGTGCGGCCCCCGAAGCCGTACAGGTGCCCGTCCTTGCCCAGCACCCGTGAGGTGGCCGGCAGCTGCGCCAGCTCGCAGCCGAGATCGTCGTCGGCCAGCCGGCGCACCACGTCCCCGCTGAACAACCTGAGGAGGAGAGTGGTCTCCCGGTAGGGGAAGACCGGGGTGAAGGTGAGCACTCCCAGCTCACCGGGCTCGGCGGCCCGGGTCCCGGTGAGATCGAGCACCTCGGTGATGCCCTGTTCCGGGTGGAAGTGCAGATGTCCCCCGGTGCAGATCTGACCGCTCGACGGAGCGATCTCGGTCATCCCGTAGGTTTCCACGACCGTGGCCCCGAAAAGTCGTTCGGCGCGGCGGCGCAGCCCCTCGGTGAGGATCTCGCCGCCGCACGTGATCTGCCGCAGCCCGAAGTCGGCGGCCGTGTACCCGAGCCGCTCACCGGCCTCCACCAGCAGGCCGAGGTAGCTCGAGTAGGTGACCAGCAGGACGGGCCGGGCCTCCGCGCCGGAGAGCCGGGTGCCGCCCGCCAGCCGGGAGAGCGAGATCTCGGGCTCCACCAGGCCGAGGGAGCTGGGCGCCACGCCGATCAGCGCCGCCGCCCCGGCGAAACAGTGGATTCCGAAGAAGGCACGCGAGACCAGGTTGAGCTGGATGACGTCGCCTTCGCCGAGCCGGTTGTCGATCAGGAGCGAGACCGCGGTCATCGCGGTGAGCAGCTCGGCCTCGTAGCGGGAGAACCACACCGACGACGGCGGGCCGGTGGTGCCGGAGGTCTCCGCCCGGTACCAGGGCCGGACACCGCGGTTCACGAGCGCCTCGGGCGTGTCGCGCAGGGTCTCCTTGCGCGTGACCGGCAGCCGCTCCAGGGTCGACAGGTTCACCTCGTCCGGCCGCATGCCGACACGATCGAAGAGGTCCCGGTAGTACGGGGTCTCGGCGTACGCCATGCGTGCGAGGCGGCGCAACCTCCGGTCGTCGATGGGCTTACGGTCCTGGACCGACATCGAGGTGCCGCGGAACGCGTCGAGGTCGCCGATCCCACCGAACTCGGCACGGGTGGCCACGATGTCGGCGACGACACGCTCGATGTTCGCCACCCGGAGCCGGCGACCGAACACAAGGGAAAGACCATGGTGCAGCTGGGCCACTGCGGTCCTCAGCACGAATTCATCCTCCGATGGCGGCAGGAGCTGGCAGCGAAACGGGTCGCCCCGGGGCGCACGCGCTCCGGGGCGACCCTTGGATCCCGTCGACTAGTACGGGCACACCACGAAAGCGACAGCGGTGATCGCGCTCACTGCGTACTTGCAGTAGGCGAAGGCAGCCTTGACCATTTTTCCCTCCCTTCGGTTCCTCTCATCCCCGTCAATGGCGCCGAGAGTTTCGGCCACTTCGAAAAGAGGCCTTCGGGCGTCCCCGGCACACCGTCAAGATTTCAGTCAATCGCGGTAAATGTCTACTGCTTTCTGCATAAACCTATTTACAACTGTTGACAGCATGATATGTATAGATTTATAGATTTTTGCTGACAAGTCTGGTCTGAATTCGGGGAAAGGTCCGCGCGAGGGTGGCGCGAGACGCCCTTCCCGCCGAAGGCGAGCCGCCGCACGGCCGGAATCCTCGCGGTGGGCCCGGTCACGGAGACTCCACGGGCGGCCCTGGCGGGAGGTCCCCTCACCGCAGCCGCGACTCACCGCGGCCTCGACCGGACATCCTGGCGCGAGCCGCCCTGAGGGCGCCGGAGCGTTCCTGCGCACCCCGTGCCACACGGCTCGTCACCCTCCCGGCAACGCCGGCGCGGAGAACGTGGGCGTGACGTACGCCGCGAACATCGGCGCAGGCCAGGCCGCCTGGCCACCAGGAGTTCGGCCGGCCGACGACGCCGGCGTTCACGCGCTCCCGGACGGTCCCGGATGGTCCCCGGTCCGCCCCCGACGGCCTGCCGAGGTCCGCCGCCCTGGGGGTGCCGGCCGCCCCGCTCGGCATCGTGGCCCTCAACACCCTCGCGACCGATCGCACCACCGACCGGACCCATGCCGGCCTCTCAGGCCCCGAAGGGGCAGCAGCAGTTCTTGTCAACCTGGAAGCTTCCAGGTTCCCATACGCCCGTCCTGTGTTTCATCATTTGATCGCACCATCTCCTCCCGGGCAGACCGGGAATTGTCAGACCGACTTTGCCGAGACCACCTCGATGCTCCATCGGCGCCGGCCAGAAAAGTCAGACATTCGACAGGTCGAGTCGATTTCCTCATCGCAGGAAATTCAGCAAAAAGAGAGAAATGAAAACTCCCGTCTGACAATCGCCGCCGGTTTACTCCTGACCGCAACCGTGGCGGGCGGGATGAGGCGGCATGGCCCGACCGGAGAATGGAATTCCGGTATATAAGGCGTTTCCGGCCTCACGGGACCACGGGGGCCTCGCGAGACCTCGCATGGCTTCGAACCGCTTCGCGCCGGGTCGTCCGGCGCCGGGAGGGCGTCCTGCCGGGCACCGCGCCCGGGTCCTCGTCCGCACCGTGTCCGCACCGTCCGTGCGGGAGGCGCGGAAGTTCTGGCACGACAAGCTCGCCGAGGTGACCGCCACCCCGTGCGAGTTGCTGATGGCGTCGATCATCGTTGCCGGTAATTTGCTCCCATGACAGAGCTTGAGGAACTGGCCGGAAAACTTCGGCGGTTCGCCGAGGTCAGGGACTGGGAGAGGTTCCACACGCCAAAGAACCTCGCCATGGCTCTGGCCGGCGAGGTCGGCGAGTTGCTCGCGGAGCTCCAGTGGCTGACACCCGAGGAGACCGCGAACGTCATGGACGACCCCGAGGCCGCCGAACGCCTCAGATCCGAGGTGGCCGACGTCATGATCTATCTGACCCGCCTCGCCGACGTGCTGGGGATCGACCTCGTCGAGGCTGCCTGTACCAAGCTCGACCAGAGCGACCGGCGCTACGACGCGGAGACCTATCGGGGGTCGGCCGGGAAGGCCCCGCCGCTCGCCTGATTTTGTCGGATGATCGCTGTAATGTGCCTGGCGTAGTGATGCGGCCCGACGGGCTTCCGCTCATCGTCTGAGCGCGGACACGCCCCCATACCGCACGAGTCTCTCGTGCTGCCTGGGGGTAGGTCCGTGACGGCATTTCGGCATTCCGCCGAAAGTCTGGCCATGCTGGCGACCGACGGTTCGGTTCCCGAACGACGGTTGAGCGAAGTCATCGCCGAGCACCTCCGAAGGACCGCACGCGTCAACCCCTCCGACGCCGAGCGCAGGTCCTGGGACCGCAGCCTCCCCGTCCTAGCCCGCGACCTGGTCGACGCCGGGCTCGGCGCCGTCGAGATTCTGGTCGAGTACCAGCTCCCGCTGACCAGCGAGCGCGCCGACGTGGTCCTCGCCGGGGTCGACCGCCGCACGGGCGATGACGCGTACGTGGTGGTGGAGCTGAAGCAGTGGAGCCGGGCCGAGCTGTTCGAGGGCGATCCCAAACTCGTGCTCGTCGAAGGCGTGGCCGGTGGTCCCCGACTGCACCCGGTGCTCCAGGTCGAGGACTACTGCGAATACATCGCCGACTTCGTCGCGGCCTTGGAAGGGCGCGGTAACGCGCTCGGAGGCGTGGCCTACCTGGACAACGCGGCCGACCTCGATGTCGAGGACCTCTACGGGAGGTGCTGAGTGAGCAGAGCCAGCCGTATCTTCACCAAGAGCCGTCGCGGAGCCTTCCTCGACTACCGTCGTCGTCATCACCGGCGGCCCAAAGCGGCAAGAGCGTCATCGCGCTGTCCCTGCTGGGTGAGCTGTCGCGACAGGGCCGCGCGGTCCTGCACGCCACGGGGTCCCGTTCGTTCACCGAGACACTGCGCCGGGTGCCGGGCAGGGGCTCCTCGAAGGTGAAGAACCTTTTCAAGTACTTCAACAGCTTCATGAAGGCCGAGCGAAACGGTCTCGACGTCCTCATCTGTGACGAGGCGCACCGGATCCGGGAGACCTCACAGAACCGCTACACCCCGGCCCGCCTGCGCAACAATCGACGCCAGGTCGACGAGCTGATCGACGCCGCCAGAGTGCCCGTCTTCCTGCTGGACGAACACCAGGTGGTGCGACCCGGCGAGATGGGTACCGTGGCCGAGATCATGAGCCACGCGGAGGCTCGCGGGTTCCGGGTTCACGAGATCTCCCTCGACGAGCAGTTCCGCTGTGGCGGCAGCCGCGCGTACGAGGAGTGGGTGCTGCGGCTCCTCGGCCTGCGGGCCGGCGGTCCTGTGCCGTGGCTCGGAGACGACCATTTCTCGGTCTCGGCGGCCGAGTGCCCGCAGGAGCTCGAGGCCCTGCTGCGGTCGAAGCTCGACAAGGGCTACTCGGCCCGGATGACCGCCGGATTCTGCTGACCGTGGAGCAAGCCCCGCGAGGACGGCACGCTCGTCCACGACATCCGGCTCGATGGCTGGTCCCGCCCGTGGACCATCAAGGGCGAGCAAACCATGGGCGATGCGCCCGCGAGCGCGGCGAGTTGCAACTCTCCGTGGATGACGAGGGCTGCTGCAAGTACCAACAGCTGCGGGGTCCAGAAGGGCGGACGATCAGATGAGGAAGCGTGACTTCGAGGGCAAGGCGGCCGGTTGGTGGAGCTGGCCTGGGAGTTGAACGACCTCGGGTTCGACTCCATGGTCCGGTTCCCTCCCGGTCAACAGCCGAGCCTGGAGGTCTTCCTGCCACCCGGACGGCGAAGGCCCACGAGCGGTACGACCGCGCCTCGGCCTTCGCCCGACAGCACAACCGGGAACGAGACGCCCGTACCAGGGCGCGGGCCCGGGAGGTCTTCGAGCGGATCACACGGGTGACGCGATGAGAGCGCTCGGACTGCTGGGTCAGGTCGATCTGCCTGCCCAGATCGCAGCTGTCCCCCGGGCCCGCCGCTATGTCCGCGACCTGCTCGACGGCGTGAACCACCCGCGCACCGACGACGCGCTCCTCCTTCTCACCGAACTCGTCACCAACTCCGTACGCCACTCCGACTCCGGCCGCACCCCCGGCGGCCGGGTGGTTGTCGCCGTCGCCCACCATGATGGAACGCTCCATATCGACGTCATCGACGCCGGATCGACAGGTCGTCGGCCCCAAGTCTGCGCCGACACCGACCCCGACAGCGACGGCGGGCGCGGCCTCTGGCTCGTCCAGCAACTGTCCACCGCGTGGGGCTGGTACGAGACCTCCGCCGGACGCGTCGTCTGGTTCCAGCTGGCGGAAAAGGTGGCCCCGTGATCCTCTGGGACCACCCACCCCGCTGCCTCAGCCCGCACGTCCTCCCCACCCGCTCCCACTGCGAGGCACTGACCTGGCATCCTCCCCGCGGCGACACCCAGGCCCGGGTCGTGAGGTGGACCTGCGACTGTGACCCACTCTTCTACGAGCTGTGCCAGGCGGGCGGCGTCAGGTTCATCCGCCGCACCAGGCGCTCACGGAGCGACCCGACGATCGACGAGACCGACCGCCGCCCCGCCGCGGAAGCCGACGCGATATGGATCGCCCTGCTGCACGGCCTCGTGCGATGACCGGACCCAGCACCGCTCTCCGATCGTCTCTAGAACCACCCACCGGGTGGACCACGCTTGCCCGCGGCGATGCGTATGGCGCTTACCGGCCTTCGGTACAAGGTGCCGTGCAACCGAATCGCCCCGGTCTCATCACCGTTCAGCCGCCTACGGCCACAACTGCACCCGGTAGAGCTCGCCATGGACGACGTCGGAAGGGAAGTCAGGCTCTTCGGTGTTGGTCAGCCTTCTGGTCTGCACACGAACCGACCAGGAAGCTTCCTTCACCCCGGTGTCGAACGGAAGACACTCGTCCCACCCCTCGTAGAAATACTGAACCAGACCGATGGCCCCGGAACCGAGATACAACTTCCCCTCCCACATCGGAGTCCAAGCGGCGAGCTGCTCCGGTGGCCCGTCCCAGCGCTCGTACCTGACGTGGATCACGGACTTCGCCAGAGAGCCGCTGTCGATGACCACGCCGTTAGGTCCAACCGAAATCATCGGCTGTCCCGGCAGGCTCTCAGCAGAGAACGGTGCGTCGACGGGCTCACCGTCCGCGGTCACCTCTGTCACAAGGAATTCACTGCCTGTGTGGATGCTGATGGAGTCGAGGGCACTGGCGAGAAGGACTGCCACAGCGATAGAACCTTTCCAATATCAAGATAAAAGGAGGCTCTGGTGTGGGGCCGTCAGACGGCTCCACACCAGAGCCTGCGGGTCAGACTAATCGATCAATTGGATCCAGAACTTGTCGCTCCGGATTATCCGGTTGTTCTGGTACCAAGCGCCGACCACTTTCCCATGAGCGGAGTTCTGGGCCGAGTTGACCGGCATTACAGAGAAATTGTTCTCCGGGTCGGCGTAGTGCGCCCCCTGCTGTGTGCTGGCGAAGGGAAATTCGTCGCACTGCTTACCTTGTCGCTGGGCAGAGGAGTATTCGATGGTGCAAGCCGTTTGTGCGATACCTCGGCTTCCCTCGGGGGAGGTGCGGTACTTGGCTCTGCTCAGCCAATCACCCCAATTCCCCGGGATGTCTTTGGCGTTGGGGCTGAGGTCGTAGAAGGTTTTCCTTCCCGGCTTGGTGAGGTACGGGTGTTCGAGAGCCATCCAGATATGGTCGTTCACATCCGTGAAGCTCGTTCTGACACCTGTTTCTGGATTGTGAGCCTCATCGTTGTAGGCCATCGTGAGAGCTACAACACCGCGCATGACCACGCACCCACCGCTGCTGTACCAGCCTATGAGAGGCGAGGAGTCGCAACGCACCGTCCGCGGAATGGCCTGAACACTGTAGGCTTTATCTCCTCCATCGGGTGTGGGGACCTTCACCCATACGATCGGGGTCAACGTGCAGGACCCCTCCTTGTCCACACCTTCCTTTCTTAGGCTAACGGTGACGTCCGTCGCGTGCCAGTCTGTGCCAGCTGCCTGCTTCCATGCGCTAAGCCGGTGAAATCCAGTCATGTTGTTCCCGCTCGGGGGACGTCCGATGCAGTTTTCCGTATCCGGGTCATCGGCATTCTCGACCCTGCCGCTCACCGAGAGAGGGGCATCCTGCAGAGTCCCGAAAGAAGACACGATGGTCACGTGACGCCGGGTTGTGAAATCGCGATTGTTCTGGTTCGTGGTGATCCTGAAGTAATTGAGGTGATCTCAGCGAGAACAGGCCGAGCATCTGCGGTGTTAAGTCGCCAAACGCCATTGACGCGCACGAACCGGGATAGGTCGCGATGTCCCTGAAATGAGCGTGGAGCCCCCGGTAGAAGAGGTCTCACCACAAGATCCTCAACCGGAAAGCTCCACGTGATCACCTATCGTGCCACGCTCGACGTCTCCCGGGACCTGGTTCGCCATGTCGCAACCCTCCTGGCCGCAGAACGCCGCCGACGCGGCACCCGCGCCGACACCCGGACACTGACCTGCTTCGGCCAAGCCGTCCTGGTCCTGCGCTGGTTTCGCGACCGCACCGACCCCACCGCCCTGGCCCGCGACCACCACATCTCCCGCGCCACCGCCTACCGCTACCTGAACGAGGCCATCGAGATCCTGGCCGACCAAGCACCCGACCTGCACCAGTGCCTGCGCCACGCCCAGGCCCAGGAACTGCCCCACCTGATTTTGGACGGCACCGTCATCGCCACCGACCGCTGCCGCGAGAAGACCACCAGCGTCAAAGGCGAACCCATCGACCTGTGGTATTCGGGAAAGGCCCACCACCACGGCGGCAACCTTCAAGCGCTGTTCGCCCCCGACGGCATGCCGTTGTGGGTCTCCGACGTCGAACCCGGATCGGTCCACGACCTGGTCGCCGCCCGCACCCACGTCCTGCCGGCCCTGTATCCCGCCTGCGCCCGCGGCCTGCCCATCCTGGCCGACCCCGGCTACGACGGCGCCGGGATCGGCGTGCGCATCCCGGTCCGCCAACCCACCGACGGCAACGCCCTCGATGTCGACACCCGCACCCGCAACATGCTGCTACGCGCACTGCGCTGCCTGGGCGAACGCGGCTTCGCTCTCCTCACCCAACGCTGGCGCACCCTGCAGCACATCACCGCCAGCCCCAGCAAGATCGGCGACATCGCCCGCGCCGCACTCGTCCTCACCCATTTCGAGCACGGCAGACTCATTTAAAAGTCGTTGAGATCACCTCATTGACGCCGACTATTTCCCCCTTCATGACCCCACCACGATACTGGCGGGCACGCCACGGGACGCGCCAACAGTAGTCGAAGCGGTTCTTGAGATATTCGGTATGCTTGTCTAGATCACTGCTCTTGGTCTTTTCCAGGCATTCGGCGTATGTCATCTGACTCATACCAGCCGGCTTTACGGGGAGCAGTCGCTTGATCTCATCCGCCTCCGTTGCGGTGACCGACTTCGCTGAGAAAGACTCACCTGCCGTCTTCGACTGAGTCTGGTCCACATGCGGTTTCGCGGACAGGTCGATCTTCAGGACCTGCCACTCCGACCAAGGTCTCTTTGCATCTCCAGTGACTACGCGCACGCGCCAGCGCACCTGCGAGCCGTCTCGCAACTTACCGGCAGGAACACGCAGGCTCTTGATCTGATCGGCGGACGCCTCGGACGTGCCCGACCAGATCAGCTTTCTCTCCTTGGACGGCTTGGACGGCGGCTCGACGATTTCGAATTCCGCCGACGACCGTTCGGCCGCTCCGGACATCCATACCGACAGATCGGGCGTGCGGGTGGCCGCCAAGCTGACACCGTCCACCACTACCGAGCGTGCCACCGCCACTTTCGCCACGGCCGGTTCCTCCGCACCCGGAGCCGGACTCCGTAGTGCCTGCGTGGCCGCGGGAATCGGGTTGCCGATGGGGGTGTTCATGTCGGCCTGGATCTGCCCTTGGGTCTGGGCGATGTTGTAGATCCGGACCTCGTCGATGGCTCCTTGGAAATACTCGTTCCAAACACCGTTGCCACCGATGTGAACCGGGCCGTTCTCATTGTCCAGCGTCCCCGTCGCCGGCGTATGGTTGGACAGAACACCGTTGACGTACAAACGAGCCGTGCTTCCGTCATAGGTGACGGCCACGTGACTCCACGCGCCCACCGACAACGGCGAACTCCCGACGACCTGCGCGGTGACACCCTGAGCCCGCAACCAGCCCGACGGAGCAACGCCGTTGGAGGCATACAAACCGTAGGAAGCATTCGCTGTCTCGGGAAGGTCCTTCATCACCACCGTCCGCCAATTCGCCACCGTGGCCGGATTCACCCACGCCGACAACGTCGCCTTCGTCCCCAGCCGCAACGACGACGCGTCAGCGACGGTGACCCAACTCGACGAACCATTGAACGACAAGGACTGACCGTACTTGCCGGTCCTCCACGACGTGTCACGCACCGTACCGACATTGCCCTTACCTGACACGTCACCCACCACCGTGCCCGTACCCTCGTTCATGCCGTACGCAGCCACCAACCCCGGAACCGGAGTCGGAGCAGATGTCGGACCGAGGGCTTTCAGCTCATCCGCGTACAGGGTGACGACTTCGGACGCGCGATCTGGGACGAGCAGCTTGAGCTGGGCTTTCACCGCCCCATCGGGCGGAAACTCCTGTATCGAGATCTGTGTCCAGACATCACGCGGCAGCGTCTGGGTGGCCAAGCTGGACCCGGCTGATGAGCCATCCGTTTTGAACCAGTCGATCCCATATTGGACTTCCACATCAGTAGCCACGGGAAAGAACCATCCGGTCGCTCCATGAAGGCGATCGGCAGTGACCGGTAGGTCAGGCTCAGAGCGGACGACGGTCTGCGCGCTTCCCTGCACGGTTGCGACCTTCGCGGATGCTACCCCCTGGGTCTCGTGTGCCCTGTCCGTCGAACGCTCCAGAGAACCGTCTGCGATGGTCCAGGGAGCGAGCGCCGTCTCGAAAGAAGGGTTCGTGTTCAGGACGCGGTCTGGAAGCCTTGGCGTGGGAGTGGGGTTCGGCGTCGGCGGTTCCCCGGGAGGATCCTCCCCGTCATAGTCCTCGGGATTGTTAATACCGGACACAAGGTCCTCATCGGACGTTCCCTCGGGGTAGAAGGCAGTATCGGTGCGCTTGGCCACCACTGAGACGCCCGCATCGATGGAATCAGCGAGAGCCTGCTCCGCGGGAAGGCTCACACTCGGAGGCTCGTGGTCGTACATCTGGCCGCTTTCGGCCCACGCTTTGTCCTCCTCGTACGTAGCGGGGGGAACATCGTGAAGGTCAGGGTATTGCCGCACCACGTCGAGGTCTTCGTACTCGACGAACAGCACCGGCCCACGGCCATCTATCCCGGCCCATTCCGCTGAGAGGTATTCGCGGTAGTTAAGCGGGCCCCCTCATTGAGAGCACCGACCCGTAAACCGTAGTTGGGATCGCCATTGGCCCAAGCCTGGACGATGCCCTCGATGGAGTAATAGACCTCCTGAGCCGGGTCCGAGCAGTATCGAGGCGGGCTGGTGTTGACCCGGCCCACACCGCTGCCCTTGGTGCCCTGGCCGCTGGTGGTGACCGAGGGCTGGTTGTTCCAGCGCAGGCTGCTCATCGTCCAGTCGCTGGTGATGCGGCGAACAACGATGTCACCGACCTCGGCGCCACAGGCGTGGGTGATGTAGTTCCACGGCCGCAGGGCGGCATTGATGATGTCCAGACCGTAGAAGGGCGCGCCGATGAGGTCGTAACGCAGGTAACTGCGCTAGATTGCCCCGTCGTTGGTCTTGCCCGCCACCAGCGCGTCCATGTACTGGTTGGGGGCACCCGTGCCCCAGGTGCCGCTGTTGATGAAGGTGTCGGCAGGCATGCCGGCGCCGTACCACGGGGTCGCGTCCATCAGCAGCGTGACCGGATAAGTGGTCGCGGGGTCGGCCAGGAAGGCCTCGTCCGGGGTGTAGCGCAGCACGGATCCCTTGCCGGTCTGCTCCACCGTGGCCGCGACGGTGCTCATCCGCCCGGCGTCCGGCGGCGCGTCGGGACTCGCCGCCGTCTTGTCCAGCAACAGAGCCGGCGTCAGAGGGGCGGCCTTGCCGTCGCCGTCGACGGTCGGCAGGGTCGGCTTGCCCGACGCGTCCTTGCCGTACTTCACCCCGGTCGGCAGCTTCACCGGAAGACGGAGGTCGAGTTTTCCGTCCGGGCGCTGGGGGATCACCACCTCCTGGCGCAGGCCGGTGGGCGTGACGGTGACGACCAGGTCGATTCCGGGGCCGTAGGCCGACCGGTAGGTGGCCGTGCTACCCGACAGTTCCGGTTTGGGCAGCGCGGTCGGCGCGCCGACCGCTGCCTCGCCCTTACCTGTCTTGGTCCTGGCCAGCGTGGTGTCACCACCGGCCGACAAGGTCACCTCCACCTTGGAGACCTTGGGACGGACGATCCCGTCCTCCTCCACCAGGGTCGTGTCGATCGCCGCCCAGGCTCCGTCCTTCTTGACCCGGATGGGCGCACTGTAGACGTACGTGCCCAGCGTCTTGCCGTTGCTGGTGGCCACTGTCGTCGAGTTCTCGGTGTTCAGGGCGTCGATCTCGACCTGCTTGTTCTGCCGCTTCGCCTCCCGCTGTGCTGTCTCCACTGGATCAGAGGTGGCGGCCGGTCGCGGCACAGGAGAGACGGGCGCCGGTGTTGGGGTGGGATCGGCCGCGGCGGGGGCCACGAGCAGCGAGGTGGACAGCCCCACTGCGACTATCAGCGAGGCGCGGCGACGGTTACGGGACAGAACGCCAGGTCTTGGTTTCTGCGGTTTCACTCTAACCTTTCCGGTAAACGGTATTGGGCCGGAGTGATCTTCACATGGAACCAGTAAGAAAGTAAAGACATAATCGGGGACACCGGATAGCCTTCACAATCGGTAGCGTAACGGGGACCTCACATTCCGCGTTCCAAGTGGCGCCCGATGTTCAAAGAAAGCTGTCATAGAAACGAAAACGAAACTGAGTGCCTCCTCTGTTCATGCAGCTCAAGCGGCCAATACAACCTGCAGACCGACGCATCGATTGCTGGACGAAGAGCAGCCTTGTCAAAAATGTCGGTGGCTCTGCCTATACTCCCCGCCCGCGAATGATTCGGTCAGCGGCATCGACATTTTACGGATGAGACGTATGCACCCACCGCTCATACACGCGCTCCTCAACGCCAAGGATTTACTGGGCGAAGATCCGGTGAACGACCACTCTGAACATCTCATCGTGTTCGTCGGCGTGAAACCGGTCAGTTGACGAACACGATCGACCGGAACGGGGCGGGGTGACGATGACCACACTGCCCGGCGTCCGCGGGAACTCCCCAACCTTTGGTGATGATCGTCCTGACCGCAGATGCTCCAGGATGCTGTGGGGCGACGCCCACGCCTCGAGAAGGTCGTGCCCCTCCCGGCGCCCAGGGATGCGAGACGGTAGCCGAGGCTTCGCGAAAAATCGCGATCGATCAGCGCGATGCGGGGTATATTCGGGGAGTCGCGAAAGCGAGCACATGCTTACCCGGGGCTTCACGCCTCTGAGGGCGCGGTCTTCGGACCGCGCCCTCTTTTCTTCCCCCTTGTTCTCCCCCACCCGAGGCTGCGCCGCCATGAACGCAATCTCCATCGGGCGTGATCCTCGGTCCGCCTACTCACGGCATGTCACGACCCGGCTGCTCGACTTCAGCAGCGTCACTACCCCGTGGACACGCCGACTCTGGGATGTGAGCTCCCTCCTCGCCCTGGAGGAGCTGCACGAGGCGGGCATCTGGGTCGATCGCAGGGTGCTGTCGCAGGGCGCGGTCGACTGGCAGCGCCACACCATGGAGCGGCTCCTCGGCAACGACCCGGCAATGGGGTCCGGGACCTACCGACGCGAGCTGCAGGAATGCGTCAAGACCACCCTGACGCTCGCCAGCGACGGACGCCGCAAGCTGCGCCACCTCATCGACATCGCCCGCCCCGGTTACCTGGACCGCTGGGCCACCCGCGTCGCCGTCGACGCCCCGCCCGCACCCGAGCGGGTCGCCCGTGCCGTCGCCTCCCACCTGCTCGACAGCGGGCACAGCCTCTCCGGCCTACAGCGCTGGCTCCGCGACGGGCGCCAGAACCTCTCGGCCACGGACCTGCTCTCGGAGGCGGCGACCCTGATCGCCACGCCGCCGCGCAGTTGGCATGTCGTCGTCCCGTTCCAAGCCCTGCACAGACACGAGGAACTGGCCGGGCATCTGCCGCACTGGCGGGCGGTTGCCGAGACGCAGATGTTGATCGCGGAGGCGGGGCTCAAACCTCCGGAGCGGATCGTGGGCTCGCTGGTCTTCACCGTCGAGGCGCGAGACTCCACCCGTGCCGTGGAGATCGTCTCCGACCTGGTCGAGCGGATGCAGGCCAGGGCAAGATTCGCCGCGAGCGGACCCGTTCTCCCCCTCGGTGACGCGTACGTCATCGGAGAGACCAGGCCGGTTCCGCTGCAGCCGCCCGCCAGGGGAGCCCAGGTGCTGTCGCTGGCCGCCGAACGTCAGCTCTACGTGGTCGGTGGGGAGACGCAACGCTTCGGCGAGCAGGCAAGGAGCACGCTCGACGATGCCCTGGAGATCGCCTCCGCGCTCAACCAGGGGCCGCTCGCGCCCGCGATCGCCGGAGGCTGGGCGGCTCTGGAGTCTCTGCTCACCGAGGCCCGCGACCCCGACGAGCGGGAGAAGGTGGTGGCCGCGGCCCGTGCCGCTGCTCTGGTCGCCGCCTCCTGGCCACGCGCCGAGCTCACCGCGCTCTCCTACCGAATCCGGGAGGTGAAGGGCGACGACCTCACCGCCCGCCTCGAAGCGTGCGGGTCGAACCGGAGCCGGGCAGCGGTGATCGCCGCCGAGCTGAGGAGCGGAGGTTCACTTCCCCTCGTGCGCTCCTGGCGGACCGGCAGTGACGTCGCCTCCGTCCTGCGCCTGCGCGAGCTGCTCGCCGACGAGAGGCGTGTGCTGGACCGGGTGCGCTTCTATGTGGAGGTCTCGCTCAGGCGCCTGTACCGCTGCCGCAACATCGTGCTGCACGGCGGTTCCACCGGGGGTGTCGCGCTCCCCGCCGCCCTCCGTGTGACCGCTCCGCTGGTCGGAGCCGCTCTCGACCGCCTCACCCACGCCCACCTGGTTACCAGGGTCTCGCCTATCGCCCTTGCCTCCCGTGCCGAGACCGCCCTGCGCATGGTCGGCGACGACCTGGGCTCGGACCTCTGCGACCTGCTCGAATAATCTCCGGCCGGTCGGCGCGTGTGATCCTCGCACCCGCACCGCGAGTGCCGCGGCCCATCCCCAGCCCAGGAACGCGATGGCGCGCAGGAGCAGGCTCAGCGGCCGGGAGTTCTCGCCGCCGTCCGACAGCAGTCCCGCCAGCAGGTAGAGGGCGGGAAGCGCCACGCCGGTGGCCGCGCAGTAGAGCGCCCATCCGCGCTCTCCCCGTACGGCGAAATGGCGGGTGAAGACGAAGCACGCCGCGACCAGGGAGACGAACACCAGGCCGAAGGCGGCGCCGTGCAGGATGTAGCCCAGGCCCGGGTCGTCGGGAAGGCCCCGCGGTGCGCCGGGCGGGTAGCCCCACGCCGGTTCGAAGCGGAAGACACCGGCGGCGACCAGGCCGGTCCCGTACGCGCCGATCAGTAACGGACCCCAGGTGGCGCCGCGGCCCGGACGCAGCGCCCGCCACAGCCCGGCCGCGAACGCGATGTTCAGCAGCCCGGTGATCACGAAGTTGGCAATCTGGATCCACCCCAGGTCGCCCAGGCTCAGCATGCTGAGCGGCTGCCGCCGGGGGTCGAAGTCTGCGCGCGTGTAGTCCTGGATCACGACCGCGAGGACGAACAGTGGTCCGGCTACGGCGCCGCAGGTCAGCAGCGCCCTGGTCAGGCGCTGTTCCCGCATGGTGGACATGGCTCTCCCCTCCACGGCCGGCATCTCGGGATGCCCGGCACGCGAGTTTTCCTTAGCAGCGCTAAGTGCGCGCCGCCGTCATGCTTCCTTAGCGCTGTTAAGGTGTCAACCGATGGGCGAGAACAAGCGGGGGGCCGGCCTGACCCGGCAGACGATGATCGATACGGCGCTGCGGCTGCTCGACGAGGTCGGCCTGGACGGTCTGACGGTGCGCCGGCTCGCCTCGGAGCTGGGCGTCCAGTCGCCCGCCCTGTACTGGCACCTGCGCAACAAGCAGGAACTGCTCGACGGGATGGCCGACGCGATCGTCCTGGCCGCCGGGATGGGACCGCCCCGCGGGGGCGAGTCCTGGCAGGACTGGCTCGCCCGCCGGGCCCGCGCGTACCGCGACTCCCTGCGCGCCCACCGCGACGGCGCCCGCCTCGTCGCCAACGCCGCGAGCCTGAGCCCGGCGACGATCAGGATGTTCGACGAGGAGCTGACCGCCATGGTCGGCCGCGGCTTCACCCCGGTCCTGGCGCTGCGCACGATCACGGCCCTCACCCGCTACGTCAACGGGTGCGTCCTGCAGGAGCAGACCAAGCGCCAGGCGTCCTCGGGCACGCCCGCGGACGGGCTCGCGGCGCTGGCCGGAATGCTCGACGGGGGCATGGAGGCCACCCTGATCGCGGCGTTCCGCGAGAGCGGCGGCTCGTTCGGCGAGGACGCCTTCGAACACGGCCTCCGAGCCCTGATCGACGGCACGGCCACCGCCCTGGTCCTGGAGCGATCCGACCGGGACGACCGGGGGTGAGGTGCCGTCCACGACGCCGATGTGACCAAGGGAGCGCCGGTCTCCTCCACGGGCCCTGCCTCTCACTCTCGCCCCCGACCTCGAAAGTGTCAGGAAGACCATGGCGAACATCGTCACCGAGCTCCTCGATGAGCGCGAGATACCGAAGTATCTGTCCGGCGTCGCATGCGTCGACGAGGACTGGGTCCTTGATGAGATCCCCTTCGACGAGGAGGGCTGGATCGGCGTCGGCGACGACGGGATCGCGATCGACGAGATCGACAGCGAAAGATGCCTGATCAGATACGAGCTCTGGGACGGGCCGCCACCTGCTCTCGACACCTGGGACAGGACCTGGTCCGGGAGCGTGCGCCTGACCTCCGGAAGGATCCAATCCGTTGACCAGTGGTCCGGGGATGTGTCCTACGGCGCGGAATTCGACCTCGGCAGGGAGAACGGCGTCTGGCAGGTCAGAATCCACCGCAAGGCTCTCGGTCACGAGGAGTTCACGCCGGACATCGTCGGCTTCACCCTGCTCAAGCTCCAGTTCTGGCTGGACCACTGACCGACACCCGACCTCTTCCCGGTCCCCGCAGGGCACCCCGGCCCGCCCCCAGCCGACCACTTCGTCCCCGTCCTGACCATGTCCGGCCGGTGCTGCGGCGGGGTTCTTCCCGGTCTCGCGTATGGCCGGTCAGGCGGGGGTGGGTGCTGACCGGCCGGGCCGCGCCAGGCCGGTGAGGACGACGTCGATGGCGCGGGCCAGGGTGTCGGGCGGGGGCGGCGTCGTCGCCGATGCCTGGGCCAGGCCGCGGATGAGCAGATAGACCTCCTCGACCGTGACCGAGGACCGGACGACCCCGGCGTCCTGTCCCCGGCGCAGGACCTCGCCGACCACGGACTTCAACCGGTTCGACGCGGCGACGGCGCCGGCGGGGAACTCGTCGCGCTCGGCCACCAGGGAGATGAGGGTGAGTTTGGTGGCGCCGGTCTCGATCATCGTCCGTATGAGGGCGCGCCATGCCACGGCCGGGTCGGCGTCGGCGACGAGCGCGTGGGCCAGGTCGGTGAGCTGCTCGAAATGCCGCAGCAGCGCAGCCTCGATCAGCTCCTCCTTGGTCGGGAAGTGGCGGAAGACCGTGGCGATGCTGACGGCGGCCCGCCGGGCCACCTCCTCTGTCGACCCGGCGGCACCGTACTCCCCGAACACCGCCTCCGCCGCGGCCAGGATCCGTTCCCGGTTCTCCCGTGCGTCCTGCCGCATCCGGCCTCCTCCTGATCTCTGATCTCATTTAAGGGCTTTAAACGTAGTCTGGACTACGGTACGCTTTTCGTAGTCCAGACTACGGTTACCTTGGGAGGATGCCATGCCACAGCCGTACACACCAGCGGAGGTCGTCCAGGCCGTCGCCGCGGGAGTCAGCCGCCTGATCGCCGACGAGCTCACCGAGCACGAGCGGGAGGCCGAGCTCGACCACCTGACCGGCCTGTACGCCGAGCAGACCGACGTCCGGCACCCGTTCGCGCCGCTGGGCGATACGCCGCTGCGCACCCGTGCCGAGCTGCGCCGGCATTTCGCCGGAGGGCCGGCCCAGGCTCGGGCCGACCGGTTCGAGCCCGTGGGTCATGTCCATGAGACGGCCGATCCCGAGGTGGTCGTCTTCGAGTTCGACTACGTCGGCTCGTTCGGCGGCCGTCCCTTCGCGGTGCCGTGCACCTTCGTGTCACGGGTACGTGACGGCGTCATCGTCGAGTCCCGCGACTATATCGACCACCTGGGCATGGCCCGGGCCTTCGGCCGTCTCAACGGCCTGGTCACCGCGCTGGCCGCGGGCTCTTCGTCCTGAGCGAGTTCTCGAGAAGGCTCGGTTGGGCGTTCGCGCCTTCAACGGGACCCTGCTCCTCGACGTCCCCGAGAATTTCAAGATCAAGGCGATCGAACTCCATGACTCCGTCTTCTCCGGCGGCGTCACCGTCGCCCTGGACGACCGACGACACGCCCCTACCGGACGACGTCGCTCCGGCTGTTCTCGATCCCCGGGCGTCGACTCCCCGGGGAACCCGTCCGGCGTCGTCTTCCTAAGGGATCTGTCCGGGTTCGTCGACGACTCCCGACGCGACCTCGGCGGTCACGAAGGCGCTCCCCTTCCGGAAGGCCACCTCGCCGTTGATGAGATAGTCCTGCAGGTAGTCCGTCCGCGTGCCGAGATGGCGATAGGTCGTGCTGTCGAGGATGACGTAGGACCGTTCGGTGACCTGGCCGTTCTCGTCGCGCTGCGTGCCGTAGCCCGGGCTGCCGACCTCGTAGGCGATGCCCATGCCCGACCTGCCCACCGCGTCGCGTACGCCGAGGTCCACCCGGACTCCCGGAATCCTGGCGAGGGCGCGGAAGATCGCGGCCTCCAGCTTGGGCGGCATGTACTCCTCCTGGCCGAGGTAGAGCGACAGCACTCGGAACGCCCGCGCGTCCGGGTGCTCGTGGAGACCGCGCTCCTCGTCCGGCTTGTCCCTCCAGTGCAGGTCGCCCTTGACGTGGGCCAGCAGCCTGTCCGGGTCGGTGGGCAGCTTGGCCAGCCTGGCCGCGTACTGCCGGGGGGACAGGTCGTCGTCACCCGGGTCCGGCCCGATGGTCCGTGTCTCCATCGGGCGCGAGCCCATCCGGGTCGCCTGCCTGGTGCCGTCGTAGCGCGTCCAGTACTCCTGGACCTCGGTCGAGCCGTCGGCGGGCTGCGTGACGACGCTCTTGCGGTACAGCCACTGGTCGGGACGGAGAGGGGTGCTTTCAGGCCGGCGCTTCTCGGCCGTCAGCGCCGCCTTCCTCAGCATGACCTCCGCGCTCACCGGCGTCGCCTCCACGGTGACGGACGGCGGCACGACCGGCCGCTCGTCGTCGTTCACCACCACGATCACCGCCGCGATCACCGCGACGGCCGCCGTCACGGCCATCGGCAGCGAGAGCACGGGCCGGAACCGGCTGCGGCGGCGCAGAGAACGCGCCCGCAGCGCGCGCAGACGGTCGGCGTCGGGCTCGGGCGCGTCCGCCCGCAGCTCACTCAGCAGCTTCAGGTCATCCACGACCGGTCTCCTCCTCCGAGATGGCGGACGGATCGACCCCGCCCAGGGCCTCGCGGGTCTTTCTCCTGGCACGGTGCAGCCGCGAGCGCACCGTGCCGATGGGGACGCCAAGTGCCCGCGCCGTCTCCTCGTAGCTGAGATCCGCCCAGGCGATCATCAGCAGCACCTCGCGGTCCTTCGGCGACAGCACGGCGAGTGCCCTCACCAGATCGCGTTGCGCCGCCGAGGCCGTCACCCGGGACTCCACCCGGTCGGCGTAGCTCTCGGCCACCTCGTCCACCCCAGTTCTGGCCAGCGAGAGGTACGCCCTGACCTCTGCGCGGCGGTGCTTGCCGATGAGGTTGGCGGTGATGCCGTACAACCAGGGGCGGGCATTGCGGTAATCGGTGTCGTAGCGCCCGAGCCGCCGGAAGGCGGTGAGGAACGTCTCGGCCACGATGTCGTCGGCCATCGAGTCTCCCAGGCGCCGCGTCACGTAACGGTGCAGGGCGGGGGCGTGCCGGTCGAACAGCACCGAGAAAGCGGCGGGATCACGCCGGGCACGCTTGATCACCTCCGCGTCGTCCAGGTCTGTTTCCACACTCAAGCGTGAACTCCGTTTCCTTGGTCCGGTCACCCCTTTTCACCCGGTACCGCGAATCGAGTTCTCCACGCCCTGTTTCGATGGATCTGGCCGCGCCTCTGTTCCCGGGATCGTTCGCGATCCCGGTCCCAGTCCTGGTCCCGATCCCGTTTCCTGGGATCGGTCCCGTTTCCTGGGATCGGTCCCGGTCCCGGCCTCGTTTCCTGGGATCGTTCCCGGTCGCGGTCCCGTTTCCCGGGATCGTTCCCTGTCCAGGCCCGCGGGCGTCCCCCGCTCAGATCACCGGCGCGAGCACCGCCCACGCCACGCCCGCTTCGGCCGCCGCGACCGCGACGACCTGGGCGGGCGTGTGGTGGGAGACACATGCCCGGGCCCACCCATCAGACCGACGAGGGCCGTGCCCACCGCGCCCACCGCGCCCACCGCGCCCACCGCGAGCGTCGCCGCGGCGGGCAGCGCGTGCGCCGGTACGACGGCTACTCCTGCTCCAGCCGCACGGCCTGCCGCGCGTAGTCGCGCAGGGCCTCCAGGTTCATGGTCTCCGGCTTCTTGAGCTTGACGTGCCTCGTCGTCTTCCCGACGCCGTCCAGCAGGCCGAAGGAGTCCTCGAACTCCGCGCCTCGGGCGAAGGCGAAGGTTATGTGCGTCTTGCTGACGCTGACGATCGCCAGGATCTTGCGGCCCTGCTGCCAGGCGGGTGACCCGCGGCTGATCACCTCGGTCGCCTCGGGGGCGCACTCCTTCATGAGCGTGCGCAGCGTGTTCACGATTTCCCGGTGGTGCGACTGGACCTTGGTTTCGACGAACTCATCCACAGCTTCGCTGCTCATGAACACACCTTTCTGACATCGCTTGCTGACCTGGATCGTGCGGTCCCCGATTCCTGGACGGTCGATCATCGGCGGGATGAGGCGGCGTAGCCCGGCCGGAGGACGAAGACCTGAGATACCCGATATATCGGGACGCCTGGTCTCCGTGTTTCGGTGCGTCCGGCCTCGCCGGCTCTCACATGGCTTCGGGCCGCTTCGGACCGCTGTGAGCAGCTTCGGGCCGCTTCGGGTGGGCCGTTGGGTCGTCCGGTGCCGGGACGGTCGCGGCAGGAGGACGGCACACGGTACGTCGCCGAGCGGTGGGGGCGGGGGCGGGGGGGGGCCCCCCCCCCCGCCCCCCCCCCCCCCCCCAACACCAAAAACACAAC
>NZ_JBEZZK010000008.1:0-353231 GCF_040639135.1 Streptosporangium sp. NPDC023963
GGCGCGGCCTGCCCCTGGCCTTCGTGCTCACCGGCGGCAACGTCAACGACTGCACCCAGTTCACCGCCGTGATGGAGGCCATCCGCGTGCCCCGCACCGGCGCCGGCCGGCCCCGCACCCGGCCCGACCATGTGATCGCCGACAAGGGCTACAGCTCCCGCGCCATCCGCACCTACCTACGCCGACGCGGCATTGGCGCCACCATTCCCGAGCGCGCCGACCAACTGGCCGGACGAGCCCGCCGCGGACACCGCCGCCATGCCTTCGACCCGATCCGCTACAAGCGGCGCAACGTCGTCGAACGCTGCTTCAACCGGCTCAAGCACTTCAAAGGCATCGCCACCCGCTACGACAAGCTCGCCGCCCACTACCGATCAGCCGTGACCATCGCCTGCCTACTGCTCTGGCTCAGATGATCCACAAAACAGGTCCTAGTGAACGCCATCCGGGAGCCGAAGTGGCGCGGTCGTCCTGCCGTATCGGTGATCCTCATCGGCACGGCGCTTTCCGCCGTCGTCATCTGCTGGTACGCCGCGATCCGCATTATGTATCTATACGACAACTCCAGCGTGGCGAGTTTCGAGGCCGCGTGGGCGACGCTTAGCGGCCCTGCCACCTGGTTTCCGTGGGAGTTGGCGATCGCACTCGACGATGTCCTGTGGGTCCTGCCGATCATCGCACTGGCCGCTGTTCTGCGTAAGCGGGCGTCCCTGGCCGAGCCCGACCTGAACGGCCCCGATCGCCGCGCCGTGATCTGGATCTTTTGCGTCTCGACGCTGACATGGGAGATCTACGTGGCAAGCGTGTGGCTACCGCTGAGCATCCTGGTGGCCGCGCCTGTACTGTCCATCACCCTTCAGGAGACCCGAAGGTGGGCAGTACTGCGCCAACCTGAACCCGAGCGAGCGACGGTGGTACGAGCCGGCCGTCAAGCGCTCATGGATTTGCGGACGATGGCCTCTGGAGGTTACGGCACCGTCCGGGCCTACGGCCCGTACAAGGACGCGGGACGCAACGCGCTTTTCGGCGGACGAGTCGCACTGGCGCTGGGCGTGTTACCCACCGTCTGGTTCACCTGGCTGGATATATCCTCACAGCGAGGAGACCTCGACGACGGTTGGGCGCTGGCCGTCATCACGATCACGGGCTTGATTATCGGTGAGTTGGTCGTGTGGTTCATGGCGGGTTTCGTCCTTGGGCTTCTTTGGCGCGAACTACCGGGACAGATCAGCCCCTGGAAGGCGCTGCCTCTGGTACTCGCCTACGGAGCGGGGGTTCTGGCCCAGGTCCTGGTGGACTGGGCTCTCGGGCAAGGTCCAGCATGGTGGGCACTGCAACGTTCGTTGTTTGTGTGGGCGATCCTCACGATCGTCGGCTTCGGCATCGAGCTTAGGACTTGGCGCCAGATCAGACCGATTCCGCGCCTTGCGTTGTTCTACGGGTATCAGGGGCGCTTCCCGTGGATGCGCACACTAGCGCCCCAAATCCTTGCCACCGCCTTCTTGGTGTACGCCGTATTGCGCCCCGAGCACGGCTTCATCCAGTTCGAACTCGGCCAGCTCGTCAGACGGTGAATCGGTATAGCAAGCGTGACCATACGATCACTCCGTTGATCTCGTCGTTGTCGACGCCGCCCATCTGCGTAACGGTGACATACATGCCCGCATAGCCGCCATCAGGGCAGATCGCCCCATCAGACGTTGTGTCCGGAAGATCCGGGGCGCCTCACTGGCTCGGCCAACGGGATAAACAGCTCACCGAGGCGGGCCACCTGCTTGGGGACGATTCAGTCGTTGACCCAGGTGCCGCGCCGCTCACTGTCGATCGGTCACGTCCACGGACGTGGTGCCGATCATGGGAAGCAGTACACCTCGGCCGAGTTCGCCAGGGTCTGCGCCGAGCTCGCGTGCGTCAGTCCAGGGGAGCCGTGGGGTCCAGCGGCGACAACGCCGCGGCAGAGACGTTCGACACCATGTTGAAACGCGAGACGCTGCAGGGCGCCACGTACTGGTCCTCGGCGCGCGAAGCCCGCCTGGCCGTCTTCAAGCGGATCACTCACTACAACATCCGCAGGAGACACTCCACCCTGGGCTATCCGAACCCGATCGACTACGAGCAGCAAACCGTCGATAGGGTGCTGCTCGCCGTATGACAACCGGTGCCCACACCTTGGGGCGAGTCCCCGGCTTTTCAATATGGTGGCGCTCGCCGACGTACACGGCTATAAAAAATCCGCTGTGCTTCGCCCAGGGTCGTAATCTTGAAGGGCACAACGCTTTACGAGTTACTACTGCTGGGAATTCTTGCGTTAGCAGGGCAGTCCACATGGTTGTCCGTCGCACGGCTCTTCACGTAAGTGCAACGCGAATCGAACGAGACCTCAGAGCCGTCACCTATTGAACATGACCAGGCTGAAGGGCTGGGCTGCCCGATGGCAGACAACACCGCCTTCCTGTCGCAAGAAGAGATGCCGCCGTAACGTACCACTCCCGTCTTAGGGTTCTCGGAGGCACTCATAGTAGCGTGCAATGAGGTTTTAGTAGCAGACGGTGAGGTTTTCGGACTCGCAACAACGGGCAGTTGCGGATCAGCCGTATCCTGGAGAAGATCGTTCTGGTACGCGAGGAAAGAAATCAGCAACCCTGGTGCCGCTAGAACTAGCGCAAGTATCGCAGACACCTCTGCCAACAGTGTTAACAGGGACTTCTGATTTTTCTCGTTCAACTCCGCCCCGCCCTTGGTCGCTGACCACTATTGAGAGGCTACTCCCGAACCGGCCGCAAAATGCTTTACCTGGCCGCCGTCGTGATGATCGCGTGGATCCTCCTTGGAGGGGTCGCGACGTCGGGAACCATCGTGGCCCTTCCGTCTCGTGGCCCGGCCGGCATCCGCCCTCACATGGAGTCCCGGTCACGACGGGTCCTCTTTGTGATCCCTGACATAAGTATGACTAATCGGCCGCCCCTTCACGGAGCACGTTTTCTCAGCAGAGCCTTGTACGGCCGTGGCGCGACGGGTGACCGCTTCGGTCACCTGGCGGTGAAATTTACAACGCGGCGTCTCCGGGGCGGGATGGAAACGCACCAGTAAGGCCGCGGTGGATTACCACGCTCGGAGAATGCGGCTCAAGCGTCCCTTGACGGGTCTCGATACATCGAATTTGCTCCACGGCATCATCGTCATCCCGCCAGAGAAATGACGGAGAAGGTGACCGGCGTGCGCCGAAGGAGTGAACGCCGCAGTATCCACCTCCCGGACGCACGGCGGACATCCACGTGGATCGTCCGCGTGCCTCCGGCTCACGATCGGCCGGTTTCGCCCGGCCACCGGGGGGCGCGTCCCGGACGGTTCGGGCGGCGCCACGGGGTTCCCGCATCGATCAGGAGGAGCGGAATGACGAGCAGCGGATCGGGTCGGCGGGAGGTCGTCAGAATCGTCGTCTGCCTGATGACGGCGGTGCTGCGCGCTTCCCTCGCGATCACGTCGTCCGCGCCGCCGGTCGCCGCGAGCCCCGCCGACGCGAACAGGGTGTGGGCCGCCGTCGGCATGTACACCAGGACCCCGACAACGGCGCCGTCCTGCGCTCGTACGACAAGGGCGACACCTGGAGGACCACGGTCCTGCCGTTCCACCTGGGCGGCAACATGCCGGGCCGCACCATGGGCGAGCGACTGGCGGTGGACCCGAACAACGACAACATCCTGTACCTGGCCGCGCCCAGCGGGAACGGCCTGTGGCGTAGCACCGACGGTGGGGTGAGATAGGCGCGGGTGACCGGCTTCCCCCACTCCGGTGACGACCCGCAGACGCCCGGCGGCGCGGAGGACGCGGGCCTCGTCTAGGTGACGTTCGACAAGACCACCGGCCGCGCGGGGAACAGGACCAAGACCATCTACGTGGACGTCGCGGACAAGGGCGATCGGTGTACCGCAGCACCGACGGCGGCGCGACCTGGGCTCCGCTGGCCGGCGCGCCAACCGGGTACCTGCCGCACAAGGGAGGGGTGGACCCGATCAACCACCTGCTGTACATCGCCACCAGCGACACCACCGGCCCGTTCAGCGGCGGCAAGGGCGACGTCTGGAAGTACCAACCGTCACCGGCGCGTAGACGCAGATCAGCCCCGTCCCCTCCACCGGCGGCGACGACTACTTCGGCTACTCCGGCCTGACCGTCGACCACCGCCGTCCCGGCATGATCATGGTCGGTACCCAGGTGTCATGGTGGCCGGACGGCATCATCTGGCGTAGCACCGACTCCGGGACCACCTGGAGCCGCATCTGGTACTGGGGCGCCTGGCCCGACCGCAAGCTGCGGTACGAGTTCGACGTCACCGACACACCGTGGGCCACCATGGGCGAGCAGTCCAACCCGCCGATCCTGGTGCCCAAGATCGGTCAGGCGATCTCGTCGATGGAGATCGACCCGTTCGACTCCGACCACATGCTGTTCAACGGCGGCCCGGGCATCGCCGGCACGAAGAACCTAAGCGCCTGGGACACCGGGGGCAACGTCGCCATCACTCCCGAGGTCGAGGGTCTGGAGGAAGGCGCGGTTCAGGGCCTGATCAGGCCTCCGGGGGGCGCGCTGCTCAGCGCCATGGGCGATGTGGGCGGCTTCCGCTACGACGACCTGAACGCGGCCCCGAAGACGATCTTCACTTCGCCGGCCTTCACCACCACCAGGAGCATCGACGTCGCGGAGCGCAATCCGAAGGTCATCGTGCGGGCCGGCGACTTCAACGACGCCGGCCGGCCCGGCGACAGTCATGCGGCGTTCTCCACAGACGGCGGCGTCACCTGGTTCCAGGGCGTCGAGCCCAGCGGCGTGAACTCCGGCGGCAGCATCGCCGCCGCGGCCGACGGCAGCCGGTTCGTCTGGGCGCCGGGCGACTCGGGCCAGCAGGTGGTCCACTCGGTCGGCTACGGCACGTCCTGGACTCCCTCCACCGGAGTACCCGCCAACGCGATCATCGCGTCGGACCGGGTCGATCCCATGAAGTTCTACGCATTCTCGAACGGCACCTTCCACGTCAGCGCCGATGGCGGGGCCAGCTTCACCGCCACCGCCGCCTGCCTCCAACTGGAATCTGCGCGTCAAGGCGGTACCCGGGCGCGAGGGCGACGTCTGGGTGGCCGGCGGCGCCACCTGGACCATCTACGGGTTGTGGTACTCGACCGACTCCGGGGCCACGTTCACAGGGTGTTCGGCGTGGAGCAGGCCGACAACATCGGCTTCGGCAAGGCGGCACCCGGCCGGACCTATCCGGCGCTGTACACCGGCGCGCTGATCGGCGGGCAGCGTGGTCTCTTCCGCTCCGACGACGCCGGCGCGAGCTGGGTACGCATCAACGACGACCGGCACCGGTTCGGCGGCGTTCCCGAGGCGCTGACCGGCGACCCGGCCGTCTACGGCCAGGTGTACTTCAGTGGCTACGGCCGCGGCGTCCTGTACGGCGACCGATCCGTCAGACCCCTTCGGTGACGCAGCCGCGGGGACGCGCCGGCGGCGGCGCGTCCCTGCGCGTCCGTGTCGTGGCGGGTCCGCTCGCTGCGACGATTCCCCGCGGGCACACACCGCACCTTTTTCATCCCCCGGCTGACGCGCCGTTGGAGCAGTGCACCCTTGGAGCGGTGTGCGTGAGCCGCGGTGGCTCCATAACCCGGTGCCGGGCGAATGTTGCGGGGCTTACCGCTCCCCGCGCCGCGCAGGATGGAGTTTCGACCAACAACATTGGACTTTCGTCGCGACACGACGAAAGTCTGACGAAGTCGGCCGTAACATCTGGACAGCCTGCACGTAACATTTTAAGATCGCAGCAGAATGACCGAATGAGCCGCAAAGATGGCGAAAGTTCAGGAGGTGCAGCGATTTGCGATTGCAGCACCGCACTCTTCGTCCCTCGCGCGGCGAGAGGTCGCTGCCCGAGGCCGGGATCGATCGCAGACTCGAATCACCGTGCGGGCGCGCGGCCGTCGAGCCGGAGCCGGAGCGGCCGGGAGCGAACCACCTCACCCGCAGGGCTCGGCACCGTACGGCGACGGCGGTCGAGGCAGGCTCGCGGGCCCTACCGATCACCGGGTTTCCACGGCCCCGGCTCACTCCGTACTCGTACCACCGCACCTGACCACGCGCTTCCACCGACCGCGGCCCCGCGCCGCGATCGGTGATCGGCCAGCCCCCACACCCCCCACACCCCCCACCCCCTCTAACGCCTGGAGGTCGTCATGCGACTGCCGATCCGTACCACCGCGACCTGCTGACGGCGGGCGCGGCGCCAGGCCGGCGCCGCGCCGCCGGCGCAAGGGAGATAGCCGGGTCGGCGAGGGCGTACGCCGACCGCTCCGCCGACCCGGTCCCGCTCGTCACCTACCGGTGGAGGCCGGTACGCGCCGACAGCACCGGCGCTCACCGCCACCTGATTCCCCCGGCCGGCGAGCGGGACGACCCCCTCGTCCCGGCGCCATCCCCGCCTCCCCAGTGTCATGGCGTCATGGCGTCATGGCCGACCGTGACGGCCGGCGACGGCCGCCTTCGTGATGCCCTCCAACGTGTCCGCACGCGGTCGCTTGACGGTTCGTCACAGCCCCGCGGCGCCCGAAGCCTCGAAGACGAGGCCACTCACAACCCCTGACAGAGAACTGTTGACTGTTTTACCCATAGCGGTCACAGTTTGTCCGAGCGACGTCGCCGAGGGATTCCCCCGCCTCTCCGCGTCGTTGGCGTGATCGGCGCACGCCTGTATGGACTCGTACTACAGGAAGCGAGCACCACCGATCATGTTAAGAAAACTCGTCGCATGCGTCGCCGTACTGGCGACCGCCCTCAGCCTGGGTCCTCCACCGGCACAGGCCGCACCGAGCACCGTCTCGAAGGCAGCCTCGAAGGCAGCGGCACCCGCGGCCCTCGCGGCGCCCGGCTACACCCAGGTGACGCTGGCCAAGGGCGCGGCGGAGACCGGCGAGCCGATGGGCCTCACCGTCCTGCCCAACCGGGGCGTGTTGCACACGTCGCGCGACGGCGTGATCCGCTACACCGACGTGCTGGGCAACACCAAGGTGGCTCTCACCATCCCGGTGTACACGCACGACGAGGAGGGCCTGCAGAGCATCAAGGCGGACCCGAACTTCGCGACGAACCGGTGGGTGTACGTCTACTACGCTCCGCCGCTGTCCACCCCGGGCGGTGACGCGCCGGCCTCCGGTACGGCGGCCCAGTTCGCCCCGTTCAACGGGGTGAACCGGCTGGCCCGGTACACGGTCAACGCGGACCACACCCTCAACGCGGCCTCCGCGGTCACCGTCCTCGACGTCCCCACCAGCCGCGGCATGTGCTGTCACGTCGGCGGCGACATCGACTTCGACGCGGCCGGCAACCTCTACCTCTCCACCGGTGACGACACGAACCCGTTCGACTCCAGCGGCTACACGCCGATCGACGAGCGGACCGACCGCAACCCGGCCTACGACGCGCAGCGCACCTCCGGCAACAGCAACGACCTGCGCGGCAAGGTGCTGCGGATCAAGCCGAGCGCGGGCGGCGGTTACACCGTCCCTGCGGGCAACATGTTCGCGCCCGGCACCGCGAACACCCGGCCAGAGATCTACGCGATGGGGTTCCGCAACCCGTTCCGGATGAACGTGGACAAGGCCACCGGCATCGTCTACCTGGGTGACTACGGGCCGGACGCGGGCAGCGCCAGCGCCACCCGGGGCCCGGCGGCGTCGGTCTCGTTCGAGCGCATCACCCAGCCCGGCTTCTACGGCTGGCCGTACTGCTCACAGTTCAACGTGCCGTACATCGACTTCACGTTCCCGTCCGGGCCCTCGGGCTCCGCGTTCAACTGCGCCGGCGGGCCGACGAACAACTCGCGCAACAACACCGGCATCGCCCAGCTCCCGGCCTCGCGCGCGGCCTGGCTGCCGTACGGGGTCGGCCAGGACCGGTCGGAGCTGTGCTGCGGAAGCTGGTCGCCGATGAACGCCCCGGTCTACAACTACGACGCCGGTCTCGTCTCGGACGTGAAGTTCCCGTCGTCGATGAACGGCAAGGTGTTCATCGGCGAGTTCGGCCGGCGGTGGATCAAGACGGTCACCCTGAACGCCAGTGGCGGGGTGGGCTCGATCGAGCCCTTCCCCACCTGGACCGGCACCCAGGTGATGGACATGGAGTTCGGGCCGGACGGCGCGCTGTACGTGCTCGACTACGGCACCGGCTGGTTCGGCGGCGACGCCAACTCGGCGGTGTACAGGATCGAGTACAACTCGGGCACCGGCCAGGCGCCGATCGCGGCGATCAACGCCAACCCGAAGGCCGGAAACGCGCCGCTCACCGTGCAGTTCAGCTCGGCCGGGAGCACCGACCCGGACGGCGACCCGATCACGTACGCGTGGGACTTCACGACGAACGGCAGCACCGACTCGACCGCGGCGAACCCGTCGTTCACCTACACGGCCAACGGCACGTACACGGCGACGTTGACGGTGAGCGACAACACCGGCCGCAGCGCCACGGCGAGCACCACGATCAGCGTCGGGCAACCGACGGTCACCCTCAACCTGCCGCTCAACGGGCGGGTGTTCAACTTCGGCGACGCGGTCCCGTTCCAGATCAGCGTCACCGATCCGAACTCCCCGACCGTCGACTGCAGCCGGGTGAAGATCAACTACATCCTCGGCCACGACAGCCACGGCCACCAGATGACCAGCGCGACCGGCTGCTCGGGCACCATCCAGACCCCCGTGGACGGTGAGCACGACGCCAACGCGAACATCTTCGGCGTCTTCGACGCGGAGTACACCCCGGTCGGCTCGACCACGGCCGTCCACGCGCCGCAGGCCGTCCTGCAGCCGCGGACCCGCCAGGCCGAGCACTACGGCGCCCAGCAGGGCGTGCAGATCGTGGCCAAGCCGTCGGCCAACGGCGGCAACGCGGTCGGGCACATCGAGAACGGGGACTGGATCTCGTTCACCCCGTACAACCTGAGCGGGGTCACGTCGTTCACGGCCCGGGTCGCGTCGGCGGGCACCGGCGGCACGCTCACCCTGCGGGCCGGTTCGGCGACCGGGACGGTGATCGGCACGGCCACGGTCGCGCCGACCGGCGGCTGGGAGACCTGGGTCAACGTCACCGGCACCGTGACGCCGCCGTCGGGGACGACGACCCTGTTCCTGGTCTTCACCGGTGGCACGGGCTCGCTGTTCGACGTGGACTCCTTCACGTTCACCAGCGGCACCCCGCCGGCGTCGAACCTCGCGCTGAACAAGCCGGCGACGGCGTCCAGCGTGGAGGCGGCCGCCTACCCGGCCTCGGCCGCGGTGGACGCGTCGGCGACGACCCGGTGGGCCAGCGCGTTCTCCGACCCGCAGTGGATCCAGGTCGACCTGGGCGCCACGTACACGATCAACCGGGTGCGCCTGGTGTGGGAGGCGGCCTACGGGTCGGCGTACCAGATCCAGACCTCGCCCAACGGAACGACCTGGACCAACGTCAGGTCGGTGACCGGCGGCAACGGCGGTGAGGACGACAACACCGGCCTGAGCGCCTCCGCCCGGTACGTGCGCATCTACGGCACCACCCGGGCCACGGCGTGGGGCTACTCCCTGTTCAACTTCGAGGTCTACGGAAGCTGATCGCCACGGCGGGCCCGGCCCGCCCTGTCAGGTAGCGCCGCCGCGGGGCGTCCGTACGTCGGACGCCCCGCGGTGTCGTTCGTTTCCCGGGCCCGCGGGATCTCCGGCAGCGCCGTCATCGGCGCGGAAGGCCGCTTCCTCGCGGTCAGGTTCTTCGCGGTCAGGTTCTTCGCGGTCAGGTTCTTCGCGGTCAGGTTCCTCGTGGTCAGGTTCCTCGCGGTCAGGCGAAACGGTGGTGGCCCCGCCCCCACTCCCCAGTGGAGCGGGGCCACCGTTTCCGACCGGATCCCGGCGGGCTGCCGGGCGAGCGCGTATCCGGCCGGAAGACCAGGGGGCGGGACGACCGAGGTGTCCCGGCACCGGCGCGCGTCCGGGGCACGCTCGCGTCAGGTGCCCGGGTCGAACGGCGTGGTCCTCGACGGCGCGGCGGTGTCGGGCCGCCGCGCCGTCGAGGGGTGGGCCGAGGTCAGCCCGCGCTGCAGGAGACCGTCGGCCAGGTCGAGTTGCCGTTGCGCTGGATCGTCACGCCCCAGTTGTTGCCGCTGCCGTTGGGCCTGGCGGTCAGCACCTGGGCGCTGGGGTAGCTCGCGCTGATGTTCCAGGTGGAGAGGACCTTGGCGGGGGACGGGACGTTCATCGTCACGGTCCAGTTGCTCGAACCGCTGACCGCGACGTTGAGGTTGTAGCGGTCGCTCCACTGCTCGCCCGCGGAGAGAGACGCGGTGCAGCCACCGCCTCCGCCGCCGCCACCGCCGCCACCGCCTCCGCCCCCGCCGGAGGAACCGCCGATCGTGATGTTGGAGTTCCCGCTGCTCTGGTAGCCCTCGGTGGCGAGGATCATGTAGTCGTGGTTGCCCAGGCTCATCCCGTTACGGGCCCAGGCGTCGAAGTGGTTGCCGGAGGTTATGGTGCCGCCGGTCTTCTTCGACTGGCGGACGCTCCAGTACTGGTTGAACGTCCTGTTGCCCTCGATGGACGGAGCGTTGTACCGCGTCGTCTGGTAGATGTCGTACGTGCCGCCGTCGCTGGTGACCGTGCCCTTGTACGTCCCGGTGGGCCGGTAGGTGCCCCAGTTGTCGACGATGTAGTACTCCACGAGCGGGTTTCTCGTCCACCCGTAGAGGGTGAGATACGCGTTGCCGGACGGGTTGAAGCTGCCCGAGTAGTTCACGCTCCTGCGCCCGCCGGTGCTCCAGCCCTTGCCGGCGACGAAGTTCCCGGTGTTCCTCCACGAGGTGCTGTAGTTGCCGCCGGACCCCAGCTCCATGGAGACCGTGTTCTGGCTGTCGGTCCAGAACGAGAAGAAGTAGCCGTTGTTGGTACCGGTCTGGTTGGTGGTGATGGCTGCGTAGGCGGGGCCGGGCAGCACCGCCACGGCCATGGCCAGCGCCACGGCGCAGACACGGCTGACGAGCGGCCTGGCGCGACCACGCCCGCGGCTCTTCGGGGGGACGAGGGCATCGTTCATATGCGTGCTTCCTCCTGGTGAAGGCCGGTGGGGCGGGCAGCGTGATACGACCCGGCGGGGCGGGCGGTGGCCACGGTGACGTCCACCGCGCGTCGGGGTCGTACAACACGGCAGGGCGGGCCGGGCGTCGTGCGGTCGACGACCGGAGGACCAGGCCGCGCGGCGGGTGACCCGGATCGACAGCGGTTGGAGGCCTGTCGATGGTGAGAGTGTGGGTTTGACACGCCGAGCTGTCAACAACTTTCAGAAATATATCGGAAATATGATCTTGATTACGATTCCCCGAAAGGGCATTTCTCCTGTTCGTCGCGCCTAGCTCGCCAATCCGTGTCGAGGCCGGCCAATGAAAGCTTCTTTGGCGCGGCCAAAGACCGGCCGATGTTACCGAAAGATTTCGATGCTTTCTTGACAGGTTTCGTGACAATACACAGAATGACTCACCAGGCAGGCCCGCTCGTCCCACCCGGGTGACCTTGCGGCAGAACCGCAGCTCAACGCGGTCTTGCGCATTCCGTACGCGTTACGCCGCAGCCGTACGTGCGTCCGTCCCCACCGATCGGTGTTCCAGTGGAGGAACAGAGTGATCGACAACGCAACCATCACCGGCGGAAGCCGGGTACGCCGCTCACGCATCCGGAGTTCGCTCGTGATGGGTCTTCTCACCGTCCTCGGCGCGGCGCTCGCCGTGACCTCGTCACCCGCGGCACAGGCCGCCGACTGCAGCGCCGGATATGTCGGGCTCACCTATGACGACGGCCCCAACCCCGGCAACACCGCCAACCTGCTGAACGCGCTGCGGCAGAACGGCCTGCGGGCCACCATGTTCAACACCGGGCAGAACGCCCAGAACAACCAGGCCCTGGTCCGCGCCCAGCGGGACGCCGGCATGTGGATCGGCAACCACAGCTACACCCACCCCCACCTGGGCACCATGAGCAGCTCCCAGATCCAGTCGGAGCTCCAGCGGACCCAGCAGGCCGTCCAGCAGGCCACGGGCACCGCGCCCCGGCTCTTCCGGCCCCCGTACGGGGAGACCAACGCCACCGTGAGGTCGGTCGCGCAGCAGCTCGGCCTCACCGAGATCATCTGGGACGTCGACTCCCAGGACTGGAACGGCGCGAGCACCGCCCAGATCGTGCAGGCCGCCGGACGGCTGCAGAACGGCCAGATCATCCTGATGCACGACCAGTACGCGACCACGCTCAACGCGATCCCGCAGATCGCCGCGAACCTGAGGAGCCGCAACCTGTGCGCCGGCATGATCTCGCCCTCCACCGGCAGGGCCGTGGCACCTGACGGCGGCACCCCGACCACCTCACCAACGCCGACGAACCCGCCGGGCGGCAGTTGCACGGCCGCCGTCACCGCCGGCCAGCAGTGGAGCGACCGGTTCAACCTGTCGGTCAACGTCTCGGGAAGCAACAGCTGGATCGTCACGGTGACCCTGCGCAACGCCCATCGGGTCAGCAGCACCTGGAACGGCAGCCCGACCTGGGACGGCAGCGGCAAGGTCATGACGATGCGCCCCAACGGCAGCGGCAACACCTTCGGCTTCACCGTCATGCACGGCGGCGACTGGACCTGGCCGACGGTCTCCTGCCGCGTGGGCTGACACCTCGCTTTCGGCCGGCCGTCGGCACGGTGACGGTGGTATCACCGGTGCCGCGAACCGGGCGAAGGGCGCCGCCGCTCCCCCTCACGCGGAGGGAGCGGCGGCGCGCCGCCGCCGGGCCGGCCGGTCAGTCGGGCCGGCCGGGTCGGTCAGGCCGGTCGGGCCGGTCGGGTCAGGAGACCCCGCATGTCAGTACCGGTGTGGCGACGGTTCCGTTGGCGGTGAATCCGAACGTGGTGGTGGCGTTGGCGGCGAGGCTGCCGTTCCAGGTCTCGTTCCGGACGGTGACGGCCGCTCCCGAGCCGGACCGTACGCCTCCCCACAGCTGGTTGACGGCCTGCGAGCCGGGCCAGGTCCAGCTCACCGTCCAGCCGTTGATCGCGCTGGAGCCGGCACGCACGGTGACACTGGACTGGAAGCCACCGCTCCAGTCGTTCACCGTCTGGATCGTCGCCGTGCACCCGCCGGGGCCGGGAGTCGGGGTCGGCGTGGGAGTCGGCGTCGGCGTGGGCGTCGGAGTCGGGGTCGGGGTCGGGGTGGGAGTCGGCGTCGGCGTCGGCGTCGGCGTGGGCGTGGGGGTAGGCGTCGGCGTGGGCCCGCCGATCACGACGGTCGTGAGGGAGCGCGGCCTGAGGGTGACGGCGCCGCCCGTGACCGTGGCGCTCGTGAGCGAGTTGGAGTTGTCGGTGACGTAGGCGGTGGTGCCGCCCTGCAGGCCGTCCCAGGTGACGGCCGAGTTGCCGGTGTTCAGCACCCCGACGACCTTCGACCCGTCGGAGTTGAGGAACGCCGACACCTTCAGCGCCGAGTTGCTCGTCGACGTGCCGAGCCGGACCGCGCCCGGCCTGATGAACCGGCTGTATCCCGCCATCGCCCACAGCCGCTTGGACACGCGGTAGGTCCGCGCCGCCGGGTCGATCTGGATGAGCGCCCGGGTGGCTCCCGAGGAGCCCCCCAGCCAGAAGATGTAGCCGCTGACGTTGCCGACGGTGAGAGCCTGGTGGATGGCCTGGGCGACGGTGAAGCCGTCCTGGCCGCTCCCGTCGTCCCAGCTCTCGTTCCAGGTGCTCCCGTCGGGACCCCATTCCGACATCCAGGTCCGCTTGTTGCCGGGTTGCGGGCTCGTTATCTGGCTGGCATAGGTGTGCGCCGTGTAGGTGGACACCCAGCGGCGGGCCTCGGAGTCCGCCTCGATGGCGTTGGTGTAGGCCTTGCCCTGGTCCCAGCCGAAGGAGTCGCAACACGCGATCTTGACATCGGTCGCGAGCGGGCCGAGGACCTTGACGAAGGCGGCGGCCTGGGCCGGGGTGAAGCGCATGGACTCGTAGGTCGACGTGTAGTCGGGTTCGTTGGTGAACCCCAAGTCCGTGATCTTGATACCTTCCTGCGCGTAGAACTTCGTGTACTGCATCAGGTACCGGGCGTAGGCCGCGCGCCACTCGGACTTGAGGGTGCCGCCGTTGTTCTCGCTCCCGTTGTCCTTCATGTAGCCGGGGGCGCTCCAGGCGTTGGCGTAGAAGCGGTTCACGCCGTACGACTGCGCGACCTTCGACACCCACACCTGGGCGCCGTCGTCGCCGTCCCACACGTATTTCGGCGGGGCGTCGGGCCCGCCGGGGTTCTGCGGCTGGATGGAGACCATCTTGTCGTACGGGCTGCCGGCCGGTGCGGCGCCGATGCCCAGGCGCAGGATGCTGAGCCCCGCGCCGGTCTCGCGGTCGAACCACAGGCGGAAGACGTCGTTCTGCTGCGCCGTCGACAGGTTGCGCAGCAGTTCACCCCGGCGGAACGCCGTGGAGACGCCGAAGCCGTCCATCTCCTGATAACGCACACTGTCTGAAACGGTGATGACAGGCGCGGCCGCGACCTGCCCGGCCGCGGCCTGCCCGGCCACGGCCACCAGTGACGAGCCGAGAAGAGCGATTGCCATGACGATCCGTACCACGGACCCTCCCGAGATCGTGCCATCCGGATGCTGCTAGCAGGTGAAGCTGGTCTGGCTGAGGCGGCTCAATGGTTTCCGTGGCTGTTCGTCCCGCTGCGTACCTGGCCCGCCGACGAGAGTCCCCCTTCCGGCCGCCACCGCCCCGAGCGTGATCGCCGCGACGGCCGCCGCCGGCCCGAGAAGGGCGGTCACCGTATGTTTGCGCTAACAATTGAGTGAAGGCGGCGCGCCCCGTTCGGCACCCAAGTGTGGGAAAGGCCCGGAAAGGTGTCAAGGACATGCCGAGAAAGTTTCGGGCGTCTCGCTGCCGCGTGGATGCGGTTACCCGCGAACGGCGCATTCCCGCCGTGGAAGATATAAGCCTCTCCATCAGCGAAAACCCGACGCGCGGTGTCGAGGTTGTTCAGCGGTGCCGCCCGGCCGCCGCAAGATCGGTGATTTTGAAAGTTTCATTTCCCACCACGCCCTGACTCCGGCCCGTCGAGGTACGGCCGAGCCTGAGGGACACCGGCGGGCCGGGCCTGGCGGCACAGGCGCGCCCGCACCAGTGGTACGGGACAGAGAAGCAGGTGATGACGCCTTGGAGTGCGCCACCGGCCGTCCGGGACCGGGCGGCCGTGATGCCGCCGACGCCCTCTCGACCTGGTGCCTCCCGCCCGCTGATTGATTTTCGCGATGTTTCGGGGTTCCGGTATCGGCCTTTCTTCTTGAAGAAAGGTTTAATACGATTGTTTTCGCTTATAAACCGAAAGTTTCGGGGGACCGATCCCGAGGGAGTTCTATGAAGCGTTTCCTGACCGTCGGTGCGACCACGCTCATGCTGGCCGGTACGCTGAACGCCGTTCCCGTCCTGGCGGAGGAGCGGCGCCCCACGGTCGCCGAGCAGAGCCTGCGCGCGCTCGCCGCCCGCCACGGTCTCACCATCGGCACCGCGATCGACATGGACGTCCTGCGCGACACGGCCGATCCGCAGTACCGCGCGCTCGCCGCCTCGCAGTTCTCCTCCGTCACCGCCGAGAACGCCATGAAGTGGGAATCGCTCGAACCCACCCGCGGCACGTACAACTGGGCCCCGGCCGACCAGCTGATCGACTTCGCCCGCAAGAACAAGCAGCAGGTCCGCGGGCACGTGCTGGTCTGGCAGAACCAGTTGCCGGCCTGGCTCACCCAGGGCGTCGAGGACGGGACGATCGGCAAGGCGCAGCTCCGCGACATCCTGCGCGATCACATCACCACCGTCGTCAAGCACTTCAAGGGCAAGATCTCGCAGTGGGACGTCGTCAACGAGGCGGCCAGCGACCCGTGGGACACCCCGTCGTCGATCCACCTGAAGGGCTTCTGGGCGCAGCACCTCGGCCCCGGCTACATCGCCGACGCCTTCCGCTGGGCCCGCGCCGCCGACCCGAACGCCCTGCTGTTCTACAACGACTACAACATCGAGGCGTTCGGCGACCGCGGCCCCTCCGACAAGACCTGGTACGTCTACGACATGGTCAGGAAGCTGCGCTCGAGCGGCGTCCCCATCGACGGCGTGGGCAGCCAGGGACACCTCGGCACCCAGTACGGCAACTTCGACGCCTTCCAGGCGCTCGAAGTGCTCGACGCCTTCTCCGACCTCGGGCTCGCCACGGCGTTCACCGAGGTGGACGTGCGCAGCCAGATGACCGAAGGGGTGCGTGCGGGCGACTCCAACGAGATCAATCCCCGCCTCCAGGCGTCGGCGTCGAACTACAGCGTGCTCCTGCAGGCGTGCCTGGCCAACCGGCACTGCCTGTCCTACACCGTCTGGGGGTTCACCGACCGGCACTCCTGGGTGCCCGGCTGGTTCTCCGACCCCCCGGAGGGCTTGGCCACCCTGTACGACGAGTCCTACCGGCCCAAGCGCGCCTACAACGTCGTCAAGGCGGACCTGGCCTTCTCCGGACCGCCGTACGTCCTGCCGAGGATTCCGCAAAAGCCCCGGCGATGAGCGGCGGCGGGGCGTCCGCCGACTCGGATGCCCCGCCGCTCCCCTCCCGGAAAGACCGCTGCCGGAAGGACCACTCCCCGAAGTGGAAAACCGGCTCACCCCACGGGGGTGGGGTGAGCCGGAGAGGTGACGTGGCGCACGGGCCGGGCCGTGGAAACCACGGCCCGGTCCGAATCGGGTCAGGGGCTGGTGCAGGTGGCCGTGGGGGTGGCCGCGGTGCCGTTGGCGGTGAAGCCGAAGGTGGTCGACTGACCCGCCGCGATGGAGCCGTTGTACGCGGCGTTGCGGACGCTCACGCTGGAGCCGGACACGGTGTGCTGGCCGCTCCACAGGCTGCTGATGCTCTGCCCGCCGGGCCAGGTCCACCGTACGGTCCAGCCGTTGACCGGCGCGCTGCCCGCGCTGACCGTCACCGTCGACTGGAAGCCGCCCGGCCAGCTGTTGGTCGTCGTGACCGTCGCCGCGCACGCCCCGGGACCCGGGGTCGGGGTGATGGTCGGTGTGGGGGTCGGGGTCGGGGTGACGGTCGGTGTGGGAGTGGGGGTCGGGTTGGGGTCGGCGGCGTTGAGGGCGTTGAGGACCGAGGTGTAGGCCGGCTTCTTGTTGCCCGAGGTGTCGAACAGCAGGGGGCTGGTGTTGGCGCCGAGCCAGGAGTCGCTGTCGCGCACGCCCCACACGGTGATGCCGGTGCAGCGGGGCACGGCCAGGCAGTCGTTGGTCACCGCGGCGTAGGTCTGGGCCGAGCCGCCCTGGATGTCGAGCTCGGTGATCTGCACGTCCACGCCGAGGGCGGCGAAGCTGGAGATGGTGGTGCGGTAGTTGCTGTTGTAGGCGCTTTGGCTGTTGAAGTGCGACTGCAGGCCCACGCAGTCGATCGGCACGCCGCGCTGTTTGAAGTCGCGGACCATGTTGTAGACGCCCTGGGTCTTGGCCCAGCTCCAGTTGTCGATGTTGTAGTCGTTGTAGCAGAGCTTGGCGGCCGGGTCGGCGGCCCGCGCGGTGCGGAAGGCGACCTCGATCCAGTCGTTGCCGGTGCGCTGCAGGTTGGAGTTGCGGCGGCCGCCGTTGCCGTCGTCGAAGGCCTCGTTGACCACGTCCCAGGCGTAGATCTTGCCCTTGTAGTGGTTCATCACGCCGTTGATGTGGTTGATCATCGCCTGGCGCAGCGGGTTGCCCTCCATCGACCGCATCCAGTTGGGCTGCTGGTTGTGCCAGGCCAGGGTGTGCCCGCGCACCCGCTTGCCGTTCTGCACCGCCCAGTTGTAGACCCGATCGCCGCCGGAGAAGTTGAACTGGTTCTGGTTGGGCTCGGTGGCGTCGATCTTCATCTCGTTCTCGGCGGTGATCATGTCGAACTCGCGGTTCGCGATCGTGGTGTACTGCGAGTCACCGAGCCTGCTCGTCGAGATCGCGGTGCCGAAGTAACGCCCGCTCTGCTGGGCCGCCGCGCCCAGCGTGGAGGCGGCGGCACCGGCGGAGGCGGCGCCGGCGGAGACCTGGCCGGTCACCGCCGTGAGCGTGCCGAGCACGAGGGTGCCGAGGGCGCCGGCGACCAGGGCCCGGCGGAGGCCCCCGAGGGGTCGCCGGGTGCCGGGCGGGGGTATGGCGTTTGTGCCCATGTCTGAGACTCCATAACTGCGTCACGGGAAAGCGGGAACGTGGGGGACACCCCCGCGAACTCGACGCCGCGCCCATTTCGGGGGAGGCACACCATCGGGGCGTCGCAGGCGACGGCCCTGCTGCGCACCACCGACCCGGCCGTGGGAGGACGCCTTGGGGACTCAGTGTGGAAACCTTCCCGAAATACGTCAAGGTCGCCCAGAAACTTTCGGTTGTCCGGCTCGGGGGTACAGAACCGGCACATGTCCCAACCTTTGTCCCTGCCTCCTGAAACCTTGCGGGATCATCGCGCAGGGGCCGGCCAGGGCTGATGTAAGTTTCAGCACCATGGCCCTCGCCGGTCAGGGGCGGGGGCCCCGATGACACCGGATGGGCCGTGCTCGGCCGAACGCACCCCGGCGTCCCGGGCACAGGGGCCCTGGCGGCACCTGCGGCCTCGCGGCGGGTCAGGACAAGTGGCGGCTCAGGAGCAGCGGGTTCAGGAAGGGCGGGTTCAGGAAGGGCGGGTTCAGGAAGGGCGGGTTCAGGAAGGGCGGGTTCAGGAAGGGCGGGTTCAGGAAGGGCGGGTGCCGGCGAGCAGCCGTTCGCAGGAGTCGAGCAGGCGCCGCCGCAGCGGCCTCGCCCGCTCGGCGAACCCCCGCTGCTCGGCGGCGTACTCGGCCCGTCCCTCGGGCGTCTCGATCCGGATCGCCCGTTGACCGAGCGAACTCAGGTCGTACGGGCTGGCTCGCATGTCCACCGCGCGGATGTCGCGGGCCAGAGTGAAGCAGTCGGCGACCAGCTCACCGCTCACCAGCGGTGACAGCTTGTACGCCCACTTGTACAGGTCCATGTTGGCGTGCAGGCACCCCGGCTGCTCCAGCTCCGGCTGCCGCTCCCGAGTCGGCTGCAGCACGTTGAGCGGGCGCGCCTCGGGGGTGAAGAAGCGGAACGCGTCGAAATGGCCGCACCGCACACCCCTCTGCTCCACCACCTCCGCGATCTCCTCCCCGCTGAGCCGCAGCGGCCAGGAGCCGTGCCGCACCTCCGTGGTCCTGTAGACCATCGCCCACTCGTGCAGGCCGAAGCAGCCGAAGTATCCCGGCCGTGCCGCGGTGGCGGCCAGCAACCGCATGATCCACTCGATGGAGGACCCGCGCCTGTCCATCAGCGCCGCGGTGTCGAGCGTCGCCCCCTCCGGAGTGTCGAGGTAGTCGCGGCCGAAGTCGCGCGCCCCCTTCAAGGTCACCCCGGCGCCCGGATGCCACTTCCGCAGCCGCGCCGGCCGGTGCCCGTAGTAGGTGAACAGGAAGTCCTCGATGGGATGGGCCTCGCCCCGCGCCCTGCGCGCCAGGTGCGGCTCCGCCCACACCTCGACCCGGCGCCGGTGGGCCTCCGCCCTCGCCCGCCACTCCTCCGGTTCCAGAACCTCCACCGCTGAATGGTACGCGCGGGCCGGCGGTGCCCGGCGGGCGGCCCGCACGCCCGCTCCCGGAGGACCGCCTCGGTCTCGCCGGGCTCGACGGGCTGCCACCTGGGAGAACGGCGTTCCGGCCGGGGGGAGGACCGGGGTCTCGGAGGTTCCGAACGAACTGGGCGCTTGACTGCACCTTTCTCCGGGCGTAAAAGTGCGAAAAGAGTTGGATAGCGCTTTCCCACCCTTCGTCCCAGAGCGTCGTGACGGGTCTGCTCGGCGTACTCCGCCGCAGGTCAGCCATGCCCACAGCCCCAAGCCAGGGGTCGTGGGCGGGCTCGCACGCCGCCCGACGGACATCGCTCGCCGGGGCCCCGGCGTCGCCGGCGCGTGACCGCGGAACGCGGCACGCTCGCGTCGCCGGTTCGGTCCCGGCGCGAGGCCATGGCCGACCGGACCGGGAGCACGGCCGGTCGGTACTGACGGAACTTGGAGGTTCCACGGTGCGAAGAAGGAAAGGGCTCGACGGCTCGCCGTTCACCGCGCTCGCGACGGCGCTCGCTCTCGCGGTGATCGGGGCGCTGGTGCTCGTGGCGATGCCCAGCGCGTTCGCCGCGTCGTTGTTCGCGGACAACTTCGAGGACGGCAACTCCAACGGCTGGTCGAAGTCCGGGGGAAGCTGGTCGGTGGTGGCCGACGGCTCCCAGGCGTACCGGCAGTCCGGGACCGGCGCGGACGCCAGGACGGTGGCCGGCACCGGCTGGTCGGGCCAGGCGGTGCAGGCGCGAGTGAAGCCGATCGCGTTCAACGGCGGCGGGCGGTACGTCGCGGTGCTGGCCAGGGCGCAGAGCACCAGCAACTACTACTTCCTGGGACTGAGCAACTCGGGCTCGGTCGTCCTGGGCAAGCGGACCGGCGGCGCCCCGACGACCCTCGGCTCGGCCGCGGCGACGGTGACCCCGGGCACCTGGTACACCCTCAGGCTCGAGGCGTTCGGCACGACGCTGCGCGGCTTCGTGAACAACGTGGAGGTCGTCTCGGCGACCGACTCCACCTTCTCCTCCGGCAAGGTGGGCCTCGCCGGTTACTACGCGAGCGCCTCGTTCGACGACGTGCTGGTGACCGACACCGGCGGGCCGAGCGAGCCGCCGGTCACGCCCACGATCACCCCCACCGTGTCACCGCCCCCGGGCACCTGCCCCACCTCCGGAACGCCCGTCGGGTTCGCCTCGGTGAACGCCTGGGGCCGCGACGGGACCACGGGCGGCGCGGGCGGGCCGACCGTCGAGGTCGACACCGCGAGCGAGCTGATCTCCGCCATCGGCCAGAGCGGGCCCCTGAACATCTGCGTACGCGGGATGATCACGGTTCCGGCCGGGATGCACAACGTCACCTCGAACAAGACGATCGTGGGCATCGGCTCCGGTGGCGGCATCAGCGGCGGCGGGCTCAACATCGGCCTCCCCGCGGACAACGCGATCACCTCGCCGCCCGCGAACGCCGTGAACAACGTCATCATCCGCAACCTGACGTTCCGGAACGCCAACGACGACTCGATCAACGTGCAGATGTTCTCCCACCACGTCTGGATCGACCACAACGACCTGGCCGGCGGGTACGACGGGCTCATCGACATCAAGCGCGGCTCGTCGTACGTCACCGTGTCGTGGAACCACACGCACGACCACACCAAGAACATGCTGCTCGGCCACGACGACGGCAACAGCGCGCAGGACGTCGGCCGGCTGAAGGTCACCTACCACCACAACTGGTTCGACCGGACCCCGCAGCGCAACCCGCGGGTGCGGTTCGGCGAGCCGGTGCACGTGTTCAACAACTACTACGTCTACAACACCGACGCCGGGGTGGCCTGCCAGCTGAACGCCGGATGCCTGGTCGAGGGCAACTACTTCGAGCGGGTCGAGGTCCCGGTGACGAACACCTACTCCGGTACCGCCGGCAGGTGCGTCGCGCGGAACAACGTGCTCGACGACTCCGGCCCGCCCGAGTGCAGCGGCAGCGTGCAGGAGGCGAGCTCGTACTACGGCTACACCCTGGACGACCCGAACTCCGTGAAGGCGATCGTCAGCGCGGGGGCCGGGATCGGCAAGATCGGCGGCTGATCTCCCGGGGTCCCTGAAACCCCTGGACCGGGTCCCGGCGGGCGGCTCACTCCGGCGCCCGCCGGGACCCGGTCCCTGTCCCGTGCGGCGTGCCGGAGATCTCCGCCGGAACGCCGGCGAGGCGTACGGTGACCGTGTTCGAGCCGCCACCCCGGCCCGCCAGGCGCCCGAAGGTGAGCGTGAGACCCGCGCCGGTCGTGGCGCCCGCCAGGAGGGGATGCCCGCGGAGCACCTCGGTCACCGGCCGGTTCCAGGTCACGGTCAGCTCGTCCAGGTCGCGCCGGGGGTCCGACACGGTCAGCGTGGCCGTACCGTCGCCACCGTCGCCGCCCTCCCTGACGAGGACCGCGCACGGGGCGGAGGCGGCGAGGTCCCCGGCGGCCCCGTCGTTCCAGAAGTTGACGGCGGTGATCCCGAGTGACGGTACCCGGACACCCTGCTGATGGGCGGTGTTGGCGAGCACGCGCGCCCAGCCGGGGTCGGCGGCCCGGGCCCGGGTCTTCGCGAGGCTCGCGCCCGGCAGCAGCAGGTAGACGTAGCCCGCCGAGACGGGATCGACCCCGTGGTCGAGCCAGAGGGTCGCGTAACTCCGGGTCACCGGGTCCCGTCCGCCGGCGCGTTCCTCGCGCAGCGTGCGCAGGCGGGTGCCGCAGGGCAGGACGTAGCCGCCGTGCCCCTCCAGGTGCGCCCACCCCTTCCCGTCGTCCACGGTGAGAGGCGCGTCGGTCCTGCGGTTGTCCACGATGGTCTCAACGGGTACGCCGTCCTCGGCGGTGATCCCGGCACCGAGGCAGACGATCGCGTCGTCGAGGAAGAACCACGATTTGAAGGCGTCCAGGGTGCTCTCGAAGCCGTTCAGGTGCTGGCCGACCGTCGCGTACACGCCGTCGGTGGCGCCCCCCACCCAGCGGCCCGGCGGGCAGGTGTCGCCCCACGCCTCGCCGGCGCCGTCGGCCGGCCGCCGGGCGGAGACGGTCGTGCCCGGCAGGCGGCAGGGGTCGACGGTGGCCCAGAAGGAGTCGGAGTACTGGTCGCCGTGGCCGTCGGCCCACCAATAGAGCATCCCCGAACCGGTGTGCCAGCCGCGGAGGTTCTCGCCGTTGCCGTGCTCGTAGTGGCCGACGCGGTGGGAGGCCATGCTGAGGCCCGCGCACCAGCCAGGGCCGCCCCGCGCACCGGGAGCCGGGCCGGTGCGCGGGGCGCGGTGCACGGCGCGGGCGCTCATCGCCAGCAGCCGGTGCCCGGCGGGCTCCTCGGCCGCGGGGACGGCGTCGTCGTCCAGGATCGCGGCGAGGCGCGCGTGGAATCCCAGGTCGTCGTCCTCGGCCGCGTCGAGCATGGGCCGGTGGGTGTCCCGCAGCGCCCACCCCTTGACCATGCCCTGCCAGCGGGACCGCTCGGCGGCGGAGGCCGTCTCCCCCAGCAGCAGGATCGCGGAGGCGATCGCGCGCCCCCTGTCGTGGTCGCCGTACGGCTGCCTGCCGATCGCCCGGCCGCTGACCAGGTCCATGCAGAAGCCGTCGTGGACGACCGGCGCGAACGTCCTCTCGACGCTGTCGAGGACGACCTGCCTGTTCGGGTTGACGACCTCCCACGGCGAGCCGCGCAACACCGCGAACAGCGTCGCGAGACCGGACAGCAGCGTCGCTCCGTACGTGCCCTGGTAGGGGACGGTCGTGTGCTGGACGAAGGAGCCGTCCCGGTAGAACCCGTCGCCCTCGGAGACATAGGGGAAGACCGGGGAGAGCGCGGAGACGGCCAGCGAGGCCTTCGCCGGGTCGGAGCCGAGGACGGCCCGCAGCAGCGTCACCACGCACAGGTCCACCCGGTTGGCCCCGGTGCTGGTCCCGCTGTAGTCGTCCAGGCGGCATTCGGGGACGAAGTGATCCACCGCCTCCCGCAGTGCCCCGCTCTGCGGGCCCGTCAGGTGCGGGCCGATCAGCAGGGCCGCGTCGAGGAGGTTCCTGGGGGTGCCGATCTGCCAGTGCCACCAGTTGCCGGCCTGGTCGGCGCCCGCGGCGTACACCCGCCGCCGGTAGTGGTCGATGCCACCCGCGACGGCCGCGGCCAGGTTCGCGTCGCCGGTCAGGCCGGTCCCCGGCAGGGCGTACGCGCGGGCCATGGTCCGCAGCCGGGCCGGGGTGGCGCCGAGCGAGGGGAACGCCAGGTCGGGCCAGAGCGACGCGCCGGCCGGCGCCATGGCGTCCCGGTACCCCGCCGCCCTCCTCCCCAGCATCGCCAGCCGGGTCCGGTACGGCTCGGCCGTCGCGTCGAACCCCGACCCCGCCGTCACGTCCCGCCACCGGTGGCGCAGCGGGGCGAGGGGGTCGGCCGAGGTGCGCGGCGTGGTGACCGGGTGCGTGGTGACCGGGTGCGTGGTCCCGGTGTTCGCGGTCTGCGGGTGCGCGGTCTCCGCGTTCGCGGCATACGCCGGGATCAGCGCCCCGGCCGCGGCGACACCACCGAGCTGAAGAAACGATCTCCGGGAATGTCGGTTCACGCCTAGATTGTCAGGCGGAAATCCCCCTCACTGCGGATACCACGCCGTACGGGTCCGGGTCCGGCTTTGGGTCTGCGGGGGCCGTCGCCGGGGATCAGAGATCCACGTCGCGGGAGGCGACCACGCGGACCCCCTCGGGTTCGTGACCCGCCGGGGTGACCACGACCCGCCTTCCCTCGTCCTCGTAACCGTGGTCGGTCAGCCACAGCAGGGTGTACGGGTCGAGTTGGCTGAAGTCGACCGGAGAGGCGGGCGAGAAGATGTCGTCACCGGACGAGACGCCGACGGTGTCGCCTTCGACGATCGACAGGGTGTACGCGGTCATGGCAGCCTCCGGGCCGTGGTCGTCCTCGGAGAGGTCCCTACCCCCGGGGACGGCTGCAATCCCCTGACCTGGTGATACCCGCAGGCGCTCGCCGGCGCCCGGCCCGGCCACCGAAATGATCAAGAGGGTCCGTTCTCCCGGGAACGGGGAGCCGTGCGGGCTCCCGTCCGTCCTCGCCGGGGGCGCCGACCCCCTCCCCCGGAATCCGGCCGGCACCGCCTGTGCCAAAAGTCATTGTGCGGGCGGCAACGTCTTCCTAATCTCGGATGCATGGCTCAGGACGGCGTGCCGGACGGGCGACGCATTCATGAGATCGACGCGGTGCGCGGATTCGCCCTCGCGGGCATCCTGGTCGTGAACATCGAGTTCTTCGGCGACCCCGGGCTGCTGGGGTCGATGACCGGCGGGACCGGGATCGGGGGCGGGGACCACGGGCCGGTGCAGTTCGTCGTGCAGGCCCTGTTCGAGTTCAAGTTCTACGTCATCTTCTCCTTCCTCTTCGGTTACTCCTTCACCCTGCAGATGCGCTCGGCGGAACGCGCCGGGGCGAGCGTCCGGGCCAGGACCCTCAGGAGATGCCTCGGCCTGTTCGTGATCGGCGTGCTGCACGGGCTGCTGCTGTGGGTGGGCGACATCCTCACCCTGTACGCCGCGCTGGGCCTGGTTCTGCTGGCTGCACGCAACATCGGCGCGCGGGCCGCCACGATCGCCGCGACCGTGCTCATCTCGTTGATGTCCATCCTCGTCCTGCTCCTGGCCGGGCTGGTGGCCCTCGTACCCGGCCCGCCCGCCACGGGCGCGGACAGCGCGCTGGCCGCGGAGACCGCGCGGATCCTCGCCGCCACCACCGGCGGTCCTCTCGACTACCTGGGCCTGCACCTGACGCAGTACCCGCGGATAGCGATCATGATCTGGCTGCTGCAGGGGCCGATGGCGATGGCCCTGTTCCTGCTCGGCCTGGCGGCCGGCAAGGCGCGGCTGTTCGACGAGCCGGACCGGTGGGCTCACCTGCTTGCAAGGGTTCAGTGGATCGGCTTCGGCCTCGGCGTGCCCACGGGGGTGTTCTACGCGGCGACCTCCGGTCAGGGCGACGCGACGGAGCTGGTGGCGCTGGCGCTCACCCTCGCGACCTCGGTGTTTCTCAGCGCCGCCTACGTGGCCACCCTGCTCCGCCTGATCAGGCGATCTCCCTCGGTGGCGGGCGTGCTCGCTCCCGCCGGCCGGATGGCGGCGTCCAACTACGTCGGCCAGTCCGTGCTGCTCTGCCTGGTGTTCACCGGTTACGGCCTGGGCCTGATGGGCCGGATCCCGCCCCTCGGGGTGATGGGCGTCGCCGTCGTGGTCTACGCGGTGCTGCTCGCGCTGAGCGCGTGGTGGCTGCGCGGCCACCGTTACGGTCCCGTGGAGTACGGTCTGCGCCGCCTGACGAACTGGAGATGACGGTCAGCCGGGTCGTCCGGGGCGTCCGGGGCGCGGCCCGGCGATGCGGGGAAGGGCGCGGTGAGGCCGTACCGGCCGGCGGCTGCCTGTAACACGCATCACACGAAAATACGACGAAAGCCACATAAGGTGTGTAGCGGACAAATCTCCCTTGTGACGGGCTTCCCCCCAAGGTGACGGGCTTCCCCCAATGCGCGTACGGCCGGTCGCGAAGAGCGGCTCGTCCCCGGCGGAGGCGAACCCCTCACCGGTGCCGCCCGGAGGCCCCGCCCTCTCTGTTCCCCTCTCCGGCGCGCCCGCCGGCCGACGGAAAGTCATTCGATGAACCAGGACGGCACCAGTCCGCACACCGACTTCGAGATCGACCTCACCCTTGAGGAGACTCGCCGCCGCGCCGCGGTCATCGCGGCGCTGGGGCCGGGCTGGGACCCGGTGGCGGTGATGCGGGACGAGGAGGAGGCGTACGACCTCCTCTACTCCGGTCTCGACGAGCGACAGCGGGAGACCTACGACATGCTCGTGGCCGCCGGCGTGCTTCCCCGGAGGGGGCCCGGCCGTGCTGCCACTTGATCCACACGCCGACCTCGGGCGCAGGGCGTGGGTGCCCTGTCCCGCCTGCCGGGACCACCGCGACTGCGGCGACTGTCTCGGCGGGCGCAACTGCGGGGAGCACTGGCGCTATCTCCTGGGCACCACCGGGAGCCTGCTGCATCTGCAGTGCCCGGGATGCGCCCACCTGTGGAACCACGAGACGGGCTTCGGCGCGGGTGGCGGAACCACGCCCCGCCGACTTCCCTGAGGCGCCGACCGGGCGGGGCCGGGCGGGGCCGGGCGGGGATCGCGTCGGACGCCCCGCGGCCCCTGGACGGCGGCCTGCCCGCTCGTCCTCGTCCCGGGCGATCGCGTGCCCGCGCGCCCCGCCGGGCGGCCGTCCGAGGGCGGCCCGAGGGCGGTCCGAGGGCGGAAGGCCGCCGTCCGCGCGCCCCCGGAAAAGCGGGGGTTCCAATTACCCGAACGCGGGCCGCGAGCCGAACGGCCAAACAGAGGAAACGCATACATATCAAGTTGCTATGACGGCTTGCGCCAATCCGGAGTGGGAAACGGTATCGCGATCTTCCTGTGCGCGGCGAGAGCGCGGACGGCCGCCGGAAAACCGAACAGGAGGCGAACGACCGGGCCGCATCAGGGAAATGGCAGTTCAACAAGAAACGTGAAGGATCATCCGAAACCTCAGGACGGCCGTACTTCTCTAGAGAACCGGTGGCACGGTCCACTCGCAGGATGGCAGCAGGTAGGCGAATTACCGGTTTCGGACGGGCCATATATCTACTTAGGTGTTATTTATAATCCAATAACCATAAGTGGCAATTACTGAGCCCTTTACCTTCCAAATAGATCACGGTCAGTCTAATATTTGGACCTATGTCATGGCGTGCATCAGATTTCCCAGATGGACAGGCTGGGTCCTCTGGCCGTGGCAGTGGTTCCTCTAGGCACGATTCCGAACACGCATCCGACTGGCATCCCGAACGCCTCCTGTCATTCGATTGGCGGAAGGTTATTCTGTTCACGGCTGTATTAGCGATCATCGCCGTGGCCGTGTTCTGGCTCGCGACCAGAGCACCCTCCGGTTCGTCCCTGGCGGCGAACCCCACCCCCGACCCTTCGGACACCGGCTGGGAGAAGGCTCCTTCCTCGCCCTCGCCCTCGCCGACGCCGTCCCCCGCCCGTTCTTCCACTCCCAGATCGACCCCGAAACCCACCGGAAGCGGCACGGCCAGGTCCCCCCGCCCCGAGGCCGCCCCCACGAAGCGGCCGCGGACCGAGACCAGGACCACCCCGCCGCCCGCCGACCCGCCGGCCGGATCCAGCTCGCCCCAGCTCACCGCCAAGGAGGCATACGGCATCCACGGCCGCTACCAGCGGGGGTTGTCGGTGGCCCAGGCGAGGAAGGACCGGGCGGCCATGGCGAAGCTGGAGCACGGGCTCGCGCTGGAGATGACGAGGGCGGGTTTCAAGACCGCCGAGATGCAGGGAACCTCGCTCGCGACGGGGATATGGCCCAACCCCCAGGTGTGGATCCCGCGTCACGTGGAGGGCACCGCCGACTGGTTCGTGGCGGTCTCGTACGAGCCCGGCGTCGCGCGGATCGTCGACGTGATGAGCTCGGCGCCCGGCGGCTGGCGGCTCGTCGCCTCGGCCGCCGACACGCGCGCCACCCCGGCGCGGTTCCCCAAGATAGCGACCGACGGCGAGGGGTACGCGACGAGCCTCCCGGAGAACGCCACCGGGCTGAGCTCGACCCCCAGGCAGATCGCCCGCGCGCATCTGGCGAGCCTGGAGAACGCCGAGGTCGACCCGCGGTTCGACGAGGGGCCGTGGACCAGCGAGGCCGCGCTGTTCTGGCAGCAGGAACGCGGCCGGCTGGAGCAGGCCGACTGGAAGATCACGCTGTCGTACCGGCTTGAGGGACCGGTACGCGCGCTCAGGACCAGTGACGGGGGCGCTCTGGTCTGGTACGGAGCCCGATCCACCGAGCTCCGCGAGGCGGTGCGGGAAGGGGCGAAGGTCAAGCTGAAGGGCTCGGCCGCCGTCCGTACCCGCGACAAGGCCTTCGCCCACTCGGTGAGCGCCACATACGGCCGCATGTATGTGACACATGTCCCCCCCGCCGGCTCGAACGAGCCCGCTCGCGTGCTGGGCGAGTGGAGCGACGTCCTGGAGAGCCACGGCGACTGACGTTTTCACCGGAAGAAAAGGAACATTCTAATGACACCCTCACGTAAGCCATCGCGCGCGACGGTGATCACTGCGAGTGTCGCGATCGGTGTCTTCGGCGCCGGCGCCGGGCTGGGAACCGTCATCGCCATGCGCCCCGATCCGGGCGAAGGGCAGGTGATGCGGCTGGCCGCGGGCACGTACCTCCTCGACGACCAGGCGGGAGCCTGGACGTCGAGCGCGGCACCCGGCGGCGACCAGCCGCTCCCGCTCTCCGGCGCCGACGCGGGCAGCACGATCGCGGACGGCGCCAAACCGGCCGCCGCCGCCGGGGACCAGCGGGTCTGCCTGACCGCCACCACCGACGGGCACGCGCTCGGAGGCTCCGCGGAGGGCTGTGTCGCCCTCCCCGTCCTGGGCGTGGCCGCCGCCGCAGCGGAGGCGCCCCTTCAGCGGCCGGGAAACCCCAAGAGCACGCCGACCCCGCCTTCGGCTCCCAAGACGACCGCGCCGACGAAACCCGCGACGCCCAAGAAGGCCGACCCGCCTCCCAAGCCCGATCCGGCACCGGTGCAGCCCGCTCCCAACCCCGGGCCGGCGCAACCCCCCGCTCAACCCCCTCCGGCGAACAACCAGCCCGTCCAGCCGCCCGCTCCACCGCCTCCGACCCCGACGAAGAAGATCAGCGGCAACATCTCGGAGAGCGAGAACGAGAGCGGCAGCGTCATCCAGCGCCCCGTGGAGAAGAAGGTCGAGATCGTCTCGCCGCCCAAGCCGGCTCCCGAGTCCGGCGGGACGAGGTCCTCGGGCCCCTCGCGGCCCTCGCAGCCCGACGGGGGGAACGGGCGCTCGCAGCCCCCGGCGACCAACGGCGACAGGCAACAGCCCCCGGCGACCAACGGCGACAGGCAGCAGCCCCCGGCGACCAACGGTGACAGGCAGCAGCAGCCCCGGCCGACCGGAGGGAACAGCCGGCAGCCCCAGCCCACCGGCGGTCTCAAGCCCTCGCAGCCCCAGCCCACCGGCGGGAGCAGGCAGCAGCCCCAGCCCAGCGGCGACGTCAGGCCCCCGCAGCCCGGGGACGACGCCAGGAACCCCCGGCCGACGGGCACCCTGACGCCGGCGGTCCGGTCGGGCTCCGGCCGGCCGCTCGTGCCCTCGGGCGAGGTCACCATCCCCGCGGCGCCTCCCGAGACCAGGCCGACCGGCGACGCGCCCTCGGCGCCGCCGACCTCGGTGGCACCGACCGCGCGCGGCGGCCAGGATCCGGCCCAGCCGCCCGGTGGCCGGAAGCGCTCGCAGGCGCCCAGCCCGTCGCGGGGACTTCCCTCGGCCGGGCCGTCCCGGCCCGCACAGCCGCAGCCGTCCCCCGGCCCCGGTGAGAACGCCTCGCAGGAGCCCGACGGGACCGTGCTCATGCCGGCCGACCCGCGGCTTCCCGGCGGCGGCCCGGACGGCGGCGTCTCGCTGCCGGTCTTCGAGAACCCCGAGCTGCTGCGGCGCGCCTACGAGGCCCTCGGGCTGGACAGGGGCATGCGCTACACGGACGAGAACGGCGTGTGGGACCTCAACATCGCCCCGCCGGGCACCCCGCCGTGCCGCAACTACACCACCGAGGAGATCCAGGCGCTCAGCGCGTCCCAGGGCCCGAGCCCGTCCCCGGGCGCCCAGGCGATGATCCCCCGCGACTCGTGCCTGTGGCCCGCCTTCATCCGCTGGCTCTACGCGGAACCCGAGCCCGGCCAGATCAGCAACTGGACCAAGTTCACCGGGCTGCCCCAGCGGAACCTGGAGCTCGTGGTGACCGATCCCCCTCCCGTCCCGCTTCCCAGCCCGATCCCCAGCGAGAGCGTCGTCCCGCAGCCTGACCAGGGACAGCCCGACCAGGGACAGCCCGACCAGCGGCAGGGCGTCCCCGGCGAGGAGGAGCCCTGGCAGCCTGACACGGGCGGGCTGGTCCCCGCCCAGCCGGGACCCGAGGACGCCGTGGCCCCCAGAGACCCCGGAGACGACGTCCCCGAGCGATGGCAGGGCGAGAACACCGCTCCCTTCCAGTCCGACCAGGGCCGGCCCGACCAGGGCCAGGTCGAGCCGGACCCGGTCGAGTACGACGGCCGATGAGCACACCCACCGGAACCGGGCGTCTCACGCCCGGCCCCGGCCAGGGGGCGGCCTGGGTGCGCGAGCACGGCGCGCACCTGATGGACTACGCCGCCTCCCACCTCGAATCCGGCCGGGCGCGCGCGGCGGTCGTCTCCGCGCTGGCGGCCGGCCGGGTGGAGGCCGCTCCCGGGGACGTCACGGTCCGGGGGCGGCTGCTGGCCGCACTGCGACGTGACTGCCGCACCTCTCCGGGGTACCGGGAGCGGTACGTGCCGGGTTCGGGGCCCGGCATGCCCGACGTCTCGCTGATCGAGCGGGTGTGGACGATCGTCGACCCCCTGGGCACGGAGACGCTCAGGCTGACGTACCGCCACGCGCTCGGCATGGAGGATCTCTCCCATGTGCTGGCGATGCCCGTCGACGAGGTCGGCAGGCTCGCCACCCGCACCCAGGACCTGATCGAGACCCTGGTGAGCGGGCTGGACGCGCTCGCCCACGGGCGGCGTACCTGCCCGGAGCTCGCCCCGCTGGTGGAGACCGTCTTTCCCGGGGTCCTCCTCGAGGGCCCGGCCGGCGGGCGGGCGGCGTCCCCTCCCGACGATCCGGAGGGCGCCCAGGCGCGCCTGCTCTCCCACATGATCAGGTGTTCCGTGTGCACGCGGCCGATCAACATCCGCTACACGGTGCCGCAGATGATCTCCCATCCCCCGGTCGCGCCGCTCTCCGCGGAGGAGCGGCGGCGGCTCACGGACGCGCTGCCTCCCGAGGTCGCCGCCGAGGCGACCCCCGGGGGGATCCCGCCCGCGCGTCCGGCCCGTGACGGGTCTCCCCTCCTGTCCGCTCCTCCGGGCGGGGGGCGGTCCCCGGTCCTTCCCGCGCCCCCGCCAGGGGGCCGGACCCCCACCTCGCCCGGGCGCCGGTCCATCGCCCCGCCCGGGCACCGGTCTCCCGCCTCGCCCGCCGCCCCGGCCGGGGGCGGCGTCCCGGCCACCCCGGCCACCCCGGCCACCCCGGCACCGTCGGCCGCGGCGTCGCCCGCACCCGCGCCCAGGGTCCGCATGCCTCCCTACCCGCCGGTGGCGTCGAAGCCCGCCGCGAAGCCACCGGCCGAGACGCCGTCGAGTACGGCACCGTCGAGTACGGCGCCGGGTGCGGCGTCACCGGTCACGGCACCGGGAGGCGGGCCCGCGACGGGTCCCTCCGATCCCGCCAACCCCTCCGGACTGCCCCCGCTGCCCGCCCTGCCGCCTCGCAGGACCCGGCCGGCCCGCCCACCGTCCGCGCCACCCGTGCCCGGGCACGACACCCCGCTCTACGACGCCCTGCTCACCCAGGCGTGGGCGCGCGAGGTCCTCGCCCAGAGCGAGGAGCTCACCGGCACCATCCCCAGGCAGGCGCCGCCCGCTCCCGAACCCGTCGTCAAGCCCGAGCCCGTCGTCATCGCCGGGCAGGCCTCCGTCGAGATGCGCGACACCGCGACACGCGAGACCGGCGTACGAGACGCCGTGACACGCGAGATGGGGGTGCGCAAGCGCGAGACCGGGGTGCGCGACGACGCCCAGGTTCCCGCGCTGCGCTTCCACACCGAACCCGACGACCGCCCCGACGAGGAGCGGATCGAGATGGGGATCCGCGTGCTGGAGGCGCTCAGCTGGGCGGGCGCCCGGATCAGGAACACCACGATCAAGCTCGTCATCATCGTCGTGGCGGGCGCGGCGGGCACCCTGACCGGGATGAACCTGCTCGGCCCCGCGATCGAGTCCGAGGAGCCCGCGAGCTCGCTGCAGGCGTCCACCAGCCAGGCCACCCGGTCTCCGCCTCCCACGGCCGGCGCGCCGGCGCGGCAGGACGGGCTCGCCTCGCGCCTGCGGGTCCCGCCCGTGGTGACGCTGGACGAGTTCGGCCTGGGAAGCATGGTCCTCACCATCTCGGGAGAGCCGCTGAAATGGCGGATATCGGCTCCCGGCCTGGCGGTGACCCCCTCCAGCGGCACGCTGCGGGAAGGGGTCACGCAGGTGATCAACCTGCGCGCCCACCGGGTCCGCAACTGGTGCGGCGCCCCCGCCTCGGTCACCGCCCCGATGACCGTTCACGGCCTCGACGACTCGATCAGCACGACGGTGCGCTGGCGGACCTGCTGACCTCCCATCCCCCCAAGATCGCTTTTCGAGAAAGGACCAGGGCAATGACGGATACCTCTCCCCACATCCAGGCATCGCCGTCCACCCCGCCCGAGCAGTTCCACGAAACGGTCCCGCTCACCGCGGAACACCTGCTCACCAACCGCCGCCCCGAGCCCGCAGGAGGATGGCGCCGTCTGGTCTGGCAGCTCTCCGGCAAGCGCATCATCCCCGCGGAGTCGGCGGCGGAACTGGAACGGCGCACGCTGATGGCACAGGCCCAGACCCCCGTCGCGAGCGGTCACCACCGGATCGCGGTCATGAGCCTCAAGGGCGGGGTCGGCAAGACCACGACGACCGTCGCCCTCGGCAACACGCTGGCCTCCCTGCGCGGCGACCGGGTGATCGCGATCGACGCCAACCCCGACCGCGGGACCCTCGGCATCAAGGTGAAGTCCGAGACGGCCGCGACCATCCGCACCATGCTGGCCGAGGCCCCCCACATCCTGCGCTACGCCGACGCCCGCGCCTTCACCTCCCAGTCGCCCGCCCGGCTGGAGGTCCTCGCCTCCGACACCGACCCGGCCGTGAGCGAGGCGTTCAACGCCGAGGACTACCGCACGGTCGCCGGGCTCATCGAGCGCTACTACTCCATCTGCATCACCGACTGCGGGACCGGCCTGCTCCATGGGGCCATGGGCGCGACGCTCGAACTGGCCGACCAGATCGTGCTGGTCAGCCTGGTCGCGGTGGACGGGGCGAGCTCGGCCGCCGCGACGCTGGACTGGCTGACCGCCCACGGCCACGCCGATCTCGTCAAGAACGCCATCGTCGTGCTGAACGCCGTGGAACCCAAGTCCGACGTGGACCTGGACCTGCTGGAGCGTCACTTCACCTCCCGCTGCCGCGCGGTGATCCGCATCCCCTACGACCCGCATCTCAAGGAGGGCGCCGAGGTGGACCTGGTCCGCCTGCGACCCACGACGCGGGGCGCGTACCTCCGCCTGGCCGCGGCGGCCGGGCAGACCTTCGGGCAGCGCCCCGACCGGAGCCACTAGTGCGACCGGTCGCCGACGATCCCACGCTGAACTGGGATCTGGGCCCGCCGCCGAGCGCCCGGCGGCGGATGCTCATCGTGGTCGTCTCGATCGTGGGGACGATCCTGCTGGCGGCCGGGGCATGGCAGCTCCTTCGAACCGACTCCACCCCCGTGAACGCCTCCGCGCCGAAGGCCGTCGGGGACACCGTCCTCCTCGCCCCGCCCTCCGGCTACGAGGGCGCGGCCGGTTACCCCGTCGGGTTCCCCCGCACCGAGCTGGGCGCGGCCTCGGCCGCCGCCGCGGCTCTGGAGGCGGCGTGGACCCTGGACGCCGAGCAGGCCGAGCAGGCCGCGGTGCTGTACGCGCGGCCCGAGCAGCACGACGCGGCACGGGCCGGCGCCCGCGAGGCCGTCGCGGGATGGCGGGAGATCCTCGGCCTTCCCAAGGACGGGGCACTCCCCGACGGCGCCGCCATGCGGACGCGGACGATCGGCGTCCAGTGGAAAGCCCGCGCCCAGGATCAGGTGCTGGTCTCGGTCCTGGTCCAGGTGACCGCGACCAAGGGCGTCGGCGACACCGATCCCACCTATGCGAGCCCGTACGCCATGAGCCTGCTCATGGTCTGGCAGCCCGGCATGCGCGGTGCGAACCAGGGGGACTGGGTCAACGTCCCCGACCCCCTCGCCACCTCCGTGCCGCAGGTCGCCCTCCCGGGCACCCCGGAATTCACCGCCGCGGGCTGGAAACCCATCTCCGGCCCAGAGCCCACCCCATAGATCCAGGAAGAGCGATCAATGCCCCCACGCAGCTCGTCCCGGCGTGTCACCTTACTCTCCGGCCTTCTGCTGGCCGCGGTATCCGCGACGACAAGCGCGGTCATCGCCCAGCCGTGGGCCGCCCTGGCGGATCCCGGCGTGAGTTCCGACTCACCGTCGCAGGAGTTCGCCGTCCCTCCCGCTCCCCCCGCCGCCCCGCCCCCCGCCCAAGAGGAGTCCCCCCCGGAGACCACCGTCCCCGAGACCGGGAACACCTCCGGGCCGGACGAGAGGCCTCCCTCGAACCGCGACTCCGGCTCGACGCCGGACAGGAACCCGCCCTCGGAGGACGCGTCGCCTCCCGAGGCCCGCAGTGCCCCTCCCACGTCCCGTAGCCGCCCCGGCCAGCGGAACACCGCCCCCCGCACGGAGGAGAACGTTCCCGCCGAGCAGTCCTCCCCACCCTCCCGGGAGAACGCGCAGTCCAGGAACGCGGTACCGACGGACCCGCCGTCGAGGAGGGCACACCGCACCGAGGCTCCACCGGCGGCCCCGAAGAACGCCGAGCCCACCGCCGACGCGTCTCCGGAGACCAGGAGAGCCACCCAGGCACCCCAGACGAACGAGACCAGGAGAGCCACCCAGGCGCCCCAGAAGAACGCGGCGCCCACGAACGCGCCTCCGGAGAGCAGGAAGGCCACCCAGGAACCGCCCAAGACCACGGCGTCCACCCCGGCGCCGCCCGGCGACACGAAGCCGTCGGCGACGTCCACGGCGACCTCCGTCCCGACCACCCCGGCGCCGTCGGCCAGCGCCACCTCCTCGTCCACGCCGAGCGCCAGGCCCACGGCGACCGGGAAACCGCAACCGCCGAAGGCGACGCCCAAGCCCTCCGGCCCCGAACCTTCCGACAGGGCCACCAGGCCCGCGCCGGACCCGCTCCCCACGCGCCCAGGTCCCAAGCCCTCGGGTCCCAGCGCGACGGCGACGGCGACCAAGCCGGCGCCGACCGCCACCCCCGCGCCCAAACCCACCAGGTCGACGTCCCAGCGGCCCACCACCCCTCCGAAGGGGACCCAGAAGCCGTCGGCGAGCCCGGCCTCCACTCTCACCGCCCCGCCGCGCACCGGTCCGCCGAGCCGGGCGACCAACGCGCCACGGCCCGCGCCCACGCGGACCGGCGTCTACGAGCCCTCCTTCCTGACCGAACCGGTCCAGAGCACCCGATCCTCGATGGCCGCCCCGTCCCCGGCGCCCTCGATCCCCGCCGTCCTGCCCCTGCCCCCGCTCAGGCGCTCCACCTCCGACTTCTGTAAGCCGGAGGACATCGCCTCGTGCTGGAGCCTCGCGCCCTGGCGGGGCCGTACCTCGCAATCCCCCGTCCTGCTGATCGCGAACCAGGAGCCGGCGAGAGCACCGCGCTGGGTGTTCGGGCCGCCCGCCTCCCCCGCCCAGCCGCTGCCGAGCCCGACCGCGTCGTCGATCCCCAGCCCGACGAGCACCGGCTGCTGGAGCTTCAGTCCCTCCACACTCTGCGCCAGATCCTGGGAGGAGTAATCATGATCACCAGATCCCACGTGCGGGTGGCCGTACTCAGCATGGTGGCCGCGCTGACGGTGAGCACCCTCAGCGCGGCCCAGGGAGAGGTGGTCTCGGCGGCGCCCTGCGCCCCCGCCGCCACCGGCGAGGCCGGCGCCGCGCAAGCCCTCAACTGGGGCGCACCGTCCTGGTGCGCGGAGTTCGACGACTATCTCGACGAGTCCGACTGGGTGTTCTACGACTCGGCCGGGCACGCCGGCAACGGCCGCCGTTCCCCGCAACAGCTCTACCTCGGCAACGGGGCGCTCTACCTGTACGGCCGCGAGGACGGGACCACGGCCGGTCTGGCCGCCCGTCACGACCAGGCCTACGGACGCTGGGAGACCCGTATCCGCCTGTACCCGGGCGCCGGGTCGTACCACCCCGTCGCCCTGCTGTGGCCCAAGGAGGGCGGCGGCAACGTGCGGAGCTCCACGGGTGAGGAGATCGACTTCCTCGAGGTCATCGACGATCCGGAGAGGCAGCGGCCGAACTTCTTCCTGCACACCCCTCAGGGGCAGGAGCAGGCCCACGCCAACATCGACATGACCACCTGGCACACCTACGCCGTGGAGGTCACCCCCGACAGCGTCGTCGGCTACATCGACGGGCAGGAGTGGTTCCGCTCCGGCAACGCCACCCGCAGCTCGATGTCGGTCTGCCTGCAGCTGGACTGGTTCCCCGGCCAGGGCAGCTCGGGAGAGGCGTGGATGGAGGTCGACTGGCTCCGCATCTACCCGGCCTCGACGGGCACCGCGGGCTGAATCCACCCGGCAAAACAGGAGGGTGCGGGATCCGTGGGAACGGGCCCCGCACCCTCCTCGCGTCTCGCGGTGCGGGCCACCCGGCACGGGCCGCCCGGAGCGGATCGTTCAGCCCGTGGCGGCGGGAAGCCTCGCCTCCAGGATCTGGCCCGGCCAGTCTCCGACCTTGAAACTCTCGGTCCTGGTGAAGCCCCGGCTCTCGTAGTACGCCACCAGCCGGCCGTCGTCTCCGGCGTAGCAGTCGACCCGTACCAGCGCGACCCCCAGCCAGGCGGCCTCCGCGCGGGCGCGCTCCAGCAGGACGGCCCCGACCCCCCGGCCGTGGTGTCTCCGGTCGACGACCAGCCCCTGGACGTACAGCTCCGGCTCTGAGGCGGGAGGGACGTAGGGCATCGCGGTCCCCACCACCAGGCAGCCCGCGGGCCGGCCGTCGAGTTCCGCGATGCGCATCCCGCCGGACATCGCCCACGAGGTGATGTTCTCGACACGGGCCGCGTTGAGCGAGAACGGTTCGCTGCCCCACTGGCCGGTGCGGCCCAGGGAGGACAGCCACGCCACCGCGCCGTCGAACATCGCCAGGACGGCCGGTACGTCCCCGAGATACCCCTGACGGATAATCACCGGCGGATCGTAACAGGGAGACGCACCCCTGCACAGGACAGGTGTATGTACCTCACGCAGGGCAGACCCGCACCGGACCAGCCGTACCGGGAGGTTAGTAAACTCTGCGACGGCCGGAATACGGCTCCTCGGTCACGGGCGCACGCCATGGCCGCTTTCCCCCCGGGAGTCACGTGAGCAGCGGGTTGATCGACGCATTCCCCGAACCGCCCCCCGAGCCGCCGGTGCCGCCCGGGCGGCGCTCGTGGCGGCCGGGCCGCAGGTGGTTGTGGTGGCTGGTGGCCGCCGTCACCGCCGTGGTGCTCGTGGCGGCGGGGACGGTGGCCGGCGCGTACGTCAAGCTGACCGGCAACGTCAAGCATGTCGAGGTCTCGGCGGAGGATCTCGGGCGACGCCCGGTCAAGGCCGCGAGCAAGGCGATGAACGTCCTGGTCGTCGGCTCGGACCAGCGGGGCGGCAAGAACGCGCGGTACGGCCGGGTGGCGGGCGAGCGGACCGACACGATCATGCTCGCGCACATCTCACCGAAGCGGGACAACGCGATGGTCGTCAGCTTCCCGCGCGACTCGATGGTCCAGCTCCCCGCCTGCCGGGCCAGGCAGGGGCTGCCCGGACAGCGACCGCACGTGGGCATGATCAACGAATCGTTCAACTCCGGCGGCATCGCCTGCACCTGGAAGACCGTCGAGTCGCTCACCGGCATCCACATCGACCACTTCGTGAAGGTCGACTTCACCGGCTTCAAGGGCATGGTCGACGCGGTCGGCGGCGTGGAGGTCTGCGTACCCGAGGCGATCAACGACAAGAAGGCCCTGCTCCACCTGGCCGCCGGGCGCCAGAACCTCGGGGGTGAGCAGGCCCTGGGCTACGTCCGTGCCCGCTACAGCCTGGGCGACGGGTCGGACATCGGGCGCATCCAGCGCCAGCAGATGTTCATCGCCTCCATGGTCAAGAAGGTTATGAGCGGCGAGACGCTCACCGACCCCACCCGGCTCTTCGGCTTCCTCGACGCGGCGACGAAGTCGGTCACCACCGACCCCGGCCTCACTCCGGGCGTCATGCGGGACCTGGCGACCAGCGCGCAGGGACTCGCCGCGGGGCAGATCCACTTCATCACCACCCCGTGGCGCTACTCGCTGGTCCACCCCGGCCGGGTGGAGTGGGTCCAGCCGCAGAGCGGCAGGCTGTTCAGGATCGTCGCGACGGACCGGGCGATCAGCGGCTCCGGGGTCAAGGGCGGCCAGACCAGGGTGCCCCGCTCGAAGATCCAGGTCGAGGTGCGCAACGGGACCATGCGGTCCGGCCTGGCCACCCTGGTCGCCGTCCAGCTGGAGGAGCGCGGCTACCACGTCGCCAGGATCGGCGACGCGTCGCGCAAGCCGTACCCGACGACCACGATCGCCTACTCGCCGAACGGCACCGCCAAGGCGCCCACGCTCAGCCGCGACCTGCTCGCCGCCAGGCCGCTGCCCGTCCGCCGGGCGACCACGGGCAGGCTCGTCCTGACGATCGGCGACGACTGGAAAGGGCTGAAGCCGCTTCCCCGCGACGACGACGAGAGCCTGAAGGGATTCGACGCGACCCACGACTCGTGCGCCGGCGCCTGATCGTCCTGCCGGGAGACTTCGCGGCGATCCGCAGGGGAACGGATGACCCGCCGTGGAGGGGCCGGAGGCCGCGACGGCACCCTCCCGGCCCCTGGCTCGCGGAAACCATTGCCTTCGCCGCCGAACGGGCGTGAGAACTTGGCCGTGCTTTGCCCGGGGATTAAGGCCAGCCACCTATAAATGGTTAAAAGCGTCTTTAGGGAAGGAAAGCCGCTTTTCAGGGGGTACAAGCGTTGCGACGTCCGCGTTCGATCCGGGGTCGGGTGACCCTCATAGCGATCGTCGTGTTCGCCCTGGCCCTGGGCACGGGCGCGTTCGCGACGTGGCAGATCGTACAGAGCAGGCTGGTGGCCGACCTCGTCGGCGCGACGGCCGTGGCGGCCAGGAAGACGGGCCTGGACATCCAGAAGGGCCGCCCGGACACCGTCATCCTCCCGGTCAACCGCGTCGACCGCATCCAGGTCGTCGCGAACGACGGCCGGGTGGTCGCCGCCAGCCCCGCCATGCTCGGCTCGGCCCCGATCAGCCGGATGCGCCCGGTCGGCGGTGACATGCGCGTTGACGGGACGTCGTGCGTGAGCTCCTCGGTGACGAAACGGGAGTGCTACATCACCGTGGGTCTCCGGATGGCCCACACCGTCTACGGCGACGTCATGGTTTACGCGGCGGCGCCGGAGCCCCCGGTCCTCCGCACCAACTCCCTCGAGATCGCGCTGACGCTCTTCTCCCTGGGACTTCTCGCGCTGCTCGGCTGGGGCACCTGGCATCTCGCCGGCCGTACGCTCGCGCCGGTGGAGCGGATCCGCGCCGAGATGGCCGAGATCACCGCCTCCGATCTCAGCCGCCGGATGCCCGTTCCCGCCTCCGGGGACGAGATGGCACAGCTCACCGAGACCGTCAACGCGACCCTCGAAAGGCTGGAGCACGCCGTGGAGAACCAGCGCCGCTTCGCCTCCGACGCCTCCCACGAACTTCGCACCCCCCTGACCGGGCTGCGCACCAAACTCGAACTGGCGATCTCCGATCCGAAGGCGGAGAACCCGATGAAGACGATGTGCTCCGCGCTGACGGACGTGGAACGGCTCCAGGCCATCATCGAGGACCTGCTGCTGCTCGCCCGCCTCAACGCCGGCGCACCGGGCCCGCCGGAGCCGGTCGACCTCGCCGAGCTGGTCACCTACGAGATGAGGCGCCATTCGTCCCGGCACGAGCTGCTGCTGGAGCGCGACCCCGGCGTCGTGGTGCGGGGCAGCAGGCTCCAGCTGGGCCGATTGCTGACCAACCTGCTGGCCAACGCCGACCGGCACGCGGTGAGCGAGGTGCGGGTCCGGGTCCGGAGCGAGCGGGGCGAGGCCGTTCTGGAGGTCACCGACGACGGGCTCGGCATCCCGGCGGAGGAGCGGGAGCGGGTCTTCCAGCGGTTCACCCGCCTGGACTCGGCGCGCAGCCGCGACGCCGGGGGCACCGGCCTGGGCCTGCCCATCGCCAGGGACATCGCCGTGGCGCACTACGGCCGGCTCTACGCCGCCGACAGCACCACCGGCCGCGGCGCCCGGCTCGTCCTCCGCCTGCCGCTGTCGAGCGCGGCCCCCTCCTGAGCTCACCTCGTGGCGGGGGCGGGCGTCGCTCACCTCGTGGCGGGGGCGGGCGTCGCTCACCTCGTGGCGGGGGCGGGCGTCGCGGGAAACCGCGAAGGCGGCCCCTGCGAGAATGGCCCGTACCTTCCCTGTGTGAGAATCGGGCCATGCACAGGATCGTCACGCTCGCCCTGGACGGTGTGATCCCCTTCGAGCTGGGCATCCCGCCGCGCGTCTTCGGCGGCGCCAGGGGCCCGGACGGCAGACCGCTCTACGAGGTGCTCACCTGCACCGTCGACGGCGCCCCCGTACGCACCGACGCCGACTTCTCGATCACGGTGGAGCACGGGGCCGAGGCCCTGGAGGGCGCGGACACCGTGGTGATCCCGGCCACCCACGCCCTCGGCACGACCCTCGGCGAGGGACGGCTCCCCGAGCCCCTGGCCGCCGCGATCGCGCGTATCCGGCCGGGCACCCGCCTGGTCTCGATCTGCATCGCCGCCTACGTGTTCGCGGCGGCCGGGCTGCTCGACGGTCGTCCCGCGACCACCCACTGGAGCAGCGCCGACCACTTCCAGAAGCTGTTCCCCAAGGTCAAGGTGAACCCGAACGTGCTGTTCGTGGACGACGGGGACGTGCTCACCTCGGCCGGGGTGGCCGCGGGGATCGATCTCTGCCTGCACATCGTCCGGCGCGATCACGGCACCGAGGTGGCCAACCGCGTGGCCAGGCGATGCGTCGTCCCTCCTTGGCGCGACGGCGGCCAGGCCCAGTTCATCGAGCACCCGCTTCCCGCCCCGACCGCCGCGACGACCGCCGCGACCAGGGCGTGGGCGCTGGAGCGGCTGCACGAGCCGCTCCCCCTCAGCGAGCTCGCCGCCCACGCCCGGATGAGCCGCCGTACCTTCACCCGGCGCTTCCGCGAGGAGATGGGCCTCAGCCCGGGGCAGTGGCTCATCCTGCAGCGGATCGAGCTGGCCCGGCGGCTCCTGGAGACCAGCGACCTGCCGGTGGACGGCGTCGCCCTGCGGTCGGGGTTCGGCACCGCCGCCTCGCTCCGCCAGCACCTGCAGGTGGCCATCGGCGTCTCGCCGATGGCCTACCGCCGCACCTTCCGGCTCGTGGACGCCTGATCCGGCCGGGCGCCACGAAGGGTGCCCGGCCGCCGCGGAAGAGCCGCCGCGAATGAGCCGTCACGGAAGAGCCGCCGTGGAGGAGCCGTCACGGAGGAGCGGCTGTCACCGGCCGTGCCGGGAAACCGTCACTGGCCGCGGGACCACTCCTTCTGCAGGTGGTCGGCCGCCTTCTTCGCGGTGGTCCGGCCATGGGCGACATCGAGGATGGTGTCACCCTCGGCGCGCTCCAGGAAGACCTCGTCGGGGACGTTCACGGAACCGCCGTCCCTGATGAGTTCCTGGACCGCGGCGTAGCCGTCCTTGCCCTCCGGGGTGGCGAAGACGGACGAGTCCATCCGGAAGTCCTCGCGCGAGGGGACCATCGTCAGGTCTCGGGCCCAGCCGGAGACTCCCCCGCCCGCGGTCAGGAACTCGATCAGCGTGGCCGCCTCGGCCACGTGCTTGGAACTCCTGGGGACGGCCAGGCCCACTTCGACCGCGCTGCGGACGGCATGCTCGGCACCCGACAGGACGGTCGGGAAGGGGCCCACGCCGACCTTCTTGACGGAGGTCTTCGTGGTGTCGCGGTAGGACGCGGACAGCATGGGGCTCCGGCCGGAGCCGTCCACCAGGAACAGGGCCTTGCCGTCGCGGAAGAGCTCGGCCGGGCGGTCGCCCTTGAGGGTGAGCGCCGACCTCGCCAGCACACCCCGGTCGAACAACGACCCGTAGGCCCTCAGGGCCGAGACCATCTCGGGGCCGTTCCACGGCTTGTCACCGGCCAGCAGGTCGTCGGAGAGGGTCGGCTGGGTCTGGCTCGCGACGGTGAACAGCAGTTCCTCCTGCCGGCGCGGCTCCCCGGAGAAGACGACCGGCCGGAGGCCGGGGATCTCCTTCTTGACCCGCATGACGACGGACTCCAGGTCGGCGGCCGTCTCGGGGAAGGACTCCCCGAGCTCGGACAGGAGATTGGCGTTGTAGTACATGACCGCGCCGCCGCTGGACCCCATCGGGACGGAGTAGAGCTTGCCGTTCTTGGCGGCCTTCTTCGTCTGCTCCACCGCGCTCTCGTCGAGCTCTTCGACCCAGCCGCCGGAGACCTTGTCCTTCCAGTCGTCGACCGGGCGAAGCCGGTCGGCGACCGCGCGGGTCATCGTCGGGACCTGGACGCCGACGACGTCGAGTGCCTCGTCACCGTCGAGCGCCTTGGGCAGCCGCTTGCGGTAGTCGGCCTCGGCGAAGGTGCGCAGTTCGACCTCGATGCCGGGGTTCGCCTGCTCGAACGCGGTGATCGCCCTCTTCAGCGCGGCCTCGGGCGGGGAGAAGGTCCAGTACTTCAGGGTGACGGGTCCGGCCGGCTTCTCGGGCTTCTTGGTCTTCTCACCGGCCTTGGGGACGGACTGCGCGACCGGCCGGCCGTCGACCGGCCCGCCCGCGCTGCAGGCGGTCAGCCCGAGGGCGAGGGCGGCGGTGGTCATGGCGAACGCACGAGCTGTGTCACGCATTCATACCTCCAGCAGAATCATGGTGCGGGTGACGGTGTTCAGCCCGGCGAGGTCGATCACGGTCAATCCGGTCGATTACGAAAAGTGATCTTATGTGCTCCTCTGCCGCGGCAGAGGGCCGCCAAACTCCCGGCGGAGCCGCGTCCCCGGACCGGGACACCCCGGACCGGGACACCCTGGACCGAGACGCCCTGGACCGGGACGCCGCAGACCGGGACGCCGCAGACCGAAACGCCCCAGGCCGAAGCGTCCCTCAGATCGAAGCGGTCCCGGACCGGGACGCCCCTCGGCCCGAGGCGTCTTTCAGGCCGGGACAGCGCTCCGCCCGGACGGGGCGTCCACCCGAAGAAGGCGCTCAGCCGGAGGCGGTGCTCAGTGGCTCGGCGATGTCCTCCAGGCCCTTGCCCTCGGCCTTGACCCCGAGGAAGAGCTCCACCAACCCGGCGGCGATCATGAGACTCGCGCCGATGCAGAAGGCCAGCGCGGTGTCACCGGGCCTGCCGCTCTCGACGAGGCTGGCGAAGATCAGCGGCCCGGACACGCCGCCGACGAAGGTGCCGATCGCGTAGAAGAACGCGATGGCCATGGCCCGGGTCTCCATCGGGAAGATCTCGCTGACGGTCAGGTAGGCCGAGCTCGCCCCGGCGGAGGCGAAGAAGAGCACCACGCACCAGCAGGCGGTGAGCGTGACCGCGGTCAGCACCTCCTGGTTGAACAACCAGGCCGTGCCGAAGAGGAGCACCCCGGACAGGATGTAGGTGCCGGAGATCATCGGGATGCGGCCGATCGTGTCGAAGAACCGCCCGAGCAGGAGCGGGCCGAGGAAGTTGCCGACCGCGATGACGGCGAAGTAGTAGCCGGTCTCGGTCTCGATGCCGAAGAAGGTCGACAGGATCTGCGCGTACCCGAAGGTGATGGCGTTGTAGAGGAACGCCTGGCCGATGAAGAGCGACAGGCCGAGGACGGTGCGCTTGGGGTAGCGGGCGACCATGGTGTGCGCGATCCGGCCGAACCCGATGGACTTGCGCTGGTGGATGGTCATCGACCGCTCGGGCTCGTCGAGCTTGACGCCCTTCTCGCGCTCGATCTGCCTCTCCACCCCGTCGACCAGCCCCTCGGCCTCCTCGTCACGGCCGTGGATGAACAGCCAGCGGGGACTTTCCGGCACGTGCCTGCGCACCAGCAGGATGGCCAGGCCGAGCACCACGCCCATGCCGAACGCGACACGCCAGCCGATGTTCAGCGGCAGGTTGTTGAGCAGCGGCACCGTCAGCAGCGCGCCGCCCGCGGCGCCGAGCCAGTAGCTGCCGTTGATGATGATGTCGATCCTGCCCCGGTGCCGGCTCGGGATGAGCTCGTCGATGGCCGAGTTGATGGCGGCGTACTCGCCGCCGATGCCGAACCCGGTCAGGAACCGGAACAGGAAGAACCACCAGGCGGAGAACGAGAACGCCGTCGCGGCGGTGGCGACCAGGTAGACGACCATCGTGATGATGAACATCTTCTTGCGGCCGAACCTGTCGGTGAGCCAGCCGAAGAACAGCGCCCCCAGGCACGCCCCGGCCACGTAGAGGGCGGCGGCGGTACCCGCGACCTGGGCCTGGGTGATCGCCAGGCCGCTGCCCTCCTTGGCCAGCTGGGCGGAGAGGTTTCCGACGATCGTCACTTCGAGACCGTCGAGGATCCAGACGGTTCCGAGCCCGATGACGACCATCCAGTGCCATCGTGACCATGGCAACCGGTCCAACCGTGCGGGGACCTTCGTGGTCACCGGCCCCGTCCGAACGTCGCTCATGGCGGTACCTGCTACCCCTTCACGGCCGGCTCATACCGGGGTGAGTTTCGTCGTTTCGGTGTTCTCCTCCTTCCCATTTGCCCCCTTCACCTCCGCGCGATCAGGACAAACCACCGTGTTTTAGATACATTGCGCGAGCATGGGGAGACTTGACGCTGTTTAGGGAGATCAATGAAAGCCCGGATCACGGGCGTCGCGACGTATCTGCCGGAGCGGACCGTCTCCAGCGCGGACGTCGAACGGCGGATCGAGGGCTACGTGCCCCACGGAGGCGTCGTCGAGCGGCTGACGGGAATCCGGCGCCGTCACGTGGCCCGCGACGACCAGCAGGCGTCGGACCTGGCCGCGGAGGCGGCCCGCGAGCTCGACCACTCCGACGTCGACCTGCTCGTCTTCGCGTCGGCCTCCCAGGACATGGTCGAGCCCGCCACCGCGCACATCGTCGCGGCCAAGCTGGGACTCTCGTGCCCGGTGTTCGACGTCAAGAACGCCTGCAACAGCATGCTCAACGGGATCCAGATCGCCGAGGCGCTGATCCTGACCGGCGCGCACCGCAAGGTGCTGGTCTGCTCGGGTGAGATCCCGTCGCGGGCGATCCGGTGGCGGGTCAGGGACCGCGCGCAGTTCGTCGACTCGTTCGCGGGCTACACGCTGTCGGACACCGGGGCCGCGGTCACGGTCGCCGCCGATGTGGAACGTGGCATTTTCTACCGCGACTTCGCGGCCGACTCCACGGCCTGGGCGGTCGGCACCCTGCCCGGGGGCGGTTCGGCGCACCCCCGCGACCCCGAGTACTCCTACTTCCGCGGCGACGGGCGCCGGCTGAAGGAGGCCTTCGAGGCGATCGGCCCGGACATCTTCCTCAACGCGCTCAAGCGCACCGGTCTGACCTGGGACGACTTCGCCATCGTGGCGGTGCACCAGGTGGCGCTGCCCTACCTGCGCTTCCTGGCCGAGGTGCTCGACATCCCCGAGGACAGGCTCGTGGTCAGCTTGCCCGAGCACGGCAACTGCGCCTCGACGACGCTGCCGCTCCAGCTCGCGCTGGGCGGCTGGCGGCCGGGCGACCGGGTGGCGCTGCTCGGGCTCGGCGGCGGGATCAGCACCGGCGTGATGCTGGCGGAGATGTGACGGATCGGCACCGGCGTGACGCCGGCGAAAACGCGACGGACCTCTGGGTGATCGTCCCCGCCTACAACGAGGCCCCCGGCATCGAGGCGACGCTGCGGGCGCTGGCCGAGCAGGACGACCGGGACTTCACGCTGCTCGTGGTGGACAACGCGAGCACCGACGGCACCGCCGAGGTCGTACGGCGGCACGGCGTCCGGGTGGTCGTCGAGACGAGGAAGGGCACGGGCGCCGCCTCCGACACCGGCATGCGCCACGCCATCGCGCACGGGGCGACCCACCTGGCCAGGACCGACGCGGACTGCCTGCCCCGCCCCGACTGGGTGCGCAACATCCGGCGGGCCTTCGACGACGGGCTGGAGATGGTCGGCGGCCAGTTGCGGCCCCGGACCGACGAGTTCCGGCTGAAGTTCTGGGAGCGCCGTCTCATCCCGTTCGTGATCGAGGTGGCGGCGGCCTTCGGCCGCTTCCGGCCGGGTAACAGGGACCCGCGCTACCGGGGCCCGTACGTGATGATGCCCGGCGCCACGCTGGCCATCACCGCGGACCTGTACGAGCGCGCGGGAGGCTTCCCCAGGACCGCGATCGAGGAGGTCCACGAGGACCGCGCCCTGGTCAACCGGGTGCGTACCCTCACCCCCGCGTACGCCTCGCGGCGCGACGTGGTGGTCTTCGGCTCGGTGCGCAGGCTGCGGGCGTACGGCCTCGCGGGCACCCTCGCCTGGTACGCCGACCACCACTACCGGCCAGAAGTGATCGACGTCCGGTGAGGCACGAGACCCGCCTCTACCTGGCCGCCCACCCCTTCGCCTACCCGCTCATGCGGCTGCTGGCCCGGCTCGGGCCCGTGGTGCGCGTCCCCGGGCTGGGGGTCGTGGTCAACGACGCCGCCGTCGCGCGGGCCGTGCTGATGGACGAGCGGTTCCGCAAGGACGGACCCGGCTCGCCCGGCGACCTGTGGACGCCCGTGCTCGGCCCCTCCGTGCTGCTCAACATGGAGGGACCCGGCCATCTCGCGCTCCGCAGGAAACTGATGCCGCTGTTCACCGCCGGGTACGTGTCCGCGCTGGTGGACGACGTGCTCCGCGGGCCGCTCGACGATCTCTCCGCACGCCTGGAGCGTGGCGAGACGGTCGACCTGGTGGACGCCATGCGGCTGATGGCCGGGGCGGTGATCTGCCGGGTGATCGGGCTGGGCGAGGTCTCCGAGGCGCGGGCCAGGGAGCTGTTCGCGGACGGTGAGCGGGTCGTCTCGATGGTCTCGCTGCGCTCGCGGCGGCTGTCGGACCGGCAGGTGGCCGTCGCCCGGCGGGTGCTCGACCGGATCGGGGACATCGCGCAGGCCGCCTACGAGGCCGGGGACGAGTCGACGGTCATGGGCCGGATGCGGGCGCAGGGGCTGTCCGCGGCCGAGGCCAGGGGCGCGGCCGGGGCGTTCTTCCTGACCGGTACCGAGACCGTCGCCACGTTCGTCCCCCGGCTCGTCGCCCTCCTGCACGACCACCGGACCCCGGTGGGCGACCTGGACACGGTCATCGAGGAGGCCATGCGGGTCACCACGCCGACCCCGCTGATGCTGCGCTCGGTGGCCGCTCCGGCGCGCGTCGGAGGGACGCCGGTGCGCCCCGGCGACCGGGTGCTGATCGTCACCCACAACTGCGCCAGGGCGTACGGCCCGTTCGACCCCTCCCGCGCCCACCCGCCCGAGCTGCGCAGGCTCTGGTTCGGCGCGGGCCCGCACTTCTGCATCGGCTACCCGCTGGCCCTGGCGGAGATCCGGGCGGTGGCCTCGGTCCTGCTCTCCCACCGGCTTCGCGTCGTACGGCGGCGCGCGGCCAGGGGGGTCCTCATCCCGACCTACGAGCACCTGTGGGTCAGCAGCCGGGCCGGCACCGCGTGAACGACATCGTCAGCGGGATCATGGCGGTCGCCGCGCGGGAGCCGGGGCGGACCGCCATCGTCGACGGCCGGAGCCGCGAGATCACCTACGGGGAGCTGGCCCGCCGGGTCTCGGCGGTCCGCGACGCGATGGGCGGGCCGCCGGAGGGCCGAGGACGCCCGGGAGCCGGGGCGGGCCCGGAGGACGGGGCGCGGGCGGAGGGCCGAGGACGCCCGGGAGCCGGAGCGGGCCCGGAGGACGGGGCGCGGGTGGAGGGCCGGACGCGGCCGGGAGCCGGGATGCGGCCGGGGGACGGGGTGCTGTTCGCGGTGCGGCCCGGGGTCGACGCGGTGACGTTGGCGCTGGGAGCGGTGGCGGCGGGCGGGACGCTCGTCCTCGCGGACCCCGGCCTGGCGCCCGACGTGCTCGCGGCCCGGATGGCCGCGACCCGGCCCGCGTGGGTGGTCAGCGAGTCCCTGCTCCACACCCTGAGCGGTCCGCTCAAGGGCCTGGCCCGTCGCCGGGGCCTGCTCCTGCCGGACCTCGCGAACCCGCTTCCCGGCCACCCCGTCCGCCACCTGTACACGGGCCCGTGGCTGCCGGGAGTCCCCCGGGGGGCGCTGCGGCTCTCCCGGATCCTCCGGTCGTCCGGCGGCCTCACCGGCCCCACCGGCCCCACCGGCCCCACCGGTAGAGGAGGCGGCCGGGAGGCAGGTCCCGAGGCCGGTCCGGCGGCGTACGGGACGAACCCTGACCAGCCGGCGGCGGTGATCTTCACTTCGGGCACCACGGCACGCCCCCGAGGGGTGGTGCACACCCGGGGGTCTCTCGCGGCCGGGCTGGAGATGTTCCGGAGCGTGTTCCCGCTGGGCCCCGGTGACGTCGTGCACACCGACCAGCTGATGCTCGGACTCCCCGCCCTACTGGCCGGGGCGACCTGGTCCCTGCCCGGAGGCGGTGACCTCGCCGCGGAACTGGCCGCTCGGCGGGCCACCCACACCTTCGCCGTCCCGGTCCACCTGGACCGGCTGCTGCGCGAGACCCCCAGGCTCCCCGCGACCCTCCGCTACCTCCTGCTCGGCGCCGCCCCGGCCCCACCGGGCGTGCTCCGCCGGGCGATCGAGGCCGGGCCCGAGGTCCTGTCGGTCTACGCGATGACCGAGGCGCTCCCCATCGCGATCGCGTCCGCCCGGGAGAAGCTGGCCCAGGCCGGGGGAGATCTGCTCGGGGTGCCCCTGCCGGGCGTCGGCGTCCGGATCGCCGAGGACGGCGAGCTGTTCGTCTCCGGCCCCCACCTCGCGCGGCGCTATCTCGGCGAGGAGCCGCTGCGGGAGATCGCCACCGGCGACCTGGTCCGGCTCGAAGGAGACCGGCTGGTGCTGCTCGGCCGGAAGAAGGACATGATCCTCCGCGACGGGGTCAACATCTACCCGGGCCTGTACGAGTCCGGTGTCGCGGCGCTGCCCGGGGTGGCCGAGGCCGCGATCGTCGGGCTCCCCGACCCCGAGACCGGGGACGAGGAGGTCGTGCTGGCCGTCGTTCCCGCGGACGGCTACGACGAGGGCCTGCTGCGCAGGGCGCTTCCCGGGATCGTGGACGCCGCGGCCCTGCCCGACCGGATCGAGCCGCTCGACGCCTTCCCCCGCTCGGGCCGGGCCGACAAACTCGACCGTGCCGCCCTGCGGGACCTGGTCGCCCGCCGTGTCTGAGCGGCCCACGCCCGAGCGGGCCGTGTCTGAGCGGCCCAAGCCTGAGCGGCCCACGCCCGAGCGGGCCCCCGGGCCCGGCGGGCCCGGCGGGCGCACCGGGCGGGGGCTGCGGATCGCGGTGACGGGCGCCTCCGGATTCGTGGGGGGCGCGGTCTGCCGCGCGGCCGTGGCACGGGGCTGGACGGTGTCGGCCTTCGGCAGGCGGCCCCGGGTGGACGGCGGGCACGTCGGCGGCGCTCCCTACACGTCGTGGGACCTTCTCGGCCCCCGGTCCGCGACGTTCCCCGGGGAGGTGGACGTGGTGATCCACTGCGCCGGGAGCGTCACGGACTGGGGACCGCCGCGCGACATCTGGGCCGCCAACGTGGACGGCACCCGCAACGCCGCCGCCGCCTTTCCCGGCGCCAGGTTCGTGCACGTCAGCACGGCGAGCGTCTACGACCCGTTCCGGCCGACCGTGATGGCCGCCGAGGACGCCGCCCCGGTCGGGCGGTACGCCAACGCGTACGGCGCCTCGAAGGCCGCCGCGGAGAGGTGCCTGGAGCGGGCGGTCATCCTGCGGCCGCACGCGGTCTACGGCAGGGGGGACACCACGCTGCTCCCCCGGGTCCTCGGCGCGGTCCGGGGCCGCAGGCTGCTCGCGGTGGGCGACGGCCGCCAGCGGATCAGCCTGACCTCGGTGGACAACCTGGTCCAGGCCTGTCTGCTCGCCGCCGAGGGTCCGGTCGACCACGGCGTCTTCAACGTGACCGACGCCGAGCCCGTCGTGCTCGACGACGCCCTGCGCGCGATCCTCGGGGAACGCGGCATCGACGCCGAGCCGTACTACCTGCCGCTCACGCTGGTGGACCCCCTCGCCGCCGTCGCCGAGACCGTGTCACGGCTGCTCCGGCGCCCGCGCCCGCCCCGGCTGACCCGCTACGCCGCGGGCCACCTGGCCGTCGAGCGGACCCTCGACATCACCGCCGCGCGCACCCGGCTCGGCTATCACCCTTCGGAAACGTCCTTCGGGGGTTCCGCGCACTGGTGAGCACGGGCCTCGAACGCCGCCGCCGCGAGCCTGGAACGGACGAGCCTCCCCCTGACGAAGAAGCCCGTCACCGCCAGGAGAAGGCCCAGCGCGAAGATCACCCGAAGGCCGTTCCTCAGGAAGGCGGTCAGCGCGTCGAATATCGCCACCACGGCGGCGTACGACAGGCCACCGGCGACGGCGTCGGGCAGGTAGACGTTGCGAACCGCGGACATGGCGACCGCCAGCACAAGCATGCTCGCGGCCAGGCCGAGCCCGGAGCCGATCAGCGCGGCGTACCGGTCGCGGACCAGGACCACCCCCGCGGCGATCAGGACCGGCGACATGCCCAGCAGGACCCACCTCAGCGAGATCAGCCTGTCGTAACCCTTGTCGATCGTGATCATGGCGGAGGTGGGCAGCAGCAGGGTGACGGGGTGCGCCTCGGGCAGGCGCGAGGCATCCCCCATTCCGGCGACCTGCAACCTCCGCTTGACCAGCTCGTACACCGGGGCGAGGTCGTAGCCGACACCGTCCTCCTGCGCGCCGGGATTCGGGGAGTGACCCAGGATCGCGAGGAACCGGCGGTGTGTCAGCTTGTTGATGTCCAACCAGGCGACGGCGAAGTCGTTGTCGACGCCCGCCTTCGCCGTCTCGCGGATGAGTTCCCCGCCGACCGAGAGCCCCAGCCCGCGCAGTTGCAAAACGATCTCGTCGGTGACGCGATTCGTGACGGCGCTCTTGACCGCCGGGTGAGCGGCCAGCGGGGTCACGTTGCGGAGGTAACGGTCGGGGTCCGCGATCTCGTTCGCCGCCCAGTGGGCGGTGAGGGCGAAGGGAGCGAGAAGGCATCCGAGCGCGATCAAAATCGAACCGATCACTCTACGCACGGGGCCCCCTAACCGCTTTACCTGGGAATCCCCGCGTTTGCCGGACAAAACCAGTTACGGACTCTTTTTGACGCGAACTTGGAGATCAGCGTCATCGCGACGGCGAGATCTGGTTTACAAACCTTGACCCACCACCCCCAGCGCGTCGAACAACCACATAGCCGATTCAACCGAAAACCGTTACTAACCTGCGACGTATTGGGCTGACGGACAGGAGATGTCACGGCTATGGCAGGCAATACGGGGCGAACAGGCGTCGGATCGAGCCTGGCACTGACGCTGGGCTCGGCCGTTCTGTGGGGCCTGGCCCACATCTGGGTGGGCCGCCGCCTGACCGGCGCCTTCCTGATGGGCGTCGAGCTCACCCTCGCCGGAGCCGCCGCGACCGCCGTGCTGACCGCCGGGCCCTCCCTGCTCTCCCTCGCCGTGCAACCGGCCTGGCTCTGGGTCTTCGCGCTCACCGCGATGCTGGTCGCCTCCGTGGCCGTCGCCGTGATCATCCGCTCCTACCTGCTGGTACGGCCGAAGGTGGCGCCCCCCTCGGCCAAGTACCTCTCGGCCGCCGCCATCGGCGTGCTGTGCGCGCTGGTGATCGCTCCCATGGTCTACGCGGCCCGGCTGGCCTATATCTCCCACAACGTGGTGACCTCGGTGTTCGCCGAAAGTGTCACGCCGATCCCGGTGGACCCGTGGAAGGGCCTGGACCGGCTCAACATCCTGCTCGTCGGCGCGGACGCGGCGGCCAACCGGGTCGGCGTACGCACCGACAGCATGACCGTGGCCAGCGTCGACACCCGGACCGGCGACACCGTGCTGTTCGGCCTGCCCAGGAACCTGGAGGACGTCCCGATGCCGCCCGGCCCGGCCCGCGACCGCTTCCCCTACGGCTTCCAGGGCGAGCCGCCGTACACGCCGGGCCTGCTCAACGAGGTGTACCAGTACGCCGAGGACTACCCCGAGATGGTTCCCCGGCAGAACAAGCGGCACCGCGGCCCGACCCTCCTGAAAAGAACGATCAGCGGCATCCTCGGGCTCGACATCCCCTATTACGCGATGGTCGACATGAGGGGATTCGTGGAGATCGTCGACGCGATAGGCGGTGTGCGGGTCCGCATCAAGGACCCCATCGTGTACGGCAGGCAGGACGAGGGCCTGATCGAGGCGGGCAGGCGGAAACTCTCGGGCGAGGAGGCGCTCTGGTACGGCAGGTCCCGCACCGACAGCGACGACTACGTGCGGATGGGCCGCCAGAAGTGCCTGCTGAACGCCGTCGCCAAACAGGCCGACCCGATGGCGGTCTTCCAGAGCTTCGAGAAACTGGCCACCGCCGCCGTCGACGCGATCTCCACCGACATCCCGCGTCAGCTGCTGCCCGACCTGGTCGAACTGGCGGAGAAGGTGAAGGACTCCAGGATCAGGAGCCTCCAGTTCGTTCCCCCGTTGATCTACTCGGGTGCACCCGACTACCACCGGATCAGGCGCGAGGTCATCACCACCCTGGCGGCGCCGCCCGCCCCGCCCCGCTCCATGCCCGCACTGCAGGCCGGAAACCGGAGGAACGCGGGCGAGCGCGCCGAGACGAACGCCGTCGTCCTCGACTCCGCCTGCCACTGACGACCCGGCGGCCCGGCTGCCCGGCGAGCCCGCGGGCTGACGGGCTGACGGGCTGACGGGCTGACGGGCTGACGGGCTGACGGGCTGACGGGCTGACGGGCTGACGAACCTGCGGGCTGACGACCCGGCAGGCCGGTGAACCGGTGAACCGGCGAACGACACGCTCGGCACTTCCGGCGCGTTGAGAGCGCCCACGAGGGTCTGAATGCTGTTATGGAGTGATTACTTAGCGTCATCATGGAGGTTCGAGGATGAAACGTCATCTGGCGAGTGTGGGCCTGCTCGCCGCGATCGCCGCACCCGCTGTTGGATGGCCCCTCGCCTGGGCCGATCCGGTCCCCTCCGTCTCCATCTCCCTCGACGACGGGGCGAGGGAGACCACTCCGGGTGCGGAGAACACGTACACACTCCGCATCAGCAACCAGGGGACCGCCCAGCTGAGGCGCGTCCTCCTGGTGCAGTCCCTGCCACCGTCGATGACCTTCGTGAAGGCCGACGCCGGAGGGCGGGTGAAGCAGGGCAAGGTGGCGTGGACGGTCGACGTCCCGCCCCAGAAGGACGCCATCGTCCACGTGAGCGCCCGGGTCGGCGCGGTCGCGGGGGCCGCGGTGCGGAACCTGGCGACGACGGCCTGCGCCCGCAGGAGCGCCACCGGACCCGTGCTGGTCTGCGCCACGGACATCAACACCGTGGCCGTGCCGGAGAAGACGGCCGACTGGGTCCTGCCGGTCTCGCTGGCCTCCGCCGCCGTCGCGGGACTGGTCACCGGCGCGTTCCTGCTCCGCCGTCGCCGTCGGGTCCAGCCGGTCTGATCCGGCCGCGCCGAGTGCCCGGCCAGGGTCTCCCTAGCCGGGCCGCGCCGAGTGCCCGGCCAGGGTCTCCCTAGCCGGGCCGCGCCGAGTGCCCGGCCAGGGTCTCCCTAGCCGGGCCGCGCCGAGTGCCCGGCTAGGGTCTCCCTCGCCGGGCGCACAGCCGCGGGACCAGACCGAGGCCGGAGAGCAGGAGTCCCACCAGGACCGGCCAGAACGGCAGGCCCGTGAACGGCAGCGAGGGACCGGCCGGTTCCACGCGAGACCAACCGGCGGGGCAGGGGATCGAGACGGACCGTCCCCGCCCCGGCACGCACGACGGGTCGGGGGGCGGGTCGGAAAGCGGACCCGGCACCCGCGCGGGTACCGGGGTCCGCTCCGGGCCGGGAACAGGCGTCGCCCCCGAGGAAGAGGCGGGGGCCTGTGCCGGACCGGGAACCGGCGCGGGCTCGGGGACCGAGCCGGGAGCGGGAATCGGCGCGGGAGCGAGAACCGAGCCGGGAGCGGGAATCGGCGCGGAATCCGGCTCGGGCGCCGTCACGGAGCCGTCGGCGGCCGCCGGGGCGGAGGCCGTCTCCGCCGGCCGCCTCTCGCAGCCAGGGCCGGACGACCCCGCCGGGCAGTCGGGCCCGGGTTTCGCGTCCACCGCGACGTCACCCGGTTCGGTCGCCTCGGGTGCGAGCGCCCCGGTGCTCGTCGTCCCCTCGACGGCGACCCGCTGCGCGCAGCCGAGACCCGCGCCGGGAACGGGAGCGGCGAGCCTGGCGGACCACGGTGCCGGGTTCGGGCAGTTCGTCCCGCCCCCGGGGGCCTGGACGGCGCTGTCCAGCGCCCCGTCCCCGGTGGCCGCGGTGCCGACGGTCACGCTGTAGGTGATCGTGACCGTCTCGGCCACCGGGACGTCGCCGGTCCAGGCCAGCCTCGGCGCGCCGTACGAGACGGTGCCGCTCGTGACTCGCGCGTCGCCGTTGTAGGCCGCGTCATCGAGGACCCGGGAGAGTTCTCCGGTGAGCGTGGCCCCCGGATAGACGGCGTTGCCGACGTTGCCGACGGTGATCGTGTAGGTGACCACCTGGCCGGGACCCGCGGTCTCCCTGTCGGCGGTCATGAGGACGTACAGCAGCGGCAGACCGGGCGCGCCGAGGTTCCCGCAGGCGGGATCGGCGGAACCGGCCGCGCAGTTGGAGCCCTCGGGACCGACCAGCTCGCCGGAGAGGCGCAGGTCCCCCGCCGGAGGGTCGTCCACCGTGACGCCGTAGGTGACCGTCACCGTCTGACCGGCGGCCACGTCGCCGGTCCAGGTCACCTCGGGCGCGGTGAAGGAGACCGTCCCCGAGGTGGCCGACTGGTCGTGGTCGAAGCGCGCGTCGTCGAGCAGGCCTGACAGGTCGTCGGTGAAGGTGAAGTCCGACCGGCCGGTATCACCGGCGTTGCGGAGCTTGACGGTGTAGGTGACCTTCTGTCCGGGCTTGGCGAGGATGGGCGAGGCCGTCTTGGTGATCTCGACCTCCGACCCGCCGCCCGCCGGCTCCCCACCCACCGACTCCCCGCCCGCCGACCCCTCGACCGTCGGCTCCCCACCTACCGGTTCCCCGACCACCGACTCCCTGCCCGCCGACCCCTCGACCTCCGACCCGCCGCCCGCCGGCTCCCTGCCCACCGACCCCTCGACCGCCGGCTTTCCGGCTCTTGCCGTCGCACGACTCTCGTCGCTGTAGACGCCCCGCGCGACCCGCTTTTCCGTCACGGACGCGGGCGAGGGCTGCCCCTTTTCCGTCGCCGCCATCGTCACCGCCGAAGACTTCCCCCTGACCACCGCCACGGACGAAGACCTTCCCCTCACCACCGGAACCGACGGAGGCCCTCCTTCCGCGACAGTCGTCCCTTCCGCGGCCGTCGTCGAGGGAGTTCCGGCCTCCGTCCGGACGGACGGTGAGAATGCCTCCGTCCGGACGGACGATGAGACTGCCTCCGCCCCACCCGTCCCGGATGCGGCGAGAACGGGAGCCGGCGTCACGAGCACCGCGAGCGCGACCCCGCACGCGGCGAACCCACCGGCTCGCCGTCCGGAGGCCGACCACCCGGGGGCCGGCCACCCGGAAAGCCGTCGTTCGGAGACCCGCCGCGCGGAGAACCGCCGATCAAGGGCCCACCGCGCGGGAAACCGGCGCCCGGAGACCCTTCGCTCGGAAAACCGCAGTTCAGGAATCCGCCGCGCGAAAACGCGACGCGACCAGGCACCGATACGTACCACCAAAGCCCCTTGCTGACCCTTGTCCACGATCTTGCAGGGGGTCAAGATCAACCGACTCGGGGTGGGATACCCGGACCGGCCGGATCTCACCGGTGCCGGTGGTAAACATCCGCCCCGCCGATCCCCAAGGGGGTTGCCGAGTCAGCACAGGAGACCTCGAAGCGGTAACAGCGGATCTTTGTCACCGGTCATGACATGGCAGGTGTTTTCTCTCACCCCTTTCGCCCGCACCTGTCATGGGAGATCACTCTCATCCGCGTTCGCGACACGAGAGCGCCTCTCCTTCTCCTCGCGATAAGCACCCCGCGCCCCCACCCGCCGTGGCATGATGGCCCCCAGAGAGATTGAAATGATTTTCATAATCAGATTGGATCGTCGTTATGAGGGTGGCGTTCGTTGGCAAGGGCGGCAGCGGCAAGACGACCCTGTCGGCGCTTTTCGCGAGATACACCGCGGGCCGGGGTGGCCCCGTCGTGGCCGTCGACGCCGACATCAACCAGCACCTGGGCATGGCGCTGGGGCTGAGCGAGGGTGCGCTGCCGAGGCCGATGGGCTCGCACCTGACCGAGATCAAGGAATACCTGCGGGGCGACAACCCCCGCATCTCATCGGCTTCCGCGATGGTCAAGACCACCCCGCCGGGGTCGGGCTCGCGACTGCTCCGCCTCGACGAGCAGGACGACCCGATCCACACCCGATTCTCCGCCGCCACGCCCGAGGGGCCCAAGCTCATGGTCACCGGGCCGTTCAGCGAGGACGACCTGGGGGTGGCGTGCTACCACTCCAAGGTCGGCGCCGTGGAGCTCTATCTGAACCATCTGCTCGACGGCGCGGGCGAGTACGTCGTGGTCGACATGACGGCCGGGGCCGACTCCTTCGCCTCGGGGTTGTTCACCCGCTTCGACATGACCTTCCTGGTGGCCGAGCCGACCCGCCAGGGCGTGGGCGTCTACCGGCAGTACCGCGACTACGCCGCCGACTACGGCGTGCCGGTCGCGGTGGTGGGCAACAAGATCCACGGTCCGGGAGACGTGGCGTTCCTGCGCGACCAGGTCGGCGACGACCTGCTGGTCTGCCTGGAGCACTCCGCGGCGATCCGCGCGATGGAGCAGGGCCGTCCCTTCACCCTCCGGGACCTCGAACCGGCCAACTCCCGGGCTCTGGGCACGATTCTCGACCATCTGGACGCCCAGGAGAAGGACTGGTTCCGCTTCGGGCGCCAGGCCGTGCAGTTCCACCTCCGCAACGCGGAGGCCTGGGCGAACAGGGCCACCGGCGAGGATCTGGCGGCCCAGATCGATCCCGGCTTCGTCTTCGGGCCCACACGAGTGTCGCTCTCCCGCTAGATGGAGTGATCCGTAGGCCCGACCTAGTGTCTGATGAATCCCCTTCTGTGAGGAGAACGCAGCATGTCGCTGACCGTTTCGAACGACCTTCTCGACCAGGCCAAGGCCGGTGAGGTGGAGGACGCGGCATTCGTCACCTGTGTCAGAGACTCCCTTCCATACGCCTGGTCGCTCATCAGCGACCTGGTCAAGGAGCGTGAGCACACCGGTGCCGAGTTCGCCGACAACACGGTGCCCCCGCCGGACGAGGCCGCTCGCGGCCAACTCCTGCGCGCTCTCGCCAGTGACGCCATGCGCGGCGCCCTGGAGCGCCACTTCGGGGTGAGGCTGGCCTTCCAGAACTGCCACCGGGTCGCTGTCTTCGACCCGTCCGCCACCGGCGCCCACGCGGAGTTCGTCACCGCCAGGTCGCAGATTCTCAACCAGACGCCCGAGCTGGTCGACTGCTGACGGCTTCGTTCCGAGGAGGACCGGCCCCCGGCCGGACGTTCACGGAGAGCAGGGCGCCCCGTTCCCGAAGAGCCGGGCGCCCCGTTCTTTGAAAGCCGGACGTTCCCAGAGGAAGGCGTCTATCCGAAGAGCCCGAGCTGGCCCTCTCCGGCCAGCGGGTTGCGATGTCTCTTGAGGTGGCGCCACCGGGGAAGGTCGTCCAGATAGGACCAGGACAGGCGGTGATGCTCCGTCGGGCCGAAGGCGGCCAGCGCCGCCTGGTGGACCGGTGAGGGGTAGCCCGCGTTGTCGGCGAACCCGTACTCCTCGAAACCCAGCGAGGCCATGTAGGTGTCCCGACGAACCTTGGCGATCACGGAGGCCGCGGCCACCGAGACGCAGGAGAGATCGCCCTTGACCTCGCACCTGACCGGCCAGGGTGCGCCCAGATAGTCGTGCTTCCCGTCCAGGACGACCACGTCGGGCCGGGCGGGAAGCCCGGCCAGCGCCCTCCTGGCCGCCCGGCGCAGGGCCTCGGTCATCCCGAGCGCGTCGATCTCCTCGTGGGACGCCTCTCCGTACCCGATCCCGGCCGCCCAGGCGGTGATCTCGGAGACCATGGCGGCGCGGCGGGCGGGGGTGAGCAGTTTCGAGTCGGTGAGCCCGGAGGGCGGTTCCGACAGGTCGGTGACCACGGCGCAGACCGCCACCGGACCGGCCCAGGCTCCGCGCCCGACCTCGTCCACCCCGGCGACCAGTTTGGAACCGCCGTCGTTCAGCAACCGCTCGAGCACGTAGGTGGGAGGCACGTGCCGACGTTACCGGGCCGCGAGCCTCCGGACGCCATCCCGGTCAGGCGTCGTCATCCCGGTACGGGCCTTCGTCCGCCACTTCATCCGGGGCCTCGAACTCCGGCCGGGCCTCCGGGCGTTCCCGGGAGGCCGGTTCGACCCCCTCCAGGTCGGCGGCGAGGAGCCGGGCGGCGACGTGGACGGCCCGGAGGGTGACGGAGACGGCGGGACGGTGGACGCTGGACGACCGGGCGACGGCGTGCACGACCCGGCCCACCGGCGGGCCGGGGAACCGGCGGACGGCGATGCCGCGGACCCCGCTGGCCAGTGCCAGGGCGGGGACGGCCGCGATGCCGATGCCCTTGGCGACCAGGCCGATGATCGTGCCCAGTCCCTCGAACTCCCAGGGCACCGGCCTGTGGCCGCCGACGTCGGCCATCAGCCGGTCCACCGCCAGCCGGGAGGGCTCGCCGTCCGGGGTGGCCATCCAGGGCTCGTCGCGCAGCTCCCACAGGTCGACCGGGACGTCGGGGGAGGCGAGCCGGTGCCTGCGCGGCACCACGAGCACCAGCGGATCGCGCAGCAGCGGGAAGACCCGTACGGTGTCGGGCTCGCGCATCCGGCCGTGCCAGTCGTCGATCAGGGCGATGTCCACCTCGCCCGACTGCACCTCGCGCATCCCGCGTCCCGAGCGGCCCTGTCCCATCCGCAGGGTGAGCTCACCGTGCCGGCGCAGCGTCCTGGCCAGCGCGGGCGCGAAGGCCACCGCGGCGGTCGGGAAGGCGGTCACGGTGACCCGCCCCGACGGGGTCGCGGCCTGGGCCGACAGGTCGGACTCGGCGCTCTCCACCATGGCCAGGATGCGCTCGGCGTGCTCGACCAGGCGCCGCCCCGCGTCGGTCAGCTCCGCGCTCCTGGCGGTCCTGTCGATCAGCACGGCGCCCGCCTGGCGCTCCAGCGCGGCCAGCTGCTGCGAGACCGCCGAGGGGCTGTAACCGAGGGAGGCCGCGGTGGCCGCGATGCTGCCCCGGCGAGCGAACTCACAGATCAGGACGAGTCTCCGCAAATCGAGCATCAGTTTTCCTTACGCCCACCCACGACAACCGAAGCTTGTCCTGATGCCCCCATCCCACCAGGCTGGAAGGCGTTCCACAACGGCCCGCGCTGTTCCGTGGCGGTCCGTCCTGTCCGCGAACAGCCCGCACTTCTCCACGGCACATTCCGCACTTCTCCACGACGAGGCAGGGGTCCCGCGATGAGCGTCACACTTTCCGCCACCCTGGCGGCCAACGAGGACATCGAGCGAAGACGGCGCGCCGGGGAGCGCGTGCTGCACCTGGCCTTCGGCGAGGCCGGCCTGCCCGTGCATCCGGCCCTGAGCGAGCGACTGGGCGCGGCGTCCGGACTCAACGGCTACGGGCCCGTCGCCGGCGCGCCCGCGCTGCGCGAGGCGGCCTGCGGCTACTGGTCGCGGCGCGGCCTGCCCACCGACCCCGACCTGGTGGTCTGCGGCCCCGGGAGCAAGCCCCTGCTGTACGGCCTGCTGCCGGCGATCGGCGGCGACATCGTGCTGCCGATGCCGAGCTGGGTCAGCTACGCCGCCCAGGCCGAGCTGGCCGGGGCGCGCTCCCTGCTCGTTCCGACGCCCCCCGGCGAGGGTGGGGTGCCGGATCCCGAGCGCGTGACGGCGGTGGTCAGGCACGCCCGTGCCCGGGGGCGCGACGTGCGCTCGCTGCTGGTCACGCTTCCCGACAACCCCAGCGGCACGCTGGCCGGTGCGGCCACGATCCGGCGGATCGCCGAGGTCGCCCGTGAGCTCGACCTGACGATCATCTCCGACGAGATCTACCGCGACCTGGTCCACTCCCCGGACACCGGTTTCCTCAGTCCCGCCGACGTGGCTCCCGAGCGAACCGTGATCACCAGCGGGCTCAGCAAGAGCCTCGCCCTGGGCGGCTGGCGGATCGGCGTGGCCCGGCTCCCGTCGCCGGCCCTGCGCGACCGGCTCCTGGCCGTGGCGAGCGAGATCTGGTCCAGCCCCGCCGCGCCGGTCCAGCAGGCGGCGGCGTACGCCTACACCGAGCCGCCGGAGCTCGTCGAGCGGGTGAGCCGGAGCCGCGAGCTGCACGGCGCGGTGGCGCGGGCGGTGTACGAGCGATTCGTCCGCGCGGGCGTGCGGGTGGACGCGCCGCGGGGCGGTTTCTACCTCTACCCCGACTTCACCGGGCTCGACTTCGCGTCCTCCGCCGACCTGACCGCCTGCCTGCTCGACCGGCACGGCGTCGGGGTGCTCCCCGGCCACGCCTTCGGCGACGACCCGGCGGCCCTGCGGGTACGGGTGGCGACCAGCCTCCTGTACGGCGAGACGGCGCGGCTGCGGCTGGCCGCGCTCGACGCCCCCGACCCTCTGGCGCTGCCCTGGATCTCGGCCTCGCTGGACCATCTGAGCGAGGCGCTGACCGGTCTGCTCGCCGGGCGGGGAACACCCCCGCCCCCCGTGCGCGTCCCGCTCGTCACGGCCCCCGCGGCGGGGTGACCGCACCCCGCCGGGCCCGCTCGGGCGGCGGAGGTCTCCGGGGTGGCGTTATCGGCTCTGACCTGGTATCTCTTACCCCGAAGACCCACGAGCCACGTGTGTTCCTCGATGCTCATCAAGATGTCTCGTGTCGTTTGGTATCAAGCAGGGGAAAGAGCCCTCATTATGTGCTCATGCCCGCTTTCGTCACCCTGTCCGGGCGCCTCGTGCGCCTGGAACCGCTCAGCCTCGCGGTCGTCGACGACCTCGTCGCCGCGGCGAGTGAAGACCGTTCTACCTACGCCTTCACTCGCGTCCCCCATGGCCGGGACGAGATGGTCTCCTACGTGGAGGCCGCTCTGGCTGAGCAGGCGGAGGGCCGCACGATGCCCTTCGCCATCCGGTGGCTTCACACCGATCGCGTGGTCGGTGCCACCCGTCTCATGAACCTGGAGTACTGGCAGGGCCCCATGCCCTGGCCGCCGGGCGCCCGTGGGGCGGTGGGCGATGTCCCGTCCGTGGCGGACATCGGTTACACCTGGCTCTCCGCCTCCGCGCAGGGAACCGGCGTCAACCGCGAGAGCAAGTATCTGATGCTCTCCCTCGCCTTCGAGACCTGGCAGGTCCACCGCATCACCATCAAGGCCGATATACGGAACGTACGCTCCCGGGCCGCCATCGAAGCCCTCGGCGCGCACCTCGACGGTGTGCGGCGGGCGGAGAGCCGAGGCGCCGACGACACGGTCCGAGATACCGCGTACTACTCCATCCTGAGTGACGAATGGCCGGTCGTCCGAGAACGGATGCACGCGCGGATGGGCCTGGTCGAGGCCGCGTGAGACGGACACCCCACGTGCGGCGATATGAGAAGTGGTGAATGATCAAAAGGATGGAGAGCTAAAAAGCACTCAGAAAGCACATAGAGTCAAAAACATTATTCTAATTACTTAATGGAACAAAAGGCCCGCCCGGAATTTCGGGCGGGCCCGGTGTTCGTCCGATGTCGCACGTGAGTCGCGGCTCGCGTGGTCAGCGGGTCGAACGGAGATCGCGGGTGAGAGGAGGGCGTTCGCACACCGGTGTCACCGGCACGGCCACCGGATCCACCGGGGCCCCGTGGTCACTCCTCGTCGGACTCGACCTCGTAGATGTAGCGCCACTTGCCGCACAGCGTCTTCTTGGCGTGGTGCCTGTCCCAGTAGCAGACCCTGACCTGCAGGTTGTCGATCTCGTCCGCGACGTAGTGGAACTTCTGGTAGCCGCTGGTGCCGCACTTGCGGGCCCAGGTGTAGTTCTCGTCGCCGTCGTGGGTCTCGAACTTGAACTGGGCGTAGCCGCAGAGCCGGCTCGGCGAGTACTTGTCGTAGAGCCTGCCCTGGACGTGGAGGCGGTCGTCCTCGTCGAGCGACACGCTGCCCCTGGCGGCGGCGCGGGAGTCGTCGTAGTACTTGGAGTAGTAGTAGCCCCAGGGCTCCTCGTCGTACCCGCTCGAAGCGGTGAGGGTGGCGGCTGTGGCGGGAGTGGCGAGGGCGGGGACACCGATCGCGATGACGGCGGTGGCGGCAGCGAGACCGAGAAGTTTGGTGATCGAGCGGCGCATGGTGGTTCTCTCCTTGAGGGGTGTGGCTCCCGGCTTCCGAAGGAGCCATGGCTCATTGATAGGCCCCGGTGCCTGCATCGCACTTACCGCGCCTTTATCCACACCTGCAATCCACTGACATGTCGGGCATGGCCGCCCCCGTATGGGGCCATGCCCGACGACACCAGCATTGGGGGCACGGCTCAACAGCCGATTGACGTGCAATCAACGTCTCGGCGAACAAGCAAGCCTCTACCTACGGGGTAAGCAAGGGAGGATCTATCATTTGGCCATAAAACTTCCCATTGGGCGGAGATTCAAGAAATGGCTGTTCAGGGCAGCGAAGACGGACTGCGGTTCGCGGTGCTCGGTCCTGTCCAGGCATGGCGCGACGGTTCCGAGCTCGATCTGGGCACTCCGCTGCAACGTTCCATCCTGGCGATGCTCCTGCTGAGGGAGGGCCGGGCGGTCACACCGGCCGAGATGATCGACGCGATCTGGGGGGAGGACGCCCCGCCCCGCGCGCTCGGCGCCCTGCGTACCTACGTCTCCCGGCTGCGCGCCGTGCTGGAGCCCGGCAGGTCGCCGCGCACCCGCCCCGAACTGCTCACCTCCGTCGGCAGGGGGTACGCGCTGCGGCTGAACGGCGGCTCCCTCGACCTGCTTCTCTTCGAGCGCGGCCTCCAGGAGGCGGAGACCGCGCGCCGCGAGGGCGATCTGGCCCGCGCCGCGGAGAGCCTGCGCGCGAGCCTGGCGCTCCACACCGGCGAGCCGCTCGCCGGGGCCGTCGGCCCGTACGCCGAACACCAGCGCGGACGGCTCGCCGAGCGCCGGATGAGCGTGCTCGAGGTCCTGATGGACCTGGACCTGGAGCTGGGCAGGCACGCCGACGTCCTGTCCGAGCTGATCGCGCTGACCGGCGACCACCCGCTGCGCGAGCGGCTCCGGGCCCAGCTGATGCTGGCCTACTACCGGTGCGGGCGCAGGGCGGAGGCACTGGCGGCCTTCGCCGACACCCGCGCCACGCTGATCGAGGAGCTGGGCATCGAGCCGGGCTCCGACCTGACGAGCATGCACCAGCGCATCCTCACCGGCGACCCGGCCCTCACCCCGGCCCCGGCCGGCCCGCCGGCGCGGCCCGCGCCCGCGGAGGCCGTCACGACCGCCGAGGCCGCCGAGACGGCCGCGCGCGAGGGCTCCGAGGCGAAGCCGCCCCCGGAGGCGGACCCGGAGGCCGCGAGGACGCCGGAGGCGCGGGCGGCGGCGAGCCCGGAGCTGCCTCGACCGGCGCAGCTTCCCGCCGCCGTGAACGACTTCACCGGCCGCCGCCAGATCATCGCGCGGCTGCGCACGCTGCTGTCGGCCCAGGACGGCTCCGAGGGCGTGCCCGTGGCGGCCATCTCCGGTATCGGCGGCGTGGGCAAGACGGCCCTGGCCGTACACGTCGCCCACGCCATGCACGACCTGTTCCCCGACGGCCAGCTCTACGCCGACCTGCGCGGGTACGGCGAGGAACCGACCGCGCCCGAGTCGGCGCTGGCGGCCTTCCTGCGCGGGCTCGGCCTGCCCGCCGACGCCATCCCCGACGGCCTGGCCGAGCGGTCGGCGCTGTTCCGCTCGCTCCTGGCCGACCGGCGGATGCTCGTGCTGCTGGACAACGCCCGCGACGCCGCCCAGGTGAGTCAGTTGCTCCCCGGCTCGGCCGGGTGCGCGGCGATCGTGACCAGCCGGGGCAAGCTCGCCGACCTGGCCTCGGCCAGGCTGATCGACCTGGACGTCATGGAGCCGGACGAGGCCCTCGCGCTGTTCGGCATCGTCGCCGGCGAGGAGAGGGTGGAGGCCGAACGCGCCGCCGCCATGGACGTGGTCGCCGCCTGCGGTTTCCTGCCGCTCGCGGTGCGGATCGTGGCGGCGCGCCTGGCCGCGAGGCCGGCCTGGACGGTCGCCTCCCTGGTGCCCCGGCTGGCCGACGAGCGCCGCCGCCTGGACGAGATGCGCGTGGGCAACCTCGCGGTGGAGGCGACCTTCGCCCTCGGGTACGGCCAGCTCAACCCCGCCCAGGCCCGCGCGTTCCGGCTGCTCTCCCTGCCCGGGGGGCCGGACATCTCGATCGGGGCCGCCGCCGCGCTGCTCGCGCTGGACCCGATGGGCACCGAGGACGTCCTGGAGTCCCTGGTGGACACCAGCCTGCTCGAAGCCCCCGCTCCCGGCCGTTACCGCTTCCACGACCTGCTCAAACTCTTCGCCCGCCGCGTCGCGGAACGGACCGAGAACGCGACGGAGGAGAGCTGCGCCGCGGGCGAGACGAAGCGGGGAGAGCGGCGCGGGTCCGGTGTCAGCGTGACCATCGGCGGGGAGGGCGAGGCGGCGCTGCGCCGGTTGCTCGACTTCTATCTGGCGTCCGCGCGCTCGGCGCACCGCCTCGCCTACGAGGGCAGCACGATGGCCGACCGGCTGGGAGTCACCGGCACCGGTCACGCCTTCGCCTCCGCCGACGAGGCGGTGGCCTGGCTCTCGGTGGAGGCGGAGTCGCTGTTCGCGTCGATCGCCCAGGTGACCTGCGCCGACAAGGCCGACGAGCTGCTGCCGGGGGCCGACCTGCTGCTCGCCATGGAGCCGCTGCTGGAGTCGGGGAGCCACGTCCGCGAGTTCGAGAGCCGGACGCGGGAGATGCTGGCCGTCGCGCGGCGGATCGGCGCCGGCTCCAGCGAGCTGCGCTGCCGCTACGTGCTCGGGCGGGTGCTTTTCGGCGCCAACCGGCTGGCCGAGGCGGAGGAGGAGTTCCGTACGTCGCTGGAGCTGTCGGCCGGAGGCGACCGCATCGTCACCGGCGAGGTGCTCAACGCGCTGGCCGTCGTGGCCGGGCGGCGGCGCCGCCACGAGGAGGCCCTGGCCTGGTTCGGCGCGGCGCGCGAGGCGTTCAGGGAGGCCGGGGCGCGGGGCGGGGAGGCCCTGACGCTCAGCTACTCCGCCCGCGACCACCTGTTCCTGGAGCAGCCGAAGGAGGCGATCGCCGCCGCCGAGCAGGGGCTGGCCCTGTTCATCGAGATGGGCTCCAGCGCGGGCACCGCCAGGGCCCGCTACCACCTGGGGATGATCCTGTCGCGGGTCGGCCGGCTGAACGAGGCGGTCCACCACCACGCCGAGTGCCTCGCCTTCTTCAGGGCGAGCAGGCAGCGGGTCTGGGAGCAGCGGGTCTGTTCCCGGCTGGCCGAGACGTTCATCAACGCGGGACGCTTCACGGACGCGGCCCGTCACGCGGAACAGGCGCTGACCGTGAGCCGGGAGATCAGCCACCCGTACGGCGAGGCGCAGGCGCTGTGGGTGCTAGGCAAGGCGCTCAACGGTCTCGGCAGGGTCGGGCGTGGCCGGGACTGCCTCGAACGTGCCCACGACCTGTTCGGCAGGCTCGGGGCGCCCGAGGCCGAGGATCTGCGTCTTCTGCTGGAGCGCGACCAGGTCGACAGCTGATGCCAGGCCGTCGTACAGGTCGTCGTCGAGACGCGTCATCCAGACGTGGTTGATCACCGGTGTTCCCCTCGAAGTCAGGCCCCGTGGCTCGGGATGGGCGTGGGGGTCCGGCCGGCCGTCTGACCCGGGCGACGCGTAGGGGGCCCGGTCATCCGGTGCGTCGCCCGCGGGTCGGCCGCCTCACTGTGACAGCCGGCCGGACGTGGCACGGACCCTTCACCCCCCGGGTCCGTGCCCCACGACCAGAGCTTCTCCCGCGGCGTTTGCCATCCGATTGACAAGCGATAGCGGGGATATCCACAGCCTGTGGACGATCACCCTGTGGATATGTGGAAAAACCCTTCCGCGATCAGCGGGCGGAGGGCGGCGGGAGCCTTTGTCCGCAGGTCATCGTGGTCCTCGCCGGTCAGCTCCGCGATCGCGGCGAGCAGCGGGTCCAGTGGATAATCGCCGTCGCAGACGCCCGCGAGGGCGGCTTCCACGGTCCCGACCACCGCGCTGCGGCGCAGCCCCCCGGTCTGCCGCAGCACGATGCGCGCCGGGTCCTCGGCGCCCGGGGGGCCGACCCGCTCCTCCAGCACCCCCTCGGCCACCACGAGCCTGGAGCCGAGCAGCTCGGCGTCGGTCAGGCGGTGCGCCGTGGTGATCGAGCCGAGCACCTCGTCGACGTATCCGCCGACCGGCAGCTCCACCGGCCGCCCGTACTCCTCCACCCGTACGACGGGGTCGAGGCTCCCGGAGTCGTTCAGCGTGATCCAGCCGAAGCCGATCCCGGTGACGTTCGCCGCCTCGAACCAGCCGAGCCAGTCGTCGTAGAGCTCGCGGTGGCGCGGGGTGCCCTGCTCGGCGGCGTCCCGCAGCCACAGCTCGACGTACTCGGCGGGATCCTGGACGTCGCGCTGCACCACCCAGCCGTCGCAGCCGGTCCCGGCGAGCCAGCCGCCCACCCGGTCGCGCCAGTCCTCGCCGTCGACGTGCAGCCAGTTGGCCAGCAGGTGGCAGGTGCCGCCGGGCGCGAGGTGGCGGGGCGCCCGGCGTACGAGGTCACGGCAGAAGTCGTCGGCGTGGAAGCCCGACTCGCGGTAGGTGAACCGGCCGGCCGGAGAGATCACGAACGGCGGGTTGGCGACGATCAGGTCGAAGCGGTCGTCCTCGACGGGATCGAACAGCGAGCCCAGCCGGGCGTCGACGCCGGTGATCCCGGACAGCGCCCAGCTGAGACGGGACAGCTCCAGGGCGCGCGGGTTGACGTCGGTGGCCGTGATCTCCTCGGCCCTGCCGTCCAGGTGAAGGACCTGCACCCCGCACCCGGTACCGATGTCCAGGGCACGCACGACGGGGCGGCGGGAGGCCAGCTGGGCCAGGTTCGCCGAGGCGCCGCCCGCGCCGACGACGTGGTCCGGGCGCAGGGCCGGGTCGCCCGGCCTGACCTTGCGGTCGGAGACGACATAGCCACCGGGGCCACCGGTCTCCCAGGGCTGCAGATGGACCGTGGAGGTGACCCGGCCGCCCTCGACGGTCACCAGGCCCGCGGCGGCCAGTTCCTCCACGGGAAGGCCCGCGGGCACCCCGCGCGCCTCCACGGGAGCGCCGAGCCACCACAGCCGGATCAGGGTGGCGAGCGGGTCGCCCTCCGCGGTGGCGCGCAGGGCGGGGACCGTCTCCTCGCGGGAGAGCGCGGTGGCGGCGACGTCGCCGAGCCGCTCGCGGACGCCGTCGATGGTGTAGCCGGTGTCGAGCAGGAGTCCCCTGAGCCGGCCGAGCAGATCGTTCACCGGGCAATCCTCGCACCGGGCACGTCCGGATGCTCCCGGTGATGAGACTGTTACCCATCGGGGTAAGCGTTCTGCAAGCGGACTTCAAGTGGAAAGCGGTACTTCTTGGGAGCCGCACCACCCGCTCCAAAGGATCCATGATGCTGATCCCCTGTTTCGCCTGCGAGTCCCGTTTTCACCCTGACGAATATTTCCGCGCTTGCCACGACTACCACCGTGGCAAGGATCTGGTCGCATGGACCTGCCCGCGGTGCGGCAACCAGGATGAGTTACGGGTCTTCCCGGGGGAGCTGGGATTCGGCTACGCCCGGCGCGGCAGGTTCGACGTCTCCGACCGGGTGCGGGTGCCCGGCCTGCGGCGCCGGCGTCAGGACCTGCGGTTGGACATCTCGCTGGACGAGGGCGTCTGGCGGGTGGCGACGCGGACCCGCCAGCTGGTGGGAGCGCACTGAGAACCCACGCGCCGAGACCCCGGCTGGTGGGAGCGCACCGAGACCGCTCCGGCCCGGAAAAGCCCCCGTGATCCGGGCCGGAGTATCGGTGACACCCGTCGCCGCACAGGCGGCGCTCGAAGTGGCCGGGGACGGGGGGCGCTCGGAGTGGCCGGACGGGGACGGCGGACGAGCGGCGGTCAGGGGGTCTGCTGGGGGGCCTGCTGCCGCAGGCTCTGCCAGGCCGCCTCGCGCAGGCCGCCGATCTCCTCGGGGGTGGGCTGGTGCGCGCCGGCGAACCACAGGCGGCACATCTCGGTGGCCGGTCCCAGCCAGAGCACGTAGCACATCGTCGGGTGGACGGGCTGGAGCAGGCCGTCCTTCATGTGCGGGCGCCACCAGTCGGAGACCTTCCTGAAGAACGCCCTGCGCGACTCCGACACCTCGGTGCCGCCCGGCTCGTCGCGCCTGGGCGGCCGCTCGCTGATCAGCAGATGGGCCCGCTCGCGGTGCTCGCCGCACCAGGACATGTGCAGCGCGACGATGGCCTCGATGCCGCCCCGCGCGCTCTCGTGACGCTGGAGCTCGGCGAGGAAGGCGTCCTGGTACATGCGCAGGGTCTCGGCGTACAGGACGCCGAAGACGTGTTCCTTGCTGGCGAAGTGGTGGTAGAAACTGCCGACGCTGACGCCGCTCTCCTCACGGAGGCTGGCCAGCGTGGTGGCCGAGACCCCGTCCTGGCTGAATCGGCGCAGGGCACCCTCGACGATCCTGGTGCGGCCGTCGCGTCCGCTCTTGGCAGTCTTCACGGATCCCATGGTGGAGCAACAGAACCTTGTTCCGCAAACTGCCCGGGAAACAGCTTGGACCACGTCGATCGTACCGCCTTGATCCGGGGGCCGTATCGCCGCCCCGGATGACCGGTTCGGCGGCGTCGCCCCCGGGCCTCCGGTCCGGATCCTCCCCCCGGTACGCCCCCGCTGGGACCGTCCGCCGAGACCGCCCGGCGAGACCGTTCGACGAGACCGCTCGGCGAACCCGGGCGGGGCCGCGCGGGAACCGGCCCGGACGGCGGCGTTAGCGGAGAATCCTCGCGGTCACCTCGACCGTGCCGGAGGAGACGCGCATGGTCGCCTCCGGCCATGTCCTGCGGACCATCGCCAGGACCGTGCGGTTGTCCCCGAGCACGTCCATCCCCACCGTCCTGGCCCCCCTGGCCTCCGCGCGACGCATCAGCGTGCGGACGAGCCGGGAGCCCAGCCCCATTCCCTGCCACTCGTCGCCCACCACCACGGCGATCTCGACGTCGGCCTCCTCGCCCCGGTAGCTCATCGCGTGCCCGACGAGAAGGTTCCCGTGCACGGCGAGCAGGGCGTCGCGCCGCCCGTCCACCGTGAGCAGCGTTCTGACGAAGCTCGCGCTCGGACGGCCCATCCCGGCGAAGAACCTCCGCGTCTGGGTGCGGGGCGACAGTCCCCCGAGGAAGCGGCGAATCCCCTCCTCGTCGTCCGGCCGCGCGGGCCGGATCTCGACGGCGCCTCCGGGCACGGCCGCGACCTCCCCCGGCCCGGTCGCGACGTCACCGGACGTCCGCACGACGTCCTCGTACACGACCGGGGCGTCCCCGGGTCTCCGCACGTCCCCACATAAGGCCGGGGCGTCCCCGGGCGCCTGGACACCGCCAGGCGACACCACCTGAGTTCGCATCATGGACTCAGAGTCTCGCGAGACGGCTGAGTATGTCAACTAGACTTAGGGGTACGTTGGAGGTGCTGCGATGGCGACTTACGATTCGCACATGAATGAGGCGGCTCCCGGCAACCTGCCCCCGCGATTGGACAACTGCTCCATCGAACGCGCCCTGGGCGTCGTCGGCGAGAAGTGGACGTTCCTGGTGCTGCGCGAGGCGTTCGGCGGCGTGCGGCGCTTCGCCGACATGCAGGCCGCCACGGGAGCGCCCAGGCAGGTGCTCAGCGCCCGGCTGACCCGTCTGGTGGAGGAGGGACTGCTGCGCAAGGTCCCCTACCGCGAGCCCGGCCAGCGGCAGCGCGACGAATACCGGCTGACCCAGATGGGCCTCGACCTCTATCCGACCCTGGTGGCCCTGATGCAGTGGGGCGACCGGTATCTCAGCGACCACGAGGGACCGCCGGTGCTCGTCACCCACCGCGGCTGCGGCGCCCTGGTCGAGCAGCACTTCCGCTGCGCCGAAGGGCACGAGGTGGCCGGTCCGAGAGAGGTCACCCCGCGGCCCGGCCCAGGACTGCGCCTTCGGTCTACGGCCTCGGCGTCTCCAGGGCCGGCGTCCCCGGCTCCGGGCTCTCCGTCCCTCGCGTCTCCAACCTCCGCAGGCAGTGCCTCAGGCTGAGCACCGAGATCAGCCCCGCACCGCCGAGCAGCACCGCGACCGCGGAGGTGCGGACGAGGAGGTAGGTCTCCAGAGTCTGGCTGAGCAGCAGCCACAGGCTCAGCGCCCCGTTCAGCAGTTGCGCGCAGCCCCACAGCACCGACTGCGACACGAAGAAGCGACGCATCCGCGGATGCTCCGTCACCTGGTCGGGCAGCGGCACGAGATCGGCTACCACCCGCCGGATCAGCGGTCTCCGCAGCGGCGCGGTGAGCAGGAAGCCCATGCTCACGCAGAACACCCCGAGGCAGGGCTGCAGGAAGAACACGATGGGGTTGCCCGTCGCCACCGTCAGCACCACCCTGACGGTGATCGTGCCCGCCGCCAGCAGCAGCGTGCCGGGCGCCTCGCCGCCCTTGACCAGCCGCCAGGCGACGCCGCCGTAGACCCAGGCCGCCGCCACCGCCAGCGCGACGTTCGCGTTGGTGAAGATCAGAACGACGTAGAAGACGAGAACGGGAAGGATCATGCTCTCGAACACCCTGGGGGCGGCGTGCCGCAGCAGGGTCCCGATGCGGGGGAGTACGAGCGGAGCCGGGGGGGCGGGCATGAGCACAGTCATCAGGGGCGGGCTCCGGAGGTGGTGGAACATCCCGGGGGAAATCTCACCCGACCGTACGTGATGTCCGGAGTGTCCGGCGAGCTTTTCCATGACATCCGAGGATCGGGCGGTCCCGGGCACCTTACTACGCCCAAAGACGCGTCCGGCCCCCCTCAAAGGCGCACTCGGAGGACGGGGCGGTGCCCCCGGTGCCTACCCTTGATGACGTGTACCGGTTCCTGCTGACTCCCCGATGGCTGGCCCTCCACGTGGTGGTGCTGCTGGTCATCCCCGCTTTCGTGCTGCTCGGCCAGTGGCAGTTCGGGCGCTTCGAGGAGAGGTCCACCAGTAGCGACCAGATCACCGGCAACCTCCACGCCGCCCCCGTCGCGGTGGAGGAGCTCACCGCACCCGGCGGCACCGTCTCTACGCAGGACAAATACCGCACCGTCCTCACCAAGGGGACATACGACGCGAACGCCCAGCTCCTGGTCCGGCGCCGCGTCCAGGACAAGGCGGTCGGCTTCTACGTGCTGACCCCGCTGGTCACGGCGAACGGCACCGGCGTGCTGGTGAACCGGGGCTGGGTCAAGGCGGGCGGCACCGCCGACGCCCTTCCCGAGGTCCCGGCGCCGTCCTCGGGTGAGGTGACTGTCACCGGCAGGTTACGTCCCAGCGAGACCGAGGAGAGCTCGGGCATCCGTGACCGGGCGGGCCTGCCCGCGGGGCAGGTTCTGCTGATCAACACCGAGGCGATCGGGGCCCGCCTGCCGTACAAGCTCCTCGGCGGGTACGTCGAGCTGATCGAGCAGTCGCCGGCGGCCGCCGCCGCGCCCGCGCCCGTCCCCACGCCGGACGTCGGCGAGGGAGGCGGCCTCAACCTGGCCTACGGCGTGCAGTGGTGGCTGTTCATCGGCGTCGCGATCGGCGGCTGGGCGCTGCTGATCCGCAGGGAGGCCGCCGACCTCAAGGCGGCGGCCTCGGCACCGGCCACGACCGGCGGCCCGGATCCCGGCGCCACCTCCGAGCGGGATGAGCGCGGTGAGTCCGGTGAGTCCGGTGAGTCCGGTGAGTCCGGTGAGCGCGATGGATCCGGCGGGCCCGACGAGTCGCTGGACACCGCCCCGCGGGCCGCGGCGGCACCGGCGGAACGGGCCGGGTCCTGACCGGGAGCACCCCCGTAACACGGAACCCCTGAGGGCGGGAGCGCGGAGACGAGCCGTCAGGAGCTCGCCGGCACTAGCTGAGCACAAGGTTCAGAAGGTAACCGACGACCGACGTCAAGGCCGTGGAGAGCATTCCCAGCAGTATTCCCAGCAGGAAGCCCTCCCAGCCTCTCAGCCGCCCGCGCGGCGCGGGAACCCGTCCGGCCTCGAACCAGAACGGGCGGGGTTCGAGCAGGAGGAACAGGATCGCGCCGATCCACCCGGAACCGAGGATCCAGAACCAGGCCCACCGGTTGCCCAGCCGGGGTGTCGAGCCGAGCATGATCAGGAAAGTGAGCACCCAGGCCGCGATCGGCCACCCACCGTTGATGGGCGTCGGCAGCTCGAGGACCCACTGGGACCCGAGACTGATCTCCCTGGAGTCGCTCAGCTCGGTCACCCTGGCGCCGCTCCGGCCCAGATCGCCCTTGAGGTCCGCCATCGTGTAGGGGGGCGGTGCCGCCCCGAGCGTCTCGGCGTCGAGCTCGCGCCAGGTCAGCGGGCCCTCGACCCATCGGAGGTAACGGATCGCACCGTCCTGCTCGTCGTACTCGACGAGGGAGACGCGGTCGGCCGCGGCCGCGGCGCGGAACTCGGCCCGCGTCTCTGGCAGGGGCGCGCGGTTCAGCACGTTGATCAGGACGCCGAAAATCAGGATGATCAGGAGAACCGACCGGATGGTCAGCCCGACGATCCGCCAACCGCGACGGACCTCCAGCGCTTCAAGAGCCATACTCCATTTACTACTCGACGATCACGCGTTGACCATGGCCATGCCGAAAAGAAGCGCCACCGCGATCGCGAACCCGCGTGTCCCGTCGAGCCTGGCCGGCGCGGGCAGCGCCTCGTGCGGGTCCCGCCACAGGGGCCTCGGCTCCAGCAGGACGTAGAGCAGCGAGCCGCCGGTGAGGAACATCCAGAACCACGCCCAGCGGCTGGCGTAGCGGGGGTTCGGCCGGGCCAGCATGAGCAGCCAGGCCAGGATCTCCGCCGCCACCGCCACCGGGCCGAACGGCTCCCACCACCGCGCGTAGGCGGGCGAGCCCGCCAGGGCCCCGAAGCCCTCGGTGCGCACGATCTCCACGGAGGGATCGGCGGCGGCGCGCACCTGGGCCAGGAAGGCCTCCTGGCGGCGCTCCAGGGCCTCGGGGACCAGCCGGGTGGTCCGGGGGTCCCAGACGTCGTCGGGCTGGTCGAAACGGGCCTGGCTCCAGGAGAGCGGCCCGTGAGACCACGTCAGCGTGCCGTAGGCGGGCCAGTTGCGGTCGTAGACGACCTTGGTCACCTCGCCCGCCCGCAGGTCCGCCACGAGCTCCGCGGCGGGCCGCAGGGGAGGTGCCTGGTTGATGTGGACGACGACCGTGGACAGCGCGAGCACGAACAGCAGTGCCACCCGCACGGCGTACGGGATGTCATCCCGTGCCGGAATCGCCACTCGCATCCCTGCCCCCATCACGCGAGACCCACCGCTGGATAGGTTAGAGGGCGTGATCCGGCATATCGAGTTCGCGCGGCTGTACAACTTCCGCGACGTGGGCGGCTACCGGACGGACGGCGGGATGGAGGTGCGCTGGCGGCGGCTCTACCGCTCCGCCTCGCTGCACATGCTCGCCGACGACGACCTCGACCGTTTCCACGCGCTCGGCGTCCACACCGTGATCGATCTGCGCCATCCCGACGAGGTGGCGCGTCGCGGCCGTGCCCCGCAGGGGCCGGGCTACCACAACCTCCCGGTCGAGCACCGCAGGTGGGACACCGCCGGCGACTACCACCCCGACGCCGGGGTCGCCAGGTTCTTCGCCGACCGCTACCTGGAGGTGGCCCAGGACGGGCACGCCGAGCTCAGGAGCGCGCTGGAGGTGATCGCCGAGGCGGACAACGCGCCCGTGGTGGTCCACTGCGCGGCGGGCAAGGACCGCACGGGGCTGCTGGTCGCCCTGGTCCTGCGGCTGCTGGGGGTGTCCGAGGAGGATGTGGTCGCCGACTACGCGCTGACCGGGCTGTGCAAGCCCCAGATGGTCGCGTACTGGGAGAAGGAGCATCCGGGGGAGCCCCGGTGGGCGGGGTTCGGACAGGCGCCCGCCGAGGCGATGCGCCTCTTCCTGAGCGAACTGGGCCCGGTACGGGACTACTGCCTGCGGACCCTGGGCGTGGACGAGAGCGTTATGTCCGCTCTTAAGAATCATCTTTTGAAAAATCCTGATATTGAGGCGATCTCTGGGTAGGCGCCCTCTCAGGGCCCGCCATGGGCAGCACCCTCCGGCGGGCCCGCCCCCCCGGGGCCGCCTTACCCCCCTACGGTGGCCCCGGGGCCCACCCGCCCGCCCGGCCGCCTGCCGAAGACGTCACGGCGAGCATCGCGGGAGACGTGGGAGGCGTCGTGGAGGCATCGTGAAGGACGTCACGGCGAGCATCGCGGGAGACGTCGCGAAAGACGTCGTGGGAGACAGAGATACCAAGCGGAGACCTTGCGGCTTGATGAGTGTTATTCCAGCGGAATACGGTTGACCGTGTGACTACGCCGCTGCTCCCCGACCCCGAGCCCAGGCGGCGGGACTATGTGATCATCTCAGCCGACGACCACCTGATCGAGCCGCCCGACATGTTCGACGACCGGCTCCCGGAGAAATACGCCGACAAGGCGCCCAAGGTGGTCGAGACCGACTCCGGTCACCAGGTCTGGCGTTACGGCGGGGCCACCTACCCCTGCGCCGGGCTCGACGTGGGCGCCGGCCTGCCCCGCGAGCAGTGGACGCTCGACCCGGTGCGGTTCGAGCACATGCGTCCCGGATGCCACGACGTCGAGGCCCGGATCGAGGACATGGACCGCGCCGGCGTCTGGGCCGCGCTCTGCTTCCCCGGGATGCTGGCCGGGCAGTCGGGCATGGTCTTCGCCAAGACCCGTGACCAGGAGCTGGGCCTGTCGGTGCTGCGCGCGTGGAACGACTGGCACGTGGAGGTCTGGGCGGGCACCTACCCGGAGCGGATCATCGCCCTGCAGCTGCCCTGGCTGACCGACCCCGAGGTGGCCGCCAAGGAGATCCGCGACAACGCGGCGCGCGGGTTCAAGGCGGTGCTCTTCCCCGAGTTCCCCACCCGGCTGCGCCTGCCGTCCATCCACAGCGACCACTGGGACCCGTTCTTCCAGGCGTGCGAGGAGACCGGCACCGTCGTCTGCCTGCACGCCGGTGCCGGTTCCTGGGCCCCGGTCCCGTCTCCGGACACCCCGATCGAGGCGATCACCACGTTGATGCCGGCGAGCGCCATGTTCGCCTGTGCCGACTGGCTCTGGTCGGGCATCCCGCTGCGCTTTCCCGCGCTGCGGATCCTGATCGTGGAGGGCGGCGTGGGCTGGCTGCCGATGCTGGCCGAGCGGGCCGACTACGCGCTCGACCACCCGGTGGCGGGAGAGGCCTCGTGGGAGGGTGGCCTGAAGCCCAGTGAGGTGCTGCGGAGAAACTTCTTCTTCGGCACGCTCAACGACCACGCCCTCTCCGGGGTGCGGCTCGCCGTCGGGCTGGAGCACGTGCTGCTGGAGAGCGGCTACCCGCACTCCGACTCCACCTGGCCCGACACCCAGCAGGCCGTCGCGACGAACCTGGGCAGCCTGCCGCCCGCCGACATCGCCCGGGTGGCCTACGGCAACGCCGCCCGCCTGTTCGGCCACCCGCTGCCCTCGCGTGCCTGGCTCAGGATGGAACAGATCTGACCGTCCGCGCGCCCGGCCCGGGAAGGGCCCATGGGAACCCGCTCGAGTGGGAACCCGCTCGAGTTCCCCGCCCGGGACGGAGCGGCCCTGACGCGGCCCTGACCCGCTCGCGCCCTCGGCTCAGGGCCGAACGGACCTGACCCGCTCGCGCTCCCAGTCGACGTAGCGCCCGCCCTCGCCGAGCAGGGAGCCCATCAGCCAGAGGAACACGCCGAAGTCGTCGGCCACCCCGAGGAGAAGCAGGAAGTCGGGGACGACGTCGATCGGCGAGATGATGTAGAGCACGCCGAGCCCCATCATCGCCAGCTTGCCCTTGCCCATGCCGGAGTACTCCCCGCGCATGACCGCGCCGACCATCCTGGGGAGGGCCCGCAGACGAGCGCCGAGACCGGGCGAGCCCGGCTTCGTCACGTCCTTGTACGTCCGCCACGCCTGCGCCGCGCGCGCCGCCTTCGCCATGGAATCCTCCTCGGAACCACGTTCGCCTGGCGGCGTACTACCCCGCCGCCTCACGATATAACGCGTGGCTTCCGGACAGGGTTCCCGAGGCCGGTCAGCGCATCGCCGCGTGCCGGAAGGGGCGTTCCTCCTCGATCTGGGCGGCCACCCGGACGAGCAGGTCCTCCCGCCCCGCGGCGGCGACCAGCTGCACCCCCACCGGCAGTCCGTCCGCGGTGTGGTGCAGCGGCAGGGAGATCGCGGGCTGCCCGGTGGCGTTGACGGGCGAGGTGAACGACACCGCCTGGTTGGTACGGCCCCGCGAGGTGCTGACGTCGTCGGGAGGCAGCCAGCCGAGGTGGAAGGGCGCCACCCCCAGGGACGGCATGAGCAGCAGGTCGTGCGACTCCCACCAGGCGGCCATCCGCCGCCTGAACCCGTCGATCCAGTCGCGCGAGGTCACGTAGCCGACCGCGCCGAGCCCACGGCCCGCCGCCGCCAGGATGCGGTTGCGCGTCTCCAGCTCGCCGAGCTCGACGGGCCTGCCGCGCCAGCGCCCGATGTCCTCCACGTCGGCGGCCACGTGTGCGGCGACGATCGTGCCGAAGTGCGAGGCGAAGCCGTCCTCGGCGAGCGCGGCAGGCCCTCCCCGCTCGACGTCGTGGCCCAGCGCCTCCAGCAGCCTGGTGGCCCCGGTGACCGCGGCCACCAGGTCCGGGTCGGACGGGACGTCCCCGCCGGGGTGCTCGGTGAGGAAACCGATCCGCAGCCGCCCGGGGTCCGCCCCGACCTCCTCGGCGAGCGGGCGCCTCCAGGCGGGCGCGCCGTACGGGTCGCCCGGCATCGTCCCGGCGATCACGTCGAGGGTCGCCGCGCCGTCCCTGACCGTACGGCAGAGCAGGCCCGCGACCGAGAAGCCCGCCCAGGGCTCGCCTCCGGAGGGACCGGAGCTGACCCTGCCCCTGCCGGGCTTCAGCCCGACCAGCCCGCACATGCTCGCCGGGATCCGGATCGACCCGCCGCCGTCGCTGGCCGTGGCCACCGCGACCATGCCCGCCGCCACCGCCGCCGCGGACCCGCCGCTCGATCCTCCGCTGCTGTAGCGGAGGTCGTACGGATTACGGGTGGGACCGAACGTCACCGGTTCGGTGGTGATCGCGGTGCCGAACTCCGGGGTGTTGGTCCGGCCCAGGATCGTGAACCCCGCCCGGCGCAGCTTGGCCACCGCGTAGCCGTCGCGCTCGGCGCGCATCCCGTCGAGGGCGCGCGACCCCGCGCCGTACGGCTCCCCCGCCATGGTCCAGCCCAGGTCCTTCAACAGCGTCGGCACGCCCGCGAAGGGGGCGTCGGGGTCGGCCTCGCCCGCCTCGGCCAGTGCCCGCTCGAACCTGCGGTGGACGACCGCGTTGATCGCGCCGTCGTGCGCCTCGATCCGCGCGATCGCCGCCTCGGCGAGCTCCCTCGGGGAGACCTCTCCCTTCCTCACGGCCCGCGCCTGTCCGAGCGCGTCGAGCTTCAACAGGTCGTGCAAGGGGTCACTCCTCGACAGGGGCCAGATCTCGTACGGCCTGGGCGATCGGGACCCCGCCCACGGGGATGGGGGCAAGGATCGGAGTGTTCAGACCGTTGTCCACATACTCCCGGATCCTGGCCCGGCACGTGGCCGCGTCGCCGTGCACGATGAGCTCGTCCACGACCTCGTCGGGGATGGCCTTGAGCGCCGCCTGCCGGTCTCCGGCCGCCCAGGCCTCGTGCATCGGCCGCAGCACCTCGCCGCGTCCCAGCCAGTCGTGGAAGGCGGCGTAGACCGGGACGGTCAGGTAGCCCGCGAGCATGCGGCGGCCGAGCTCGCGAACCTTCTCCGCGTCCTCGCTGACGCACACGAACAGCCGGGCGATCAGCTCGGTCTCCGGGCCGACCTCGGCCCTGACCTTCCGCACGTCGCCGGGCGAGAGCCAGTTGGTGATCGCGCCGTCGGCCTCCTCGGCGGCCAGGCGCAGCATGCGGGGGCGCAGCGCGGCGAGCACGATCTTCGGCGGGATCTTGGGGGCGCGCTCCAGCTTGAAGCCCTTGACCTCGAACGTCTCGTACCGCTCGGTGACCTTCTCACCCGCGAGGGCCGTGCGCAGGAAACGCAGGGTGTCTCTGGTCCTGGCGAACGGCTTGACGAACTCCCCGGCGTTCCAGCGCTCCACGATGGCCGGGGAGGAGGCACCGATGCCCAGGACGAAGCGCTCGGGGGCGAGGTCGGCGAGCGTGGCGGCGGACATGGCGAGCAGGCCGGGACCGCGGGTGGAGACCGGGACGATCGCGCTGCCGAGCCGCATCTCCGGGGCCCATTCCGAGGCCATCGCCAGGGGTACGAAGCCGTCGACGCCGTTGACCTCGGCGGACCAGGCGTCGGTGTAGCCGAGTCCTGGCAGCTCGGCGATCAGATCCCTGGAAGCGGCCAGCGAACGGTCGTAGAAGGGGATCGTCATACCCCAGCGTGGGCCCGTGGTCATGTGCCGCCTCCGTGTCGGTGCTCGCCGCCGGGGACCTTTCCCCAGAACGATGTTCTGATGTAGCTTGCCGCACCCGCTCGGGGCGCCGTCAAGAGCTCGACCGTACCAACCGGACGGTATGTCAGAAAAGAATGATCTCCACCGACCGGCTGCTTACCGCCTCATCACTTTCCGTATGATGTTAGAAACTTTACGTGACGAAGCATCGGCGGAGGAACCAACGACGGGGCCGGCTCGGCGGGGCGGTCCTCGCGACCTGCATGGCGGCCCCCGTTCTGGCCGGGACACATCCCCTCGCGGCGGAAGGCGGCTCGGGGCCGCCCCCGGGGGTCTCGCACGCGGCCCTGAGCCTGGCCTCCGGCCGATCGGCGCTCCCGGAGCCCGAGCGGTCATCCCCGGCCTCCCCGGCGCCGGACCACCGGCCGAAGCCGGAAACCGGCCATTCGGCCGCACTGAAACCCGAACCGGACTACCCGACCGCGCCCCCGCCGGGGGCGGACGACCGGAAGGTCCCCTGGTGGCACTGGTGGAACTGGTGGAAGCCCGCGTCAGACCATCCGGCGGACCTCCCGGCCAAGCCGAAGCCAGAGCCGAAACCCGAACCGAAGCCAGAGCCGAAACCAGAACCAGAGCCGAAACCGAAACCCGCGCCGGAGCCGGAGCCGAAACCGGAACCCGCGCCCGAACCCGCGCCCGAGCGGCCGGCTCCCACCGTTTCCGCCCCTCCCGCCCCTCCCGCCCCGGAGCCTTCCGCACCTCCCAGGCCCCGCGTCCCGGTGCCCCCGCCCGTTCCCGCCCCCGTTCTCGAAGTCGTCACGCCGACGCCGACGCCGAGCCGGAGCCGCACGCCCCGGCCCAGGGCGACGCCCTCCGGCGTGCCCCCTCTCCTGCGGCAGCGGCTGGTGCTCGATCGCTACGCCGAGCGGCGCAAGGGCACCGACAGAAGGCTGGTCCTCCTGGTGATGTTCACCGGCGTGATCTCGGTCGCCGCGGTCACCGCCCTCAACCGCAGGGGCCGCGGATGATCCGGGCGGCACGGACGGCGAAGCCCGCCGGCGGGACATCCACCGGCGGGCTTCCGGGCCGCCCTGCGCGCCAGGCCGCGGCCTGATCGCCGAGGAGGGCGAGGAGGGCTACGGCTGGGCGGGGAATTGGCCGTCGATCTGGTCGTACTGCCGCTGCGCGGCCTTGAACGCGTCGGGCTCGACGGCGCCGAGCCCGCTGAACGGATGGCTGATCAGGATGATGAAGCAGATGCCGACGACGACCACCCCCGCCCGGACCACGTCCGCGATGATCGACGAGGTCGTGGGCCGCACCCCGAGCGTCCAGGGCAGCGCGATCACCAGCAGTCCGGAGATGATCATCAAGATCACGAAGGTGCTCTCCAGGCCGGTGCTCGCGTCGTCACCCCGCACGATGCGGGCGTGGGAGACCTCGGAGATCCGGTCGAGCGCGGCCTGCTGGAGGTTCTTGCTCTCGTCGCCGAGCGGGCGGAGCCTGAGCACCGTGGCCCGCATGTCCGCGAGGATCTGGCCGGGGAGCGGGGACATCTCGCGCCCGGCCATGAGCGGCCAGTCGAGGTCGATGCTCTGCGCGGTGTACTGCCGGATCTGGGAGCGGACGGGTACCGCCTCGGGGATGGGCGCGACCGACCAGTACATCTCGGTGAGGCTCTCGGCCTCGGCCTGGACGTCGGCGTCCGACACCGAGAGCCCGTCCCGGCACAGGACCGCGGCGTAGGCCAGCACCAGCAGGTAGACGGCGAGGGCGAGATTGGCGGAGAAGTCGACGGACGACGAGACGTGCTCGCCGTCCTCCCGCCCCTTCCTTCTGAGGACGCGGAACGCGATCAACATGATCGCGACGGACACCACCACCAGCACGGCTACCCAACCCATGGGACTCCCTCGAAACCGTCATCGAATCAACTACACAGGGTAATCAGATCGATACGGTTGTTCATGGGGTTCCGCCGGGATTCACTCGCGAAGTTCGTGAACCCCCGCGATGAAGTCACGGGCGACCCCGCGCAGGCCGGGCAGGTGCGAGAGCCCCACCAGGCGGTCCACCAGCGGCACGGTGAGGTCGATGAACCGGTGCGTCCTGCGGCATCCCTCCGACTCGTCGTGCACCCAGAACAGGACGACGCCCATGGACATCAGCCAGAGCAGCTCGGGCAGCTCGGCGCGCAGCTCGCTGTCCATGCGGTCGGAGGACCCCTCCACGACCCGCCGGTAGATCGCGATCGACGCCTCCCTGGAGGGTGAGGACTCGGCGCTGAAGGGGTTGAGCGGGTTGTTCGGCTCGGCCGCGTGCTTGAAGAACTTCACCGCGAACTCGTGGTACGGCTCGGAGACCCGCACCCACTCCCGCAACACCCCCGCCAGCCGCGCGGCGAACCGGTGCTCGGCGGCCAGCAGCTTCTCGCACGCCGCCTCGTGCTCGGCCTGGGCCCGGTCGTAGTACGCCTGGACCAGGATCTCCTTCGAGGCGAAGTAGTAGTAGGCGTTGCCCACCGACACCCCGGCCTCGGCGGCGATGGCCCGCATGGTGGTCGCCTCGTACCCCCGCTCGCGAAAAAGACGCAGGGCCGTCTCCACGATGGCCTCACGGGTCTTGTCCGATCCACGGGTTCTCGGGGGCGGCTCGGTCATGGGGTGCTCGTTACCTGTCGATCGGAGCTGGGAGAACGGGCTCATCTGGTCTTTCTCCACTGAACGAACCCTAGATCATCCGTCCCGCACCACCGGGGATGAGCCTCAGTGAACGACCCTAAGCGCGCCACATGGCCCTCGCCACTCATATCCGTGATTGCTCCGCCACTCTCGATGCCGCCCTGCCCCGCGCCGTCCGCCAAGGACGTGACGATGGTGCCGTACGCGGCAAATACCGACATGTCGCCTATCTCTGGAACTGCCGTCTCAGCAGGTCATCGAGCCGCCCGATCATTCCCACTACCGGGCAAAAATCACTCTTCGTGAGGGATCATCCGGGTTCGGGAGTGGGATTGATCCTTTTGGCGGAAGGGCTCCCACGACAAGGGATACATAAATGGGGACATGTCCCTGTAGACAGCGGGCTGCCCGGTTTACCGCCGGAGCACTGCTCGCTCTGCAGCTATCTTTCATCGCATCGGCCCCGCACCACAGCGCGACCGCGGAAAGCGGGAACGCGTCGGCCGGCGCCGCGATCGTGAGCCGGCCCGTCGCGGCCGGCCCGGCGGAAGGACGCCGGTCCACGATCATCGGAGTGTACGACATCGGCACCCTGGAAACCGCCGGGCGCCGCATGCGGGAGCTGTGTCACCCGGCGGCCGCTCAACCGGGCCGGGAGAGCGCGGTTCCTCTCCGGCCGGAGGACGCCGCTCCCGCGGACACGCCGCCGCGGTCCACCGAGACCACCGCGACCGCCGCGCGGACACGGACCGCCACCCTGGCGGGCGCACCCCGTGAACAGGCGGCCCCCCGACCGCCTGAGACCACCGCGCGAACGCGGACCGCCGCCCTGGCGAGCGCACCCCGCGAACAGGCGGCCCCCCGGATCCCGCAGACCACCCCCCAGACCCCCGGGAAAGCACGGGCGTTCCAGGCCCAGGGAAGCGTGCAGGCCCCTCCGGCCGCCGCCACCTCGGGGGAGAAGGCTCCCGCCGCCCTCGAGAAGCCGGCCGAGGCCCACCCTCCCCAGGCGCAGCAGGCCCGGCAGCCCACGCGGCTCCAGCAGACGGACGCCAAGCGGCTCCTGCGGGCGGCGGGCCTGCGCTGGACCTCCTCGGGTAAATGCGCGAACCGCCAGGGGCGGAACTGCACCTCGCTGGAGGCCGTACGGTCCGCGACCGTCTCCAGCGCCATCGAGCTGAAGCGGCGCAGCGGCTGTCCCCTCGTCGTCACCGGTGGCACCGAGGTGGGCCACGCCCCCGGGCCCTACAGCCACTACGCGGGCTACAAGCTGGACATAAAGCCCAACGCCTGCATCAACCGCTACATCACGAAGAACTATCCGGCGCAGGGGGTACGAGGGGACGGAGCCCGCCTGTACGGCCAGTCGGCGACGTCGGGCCCCCTCTTCGCCCGCGAGGCGGACCACTGGGACATCCTCTTCCGCTGACCCGGCGGAGCACCCGGCCACGCGGGGGCACGGGCCCTCGATCCGTGATCAGGCGGGATCGCCGGCCCTCGGTCCGGGAGTGCACGGGGCCACCGATCCTCGATCCACGACCACGCGGGATCACCGCTCCTCGAAGTGCCCGTCCTCGGCCTTCCCGCCGTCGCGTGGACCCCACCGCCCCGGCGTCCGCGCCCCCGCGACCGCGAGGGCCGTACGGCGGCGTGGCGTCATCGGACACCACGCCGCCGTACGGCCCTGGAGAAACCCCGGAGAAACCCCGGAGGAACTACGCGAACTCGGCCGCGACCAGTTCGGCGATCTCCGCCGCGTTCAGGGCCGCGCCCTTGCGGAGGTTGTCACCGCAGACGAACAGGTCGAGGGTGTTGGGGAAGTCGAGCGCCTGGCGGACCCGGCCCACGTAGGTGGGGTCGGTTCCGACGACGTCCGCCGGGGTCGGGAAGACGCCGTTGGCCGGGTCGTCCATGACGACCACGGTCGGAGCGGCCTCGAGGATCCGGTGGGCGTCGGCGACGGTGATCTCACGCTCGAAGGTCGCGTGCACGGCCAGCGAGTGGGTGGTGATCACCGGGACGCGGACGCAGGTCGCGGAGACCTTCAGGTCACCGATCCCGAGGATCTTCCGCGACTCGTTGCGGAGCTTGATCTCCTCGGAGGCCCAGCCGCCGTCCTTGAGCGAACCCGCCCACGGCACGACGTTGAACGCCACCGGCGCGGGGAACGGCGACTCCTCGTCCCCGAGCTTGTTCTGCAGGGCCTTGCGCACGTCACCGGCGGTCTGCCCGACCGTGCGGTCACCCGCCAGGGCCTCGACCTCGTCGTAGAGGCGGGCCGAGCCCGCCACGCCCGCGCCGGAGACCGCCTGGTACGAGGCGACCACCAGCTCGCGCAGGCCGTACTCCCGGTGCAGGGCGCCCATCGCGGCCATCATCGACAGGGTCGTGCAGTTGGGGGTGGAGATGATCCCCAGCGGCCTGGTGCGCGCGTCCTGCGGGTTGACCTCCGGCACGACCAGCGGAACCTCGGGGTTCATCCGGAAGGTGCCCGACTTGTCGATGACGACGGCACCGCGCTCGGCGGCGATCGGCACCCAGGTCGCGGAGACCTCGTCCGGCACGTCGAAGATCGCGATGTCGACGCCGTCGAAGACCTCGGGGGTCAGCTCCTGGACGACGAGGTCCTCGCCGCGGACCCGCAGGACCTTGCCGGCCGAGCGGGCGGACGCGACGAGCTTGATGTCGCCGTAGACGTCCTCGCGGTTGGAGATGATGTCGCGCATCACGGTGCCGACGGCACCGGTCGCGCCGATCAGGGCAAGGGTGGGCTTGCGGCTCATCGCCCGCTACCTCCGTAGATCACGGCTTCAACCTGGTCCGCGTCGAGATCGAACGCGCGGTGCGCGGCGCTGACCGCCGTGTCCACCTCGTCCTGCCCGACGATCACCGAGATGCGGATCTCCGAGGTGGAGATCATCTCGATGTTCACCCCCGCGTCGGCGAGGGCGGCGAAGAACGTCGCGGTGACGCCGGGGTGCGAGCGCATGCCTGCCCCGATCAGCGAGATCTTGCCGATCTGGTCGTCGAAGAGCAGCGACTCGAAGCCGATGCGCTCCTGGATCTTCTTCAGCGCGGTGAGCGCGGCCGAGGCGTCACTCGTGGGCAGCGTGAAGGAGATGTCCGTCCGGCCGGTCGTCGCCGCCGACACGTTCTGCACGATCATGTCGATGTTGATCTCGGCGTCGGCGAGCGTTTTGAAGATCGTCGCAGCCTCACCGACCTTGTCGGGCACCCCGACAACGGTGATCTTGGCCTCGCTCCGGTCGTGCGCGACGCCGGAGATGATCGGCTGCTCCATCTCTGTTCCTTCGCTGTCGGGGTCGGAGACGACCCACGTGCCTTCCTTGGTGCTGAACGAGCTTCTGACGTGGATCGGCAGGCTGAAACGGCGAGCGTACTCGACACAGCGCAGGTGCAGGATCTTCGCACCGCACGCCGCCATCTCCATCATCTCGTCGTACGAGATCTTGGGGATCTTGCGGGCGGCCGGGACGATGCGGGGGTCGGCGGTGAAGACGCCGTCCACGTCGGTGTAGATCTCGCACACGTCGGCGTTCAGGGCGGCGGCGAGCGCCACCGCCGTGGTGTCGGAGCCGCCCCTGCCGAGCGTGGTGATGTCCTTGGTGTCCTGCGAGACGCCCTGGAACCCGGCCACGATCGCGATCTGGCCGCCGTCGAGCGCCCCGCGGATCCGGCCGGGCGTCACGTCGATGATGCGCGCGCGGCCGTGCGAGGAGTCGGTGATCACGCCGGCCTGGGACCCGGTGAACGAGCGCGCCTCCTGGCCCAGGTTGGCGATCGCCATCGCCAGCAGCGCCATCGAGATGCGCTCACCCGAGGTGAGCAGCATGTCGAGCTCGCGGCCCGGTGGAAGCGGCGAGACCTGCTGGGCGAGGTCGAGCAGCTCGTCCGTCGTGTCGCCCATGGCAGAAACGATCACCACGACGTCGTTGCCGGCTTTTTTCGTCGCGACGATCCGCTGCGCGACCCGCTTGATGCAGGACGCGTCGGCGACGGACGAACCACCATACTTCTGAACAACGAGCGCCACGAGATGTCTCCGAAGCAATCTAGGGCTGTGGAGCTCACAGTCTACTGGCGCCCTCGCTGAGGCCTTCTGATCAAACCAGTATGTGGACGATCACACCGTTGTGCGCTCCTCGGCGACATCGAGTCGCGTGTGGGCGACAAGCGCCTGAAGTGCGCGCATCGCCGCTCCGGCGTGGTTGCCCCAGGTGTTGAAGTAGGAGTACTGCCACCACCAGAGCGCCTCCAGGGGGCGCCCCGCCCTGTGGTGCCTCAGGCCGTGCAGGAGGTCGGCGGCCACCGCCGTCAGGTCGTCCGACAGGCGGTACGGGGTGACCCCGGTGTCCTTGTAGGGGTCGAAGACCTCGGCGTAGTCGTCGACCGGCCCCAGCCGCTCGGCGAGGGCCGTACGGACGACGTCGACGTCCGGGTCCTCGCCCAGGTGCGGCTCCCAGTTGCCCGACAGGATCACGTCCTGGCTCGCGCCGAGCTGCGCGCCGGCCGAGCTGACCTGCGCGACCTCCACCAGCAGCAGCGGCAGGATGGCGTCGCCGCCCTCACCGCCCGCCAGGCGGGTCAGGCCGTCGATGTAGTTCTTGGCGTGCTCCGCGATCCGTTCCGCGAGAGCGCTCCACGCATCGTCAGACATCAAGGAGCCTTCTTCCTTCGAACGCGCGGCCCAAGGTGACCTCGTCCGCGTACTCGAGGTCACCGCCTACCGGCAGACCGCTGGCCAGTCGTGTCACTTTCAGTCCCATCGGCTTGACCAGACGGGCGAGATAGGTCGCCGTCGCCTCCCCTTCGAGGTTGGGGTCGGTGGCGAGGATCAGCTCGGTGACCTGACCGTCCGCCAGGCGGGTCATGAGCTCCCGGATGTTCAGGTCGTCGGGGCCGACGCCGTCGATCGGGCTGATCGCCCCGCCGAGGACGTGGTACCGGCCCCGGAACTCGCGGGTCTTCTCGATGGCCACGACGTCCTTCGACTCCTCGACGACGCAGATCACGTGGAGATCGCGCCTGGTGTCGCGGCAGATCCGGCACTCCTCCTCCGCGGCGACGTTGCCGCAGACCCGGCAGAAGCGGACCTTCTCCTTGACCTCCAGCAGAGCGTGCGCGAGCCGCTTCACATCGGCCGGCTCCGCGGCCAGCAGGTGGAACGCGATGCGCTGCGCGCTCTTGGGACCGACTCCGGGAAGCATCCCCAGCTCGTCGATCAGGTTCTGGACGACCCCTTCGTACATGACCTAGAACCCGGGAAGCTGGCCGAGCCCGCCCCCGCCGCCCAGCCCCTGCGCGAGGGGACCGAGCTTCTCCTGCTGCAGGTCGGCGGCGGCGCGCACGGCGTCGCGGATGGCTGCGATGACCAGGTCGGCGATGGTGTCGGCCGTCTCCTGGGGGTCGCCGGGGTCCACGGCCTCGGGACTGATCTTGAGTTCGAGCAGCTCGCCCCCGCCGTTGACCGTGGCCACGACAAGTCCGCCGCCCGCGGAGCCCTCGACTTCCGCGTCGTTCAGCTCCTGCTGGGCGCTCACGAGCTGCTGCTGCATGAGCTGTGCCTGCTCCAGCAGCTGCTGCAGGTTGACATCCCCTGGGTTCACCGTCGTTGTGCTCCTCGTCCGTGACATCGGTCGTCACGAGCCTACGGGGTTCGGGCCGGGTGTTGTACTGCAGCGAGCACGCGTTCCCCCAGTATGGGGATTAAACCCCCGTCGGGCCCCGGGCCCCCCTCCAGACGTCCGAGACCCGACGCGACACGCGCCGGAGCGGCCGCACACGACAGCGTGTGATCGGAAGATAGCCCTCCGAAGGTTGCACACACGTTGCGATCATTCACTCACCCTTCGCACACCCTCTTTGGCCGAACGGGTTGCGGGCGGGGGTCTCGACCGTTGATGCTTCGGCCATCGGCTCTATTCCGGGGGGATATGTGCGCGACAGCCACCGGGGAGCTGTCCAGGCGGCCGATCTCGACTCCTACTCCTCACGACTGCGACGCCTGCACGAGGCGCTGATCAGGGGCGAGCGGCCGGCGGGCGAGGGACCCAGGAGCGTGATCTCCGCGTCGTGGCGGCGGTCCCTGGACGCCGGGGTCGACCCCGACGCCAGGTCGGCCCCCCTCGCCTTCGAGGGCGAGGACATCCGCGAGGTCCGCTCGGCGCACCCGATGAGCAGGCTTCTGCCGATCATCACCGGGACCCTCCTGGAGGCCGTCGACGCGGACGACCAGATCCTGCTCGTCACCGACGCTCGCGGCAGGGTGCTCTGGCGCGACGGCAACCACCGGACGATGGAGAGCGCCGACGAGGTGGGGCTGGCCGACGGCTTCGACTGGAGCGAGGGCGCGTTCGGGACCAACGGCCCGGGCACCGCGCTCGCCACCCGGCGGCCCCTGCACGTCTTCTCCGCCGAACACCTGGTCAGGGCGCTCCACTTCTGGTCGTGCTCCGCCGCGCCGATCGTCGACCCCGACAGCGGCGACCTGCTGGGCTGTGTCGACATCAGCGGTAGGACGCGCTCCATGCACCCGGCGAGCGTCGCCCTCGTCGAGGCCGCGGCCCGGCTGGCGGAGAGCCACCTCACGCTGCGCATGCTCGAACGCGACGAGCGGCTCAGACGCCGTCACGAGCGGCACCTGAGCGCGCTGCGCGGCGAGCCGGGCGCCCTGGTCACCACGACCGGGCGGATCATCGCCGGTGACGACACACGCCAGTGGGCTCCGCGCATACGCCTGCCGGAGGCGGGCGACCGGGTGATCCTGCCCGACGGGCGGAGCGCCTTCCTGGAGGTCCTCGGCGACGACGGCTTCCTGCTCCGCCTCGCGGGCCCGGCCAGGAGGCCGGTGCTCGCCCTGTCCTTCCTCGGCGCCGAGCACCCCTCGGCGCACCTCGACGGGGTCCGCCTGGCGCTCTCCCTGCGCCACGCCGAGATCCTCGCGATGCTCGCCCTCAACCCCCGCGGGATGACCGCCGCCCAGCTCTCCTTCCACCTGTACGGCGACGCGGGGAACCCGGTGACCATCCGCGCCGAGATCCACCGCCTCCGCACCCAGCTCGGCCGTACGATCGCCGCCAAGCCGTACCGCCTGGCCTGCGTGGTGGAGGCCGACTTCCTGGAGCTCAAGCGGCTGCTCGCGGGCGACGGGGCCGCCCCGGTCGCCCGCGCCTACCGCGGTCCGCTGCTGCCCCGCTCCGAGGCGCCCGCCCTGCGCCTCGAACGCGAGGAACTGGAGGGGCAGGTGCGGGCCCGGCTGCTGCTGCGGGGAGGTCCCGAGGACCTGTGGGCCTACGCGGAGACCGAGCACGGCAGGAACGACATCCAGATCCTCGAACGCCTCGTCACGGCGCTGCCCCGCCACGACCACCGCGCGGTGGCCGCCCGGATCCGTCTCAGCGGAGTCGACCTGCCCTGAGCCGGCCGTACCGGCGGGCCCGGGACCTCGCCGGGCGCGGCCTCGCCGGACGGCGCCTCGTCAGGCGAGGCCTTTGAGACGAGACCTGTCGGGCGAGGTCTTTCAGGTGGTGCCGGCCGTCAGGTGTGGTCGATCTCGCCGATGACCTGGCCGCCCAGCTCCCGCTGGAGGAGGGCCATGCCGGTGAGCGCGTCGACGTCGGCGTCCGCGTCGTTGAGCGGGTCGACCTCGTCGGTGTCGGGGGTGGTGCCGCGGGCGCCGCGGGCGGGGATCGCGTCAGGCCAGGCCGCCGCCTTGGCGCCGGTCTTGACCGCGGCCTTGGGCCCGGCCTGGGCCGCCGCCCTGGCCGCCGAGCGGGCCGCGGCCAGACCGGGGCTCGGCATGGAGCTCGGCGGGGGAGGCGAGCCGGGGTCCTCCGGCAGGGGGGCGTCCGGCCAGGACTCGTCCGTCGCTGGCGGCCCCTGCCTGGGCGTGGCCTCCCGCGAGTCCACGGGCGCGGGCGACGGCCCGGGGGCGGGCGCCTGGGGCGGAGACTGCGGGGTCTGTGCCTGCGGGGCCTGTGCCTGCGGGGCCTGGTTCTGGGGCGCGGGGTGCTGGGGAGCCGGGGGCTGCCTCGGAGCCGGGGGGCGGCTCCCGCCCGAGGGAGCGGGCCCGCCGCCGACGACGGCCTCGACCTTCCAGGTGCCGCCCAGGACCTCCTGCAGCACCGCCGCGACGACCGCGTCCTTGCCGCCGCCGGTGAAGTTCTTCATCGCGCCGACCTGGGCGAACCCGAGGGTGACGATCTTGCCTTCGACCCCGACGACCTGGGCGTTGGTGTTGACGTTGGCCCACACGACGATGCTGCGCCGCTTGAGCGCCGCGAGCACCTGGGGCCACGCCTGCTGCACGGCCCCGGCACCCGAACCGGACGCCGGCGCCGTGTCGACCGGCGTGGACGTGCCGGGAGCCTGCTGGACCGGGGCCGGTGCCTGCTGTCCCTGTGCCTGCTGCCCCTGGGCCGGTGCGCCGGGCCTGACCGCCACGGGCCAGTCGTCGCCCTGGCCGCCGGACCGCTCGGCGGGCGCGGCAGGCATGGCGGGCGCGACGACGGGTGCCTCCGCCTGCGGCGGGGGGGCCGCGTGCACCGCGGGCGTGGGAGCGGGAGCCTGGTACGGGAGGGACGCGGGAGCGGGAGCCTGCTGCGGGAGGGACGCGGGAGCGGGAGCCGCGACGACTCCCCCCCTCTCCAGCCGCTCCAGGCGGGTGAGCAGCGCCGCCTCACCCTGGGCGGCGCCGGGAAGGAGGATCCTGGCGCACATCAGTTCGAGCAGCAGCCGGGGCGAGGCCGCCCCGCGCATCTCGATCAGGCCGGCGTTGAGGATCTCCGCCGCGCGGGTCAGCTCGGCCGGGCCCATCGAGGCCGCCTGGACCTGGAGCCGTTCCAGCTCGTCGCCGGGCCTGTCGAGCAGCCCGCTGGTGGCCGCCTCCGGCACGTTGGCCAGGATCACCAGGTCGCGGAAGCGCTCCAGCAGGTCCATCGCGAACCGCCGGGGGTCGTGACCGCCCTCGATCACCCGGTTCACGACCTGGAACACCAGCGCCCCGTCACGACCGGCGAAGGCCGCGACCACGTCGTCGAGCAGGTCCCCGTCGGTGTAGCCGAGAAGGGAGACCGCGCGGGCGTACGTGATGCCCGCCTCGTCGGAACCGGCGAACAGCTGGTCGAGGATCGACAGCGAGTCGCGGGCCGAACCCGCGCCCGCCCGGACCACCAGCGGGAGCGCGGCGGGTTCGAACGGGACCTTCTCCGAGGTGAGGATCTCCTCCATGAGCGCGCGCAGCGCGGCCGGGGGGATCAGCCGGAAAGGGTAGTGGTGGGTCCGGGACTTGATCGTCCCGATGACCTTCTCCGGCTCGGTGGTCGCGAAGACGAACTTCAGGTGCGGGGGAGGCTCCTCGACGAGCTTGAGCAGCGCGTTGAAACCCTCGCGGGTCACCATGTGCGCCTCGTCGATGATGTAGATCTTGAAGCGCGACGACACCGGCGCGAAGAAGGCCCGCTCGCGCAGGTCGCGGGCGTCGTCCACGCCACCGTGGGAGGCGGCGTCGATCTCGATGACGTCGAGGTGGCCGGGGCCGGTGGGCGCCAGCGCCACACAGGACTCGCACTCCCCGCACGGGTCGGGGGTGGGGCCCTTCTCACAGTTCAGGGAGCGGGCCAGGATGCGCGCGCTGGACGTCTTGCCGCATCCCCTGGGTCCGCTGAACAGGTAGGCGTGGTTGATGCGCCCGCTGCGCAGCGCCTGGCGCAGCGGATCGGTGACGTGCTCCTGCCCCTTGACCTCGGCGAAGGTCCCGGGCCGGTACTTGCGGTACAGCGCAAGACTCATGCGGCGATCCCACCTGCGAGGGGTCTCAAACGAAGAGACCCCTCGCACACCCGCCAGAGCCCGCTTATCCTTGCTGCCTTCCGGCCCTGGGGAGGTTCACAGGATGACGCCGCGCGAGGGGTCGGCCCCCAGTCTAGCCTCAGATCCGAGTGGTCGGTATCGGAAAAGATCAGAGTGTTCGGTGTCGGAAATTAATGGTCCGTGCCGCTCCGAAAGTTGGGTAAGCTTCTCCACGGAGGATTCGCCTAGTTGGCCTAGGGCGCACGCTTGGAAAGCGTGTTGGGGGCAACCCCTCAGGAGTTCGAATCTCCTATCCTCCGCCAGCCGTAACACGAAAGCCCGCTCCGTCTCGGAGCGGGCTTTCGTGCGTCAGGGTCTCGGTTGGCCTGTTCGGAGGGGTTCTCTCCCCCGTCCGGCGCGTCCGCCGGGTTGGCCGGGACAGTGATCCACCGATCCCGGACCGGGACTGGTCGCGCTGCTCAGGCCGCGGCATGTTCGGGACATGTGATCCCCAGCCATGGCAGGAGCAAGGTAGGACGATCGACGGCTCGTGGCTCTCCTGCACGAACATGCCGCTCAAGGGCTGGGGCAACTACCTATGACGTCTCTTTTCCCCGCAGTGGCCTCAGTCGGGGCTTGGCACCTCGGCCGCACCCATGTGCGTTCGACTTCCTCTCGCATGTGAGCCGCCTCGGCCGAACGCTCCAGCCGCGATAGGTGGACGCCGAGCAGTCGAGCCCCGTTCAACCCCGGTCCGGAGGGATCGGCTGCACCTGCCGGCCCACATGGTCGTCGTTCAGCGCAGCCGGACGGAGCCGGCGTCGATCGGTGTGCGAAACAGCGCGTAGGGATAGCGGCGCAGGTCTTGCCCGTTCTGGTAGGCCGCCTGCCGGTGGAGCTGATTGGAGGTGACGTAAAGATAACTCTGGGCGACCGACATGGTGTCGGGCCACAGCAGTCTCGGGTCGTGCACGAGAGTCTCGAAGGTTCCGTCCGGGAGGCGGCGCATGATGGCGTTGTGCTCCCAGTTCGTGATGTAGACGCGTCCGGCGTCGTCGGTTTCCAGGCCGTCGGCCGAGCCACCCTTGTCTCCTTCGTCCGTGACCGTGACCGCCACCTCCTCCTCGCTGACCGAGCGGTCGGCCAGGGCGTCGGCCGACACGCTGTACAGGTGTCGTGACATGAGCGGGCAGTAGAACAGCCGTTTGCCGTCGGCCGAGATGGCAATGCCGTCGGCGCCCATCAGGACCGGCTTGGGCGGGCCGTCCTTCGGGCGTTCCATGAAGACGCGACCCTCGACGATCGGCAGGTAGCCGGGCGGCCTTTCCGCCTTGGTACTGGGGTGATCGTCCAGTCGCCGCCAGGCCTGTCCGGTCGCCAGGTCCACCACGACGATGGCGTTGGGACCGTTGCCGGAGGAGTCGGTGATGTAGGCGACGCCCTCGGTCGCCTTGCGCAGGTCGAAGCGGACGTCGTTGAGGTAGGAGGTGCTCGGCGCCACGTCGGGTTCGAAGGCGATGACCCGAACCACGGTGTCGCTCCGCAGGTCCACGCAGACCAGCTTGGGGCCGCCCGGTTCGGTCGGCTTGAACAGCGGACTGCCGGTGTCCAGGATCCACAGACGATCGGCTGGATCGACCACCACGCTCTGCACCGACACCAGCCGCTCGAACAGGTCGCCGGACCTGGCGTTCCATGCCCGGTCCGGGAACGGCACGGCCTTGCCGTCACGCAGCTCGGCCACGGTGGCGGCGACGTCATCGCCCCACAGCGGGTAGTTGATGAAGATCCGGCCGGCGTGCGACACGGTGACGCCGGTCGGCATCGGGCCTTCCTCGAAGGCGTGCACCAGCTCCAGCACACCGAGCGTCCGGTCGGTCTGCTCTCTGATGTTCTCGTGGTCGTTCGCCGTCATGACACCGTTCCCCTTACTCAGGATTAGTTGTGCTCCGCCACGGAGCGTCACGGAGTCCTGGGGGCGACACCGCGGCGCGGAAGATGACCCACGCCTCTCGGGTGAGATGTGGATGACGGTCTTGCCCCTGACGTAAACCAAGATCCAGAGATACACGGAGGGCCTCCCCCTCCCCGGCAGAGATCACACAGGTTCGCAGCAGGTCATTGCACCCACCAGGCGAGGAAATGGCGATCCACTTCAGAACCGGCGGCCGCGGGTTCGAATCCCGCAGGTGCAGGTCTCGCGAGCAGCGGAAAGACGGAAGTTCACCCCGAAGCGTGGACACCGATTGTCATGCGGCAAAGGGCGTTCCCGACTCGATTCTCGTTTCGGACGGCCTTCGGCGAGGGCTCTTCAGCCCCGCGCGGCCTTCCCTCCGGAACAGCCCGGCACGACCGCGTTCCGGCCGCCTCGCGGGCCCTGACCAGCCGGTTACCCGCGTAGATGGACGCGTGCGGGGAATGTCCAGGACGGCGAAGGGAGAAGTCCGCTCCGCCCGGTCGCCCGATCGCGGCCCGGCGGACGGGACGGGACCCGCGGGCGTCCCGCCCCGGTCACCTGATCACCCGAGCCACGGTGCCTTCCCCGAGGGGTGTCCGGCCCCGTCGGCATGGCCGGCCCTCCCCTGGGCAGTCGGAGGGTCCCAAGCGGATCGAAGGGACGTCGGCGATGGATTTCAAGGATGACGCCCAGCTGGACAGCTCGCAGGTCGAGAGTCGCGGCGGTGGGGGGAGGATCCCCGGAGGTGGTATCGCGATCGGCGGCGGCGCGGCGGGAATCATCGCGCTCATCGTGGCCCTGGTGTTCGGGATCAACCCCGGGGACATCACCGGCGGCTCCTCCCAACCGGCCCCGGTGGGTCCGAGCTCCGACCTCACCGCCCAGTGCAAGACAGGGCAGGACGCCGACCAGAACGAGGAGTGCCGGGTCGTCGGCGTCGTCAACAGCATCCAGGACTACTGGCCGAAGGCGGTCCAGGGGTACGAACCGGCCAAGACCGTCATGTTCTCCGGCCAGGTCGACACCGCGTGCGGTGCCGCCGACGCCTCCGTCGGCCCGTTCTACTGCCCGGCCGACCGCCAGGTCTACCTGGATCTCAGCTTCTTCAAGGAGCTGGAGAGCAAGTTCGGTGCCAAGGGTGGTCCCTTCGCCCAGGCTTACGTGATCGGCCACGAGTACGGTCACCACGTCCAGAACCTTCTCGGCACCAACGCCAAGGCCCAGCAGGGCCCGGAGAGCGGTCCGGAGAGCGGCTCGGTCCGGCTGGAGCTGCAGGCCGACTGCTACTCGGGCGCCTGGGCCAAGAACGCGTACGAGACCGGCCTGTTCGAGAAGCCGTTCACGAAGACGGACATCGAGGAGGCGCTCAGCGCGGCCTCGGCCGTGGGCGACGACAGCATCCAGGAGCGGACCCAGGGCCGGGTCAATCCCGAGGGCTTCACCCACGGGACGTCGGCGCAGCGTGTCAAGTGGTTCACCACCGGTTACCAGAGCGGCGACCCCGCCAAGTGCGACACTTTCGCCGGGAGCATCTGAAAACGGCCTGTGAGCTGGGACGAGAGAAACCCGCCGGGCAGGAGGCGGGATTCTCTCCTAAACTACATACCGTGATCTTTAAGTTGGTCGGCGACGAACGGCCCTATCCCGAACACGGTCTCTCGCATCGCGAGTGGGCGCAGATACCGCCGCGACAGGTCCGGCTCGACACCCTGATCACCACGAAAGCGGTGCTCGACCTGCACTCCCTGCTCGCCAAGGACTCCACGTTCTACGGTGACCTGTTCCCGCACGTGGTCCAGTGGCGCGGCGACCTCTATCTGGAGGACGGCCTGCACCGGGCGCTGCGCTCGGCCCTGCACCAGCGCTCGGTCCTGCACGCGCGGGTCCTGGAACTGCCCGCGGAACGCTGAACCCCTCCGCAGCGGCTCCTGGACCCACCCGCCGAACCCTTCCGCGAGCGGACCCCGAACCCACCCGCGGGAAACCGAACCCTTCCACGAGGCGGCCGGAGAGGGCCGGCTCTCCACGACCACGACCACGACGCGTGATCGCGGGCGTCCGGGGAGGACCGCGAAGACGATCAGGACGATCCCGGGCTCGAGACTGACGGGCGTCGCCCTCGCGTTGATCGTCTCGGCCCGGCGGCAGCCCGTCTCGCGCGCACTCGCCCAGGATCGGGATCGGGATCGATCGGGGTCAGGATCAGGGCCGGGATCGGTGCCGCCTGGGCAGGGTGGTGATACGCGAAGAGCCCCTGACCGCGTACGCGGTCAGGGGCTCTTCCTGTGGCGGTGGAGGTGGGATTTGAACCCACGGATAGGTTGCCCCATCACACGCTTTCGAGGCGTGCGCCCTCGGCCACTAGGCGACTCCACCGCGGAGCAGCTTACCGGATAACCGCTATTGCTCGCGCATCCGGCGAGCGGTGAAGAACTCGGTGAGAACCGCCGCGCATTCGCCCGCCAGGACCCCTCCGAGGACCTCGGGCCGGTGATTGAGACGGCGGTCCCTGAGCACGTCCCAGAGTGACCCCGCGGCGCCGCCCTTGGGGTCCGCCGCACCGTAGACGACGCGATCGACCCGGGCGAGCACGGCGGCCCCCGCGCACATGGTGCAGGGCTCCAGGGTGACCACCAGCGTGCAGCCGCTCAACCGCCACTGGCCGCGCGCGCTCGCGGCCTGCCGCAGGGCGAGCATCTCGGCGTGCGCGGTGGGGTCGGCCGAGACCTCCCTGTCGTTTCCCGCCTGTGCCAGCACGGAGCCGTCGGGACCGAGGACGACCGCGCCGACGGGAACCTCCCCACGGGCTCCGGCCTCGACGGCCTGCGTCAGGGCGAGCCTCATCTCCCGGACGTAACCCACCGGCGTCGAGCCGGTCACCGTACGCCCACCGGCGCCGGGCCGGTCACCGTTACGCCCGCCGGGCCGGTCACCGTTACGCCCGCCGGCGCGGGGCCGGTCATCTGTACGTCCACCGGCCCCGCGGCGGTCACCGTACGCCCGCCGGCGCCGAACCTGTCATCCGTACGCCCACCGGCGCCGGGCCGGTCAGCGCGCATCGGCCGACATCGGGCTGGTCACGGCGCGTCCGTCAGCGCAGCCGGTCGAGCTCGTCGGCGAAGGCCAGCCGCTCGGCGATCACCGAGAGCGTGTCCGCGGGGAGGGCGCCCTCCTCCATGCTGAGCTCGATGAGCTCCTCGGAGCTCAGCCCGAGGTCGTTCAGCAGCTCGAAGTCGCCCGCCGGCCGCACGCCCAGGTCGGGGGTGTCCTTGTCGACCGCCACCCCGGCGAGTTCGGTGAAGAGCTCACCCAGGTCGTCGGAGAGACCCGCGTGGGCGTCGGACAGGAACGTGCGCGGCTCCAGGTCGCCCTGGTAGCGCACGATCGCGAACCACTCGTCCTCCACCTCCACGCACAACAGGGCCAGCTCGTCGCCGGTGAGGCCCAGATGCTCCTGGACGGCGTCGCCGAGGTCGTCGGCGATCTCCGCCTCGCTGAGGTCGACCTCCGCACCGTTCCAACCGTCCGTCGTACGGACGAAGGCGGCGGAGAACACGCTGTTGGATGGTCTGGAGGGCATGGCCGATCTCCCGAGGTCAGCCGAACACAGAGTCGATGGCGCGTTCGAACGGCTCGGAGAACCCCAGCCGCGCGGCGATGCTCGACAGGACGTCCTCGGGGAGAAGGTCGATATCCCCTGACAGGATGCCGAGCTCCATCTCGTCGAGGCCCAGGTCGGCGAAGATGGACAGGTCTCCCGCGGGGAGCGCCGTCTCCTCGTCCTGGAGGATCGCGTCGAGTTCGTCCTCGTCGGGGACCGGCACGTCCAGGTATTCCAGCGCCTGCTGCGCGAGCGGGAAATCCCAGGACGCGGCGATGTCGGAGAGGAACACCTCGACCCTCTCCCCGAACACCCGTAGCGCCACGAAGAACTCATCCCCAACGGCGACCAGGCCAATCGTGCCGTTCATGCTCGGCTGCTGGCGCAGGGCGTGGATGAGACCCTCGAGGTCGGAGGTGAGTGACACCGGGAGCATCTCCGCTTCCCAGCGGTCGTCCTCGCGGTAGATCACGATGGCAAAGTCCAGCGAGTCTTCGTCTGACATGGCCATCCCCACCGAATGCTTTCTCTACGGAGGTCAATGCTTTCAGAAGCGAAGCACCGACGTGGGCCTCTCCGACCAAATTGTGATCAAATCCGAGTGAGCGGGCGATGTCGAACAGGGGTGGCCCGTCTTCCCCCCGGCTCATCGCCGCCCGCCGGCCCAGGATACCTTTGACCACCATGGAAACCCTGGTCGTCGACCATCCCCTGGTGGCCCACAAGCTGACCGCGCTGCGGGACGTGAACACCGACTCCCCCACGTTCCGGCGTCTCGCCGACGAGCTGGTGACCCTGCTGGCCTACGAGGCGACCAGGCAGGTCCGCGTCACCGAGTGGTCGGTGGAGACCCCGGTGGCCCCCGCCAAGGGCGTGCGGCTGGCGCACCCGTATCCGCTGGTGGTCCCGATCCTGCGCGCGGGGCTGGGGATGCTGGAGGGCATGACCCGGCTGCTGCCGACGGCCGAGGTGGGTTTCCTCGGGATGATCCGCAACGAGTCCACGCTGGAGGCGGAGACCTACGCCACCCGCCTGCCCGAGGACCTCTCGGGCCGCCAGGTCTACGTGGTCGACCCGATGCTGGCCACCGGCGGCACCCTCGCGGCCGCGATCAAGTTCCTCTTCGACCGGGGCGCCGACGACGTGACCGCGCTGTGCCTGCTGGCCGCGCCCGAGGGGATCGCCCATCTCGACGAGGCCTTCGCCGGCACCGGCAGGCCGATCCGCCTGGTGACCGCGGCCCTGGACGAGCGGCTGAACGAGAACGGCTACATCGTCCCCGGGCTGGGCGACGCGGGAGACCGTCTCTACGGCGTCGTCTGAAGCGCTCCCGGCATCCCGTACGGCGCCCGTCCGAACGCCGCTTCTCCCGCCTCCGAGATTCCAGCACCATCCTTTTCCCTTAAAGGATGGTTCTTCTACCCACCGACAGTTACATAATGTGGTTCCCCGGGTACTAAGCGTGGCGAAGACATCTCTTCTGTGTCCCCGGTCCGCCGAGGCCGCGGGCGCACACCAGGGAGAACCATGAGCGAGCGAATCATCCCGGACACCGAGCCGGACCCGTACGCGGACTTCAGCGCCGCGCTCAGGGACGAGTTCTCGGAGATCCATCCGGCGACCACGGTGACCCGTTGCATAGAGGCGGCCCACTACGGAGCGCTGGAGGTGGTCGGCCACGCCCATCCGGCGCTGGTCGAGCGGATCGCCCGCAAGCACCTCGAGGTCCTCGCGCTGGTCGCGAGCGAGCGCGGGTGACGCAGGCGGCGGACGACGGCGGGCGCGCCGGCGGAAAGTGCCCCGCGAGGGTCCCGGACAGGATTCTCGCGACGCGCACGAGACCGAATCGGCCGATGCGCTTTACCTCGGCATGGCCCTGGGTAATGTATATGGCGGGTGCAGTGGGTGAGCGGTAGTAGGAGGCCAAGGTGCAGGTCAAAAAGGTGCTGACGTACGGCGCTGTCGGATTCGTGGCGTTTTTCCTGTTCACACGACCAGGTGACGCGGCCAACGCTGTGAAGGGTGCCATGGACACGGTTTACACGGCGGCCGATTCTCTGGCCCAATTCGTCTCACATCTGTCATGAGGCTCGTGACCCACGGGGACTCCGCTCCCTCGTCGGTCAACCGCTACCTGCTCCCCCACGAACACCAGGTCATCATGGTGCGGCGCCACCCGGCCGTGCTGCTTCGCGCGGTCGCCGAGGTTTTCGGCGGCCTGATCCTCGCCGGACTGCTGAGCAAGTGGTTCGGCGACCAGGGCGGCGGCGGCGCGCTCGTCGTCGTCTGGTGGGCCTGGCTGCTGTTGCTGATCCGCTTCGTCTGGAAAGTCGCCGAGTGGTCCGTCGACTACTTCGTCGTCACCTCCAAGCGAATGCTGCTCACCACGGGGCTCATCACCCGCAAGGTCGACATGATGCCGCTCGGCAAGGTCACCGACATGAGTTTCCAGCGCTCGATTCTCGGCCGCATGCTGGGCTACGGTGAGTTCGTCCTGGAGTCGGCCGGCCAGGACCAGGCCCTGTCGAGGGTCAATTACATTCCGTACCCGGAGACCCTCTATCTGGAGGTCTGCCAGATGCTCTTCCCCGGGGGTAACGACTCGGACGATTAGCGTCCCGCGCCCGCAATGGCACGGGAATGTGTCCACGGAACATGAGGACCGTTGACACTTTTCGGTGAGGATTTTTCACTCGGGGTTACCTGATTCGACTTCTTCATGCAATCATGGCGTGAACATTGACCATCCCCCGCCCTGAGAGATCAGATGCCGAGTCAGGGAACCATCGGTGACCGCGTCCGCGGACTGCGCCTGAGCAGGCGCATGTCCCAGGCCCAGCTCGCAGGGCCGGACCTTTCCGACAGCTACGTCTCCCTCATCGAGTCCGGCAAGCGGACCCCGACCCCCGTGGTCGCCCGCCTGCTGGCCGAGCGCCTGGGATGCACCACCGAGTTCCTGCTGCACGGGATCGAGCCGCGCCAGCGCATCGACACCGAACTCGGCCTGCGCCACGCGGAGCTGGAGCTCCTCCACGGGAATCCGTCCGTCGCGGCGGACCGCTTCGGCGAGATCGTCAAGGTCGCCGGCGAGGAGAACGCCATGCTGGCCGCGCACGCGCGGTTCGGCCGTGCCCGCGCCCTGGAGGTCCAGGGCAAGGTCGGTTCGGCGGTGAGGGCGTTCGAGCGCCTCCGCCGCGAGGCGGCCGCCCATCCCGAGCGTCTGGCCGACCTGCCGCTGGCGGTGGCGCTGAGCCGCTGCTACCAGCGCGCCGGAGACATCCTTCGCGCCCGCGACCTGGCCGTCCACGCGCTCGGCGAGGTCAACCGGCTGCCCCTGGCGCAGGGAGAGATCGCCGTCGAGCTGGCCGCCTCCCTGGTGGGGATCGGCGGCACCCGCGGGTCCGGTTCGTCGAGCATGTCCTACGTCCGGAACATCCTGTCGGTCAACGGCGTTCCCGCCGCGGTGAACCGCACCGCGGAGATCCACGCCCTCTGGCAGGCGAGCATCACCGCCGCCGACGGCGAGGATTCGGCCCTGGCCGTCCGCTTGGCCGACGACGCGATCGCGACCGGTCGCCCGGCGCGGATGGCCTCGCAACTCGCCCTCATCGCGACGGACTGGGCCCGTCTCGCCGTCGGCGGTGACGAGCCGCTCGACGAGGCCCGCGAGCTCGTGACCGCCGCGAGCGAGGTCTTCGCCGTGTTCCCCGAGCACGTCCACGAGTACGTCAGAAGCCTTGTCGTGCGCGCCCACATCGAGCTGGGGGCCGGAGACGCGCGGGGCGCCACCGCCCTGGCCGGAACCGCCCTCGACACGCTGGGCGACCAGGCGGGCGCCATCAGGGCCACCGCGCAGCTGGTTCTCGCCCGTGCCGCGCTCACCCGCGGCCAGGACGACGACGCCACGACGGCCCTGAACGTCGCCAGGCAGCTGCTGAGCGATGTCCGGCACGAGTTTTCCGGTCCCGACCGGGAGACCGCGCGGACCTGGCGTGACCTGGGAGACCTGTACGGCCAGGTCGGTGTGGTCGACGAGCAGACCAGTGCGTATCGTAGGGCTCTTGAGACTGCCGGAGTGCGCGATGCGATGGTGGGTATGACGGTCGATTCGGCTCTGGTCCGTTAAGACGGTCCCACTTCTGGAGTTCCAGATTTGTTTTTGCACCTCCGGAATAACTAGGGTCTACCAGTCATTGATTCGTAGGATGATTGGTTTCTCCGGAGGAGGCGGACGGTGAGTCTGCGTACGGCGCAGCGAGCATCCCTCGTCGACCAAGTGATCGATCAACTCAAGGAGCAGATCACTTCTAACTCCTGGCAGATGCACGCGAAGATTCCTACCGAGACCGTGCTCGCCGAGCAGCTCGGGGTGGGGCGCAACACCGTGCGCGAGGCGGTGCGTGCCCTCACTCACGCCGGGCTGCTGGAATGCCGCCAGGGCGACGGGACGTACGTCCGTGCCACGAGCGAGCTCTCCGGGGCCATGCTGCGGCGGCTGCGCACCGCCGAGCAGCTCGAGATCCTGGAGGTGCGGCGCGCGCTGGAGGTGGAGGCCGCCAGACTGGCCGCCACCCGGCGCACCGACGCCGACATCACCGGGATCGAGGCGGCGCTGGCCGAGCGGGAGCGGGCCTGGGAGAGGGGAGAGCCGGACGCGTTCGTCGAGGCCGACCTCGCCTTCCACATGGCGGTCGTCCGCGCCACCCACAACCTCGTGCTGATCGATCTCTACGAGGACTTCTCGGCGGCGCTGCGCGCCAGCATCACCGCCGCGGGCACCTCGCTGAACAGCACCCTGAACAGCACGTACATCCCGCACGAGGCGATCGCCCGCGCGATCGCCGTCGGTGACGCCGCCGCCGCCGAGCGCGCGGGTCACGCGTGCATGGAGCACATCCTGATCGCCCTGACGGAGGAGCAGGAGCTCTCTCTCTGACCCTGTCCTCCTTCGCCTTCTCACGATGTGGGCCCCCTCACCGGCGGTGAGGGGGCCCACATCGTGAGAAGCGCCGTCCTGGGCACGGCGGCGGGCGTGGCCCGCGCCCCAGGCGCCGGGCGATCAGGTCAGGCGCAGGGACATCACGAGGTAGCGGAAGGAGGGGGCGGCGTCGCCGGGAACCTCCGTGATGAGGGCCGGGCGGCTCGGCGACTCCATGTTGAGCCGGACGAGCTCGGTCTCGACCCCGCTCAGGCCGTCGAGCAGAAACTGGGACTGGAAGGCGATCTGGATGTCGGCGCCGGACAGCTCGGCGTCGACGACCTCGGTGCCCCGGCCGATGTCACCGCCGCCCGCCTGGATGAGGACCTGCCCCTGGACGAAGGAGAGCCGGATCGCGGTGTGGCGCTCGGCGACCAGCGCCACCCGCTTGATCGCGTCGATGAACGGCGCCACCGGCAGGTCGGCCCGGATCGACCAGTCGTCGGTCAGCCGCGAGCGATAGTCGATGAACTGCTCGTCGAGCAGGCGGACCGTGGTGACCCGGCCGACGCTCTCGAAACCGGCCACGCCGTCGCCCAGCGCCACCGACACCTCGCCGCCGCGCAGCGACCTGGCCACGTCGACGAGCACCCGCGCGGGCACCATCGCGGCGGCCGTGGCATCGGCCACCTCGGGGCGCCAGCCGAACTCCCTGGCCGCGATGCGGTAACGGTCGGTGGCGGCCATGGTCACGTCGTCGCCGGAGATGTCGACCCGGATGCCGGTCAGCATGGGAAGGCTCTCGTCGCGGCTGGCGGCCGGAGCCACCTGGCCGACCGCGCTCGCGAAGACCACACCGCCGACCGCGCCGATCTTCGGCGGCATCTCGGGGAGGGAGGGGAAGTCCTCGACCGGCATGGTCAGCAGGCCGAACTCCGCGCTGCCGCAGGTGAGGATCGCTTCGGAGCCGCTGGTGAGGACCTCCACCACCTCGCCGGTCAGGCTGCGGGTGATCTCCGCGAGGATCCGGCCCGGGATCAGCACCCGGCCGGGCTCCGCCACGACCGCGTCGATGGAGACGCGGGCGGAGACGTCGTAGTCGAAGGCCGACAGCACGAGGTCTCCGTCGTCGGCCTCCAGGAGCAGGCCGGAGAGCACGGGGATGGCCGGCCGGTTCGGCAGCACCCGGGCCACCCAGGCCACCGCGTCGGCCAGGACATCACGGTTAACCCGGAACTTCACCTGATCATCCCTTCGTCCCGAACGGCACCCCCACACGCGGAAGCCGTACTTCAACAGCACGTTATCCGCTGAGACCGACAGAACCGCTGCCCGGTCGGGGAAAAGGGAACGGGGAGCCTCAGCCGCGGGCGGCGTTGAGGTAGGTCAGGACGGCGAGCACGCGGCGGTTGTCGTCGTCGGAGGGGGCGAGGTCGAGCTTGGCGAAGATGCTGGCCGTGTGCTTGCCGACCGCGCTCTCGCTGAGGAACAGGCGCTGGGAGATGGCCGCGTTAGAGCGGCCCTCGGCCATCAGCTCCAGCACCTCGCGCTCGCGCGGGGTCAGCGCGCCGAGCGGCTGGTGCCGGGCGGTGCTGGCCAGCAGCTTGGCGATCACCTCGGGGTCCATCGCGGTGCCCCCCGCGGCGACCCGGCGGACCGCGTCGACGAACTGTTCGGCGTTGAAGACCCGGTCCTTGAGGAGGTAGCCGATCGCCCCCGAGCCGTCGGCCAGGAGCTCTCGCGCGTACAGCTGCTCGACGTGCTGGGACAGCACGAGCACCGGCAGGCCGGGGACGGCCCGGCGCGCCGCCAGCGCGGCCTGGAGCCCCTCGTCGGTGAACGTGGGCGGCAGGCGCACGTCGACCACCGCCACGTCGGGCCGCAGCCCGGTCAGCGCCCCCAGCAGCTCGGGCCCCGACTCCACCGCGGCCACCACCTCGAAGTCGTGCGCCTGGAGCAGGTGGACCAGGCCGTCCCGCAGGAGGTACAGGTCTTCGGCGATGACGACTCTCAGGCTCACCGGCCCAACCATAGGCGGGCCGGCAGGACCTCCGCCAGCCGCTGCTGGCGGGCGTGCATGACGGGGATGAGCATGCCCGCGGCGTACATGGACAGGCCCAGGAGGATGTTGAAGACGATCAGCGGCCACTGCAGGGCCTCGGGCAGGTAGAGCGCGAGGAACCAGCTGCGGTTGTCGGTGTCGATGATCTTCATGACCATCGTCACCAGTCCCTGCGGGAAGAGCGGGAGCCAGCCGATCCCCCAGCAGATCCCGACGACGGCGGCCTTGCCGCGGGGCAGGGACGGCGCGCAGTCCGGCCCCTTCTCTCTCGGAAGGGCGTTGGGCAGGTCGAACGTGGCCGTGGTCGGGCCGCCCCGCGGGCTGCTGACCGCGAGCACCCCGTCGAAGGCCGCCAGCCTGCGCTCGATGCCGCGCAGGCCGGTGCCCAGGGCCGGGTCGGCGCCCCCCGAGCCGTCGTCGGTGACCACCACGCGCAGCGCGTGGTCGTTGCTGCTGATGTCGATCCACACCCGCTCGGCGCCGCCGTGGCGGGTCGCGTTGGTGAGGAGCTCGCTGATCGAGAAGTAGGCGGCCGACTCCACGGGCGAGTCGGGGCGGGTGTCCAGATCCACGGTGACCGTGACCTTCAGCGGGCTGTCCAGCGCCAGGGCGCGCACGGCGTCGCCGAGGCCGCGCTCGGCCAGGACCGGCGGGTGGATGCCCTTGACGAGGTCTCGCAGCTCGACGAGCGCCGTGGAGGAGGCCTCCCTGACCTTGGCGAGCAGGGCCTTGGCCGCGGCGGGGTCCTTGTCCATCAGCTCCTCGACCGCGCCGAGCGTCATGCCCATCGCGACGAGCCTCGCCTGCGCCCCGTCGTGCAGGTCGCGCTCGATCCGCCGCAGCTCGGAGGCCTGGGAGTCGACCGTCGCCAGGCGCGCCTGGTCGAGTCGCTGGATCCGCGCCGCGAGCACGGACTTGTCCGTGGGAGACAGCAACTGGTGGTTCCACCAGGCGTACCCCCGCAGCAGCCGCGGCGTCGCGGCCAGCGCGCCGGCCGAGGCGAACGCCAGGACCAGGGGCAGCACCGCGGGGGCCGCGGACCACGCCGCCAGGACGGCGCATCCGGCCAGGGTGAGGGGCAGCAGCGGGAGGGCGCAGACGACCACCGGGTTGAGGTAGAGCCAGAGCCCGTCCCGCCAGGTGGCCGGGTCGCCGACGATCCACTTCCAGCGGTTGTTCCAGTCGGGCCACCGCGGCGTCTTGTAGAGCTGGCGCTCGTGGCGGTACCAGCCGTCGGGCTGGGGCCGGGTCGGCAGCGGCGGGGGCAGGTAGGGCACCGGCACGGCGGTCCCGAGCCACGTGCCGTTCAACCTCCTGGCGAGCGCGGTGCGGTGCCTGATCAGCTGGGCCGCCGGAGGGAACATGAAGACCATCCCCAGGCCGAACGCCAGCACGAACGCGGCCAGGGTCACGACGACCAGGACCGTGTCCAGCAGCGCCATCGCTCCCAGGGCCAGTGCCCTGCCGGCCGTCACCGCGTACGTCTTCATGGGTCAAGTGTCGGTGATCCGGCTGGGCGTGCCCAGTGGTGGCGGGTGCCGTGAGGGGGTGGAGGTAACCACACCCCCGGTGGGTGCCTGGCCCGTCCCCGCCGGGGGTTTAGACGGATTCTCCGGGCGCGTCGCGGCTCGTAGCGTCGGTGAGCATGAAGGTCATCGAGGTCAACAACCTCCGCAAGCAGTACCGCGACCAGCTGGCGGTGGACGACGTCTCGTTCACCGTGGAAGAGGGCGAGATCTTCGGCGTTCTCGGCCCCAACGGCGCCGGCAAGACGACCACCGTGGAGTGCGTCGCCGGCCTGCGCGTCCCCGACTCCGGCACCGTCAGCGTGCTCGGGGGTCTGCACCGCGCCGAGCTCAAGGAGCAGCTGGGGGTCCAGCTGCAGAGCTCCACGCTGCCGGAGAAGCTCAAGGTGTCGGAGGCGCTCGACCTGTACGCCTCCTTCTACCGGAATCCGGCGAACTGGGAGGAGCTGCTGGAGCGCGTCGGGCTCGCCGGCAAGCGCGACACCCCCTACGGCAAGCTCTCCGGCGGCCAGCAGCAGCGGCTCTCGATCGCGCTGGCGCTGATCGGCAACCCCCGCGTGGCGATCCTGGACGAGCTCACCACCGGCCTGGACCCCCAGGCCCGCCGCGACACCTGGGAACTCATCGAGCGGGTCCGCGAGGACGGTGTGACGATCCTGCTCGTCACCCACTTCATGGAGGAGGCCGAGCGGCTCTGCGACCGGCTCGCGCTGATCGACTCCGGCCGGGTGGTCGCGATGGACAGCCCGTCGGGCCTGATCGCCAAGGTCGGCGGGCAGCAGACCATCAGGTTCCGGCTGTCCGGACCGCTCGACGACTCCCGGCTCAGGGCCCTGCCCGAGGTGACCAAGGTGAGCCGCAGCGGCGGGCAGGTCGCGGTCACCGGCACCGGCAACCTGCTCCTCGCGGTCACGACCGTCCTCTCCGCCGCGGGCGCCGTGCCCATCGACCTGCGCATGGAGCAGGCCACCCTCGACGACGCCTTCCTCAGCCTCACCGGAAAGAAGATCTCCTCTTGACATCTTCCCCGCGGTTGATACCGGGGGATTCCAACCCTCGCGGGTTGGTCTTCCTGTTTCACGGAGCCGTGCCCTCGCTGCTTTCGCAGGTCGGGTCCTATCAGCCCTCCACAGGCGTTTCACCTCTCCGCCAGCCCGGCGGCGAGAGTGCTTCTGATCATGTAAACAGCGGCTTGGTCATCGCCACCGTCGAACAGGTTATCGAATCGAGCGGCACCGTGCCGCGTTTCCTCCCCAGGGCTATCGCCCGGGGTCTCCACGCTGGAGGTATCCGATGAACAAGATGCTCCTGACCGAGGCCAAGCTCTTCCTGCGGGACCCGGGCGGCCCGATCTTCTCGATAATGCTGCCCCTCGTCCTCCTGCTCGCGCTCGGGCAGATCCCCGGCTACCAGGAGAAGGTCCCGGAGCTGGGCGGGGAGCGGGTCATCGACACCCAGCTGCCCGCCATGATGGTGATCCTGGCGGTGGTGACGATGGCGCTGACCGTCCTGCCTGCGACGCTGGTGACCTACCGGGAGAGCGGCGTGCTGCGCCGGATGTCCACCACCCCGGTCAACCCGGTCCGGCTGCTGGTCGCCCAGATCGTCAACAACCTCGCGGTGGCGATCGTCGCCACCCTCCTCCTGATCGGCCTGGGCTATCTCGTCCTCGGCTCGGTCCCGCCCAAGAGCCCGCTCGCCTTCGCGGGGGTGTTCGTGCTCGGCACGGCCTCGTTGCTGGGCCTGGGGTTGCTGATCGCCGCGGTGGCGCCCAACGCGAAGGTGGCGCCGGGCATCGGCTCGCTGCTGATGTTCCCGCTGATGTTCATGGCGGGGATGTGGATCCCCCGGGACCTCATGCCCGAGCTGGTGCGGCGGATCGGGGACTTCCTGCCGATGGCGCCGTTCGCCGACGCGCTCCGTGACACGTGGGCCGGGCAGGCTCCCCAGCCGCTGCACCTGGTGGTGATGGCGGTGACCGTGCTGGTCACGGTCGGACTGGCCGCGCGGGTCTTCCGCTGGGAGTAGCCCGTGAGTACGACTTCCGATTCGCTGTGGCCCGTCTCTTACCAGGGGCAGAGACGGGCCACAGCTTATTTGATCGATCATTCTATTTTGTTCTACGTTTCCTTCATGGTGAGGACGAAGGAGTTCGATCCGGACGCCGCCCGGCTCGCACCGTCCCCCGTTCCGCCGACCCTCCCTCTCACACCGGCTTTCCCCACCCGGTGCGTTCCTGCCCTCCGTCCCGGATGCCCGGCGGCAGGAAGCCGGATATGTCACTCTTGATTGATGCTGATCCTGGCGCACGTAAGTGACGTCCACATCGACGGTTCCCCCCGCAGCATCGACAGGACCCGATCCGTCATGCGACACCTGGAGAACCTGCCCGGTCCCCTGGACGCGGTCATGGTGACCGGCGACATCGCCGACAACGGCCTGATCGAGGAGTACGAGATCGCGCGCGAGCTCCTGACCACGCGCTATCCGACGATCATCTGCCCGGGTAACCACGACGTCCGTTCGGCGTTCCGCAAGGCGCTGCTCGACGTCGACGAGGACGGCGACGGGCCGATCAACCAGGTCCTCAGGCTCGACGGGCTCACCGTCGTGCTGTGCGACTCCAGCGTCCCCGGGCGGCCGGAGGGCTTCCTGGAGGACGAGACGGTCACCTGGTTGAACGGCGTGCTCGCCGAGACCCCGGACACTCCGGTCATCGTCGGCATGCACCACCCGCCGGTGTCGCTGGGCACCCCGTACGTGGACTCGATCCGGCTGCGGAACCCGGAGCGGCTGGAGGCGGTCGTGCGGCGGCACCCGCAGGTGGTGGCCGTCATCGCCGGTCACGCCCACACCGCGGCGAGCACCACCTTCGCGGGCCTGCCGCTGTCGGTCGCCCCAGGGGTCGTCTCCACGTTGCGGCTCAACCAGGAGCTCGACGCCCCGGTCCCCGTCGACTACGACCTGCCGCCGCAGATCGCCATGCACGTCTTCGACGGCGGCCGCCTCATCACCCACGTCCGCCCGGTCCTGTGACATCACCGCGGCCCGCCCCCACGGCGTGCCGCGGCCCGAGCGGCACGCCGCACGAGACCGGCCACCCGATGTCCGCACGACGACCGGCGCCGCTTTTGTATACGCACACCGCACGACGACCGGCGCCGCACCTCGTACCCGCACGACGACCGGCGCCGCACCTCGTACCCGCACGACGACCGGCGCCGCACCTCGTACCCGCACGACGACCGGCGCCGCGCCTCGTACCCGCACGACGACCGGCGCCGCGCCTCGTACCGGAAGGCCGCGCGACGATCGGTCGCACCCCCGTACGAACGCCGGTCCCGCACCCTCGTACCCGCCGTGTCCGGCCGGGAGACGTCATGGTGACTCACCGGTTCGAAGAGATGCCTTTGCCGGGAATTAACCGATTTTTCCTCTTGTGAGAAGCTAGTTCGGCTGATAATCGAAAATCCACGCGATCCGTTGAACCTCCTGGGATCCGGCGCCGTACTGCCTGCCGACACCGGAAAATCGTCCGGCGGCCGACCCCCGGAGGGCACAGCGTGATCGTGAACGCCCTGCGGCGGCCCGCTCCAGCGGGCACCGCCGTGATCGCGGAACCGCCGTCCGGCATCCGCGCCCACGATGAGGCGGGCGATACCGCCCCGTGCACCCGTCACGACTCCCCTGCGCGAACCGCGGGGCGCGCGTGATGGCGCGGCAAGACGCCTGCCCCTCCCCGCCGGCCGATTTTCCCGGAGAGAACCTCGACGTGAAAGCCTCCTCCTGGCCCGGTGACCGGCGAAGCCGGTCCCGCCGTCTGCGACCGGTCGACGCCCCCGACGACGAGCTGATCGTCGCGGAGCTGTACCGGGTGTACCACCGGCCGCTGCTCTCCTTCGTCGTACGACTCACTCGCGGCGACGTGCAGTGGGCCGAGGACGTGGTGCAGGAGACCATGGTCCGGGCATGGCGCAGCGCGGACCGGTTCGACGCCGGCGCGTCGTCCCTGATGCCTTGGCTGGCGACGGTCGCCAGACATATCGTGATTGACGACCAACGCCGTAAGGACGCGCGTCCCCACGAGGCGGGTGAGGGACCACTGGAGAGTGTGCCCATGCCCGATCAGATGGAAGATCTTTTGCGACAGGTCGTCGTGTCGGACGCGCTCGACTCGCTGTCTCCCGCCCACCGCGAGATCCTCAAAGAGACGGTCCTGCGCGACCGGTCGGTGAACGAGGCCGCCGAGACGCTCGGCATCCCGGTGGGCACGGTGAAGTCGAGGGCGTACTACGCCCTCCGCGCGCTGCGCGTCGCCCTGGAGGAAAGAGGGGTGACGGCATGACCTCGCAGGTTGAGCACACCGATGTGGGCGCGTACGCCCTGGGCATCCTCGAAGAGCCCGACCGGACGGCTTTCTCGAACCACCTGGCCGCGTGCCCGTCCTGCACCGCCGAGCTTCAGGAGTTGTCCGGAGTGGCGGGCGCCCTCGCCGGCGTCGGACCCCTGGAAGACGAGCGCGACGACGCCGACACCGGCGACCGGGGTCCCGCCGAGGTGGTCAACCTGCTGCGCCGCCGCAAGGCGGCCGACCGGCGCGCCCGCAGGGGCACGTTCGTGATCGGCGCCGCCGCGGCCGTCACCCTGGTCGCCGGTGGGATCGCGGCCGGCACCTCGATCTCCGGCGAGAAGGGCGGGAGCGTCCCCGTCGGCCACTCCGCGCACGGCCCCGCCGAGGACGCCTACCGGTCCGGCACGCCGCTCGCGGGCACGGGTGCCTCCGGTGTCACCGGCGGCCTGGTGCTGGAGACGAAAGGCTGGGGCACCCACGCCGCCCTGGAGCTCAGGGGCGTCAAGGGACCGCTGGAGTGCGAGCTGGTCGCCGTCTCCCGGACCGGCGAGCGGCGCGTGGTCACCGGATGGGCGGTGCCCGAGCGGGGCTACGGGGTGCCCGGCTCTCCCGAACCGCTCTACGTGCACGGCGGGGTCGCCTGGGGGCCGGCCGGGATAGACCGCTTCGAGGTGCGCACGACCGGCGGCGACACGCTGCTCACCGTCACGGTCTGAGCGGGACGGTCTGAGCGGGGCATCTTAGCCCTTTTCCGGAACGGGAGCGCCTTTCCGGAGCCGTTTCCCTGTGTGCTTTTTTACGTATTTGAAGATTGAACCATATGTAGCCGTGGCGCCGTACAACCGGCAGAAGAACGCAGCAGCCCCTTACAGCTACGAGAGGTTCACGATGTCCAAGCGCACCCTCACCGTCTCCGGCGTGGCCATCGCCGCGGCCCTGCTCTCCTCGGCCCTCGCCCCGGCCGCGCAGGCCGACACAGCCGCGGCCACACAGTCCGATACCGCGAGTACAGCGGACGCCTACTTCGCGGGAACCCTGATCGGGAAGAACGAGGTGCCGGTCAGCGGCGGTCCCGCCGTCGGCGACAAGAACGGCAGGGCCCTCGCCGTGGTCCGCATCCGCGGCAACGAGGTCTCCTACGCCGTACGGTGGGAGGGGACGGCCACCCCCACCGCGTTCCACATCCACCAGGGCAAGGCCGGCAAGAACGGCGACGTGAAGGTCGGCTTCTTCATGGAGGCCCTGCCCGGCGGCAGCAAGGCCATCCTCGGCAGCGTCAAGATCAACGATGGCGGCCTGCTGTCCGGGATCAAGAAGAACCCGAAGAACTGGTACCTCAACCTGCACACCGCCGAGTTCCCGGGTGGCGCGGTGCGCGCCCAGATGCACCGGATCCACCCGACCAACCTGGCCAACGTGCTGGCCAGCGGCGTGCACCCCATCTACCACTCCAACGCCGACGGCCGCCAGGAGGTCCCGGCCCCCGGCAAGAAGGTCGGCGACCCGAACGGCCGCGCCGAGTGGCTCGTCGGCATCAAGGGCTCGAAGGTCTACTACGCCACCATCTGGGAGAAGCTCGCCGCCCCCACCAACGGGCACATCCACCGTGGCAAGAAGGGCAAGAACGGCGATGTCGTGATCGACTTCTTCGCCGACACGAACGGCCTGCCCAAGGGCGTCACCGGCATCGCCGGCACCGCGTCGGTGAAGTCCGACATCGCCCGGGGCATCAAGAAGAACCCGAAGAACTGGTACACCAACCTGCACACCACCGAGTTCGGCGGCGGCGCGGTGCGCGGCCAGCTCTACCGGTCCGGCAGCGGCTGGTAGAACGACGTCCGGGGATCACGCGGCGGTTGTGAGCGTCCGGACGCGGAGGGGATCCACGGCGGCCACGAGCCACCCGTGACCCCGGAGACGACGGCGCCCGCCACCCGGAACACGATTCCGGGCGGCGGGCGCCGTCGTGCGTGGCGGCCGACGCGTGACGGCCGACGACACGCTCGGACCCGCTCGGGTCCGCTGGACAGACCCGCACGTGTGACGACCGGCGACATGCTCGGTCCCGCTGGACAGACCCGCACGTGTGACGACCGGCGACATGCTCGGTCCCGCTGGACAGGACCGTACGCGTGACGACCGGCGACATGCTCGGGTCCGCTCAGCCCATCTGGACGGGCCCGGGTTCCTCGGCCGCGCGGAGGTCGTAGAGCTCGCGAGCGGCCATGATCTCGGCCACGTGCTTCTCCGACCAGCTCTTGACGCCCTCCATCAGCGTGACCACGCTCCGTCCCAGGGCGCTGAGCTCGTACTCCACCCGGGGCGGGATCGTGGGGTAGACGGTGCGGGTCACCATCCCGTCGCGTTCCATGTTCCGCAACGTCTGGGTGAGACTCTTCTGGGTGATCCCGTCGAGCCTGCGGCGGAGCACGCCGAACCGGACCGGGCCGTCCCGCAGGGCGTCCACCAGCAGGCAGGTCCACTTGTTGGCGATCGCCTCCAGGACCTTCCGCGAGCCGCACTCCCGAAGATACGCATTCGCGGCGCCGTGCTCTCGCAGGCCAGAAGTAGTTTCCATGAGGTACCTATATATCCAAAAGGTGCCTTCTTTCAATGAGATACCGGTGTAGCCGACGATTGATCCCGAAGAGCTTCCCTTCAGAGGAGATCATGATGCGCCTCATCACCCAGTCCGCCGTCGGCGACCCTTCCGTACTCGACATCGCCGAGGCCGACCGGCCGGAGCCGGATCACGGGCAGGTCCTGATCAAGGTCGGGGCCGCCGGGATCAACCCGGTCGACGGAGCGGTCCGCTCCGGCCTCTACCCGCTGCTCGGCCCGCCGCCCTTCACCCTCGGCTGGGACGTCGCGGGCACGGTCGAGTCCACCGGGCCCGGCGTGTCCGCGTTCGCCCCCGGTGACGAGGTGCTGGGCCTGCTCGCCTACCCCGGTGCCGGCAACGCCTACGCCGACTACGTACTCGCCTCGCCCAACGAGATCGTCCACCGGCCCGCCGCGCTGCCCGTGGAGCAGGCAGGAGGGCTCCCGCTGGCCGGGCTGACCGCCTGGCAGGCGCTGGTCGGCATCGCCCGCGTCACCGAGGGGCAGCGGGTTCTCGTGCACGCCGCCGCAGGAGGGGTCGGCCACCTCGCCGTCCAGATCGCCGCGTCCCTCGGGGCGCACGTCATCGGTACCGCTCGAACGGCCAAGCACGACCTCCTGCGCGAGCTCGGCGCGCACACCCTGATCGACCACACCACCACCGACTTCGTCGCGGAGACCGAGCCGGTGGACGTGGCGTTCGACCTGGTGGGCGGCGAGTACGGGGAACGTTCCGCCGCCGCGCTCAAGCCCGGCGGCCTGCTCGTCGGAGCGCTGGGCGGCAACCTCGGCATCACCCGGGAACGCGCGGCCGAGCTGGGCGTACGGTTCGCGGTGGTGAACGTGCGCCCCTCGGCGGCCGACCTGTCGCGGCTGACGGCCCTGGTGGAGGCGGGCCGGCTCAGGGTCCACCTGGACCAGGTGCTGCCGCTGGCCGAGGTGGCCAAGGCACACGAGCTCCTGTCGACCCGCCGCACCACCGGGAAGATCGTCCTGATCCCCTGATTTCCTGGGATCCTGAGTCCCTGAGCCGTATGCCGCCCGCGACGGCTTCACGGGCGAGCCGGCCGGGCCGTCCTCGACGCCGAGACCGGCCCGCCGGACACGCTCACCTGAGCTGCGAGGAGGCCCGGCACGAAACCTGGGCGGGCCGTCAAAGGAACTCCGTCAAAGGAACTCCGTGAGGAAGGCGATCGGTGTTTTTGCGCGGATGCGTCGGGCACAAGGCCTCACATGGCGCCAAAAATGGATGATTCGGTCAGCATCACCCCGTGTGAGAATGGGCCGCTGCTGATCCGGGGGCCGTTCACACTGCTCACTCAGGACGGGACCATCATCGATCCCGGCCGGGCGACGGTGGCGCTGTGCCGCTGCGGCCGATCCTCATCCAAGCCTTTCTGCGACGGCTCGCACAAACGATCCGGCTTCCGGGCCGCGAGCGAGCCCGACGCGGTGGCCTGAGCTCGTGTTCTGAGCCGGCGGGACGAGTGCGCGGCGAGCGGTATCCGGCGTCCGGCATAGAAGACCCCGCCGAGCAGGAGCCGGGTCGCCAGGGCCGGCCAGCTGCAGACGGCCCGCTCCAGCAGCCACACCGGGACGAACAGGGTGGTGGTGAAGGGAAAGACCCGCCGCCCGCCCGCGCGACGGCGGCCGAGTTCGGCCAGGCCCATCGCCACCCCGGCCCCGGCCAGGACCGGCCCCGGGCGCCGCCGCAGCAGCGCGGCGGCCAGTGCGGGCGCGAGGGCGAGAAAGAACGCCATGCGGGCCGGTTGCGCGAGGTCGTCGTAGGCCTGCCGCACCCGCTGGGACCAGAAACGGCGCGAATCGGGCGGCAGGCGGCGGACGTAGAGATCCAGGGGGCGCTCCTCGCGGCCGCCGTGGGCGCGGACGGTGCGGATGAGTTCGAGGTTCTCGAACATCACGTTCCCGTCGTAGCCGCCCATCGCCAGGAAGGTCGAGCGGCGTACCCCGAACGTACCGGGGTAGTCGGCCCCGAAACCGCGGTTGAGCAGGGTGCGGGCGCTGTCCCAGTGAGCATGCCACGGCATCGGGTCGAAGTGGTTCTGCGGGCGGACCAGGTCGGCTCTTTCCAGCAGGGCGTCGAGGCGGGCCAGTTCGCTCTCGCCGTAACGGACGTCGTCGTCGGCGATGATCACGTGTTCGGCACGCGCCCGGCGCAGCCCGGTGATCACTCCGTTGACCTTGCCGTTGGCGAAGTCGAGGTCACCGTCGGGTCGCAGGTGCAGCGCGAGGCCGTCCCAGCGGGCGGCGTGCCGGGCGAACAGCGCGGCCGGGGAGTCGTCGACGACGATGACACGGACGCTGGAGCGCAGCCGGCGCAGGTAGACGGTCAGCTCCGCCAGCCCGGCGTCGTCGTTCCAGCGCAGCGGCAGCACGTAGTCCATGTCGAGATCCGTCTCCCGATCCAGGTCCAGGCCTGTCACCGGCTCCCTGCCATCAGGTCCGCCTCACGCGCCTCGCGCAGCGAGGAGACACCGCGGCGCCAGCGATCCATGACGTGCTCGGCGAAGAGCCGGTCCAGGGTCAGGGCGCAGGCCGCGCCGTACAGGACGTCACCGGCCCGCGAGGGGTGCTGCGCCACGAAGCCGCCGCACATGTCGTGCGCCGCCACCTGCTCGTGGACGGCGTCGGCCTGCACGTGCTCATCGTAGAAACGTCTCGCCGTCTCATCCCCGCCCAGCCTGCGCAGGCCCAGGGAGTAGCTGTGGTTGGGCGCCGAGGAGGTCATCTCGAACGCCGCCAGGTGGCCCAGCAGCGCTCCGAGGTGGCGCCGGTGCAGCCCGAACAGCGACATGGTGTTGGAGATCGCCAGCGTGATTGCCGGGACCCGCTCCAGGTAGGCGCCGTAGGAGTCGTCCATGTCCAGCCCGCGCATCGTGGCCCTGAACAGCTCGGAATGCATCCGCTCGACGCGCCCGCCGCCGTACTCGTCGGCCTGGATCTCCACCAGCGCCGCCTTGGGACGGCCGCTCAGCCGGGGAATCGCCCAGGTGTGCGGGTCGGCCTCCTTGAGGTGGTAGATCGACCGGTGCGCGACGAACTCGCGGAACTGCTCCAGGTCGGCCTGCCTGGCCAGGAACGCCGACAGGCGGGGCCCCTCGTCGGCGGCCACCAGCTCGGCCAGGGCGCGCCGCATGGGCACACCCGGCGCGAGCGGCGGGCTCGGCGGGCTCGGCGGGCGCAGCACGGCCCGCGCGAGGCCCTCCTCCCATCGCCGCTCCAGCGCCTTCCTGGCCGCCAGCAGCGACGGCTCCCACTCCCACTCCTGCCGCACCTCCTCGAAGCCCTGGTAGTGCAGTTCGTAGCAGGCGAAGAGCGCCAGCTGGAGGTCCTCATCATCGACGGCCGGCCCCCCGGCCGGTACCGGTGGCGGATCGAAGGTGTGCGGCGAGCGCCTCAGCCGTTCGAAGAGCGCGGCGGTGAGAGGACCTCGGGGCGTGGGAAGCTGCATCACGATCTCCCATGGCGACGAAAGGCTCGGGTGAAGGACTCGGGGAGAAACTTGGCGGTCTCATCTTCCGGAAGGGCGTCTCGCCGTGAGGTCGCGCCGCTGATTCGCTCCCAACCCGATGGAGGTGCATGCCACGGTGACGGCGCGACCGTCGGTGCCGATGTAGCCATATACGGTCATATATGGACTTATCGAACACGCGTACCATACGCCCCTGATGCCCTCGTCTTTCCCGCGCTAACCTCCCGGCCGTACGCATGGTGAGAAAAATCGTGATCGACAACGGGAGACGGCGTGGACGCGGCCCGTCATCCCAGGCACCGGTCGGCGGGCAGGAGATCGGCGCGCATGTTGCGCTCCATCATCCGCAGTGACGCCTCGGCGAGGTCGGGGTGGATGTGGGCCACGCAGTCGGAGGCCACCCGGACGGAGAAGTCGCGCACGTAGGCGTCCAGCGCGCTGTAGAGCACGCACTGCTCGGTGACCTGGCCGGCGAGCACGACGGTGTCGATCTCCTCGCGGCGCAGCAGGTACTCCAGTGGCGTGCCGAAGAACGCGCTGTGGCGCACCTTGGGCATGAAGGCGCAGTCGTCCGGGGGAAGCACCGGCTCGACCAGGTCGGGACGCCGGCCCTCCAGGGCGCGCCGCCGCAGGTCCTCGGTCGTGGCGGTGAAGTCGCCGTGGTTGTCGTTGACGACTATCAGCCGGGCGTCTCGATGCCGGTGGGCGTGCCTCATCAGCCCCGCCAGGGGCTCCACGATCTGCTCGACGCTCTTCTCCAGGGTGTCGGCGTCCTCGTGGTCGTAGGGATTCAGCATGTCCACCACGATCACCGCAACAGCACTCATGCCCTCACCCCTCATGATCGGGTCGTGGGTGATCACGGCCATCCGTACGGGAAACCGTGATCGCCCGTGGGTCGCAACCCTGTCAGCCCTGTCCCGTCTCTTCCCTGCCGTAGCCGAGGTCTGCGCCACCTCCGCCAGGGTGGTGGAGGTCCGCTCCGGCAGTGACCGCACCGCCTCGAGCACCGCGTCGGGCGCGCCGCGGCCCCGGCCTCGGACCGCGACGTCTCTCTTCTACCTGTCTACCTGAGAGTCTTCTGCCTGCGAGCGAGCCCTTACCCGCTCCTTGGTGGGCAAACATCCACGTGAGCGGCACAGGCTCGCCGATCCGGCGAGCGCGGCGAGGACGGAGAGGACAGCAAGGACTGGGAGGAAGCGAGGGCAGCAAGGACAGGGAGGAAGCGAGGGCGGGGAGGGCGGGGCCGTGCAGTGGCCGGGTGCGCTCCGACCGAGACTCGTGGATCACCGAACCGCGGGCGGTGGCTCGTCGCGGGAAGCGAGGGCCCGCGCCACGCGAGGTCTAGTGAGGGGCCATGTCGACGAAACGGCTGTAGTGGCCCTGGAACGCCACGGTGACCGTGGCGGTGGGGCCGTTACGGTGCTTAGCCACGATCAGGTCGGCCTCACCCGCCCTGGGCGACTCGCGCTCGTAGGCGTCCTCCCGGTGGAGAAGGATGACCATGTCGGCATCCTGCTCGATGCTTCCGGACTCGCGCAGGTCGCTGACCATGGGCCTCTTGTCCGTTCGCTGCTCGGGGCCACGGTTGAGCTGGGAGATCGCGATCACCGGGACCTCCAGCTCCTTGGCGAGGAGCTTGATGGCCCGGGAGATCTCGGAGACCTCGTTCTGGCGGCTCTCGGTCTTCTTCGGCGAGGACATCAGCTGCAGGTAGTCGATGATGACGAACCGCAGGTCGTTGCGCTGCTTGAGGCGGCGGCACTTGGCCCTGATCTCCATCATCGACATGTTGGGCGAGTCGTCGATGAACAGCGGGGCCTCGGCCACCTCGCCCATCCGCCGGGCCAGCTTGGCCCAGTCGTCGTCGGTCATCGTGCCCGATCGCATGGCGTGCAGCGCCACCCGCGCCTCGGCCGACAGCAGACGCATCGTGATCTCATTGCGCGACATTTCCAGCGAGAACACCACGGTCGTCATGCCGTGCTTGATAGCGGCAGATCTCGCGAAATCCAGCCCCAAAGTCGACTTGCCGATGGCGGGACGGGCGGCCACGACGATCATCTGGCCGGGGTGCAGGCCGTTGGTGAGGGAGTCGAGGTCCTGGAAGCCGGTGGGGACTCCGACCATCTGGCCGCTCCGGCCGCCGATGGCCTCCAGCTCGTCGAGGGCACCCGGCATGATGTCGGCCAGCGGGATGTAGTCCTCGGAGGTGCGGCGCTCGGTGACCTTGTAGATCTCCGCCTGGGCGCGGTCGACGAGGTCGTCGACCTCCTCGTCCTGACCGCCGTACCCGTAGGAGACGATGCGGGTGCCGGCCTCGATTAGGCGGCGGAGGATGGCCTGCTCGCGGACGATCCTGGCGTAGTAACCGGCGTTGGCCGCGGTCGGGACGACGGCGGTCAGCGTGTGGAGATAGGCGCCGCCGCCGATCCTGGCGACCTCGCCCCGCTTCTGCAGCTCGTCGAGGATGGTGACGGCGTCGGCGGGGTCGCCGCGGCCGTAGAGGTCGGTGATGATGTCGTAGATGATCTGGTGGGCCGGACGGTAGAAGTCGTCGGACCGCAGGATCTCGACCACGTCGGCGATGGCGTCCTTGGACAGCAGCATGCCGCCCAGGACCGACTGCTCGGCCTCGATGTTGTTCGGCGGGGTGCGCTCGAATCTCGGCTCGAAGACCGGCGGCTCCGCGATGCTCACCACACACCCCCTCTTTCGAACACAGTTACGTTATCTCTATTTGTAGCCGATCGGGGTGACAGTTTCGCGGCTCCGCGCCCGGCTGGCAACGCGGCCTGTCGACAGAGGTGTGGATAAGCTGTGCACTTCTTCCCCAGAGGTGTGGGCACCCTGGGGACAGTATTGTGGATAACTCTTGTCCACAGCTGTGGATAACCCTCTGACCAGGGAAAACGTCATCCACCGCCTGTGGAGAAAAGAAAGTTGGCACGACACGCCGAAAGTCGCCCCAGATGACACCCCCTGACGGGTTCATCCCACTGAAGATCCACCCGAAGGTAAGAGGCACAATGGATGAGTGCCTCTTACTCCTCGATCTGGCCGATCCGAGCGGTTCCGGTCCGGCCGATCCGGTCGGTCCGGCGAATCAGGTCGGTCAGGTGGATCCGGTCGGTCCGGCCGATCCGATCGCTCAGATAGATCCGGTCGGTCCGGTGGATCCGGTCGCGACCATGACCGGCAGATCCTGCGGTTGGCACTGCCCGCGTTCGGCGCCCTGGTGGCCGAACCGCTGTTCCTGCTGACCGACACCGTCGTCGTCGGCCGCCTGCCCGCCCCCGCGCTCGGCGCCCTGGGAGTGGCGAGCACGGTACTGAGCTTCCTCGTTGGGCTGTGCGTGTTCCTGGCGTACGGCACGACCGCGGCGGTGGCGCGGCAGATCGGGGCGGGCGAGACCGGGCGGGCGCTTCGGCAGGGGGTGGACGGCCTCTGGCTGGCCGCCGGGGTGGGACTGGCGATCATCGTGGTCGTCTGGCCCCTGGCGCCCACGCTGGTTCATCTGCTCGGCGCCGAGGGCGAGCTCGCCCGGCAGGCGGTGACCTACCTGCGGATCAGCCTGCTCGGTGTCCCCGCCATGCTGCTGGTGCTCGCGGGCACGGGCGTGCTGCGCGGCATGCAGGACACCGCCACCCCGCTGCTGGTGTCGGTGGGGGCCTTCGCGCTGAACGCCGTGCTCAACATCGTGTTCGTCCTGGGACTGGGCTGGGGGATCGCGGGCTCGGCCTGGGGCACCGTGCTGGCCCAGTCGCTCGCCGCCGCCGTCTATCTCCTGCTGATCCTCGTCCGGTACCGCGCGCCGTTCCGCCCCGACCTGGCGGGCGTGCGGGCGGCGGGCTCGGCCGGAATCGCTCTGATCATCCGTACGGCGTGCCTTCAGCTGGTACTGGCCGTCGCGACCGCCGCGGCCACCCGCATGGGAGAGCAGCAGATCGAGGCGCACACCGTCGCCATCAGGATCTGGACCCTGATGGCGTTCGCCCTGGACGCGATCGCCATCGCCGGGCAGGCGATCACCGGCCGCGCGCTGGGCGCCGGCGACGTGGCGGGAGCCCGCGGCGCGACCGGGAGGATGGTGGTCTGGGGGGTCGGCTCGGGCGTGCTGCTCGGCCTCCTCATCGTGCTGGCCAGGCCGTTCGTGCCCGCGCTGTTCGACGCCGGCCCAGTCGTCTCCGTGGAGTTGCTCGACCTGCTCTGGGTGGTGGCCGCCCTGCAGCCCGTCGCCGGGGTGGTGTTCGTGCTGGACGGCGTGCTGATCGGGGCCGGAGACCGGCGCTACCTCGCCTGGGCGGGGGTGTGGACGACGATCGCCTACCTGCCCGCCGCGTTCCTGGTGGACCTGCGGGACGGCGGCCTGGTGGCGCTCTGGCTGGCGCTCGGGCTGTGGATGACGGCCCGGCTGGTCACCCTGTCGACGCGGGCGTACGGCAGGGCGTGGCTGGTGGTCGGCGGCTGAGCGGACGAAACGGCCGGAACGGCCGGGTGGGCGCCGGGACGGCGAGAAGGCGGGCGGCAGGTAGTTCGCCTGTGACCGACGGTGTCCGCCGGGCAGGTGATCCAGGCGTGACACTGTGGTGTCCACGACGTGACCGGATAACCCTTGTCCGGTGGAACTCCCCTGCGGCACTGTGAAACGAGTCCAACAATATAGGGTTATCAGCCCACCACGATTGGTCACGTCGTGCCCGAAGGTCCTTCTTCGTCGATCGTTCGCCGCATGCCGCCGGGCCATGCCACAGGCCGGTTGACCGGTGCGCGCCACGGCCTCCCCACGGCCTATCGCGGGGCGGACCTCATCGTCCTCGGCGTCGGGGTCATGATCGGCGCGGGCATCTTCGGCCTCGCCGGCCGCCAGGCCGCGAACATGGCCGGACCGGGCGTGATCCTCTCTTTCATGATCGCGGGAATCACCAGCCTGCTCGTGGCCTTCTGCTTCGCCGAGCTGTCCTCCGCCATGCCGAGCTCGGGAAGCGCCTACACCTTCGCCTACGTCATCTTCGGCGAGGTCTGGGCCTGGGTCGTGGGCTGGGCGCTGGTCCTGGAGCTCCTGCTGGCCACGGCGGCGGTGGCCCGCGCCTGGTCGCTCTACGCCGCCCAGATGCTCACCGACCTCGGCGTGCGCCTTCCCGAGGTGATCGCGGGCATGGTCGGCCAGACCACGGGTTTCGACCTGTTCACGCTGTTCATCCTGGCGATCCTCACCGCCGTGGTGGCCCTGGGCGCCCGCGTCGGACTGCGCACCCTGTGGGTCATCGTGGTCGCCAAGCTGCTGGCCATCGGCGCGGTCATCGTGGTCGGAGCCCTCCACTTCGACCAGCGCAACCTCGCGGCCATCCCGGTGCCGGCGGTGCCCGCGGGGAGGGCAGAGGAAGCCCTGCACTCCCCGCTGCTCGGCCTCCTCCTCGGCCAGACGGGCACGTTCGGCTGGTTCGGCATCTTCGCCGCCTCGGCGGCCATCACCTTCGCGTACATCGGCTTCGACGTCGTGGCCACCGCCGCCGAGGAGTCCGAGGACGCCCCGCGGTCGATCCCGAAGGGCATCATCCGCGGGCTGGTGCTCACCACGGTCATCTACATCGCGGTCGCGGTGATCATGGTCGGGATGACCCCGTATGACAAGATCTCCACGGACGCCCCGCTCGCCAGCGCCTTCCGCGAGGCGGGCGAGGGCTTCATGGTGCACGTCATCAACATCGGGGCGGTGCTCGGCCTCACCACCGTCGTCCTGGTGCTGCTCGTCGGCCTGACCCGCGTGCTGTTCTCCATGGCGCGCGACGGGCTGATCCCCCGCTCGCTCTCCAAGATCAACCGTAGCTACCGCAGCCCGACGAGGGTAACGGTGATCATCGGCTTCCTCGCGATCCTGCTGGCCGAGTTCGTGGACGTGCTGACGCTCGAACCGCTGGTCGTGATCGGGGCCCTGTTCGTGTTCATCGCCGTGGCCGGCGGGGTGGTCAGGATGCGGCAGACGATGCCGGACCTGCCCCGAGGCTTCCACACCCCGCTCTCTCCCGGCGTGCCGATCGCCTCGATCCTCGCCTGCCTGTGGCTCATGGTGAACCTGCAGCTCATCACCTGGCTGTACTTCATCATCTGGATGGCCTTCGGCGTGCTGGTCTACCTGGTGTACGGAAGGCGCAACAGCGTGCTCGCCACGACGGCGCGGCCTCTCCCCGAGCCTCCCGCGCGTCCCGCCCCGGAGCGCTACCAGTACGGCCCCGGGGACGGACGGACGGGCCCGCCCGGACCACCCGGCCCGCCCGGCCCTCCGTTCGGTCCACCCGGTCCTCCGTTCGGCCCGCCCGGCCCGCCCGGCCCTCCAGGCGGTCCCGGCGGTCCCGGATCCGCCGCAGGGCCCCGCGGCAGGCACCGCCGCTGAGATCATCCGCCGAGACCTGGACGAGCCCCGGAACCCGGGAGCCGGAAGAGGTCAAAGGCGCCGGGCGTCGATCACACTCTGCACGAACTCCCTGGTACGGGGCTCACGAGGATCGGTGAAGATCTGCTCGGGGGTGCCTCGTTCCAGGAGCACGCCGCCGTCGAGGAAGCAGACGGTGTCGGCGATCTCCCGGCAGAAACCCATCTCGTGGGTGGTCAGGACCATGGTCATGCCCCCCTCCTTGAGCTCCCGGATGATCCCGAGCACCTCCTTGACCAGCGCCGGGTCCAGGGCCGAGGTGACCTCGTCCAGCAGCATCAGGCGAGGCTGGGTGGCCAGGGCCCTGATGATGGCGGCACGCTGCTGCTGGCCACCGGAGAGCTGGTCGGGGTAGGCGTCCGCCTTGTCCGCCAGGCCGAACCTGTCCAGCAGGTCGCGGGCCTGCGACTCGGCCTGCTTCCTACCCGTCTTGTGCACCTTGCGCGGCGCCAGCGTGATGTTGTCCAGCACGCTCATGTGCGGGAACAGGTTGAACGCCTGGAACACGATGCCCATGCGCTTGCGCACGCCGTCGGGATCGGTCCTGGCATCGGTGATCTCCTCACCGTCCAGGGTGATCGTGCCGTCGTCGGCGGTCTCCAGCAGGTTGACGCAGCGCAGCAGGGTGGACTTGCCGGAGCCGGAGGCGCCGATCAGGCACACCACCTCGTGCGGCTCGACCTCCAGGTCGATCCCGCGCAGCACGTTGTGGCCGCGGTAGTTCTTCCACAGGCCCTCGATGGTCAGCAGGCTCATGCCCTCTCCTCCCGTGCCGCCGCCGTCCCACCGGGCGGCGGGACGCTGCCTCCGTACGCCCCGGTCCGCCCGCTCACTGGCCCCGCCGCCGCTGCGAGCGGGCCGCCAGGTAGTCGGTGAAGCGGGCCATGGGGATGGTGAGCAGGATGAACAGCAGCGCCGCCGCCAGGTAGGGGGTGTAGTTGAAGGTGCTGGCGACGTGGATCTGCGCCTGCCGCAGCGCCTCCAGGGGACCGATCGTGGCGACGAGCGCGGTGTCCTTCTGCAGCGAGACGAAGTCGTTGAGCAGCGGCGGCACCACCCGGCGCACGGCCTGCGGAACCACCACGTGGCGCATGGTCTGGCCGTGACTCAGCCCGAGGGACCGGGCTGCGGCCCGCTGACTGGGGTGCACAGACTCGATGCCGGCCCGGAAGACCTCCGCCACGTACGCGCCGTACGAGAGGGTGAGCGCGATGATGCCCAGCGTCGCGAGGTCCGTCGGCGTGCCCTGCAGGCCGAGTGCGGGCAGGCCGAAGCCGACGAGATAGATGACGAGGATCGTGGGCACGCCGCGGAAGACGTCGGTGTAGATCACCGCGAGAGCGCGCAGTGGGAAGAACACCGGCGCCGTGAGGTTGCGGGCCAGCGCGACGAGCATTCCCACCACGAGGATCAGCGGCTCGGCGATCAGGAAAATCTTGATGTTGAGCAGGAACCCGCTCAGCACGTCCGGCAGCGCCTCGGTGAACTGGTCGAGGTCGAAGAACGTCTCCCGCACCCGGGGCCAGCCGGGCGAGGTGGTGAAGAGCCAGAGCAGCAGGACGATCACGAGGATCGTCGAGACCGTCGCGACGGAGCCCGAACGGATCGACGACCTCCTGCGGAGCCGTTCCCGCTCCAGTTGCCGCTCGCTCTTCGCCCAGCCGGCGGGATCCCCCGGGTGCTCGTCGCTCCTCATCGAGCGCCGTCGTGACGCGGACCGTACGCGCTCCGCGCCCGCGGCGAACCTTCGGCCCCGGCCCCGGCCCCGGCCCCGATTACGGCTGCGGCTGCGGCTCTACCTCCGGCCGTGGTCCCGGCTGCGGGCATGAGCATGGGCATGGGCGACGTCGGAGGGGACTCCAGGGTCACTTCAGCTCCGGTGCGCCTGCGGCGGAGCCGAGCCACTCGGTCTCGATCTTCGCCAGCTCACCGGAGGCGGTCAGCTCGTCGATGGCCTCGTTGACGCAGCCCACCAGCGGGCTGCCCTTCTCGAAGACCGCGCCGAAGACCTCGGGCTCCCCGGAGGCCGCGCCGAACTGGCCGACGATCTTGGAGTTCTCGACCTGGGCCGCGGTCACGTAGAAGGCGGTGGGCAGGTCGACCACCACGGCGTCGACCTGCTTGTTCTTCAGCGCGTTGACGGCGTCGATCTGCTCGTTGTAGACGTTGATCTCGGTCGACGGCTTGATGACGTCCTTGACCGCCTGCAGCGAGGTGGTGCCGATCTGCACGCCGATCTTGGCGTCCTTCAGGCCCGCCAGGTCCGTGGCGGAGGCGACCTTGGAACCGTCCAGCGCGACCACGGCCTGCTTGACCGTGTAGTAGCCCTTGCTGAAGTCGACGACCTTGGCACGGTCGGGGGTCACCGAGACCTGGTTGACGTCGAAGTCGAACTGCTTGGCGCCCGGCGCGAACGCGGAGTCGAACTTCACCGTCGCCCAGGTGACGTCACCCTTGGCGAAGCCCAGCCGGTCCGCGACGGCGTAGGCGACCGCGCTCTCGAAGCCCTTGCCGTTGGCCGGGTCGTCGTCGCTGAACCACGGATCGTAGGCGGGCTTGTCGGTGCCGATGGTCAGCTTGCCGGGGGTCTTCAGCGCGGGACTGTCCTTGGCGCAGGCGCTGGGAGCCGTGGAGGTCCCTGAGGCGCCTGAGGACGCGGGGCTCGCCTGGGTCGCCGTTTCCGAGGCCGGCGCACAGGCCACCGCGGTCGCCGCGAGGGCACCGAGCGCGAACAGCGTCGAGGGACGGACCATGACAAAACCTCCAGGCCGAAGCAACGGTTCCCGAATTGTATGTACTCGCAGTGACCTGGGGTAACGGGTATCAGAATATGAAATTTCCCGGCGGAAAAGGGGGTTTCCGCCGGTCCCCAGGGTCCGCAGGAGGGCCGGGAAGGCCGGTATCCACCGGCTTTCCGGGCCGGCGGGAGGACGGCCGGCGGGAGGAGGTCGGCGCGAGGGCCGGGAAACGGCGACGGCAGGGAAACGGCGACGACCGGAAAACAGCGAGAACCGGGAAGCAGTCAGAACCGGGAAACGGCGACGGCTGGAAAACGGCCAGGACCGGGAAACGGCCAGGACCGGGAAAGGACAAGGGCCCCTCCCCGCGAACGGGAGAGGGGCCCTTGTCGCACGGGGCCTGTCAGGCCGCGACGACCTCGACATCGAGGGACGCGGAGACCTCCGGGTGCAGCTTGACGCTGACCCGGTGGGAACCGAGGCTCTTGATCGCGGAGGCGATCTCGATGCGACGGCGGTCGAGCAGGGGGCCACCGGCGGCCTTGACGGCCTCGGCGACGTCACCCGTGGTGATGGAGCCGAAGAGGCGGCCGGACTCGCCGGCCTTCGTCTTCAGGACCACCTTCAGGGCCTGCAGCTGGCCGGCGACCTCCTTGGCGGTGCCAAGGTCGCGAATCTCGCGAGCGTCACGGGCCTTCTTGATCGAGGAGATCTGCTTCTCGCCGCCGCGCGTCCAGAGGATCGCGAAGCCGCGGGGAAGCAGGTAGTTGCGGCCGTAGCCGCTCTTGACCTCGACGATGTCGCCAGGGGCGCCGAGGCCGGTGACCTCACTGGTGAGAATGAGCTTCATCTGTCCGGACCTCCTTAGCGCGCGGTGCTCATGTACGGCAGGAGCGCCATCTCACGAGCGTTCTTGATAGCGGTCGCCACGTCACGCTGGTGCTGGGTGCAGTTGCCCGTCACCCGGCGGGCACGGATCTTGCCGCGGTCGGAGATGAACTTCCGAAGCAGCGCCGTGTCCTTGTAGTCGACGTAGGAGATCTTGTCGTGGCAGAACAGGCAAACCTTCTTCTTAGGCTTGCGCAGTGCCGGCTTGGCCATCGTGGTGCTCCTTTCAGAGCCCCGCCGTCAGGCGGGAATGGTCGCTGCGGATATGGACTGGGATGTCGGGACGCCGTGGTGGCCGTCCCGGAAAGGCGTCCCTAGAAGGGCGGTTCGTCGCTGAAGTCGCCGCCGCCGAAGCCGCCGCCACCCTGCTGCTGCTGACCGCCGCCGCCCCCGTAGTTGTTGCCGCCGCCGCCGGAGAAGCCGCCACCTTGCGGTGCGGCCGGCGCCGCGGAGGCCCACGGGTCGTTGGCGGGGCCGCCACCGAAGCCGCCACCGCCGCCACCGCCCTGACGGGCGGTCTTGTTGACCTTGGCGGTCGCGTTTCTCAGGGAGGGGCCGACCTCGTCGACCTCAACCTCGTAAACGGTGCGCTTCTCGCCTTCCTTGGTCTCGTAAGACCTCTGGCGGAGCCGTCCCTGAACGATGACCCGCATGCCGCGCTGGAGGCTCTCGGCGGCGTTCTCCGCCGCCTGCCGCCACACGTTGCAGGTCAGGAACAGGCCTTCGCCGTCTTTCCACTCGTTGGTCGTCTTGTCGAGGAACCTCGGAGTGGACGCGATGCGAAACCGGGCCACCGCTTGCCCCGTGGGGGTGAAGCGCAGCTCCGGATCGTCGACGAGGTTGCCGACGATGGTGATCGTGGTGTCGCCTGCTGCCATGGCTAGCGCTGCCCTTCCTGCGGCCTTCGCTGGTTATCGGCTCAGAGTACGGCTGCCGCCCGACAAAATGCCGGAGATTAGTGCACGTCCGGGCGCAGGACCTTGGTGCGCAGGATTCCCTCGTTGAGGTTCATCTGCCGGTCGAGCTCCTTGACCGTGGCGGGCTCGGCGCTCAGGTCGATGACGGCGTAGATGCCCTCGGGCTTCTTCGCGATGTCGTAGGACAGCCTGCGGCGACCCCACACGTCGACCTTCTCCACGGTGCCGCCGTCGTTGCGGACGACCGTGAGGAACTGGTCGAGGGAAGGGGCGACCGTACGCTCATCGAGCGAGGGGTCAAGAATGACCATCACTTCGTAACGGCGCATGCTGACTTCCAACCTCCTCTGGACTCTTGCGGTCACGACACCGTGCCGTGACAGGAGGACGCTGACGTACTTCACCTCGGGCTCCCATTTCGGCGCTCGGGGTGGAGGGTGGGCCATGACACACCCATTCGACGTAGCCGTGCCAGCCTACCAGTCCGGCAAGGGTTGGGCCGTCACCTCGCCGGGCACGTCCCCATCAGGGGAAACGGGTAGGTCCCGGTGGGACACGTCCTCACCGGGAAAGGGGGGCGGGGAAGATGCCGCATGCGTCCGGACACGGCCGGAGCGGGCGTTCCCGGTTCAGGCTGAACAGCGACGGGCGGCGCCACCCCCTGGAGAACGCGCTGAGCGTCTGCACGATCCTCTGCGGGCTGATCGCCTTCGTGGCCGGGCTCTTCCCCGCGGCGCACTCCGTCGCGTCGTTCCTGGGGGTGCTGGGGTTCTTCGGCGGCCTCTACTCCCAGTACGTCTCCGCGACGACGCCGGAGCGCACGCTGAACATCGTGGGCATCGTGGCCTCGTTCGTCGGTGTGGCCTTCGGCATCCGCAACGGGGGTTTCCTCCCGTAGGGTCCCGAACCTGACGAGGGCCACACCGGCGAAGGTCGTGCCGCGGCGTCCAGGCCACGCGGGCCGGGCCGACGGGCGGCACGCGGACGGGGAACGGCTAGCCGGCCAGGCGCAGATCCACGCCCAGCAGGATGAGGAACCACAGGAACACCGCGAGCAGCGCCTCGGCGATGTCCTTCAGGAGCGCGGGGGTGATGTATTCGTACACCCAGGCGACATAGAGGCCGATCAGGATGTAGATGAGGCCGATGAGACTGATCCCTCTGCGATAGCGAGCAGCCACTTGGAACTCCTTGGGGTCGGCCCGTGGGGGCGGGCGGTGGGGCGCGACCTGCGACTGCCCCTGCCCTCGGCGTTGAAACGGCTACTCTCGGATACATGCCGCTTATCGGAGCTCATGTCGACCAGGACGACCCGCTGGCGCACGCCAGAGCGCGCGGCGCCGAGGTCGTGCAGTTCTTCCTCGGTGACCCGAAGGGGTGGAAGGCCCCGGTCATCGGTGAGAAGACGCGGGAGATCAAGGACTCGGACGTGGAGGTCTACGTCCACGCCCCTTACGTGATCAACGTGGCGACCGCCAACAACCGGGTGCGCATCCCCAGCCGCAAGCTGCTGAGCTCGCACCTCGCGGCGGCGGCCGAGCTGGGCGCCCGGGGACTGATCGTCCACGGCGGGCACGTCGGCGCCGGGGACGACCCGCAGACCGGCTTCGACAACTGGCGCAAGGTGTTCGAGCGCCTGGAGGGGCACGAGGTCCCCGTGCTCATCGAGAACACCGCGGGCGGCGGCAACGCGATGGCGCGCAAGCTCGAGCGCATCGCCCGGCTGTGGGACGCGCTCGACGGCTTCGACGTGGGCTTCTGCCTCGACACCTGCCACGCCCACGCGGGCGGCGAGGATCTGGCGGACGTGGTCGAGCGGGTCATGGCGATCACCGGCAGGATCGACCTGATCCACTGCAACGACTCGCGCGACGCCTTCGACTCCGGCGCCGACCGGCACGCGAGCCTCGGCGCGGGCCAGATCGACCCCGAGCTCATCCTGGGGGTGTGCCGGAGCGCGAACGCCCCGATCGTGGTGGAGACCCCCTTCGACGGCCAGGCCGAGGACATCGCCTTCCTCAGGACGAAGCTCTAGGAGACTCCGGAACCAGGATTGATCCACAGCCTGTGGATAACTTCATGGGATTACTTTTCCCGAAGAGTGGGTAAGGAGAATTCCCGCCGTTCAGCCCACCCAGGCCCCGTCGGCGAAGATCAACACGTTGAGCGCCATCAGCGGGCCCACCACCAGGGCGTAGACGAGGATGACCCACCGTTTCCACGGCGCCGGTCCGCCGCTCGCCCTGGCGATCAGGATGAAGAGCGGCCACCACAGCAGCGCCGAGCGCGGGACCGACAGATAGTAGGCCGAGCACAGCAGGGCGCCCACCTGGAGCCCCACGTAGACGAACTCGCTCCACCTCCGCAGGAAGAGCAGGACCAGAACGAGCCCGACCCCGACGGCCGCCCCCGCGATCTCCATCCGGAACGCCCAGGCCATTCGCCCCTCGCCCGCGGCCGCGTTCAAGGTCGTGCTCAGCGACTCCCAGGGCCACACCATGTGACGCCCCCAGCCGGCCTCCTGCGCGCTCTTCCAGGCCAGCCAGTCGCCCGTACGGGAGTACTGGTAGGCGGAGTAGAGCGCCGGCGGCACGAACGGCAGGAGCAGCCACCCCGCCCGCCGCAGGGGCTGCCTGCGGACGAGGAACTCCACGATCAGCGCGACGGCCAGGAACAGGCCGGTGATGCGCACGCAGGAGGCGCCCGCAGCCAGGGCCGCGGCGAGCGGCCAGCGGCCCTGACGTGCCGCGAGCCAGGCCGGGACGGCGAAGGCCAGGAAGAGCGACTCGCTGTAGCCCGCGAACAGGAACACCGCCATCGGCCAGAGCAGCAGCGCCAGCACCGCGCGCCGGCCGGTTCCCTCCGGCCCCTCCAACTCGGCCAGCCTGGCGAGCGCCGCCATCGCGACGGCACCGGCCACCAGGGAGATCAGCAGACCGGCGAGCGTCCAGTCGTCGATCACGAGATGCACCGCGCGGAGCATCAGCGGCATTCCGGGGAAGAAGGCGGGCAGCCCCCTGTCGGGCTCGCTGCCCGGGACACCGTCGTAGCCGTGCTCGGCGATGGTGATGAGGAGGTTCGCGTCCCAGTTGCGCCAGCGCTCCAGGAACGGCTTCGGTACGGCGTCCCCCTCCATCAGCGCCTGCGCGCCGACGGCGACCAGGACGACGATTCCCAGACGGGAGGCCAGCCAGAGCAGCAGCCCTTCCGTCGCGGTGTCGCGCGGAGGGGTCTCGCGAGGGGGAGCGGAAGGAGTGGTCACAAGGTCGAATTGTTCCGGATCAGCTCGACGGACCGCCAGACTCGGACTCTCGCCGAACGGGCCCATCTTGTCTCCTGCCGCCTCGGCGGACCTGCCGGACGCCCGGCGAACACCCCCACCCGGGCCCCGCCACCTCGGCGAACGCACCGCCCGCCGGACGCGGACGCCCGGCGAACGGCTCCGTCCCCGCGCTAGGAGAGCGCGAGCCGGAAGCGGTCGGGTGCCCCGTCGAAGACGCCGCCCGCCTGGTCGTCGGTCCCATCCTCGCGGATCACGTCCTTGTCGGGAACGAAGATGTCCCGTACGACGAACGCCATCATGATCAGGATGGTGATCGCGCGGGCCCACACCGCGGTGAAGTAGGTGTCGCCCGAGATGCCCAGCGCCTCGTTGCCCGGCTGGATGCCGACCAGGTAGAGCCAGATCGCGAAGAAGTACCAGCACTCGGCGAGCTGCCAGAGCGCGATCGGCTTCCAGCCCGGCCTGGCCAGCACCGCGAAGGGGATCAGCCAGAGCACGTACTGCGGCGACCACACCTTGTTGGTCAGCATGAACGCCGCCAGCGTGAGGAAGCACAGCTGCATCAGGCGGGGACGGGTCCTGGCCGTCAGGGTGATCACGGCGATCGCCAGGCAGAACGCGGCGAGCGAGATGACACCCAGCTTGTCGAGGAGTTCGGAGTCACCCAGGACCGGCCACTGCTTCTGGTTGAAGAAGTACCAGATGGAGCCCCAGTCGGCCGGTCGCTCCTGGCTGAAGACGTAGAACCTCTTCCAGCCGTCGAAGGCGAAGACCATGATCGGTACGTTGACGACGAGCCAGGCGCCCGCGACGCCGCCGATCGTCTTGAGGAACGGCATCCACCTGCCGGTGCGCAGCGTCAGCAGGAACAGCGGGCCGAGGAACATCAGCGGGTAGAACTTGGTGGCGATCGCCAGGCCGAGCAGGATGCCCGCGAGCCACTGCTTGCGCTTCGACCAGGCCAGCAGCGCGCCCAGCGCGAGGGCGTTGGCCGCCAGGTCCCAGTTGATGTACGCGGTGAGGATCAGCGCGGGGGCCAGGGCGTACCAGAGCGCGTCCCAGCGCCTGGCGGGACCGGCCAGCGTGGCCATCAGCAGCACGCCGACGACCAGGCAGAGCGCCATGAGGATGACGGTGAGGTCGTAGAACGCCGTCCCCTGGTCGCTCATCGGGGTGACGATCCGGCGGAAGAACTCCATGATCCCGCCGATGCCGACGGGGTACTCGACCGGATAGTCGAAATAGGGGATCTTGCCCTCGTTGAGCTTCTCGTTCCACCACAGGGGATAGATGTCGGTGTAACAGAAGTTCGTGAACTGCAGGGTCCCGTGGTTCCACGCCCCGTCGACGCGGCACGGCCACTTCCAGAACCAGGCCAGGACCGCCCCCAGCCCCGCGAACAGGGCCAGGGGCAGGTACGGGATGGCCCGGGTGCCTAACTCGGGCAGCGGGCCTCGCGGCGACAGGAGGTTCTTCATCAGGGACGCCGTCCGCTCGCCGAGGGTGTCGGGACCAGGGCCGCGGCCGGCGTGCCGGGTGTGCCGGCCGCGCCCGGCGCGTCGTTCTGTTCCAGCTCGCCGTTCGGCGGGCCGTTGCCCGGATCGCCGTTCTCGCCGACGTCGCACGAGCCGTCCCAGGGCAGGCACTCGCGGCCGTCGGGCTCGCCCTGCTCGCCGCCGCCGTCGTTGTTGTCGTTCGGCGGCCAGCCGCCGTCGTCGCCGTTCTCGTCGGGGAACGGGTTGGTGTCGTCCATCGTCTGCGTCGGGCTGGGCGTCGGGGTGGGCGTGACCAGGTTGTTCCGCGTCCCGGTGTTGGCCCTCGGCGGGAACTGCAGGACCTCGTCCTTGGCGGTCACGACCTGCATGTAGTCGTGCCAGATCTGGGTCGGGGTGCCGCCGCCGCCGATGAAGGAGGGCATGGGCTCCTCGGCCCAGTGCACGACCTTGATCTTCGGGTTCGGCAGGCCGTACTTGTTGACCTTGAGCTTGCGCCTTCCCTCGGCCCCCAGCGGCTTGTTGTAGGGCACGTCCTTGGACATGCCGACCGCGGTGACGATCTGCGGGGTGAAGCCGACGAACCAGGCGTCCTTGTAGCCGTTGTTCGTGCCGGTCTTGCCGGCCACCGGCCGCGTGCCGAGGTTGGCGGCACCGCCGGTGCCGCCCTTGACGACGGCCTGCAGCGCGACGGTCGTGTCGGCCGCGGTCTCGGGAGTGATGACCTGCTTCTCGACGATCTGCTCGGGGAGCACGACGGAGCCGTCGACCGTGGTCACCTTGGTGACGGTGTGCCAGTTGTAGTGCTTGCCCTCGTTGGCGAAGATCCCGTAACCGGCGGCCTGCTCGACCGCGGTGACCGAGGCGCTGCCGATGGTGACCTGGTACTTCTGCTCCTCGACCGCGTAGTCGACAGCGTTCTTGCGCTTGTAGAGGGGGTTGTACTTGGTGGTCTCGCCGACCCCCGCCTCCTTGGCGATCCTCGCCACCTCCTCGAGGGTCACCTCCTTGCCCATCTGCACGAAGGCAGTGTTGACCGAGCTGGCCATGGCCTTGACCATGTCGATCGGCCCGAACGCCTGGTTCCCCGAGTTGCTGATCGGGGTGGTGCCGGGCATCTTGATCGTCCGCATGCCGTCCACCAGGCTGTCGAGCGACTTGTCGTTCTCCAGCCAGGCCGCGAGCACGTAGGGCTTGAACGCCGACGCCGCCTGCTTGGTGGAGTCGAACGCGCGGTTGACGGAGTCGTTGACGAAGTCGTCGCCGCTGTAGAAGGCGAGCACCCGGCCGTTCTTCGGGTCCACCGAGGCCAGCCTGGCGTGGATGGTCCGCTCCAGGCCGGAGGTGCGGGCCTTCACCGCCTTCTGCGCCGCCTCCATCATCTTCTCGTCGAAGGTGGTGTAGACCTTGTAGCCCTCGGTCTCCAGGTCCTCCTGCTCGATACCCCGCCCCTTGAGCTCCCGCAGGACGATGTTGAGCATGTAGCCCTTGAGACCCTTGTAGGTGTTCGCGGCCTTGGCCTTCTTGAACTTCAGGTCCTCGAAGGAGCTTCCCGCGTACTTGCCGTACTTGGCGGGGTCCATCTCCGCCATGTTCTTGAGCGCGGCGCCGAACCGCCACTTGATCGCGGAGTAGTCGCTCTTCTGCTCCTGGACGTCGAAGGCGCTCGGGTTCTGGACCCGGGCGGCCAGGTAGGCGCCCTCCGGCACGGTCAGCTGGCCGACGTTCTTGCCGAAGAACGTCTTCGCCGCCGCCTGGATGCCGTGCGCGCCACGGCCGAAGTAGATGAGGTTGAAGTACTCCTCGAGGATCTGGTCCTTCTCCATCGTCTTGCTCAGCTTGACGGAGACGAAGATCTCCTTGATCTTGCGCTGGATCGAGACCTCCTGGCTGAGGCCGTCGTAGTAGCCGCGCGCCATCTGCTGGGTGATGGTCGAGGCGCCCTGGAGCTGGGTGCCGCTCACGGTGCTCCAGAGCGAGCGGGCCATGCCCGCGAGGTCGATGCCGCTGTCGGTGCGGAAGGTCTGGTTCTCCAGGGCGATCACCGCGTCCTGGACGTGCGTGGGAATCTGCGCGAGCTTCACCGGGACGCGCTGGATGCCGATCCGCGCGATCGGGGTCTTCTTGTCGCGGTAGTAGATCACGCTGCCCCGGTCGTCCACGCTGGCCTGCGTGGAATTGGGGATGGGCGTGTTGGCGTAGGCGACCGCGATCATGCCGAAGACGCCCGCGCTGAGCACCACGAAGCTGGCCATGACGATCTTCCAGTTGGGCAGGAAGCGCGTCCACCTCTTGGGCTCGTCGTCGCCGTCGGGACCGCCGCCCCCGGGACCTCCGGGGCCCTCGGGACCTTCGGGTCCGCCCGCGGCGGGACCGCTCGCGCCACGCCCGCGGCGCCTGCGCCCGCCCTCGCCCGGCCTCGGACCGGCGGGACGCCCCCCGCCCGCCTGGGCGGCGAGCATCGCCTGGGTGTCCTCGAAGGCAGCCTCGGTGCGGCGGCCGGTCGGGTCGGTGTCGCGCCGGCGCGCCTCGCCGGGGGCGCCGGGGCCGCGCTGGGGAATCCCACCGGGAACGCCGGGGGCGCCAGGACCACCGGGGGCGCCAGGGCCGCCGGGGCCGCGCGGCGGCATGCCGCCGGGGGCGCCCGCGTCGCGCCGGGGCGGTCCGCCGGGCTGCTGGGACGGCGCGCCGCCGGGGTAGGGCATCCCGCCGTGCTGGGGCATCATCGCGGTGCGGGGATCGGCCCCCGCTCTCTGCGGTGGCCGATCCTGCGGTGCCTGCCGGGAAGAATCCCAGCTCGCGGCAGTTTGGGGGTTTTGTGAGGGGGGAACTGCACGGGGAGCGGCTCCTGGGCTCGAGCGACGGCGCCGCCCCTGGCGAGCCGATCCGTCGGCGCCTTCCTGGCGCCCGTCCGGCTCCGGGTCATTGCTGTGGCTGTAACTCACGCGTCCTCGTTTGGTCATCGGGGTCTATGACGGCGTGCAGGCGGGCGAGACTACCTCCTGATCAACGGAGACCTCGTCGCCTTGGCTCACTGGTAGCCGGCCTATTCGGGTGGATCTCCATTCCCGGGGACGAACGAGATCGCCAGGTGGTTCGGGCAACAACCTTGGCAGACCTCCCCCGCGTCGACGCGGGATTCCCGGCATTGAAAAGCGGTCCACGCCGCGCGGGGGCCGTGTCCCACCACCGCCTGCTGTGACCACATACGCGCCAGACTACGGCTTTTTGCGGTTTGCTCCCAACCTCTTGGGAAAGTCGCTGATTGCAGCCTTATGTTGAATGGACGTATCCTGTCGATGTATCGGTTCGATACATCGACGCGAGAGGTGGTGGTTTCCAGTGGCCGGCGGACGTGGCGGCGTGCTGGAGCTGGCCGTGCTCGGGTCGTTGCACGAGACCCCGCTACACGGTTATGAGCTGCGCAAACGGCTCAACGCCCTGCTCGGCATGTTCCGGGCGTTCTCCTACGGCTCCCTCTACCCGTGCCTCCGCCAGTTGCTCACCGACGGGCTGATCGTCGAAGACGGCGACGCCACCGCGGCCACCACGGCCGCCGACAGCGCCATCGTGCTCCCCGGCCGCCGTTCGAAGATCGTCTACAAACTGACCGCGGAGGGCAAGGAACGCCTGCAGGAACTCCTCACCCAGGCCGGCCCGTCCGCCTGGGAGGACGAGAGCTTCGGCGTGCACTTCGCCTTCTTCAGGCACACCGAGGCCGAGGTGCGCCTGCGCATCCTCGAAGGTCGCCGCAGCCGGCTCGAGGAACGTCTGGACGCCGTGCGCACGGCACTCGCCCGTACGCGCGAACGGCTGGACAGCTACACCCTCGAGCTCCAGCGTCACGGTCTGGAATCGGTCGAACGCGAAGTGCGCTGGTTGAATGAGCTGATCGCCACCGAACGGCGAGCATCGCCGCCGGAGGGGGAACGGCGGCCCGCGCGAGATGAGACGTCCAGGGCGCCCGCGCCAGGGACGGGCACGACGGGGCGGCACGCCACCCCGGAAGAGAACTGACCACTGAGAGAACAAAGGGGAGCGAGTGCCATGGGTTCGGTGCGCGTAGCCATTGTCGGTGTAGGCAACTGTGCCACGTCGCTCATTCAGGGCGTGCACTACTACCGGGACGCCGACCCCGGTGCCCGGGTGCCGGGCCTGATGCACGTGAAGTTCGGCGACTACCACGTCGGCGACGTGGAGTTCGTCGCGGCGTTCGACGTGGACGCCAAGAAGGTCGGGCGTGACCTGTCCGAGGCGATCGTGGCCTCGGAGAACAACACGATCAAGATCTGCGACGTGCCGCCGCTCGGCGTGACGGTGCAGCGCGGCCCCACCTACGACGGTCTCGGCGAGTACTACCGGGAGATGGTGGAGGAGTCCGACGAGGCCCCGGTCGACGTCGTGCAGGTCCTCAAGGACAGCAAGGTCGACGTCCTCGTCTCCTACCTGCCGGTGGGCTCGGAGGAGGCCGACCGCTTCTACGCCCAGTGCGCCCTCGACGCCAAGGTCGCGTTCGTCAACGCGCTGCCGGTGTTCATCGCCTCCGACCCCACGTGGGCCCAGAAGTTCGTCGACGCCGGGGTCCCGATCGTCGGTGACGACATCAAGTCGCAGGTCGGGGCGACCATCACGCACCGCGTGATGGCCAAGCTGTTCGAGGACCGCGGTGTCGAGCTGCTGCGCACGTACCAGCTGAACTTCGGCGGCAACATGGACTTCATGAACATGCTGGAGCGCAAGCGCCTGCAGTCCAAGAAGATCTCCAAGACCCAGTCGGTCACCTCGCAGATCCCGCACGAGATGCAGAAGGCCGACGTGCACATCGGCCCGTCGGACCACGTGCCGTGGCTCGACGACCGCAAGTGGGCGTACGTGCGCCTGGAGGGCAGGTCCTTCGGCGACACTCCCCTCAACCTGGAGTACAAGCTGGAGGTCTGGGACTCCCCCAACTCCGCCGGCATCATCATCGACGCGGTGCGCGCCGCCAAGATCGCCCTTGACCGGGGCATCTCCGGCCCGATCCTGTCCGCCTCCTCGTACTTCATGAAGTCACCCCCGGAGCAGTACTCCGACGACGAGGCGCGCGACTACGTGGAGAAGTTCATCCGCGGCGAGGTCGAGCGCTGACCTGCCGGCGTCGCACGACGACCGGACGGTGAACGGCGAGAGCCCCCGGCCCATGTGGGCCGGGGGCTCTCGCCGTGGAAACGGCCGCCGATGTGGGAGACCCTCACGCCGCCGGGACGTGGGACCGCAGCCTCGGCGGGCGGGTCAGCGGGCGGCGGGCGGGAGGTCGGCGGGGTCGGCGGCCCGCCATTCGAGCGGGTCGGCGCCGAGCTCGGCCAGCTGGGGGACCTGCTCGCGGCACCAGGGGGAGATCGCCAGACGGTCGCCGAGCACCCCGTCGGTGAACTCCTTCCACGGCATCCAGCGGACGTCGTCGACCTCGTCGGGGTTGGGCGCCGCCTCCGCGGTCACGAGCACCCGGTAGACCGGGCACAGCTCCCGCTCGACGGTGCCGTTGTCCATGACCGCGCGGTAGGAGAAGCGGGGCAGGAGGAGATCGACCTGGCCGGCCGCGAGGCCCAGCTCGTGGGAGAGCCTGCGGGTCACCGCCTCGGGAAGCGGCTCGCCGGGCAGGGGGTGGCCGCAACAGCTGTTGGTCCACACCCCCGGCCAGGTGATCTTGTGCAGTGCGCGGCGGGACAGGAGGACCCGCCCCTGCTCGTCGAACACGTAACTGGAGAAGGCCAGATGGAGGGGAGTGTCAAGACCGTGCACCGTGGCCTTGGCCGCCGTGCCGATCGCGTTTCCCTCGGTGTCGACAAGCACAACGTGTTCATCAGGTGTCACTCGACCGAGGGTACGTGATCATGTCGGTTTACCGCGCCCCCTAAGCGATACGTAGGCAAAGGTACGAAATGTCCAACTACCCCGTCAGGGATGTTCCCGATGCCCGCCCATCGCCGTCGCACATAGGCTGAGCGCGTGTCATTCGTATCCGATCTACGCGTGGTCCTGGAAGGTCGGGACTTCCGGAGGCTGTACGCGACCCGCCTGGTCTCGCAGTTCTCCGACGGGATCTTCCAGTTCGCCGTGGCCGGGTTCGCGTTCTTCAGCCCGGAGAAGAGCACGAGCGCGGTGGAGATCGCCGCCGGGCTGGCCGTGCTGCTGCTGCCGTACTCGATCCTGGGCCCCTTCGTCGGGGTGTTCATCGACCGCTGGTCGAGGCGGCAGATCCTGGTCATCGCGCCGCTGGTCCGCGGGGCGCTGCTGCTCGCCGCGGCGGGGCTCGTCGCCGCGGACGCCCCCGACGCGGTCTTCTACGCCGCCGCACTCGGCGTGCTCGGGGTGAACCGCTTCTTCCTGGCCGCGCTGGGAGCCTCGCTCCCGCACGTCGTGCCGGCCGACCGGCTGATGGTGGCCAACGCGGTCACCCCGACCTCGGGCACCGTGCTCACCTTCGTGGGCATCGGCGCCGGCTACCTGCTCCGGGCGGTCTTCGGCTCCGACCACCGGGGCACTTCGGTGCTGCTGGTCGTCTCCGGTCTCGTCTTCGGGCTCAGCGCGCTCATCTCCATGACCATGGGCAGGCGGCTGCTCGGCCCCGCCTACGACCCCGACCGGCCGCAGGCCCGCGAGGCCGTGCGCCATGTGCTGACCGGTCTGGCCGACGGCGTGCGGCACCTCGCCCGGCACCGGGCCGCCGCCGCGGCGATGGGCGCGATGGCCACCCACCGGTTCATGTACGGCATGTGCACGGCCATGATCGTGCTGCTGTCGCGCTACTACTTCGCCGAGAACGCCGAGGACGCGCTGAACGCGGTCTCCATCGTGGTCGCCACCTCGGGGGTCGGCTACTTCCTGGCCATCCTGGTCACGCCGTGGGCCACCGAGCGCTTCGGCATCGAGCGGTGGGTCCCGGCCATGCTGGTCACCTCCGGGGTGCTGACGCCGGCGCTCTGCGCGCCGTTCCAGGAGTGGGGATTCGCGGCCGCGGGCTTCGTCCTCGGCATCGCCGGGCAGAGCATCAAGATCTGCGCCGACACCGCCGTCCAGCGAGACGTCCAGGACGCCTACCTCGGCCGGGCCTTCTCCGTCTACGACATGCTCTTCAACGGCAGCTACGTGCTGGCCGCGGCCCTGGCGGCGGCGCTGCTCCCGCCGGACGGCAGGTCGTTGCTCGTGCTGGTGGTCATCGCCGCCGGATACGTCGCGGGCGCGGTGATCTACCGGATCATCACGCCGGCCAGGGTGATCCAGCCGCTGCCGCCGTCACCGTCACGGCCCTTGAAGTGACCGGACCGCCGCCGTCACCGTCACGGCCCTTGAAGTGACCGGACCGCCGTCATCGCCGACGCGGCCCTCACAGTGACCGGGCCGCAGCCGTCATCGCCGTCGTGACCCTCTCCAGGTCGCCGTCGCCGATCGAGTAGGGCGGCATCGCGTAGATCAGCCGTCCGAACGGGCGGAGCCAGACGCCGTGCCGCATGACGAGGTCCTGGACGGCGGGGACGTCGACGGGCTCGCGGGTCTCGATCACCCCGATCGCGCCGAGGACCCGCACGTCGCTCACCCCGGGGGCCCCCGAGGCCCCGGCCAGGCCCGCGAGGAGGCCCGCCTCGATGCGGCCCACCTCCTCGCGCCACGGGCGCTCCCGCAGCAGCTCCAGGGAGGCGTTCGCGACGGCCGCGGCCAGCGGGTTGCCCATGAACGTCGGCCCGTGCGCCAGCACGCCGACGCCCTCGGCCACCCGCTCGGTGCACAGCGTCGCGGCCATCGACATGTAGCCGCCGGTCAGGGCCTTGCCCAGGCACATGATGTCGGGCCTGATCCCGGCGTGGTCGCAGCCGAACAGCTCCCCGGTCCTGCCGAACCCGGTGGCGATCTCGTCGGCGATCAGCAGGACGCCGTGCTCGTCGGCCAGCTCGCGGAGCAGCCGCAGGTAGGCCGGGTGGTAGAAGTGCATGCCGCCCGCCCCCTGGACGACCGGCTCCACGATGATCGCGGCCAGCTCGCCGGCGTGCCGGGCGACCAGGTCCGCCAGCCGGGCCGCGTAGCCCTCGTCGTACTCGCGCGGCGGCCGGTCGGCGAACACGTGCCCGGGCAGCACGCCGGAGAACAGGTGGTGCATGCCGTTGACCGGGTCGCAGACCGACATCGCCCCGAAGGTGTCGCCGTGGTAGCCGCCTCTCACCGTGAGCAGCCGCCCCCTGCCGGTGAGCTGGAACGCCATCTTGATCGCGACCTCGACGGCGACCGACCCCGAGTCGGCGAGGAACACCTTCGGCAGCCCGGTCATCGCGGCGAGCGTGGCGGCCAGCCGCACGGCGGGCCCGTGGGTGAGCCCGCCGAACATGACGTGCGCCATGTCCTCCAGCTGGTCCTTCAGCGCCCGGTTGAGCCGGGGGTGGTTGTAGCCGTGGACGGCCGCCCACCAGGACGACATGCCGTCGACCAGCTCGCGGCCGTCGGCGAGCGTCAGCCGCACCCCGTCGGCGCGGGAGACGACGTGCGGCGCCACCGGCTGGGGTGTGGCCGCGTAGGGGTGCCACACGTGTTCACGGTCGAGCCTGGCGATCTCCGCCGGGGCGATCTCCGCGCCCCCGGCCGTCTCCACGATCCCCTCAAGGCCGCCGCGACCGCCGAGACCGCCGCGACCGTCCCAGGCTTCACGGCCGTCACGGCCGAAACGAGGACCGGGAGCACCGAAGCCGCCGAGGTCAGGAGCGCCGTTCAGGGTCCACCTCGCCGACGGCGTCGCCCGCCTCACCGCCCACGTCGCCGGTCCGGCCGTCCACCCCGTTCGCCCGCGCCCACTCACGGAGGGCGTCCGCGGCGGCCTCCTTACCGAGGACGCCCCGGTCGAGACGCATCTCCAGCAGGAACCTGTAGGCGCGGCCCACGACCGGGCCCGGCGGGACGCCGAGGAGCTCCTGGATCTCGTTGCCGTCGAGCTCGGGGCGGATCTTGCCGAGCTCCTCCTCCTCCGCCAGCCGGGCGATGCGCTCCTCCAGCTGGTCGTAGGTCTGCGACAGCGCCTGGGCCTTGCGCCGGTTGCGGGTGGTGCAGTCGGCGCGGGTCAGCTTGTGCAGGCGCTCCAGCAGGTGCCCGGCGTCGCGGACGTAGCGGCGCACGGCCGAGTCGGTCCACTCGCCCGTGCCGTACCCGTGGAAGCGCAGGTGCAGCTCCACCAGGCGGGAGACGTCGGCCACCACGTCCTTGGGGAACTTCAGCTCCGCCATGCGCTTTTTGGCGAGCTGGGCGCCGACCACCTCGTGGTGGTGGAAGGAGACCCGGCCGCCGGGCTCGTGGCGGCGGGTCTTCGGCTTGCCCACGTCGTGCAGGAGCGCGGCCCAGCGCAGGATCCGGTCGGGGCCGCTCTCCTCCAGGTCGATCGCCTGCTCCAGCACGATCAGCGAGTGCTCGTAGACGTCCTTGTGCCGGTGGTGCTCGTCGATCTCCAGACGGAGCTTGGGCACCTCGGGCAGCACGTGGTCGGCGAGCCCCGACTCGACGAGGAGCCGCAGGCCCTCGCGGGGGTGGTCGCCGCCGATGAGCTTGTCCAGCTCGTCGCGGATGCGCTCGGCGGAGACGATGTCGATCCTGTCGGCCATCGCGCCCATCGCGGCGAGCGCCGCCGGGTCGACGGCGAAGCCGAGCTGGCTGGCGAACCTGGCCGCGCGCAGCATCCGCAGCGGGTCGTCGCCGAAGGAGCGCTCGGGGGGGCCCGGGGTGCGCAGCACCTTGGCGTGCAGGTCGTCGAGGCCGCCGTGCGGGTCGACGAAATCGCGGGACGGCAGGCGCAGCGCCATCGCGTTGACCGCGAAGTCGCGCCGGGCCAGGTCGCCCTCCAGCGTGTCGCCGTAGGCCACGTCGGGCTTGCGCGACTTGGGATCGTACGACTCGCTGCGGTAGGTGGTGATCTCCAGCAGCCACCCGCCCTTGCGGACGCCGACGGTGCCGAAGTCGATGCCGATCGTCCAGATGGAGTCGGCCCAGTCGCGGACGAGCTCCAGGACCGTCTCGGGCCTCGCGTCCGTGGTCAGGTCGAGATCGTTGCCGATCCTGCCCAGGAAGACGTCGCGTACGGAGCCGCCGACGAGGGCGATCTGGTATCCCCTGGCGGCGAAGAGCTCGCCGAGCTCGTCCGCCACGGGTGCGATCTTCCGGAACAGCTCGCTCATGCCGTGGCGCTGGCTCTGGGTCAGATTTGAAAGGGACAAGCCGGGTAGGTCCTTCGGTTACGGAACATGTTCCCCTGCGGGGATACACCTGAAGCGATCACCAGGTTACGGTCGGTCAGGGAACCTCGGGGACTGTGCGTCGAGGCAAGGAGCACACACATGAAGGATGCGCTCGCGATCCACCGCTGGCTCCTCGCACACCAGGTCCATCATGAGATCGTACGCCTTCCGCGCGCGATGACATGCTCGGACGAACTCCCCGAGGTGCTGTCGGCGAGTCCCGAGATCTGCGTGGGAGTCACGGTCCTCGAGGTCACGACGCGGATCGGCCGCGAACCCGTGGCGGTCGTCACCTCCGTCGGCTCCCCGCCGCGCCCCGGCGTGGTCGCCGGCATCCTGGAGGCCCGGCGGGTCCGGCAGGCCTCGGCCTTCACCGTCAACTCCGCCACCGACTACGCCTCGGGCCTGGTCTGCCCGCTGCTGCTGCCCGCCACGCTCACCGTGCTGGTGGACGAGCGACTCACCCGCACCGTCACACCCGTTTACGTGCCCACCGGGGAGCGTCGTACGGCACTCCTGATCCGCGCCGACCATCTGCTCACACTGGTGTCAGGAAAGATCGTGGACCTGACCCGGCACGGCTCCCGGAGGGAGCCGGCGACCTTTCCCCTCGCCGGTTAGGCCATAGCATTACCGGCGTGCGCCGTACTCGACCCCTGGCCGGCACGTGATCCACAAGGCCGCGCTCCTCGCCCTGCTCGCCACCACGCTGCTCGTTCCCGCGGCCGTGGTCGTTCCGGGTACGGCGAACGCCCGGACGACCTCGGTGAGCCGGGCGGGCCTCCAGGTCGTGCTGGAGGCGATCGGCCCCGACGCCCCCCGCGACCCGACCACCGAGATCAAGCTGTCCGGCTCCCTGGTCAACTCCGGCACCGAGACCCTGAACGGGTTGCGCATCCGGATGCACTACTCCCCCCAGCCGTTCGCCCGGCGCGCCGACCTGGAGGCCTACCAGACGGGACAGACCCTCCCGAACTCGTGGTGCTGCGAGAGTTTCGTCCAGGCGCCGATCGCGCCCTCGGGCAAGCTGCCGTGGGAGTTCTCCTTCACGCCGCAGGAGCTGAAGTTCTCCGGCTTCGGCGTCTACCCGGTCATGGTCGAGGTGCTCAACGCCTTCGGGCAGCAGGGCACCCTGCGCACCACGGTGACCTACATGCCCAGGGAGACCAGGGTGGCCCGCACCCGGCTCGCCACGGTGCTGCCCATCGTCGACCAGCCGCGCCGGGCCGGCGACTCCACCTTCGTCGACGAGGGCCTGCCCGCGGCCATGGCCCCCGGCAAGCGGCTGGGCGACCTGCTCAAGATCGCCCAGGACACGTCGTCCGCCAAGGGGCTCACCTGGATCGTCGACCCCGCCCTGCTCGACGACGCGCGGGCCATGGGCGAGCCGCACGCGGTCAGGGTCAAGGACCGCACCCAGCAGCGCCCCGCGACCCCCGAGACCGCCCAGTGGCTGAACGACTTCCGCGAGGCCGTCGCCGACCACCCGGTGGTGGCGACCCCGTACGGCGACCCCGACGTGGCGGCCCTCGCCCACAACGGCGTCGACGACGCCACCGGGACCGGGATCGCCGCGGCCGGGATCGTGGCCAGGGAGACCCTCGGCCGCGACGTGATCACCAACGTGAACTGGCCGGTGGGCGGCCTGATCGACTACGACGGGCTGGACCTGCTGGCCACCGGCGGCGTCGGCACCGTGCTGCTGAACGGGCCGAACCTGCCGCCGGTGACGCCCCCGGTCACCACCCCCGACGCCGCGGCGACCCTGGAGAGCGTGAACGGCCCGGTCACCGCCCTGGTCGCCGACGCGGCGCTGAGCGAGACCATCGGCGCCGACACCTCCGCCCCCGGCGCGGCGCTGGCGAACCGCCAGCGGTTCATCGCGGAGACGGCGATGATCGCTTCGGAGCCCGGCACCCCGGCCAGGACGGTGATCGCCGTCCCGCACCGCCGCTGGGACCCCGATCCGGAGTACGTGACCGATCTGGTCGAGACGGCCGCCACCCTGCCCTGGCTGGCGCCCGTCACGCTCGACACGGTCAAGCGCGCCAAGGGCGTCCCCCCGGTCCCGCGGGCCGGCCTGACCTACACCGACCAGGACAGGAAGCTGGAGCTCTCCAAGCAGTACCTGACGGGCGTCAGGAGGGTCGGCGCCCGCGCCGACCTGACCGCCGCGATCACCACCGCCCAGGACCTCGACGTCTTCGACCTGGCGCTGCTGCGCCTGACCTCCTCGGCGTGGCGCGGCAAGACCGCCAACGCCGCGCCGTACGTCCAGCAGGTCGCCGAGGCGATCGACAGCCGGATCGCCATGGTCAACATCACCGGCAGCGAGCAGTCGCGGCTGCGCACCCTGGCCGGCAGCAACGGCGACGTGCCGATCAGCGTGCGCAACGAGCTGAGCGGCGAGGCCGGCGAGGTCGCGGTCGCGGTCCGGCTCAAGGTGACCTCCGACCAGCCCGACCTGCTCAAGATCGAGCCGTACGAGGACAAGCTGGAGATCCGCGGCGGCCAGAACCAGACCATCCGGATCCCGATGACCTCCAGGTCCAGCGGCCAGACGACCGTGACGGTCCAGCTCACCACCGAGGACGGCCGCAAGTACGGCAAGCCGATCGAGCTGACCGTGCGGACCACCGGCTACACCGGGGTCGCCCTGGTGATCGTGGGGGCGGCTCTCGTGGTGATGCTGGCGGCCGTCGTCCTGCGCGTCCTGCGCCGCCGGGGAGGCCGCCGTCCGGCGGCTGCCCCGCCGCCGGCGCGCGAGCGCGAGCCCGCCGGTACCGAGTCGTGAGCGCCCGGCGCTCCGAGCACCTAGCGAAGGAAAGCGCATGAGCAGGGTCCTGCGCGCGAGCGCGATCATGGCTGCGGGGACGATGGTCTCCCGCGTCACCGGCTTCGTCCGGACGGCGGTGCTCGCGGCGGCCATCGGGACCTTCGCGCTGGGCGACGCCTACAACGTGGCCTACACGATCCCGCTCATCCTGTTCGACCTGCTCATCGGCGGGATCCTGAGCAGCGTCGTGGTTCCGATGATCGTAAGGCGGCAGAGGTCGGACCCGGACGGCGGCCGGGCCTACGAGCAGCGGCTGATGACCCTCGGGGTCGTCGCGCTGACGCTGATGGCGCTGCTCGCGGTGGCGCTGGCCAGGCCGCTGATCGGCCTCTACAGCGCCGACTGGGGCACGGAGAAGACCGAGGTCGCGGTCACCCTGGCCCGGTACATCCTGCCGCAGATCGCCTTCTTCGGGATCGGCGCGATCGCGGGCGCGATCCTCAACACCCGCGACAGGTTCGCCGCGCCCATGTGGGCGCCGGTTCTGAACAACATCGTGATGATCGGCGTCGCGATCGTCTACTACGTGAAGCTGGGCGGATCGGGCACCGACATCGACACCGTGACGGACGGCGACCTGCTGCTTCTCGGGCTCGGCACCACCGCCGGCATCGTGGCCCAGTGCGTGGTGCTGATCGTCGCGCTCCACCGGGTCGGCTTCCGCTTCCGTCCCCGGTTCGACCTGCGCAACGCCGGTCTCGGCGAGATGGCACGGACCGCGTCCTGGACCTTCGCCTACGTCGGGATCAGCCAGCTGGGCTTCCTGATCACCACCAAGCTCGCCTCGGGCGCGGGTGAGCGCGCGCCCGGCGCCGGCAACTCGGCCTACGCCTACGCCTACCAGTTCTTCCAGCTCCCGTACGGGATCATCGCGGTCTCCGTGATCACCGCGATGCTGCCCAGGATGAGCCGGGGGGTGGCCGACGGGCAGCTCGACACGGTCCGCGAGGAGTTCGCCTCGGGGGTGCGGCTGGTGTCGGTGCTGCTGGTGCCCGCCGGGCTGCTGCTGATGGTGCTGGGCCCCGCGGTGACCGTGCTGATCTTCTCGTGGGGCAACATGACCGTCGACTCGGCGGTCCACATCGGCAACGTGCTGCAGGTCTTCGGGCTGGCGCTGGTGCCGTTCTCGATCTTCCAGCTGCTGCTGCGGGTCTTCTACTCCTTCGGCGACACCCGCACCCCGGTGTTCCTCGCCCTCGGCAACGTGGCGGTCAACGCCACGCTCAGCCTCACGGCCTACTACGCCCTGCCCCCCAGGTACATCGTGATGGGCCTGGCCTTCGCGTTCACCGTCGCCTACGTGGTCGGCGCGGCGGTCGCCTGGATCCTGGCGGCGCGCCGCGTGGGGGGCCTGGCGGGGCGCAGGGTGGCCGCCGGGCTGTCCCGGATGTACGTGGCCGCGCTCCCCGCCGCGGCGCTCGCGCTCGGCGTTCTGTGGCTCATGCAGGAGCTCACGGGGCTGGACGCGCTGAGCGCGGCCATCATGCTGGCGGTGGGCGGCGGACTCGGTATGGTTCTTTACTTGGCGATCGCCCACCGGATGCGCATCCCCGAGGTGAGTTCGATCGTTGGAATGGTGGCAGGACGGGTAGGCCGGTAACCCAAAGACTTGTCTCAAACGTCTGACAAGACGAACACGGGCGGAACCGGCGCGGGACTACCATGGTGCGACGCGTGTGGTGACATGCGGCTAATGGAAGCAGGAGGGCGTGGGCGGATCCACCCAGCATCGTGTGATGTGTCGTGATGTGCTGACCGGGCATGGTGCTGTCGTGTTCTCAGGTACGGGGTCCTCGTGAGTTCCCCCGCCGTCGAGCCCGGCACCAAGCTGGCCGAGCGTTTCCGGCTCGAGGACCGCGTCCACGAGTCGGGCGGTGCCACCCTGTGGAAGGCCATCGACGAGGTGCTCGCCAGGCCCGTCGCCGTCCACACCTTCGATCCCGACTTCCCCCGCCTGAACGAGGTCGTCACGGCGGCCAGGGTGGCCAGCCGGCTGACCGACCCCCGCCTCACCCAGGTCTTCGACGCGACCGAGGACGACGGCCACTCCTACGTCGTCAGCGAGTGGGTGAGCGGCGAGTCCTTCGGCGACATGATCGCGAACGGGCCGCTCGACCCCGAGCGGGCCGCCGCGATGGTCGCAGAGGCCGCGGAGGCGCTGGCCCACGCGCACGAGGCGAACCTCGCCCACCTCTGCCTCACCCCCGAGCACCTGGTGTGGACGGCGGGCAGCACCGTCAAGCTGCTCGGCCTGGGAGTCGACGCCGTCCTGGACGACGTGACGAGCGACGACCCCGCCCGCGAGGACGCCGAGGGTCTCGGCCGCCTGCTGTACGCCGGGCTGACCGGCCACTGGCCGGGCGACGAGCAGGACGGCGGCGGCCTGCCCGTCGCGCCCATGGGCGACGGGCACTTCTGCACGCCGCGCCAGGTCACCGCGGGTGTTCCCGGCTACCTGGACGCCATCGTCTGCCGGGCCCTGCTGCCGGAGACCAGGCGCGGGCTCGAACCGCTGACCACGCCCGCCGAGGTCGCCGAGGCCCTGGCCTCGGTGTCGCGGCCCAGTCCCCTGCCGATGCCGACGCCGATGCCCATGACGGCGCTGCCGGTGGCGGCCTCCCGCTCCGAGGGCATCGACACCGCGGCGCCCCAGCGCCACACGCCCCCTCCCCAGCACCACCACCAGAACCAGCACCGCCCGATGCCCCGCCAGGCGGGCGGCGGCATGGTCAACAAGGTCGCCATGACCGTCGTCGTGCTGCTGGTGATGGTGGCCGTCGGCCTGGGCGCCTGGACCCTCGGCCGCAGCATCGGCAACGCCGGCACCCCGGAGACCGGCGAGGAGAGCACCACGCCCACGCCGACCGCGGCGGTCGGCACCCGGGAGGTGAAGCCCTCCTCGGTCACCGGCTTCGACCCGCTGGGCGACAACGAGGAGCGCGGCGAGCTGGCCATCAACGCGACCGACGGCAAGGAGTCCACCGACTGGCACTCCGAGTCGTACGACTCCGCCGACTTCGGCCGGCTCAAGACGGGCGTGGGCCTCCTGCTGGACATGGGCGAGAGCGTTCCGGTCAAGCAGGTGACGGTCAACTTCGGCAGCACCTCGGGAGGCACCGTGGAGCTCAGGGTCGGCGACTCCCCGCAGCTCGACGACCTGTCGGTCCTGCAGAAGATCAACGGGGTCTCCGGCAAGAAGACGTTCACCGCGGAGAGCCCGAAGAAGGGCCGCTACGTGCTCGTCTGGTTCACCAAGATGCCCACCTACCAGGGGAAGTACCGCGGCCAGGTGCTGGACATGAAGGTCCTCGCGACCAAGTGACACCGCTCCGATTTGATCTGTTTTACCCGGCTTCTTGCAGATCATCGGAGAATCCGTGGCACCATCTATCCCGTAGAGGTGTTCTCCCCGGATCGGCATAGCAGGACTCTCCTTGTGAATTCCCCACCCGAGACCCCGCCAGCGGCGGACGAGCAGACGGCGAAGGCCCCCGTGTCCGACGCCGACCTGCTCACCCGGCACATCGCCGGGGATCCGCACGCCTTCAGTGAAATAGTCAAGCGACATCGAGACCGCATGTGGGCGGTCGCCCTGCGCACGCTGGGCGATCCCGACGAGGCGGCCGACGCCGTTCAGGACGCCTTCGTCTCGGCCTACCGCAAGGCCGGGAGCTTCCGCGGCGAGGCGGCGGTGACCACGTGGCTGCATCGCATCGTGGTCAACGCCTGCCTCGACCGCATGCGCAGGAAATCGGTGCGCCCGGTGGCCGACGACGAGCTCGTCGAGGCCGCGGAGCGCGAGACCCCGGTGCTCGACCAGACGGCCGAGCGCGAGGTGTCCATGGAGGTCTCGGCGGCCCTGAAGCTGCTGCCCTCCGACCAGCGCGCCGCGCTGGTCCTCGTGGACATGATGGGCTACTCGGTCGAGGACGCGGCCCAGGTGCTGGAGGTGCCGAGCGGCACGGTGAAGAGCCGATGCGCTCGCGGAAGGGCGAAACTCGCCCCGATTCTTTCCCATTTGCGGAACCGATCAGACCTGTCTCGCGTCTCATCCGCGAAGGGAGCAGAACTTCGTGACGGGTGATACGCACTACGACCTGGAGATCTTGGCCGAACTGGCCGAGGGGCTCCTCGACGCCGCCACGGCCATGCGGGTACGCGAGCATCTCGCGATCTGCGATCCCTGTGGTGAGAGCCTCGCCGACCTCGCGGCAGTTCGCGAGGTGCTGGCGGCGACCCCTACACCGGCGATGCCGATGGGAGTCGCGCTGAGGATCGACCGCGCACTGGCCGCTGAGGCAGACAGCTTCCGTGGAGGTGGAGTGGGCCTGGTGGAAGCACCGGCCTGGGACGACATAATGCGTGACGCGCCGTGGGAGACGTCCTCTCCCGCAGAACCGGCGCCATGGGAGACGACCCCTCTGCGGGCACCGCTCCCGCAGCAGGAGCCTGAGCTCGAGCCGGTGCGGCTGGGGGTCGTCGGCGACGACGGCACCGTGGTCCCGGCGGCCCCGGCCAGGCGTCGCGGCGCGAACCGGCGGAACCGGCGGAACCGGTGGGCGATGCCCGCCGCGGCGGCGGGCATGGCGGCGGCGGTGATCGGCGCGACCGTGCTGGCCACCGGGACGCTGACGGCGTCCGGGCCGGACCAACTGCCGATGAGCGCCCTGCCCGCGCCTGCGGACACGATCCAGTACGCGCTGACCGACAGCAACTACAACTACACCGACGCCGAGCTTCGCGGCTCGCTGCTCGACTACATCGGTCCCGGGACCATCCTCGGGACGGCCGAGAACTCGGGGATCGACAAGTGTGTCCGGCAGGTCTCGGCGCAGGTCGGCATCTCGCCCTTCGCCGTGGACCAGGGGTTCTACAACGGGCAGGAGGCCAACATCCTGCTCTTCTGGCAGAACCAGGCCAAGAACACGGTGCGCGTCCACGTCGTGGGCCCGCAGTGTGACGACGTGCGCAAGCCAGGCCTCGCACGCTGGAAGTGACCGGCGGTGCGGCCCCGGGTGACCTCGACAGGCCACCCGGGGCGGCCGACGGTGAAACACCCGGAATGACCGGTGACATCCGGAATGACCGGTGGCACACGGGATGACCGGCGACAAGGATCCCGAGGTGATCCGTGGCGGGTAATCCGCCGCCAAAACCCTCGCTTCCACCGTGGGTGCCCGGCATGGATTCGTCCGTGCCGGGCTTTCCGGTTCCACCCGGGGGATCCGTCACCGCGCCGGGCGGGAATCACCGGCGCCTAGGATCTGTTGACGCCGGTGGCATCGACAGAGGGAGAGGCGCGAGCGCTGATGGACGTCCGGAATGTGATCATCATCGGGTCGGGTCCCGCGGGTTACACGGCCGCGGTGTACTCCGCGCGTGCCGAGCTGAATCCGCTGGTCTTCGAGGGGTCGGTCACCGCAGGTGGCGCCTTGATGAACACCACCGAGGTGGAGAACTTCCCAGGCTTCCCCGGCGGCATCATGGGCCCGGACCTGATGGACGGGATGCGCAAGCAGGCCGAGCGGTTCGGCGCCGAGCTGGTCGCCGACGACGTGGTCGAGGTCGACCTGGCCGCCAACCCGAAGGTCGTCAAGACCGCCACCGACACCTACTACGCCACGTCCGTCATCCTGTCGATGGGCTCGGGTTACCGCGAGCTGGGCGTGCCCAACGAGAAGCGCCTGTCGGGCCACGGGGTGTCGTGGTGCGCCACCTGTGACGGGTTCTTCTTCCGCGGCCAGGACATCGTGGTCGTCGGCGGCGGGGACACCGCGATGGAGGAGGCGATCTTCCTGACCCGGTTCGCGGCCTCGGTGACGGTGGTGCATCGTCGTGGCGAGCTGCGCGCGAGCAAGATCATGCAGGATCGGGCGTTCGCGAACGAGAAGATCCACTTCCTGTGGGACAGCGAGGTCGTCGACGTGCTCGGCGAGAACAAGGTGAGCGGGGTGCGGGTACGCAACCTCAAGACCGGCGCGGAGGCGGAGCTGGCTGCCACCGGGCTGTTCATCGCGATCGGCCACGATCCGCGCACCGAGCTGGTCAAGGGCCAGGTGGAGCTGGACGACGAGGGCTACATCAAGGTCGAGGCGCCCTCGACGCGCACGAACCTGGAGGGCGTCTTCGCCGCGGGTGACGTCGTCGACCACACCTACCGCCAGGCGATCACCGCCGCCGGCACCGGGTGCGCCGCCTCGCTCGACTCCGAGCGCTGGCTGGCCGAGCACCACGGCGCGTGAAGACCGCGTGGAGACGTGAAGACCGCGTGAAGACAGGGTGTGACGACGGCGTGTGACGACAGGGTGCGCGGCCGGGTGTGACGCCCCCGCGAGGCACGCCTCGGGCGCGCGTCGCACCCCCGCCGGACGACACCTCGCCCGCACCGGTCACCCATCGGCAACGGCATCAGGAACAAGTCCTCAGACAAGAGGGAGAGCAGGAACCTTGGGCACCATCAAGCACGTGACCGACGCCAGCTTCGACGCCGACGTCCTCAAGAGCGACAAGCCCGTGATCGTCGACTTCTGGGCCGAATGGTGCGGCCCGTGCCGCCAGGTCGCGCCGATCCTGGAGGAGATCGCCGGCGAGCAGGCCGACAAGCTCACGGTCGTCAAGCTGAACGTCGACGAGAATCCGACAACGGCGACAAACTACGGCGTACTCCAGATTCCCACTCTGAACGTCTATAAGAACGGAGAGGTTGTGAAGCAGATCATCGGCGCCAAGCCGAAGGCCATGCTGCTTCGCGAGCTCGAGGGCATCATCTAGGCCCCCTGCGGGTCGGCCGCCCCCCACGGCGTCCGCCCGTATCACCCGCTTCCGAGCGGCACACCCACCCACTGAAAGCCCCCCGTCTCACCGCGGGGGGCTTTCACATGCGCAGGGCACCCGTACAGGAACATGCGCAGGGCACCCGCACAGGGCTTTTCGGCACGCGCCGCGCCGGGCGGCTCGCGGAGACCTCCGGAGACGAGTTCACGGATCCTGCGGTCAGGCTCACGGCTCCCGGAGGCGTGCTGACGAATCCAGGAGGCGGGTCCACGGCCCCCGGAGGGCGCGTTCGGCTCCACAACGTGCCGTAACGGGCTCCACAACGTGCCGTACGGGCTCCAGAGGGTCTCAGACGGGCCGCAGCGCCCTCTCGGGACTCATCGACCCGAGCAGCCTCTCCAGTGCCACCTCGACGTCCTCACGCCATGAGACGGCGTTCTTGAGCTCCAGACGGAGGCGGGGGAAACGCAGGTGCGGGCGGACCGTCTTGAATCCCACGGAGAGCAGGTAGTCGGCGGGCATCAGGCACGCGCCCGGCTGCTCCCACTTCAGGTCGCCGAACGCCTCGATCGCCCGCACCCCGCGCCGGGTCAGGTCCTTGGCCACGCCCTGGACCAGCATCCGGCCCAGGCCGCCCCCGGAGAACTCCGGGATGATGTGCGCGGTCATCAGCAGCACCGCGTCCGCGCTGACCGGGGAGGTCGGGAAGGCCACCGAGCGCGGCACGTAGTGGGGCGGCGCGTAGAGCACGAAGCCGGCCGCCACCCCGTCCACATAGACGATCTTTCCGCAGCTTCCCCACTCCAGCAGGGTGGAGGAGATCCAGGCCTCCTTCTCCAGTCCCGGATCACCGGCCTTCACGGCCCGGTCCGCGTTGACGGGATCGAGCTCCCAGAAGACGCACCGGCGGCAGCGGCGCGGCAGGTCGTCGAGATTGTCGAGGGTGACGTTTGCCAGCCGACGCGACACCTGTTGGCCCCAATCCTGGCGAGACGAGTGCAAGCCATGGCGAAAAACGCGCGAAAACGGCGTCTCCAGCTGGCATCGTAGCCCAGTGCGGGTCCTGGTTTCAGGAGGTCCCGTCCCCACACGCAGACGAACTGCAGCCCCTGACGTACCCTGGTTTCTCTGGTATGAGCGCTTTGTGTGCTCCACACAACCTAGGAGGTGGACCGTGCCCCAGGACAACGATCACGGTCAGACCATCGCCCCCACCCAAGGCTCGCGCATCGACGCTTACGTCGACCGTTACGCGGCACGGGCAACCGGGATGGTCGCCTCCGAGGTGCGAGCTCTCTTCTCCGTCGCGTCGAGGCCCGAGGTGGTCTCGCTCGCCGGCGGCATGCCGTACGTCACCGCCCTCCCCCTGGACGTGGTGGGGGAGCTGGTCGCCGACCTGATCGCCAAGCGCGGCCCGGTCGCGCTCCAGTACGGCTCGGGGCAGGGCGACCCGCACCTGCGCGAGCAGATCTGCGACGTCATGCGGATGGAGGGCATCGAGGCCAACCCCGACGACGTCGTCGTGACCGTCGGCTCCCAGCAGGCCCTCGACCTGATCACCCGGATCTTCATCGACCCGGGTGACGTCGTGCTCGCCGAGGGCCCCTCCTACGTCGGAGCCCTGGGCACGTTCTCCGCCTACCAGGCCAAGGTCATCCATGTCGCGATGGACAGCGAGGGGATCATCCCCGAGTCGCTGGCCCAGACCATCTACGCCCTGAAGAGCGCGGGCAACCGGATCAAGTTCCTCTACACGATCCCCACCTTCCAGAACCCCGCGGGCGTGACGCTCAGCGTCGCGCGCAGGCAGCAGGTCCTGGAGATCTGCCAGCGGGCCGACGTGCTGATCGTCGAGGACAACCCGTACGGCATGCTCGGCTTCGACGGCGATCCCATGCGGACGCTGCGCGCCGACAACGCCGACGGAATCGTCTATCTCGGCTCGTTCTCCAAGACCCTGGCCCCCGGTTTCCGGGTCGGCTGGGCCCTCGCCCCGCACGCCATCCGCGAGAAGCTGGTGCTGGCGATGGAGTCCGCGGTGCTGTCGCACTCCTCCTTCACGCAGCTGGCCGTCGGCCAGTATCTCGCCACCCAGCCCTGGCGCGAGCAGATCAAGTCGTTCAGGGAGCTCTACCGCGAGCGCCGCGACACCATGCTCTCCTCGCTGGAGGCCCTGATGCCCGACGGCGTCACCTGGACCCGCCCCGGTGGCGGGTTCTTCGTTTGGGCCACCCTTCCCGAGGGGCTCGACTCCAAGGCGCTCCTGCCCCGCGCGGTCGCCGAGCGGGTGGCCTTCGTGCCGGGCACCGGTTTCTTCGCCGACGGCGGCGGCGCGCGGCACATGCGGCTCTCCTACTGCTACCCCGAGCCCGAGCGCATCCGCGAGGGCGTCCGCCGCCTGGCCGGGGTGATCGGGCAGGAGCTCCGCGTCCGCGACACCTTCGGGACCGGCTCGCCCGCCGAGCGCGCCGGGATCGACACTCCGGGACCCGACCTCGCGTGACCCCGCCACACCCCGCTGTCCGGGAGGTGCCCCGTGCCACGGGGCACCTCCGGCATGAGCTCCTCCCCGCCGGTACCGTACGGTGACTTCCTGCGCCGGTGCGTGGTGATCGATCCGGTTCGCCGGAACAGCCGGACCGCGCGGGACGAGAGCGACAGGACAGGCTCGGAGCGGGCCTTGACGAGAGGTATGTCGGATGAGTGACCTGGGCCATGTGCTCGTCCTGGCGGGCGGGCTCTCCTACGAGCGGGAGGTCTCGCTGCGTTCCGGCCGCCGGGTGAGCGAGGTGCTGCGCGGCGCGGGCGTATCCGTGGAGACCCGCGACACCGACGCGTCACTGGTTCCCGCCGTGCTCGCGGACCCGCCGGACGCGGTCTTCGTCACCCTGCACGGCGGGGCGGGCGAGGACGGCGCCATCCGCTCGGTCCTCGAACTCCTCTCCGTCCCGTACGTCGGCGCCGGCCCCGACGCCTGCCGGGTCGCCTACGACAAGCCCACCGCCAAGACCGTCGTGCGCTCCGTCGGGCTGCGCACCCCCGAGTCGGTGACGCTGCCCAAGGAGACCTTCCACGACCTCGGCGCCTCCGCGGTGCTGGCCCGCATCGTGGACCGCCTCGGCCTTCCCCTGTTCGTCAAGCCGTCCCGCGGCGGCTCGGCGCTCGGCGCGTCGATCGTCCGCAGCGCCGAGGAGTTCCCCGCCGCCATGGTCGGCTGCTTCGCCTACGGCGACACCGCGCTGATCGAGCGCTGCGTCGAAGGGGTCGAGGTCGCCGTCTCCGTGGTCGACCTCGGGAGCGGGCCGGTGGCACTGCCCCCCGTGGAGATCGTCGCCAACGAGGGCGTGTACGACTACGCGGCCCGCTACACCGCCGGGCACACCGAGTTCTTCGCCCCGGCACGCCTGTCGCCCGAGGCGTCGGCCGCCTGCGCCGCGATGGCCGTGACCGCGCACACCGCCCTCGGCCTCAGGGACGTCTCCCGTACGGACCTGATCGTCGACGCGGACGGCCTGCCCCACTTCCTCGAAGTGAACGTCGCCCCGGGCATGACCGAGACGTCCCTCCTCCCCATGGCCGCCGAGGCCGCCGGGGACGACCTCGGCACCCTCTGCCGCGTTCTCCTGGAACAGGCCGCCGCCCGCGGCGCCTGACCTCTCGCCCGCTCTCCCGGCTCCCGCGCCTGAACCCCACCGCGGGCGCGGGCCGGTCCGGCACGGCGCCGAGCCGGACCGGCTGGTCCTGGACGGTGAGCCGGACCGGCTGGCCCTGGACGGCGAGCCGGACCGGCTGGCCCTGATCGGTGAGCCGGACCGGCTGGCCCTGATCGGTGAGCCGGACCGGCTGGCCCTGATCGGCAGGCCGGACCGGCGGACCTGGGCGGTGGGCGGGCCGACGCTCCTGGACGGTGGGCCCAGCCAACGGACTTGATCGGCAGGCGGGGCCGGCGGACCTGGGCGGTGGGCGGGCCGGGCCTCCCCCTACGCTGGCCGTGTGCTGACCTCCACCTCATTTCCCAAGAGCTTCGCCAGCGACAACCACGCGGGCGTGCATCCTGCGGTTCTCACCGCCATCCTCGAAGCGAACGCCGGAGACGCCCTCGCCTACGGCGGGGACGCCTGGACCACCGCGATGGAGGACGCCTTCCGCGCCGAGTTCGGCGCACGCGCGACCGCCTACCCGATGTTCAACGGCACCGGCGCCAACGTGGTGGGCCTCGGACTCGTGCTGCGGGCGTACGACGCGGTGCTCTGCCCGGCCACCGCCCACATCAGCACCAGCGAGTGCGGTGCCGCGGAACGCGTGCTGGGCGCCAAGCTGGTCACCCTTCCCACCGGAGACGGCAAGATCTCCGTGGATGACGTCCGCGGCCAGCTGTCCGCGCTGGGGGACGAGCACCACTCCCAGCCCAGGGTCATCTCCATCTCCCAGGTGACCGAGTGCGGCACCTGCTACACCGCCGACGAGATCGCCGAGCTCGCGGAGTTCGCGCACGCGCACGGTCTCTTCCTGCACATGGACGGCGCCCGGCTGGCCAACGCGGCGGCCGAGCTCGGCTGCTCGCTCCGCTCCCTCACCACGGACGCGGGTGTGGACCTGCTCAGCTTCGGGGGCACCAAGAACGGAGCCATGGGCGCCGAGGCGCTCGTGATCCTCCGCCCGGAGCTGGACGCCCCGGCGCTGTTCCTGCGCAAGCAGGGGATGCAGCTCGCTTCCAAGATGCGCTTCGTCTCCGCCCAGCTGACCGCCCTCCTCACCGACGACCTCTGGCGCGAGAACGCCGCCCACGCCAACGCCATGGCCCACCGCCTGGCCGACGGCATCGCCGGTCTCCCGGGCGTCTCCCTGCGCTACCCCGTGCAGTCCAACGCCGTCTTCCCGGCCCTCCCCGAGAAGGCCATCGCGGAACTGCAGCAGCGCTATCTCTTCCATGTCTGGGACGCGGCCGAGAACGTGGTCCGCTGGGTGACCGCCTTCGACACCACCCCCGAGCACGTCGACGCCTTCGTCGCCGACATCCGCCTCGTCGTTCAGGAGAACCTCGACTCCTGAACGACGTCTGTTTCACGTGAAACGGCCTGGCTCCAGAGACGGTGACTGTTTCACGTGAAACACCGACCGCCGTCTCCGGGCCGCCTTTCTTCCCTACGTCTCTTCCCTCTACGGCAAGATCCCGGTCGTTCCTTCGCGGGTGAAGAGGCGCGGTCGTTCTCCACGGGTGAGAACCTCCGCCTCTCCCGTCGTGCCCCGATCCCCTTCATCGTGGAACCCGCGCCTTGCCGGGGTCCGGCTCGCACATCCCACCACTTCGTGTTTCACGTGAAACGACGCCTCCTCCGCGATGACGACAGCAGGATCACCCGACGAGACGGCCGCGAGATGCGACCGACCAACAGGCCCCACGAAAGCCTCCGCCCGAGGCGCGGCACTCCACACGCGCAGCGGTCTCGCCGAGGCGGGCCCCACGCCCCTGGAACCGCGCATGCGCACGTGTCGGACGTGCCATGAGGGCAGGGGTCCAGTCGATCATCGAAACGCCGTACGGCGAGCACAGGGCGGTGAGCGCGAACGGCCTCCCTGTTTCACGTGAAACAGGGAGGCCGTTCGTCGTCGGGGAACCGTCCGGGAAGGTCGGCCGCCGGGGGTCGTCCCGGAAGGCAGCCATCCCGGAAGGGGCCCCGGGGGAGATTCACCGGCCCGGCGGATGCGCCACGTGCTCGCCTTCCCGGGCTTCCGGAGCCGGTTCGATCATCCTTCCATCGCCTGCAGCGAGCCCGGAGCCATCGTGCCGATGATGCGCTCCAGATCGTCGATGGTCGCGAACTCCACCACGATGCGTCCCTTGCGACGGCCGAAGTCGACCTTCACCCGGGTCTCGAAGCGGTCGGAGAGCCGGTCGGCCAGATGCCGGAGGGCGGGCTCCTCGTCGGGCTTGGGCCGGGGAGCACGCGGGGCCGGCGCCGGGGCGGCCTTGGCGTCGCCCACGGCGACGATCTCCTCGACCGCGCGGACCGAGAGGAGCTCGGCCACGATCCGGCGGGCGAGATGCTCCTGGGCCGCGGGGTCGTCCAGCCGCAGCAGGGCCCGGGCGTGGCCCGCGCTGATCGTCCCGGCCGCGACGCTGAGCTGCACCCCTGGCGGCAGCTTCAGCAGGCGCAGCGTGTTGGTCACGTGCGAGCGGGAACGGCCGATCCGGGTGGCGAGCTGCTCGTGGGTCGCGCCGAAGTCGTCGAGCAACTGCTGGTAGGCCGCCGCCTCCTCCAGGGCGTTGAGCTGCTCGCGCTGGAGGTTCTCGATGAGCGCGTCGAGCAGGAGCTTGTCCTCCTGGGTGTTCCGCACGATCGCGGGGATCTCGGAGAGCCCGGCGAGCCTGGAGGCGCGCCAGCGGCGCTCGCCCATGACCAGCTCGTAGCGTCCCTCACCCGTGGCCCGCACCACGACCGGCTGGAGCAGGCCGACCTCGCTGATCGAGGCGGCCAGATCCTGCAGGGCCTCCTCGTCGAAGACGTCGCGGGGCTGGCGCGGGTTGGGCACGATGTCGTCGACGGGGATCTCAAGGAAGTATGCGCCCGCGACCGGCGCGGGGCCGGGCTGTTCCGGCACCACCACCGGCTCGGGGGCGACCATGGTCGCGGTCATCGACGCGGGCGGCTCCGCGACGACGGCCGGACCCGTGGGGATGAGCGCCCCCAGTCCCCTGCCCAGCCCTCTCGGTTGCTTACTCACTTGCCCCTCCCGAGACTCAAGGTGTCGCCCTCACTGACGTACCCGTGACCGCGGCCGCGGGGTTCCCGGTGCTCATACGGCCGCACCGCGGTAAGCGATCTCGCGGGCGGCGTCCATGTACGCCATCGCGCCACTGGAGCCCGGGTCGTACGTCATGACCGACTGACCGTAGCTCGGAGCCTCGGAGACACGCACGCTTCGGGGGATCAGCGTGCTCAGCACCGTCGCGCCGAAGTGGGAGCGAACCTCGTCGGCGACCTGCGAGGCGAGGCGGGTGCGCCCGTCGTACATCGTCATGAGGATGGTGGAGAGGTCGAGCGTGGGGTTCAGGTGGGCGCGGACCAGATCCACGTTCCTCAGCAGCTGGCCGAGACCTTCCAGCGCGTAGTACTCGCACTGGATGGGGATCAGCAGCTCGTTCGCGGCCATCAGCGCGTTGACCGTCAGCAGGCCGAGCGAGGGAGGGCAGTCGATGAGGATGTAGTCGAACTCGACGGCGTCGTACGCGGCCAGCGCGCGCTGCAGGCGGGCCTCGCGGGCGACCATGGAGACCAGCTCGATCTCGGCTCCGGCCAGATCGATCGTGGCGGGAGCGCAGTAGAGGCCCGGCATGTCCGGGACCTCCTTCACGACCTCCGCGAGCGGCAGGTCCTCCACGAGCACCTTGTACATGTCCGGCACGTCACCGCGGTGCTCGACGGCCAGAGCCGTCGAGGCGTTTCCCTGGGGGTCGAGGTCGACCACGAGGACCCGCTGGCCGTGCATGGACAGCGCCGCCGCCAGGTTGACCGACGTGGTGGTCTTGCCGACGCCGCCCTTCTGGTTGGCGACGGTGAAGATCCGGGTCTTGGAAGGGCGGGGCCAGTCACCGTCCCGGACCCCGGTGGAGCCTCCGGGAGCGGCGGTCTTCTGGGCCGATGTTTCACGTGAAACCACTGAGCTGAGTGCCTCTCGTACCAGCGGCGAGTCGCCGGGATTAAGGGGGGTCTGGGTCACGGTCGTCTTCCTTTCAACCGGCCTGACTACGGCACCGGGTGCCGCTGCCGGCCAGCCCAGACCGGAAAGGCGTCCATGGGGCAGAGCGGCGGGAACCTCGGGCCAGCCGAGACCGCTCCTCGCGCTGGCGATCGCACTCGAACGGTCGTTCACTGGCCTCGTACTCGCTTTGCTCGGTTTACCTGGTGGCCTCGCGCTTACCTGCCTCGCGAGGCACGATCCTTCCGGCGAGAGGCCTTCCGCGCTCCTTCGGGAGCCCGACCGGCGACCACTCGGATGAGAGTTGCGGGCGGCTCGACCTTACCGTGCCCGACCGATGTAAGCTCGGCGGTTTGCACCCCACTCGCCCGCAATTGCGGCTCGGCGTCCGCCAACTCCTCAGCGGCACGCTCGCCCTTCATGGCCAGCAGCTCACCCCCCTCGCGCAGCAGGGGCAGCGACCACTTCAGCAGGCGATCGAGCGGCGCCACCGCCCGGGCGGAGGCGACGTCGAACTCCCGCCTGCCCGCGAACTCCTCGGCCCGGCCGCGCAGTACCTCGACGTTGTCGAGTTTCAGCGACTCCACGCACTCCTCCAGGAAGACCGTCCGGCGAAGGAGCGGCTCCAGGAGGGTGACGGTGATGTCGGGCCGTACGATCGCCAGGACCAGGCCCGGCAGGCCGGCACCGGAACCGATGTCGACCAGGCGCACGCCGGCGGGCACGGCCTCGGAGATCACCGCGCAGTTGAGCAGGTGGCGGTCCCAGATGCGCGGCACCTCCCGCGGGCCGAGCAGCCCGCGCACCACCCCGGGACCGGCCAGCAGCTCCGCGAAGGCCTCCGCTCTGGCCCAGGCGTCGCCGGTGAACACCTCGCGCGCGACCTCGGGCGGTTCGGGGATCTGGTCACTCACTCGATGCTCACTCTTCCCTCAAAAATATCGGGGTCAGGCCGGTCTCAAGGCTAACGGCCCGCTTCGGCGCCGTTGTACAGCACGGGGTGGGGACGCCGCCGCAGGCGCGCGGGACACGGTGCCGTCAGACGGCGTGCGGCGGTACCGGACGGATCGCGTGGTGGAAGACCACGGCCTTCCCGGGCGCCGCGAAGCGGGATCCCGGGACACATACCGGCAAAGGTTCCCGGGACGGCGGCGGCCCGGACGGTGTCCCTACGGCGCGTGCCACGAAAGCGGGCCACCAAGCCGGGCCGCCAAACGGCCCACGAAAAAGTCCCGCAAAGCGGGCCACGAAAGCGGGGCACGAAAAAGGCCGCCGTCCCCGGGGAACCGGGGGCGGCGGCCGGCGCCGGCCCATGCCGTCGCCAAGAGGCGCTAAACGGGAAGCACCACCACGAACCGGCGGGGCTCCTCGCCCTCGGACTCGCTCCGCAGGCCCGCCGCCGCGACGGCGTCATGCACGATCTTCCGCTCGAACGGGGTCATCGGCTGCAGCGACTTGGGCTCGCCGTTCCGCTTGACGTCCGCCGCGATCTTGGTGCCGAGCTCGCTCAGCTCGCTCCGGCGGCGGTCGCGGTAGCCGCCGATGTCGAGCATCAGGCGCGAGCGCTCACCCGTCTGGCGGTGGACCGCGAGGCGGGTCAGCTCCTGGATGGCCTCCAGCACCTCGCCGTTGGGGCCGACCAGGTCGCCGCCCTTGATGTCGACGACCGACACCACGGCGCGATCACCTTCGACATCCATGTCGATGTCGCCGTCGATGTCGGCGATGTCGAGCAGACCCTCGACGTAGTCCGCCGCGATCTCGCCTTCCTGCTCCAGGGCGGCGAGATCGGGAGCCGCCTTCACGGGCTCCTTCTCGGCCTCGGCCTCGGTCACGTCCGGCCACTCCTTCGTGCTGTCGGGATGAGACGTCAGGACTTCTTGCTACCGGTCCGCTTGCTGCGGGGCTGGCGGGTGGGCTGCTGTCGGATCACCTTGGCCTCCGGCACGGGCGGCGCCTCGGGCTCGGGGGCGGTCTTCTTGACCTTGCTCAGCAGGCTCGGCTTGGGCTCGGGAGTCGTGACGTTGCCCTTGGCGTCGACCACCGGCGAGGGGTTACGGCTGTAGAACCAGTGCTGCTGGCCGAGGGTCCAGACGTTCGTGGTGACCCAGTAGAGGATCAGGCCGAGAGGGAAGTTCAGCGAGAAGATCGCGAACAGCGGCGAGACGTACATCAGGATCTTCTGCTGCTGCGCCATCGGGTTGTCCGGCATCTGGGCGATCGAGCGGGTCACGCTCTGCCGGACGGTGAGGAAGGTCGTCAGCGAGCTGACCGCCACGAAGATGGCGAGCACGACCTTGGTGACGATCGGGTCGGCATCCAGCTTGATGATGTCGTCCCAGCTCGTGAAGAACGTCGCGGGGATGGGCGCGCCGAAGATGTGCGCGGCCCGGGCGCTGTCGACGAGCCCCTGCGACATCCCGAACTTGGCCTGGCCCGCGGCCATGGCCTGCAGCACGGTGAACATCGAGATGAAGATCGGGAACTGCGCCAGGATCGGGAGGCAGCCACCCAGCGGGTTGGCCCCCTGCCCCTGGTACAGCGCCATGACCTCCTGGTTCATGCGCTGTTTGTCGTTCTTGTAACGCTTACGGATCTCCTGGACCTTGGGCGCCAGCTCCTGCATCTTCTTCGACGAGCGCATCTGCTTGAGGAAGAGCGGGAAGATCAGCAGCCGCATCAGCACGGTGAGCGTGATGATGGTCAGCGCCCAGTTGAGCCCGCTGTCCTTCGGGATGAAGGTGCTGTAGCCCTGGTGAATCCAGGTGATTACATGGGCGACGGCTGTGTACAGCCAGTTCAGCCAGGACAGCTCCACCGAGCTAGCTCCCTTGCGTTTCGTCGGACCGGCCCGGGCGCGGGGGCACCGGGTCAAAGCCTCCGGGATGGAATGGGTGGCAACGCCCGATTCTCCGGATCGTCAACCATGTGCCGCGCAGCGCGCCGTGAACGGCCACGGCCTCGAGGCCGTAGGCACTGCACGAGGGGTGGAAGCGGCAACGGGGACCCAGCAGAGGACTCACGAAGGACCGGTAGAACCGGATCGGAGCCATCAGGATCCTGGCAGCCGGAGAAATTCCAGCGGTCTGCTGCGCCGTCATCATCGCCCATCCATGCGAGCCCCAGGGGGCTCCAGCCGCCTGAGTAAACGATCCAGCGCGACGTCGAGTTCGGCGGCGATGCGCTCGCTTCGCGCGGACGCGGCCGGTGGATTGGCGCGTACCACCAGCAGGCTACCTCTCGGAAGCCGGTCGAGACGGTCTCGCATGAGGTGTCTCAACTGACGTTTAACCCGATTTCTGATGACCGCGCCTCCTACGGCACGACTCACCACGAATCCGACCAGGGGGGGAGTGTCCCTGTCAGAGCGCATGCCAAGGTGCGCGACCAGGGTGGGGCGGCCTGCTCGGCTTCCCCTTCTGACCGCGCCGGCGAACTCGTCGCCCCGGCGCATGCGGGACCCGGACGGCAGCACGAGAGATCTTGGTGACCCTGGGCAGGTACGCCCGTCGCCCGCCGGCAGCGATGCCGGCGGGCGACGGGCGCTACTGCCTAGGCCCGGCGAACCGGGCGCAACGGATGCGTCAGGCGGAGATCTCGGCGCGGCCCTTGCGACGGCGAGCGGCAAGGATGGCGCGGCCGGCGCGGGTGCGCATGCGGAGCCGGAAGCCGTGGGTCTTCGCACGACGGCGGTTGTTCGGCTGGAAAGTACGCTTGCTCACGAGTGGGCTCCAGGCTCAAGACGCATCCCCAGCACATGGGGACGCTCGACAGTGGCTGGCTTGCCGGATGCGGGGCATGCGAAATAGCCGCCGCGTGGCAAGCCGACCGTCGTACGTTACGGGTCAGGCGTGTCCCAGGTCAAACCGGAGAGTGTTCCGAAGCACGCACACACAGGTTATCCACGTTTCCACAGGCACGTTATCCACCGGCGCCTCGCCGTCCACAGGATGTGCGCTCCGTCCCTCCCGTACGCCACTAGGCTGTGGACAACGTCTTGTACACAGCTGTGGACAGGGCTACTGTCGGCCCTTCCAGACCCTCTCTCCGCTGCGAGGACGCGTCGGACCGCAGGTAACGGGCTGTGCACAGCCTGTGGATTCGATGTGGATTTCGTATGGCGCCCACGACGGGGCCACGGGACTCCCGGCATGTGGACAACGACGAGATCCGGTGCGCCCGGCGGCCACCATTGTGGATAAACAGATCGCGGTGGGCCAGCGGGGCCGCGTCGGGAGGAGGGGAGCCGGACCATGGACGGAACGGACCTCAGCGCGGTCTGGGCGAGGGCTCTTGAGAACTCCCTGAACGAGAACGTCCCGTCCCAGCAGCGGGTCTGGCTCAACATGACCCGGCCCTTCGGCCTCATGAACGACACCGTGGTGCTCGCCGCGCCCACGGATTTCGCCAGAGATGTCCTGGAGAACAAGCTTCGTCCGCTCATCAGCCAGGCGCTCTCCCAGGAGTTCGGCCGCCCGATGCGAGTGGCGGTCATGGTCGACCCCAGCGCGGCGGGCCCCGAGTCCGGGCTCACTCCCCGCCAGGACGCTTATCCCCAGGCCCAGCCGCAGGGTTATGCACAGGCCGGCGGGGCTCAGCAGGGTTATGCACAGCCCGCTCCGCCCCAGCACCACGGGGGTTCCGGGCTCCAGCATCCCTATCCGGGGGGCAACCAGCCCGCGCAGCCGTCCACCGACTATCCACAGGCGCAGCCGTTCTCCTACCCGTACCAGCAGGGCGAGGAGTCCCCCCAGCCGTACCTGCCCGCGGAGCCCTCGCAGACGCCCGCGCAGGGAGAGCAGAACCCCGGATACGGCCGCGGCTACACCCCGCAGCCGTCACCGCCGCGGTCCGAGCCCGACTCCTTCGACCGCGGCGCGCCTCCCGTGCCCGCCGCGGGCGGCGCGGGCGGCGTGCAGAACAGGTGGGACGGCCGCGGGAGCCGCACCCAGGGGGAGCCGGCCCGGCTGAACCCGAAGTACACCTTCGACACCTTCGTGATCGGCTCCAGCAACCGGTTCGCGCACGCGGCGGCGGTCGCGGTGGCCGAGGCGCCGGCCAAGGCGTACAACCCCCTGTTCATCTACGGTGACTCGGGCCTGGGCAAGACCCACCTGCTGCACGCGATCGGCCACTACGCCCAGAGCCTGTACGACGGCGCGCGGGTGAGATACGTGAGCTCGGAGGAGTTCACCAACGACTTCATCAACTCCATCCGCGACCACAAGGCCGACAACTTCCGGGGCCGCTACCGGGCCGTGGACATCCTGCTGGTGGACGACATCCAGTTCCTGGAGGGCAAGGAGCAGACGCAGGAGGAGTTCTTCCACACCTTCAACACGCTGCACAACTCCAACAAGCAGATCGTCATCTCCAGCGACCGGGCGCCGAAACAGCTGGTCACGCTGGAGGACCGGCTGCGCAACCGGTTCGAGTGGGGTCTGATCACCGACGTCCAGCCGCCCGAGCTGGAGACCCGGATCGCGATCCTGCGCAAGAAGGCGATCCAGGAGGGCCTGGCCGCGCCGCCCGAGGTGCTGGAGTACATCGCCAGCCGCATCTCGACCAACATCCGCGAGCTGGAGGGCGCCCTGATCAGGGTGACCGCGTTCGCGAGCCTGAACCGGCAGTCGGTGGACCTGCAGCTCACCGAGGTCGTGCTGAAGGACCTGATCACCGAGGACGCCGGCTCCGAGATCACGGTCGCCACGATCATGGCGTCCACCGCCGCGTACTTCGGGCTGTCGATCGACGACCTGTGCGGCGGGTCGCGCTCGCGGGTGCTGGTGACCGCCCGCCAGATCGCCATGTATCTGTGCAGGGAGCTGACCGACATGTCGCTGCCGAAGATCGGCCAGCAGTTCGGCGGCCGCGACCACACCACGGTCATGCACGCCGACCGCAAGATCCGCTCCCTGATGGCCGAGCGACGCTCGATCTACAACCAGGTCAACGAGCTGACGACCCGGATCAAGCAGCAGTCCCGCAATGGATGATGAGGTTTTTCACCCCGTGATGCACAGGCTGTGGAAAACCTTGTGGATCAACGGTTCGCGGGGGGCCGGGAGGCTCCGGGGCGTCGAACCATGATCATCCGGAAACCCGCTGGTCCGAACGTTGTTCGGCGCATGTGGACAACTCTGGGGAGAACTTGGGGACAACCTGGGGACAACTCGTGGATAACCTGGGGACGCCCTGTGGGGAGAGTTTTCCACAAGGACAAAACGACCTCCTACCCCGTGGATAACCTGGGGAAACCTCGTGGAAAACTTGGGGACAGAGGGCACCGAATCTGGGGACGGCCTGTGTGTACTCCGAGGTTCTCCCCAGCCCCAAGAGTTGTCCACAGTCTCCGCCCACAGCACCGGTGGATGAAAAAACAGCACTTGACCTGCGGAAACAATGGCTTTCCACAGTATCCACAGCCCCTAATACGAAGGCCACTTGTATCTCTAACTAGGAAACCCAAGAGCCATAAGAGGGGTTCCGAGGGAGCGCAGGTGCGCGACAGTGAACACTTGAACCCCAGGCACCGAGCGGATGGCGCTCGACACACAGGAGGCGGATCCACGTGATGTTCCGGGTCGACCGAGACGTGCTCGCTGAGGCGGTCGCATGGACGGCGCGCAGCCTGCCGGCGCGTCCCTCCGTGCCGGTGCTGGCCGGCATGCGTCTTGAGGTCACGGAGAGCGGGCAGCTCAAGCTCTCGGGCTTCGACTACGAGGTCTCCGCAGAGGTGACCCTCGAACTGCAGACGGGCGAGGCGGGCGTGGTGCTCGTCTCCGGCAGGCTTCTGGCCGAGATCACCAGGGCGCTTCCCGCACAGCCTGTGGATTTCGTGGTGGAGGGAGCCAAGGCTGTCGTCACCTGCGGCAGCGCCCGGTTCACACTCCTGACCATGCCTGTGGAGGACTACCCCTCCCTGCCGACCATGCCCCCGGCCGCCGGCAAGGTGGGCAGCGACGTGTTCGCCTCGGCCGTCGGCCAGGTCGCGGTGGCCGCGGGCAAGGACGACACCCTGCCGATGCTCACCGGCGTGCGCGTGGAGATCGAGGGCGACACGGTCACGCTCGCGGCGACCGACCGCTACCGCCTCGCCGTACGGGAGCTGAAGTGGCAGCCGGGCCAGCCGGACTTCTCGGCGATCGCGATGATCCCGGGCAGGACCCTCGCCGACACGGCCAAGGCCCTGGGCGGCACCGGCGCCGAGGTCGAGATCGCGATGAGCTCCGCCGGCGGCACCGGTGAGGGCATGATCGGCTTCTCCAGCGCGGGACGCCGCACCACCACCCGGCTGCTCGACCCCGAGTTCCCCAAGTACCGCTCGCTGCTGCCGACGGAGTTCTCCGCCCGCGCGGAGCTGCCGACGGCCGCCTTCGTCGAGGCCGTCAAGCGCGTGGCCCTGGTCGCCGAGCGCAACACGCCCGTACGGCTGGCCTTCCGCGGCGACGAGGTCGTCCTGGAGGCGGGCAGCGGCGACGAGGCGCAGGCGGTCGAGGTGCTCCCCGTCGACTTCGAGGGCGACGACATCAACATCGCCTTCAACCACCAGTTCCTGCTCGAGGGGCTCGGCGCGATCGACTCCGACGTGGCCCGCCTGCAGATGACGACGTCCACCAAGCCCGCCATCCTCACCGGCGGCAAGCCCGCCGACGACGGCGGTGTTCCCGACTACCGCTACCTGATCATGCCCATCCGCCTGTCCAGCTGATGGAGGCCTCGCGACGGCCCGGCGCGGCGGATCCCCGGTGAGTCCCCCGGTGGATCCCGCGACGGGCCCCGAACGTGATCGCGCGGCGGAAGCGGCGACCGGCGCCGAGGGGGATCCCGCGGCGGCGGACGAGGGCACGCGGACGCGCGGCGCGACGGCGGGACGGCGGGGGGAGGCGACGTGGCTCAAGGCGTGCCTGAACGGCGCCAGGAGGCCCGGCGACCACCCGGCCCTCCCCCTGACCCCCCTGGAGCTCGCTGAGGCGGCCCGTGAGGCGTGTGGGGCGGGTGCGGACGCCGTTCACCTCCATCCGCGCGACGAGGCGGGCAGCGAGTCGCTCAGCGCCGCCCACATCGGGGCGGCCGTACGCGCCGTGCGCGAGGCCTGCCCCGGGCTCCCCGTGGGGGTGAGCACCGGGCTGTGGATAACCGGCGGGGATGTGGACACGCGGCGCGACGCCGTCCGCGGCTGGGCCGCGCTCGCCCCCGGCGAGCTGCCGGACTTCGCCTCGGTGAACCTCTCCGAGCCCGGCTTCGAGGGCCTGTGGCATGATCTGCGACGGCTCGGGGTGGGGGTGGAGGCCGGGGTCTGGTCCGTGGAGGACGCCGACGCGCTCGCCGCGACCGGCCTGGAATGCGCGCGGGTGCTCGTCGAGATCCTCGGCGGTCCCGCGGAGACCGCCGTCTCCCGGGCGCGCGCCGTCCTGGACCGCCTCGCCGAGCTGGGCGTCCCCGGTCCGCGGCTGCTCCACGGTGAGGGGGACCCCGCCTGGATTCTCCTGGACGAGGCGGGGCAGTCTGGACTCGCCACGCGCATCGGCCTGGAGGACGTCCTCCACAGCCCTGTGGGTGACCCCGTCGGCGGGAACGCCGAGTTGGTAAGGCTTGCGCGGGCACGCCTGGCGTAGGTGAATGATGAAACCCTGAAGGGGGTCTCGTATGCAGATCGGCATGGTCGGGCTGGGCAAGATGGGCGGCAACATGGCTGAGCGCCTGCGCCGCGGCGGCCACGACGTCATCGGGTACGACCGCGATCCCGCGGTCAGCGACGTCTCCGGCCTCGAGGAGCTGGTGGAGCGGCTCCAGGCGCCGCGCACCGTGTGGGTCATGGTGCCCTCCGGCGACCCGACCCGGGCCACGGTCGAGGCGCTCGGCGGCCTGCTGTCACCCGGCGACATCCTCGTCGACGGCGGCAACTCGCACTACGTCGACGACCAGAAGCACGGCGCCGAGCTCGCCGCCAAGGGCGTCGGCTTCGTCGACTGCGGCGTGAGCGGCGGCGTCTGGGGGCTGCAGAACGGCTACGCGCTCATGGTCGGCGGCGAGAAGGCCGACGTCGAGCGGGTGATGCCGATCTTCGAGACCCTCAAGCCCGAGGGCGAGGACGGTTTCGTGCACGCCGGCACGGTCGGCGCCGGCCACTTCGCCAAGATGGTCCACAACGGCATCGAGTACGGCATGATGCAGGCCTTCGCCGAGGGCTGGGAGCTGCTCGAGGCCTCCGACATCGTGACCGACGTGGCCGGCTCCTTCAAGAGCTGGCGGCAGGGCACGGTCATCCGCTCCTGGCTGCTCGACCTGATGGTCCGCGCGCTCGACGAGGACCCGTCCCTGGCGGAGCTGGAGGGTTACGCGCAGGACTCAGGCGAGGGCCGCTGGGCGGTGCAGGCCGCCGTCGAGCACGCGGTCCCGCTGCCGGTCATCACCGCCGCCCTGTACGCCAGGTTCGCCTCCCGCCAGGAAGACTCGCCGGCGATGAAGGTCGTCGCGGCCCTGCGCAACCAGTTCGGCGGCCACGCGGTCACCTCCAAGGCGGGCGCGGCCGAGAAGGGCGCCGACTCTCCCGGCGCCGACGTCACCCCGCCGGTCGAGACGGCCGGCTGACCCGCCGTCCCCGCGCGGCTCGCGCCATACCTTTTCCACAGGGCGCGAGCCGTACGGACGCGGGGGCCCCGGTGACGGACGGGGCCGACTAATCTTCCTGGGGTGCATGTCGCCCATCTCTCCCTGACCGACTTCCGGTCCTACGAAACCGTCGACCTCGGCATGGAGCCGGGGGTCACGGCCTTCGTCGGGCCCAACGGCATGGGAAAGACCAACCTGGTCGAGGCGCTGGGATACGTGGCGACGCAGGCCAGCCACCGGGTCGCCAACGACGGGCCGCTGGTCCGGCAGGGCGCGGCGCGGGCGATCGTCCGCTCGTCGGTGGTGCGCGACGACCGGCGCGCGCTGATCGAGCTGGAGATCAACCCGGGCAGGGCCAACCGGGCCAGGCTGAACCGCTCGCCCGTCTCCCGCCCCCGCGACGTCGTCGGCCTGCTGCGCACGGTCCTGTTCGCCCCCGAGGACCTCGCGATGGTCAAGGGCGACCCCTCCGAGCGGCGCCGGTTCCTCGACGACCTCCTGGTGGCCAGGACACCCAGGTTCGCGGGGGTGCGCGCCGACTACGACCGGGTGCTCAAGCAGCGCGGAGCCTTGCTGCGCACCGCCGCGCAGGCCCGGCGGGGCTCCGGCCGGAGCCGGAGCGCGCGGCGGGCCGAGAGCGACGCCGCGTTCGCCGAGGCGGGGGCGGGAGACCCGCTCAGCACCCTGGAGGTCTGGGACGCCCACCTGGCGACGCACGGCGCCGAGCTGCTCGCGGCCAGGCTGGAGCTCGTCGAGACGCTGCGCCCGCTGGTCGCCGCCTCGTACGCCTCGCTCGCGCCCGACTCCGCCCCCGCGGGGCTGGAGTACCGCGGCACCCTGCCCCCGGACGCCGGGACCGACCGCGCCGAGCTGGCGGAGCGGCTGCGGGCCTGCCTGCTGGAGGTCCGCGCCTCCGAGCTCGAACGCGGCGTCACCCTCGTCGGCCCGCACCGCGACGACCTGTTCCTCGGCCTGGGCGAGCTGCCGGCGCGCGGCTACGCCAGCCACGGCGAGTCGTGGTCGTTCGCGCTGGCGCTCAGGCTGGCCGCCTACGACCTGCTCAGGGCCGACGGGGGCGACCCGGTCCTGATCCTGGACGACGTCTTCGCCGAGCTGGACAACAGGCGCAGGCGCCGCCTGGCCGAGATGGTCGCCCCCGCGGAGCAGGTGCTGATCACCGCCGCGGTCCCCGACGACGTGCCGGGGGAGCTGGCCGGGAGCCGTTTCGACGTGACCGAGGGGGGCGTGGCCCGTGTCCGATGACGGTGGAGAGGGCGCGGGCGGCCCGGTGCCCGTGCCGCGGGCCCTGGAGCCGAGGCGGCGCGGCGCCGCCCGGGGTGGTCAGGAGCGCGGCGGCGAGGGCCGGGAGGCCGCGCCGGCCGGTCCCGGGCCGGCCGCCCCGGACGGCGCGGCACCCGCGCCGGGCGGTACGGGCGATACGGGGGTGGACGGCGCGGCCGCCGGATCGGCGAGGAGCGCGGCCGCCAAGGGGGCCGCTATGGCCAGGGAGAAGCTGGCCCAGGCCAAGTCGGACGCCGCCAGGCGGGGACAGCTCCCCCGCCGCGAGCCGCGGCGCAGGGCGTCGGGGGCGCGCAGGGACTCCGGTGATCCCCAGCTCTTCGGCAGGGCCATCGCCGACCTGCTGTCCGATCGCGGCTGGGAGCAGCCCGCCGCGATCGGCGGGGTTTTCGGTCGCTGGCACGAGATCGTCGGCGCCGACATGGCGGCTCACACCAAGCCGGAGACCTTCGCCGAGGGCGAGGTCGTGGTGGTCGCCGACTCCACCGCCTGGGCCACCCAGGTGCGGTTGCTGGCGAGGACGCTCGTCAGGAGGTTGAATGAGGAGCTCGGGGACGGAACGGTGCAAAAGGTAAAGGTTCGTGGACCGCAGAACGGTCCCCGCTCCAGCGGTGGCCTGCGCGTCACCGGAAGCCGCGGCCCGGGCGACACGTACGGCTGATCCGAGGCTCGAAAACGGATCAGCGGCCTTTCTGGCGGGGTGAACCCCGTCCCCGTAGGGGGATGTCCAAGGCGATGATCGTCGCGCGACAGGCCATTCCAGAGGCCGTCAATGCCACATGATGTGCTCTGAGCCGCTAGAATGAAATCGAATTCCGGACACGTCCGTTTGCGTGTCACCCCCGGCGCGCATGCCGGCTCCCCTGGGTGAACGCATCGGGGCATTCACGACGGTGACGGGCACGGCGGGGCTACATGTTGTCTCCCTGCCGCGTGTCCGCGGCAGGAGGATTTCGCACTTGTCCTACGACGCTAGCTCAATCACCGTTCTCGAAGGGCTTGAGGCGGTCCGTAAGCGCCCCGGCATGTACATCGGCTCCACCGGCGAGCGTGGTCTGCACCACCTCGTCTACGAGGTCGTGGACAACTCCGTCGACGAGGCGCTGGCGGGACACGCCGACCGGATCGAGGTCACCCTGCTCGCCGACAACGGCGTGCGGGTCGTCGACAACGGCCGCGGCATCCCCGTCGGGAACGTCCCCGGCGAGAACCGCCCCGCGGTCGAGGTCGTCCTGACCGTGCTGCACGCGGGCGGCAAGTTCGACGACAAGTCGTACGCGGTCTCCGGCGGCCTGCACGGCGTGGGCGTCTCCGTCGTCAACGCGCTGTCCAGCAAGCTCGACGTGGAGATCCGCACCGAGGGCCACCACTGGCGCCAGAGTTACGTCGAGAGCAGGCCCACCGCCCCGCTGGCCAAGGGCGAGAAGGCCGACGAGACCGGCACCTCGATCACCTTCTGGGCCGACGAGACCATCTTCGAGACCACGACCTGGCACTTCGAGACCCTCGCGCGCCGCTTCCAGGAGATGGCCTTCCTCAACAAGGGCCTGACGATCTCCATCAGGGACGAGCGCCCCGACTTCGCCGAGGGCGAGGAGGGCGAGCCCAGGGAGGCCACCTTCCACTACGAGGGCGGCCTGTCCGACTTCGTCAAGCACCTCAACTCCAAGAAGGAGCCGGCCCACCTCTCGGTGATCGACTTCGAGGAGCAGGGCGAGGGCATCGCCGTCGAGATCGCGATGCAGTGGAACAACTCCTACAGCGAGTCCGTCTACACCTTCGCCAACACGATCAACACGGCCGAGGGCGGCACCCACGAAGAGGGCTTCCGCGCGGCGCTGACGTCCATCGTCAACCGCTACGCGCGCGAGCAGAAGTTCCTCAAGGAGGGCAAGGACGACAACCTCGCCGGAGAGGACATCCGCGAGGGACTCACCGCGATCATCTCGGTGAAGCTGACCGACCCGCAGTTCGAGGGCCAGACCAAGACCAAGCTGGGCAACACCGAGGCCAAGTCGTTCGTGCAGAAGGCGTGCAACGACCACCTGCGCGACTGGTTCGAGCGCAACCCCGGCGAGGCCAAGGACATCATCACGAAGTCCCTGCAGGCCTCCCGCGCCCGCCTCGCGGCCCGCCAGGCCCGCGACCTGACCCGGCGCAAGTCGCTGCTGGAGTCGGGCTCGGGGCTGCCGGGCAAGCTGGCCGACTGCCAGTGGAGCGACCCGGAGAAGTGCGAGCTGTACATCGTCGAGGGTGACTCGGCGGGCGGCTCCGCCAAGGGCGGCCGCGACTCCAAGTTCCAGGCGATCCTCCCGATCCGCGGCAAGATCCTCAACGTCGAGAAGGCCCGGATCGACAAGGTCCTGCAGAACAACGAGGTCCAGGCGCTGATCACCGCCATGGGCACGGGCGTGCACGACGAGTTCGACATCGCCAAGCTCCGCTACCACAAGCTCATCCTGATGGCGGACGCCGACGTCGACGGCCAGCACATCACGACGCTGCTGCTGACCCTGCTGTTCCGCTTCATGCGGCCGCTGATCGAGGCCGGGCACGTCTACCTCTCCCAGCCGCCCCTCTACAAGATCAAGTGGGACCGGAAGGGCGAGGACGCCTCCTACGCCTACTCCGACCGCGAGCGCGACGTGGTCATCCAGGCGGGCATCGACGCGGGCAAGCCCGACCCCCGGCCGCGCGACAACGTGCAGCGCTTCAAGGGTCTGGGCGAGATGAACGCCGCCCAGCTCTGGGAGACGACCATGAACCCGGACACCCGCCTTCTCCTCCAGGTCACCCTCGACGACGCGGCCCAGGCCGACGAGCTGTTCAGCGTGCTCATGGGTGAGGACGTCGAAGCCCGCCGCTCCTTCATCATCAGGAACGCCCGGGACGTCCGTTTCCTCGACGTGTAGCGGTAGCCGTACCAGAAAAGGATCTTGACCTGTGACGGAAGTCAACACTCCGCCCGGCCCTCCGACCGACCGCGTCGAGCCGGTCGACATCCAGTCCGAGATGCAGCGCAGCTACATGGACTACGCGATGTCGGTCATCGTCTCGCGCGCGCTGCCGGACGTCCGCGACGGCCTCAAGCCGGTGCACCGCCGCGTGCTGTACGCCATGTACGACGGCGGCTACCGGCCCGACCGCGGCTACTTCAAGTGCTCCCGCGTCGTCGGTGACGTCATGGGCTCCTACCACCCGCACGGCGACGCGTCGATCTACGCCACCGTGGTGCGGATGGCCCAGCCCTGGTCGCTGCGCTACACGCTGGTCGACGGTCAGGGCAACTTCGGCTCGCCGGGCAACGACCCGCCGGCCGCGATGCGCTACACCGAGTGCAAGCTCGCGCCCATCGCGATGGAGATGCTGCGCGACATCGACAAGGACACCGTCGATCTCGTCCCCAACTACGACGGGCGCTCCCAGGAGCCCCTCGTCCTGCCCTCGCGCTTCCCCAACCTGCTGGTCAACGGGGCGGCGGGCATCGCGGTCGGCATGGCCACCAACATCCCGCCGCACAACCTGCGGGAGGTGGCCGGCGGCATCGTCTGGTGCCTGCAGAACCCCGACGCCGACGACGAGGAGCTCCTCGAGGCGCTGATCGCCCGGGTCAAGGGGCCCGACTTCCCCACCGGCGCGCTGATCGTCGGCCGCCGCGGCATCGACGACGCGTACCGCACCGGGCGCGGCTCGATCACCATGCGGGCGATCGTCGAGGTCGAGGAGGACGCCAAGGGCCGCCAGTGCCTGGTCGTCACCGAGCTCCCGTACCAGGTCAACCCGGACAACCTCGCGCTGACCATCGCCGAGGCGGTCAAGGACGGCCGCATCAGCGGCATCGCCGACGTCCGCGACGAGAGCTCCTCGCGCGTCGGCCAGCGCCTGGTGATCGTGCTCAAGCGCGACGCGGTCGCCAAGGTCGTGCTGAACAACCTCTTCAAGCACACCCAGCTGCAGACCACCTTCGGCGCCAACATGCTCGCCCTGGTCGACGGGGTGCCGCGGACGCTCAGGCTCGACCAGTTCGTCCGCCACTACGTGGCGCACCAGATCGAGGTCGTGGTCCGCAGGACCCGATACCTGCTGCGCAAGGCCGAGGAGCGGGCGCACATCCTGCGCGCGCTGCTCAAGGCCCTGGAGCGGATGGACGAGGTCATCGCCCTGATCCGGCAGTCGCCCTCGGCGTCCGCGGCGCAGGGCGGCCTGATGACGCTGCTGGAGATCGACGAGATCCAGGCGCAGGCCATCCTCGACATGCAGCTGCGCAAGCTGGCCGCCCTGGAGCGCCAGCAGATCACCGACGAGCACGACTCGCTGATGGCGCAGATCACCGAGTACCAGGCGATCCTTGCCTCGCCCGAGCGGCAGCGCACGATCGTCCAGGACGAGCTCACGGAGCTCACCGGCCGGTACGGCGACGAGCGCAAGACCGAGATCATCGCCTACGAGGGCGACATGTCGATCGAGGACCTCCTCGCCGAGGAGGACATGGTCGTCACGATCACCCGCGGCGGCTACGCCAAGCGAACCAACACGGATCTTTACCGGGCGCAGAAGCGCGGCGGCAAGGGCGTGCGGGGCGCGCAGCTGCGCCAGGACGACATCGTCGACCACTTCTTCGTCACCACGACGCACCACTGGCTGCTGTTCTTCACGAACAAGGGCCGCGTCTACCGGGTCAAGGCGTACGAGCTGCCCGACTCCGGCCGCGACGCGCGCGGGCAGCACCTGGCGAACCTGCTGGCCATGCAGCCGGACGAGGTCGTGATGGAGGTCCTCGACCTGCGCGACTACGAGGTCGCCCCGTACCTCGTGCTGGCCACCCGCAGTGGCCTGGTGAAGAAGACGCGCCTTTCCGAGTACGACTCGCCGCGCACTGGTGGTCTCATCGCGATCAATTTGCGGGAAGATGACGAGGTGATCGCCGCCAGGCTGGTGTCGGAGGACGACGACCTCCTCCTCGTCTCGCGTGGCGCCCAGTCCATCCGCTTCACGGCCTCCGACGAGGCCATGCGCCCGATGGGCAGGGCGACCAGCGGTGTGATCGGCATGCGCTTCCTCGACGGCGACGAGCTCCTGGCGATGAACCGGATCGCCGACGGCGACAACGTGCTCATCGCCACCGAGGGCGGATACGCCAAGCGCACTCCCGTGGATCAGTACCCTCTTCAGGGAAGAGGTGGAAAGGGAGTCCTGACCGCCAAGATCGTCAGCGCTCGTGGCAAGCTGGTTGGCGCGGTCATGGTCAGACCCGAGGACGAGGTTTTCGCGATCACGTCCGCCGGAGGGGTTATCCGGACGAGTGCCGGGGAGATCAAGCAGTCTGGCCGCCAGACGATGGGGGTTCGGCTGATGAATCTGGCGGAGGGGGACAGCGTCGTGGCGCTGGCCCGTAATGCGGAGGCACTGGAGACCGGGGAGAACCTGGCGACCGAGGAAGGCGCCGAGCCGCAGGTGGAGACCGGTGAGAACGGGGAAGGGGAGAATCCGTGAGTGCTCAGGGCAAACCGGGATCGCGCCCCGCCTCCTCGTCGACACGCGACCAGGCGACGGAGAAGATGGACAAGACCGCTGGAACGAAGGACGTCGAGGCGGCCTCGTCACCGGTTAACGGTAGCGCGCCCGCGCCGGAAACCGATGAATCGGTATCCGACGATCGCAAGGGCAGGAAAAAAGTGACGACAGAGGACGGCAAGCAGGCCGACACCACGGTGCGAATCCGTCCAGGCGGATCTCCACCACCCTCCGCGCCACCGCTGCAGTCGCCCACGCCGCCTTCGCCGCAGACCTCGCCTCCGCCGGGAGGACCGCAGGGCCGTTCCCCGGTCGCCCCGGTCGCCCCGCCCGCGCCGCCGCCCGGGAGCCAGCAGGGCCGTTCACCGGCAGGGCAGCAGAACAACCGCGCCCCGTGGTCGCCGGGCAGCCTGTCGTCGCCCCAGGCCCCTGACAAATCCGGCAAGAAGGCCACGGACGTCAGCGGTCCCAGGTCGCCCCGCAAGGCGCACCTGGTGCTGCGCAGGGTCGAACCTTGGTCGGCGATGAAGTTCAGCTTCGTCGTGTCACTGGTCTGCTTCGTGGTGCTGTTCATCGCGGTCGCGGTGCTCTACATGGTGCTGTCCGGCCTCGGGGTGTTCGAGAACATCATCCAGACGGTCACCCAGCTGACGACGGCCGACGGCAAGGCCACCAGCGGCGTCGACATCGCCTCCTGGTTCGAGCCGGTCCGCATTCTGGGCTACACCGCCCTGATCGGCGCGGTGAACGTCGTGCTGATCACCGCCCTCTCCACCCTCGGCGCGGTGATCTACAACGTCGCCTCCGACCTGGTCGGCGGCGTGGAGGTCACCTTCAGCGAGGCCGAGTAGCCGACCCGTCGCGTGTTCGCGCCATGTTCCCGCCCGTTCGGGGCCGGGGACATGGCGCGAGCAGGCACCGAAACAGGGTAAGCTTTTCCCTGTTCGAGCGAACGGGTTCGCCTCCACCAAACGGATGCGAGACCGTTCGTCTGCGTGATGAGGGGCTATAGCTCAGACGGTTAGAGCGCTTCCCTGATAAGGAAGAGGTCCCAGGTTCAAGTCCTGGTAGCCCCACCCAGCTCAGAGGCCATTTCCCGGCAGGGAAGTGGCCTTTTTCGATCTTCCGGGTGACTAGGGTCGTATCTTGTCCGAAGATCACGAGCTGCAGCCGGAACACTGAACCTCCCCGCCCCGAGGTGCCCCGAGGTCCGCCCGGAGGATGAGCGGTCGTGGAGTCCTGGGGGGTATGAGTGATGAAGCACCGCGCGCTGTCGTGCTGGACGGGTGCCATCCTTCTGTCCACCCTTCCTGGCTGGGCTACGTTGCCAGTGGATACAGAGATCTACATCTGCGCCTCTCTAAACACCGAAGACGGATACGCCGGTCGTGACGTGCTCGGCCTGGGCTTCGGCGCGATGGCCACCCTTCTTCCCCCTGCTTTGGTAGCACTGGCTGTGGCAGCGTGGCGATCAGTGCCCCGAAGGCGCCGGCTCCTGGCCTGGATGGGAGCGGGCGGAGCCCTCGCGACAGCCGCTTACCACGCCCTGTCGACCCTTGCCTTCTTCTCCCCCTATTGCCCTGAGGGTTCGCAAGGGCCCGGGTTCGTGCTCCCGCTCTATGGCGCCATCGCCGTGCTCGTCCTGATCGCCGGTGTGCCACGAGCCGGGAACAAGCCCGACGCGGAGGCTGGCCGCGTCCAACCGGGGGCGGCCCGCTTGGAAACGATGGGTCGGTTGTCAGTCGAAGACGACGACCTGGCGGCCGATCACGTCGCCTCGGGCCAGCGCGGTGAGCCGGTCGTTGAGGTCGTCGAGCTTGATCGGTGTGACGGTGTGCTTGATCCCACCTTGGACGGCCAGGGCAAGGACCTCGGTGAGGTCGTTGTGGTTGCCCCAGAAGGACCCGGAGAAGGTTCTCTCACCGGAGACGAACGGGAATATCGGGAACTCGACGCGCCGGCCCATCAGGCCCACCGACACGAGGCTTCCTTCGGCCGCCAGGAGCGAGGCGTTGAGCTCGAGTGACTGCGAGGCTCCGGAGCAGTCCAGGGCGCCGTCGATCTCGCCGCGGCCGGTCAGCTCCGCCAGCTCGGCCCGTATCTGGTCGGGCACCTTGCCCCGGGTGTTGATCGTGTGGTCGGCGCCGTTTCGCTCCGCCACCGCGAGTTTGTCGTCGCTGCGGCCGAAGGCGACCACGGTGGCTCCGTCGCCGAGCAGCCGGGCGTACTGCACGCCGTAGCTTCCGAGCCCGCCGATGCCGCTGACGACCACCGTGCGTCCGGGGCCGAGCCTTCCGGTGGCGCGGAGCTTCTTCATCCCCCGGTAGGGGGTCAGCCCGGCGTCCACCAGCGGCGCGAGGTACTCAGGCGTCAGACCCGCGCTCGGGTCGACGCGGATGAGATGGCGGCTGGGAGCGGTGACGTACTCGGCGAAGCCGCCGGGCGGCCCGAAGCCGATCCATCCCCCGCTCCCCGTGCACAGTTGCTCGTTGCCCTCGTGGCACTGCCGGCAGGTCCCGTCACCCCAGGCGGGGTTCACGACCACCAGGTCCCCCTCCGACAGGCCGGCCGAAGCGGGAACGTCCGCGCCCAGCCGAGCGACCTCGCCCGCTATCTCGTGGCCGGGAATGTAGGGGAACTCCAGCTCCAGCGGGAAGTAGCCGTCGACGAGCTGGAAGTCGCTGCGGCACATCCCGGTGGCCCGGACTTTGATGAGAACCTCGTTCGGACCCGGTTCGGGAACCGGAATCTCGTCGATCTGCAGCGGCTGCTTGTAGCCGTGCATCCGCGCTGCGCGCATGGTGACGCCTCCCGCATTCTGTTCAGATCACATGGCCGTAAAGGCATGCTTACACCCTCAAAATGGTGGTAATCACCATGAAACAGACAAAAAGGCGGGCAATCCTGGTTTGCCTTCACGTCGGCGGCGAACGCCGGGTCGTATCGCTTGTGCAGACGAGGGGAAGGCATTACCTCGGCGTGGCGCTGTGCTCTTGCCGCGTCACTAGGCTGAACGGGCCGACCGGCCGAAAGGAGCCGAAAGGAGCCGAAAACCGAAAGGAGCAGGGTGGTGAACCTCAACGACCCCTTCGCCCGCCTGCCCAAGGTGCCCTCCTTCACCGTCACCAGCACCACGCTGACCGACGGCGCACCCTGGCCCGCCGAGCAGATGCACGCCGGCGTCCCGGGCGGTGAGGACATCTCTCCGCAGCTGTCATGGAGCGGCGCACCCGGGGGGACGAAGAGCTATGCCGTGACGGTGCTGGACCCGGACGCGCCGACCGGCTCCGGGTTCTGGCACTGGGCCGTCGCCGACATCCCCGCCACCACGCTCGATCTGCCCGAAGGCGCGGGGGACGAGACCGGCTCGGGCCTTCCCCAGGGCGCCTACCAACTGCCCAACGACACCCGCGCGGCACGCTTCATGGGCGCGGCCCCGATGGCAGGAGGCGGCCCGGACCGCTACTTCATCGTGGTGCACGCCCTCGACGTCGAGAACATCGGTGTCGCGGCCGACGCCACTCCCGGCTGGCTGGGCTGGATCATCGCGAGCCATATCCTCGGCCGCGCCGTCCTGGTCGCCACCGCCGAGATCCCCGCCTGACCCGAGAGGCCGGCGGCCGGCGAACCCCTCGTGTGACCTCGATCACAGCCGTACATAGGATGGTTTCTGTAGCGGGGAGGCGATTGTCCGATGGCGAAGCTCCTTTTCGTGATCACGGGGACGGCGTACTGGACGCTCAAGGACGGCACCAGGCACGCGACGGGATACTGGGCCGAGGAGTTCGCGGCCCCCTACAAGGCACTCACCGACGCCGGCCACCAGATCGTGGTCGCCACGCCCAACGGGGTGATGCCGTACGTGGACATGATGAGCCTGCGCCCCGAGATGGCCGGAGGCGCGCAGGCGGCGATCGATCTGGAAGAGATCATCCGTTCCGCGGAGGCGATGCGGCGACCGATCGAGCTGGCGGACGCCCGCCTGGACGACTACGACGCCGTCTACCTCCCCGGCGGCCACGGTCCCATGGAAGACCTGTGCGTCGACGCGGACGCCGGCCGGTTGCTGACCGCGGCGCTGGCCTCCGGCAAGCCCCTCGCCATCGTCTGCCACGCCCCGGCCGCGATGCTGGCGACCAGGATCCACGGCGTGTCGCCCTTCGCCGGCTACCGCGTCACCGCGTTCACCAACGAGGAGGAGAACGCGGTCGGGCTCGCCCCCAAAGCCCGCTGGCTGCTGGAGGACGAGCTCATCGACCTCGGGGTCGACTTCACCAAGGGCGACATGTGGAAGCCCTACACGGTGGTCGACCGCAATCTGCTCACCGGGCAGAACCCCGCCTCGGCGGCCGAACTGGCCGGACGGCTGCTCGAGGTCCTCTAAAGGGTGGTTCGTGGCCGCGGCTCATGCCGCGACCGAGGCGGCACGGTCAGGGGGCGTTGTCCATCCGGGCGATCAGGCTCCTGGGACGCATGCCGGTCCACGACTTCTCGACGTGATCGAGGCGGCTCGCTCGGTCGGTCTCACGGGCGGCGCGCTGGACGATTCCCGAGGGCAGCGGGTGCACCGCGGCGGCGGAGGCGAGCACCTCCGGCAGGCCGCTGCCCCCGGGACGGGCCGGTGGGAATCGCTCTCGTTCACGAGGGGGAGGAGGCCGAACCGGAACCACCACGGCACGCGGCTGCTCCTCGCCGAGGACGGGGCCGGCCGCCTCGTCGGATCGTCGTCACAGGTCGGTGGCTACGATCTTCTCGATGTTCCGTTCGGCCAGCGCCGTGATGGTGACGAACGGGTTGACGGTGGTGTTGCCGGGGATCAGCGAACCGTCGATGACGTACAGGCCGGGGTAGGCGGTGAGGCGGCCGTAGTTGTCGGTGGCCCTGTTCAGTACCGCGCCGCCGAGCGGGTGGTACGTGAGGTGGTCGCCCCAGATCTTGTACACGCCGAAGAGGTCGGTCCGGTAGATCGTCCCCTCCTTGGCGTTGATCTTGTCGAAGATCGTCTTGGCCATGTCGATGGACGGCTGCTTCCAGGAGGTCTGCCAGTTCAGGTCGACCTTGCCCGTCGCGGCGTTCCAGGAGAACTGGGCGCGGTTGGGATTCCTGGTGATCGACAGGTAGAACGAGGCGAACGTCTCGATGCCGACCGGTAGCGGCGCGACCTCGGCGAACGCGCCACCGGCGGCCCAGTTGTCGATACCGGAGCAGGGAATGGTCGACTGGAGGCCGCCGGTCGGGTCCCACAGGTGGTTGGCGCGGCCGCACATGACGTTGCCGTTGTCGCCCCAGTTCTTGCCGATCTCGTTGTTCAGGTTGGGCAGCGCGCCGGTGGCCTTCAGCTTGACCAGCAGCTTGCTGGTGCCGACGCTGCCGGCGGCGAAGAACACCTTGTCCGCGGTCACGGTCTTGGTGGCCGTGATGTCACCGCCGGTGTTGATCTGCTCGATGACGACCGTGTAGCGGCCACCGGCCGCCGGGGCGACCGAGGTGACCCTGTGCAGCGGTGAGACGGTGACGTTGCCGGTGGCCTTGGCCAGGGCGATGTAGGTCTTCTGCAGCGACTTCTTGCCGTGGTTGTTGCCGTAGAGGATCTCGCCGGCCAGCGCCGACTTGGTGGCGGTTCCGGCCGCCTCCTGCTTCATGTAGGTCCAGTCGTACACGTTGGGCACGAAGACGAACGGGAGGCTGGAACGCTGGGCGTGCTTTCTGCCGACCCGGCTGTACTGGTAGCAGGCGGTGGTGTCGAACCAGGCCGGGTCGATGGAGGTGACCCCGAGTCCGGCGTTGGCGCGCGGGTAGTAGGTGCCGTACATCTCGTCGGCGTTCACCGACGGGAGGACGGCGCCGAAGTTCTCGCGCCTGGGGGTGACGGCCATGCCGCCGTTGACCAGCGACCCGCCGCCGACGCCGCGGCCCTGGTAGACCGTGATGCCGCCGAACTCCTCGGCGTCCAGGATCCCGGTGTAGCGGGTGATGTCCCTGTCGATCGGGAAGCCGAGGAAGTAGTTGAGGGGGGCCTTGGTCCTGGTACGCAGCCAGTAGGACCGGTGGTCCGGCGCGGTCGTGGTGCAGAAGATCTTGCCGTCGGAGCCCGGGGTGTCCCAGGCCATGCCCATCTCGATCATGTGCACGCCGACACCGGCCTGGGCGAGGCGCAGGGCGGCGACGGAACCTCCGTATCCGGTGCCGATCACCAGGGCTGGGACGTGAGCGCCGTCGGCGATCGGAGCGGCCGCGGTGACGGATTGCGCCTGGGCCGCGGTGGTGTGACCCGTGAGGGCCGTGATTCCCAGTATGGAACCAGTTCCAGTTATGAATCCGCGACGTGATATGCCTTTAGAGCTGGATCCAACTGAGCCTTTCTTGGTCATGTGATTTTCCTCACACTCGGGGGGTGGAACCAGTTCTATATGTTTCTGGCGTGTTAATCCACCACGCGCCCGCGAGTGATTTGTGTCCTGAGCGCTACCGGAAACTCCGGGCACGGTTCGGGGCGGTCTGTCATCGTGGCTCCCCGCGCCATGCGGGCGTCACGGTGACAGCCGCCCCGATAGATCGGGCGGGCGTCATGTGACAGACCGCCCCGGCAGATCAGGTGGGCGTCACCGTGACAGCCGCCTCCGGTGGCCGTTCGAGGGGCGTACGGATGTGGCGGCCGTCCGCCCCGGCGTTCGGGACGTCAGCTCTCGCAGGACTCCCTGACTTCGGCGGCGCAGAAGTCCCTGCCCGCCCCGCCGACGACGGAGTCGGCGCCCGCGTTGCCTTCGAGGACGTCGTCGCCGTCGTTCCCGTTCATGGTGTCGCCGCCGGTCTGGCCGGAGACGATGTCGCGGGCCGCTCCGCCGGAGAAGCCGTCCCTGCCGGCGCCCAGGAAGGCGCGCATGGACAGGGCGGTGTTGTTACGCAGGGTGTCGGCGCCCCCCTGGAGGTTGGCCTGGATGCCGGTGATCCCGGTTGCGGGGCAGCGGACCGTGTTGTCGTCGATCTTCTGGCAGGTCCCGCCGGTGGAGAGCGTGTCGGTGGAGTTCCTGATGAGGAGCGAGCCGTCGGCGTCGATGTCGATGCTGATGTCGTCGGCCAGGTTCCCCGCGTTGACGGACAGCAGGCTTCCGGTCACGACCACGCTGGTGTCGGCCAGCGCGGGCCCGGCGAGGGCCAGCGGCGGGGCGACCATCAAGATCCCCACCGCCAGCACCCGCAGCCCGGCCCTGCGGATCGCGCCCGGCCGCGACGCCTCACGCTTCGTGACGTTCCTCCGTGTACGCATGAATCCCCCGTGTGTTCGGTCGCCGGCCACTTCTGGTGGTGACCGGCCGACGGGCTCCTGTGCCCGGGACGATTACATCCCGTCACCACCCGCGACCCCGCGTCGCTGCGCGCACGGTGTGAGAACTGTTTTACGGAGAGTTCTGAAAGCTAGACCGTCTCCGAGGCCGGGCACCCCCGATGCCCGGCCCGGAGTCGCTCTGGGTGGCTCAGCTCTGGGTGGCTCAGCTCTGGGCCGGTGTCAGTTCCGCCATCCGCGACCATCCCTCACCGGGCGCCTCGACGTTGATGATCTCCGGCGTGCTCGCGATCACCTCGGGCATCCAGGCCATCGCGGTCTTGAAGTGGTCCGAACCCACGTGCGCCGCGCCCGCGGCGGACGAGGCGAACGCCTCCAGCAGGACGAACTGGCCGGGTGTGTCGACGCTCCTGGACCATTCGAAGAAGATGTTCCCCGGCTCGTCGCGGGTGGCCCGGGTGAAGTCGTCGACGAGCGAGAGCCACTCCTCGGCGCGCTCGGGACGGATGGTGAACTTGACGGCGATGAAGATCATTTGCTGGCCTCTTCAGCTCTGTTCCGGCTCCGGCGAGATGCCGGATCTGTCGAAATCATGGTCCTGACGGAATCGCGGTCCCGTGGAAATCATGGCTCTGTCGTGGCTCTGTCGAAAATCAAGACGGATGTTCGCTCCCGGGTGTCGCGCGGGACGGCACCCGGCGCCATGGCCAAGATAAGTGGCGGACGCGCCATCCGGGCGCCGCCGCCACCCGAGAAGGAGCGGATCATGCAGGCTCCGCCGTCCCCCCACCTCACCCGCCCGGTCATGTACCACCGCTGGTCCGAGATGACCTTCACGCACTGGCGGTACCCACCGGCCGCGATCCAGCGGCTGCTGCCCCCCGGGCTCACGGTCGACACCTTCGACGGCGCGGCCTGGGTCGGCCTCACCACCTTCCTGATGGAGGACGTACGGGCGCCCGGCGTGCCCGCGCTGCCGTGGCTGTCGCGGTTTCCCGAGACGAACGTCCGCACGTACGTACGCGACGAGCTGGGGCGGGACGGTGTCTGGTTCCTGTCGCTGGACGCCGGGCGCCTGCTCGCGGTGCTCGGCGCGCGGGCCGGGTACGGGCTGCCCTACTTCTGGTCCCGGATGGCCGTCAGCGCCGTCGGCGAGCGGCGCGGCTACCGCTGCCGCCGGCGCCTGCCGGGACCCGTGGGGGCGCGGTGCGACGCGGTCGTGGAGCTCGGCCCGCCGCTCACGGAGCCGGAGCGTGACGAGCTGGCGCACTTCCTGACCGCCCGATACCGGCTGTTCACCACAGTCGCGGGCAGGACGGCCACCGCCCAGATCGAGCACCCCGACTGGCCGCTGCGCCACGCCCGGCTGGTCCGCCTGGACCAGGACCTGCTCCAGGCGGGAGGGCTCGACGCCCCGGATCACGCTCCCGTGCTGCACGCCTCATCCGGGGTGCCGGTACGGATCGGGATGTGGACCCGGTGACGCGCGGGCCCTCCCTCCCGGCCCGGGTCCGCACCGTCACTCCTGCCTGACGAGGAGGTGGCGCGGCCCGCGCAGGACCGCGCTCTGCCGGTACGGGGGCGGGTCGGCGACGAGCCGGGGGCTCTCCAGGTTGCGGAAGAGCTCGTTCAGCGCGATCTGCGCCTCCAGCCGGGCCAGGGGGGCGCCGAAGCACAGGTGGACGCCGGCGCCGAAGCCGAGGTGCTGGTTGTCCGGCCGGTCGGGGTCGAACCTGTCGGGGTCGCGGAAGTAGGCGGGGTCGCGGTTGCCGGAGGCGAGCACGAGCGTGATCCGCGAGCCCTTCGGGATGACGGTGTCCGCGACGGTGAGGTCGCTGAACGCGGCCCGCCAGGGGATGAGCTGCACCGGAGGCTCGTAGCGCAGCAGTTCCTCGACCGTACGGATGATCATTACCGGGTCCCGGCGCAGGCGCTCCAGCACGTCGGGATGGCGCAGCAGCGTCAGCACGCCGTTGGTGATCAGGTTGACGGTCGTCTCGTGGCCCGCGATGAGCAGCAGGTTGGCGGTGCTGACGATCTCCTCGTCCGTCATGCGCCCGTCGGGCCCGTCGTCGTCGGCCAGCCGGGACAGCAGGTCGTCACCGGCACGGCCGCGGCGGCTCTCCAGGAGCTCGGCGAGGTACGCCCTGAGGTCCTCGCGGGCCCGTGCGCCCTCTCGCACGCGATCCTCGGAGTCCGTCACGGGGTCGACGTCGAGCATGGCGACGATCGCCTCGACCCACTCGTGGAACCGCGGCTCGTCCTCGCGGGGTACGCCGAGCAGATGGCAGATCACGGTGACGGGGAAGGGATAGGCGAAGTCGTCGACGATGTCGATCTCGTCCTTGCTCACCAGGTCGTCGATCAGGCGCGTGACGATGGCGTTCAGGTCGGGCCGCAGGTCGTCCACCAGCGTGGGCGAGTGCGGGGGGCCGAAGTGCCGCATCGCCATGCGGCGCAGCCGGTCGTGCTGCGGCGGGTCGAGGCCGATGAACGCCGGTGTGTCCCCGCGCATGGCGAGGGCGTGCCCCGGCTGGTCGAGGTTGTGCGCGTCGGAACTGAGGTGCGGGTCGTGCAGCAGCGCGGTGATCTCCCGGTAGGTGCTGACGACGTAGCCGCCGTCCTCCTGCCGGGCCACCGGGGTCCTGCGCAGTTCGGCGTAGAGCGGGTACGGATCGGCCCGGCTGGAGTGGTCGAGGATCCGCTGGAAAGTGCTGGACGCCTGGGTGACTGTCATGGCCGCTTCTCCTAGGTTGTGCCGCTTCCGGCCGCCCGGGGTTCCACCGGCCCTGGTCGAAACCGATCGAACCCGGTCGAGATAATTGATCTAGGTCGAGTCTCGTGAGGCCGGGTGGAGCTCGTTTCGAGGCTCGTGAGCCAGTGGAGTTCGTCTGGGCCTCGTGAGGCCGGGTGGAGCTTGTTCGGGCCCGGTCGAACCCGGTCAGCCGCCCGGCCGTGCGAACGCCACGCGCCGCTCGCTCGGCTCGTGGCCGGTGACCACCACCGTCGCTCCGTGGGTGATGATCACCGGGTCGGGGAAGTGGGCGGGCACGGGCCTCATGCCGGCGGGCTGGTCGGGTGTGGGGCAGGAGGGCGGGAAGGGCGCCGCCGTCTCGATCAGATGCCGGTAGTGGTCGAGCCACTTGGCGTTGTCGAAGCTGACCGCCGCGGTGACCCGGCCGCGGTAGCCGTACGCGGCGACGAACCGGTGCTCCTCCACCGATCCCTGCGTCACGACGACCTCGTCCGACAGGATCGGGACACCGACGGACTTGATGTTGACGCCGAACTGCGTCGACCAGAACGTCGGCATGGACAGGTGCGGCCAGCGGTCGGTCGGTGAACTGACCATGTTGTGGGCCGCGACCTGGGCCTGCTCCACCGCGTTGGCCCAGTGCTCCAGTGACAGGAACCGATACTCGTAGACCGGGTGCGGGCAGCGTGCCACGTCCCCGGCGACGAAGACGTCATCGGTGACCAGGCCGTTGACGTCGAACGCCCGGCAGCCCGAGTCGCAGGCCACGCCCCAGACACCGGCGGCGAGCCCCGAGTCCCGCAGCCACTCGGTGTTGCGCACCCCGCCGAGCGCGACCACCACCACGTCGGCGTCGACCGTGCCGCCGTCGGAGAAGTGGGCGCGGCGCACCCGCCCCCGCTCGTCCCCCTCCAGCCGGGTGACCTTGACGCCACAGCGCAGGTCGACGCCGTGGGCACGCTGGAGGTTCGCGGCGATCGAGCCGATCATGCTCCCGAGCGCTCCCACCAGCGGGGCCTCGGCGACCTCGGCGACGGTCACCGGTATGTCGCGCTCGCGGCACACGGAGGCGATCTCGGAACCGGCGAAACCGGCCCCGATGACGAGCACCCGGCCGGGCCCGGCGGCCAGCCGTTCCCCCAGGCGGCCGGAGTCGTCGCACGTGCGTACCACGAACACGCCGTCCAGGGCGGCCTCGGCCTCGTCCGCCCAAAGTCTGGCGCGCACACCGGTGGCGATCAGCACCTTGTCGAAGGGGATCTCCCGCCCGTCCGCGAGTTCCACCCGCTTGCCCGCGAGGTCCAGCGCGGAGGCGGGCACGCCGAGCAGCCACTCCGCGCCGATCTCGCGACGCCGGGGCAACGCGGTGCCGTTCGCGGGTACCCAGCCGGTCAGGACCTGTTTGGACAGCGGGGGCCGGTCGTAGGGTTCGCAGGCCTCGTCACCGACGAGGGTCAGCGAGCCGGTGAAGCCCTCGTCACGGAGCGCCTCCGCGGCCCGTAGCCCCGCGAGGGAGGCACCGACGATGACGATGCGGCCGTCGTGCCTGAACGTCTCCTCACCCCGCTTGCCGGTCACACCGCCGCCGTTCCGGTCGCGGTCGCCGCCGTTGTCGCCGTTCCGGACGCCGCTGTCGCGGCCCTCGCCGTTCCGGTCGTCATCGCGGGCGGGATCGCGGTCGAGTCCAGCCGCTCGACGAGGATCGCCTGGACCGGGCAGGCCGCCGCCGCGCGCAGGACCTGGTCCCGTTGCGCCTCGTCTGGACTGGAGTGGAACATGAGCGCCTCCTCCCCCCGCATCCGGAACGTGCCCGGAGCCAGGAAGGCGCACTGTGCATATCCCTGGCATCGCGCCAGGTCGACGACGACCCTCATGTGGACCATCCCTTCCGAACCTTCGTACGGCTGAGTGAGACGGAGAGAACCGGGACGGCGGAGTCGATTCCGGAGGCGGACGGCGGCGCTGGTTACGTCCCGGAGGACGGCGACCTCGGTACGTCCGGCGGGCGGCGGCCTCGGCACCTGTCCCGGCGGGCGGTTCCGCGTGCGGCCGAGGGCTCTGCGGGGTTCGAAGGGTGCCGAAGCCCTCGAAAGGGCGAGGGCGCGGCGGATACGGAGAACTGGGCGTGTGGTTCCGGGGCGGGACGTCGTCCCCGGCCGATTCCGGAGAACGTCAGACGTCCTCCCACGACACCACCTGGTAAGGCGCTGAGCTGCACAAATAAGGCTAACCCGGACATTTGGCCGGTACATCGCCCTTGCGCCAGAGGATGGTCAAGGATTGCGTACGGAGGGGGAGGATCGGCGACGGAAGACGACGCGTGACCCGCCTCACCGCGATGAAGCCGGGAGCCGGGAGCCGGGAGCCGTGGGCGCGCGTCATCCGGCCACGTTCGCCGGAGGTGCTCGCCGGGGCGCGCGGTCCCGCTCTACGATCACGTCCGACCGGGGCAGGGGCTCCTCTACGATCACGTCCGACCGGGGCAGGGGCTCCGGGTGAGCGCGTGACGATCATCGGGGACGGCCGGGCCGTCAGACCTCCGGGATTTCCCGGGATCTCTCAGAACGAAACCTGGAGCTCGCCCTGGCCGGGATCGTCCCGTACGGAATCGGCGGTGCTCCGCACGGGGCCGAGGGTGTTTCGTACGGGATCAGGCGTGCCGGATGTGCCGGATGTGCCGGATGTGCCGGGTGTGTCGAAATCGTCGAGGCCGTCCTGCGCGGAGTCGGCCGAACCGCCGGCCCCGCTCCGGGCCACCGGAAGGCCGAGTCGCATGCGCAGGCGGACGCGCGATCCCTCCTCCATCTGCTCGATGGTGAACTCGTCGCACAGCTGTTTCATCAGCCACAGGCCGAACCCCCGCACGGTGCCCGTGGGGCGTTCGCTGGGGACGTGCCAGCGGCTCAGGAGGCCCAGGGTGTCGGTGACGTCGACGGTCAGATAGGTCTCGTTCTGCCAGATGGCCAGCGTGCCCTTGCCCCCGCCGTGCTCCAGGATGTTGATGACCGCCTCGTTCGTGACGAGAAGGAGATCGTCCAGCCGTTCGCCCCGCATGCCGGCTCGAACGGCATGATGTTGGAGACGATCCCGCAGAGCGCTGAGATCCTCGTCGATCGGCCACTGCTGGCCGTGGTCGCCGGTCACGACACCCCCTTGAGGTCGCCTTGTCTGGCAGTCACCGGGGGGCGAGCCGACTTGCTCCAGAATCAGGGCGTTGCTGACGAGTTACACGATGCTAGACACCTGCCCGCTCGTTGCCAACTTACGACCGTCCGAGCCAACGGATGTTCGCTCGATCGTGTCCCGGAAAGCGACGGCCGATCGGGGTCGGGGTCCGCTACGACGGCCGGCTCGGCCGCAGCACCTTGAGGGCGTCGGCCACGGTGGGCTGGACGCCGAAGGCCTGGGCGAGACCGGTCAGGTGGAAGAGCCTCTCGAGGCGGGGGTGCAGATTGACCAGGATGATGCTGCCGCCGCGGTCCTGGACGGTCTGGCGGGTGGTCAGGAAGCTCTGGATTCCCGTGGAGTCGCAGAAGGTCAGATCGGTCAGGTCGATGACGAGGTCACGCCTGCCCTGGCCGATGGCCTCCTGCAGGTCGTGGTAGAACCGCTCGGCGTTGCTGTAGTCGAGCTCGCCGGCCAAGGCCAGAAGGAGCGTCTCCTTCACAGCGGGGTCGGACACGTCGGTCACGCGGACGGCAGCGCTCACGGATATACCTCTGCAGACAGTCGGTGGGAGGAAGACTCGGCCGGGGGGCAGCCGCCGGGCGTGACGCCCGAACCGAAACCGGAGGGCGATGACCCGATCACGGTCGCCCCGGGACCGGGAGCCGTGGAGGGAGCCGATCTGGTTACTCTCAGCGTACGATCCTCCGAATTCCTCTAGAGAACCCTTACGGTACAACTGAGGAGCAATCAGTCGTTATCCCACTGTGGTTACGGTGCCCGGACCCACGCTCAGCACCTCTGTCCAGCCGCACAGCTCGACGATCCGCCGCGTATGCGGACGAAGACCTTCGACGATCAACCTCCGGTCGCCCGCCATCCCGAACGCCGTCTCCGCCAGCACTCTCAGGCCGCCGACGTCGACGAAGCCGACGCTGCGGAGGTCGGCGTACAGATCGCCATCGGTCCGTTCCACCGCCATGGCGAGCGCCCGTACCAGGATGCGCCGCGTGCAGAGATCGATGTCTCCCTCGCAGGACACACCGGCCGGTCGGCTGGTGAGGAGAATGCGCAGTGAACCGTGGTCGACGTCACCTGTCATCGCGATCACCTTCTGGGTGCGCATGAAGGTCAGTCAACATCTGTCGTGTCGGCACAGATGGGTCGGCTGATCGCCATGGGGCGCCGGCCACGCCGGGCACCTGTTCCCATCATCCTTCAATCGGACGGCTACCGGTACGGTTCACGGCCTGCGAGTTTCGGGTCCGGGAGCCGGCCACCCGGCGTGTTCGATCGAACACCTCCGCGCGGCCGACCTTCACCGCCGCTCCCTCGCGAGGTTTTCTGGCTCGCCGCCCGGCGGGACACCCGGTGCGGGAGCGGGGAGGCGGGGGCCGGGAATGAACGCCGCGCGGGATCGGCTGACCAAGGAACCGCCGTGCGACCGTACGGCGGCCTGGCGAAGGAGGACCTCCATGCAGGCGGACGTCAAGCTCTCCCCCGGCGGTGATTCCTTCGTGGCGGAGGTGGACGGCAGGCAGGCGGGGAAGCTGGAGCTCATCCGGCGTGACGGGGTCATCGTCTACCCGCACACCAAGGTCCAGCCGGAGTACGAGGGCATGGGGGTGGGGTCCGCGCTCGTCCGTACGGCACTGGACGCGGCCCGCGCGGAGAACGCGAAGGTCGTCCCGCTCTGCTGGTTCGTGCGGGAGTGGATCGACCGTCATCCCGACTATGCCGATCTCGTCGAGAGCGCCTGACCGCTTCGAGCCTTGAGGATTCACCGGCCTATCCGGCCTCTCCGGCCTCACCGGTCCCAAAAAGCTTCATACCGAGCGGGTTTGTGTCATTCGCGCTCCGCGTAATCAAGCCGGAGCCGACGAATGCGCTGGTCGTGGTCATGACGGGCGGCGCCATTCCCGGCCGGACGGGGACCGGAACTTCCCAGAGGGTAAAGCGGGAGCGTCACGGGGGTTATCGTGAGAACCAGGACGGTTTCGCGATAAGACTCACGGCGGATTGTGATCGTCGGAACGCGTGCCGTGCGGCATGATACTGAAAATCACCCGGTTGGTGTGGATCGGCCCTGGTGGCTTGTCGTGCAGACCGGATCATGGCCCGATCCCTTGCTAGGCTGCAGGGAACCGTTCGAACCGGGCGTTGTCTCACCCCGGCAGGTGAGACTTCTCAAGAAGTGGGGTCACACCGTGAAGAAGTTGCTCGTTCTGGCGCTCGTCGCCCTCGGGGGGCTGCTGGTCTGGCGCAAGGTGCAGGCCGACCGCGCCGAGCTTGACCTGTGGACCGAAGCCACCGGCAGCGAGAACTGACAGACGCGGCTACCGATTCGGGTGCTTTCATGGTCCTTGCCCAAGGTGGAATAACACCCATCAGGCTTGTCTGCCTGGATCTGGCAGGCACCACGATCGGCGATGTCGCCATGGTCGAGCGGGCGTTCGCCGAGGCGATCGCCACGCAGGGCATCGTGCCCGGGACCGGTGCGTACGCTCGCGCCATGGTGCACGTGCACCGGTCCCGGGGATGTTCCACGATCGATGTCTTCCGGGGCATCTTCCCGGACAACGAGGCCCAGGCCCAGGCGGCCAATCTGACCTTCGAGCGCTCCTACGAGGGCGCCATCGCACGCGCGGGCCTGGTCCCGCTGCCCGGGATCGTCGAGGCACTCGACAAGCTCCGCGGCGCCGACGTCAAGGTCTGCCTCATCACCGGCTTCAGCCGCACCACGCTCAGCCGCGTGCTGAGCACCCTGAGCTGGTCAGAAAAGATCGATCTCGCCCTGTGCCCCGAAGACGCCGGACATGGCCGCCCCCTGCCCAACATGGTCCTCACCGCGGTCATGCGCCTCGGCGTCGAGGACGTCCGCCAGGTCGCGGTCGCCGGTGACTCCGAGAGCGACATGCTCTGCGGCCGCCGTGCGGGTGCCTCGGTGGTGGCCGGCATCCTGACCGGCGTCCACAGCAAGGAGCGTCTCCTCAACGGCGGAGCCACCCACCTTCTCGACTCCGTCGCGGACCTCCCCGAACTCCTCCTCGGTGTCACTCCGGTCGCGCCCCCCGTCGTCGCCGCCGTCCACTGAAGCCCGCCCCGCCACGCGGATCCAAGTGGCGTAGGAGCGGTTTTAGTTGCTACGGTGTACGACTGAAGCAGGTCGTGTGCGAGGGTGTCTCCCCAGGCCACCGGCTTGAATCTCGGGGCCTTAGCTCAGTTGGCAGAGCGCCTGCTTTGCAAGCAGGATGTCAGGAGTTCGAATCTCCTAGGCTCCACCAGCCAAAACACCTCTCAACGGAGCTTGGTGTGAGGCATCCGGGCCATTAACGGGCCATTAGCTCACTCAAGGCGGCAGCGCTCCGCGCCGCCGCCCGCCCGCCGTCCGGGCATGCGGCCTGGGGGCCGGTCCCGAACGGCGGCGGGACTCAGGGCCGCCCGCCGCACCCAGCGGTCGCCGCACCAAACCGCACCCACCAACCATGGACGCGCCGCCGCCTGCTTCCTTCGGCTACGGCGCTCGGCATACGATCTTCCGCCATGACCGATGACTTAGCGTATGACGGCTGACTGACGATCATCTCTGCGGAGGCTCGAAGTCGACGAGGTACTCCGCGCTGATCGCGCGCAGCTTGCTCCCTGTGGCAAGGGTCTCGTTGAGACTCAGAGTGGTTGAGCCGACCTCAACAAGCTGGCGCCCGACCCTGGCGAACAGCACCATTCTGCCGTTCGCCTCCTTCTTGGACAGCCATCGATCCGCCGCCAGCCGCTCGCAGGACTCAGAGTCCCTTTCCCACGCCGTACACGCCTTGCGTGGATCCCCGCTGCTGCTGATACGGACGAATACGTCGGGCTCGCTCTGTCGGTCTTTGGCGTAGTCGAGCGCCAAGACGTCGTCGGCGATGGTCCACACGTTGACCAGTGTGCGTCCCGGGACTACGTCAGGCACCGCCAGGGGAAGGGACTCGTTGTAAGAGGCGATCAAGTCTTTGCGGAGTTGCTGTTTCCGAGCCTCCGTTCGTTGTTGCTGGATCGTCGTCGTCGTGATCACGCACGCGCACACGACCACGGCCGCGATGACCTGGGGTATCAGCGACGCCGTACTCGCCAAGCCGGCGGCGCTCGCATAACTCACCATGGCCAGGACGGTGAATCCGAGCAAGGCCAGGTGGGGACGGGGGCTCGGCACGGCCAGATCCACCGCGTTCTTCAACACCAACAACAACAAGGGCGCAAGCAACGCGCTGCGGATCGGATGCGCAATCCTCAACATTCTGGCAAGCAGCCATCCGACGGGAACTACCAGCAATACGCCCACAGCCACTAAGGGCATGACCGTGTACGTCTCTATGTCCTCCTCGTACAACCGCGACACCGGATACCCGAGCCCGAGGCCTACCACCAGCCCAACACCAGCGCCCCGGACAAGATCCTTCCCCATGGACCCACGATGCCATCAGCCGATGCAGGGCACACGCTGAACCACTCAAATAGTGCTTATCCGCATGCGCATCGAGCGATTGTGGGCAGTGACAGGACCTCGTCGCGTGGCACCCATCACACTTCGCGCGACTCATCGCTTGACGTCGATGATCTGCCCACCGCTCGGCCTGCCCGCACGAGGGAGAACTCTTGGCGCGCCTTGCCGCTGGAAGCGTAAAGGATCACGTGTCGAACCGAACCCGACGACCCTATGGCTGCTGCCGCTGGCACGCCTCCGGCGGGGGCCTCTGGCTCCGGGATGATCGTCGGACGGGAGGGATCAAGCCGTAGATGGATGATCAGGCGGGCGGGGTGTGCGCGCCGCGCGAGGAAGACCAGCTCACGCGGCTGATCGTCGGGCCATTAGCGGGCCATTAAGGGCGGTCAACGGCGGTCAGTCACGGTCGCTCGTGGGGAGCCCGCCTCCCAGCTCAGGCCCTGTACGGCTCAAGATCCGACCGATTTGCAAGCAGGATGTCAGGAGTTCGAATCTCCTAGGCTCCACCTGCGGGAATGCTCATTCTGTGATCATGAAAACCGGGCTTGAGTGACTAACTGGGTGACTAAGCTCCCCGGGCACCTCCGAAGAGATCATCCATCGCCGTCGCGCCCTCCTGCATGACGGGCCGGATCTGGAGCCGGTAGACCGTCTCGGTGACCACGGTGTTGGCGTGGCCGACCAGGCGAGAGATGTGCTCGATGGGGACGCCGGAGTCCGAGCGCAGCGAGACGAAGCTGTGCCGCATCTCCCGAGGCGTCCACTCCGTGTCGACCAGCCCGGCTTCCTTGAGGATCTTCCGGAAGTCCCGCCGCACGTTGCCAGAGCTCAGCGCAGTCCCGTTCTTCGTGCAGAACACCAGCCTGCCCGTTCCGCCATGATCGGCGACCTCACGGGTGAGCCCTTCGTGTTCCCAGAGATCGCGCAGCGCCTCGACACACCGCTGTGGCAGCTTGAGAGTCCGGCGGGACTTGACGGTCTTGGTGTCACCGCATCGCCCTCATGATCTAGAAGCCCAGCCGTAGAGGCGGAGTAACCGGCTTGGTGGCGGGGCGCTGTAATTAGCGCGAGATGTCGGAGTGTAAAGATCGCGCTGCAGCCCTTCACCGTGTGGGGTACGAGCGGGAGGACATTCTCAGATGAGGCGATGGATCGCTGCGTCGGCCGTCATGCTGGTCGTCCCGATGATGGCAACTGGACTCGGCAGCACTGCGAACGCCCAGGGCGCTCCCGCCGACCCGATCGACGCGCTCAAGCGCCAGCTCGTCGAAAACCGGGGCGTGAAAATGTCGAAGGTCCACACTTCCACATACATAGCGGACGGGGAGAAGGAACACTTCTGGACCGAGGCCGTCGCCGAGTTCGGCAGGGGAAAGATCACGACCATCGATATGACCTATGACTCCGACCGAAGAAACTGGACCGACCCCATACGGCAGATCACCATTGAGGGCCGCCAGTACATCCAGGATGACCACTTGCCCAACGGTAAGAGCTGGATCCCGCGCGAGGACAACGAGATCCGGCCGGTATTGAGCGCTGACTGGATCAAACTCGCCGATCCGGTCATGCTGAAGGCGGTGCTGGCTACCACCAAGGTCAAGCGCCCCGCAGGCATCTACGACGGCACTCCTACCGCGCTCTACCAGGGCACGATCAACCTCGGTCAGCTCTACAAGGCCTCTCCCGGGTTTCCCTTCGGACTCGTGGCGAAGCCCACCCGAAAGGAAGCGAAGGCCAAGATATCTTGGCGGCTCTGGCTCGGTGAGGACCAGCTGGTACGCAGGGCCTGGGGTTCGTGGAGAGAACCGTTTTCCAAGAACGGTGATGTCCCCGTCTCTTATGTCGTTGACGCTCGCCTGACCGGCTGGGGCGCCGAAACCGACATCGCCGTTCCTTCCGCCGACGATGTGGTGACACCTTCAGACTGGTCGAGTTCTGAGACCTCCGTCTCCCTGAATCCGGCCGCCGGATAACGACCGCCGCTTTAAGCGGCCAAGGCGTCCTGATATCCGGTGCACACGGAGGCATTCCAACCGAAAGGCCACGATCCACGGCTGGAGTGTTGACCTCATGATCAACCGGGCGCCGATCATGAGACCTGACAGGGCGCCGATCATGAGGTGGCTCAGAGTTTCTTTACTGGTTCAAAGCGCCAGCGCTTCGCGCCGCCGCACGGCGGGACACGCCCCGCCGTCCCGGCACGGCCAGCGGGCCGGGCGTGCGGCCCTGGCGGCCGGTCCCGACCCGCGCCAGCCGGGACGGCACGGCGTAAGCCCGCCGCCCACCGCACCGAGCACCCGCCGCACCGAACGCACCCGCCGCCCCTGGTACGCGCTGCCACCTGCCGCTGCGACCGCCGGCCCAACCGCTGCGCGGCCCCTACGGGGTGCCATTCGGCATTGCGCCGGCCGTCTCCACCCAGTGATCATCAGGAACGCCCCCATAGAGATGATCAAGGACTCTGCCGCCCTGCTTCCTGTGCTCGCGCCTGGCGGCACTGCGCTCCGGGTCAGGTTGCCACCGGACGACACGGTTACCTGCTCACGGCCATTGCCAGCCAGGTGCGGCAACGCGACCACGAGAGGTCTGTCGCCGCACCCGACCGGTGATCATTTGATGTCGTCGGTTCGCAGCATGTGTTTTCCGCGACTGTCCGAAGTGTGGTGGTGGGCCTGGAGGCGGGCTAGCGCGGCATCGACCAGACGGCCGAGGTTGCCCAGTTCGTACAGCATCCGGTGGCGCTCAGCGTCCTCCCACGCTCTGATGACCACCCCGATGTCGCCCGACTTTACGGCCGTGACGATGACCTCCTGGCCGTTGGCTCTCTTGGTGGCCGCATCGCCCAAGATGACCCAGCCGTACACGGTCACGACCCCTGGGCGTTCACGATCAGGGCGACCACTTGTTCGGGATGCTCGCTTCGCACCGCTTGAAGGTCGGAGCCATTGCGCAGGGAGACCAGGTAGCTGCCCGAGCGCGCACCCATGGTCACCGTGGCCATGCGCCAGCCCTGCGGACCCTTCACGGTCAGCTCTGGCGGGTGTCGCTCCATCCACGACCGAAGCGGAGGCTGGTCGGGCCAGGCGGCCGGGCTGTTGGCGAACAGCCCCAGGCTGATCGTGTGATGACGGTGAGCACGGATTCCCCGCTCGATGAGAAGCCGCTGAACGACGGCCAGTGCCTTGTCATGGCTCTCCACCGTCGCCTCATCAACAGCGGGTGGGACGGCTCTACAGTTGTCCATGGGTCGCACCTCCAGTGTGCGATCAAGGGACCCGTACGGCGTTACCGCGCCTGCGGGTCCCGTTTTTCCTGGTGCTCCCATGACATCGCCGGGTACCCCGCGCCGACAGTGCGAGTAGGGGAGACTGAGGGAGACAGGAGGACCCCAGTCCCCCGAGGTGCACACAATGAATAACGTTCCGGCCTGGGCCGTACGGTTACGCGCCGCGAGGCGTGGCAAGTTGTGGACGCAGCGAGACATGGCCAGGCAGCTCGCCGAGGCCGCCGATCCGCGCACTCGCGCCCGCCTGCCCGAGCGGGATTCCCTGATCCGAATGATCAAGGATTGGGAGGCGGGCAAGCACCAGCCCAAGGACCCGTATCGGCTGCTCTACTGCCGGGTGTTCGGCGCGGAAGAAGCCGAGCTGTTCAGTGAGGAGCCGGAGAGCACGACGCCGGGTATTCCTCACTTCGCCGAGGAGATCGAGGCGCTGGAGCTGGCCCGTCGTGTCGCCGCCAGTGACGTGGGCACCGAAACGCTCGACCGGCTGGAGCTGGCCGTCGATGACCTCGCGATGGCCTACCAGGCGACACCACCGGCCGAGCTGCTGGAACGGGTACGTCGGCACCTGTCGTATGTCTCGCACCTGGTCGACGCCAAGAAGACGTTCGCCGAGCACCGCCGCCTCCTCACGGCCGGTGGCTGGCTGTCGCTGCTGGCCTCCACCTGTCACATCGACCTTCGCCAGTTCGAGGCCGCCGGAACGTGGCTGCGGACGACCGCCCAGCTGGCCAAGCACGCCGAGTATCCCGAGATCGCCGCGTGGCGTCTGGAGACGGAGGCATGGCAGGCGGTCACCACCGGCGACTACCGCCGTGCCCTGACGCTGACCCAAGGGGCGCAGGCGATCGCACCGCGCACCAGTTCGGCCTACATCCAAGCGACCGCGCAGGAAGGCCGGATCTGGGCACGACTCGGGTCCGGCCCGGAGACACGTGACGCCTTGAATCGCGTTGCCCGATTGGTCTCGCCGCTGTCGATGCCCGAGCATCCCGAGCACCACTACCGCTACGACCCTTCCAAGAGCGAGGCGTACGTGGCGACCACGCTGTCATGGCTGGGAGATCCGGCCGCCGAGCCGTACGCCCGGCAGGTGCTCGCACGCCTGGAGTCGGCCGCGGACGGGTTGGTTCGCCCGCGTAGGGCGGCCTCCGCGCGCCTTGACCTTGCTCTGGCGCTTCTCGCCACCGACCAGCCCGATGAGGCGAGTCAGCTTGCCCTCACGACCATGACGAGTGGCGCGCTGGTGCCGTCCAACTACTGGAGGGCACGTGAGGTGATCGGCGCCATCGAGACGCGTCGTATGCCGGAAGCCGTAGAACTACGCGAGGCATATCGAGAACTGAGCGGCCTCGTATGAGGACCGGGGAAGACGCCGCCACTTCCACGTAGCTCAAGGGCTTCTAAAAGCATGAAAGCAGCCGCGTCCGAGAACATGATCAATCTGTTGACGACGCGCGAACGGTACCCCGTGACGATGATCACTCGAATTTACCCAAGCAGAGTCCCATCGGGTATGGGGGCGGAAAGTGATCAGGGAGTACGGCAGCCACGAAGTCAGTCCCGCGTCACGCCGCGAGCTCTCCGCCGGGCGGCAACGAGGAGTGCGACTGCGCTGACCGCATAGGCGATGGGAGCCAGCGCCCAGACCCCTCCCTCTGGGTGCGTACCGAAGTAGAAGTCCGGCTGACTGCCGGCGAACATGTCCGCAGTGGCGTTCGCCGGTGGAAGGGTTATCGGAAGCCGTTCCAGCAAGGGCACCAGATGAAGCAGGGCCAGGATGCCGCAGATTCCGCTGGTGACGCTGACCAGCATGCGAGATCTTGCCACGGCAACGACGCCCACTAAAAGCGGCAGGACACCGATGACGAAGACGTCCAGGACTATGAGGTTCCGTGCCGAGGCTCCGGCAAGGGAGATGGCGATCATCATCAAGGGCAAGGGGGGAGCGGACCCTCCGCCTTCCGTCGTAGCGAGCAACGCCCACGGCGCTAGCGAAGCGCTCACCGCCACCGCGAACCACGCCCACGAACGACGGCCCGTCGGCGCGTTCTTCCAGGTCAGCACCAAAAGATCGTATAGGACGCTTTCCGGAGTCGCCCCGGCTTGGGTAGGCCGCTTGGTCCAACGACCGATCGTGGTCTCGGACGCGGCTGCCCTACTCTGTCGGGAGTTAAAGAGCGTGCTCTGACCGGCCCGGATGCGAATCACTCAGTGACCAACTGGGACAACGACCCTGGACGAGGCCGGACGACGGTGGACCGCCATGGACCGTAAGCCCAGGTGGGAGCGAGTATTGCCCATGGTCCCGACCCCGTCTGGGTTGCTTTGCAAGCAGGATGTCAGGAGTTCGAATCTCCTAGGCTCTACTCCCCTTCGGGCAGACAGAAGCCCAGGTCAGGCATGTTGCCGTAACCTGGGCTTTGATCTTCATTCGGCCTTCTTCCGCTCCCGTGCCCGTTGCGTGCCCGATCCCTTCGCCAGTGCCCCACGGGCGAGGCCGTCGAGCGGCGGCGCGGCGCGCCGCCGTACCCCCGGCCCTCCGCCCGCCCGCCGTCCGGGCGTGCGGTCTGGGGGCTGGTCCCGGACGGCGGGGGGACACCGGGCCGGGCACCGCACGCCGGCCCGCCGTACCAACCGAACGCACCGACCGGGGTTGCCACGCCGCCGCACAGATGCGGCCCTACGATCGCCACCGCATGGCTGGAGGCCCGTGCATGCTTGGGGCGATCGGTGAGCCAGGGTTCGTTCCTCACCCTGGCTCACCGAGCAACGTGGCTGATCGCGGTTCGGCGGCGGACGGTACGCGGATACGCGAAGATCATTGAGCTGGCCCATAGCGGATACTGTCAGCTGAGAGGAACGTCCGTGATCGACTCAACCTACCGCGAGTGGTTTCGCCTGCGCACTCAGCTGGTCGTCAACTTGACGTGGTGCTCTGCCACCAAGATTGACGACGTCCTGGCTGCGTATGCCATCTCACCCGAGAGCACCCAGCCGGCGCGCTTCCTCGCAGACGACGTCGACATGTTCATCGGGCGCCTCGGCAAGGGCACCGTCATCATGGACTACCGCGTCGATTCCACCACCGATCAAGCTCTTCCCATTCTGGCGCAGTACGGCCCCTGCCTGAGCGCTACATGGATCGATCACGCCCCAGCGATGGTCTCGTATCGCACGGAAAGCGGCCTGGTGGTCGAATTCGACAGGCTGGAGTGGGACTGGTACCCAGTTCCTGATCTCGCCAGCGTCGAGCAATGGATCGCCGCCAGCCCAGCAGGTCGGGAGATCTGGGAGAACAGTTGCGATCTCGCCACGCTCATCACCGCCGAAGCGCTATGCCAGGCTGTGGTCGACGACGAATGGATGCGATCCGTACACACCGGCGTCACCTCACCGGATCCACTGGGGCAGGAGATGCCGTCAGCCCCACGCACTCTCAGCGCGATCATCGACAAATACGGTGACCGCACACCGTAGGACAGAGATCCGGCAGAACAGACCCGTGACCCCACATGATCGCCGTGCCCGTCGCGTGCCCGATGGGACGGGAAACGAGGGGGAACAGCGGGGAGTCACGGGGAACGCGATCAGGGCGCGGAGCTGCGTCTTCGCAGGTCGAGCAAGATCGGCATGCGTCTTTGCAAGCAGGATGTCAGGAGTTCGAATCTCCTAGGCTCCACTCCCCTTCGGACAGACAGAAGCCCAGGTCAGGCATGTTGCCGTAACCTGGGCTTTGATCTTCATTTGGCTTCTTCCGCTCCCGTTCCCTTCTCAAGTGCCCCGCGGGCGAGGCCGTCGAGCGAAGATCAGCCCCTTGTCGCCGTCCTGGGTGAAGTCCTTCACGTGCGCCCGCAGGTCCTCGATGATCAGATCGGGGATCACCACAGTCCGCTTGCCCGCCGCCGACTTGGGCTCGGTGAAGGCGATCCCCTTGCCGGTGAGCTGCATCAACTGACGTTCCACGCGCACAGTCCCGGCGTCAAGGCGGCGGCGCGGCGCGCCGCCCAAACGCTGCCCGAGCGTGCGGCGTGGGCGCCGGTCTCGGCCGGCGGCAGGACCACAAGCCGCCCACCGCACCACCGGGCCGCCGTACCTGCCCACCTACCGCCGCATCAGGGCCACGCCGCCGCCTGGGACTCCGCGATCAGCGACGGCGAAAAATGCAGGTCAACTGCGAAAGAACGTCTCCCACCAGACCCTCCGACGTATGGCTGAGTTGCCACCCTTCACGCTCGACACCTGCGATCAACTCAGCCACATCCGATGCAGCCCATGCGCGCTTCTTCCCATACTTGGATTGGATACGAGAGACAAAGATCTCTTGCCCCTCTTGATGCGCCTGCCGAGCCTCCGCGATGGTTTCTTGGACATCTTGCGTGTCGTCCCGGAACAGCGCCATGAGACATTGCCTTCCTTCTCGCAAGTTGACGGATCAAGGTCGCATTGATGGGCAACGGCACTGAAGTGGGAAAGGTTCCCACAAAATAAACGTCGTCTCCGGCGGGGGCGCTCAGGCTCCGGGATGATCGCGAGCTTCTTCGCGCGGTCCGTAGGTGGCTGAGGTAGGGGCCTGATCATCCCGTCTGCCATCGACCCGGAACAAGCCGAGCAGACCGGGGCCACATGGTCTTCTGTTCGGCGTTCCGGTAGGTCACGCGGCCCGGTCGTTGTCGTGCTCCATCTGCGCCTCGAACCTGGGCTCGTCCCCCCGGCTGTGCGGCCAGGTGCTACGCCGCAGCACATCGCCTCGTTTTCACGTGCTCGCGTGACTGGATTTCCGAGCCATCCCATCGGAAGTCTGTAGGCTCTATGAGCAGGGAGAGGAGATTCCAGCATGACCGCACAGCCCCACGGCTTCGTGCCCCCTGCCTCACCGATGCCTGAGAAGAGCTTGCGGGCTATCCGCGCCGCCCTGGTCGTGCCGCAGGACCGCGAAGCGTTCGACGCGGGGCTCAAGGCAGTGCTCGACGAGGTTCGAGTGAGTTTGGATCTCGGTGTGCTCAACGCCTTCGTGCATCGCTGGTGGATCTCCGCGTGTGACTCGGTGCGGGATCCGGAGGGACGTCGCCAGATGCATGCCAGAGCCGAGCAGGTCCTTGCCGGTGAACCGGTCTCCTCTGGAAGGTCGTGGCGTGAGGTTCTCGGCGCTCGTGGGGTCGACCTGTAGGTGTACCAGGTCACCTCGATCCTCTCGCCGAAGAGCAGATCGCGGCGATTCCCGTGGAAGCGCTACGTCCACTCGCCGAACTGCTCACCCTGCTGGAAGTCGCGCCGTGGAGCGGTCAGCCGTACAACCCGGCCAACCCCAAGGCCAACATGCTTACTCACGCGTTCGGCGAGCGAGGGCTCGCGACCTACGTAGTCTTGGACGAGCAACGCGAGGTGTACCTTATCCGGGTTGAGTGGCCGTGATCCTGTGTAGTACGACGGCGGTACGGCGACGCCCGATGGGCACCAACGGTTTCAGCGTCCGATCCCTGCCGAAGGCCGGGCCTCTGGATGACCGACTGGGTGACAACGCCCCTGGACGAGGCCGGACGGCGGTGGATCACCATGGACCGTGTGCGCAGGTGGGGACGGGTGTATGCCATGGTCCCGTCCCCGCTTGAGTTGCTTTGCAAGCAAGATGTCAGGAGTTCGAATCTCCTAGGCTCCACTCCCCCTCGGGCAGACAGAAGCCCAGGTCAGGCATGTTGCCGCAACCTGGGCTTTGATCTTCATTCGGCCTTCTTCCGCTCCCGTGCCCGTTGCGTGCCCGATCCCTTCGCCAGCGCCCCACGGGCGAGGCCGTCGAGCTTCCGTGCCACCTCCCGCTGCCGTTCGTCGGTCGAGTGCTGATAGACCATCGCCGTCCGCGTGCTGGAGTGGCCCATGCGCTCCATCAGCTCCCGGATCGACGCCCCGGCGTTTGTGGCGAGGGTTTTGCCGGTGTGCCGCAGGTCGTGAAAATGGATCTTCGGAAGGCCCGCGCTTACGAGAGCCTGAGCCCAGACGCGGCGGTTGAAATTGGTGTTCCGGAGTGGCCTGTCATCCGGCCCCGCGAAGATCAGCCCTTGTCGCCGTCCTGGGTGAAGTCCTTCACGTGCGCCCGCAGGTCCCCGATGATCAACCCGGGGATCACCACGGTCCGCTTGCCCGCCGCCGGCTTGGGTTCGGTGAAAACGAGCCCCTTGCCTGTGAGCTGCATCAACTGACGTTCTACGCGCACGGTCCCGGCGTCCAGGTCAAGCGGCGGCGCGGCGCGCCGCCGTAGCCCTGCCCTCCGCCCGCCCGCCGTCCGGGCGTGCGGCCTGGAGGCCGGTCCCGGATGGCGGGCGGGACACCGGGCCGGGTACCGCCACGCCAGCCCCGCCGTACCAACCGAACGCTCCGACCGGGGTTTGCCACGCCGCCGCACAGATGCAGCCCTCACGATCACCACGACTTGCACTCAGGAATCAAGTACGGCGGCGACTGCTTCGATCTCAACGAGCTGGTCGGCATAACCAAGCACGGTGACTCCCAACAAGGTGCTCGGTACGTCATGGTCACCGAACGAGTCCCGGACCACCTCCCAGGCAGCCACCAAATCCTCCCGTCTGGTGGAGGCGACGAGAACCCTTGTGCTGATGACGTCCTGCAATGATGCGCCAGAGGCAGTGAGAGCCGCCTGCATATTCTCGATGGCTTTCGCTGCTTGGCCTGCGTAATTTCCAATTGCTGCCGTCGACCCGTCCTCGTTCAGGGGACACGCACCGGCGAGGAAGATGAGTCGTGACTCGGCGGGCGCCGTGGCTGCGTAAGCGTACTGGGCGACGTCGGACAGAGAAGCGGCGCGGATCAAAGTAATGGCGCTAGGCATAACCATTCAGTTCCTTTCACATCGGGTACAGAGCGATCATCCTGACATGGGCATCCTGATTGCCGCTTCCTATTTCCGCAGGCCAAGCCGCCCGTACCTCGCGCCCGCCCATTGTCACGCCGCAGTGGGGCCGCACCACCGCCCCAGAGCGAGAGCTTCGACTGGCAGGCCCAACCTCTTCGAGGCCCTGCGGGTGCTTCGCATTGCGCCGACCCACTCGCTCTCTCAGGTCGGGAATCTCGCCAAGCTTCAACCAGATGCCTCCGGCGGGGGTACTTCGGCTCCGGGGTGATCGACATTGCACCACGAAGGCCATAGGTGGTTGAGGTGGAAGCCGGATCTTCCCGTCTGCCACGTCCCAGGCAAGCCCAACAACTCGACTCCTCCAGATCAAGTCCGTCTGTGACCGTTGGCATCCCATGGCCGAGGAACGTCTACCGGCTGACGTACACGCGAAGACGACCTTGACCCTCCGTCCCCGAACTGTTGCCCCTCCGGGGCAGGACGAGGCAGACGGGAAAATCCGGCGAGAAGGGGCATGCGTAGCATGGTCTATCCCTTTGCCGGCCTCACACACCAATGGGAGACTCAGCGCATGAGTGAACAAGATCCTGCCGCACGTCAGGGGAAAACAACTGACGGCACCCAACCAGTGGACGGGTGGGGGAACGCAACTCTTGCTCTGAGCGCAGCAGTTCCCATCCTCGGCTTCATCATCGAAGAAGAGCTCACAACCAACGCCCTCCTTGGAGCGCTCATCTTTGCGACCGTCGGAATCGGGCTACGTATTGAGGCAGCGATCAAGAGTCGTGGGTGACGTGTCACTCGCGTGCCAGTACGACCGGGGAACAGGGGGAGCAGCAGGGAGTCACGGGGAACGCGATCAGTGCGCTGAGCTGCATTTTCGCAGGTCGAGGAAGAGCGGCATCCGTCTTTGCAAGCAGGATGTCAGAAGTTCGAATCTCCTGGGCGCCATCATTCTCACGGACACGAAGAGGCCCAGATCCCGGTGCCGGTGAGACTCCCGCCGCCCGCTCCAATGGCGCGTCGGCATTGCAGCGTTTCAGCTCAGGTTGATGGGGTTGGTGAGCGCCGCCATGTGCCCGCCGGGATGACGCACCTCGATGCGAACGAACGCCGACTCCTTCGCGCTGGTACGCCACTCCAAGGACCCTGATCCGTCGACGGGCAACGATTCGCGGTACACCTTCCCACGATCGGTGTGAAAGCTGACAGTGCCGGATGGCACGCCACGCACGTCCACCCGCACCACAGCCGGTCCGTCGCCGGTATCCAGCCGCTCCCCGATGCCGGCAGTGCGATCACGGGCAGAGGCCATGAGCGACAGCTCAATCGTGGCCGATTCGGCGATCCAGCTCCGGCCGGCACGGATTCCGGCGAGGGTTGCGTCGGTACTCAGTTCTTCGGCCAGCACAACGGTGTGGGGTGTGCCGATCTGGCCCTCCAGATGGGCATCGCTGTTGCCCATAGCCGACCGCCACCGTTCGTTGCGGATGTCGACGGCCAGACCACGACCCCATTCGGCCAGTGCCGCCTCATTGTCCGCCTGCCACGGCTCATCGGAGGCCCACAATCCATTCCACACCTCGACCGCATCAAATCCCTCGAACGGGTACATGAAGACCCCGGAGGGGTACGGCGCGTGCGGGTGGGCCGCTACGCACAGCCCACCGGCCTGATGTACCTGATTCAGATGCTTGCCGATCATGTCGTCGCGGACGCGATACCGCCAGTCGACGACCTGCCCCGGATTGATGCCGAGCGCCAGCCAGTGCCCGGTTTGGCTGGTGGCCTCCTGGCCAATGATCACCAGCAGGTCGTCACCGACGAGCGAACCCCAGGCGCCGTGTGCGTCTGCGGTGTTGTGCTCAGTGGTCGCGATGAAGTCCAGCCCCGCCGCACGGGCACCGGTGGCAAGCTGCTCCGGTGTCAGCTCTCCGCCGTTCGAGAGAACCGAATGCACGTGGCAGTCGCCTCGATACCAGCCACGCCCCCGACCGGCCACGCGCCTCGGCGGGAACTGCGACTCCGACATCCCATAGTCCGTGACCATCCCGGCAGCGTACTCACCACAGGGCAGGGATCCACAGGATCCATATGGCGATCGGCGGACGCCTGGAGCGAACACGATCACTTTCCCCTATGCCACATTCGTGTGCCTGGATTTCCGAGCCCTCCCGTCGGAAGTCCGTAGGCTCTATGAGCAGGGAGCGGAGACTCCGGCATGACCGCACGGCCGCAGGACTTCGACGTGGACGGGCGGAGACAGAAACCGCCGCGACACCGAGCCGTCGGCGGCCCGGAATCGATCGGTGACGACATCGAGGGGGCGGGGACGTCCTCGATTATCCTGTGGCGATGGGCATCAGGAACTATCTGGTCGAAGGAGTTTCCTGCACCGGCAAGACGTCGGTCTGCAAAGAGTTGCGGCGGCGCGGCTACCACGCCATCAACGGTGACACCGAGTTGGCTTATCAGGGCGATCCGGAAACAGGTAGGCCAACGGATAGCCTGGCGCACGAGAACCACATTTGGCAGGTAGACAAGGTAAGAGCCCTGATCGCCGACCAGGATGAGGCGGTGACATTCTTCTGCGGTGGGTCCAGGAATTTTTCTCATTTCATTGATTTATTTGACGGCGTTTTCGTCCTGGGGGTCGACCTCGACACGCTGAATCAGCGACTTGACCAGCGGCCGGAAGACGAGTGGGGCAGTAAGCCGGTGGAAAGGGAACTCGTCGTGCGGTTGCACCGAACGAAAGAGGACCTCCCGAAAAACGGCATCCTAATCGACGCCACCGCGCCGCTCGCGCACGTCGTTGACGAGATCGTTCGTCGAACCGAAGCCAATAAATAGCCACAACGCGGGAACCCGGTCGAAAGCATCAGGCTTGAACCAAGAACCCCTCGACGCCCGGCGCAACGGAACGCAGAGGAAGCGGGGCGTGCGGAACCTTCACATCCTCTCCTCGGTTTCAGCACACCTCCATGCTTGGCTCCGCCCATGGGACAGGAACGGGACCTGGGGCGGCGTCTTGAGCCGGTTCCGGTCCGAACAGACACGACGAGGGCGGGCAGGGCGGGCTGCGTCGCCTTCTTCGCGGTGATGTCGCTGCCGGTGCTCGCGTTCGTGAACTGGGTCGTCGCGACGTCTGTCATTCGTGCCATCCAGTGTGAGCAGTATGAGCGGGGAGGCGTCCTGGACTGCGGTGGCTCGCCCGCGACGGGGGAAGCCTTCACCACCGGGGCGCTGTCGGCGGTTCCGGTGCTGGCCGTGCAGATGTGGCTGATCGGTTTCGCGATCCGGCGGGTTCGAAACGGGCCGCGCCCGCTCGCTCGGAGAAGACGCTCGCACCATGGAAGCCGTTTGCGTGGATGACCAGGTCGCGAAAATGGATCTTCGGAAGGTCCGCGTCTTCGGGCGCCTGAGCCCAGACGCGGCGGCTGAAGTCGGTGTTCCGGAGTGGACCGTCATCCGGTCCCGCGAAGATCAGCCCCTTGTCGCCGTCCCAGGTGAAGTCCTTCACGTGAGCCCGCAGGTCCTCGATGATCAGTTCGGGGATCACCACGGTCCGCTTGCCCGCCGCCGGCTTGGGTTCGGTGAAGACGAGCCCTTTGCCGGTGAGCTGCATCAATCGATCTTCGGCTGGCTCAGGCTCCCGGAGTCCTTGAAGGCGAACACGCATGACGAACCTTGACCGGACGCCCGAGCGCCTTCGTCTCGACGCCGCGCTGGACCGAGTGGCCGTCACTTTCCGCGGCATGACCGCCCGTCCCGACGAGCAGAACTGCGAGTGCCACTGGGGCGGCGCGGAAGACCTCGCCCGGTTGAAGGTGCCGGATGTGGAGTTGAGTCCTGACCGTCTGCGTGCCGCCTGGCAGGCCAAGGACTGGGATGACCACGCATCCGTGCTGCGCCGCATCCTGCCCCAGCTCTCCACGGCCCTCGCCGGCGGCCTCGCCGAGTCCTCGTTCGGCATTGAGGAGGTCGGGTATTCATTTGCTTTGGGGCAGTGGTGGCAATGGCCCGCCGAGCAGGCCGCAGCGGTGCGGGAATTCCTGCACGCCTGGTGGGCCCACACACTCACCGACCCGGATCCCGCTGTGCCCGCTCACGAGGTCCTCGCCCTGTGTGCCGAAGCCTCCACCACGCTCAGCCCATGGCTGCACGCCTGGGAAGCACACACGCACGCCGTGGCCGACCAGCACCTGGCCGAAGCGGTGGCGCACTGGGAGTACCGCTTACTGGGAGACCAACTCCCCTGGGAAAGCTGGAACTGGGGGAACGAGGAGGAGACGCGTACCGAGTTGACGGCCTGGCTGATCCGCCACGCCCCTGTCCGGCTCCGTGCCCGGAACGCTCCCGCAGAACTGCTCCACCGGGTACGGCTGCTCGGCCTCACCGGTCCCGCCCGCTGGGAGGACCCGCACTGGCCCAACCACACCTACTGAGCCTCCTCGAAAGGCCACACGGCAGCGTTGACGTCACGAGACGGCCTTCAGCAGGAGCAGGCCGGTTTGGACGATCACCGGTCGCGGGCTGTCTGAGAACCCTGGTCGGCACGCTTCAATTCTCAACCACCTTCTGGGAGCGGTATGAGCCAGGCGGCGGAGGTCAAGGTGGCTGTCGGGCCCCGGCGCGGCTCCCCGGATCACCGTTTGCGGGCCAGCAGCTGCACCGCTCGCGCCGGGTGACCGTTCATCGTGACAGCGGAGATCCGACGCTCTTCCACGAGATCGAACTCAGGCAGGAGGGCGTGCAGTTCGGCCATGTCGTGGTGTCGCACCACCGCGCCGTCGTCGGTGGCGAACACCCCGTACGGGACTCTGAACCGCCGGGCGTAGGCGGCGTAGCGGTCCCGGTTCCGCTCGTCGTCCTGCAGCACCATGTCACTGACATAGAGGAGCCCGCCGGGTGCCAGGACGCGGACGAGTTCGGCGATGAGCGCGCGCTGCGCGTCGTCGTCGGGAACGCACGTCAGCACCGCGAACAACAGCACGACATCGAAGCTCGTCGGCGGGTACGGCAGGCTCGGCGGGGACTCCAGCACCGCGAGGCGCAGTTCGGGGTGCGACCGGCGGCCCCGCGCGATCAGAGCGGAAGACGGGTCCACTCCCGATACGTCGCAGAAGCCCCGGTGACTCAGCTCGGCCATGACACGGCCGTAGCCGCAGCCGTAGTCCAGGATTCGCGCCCCCCGGTCCACGGTCGCCGGCCAGCCGGGATCGACGGGGTGGGTGAACGTCTTCTCGGCGCCGGCGGTGTCCCAGTACGCGACCTGACGACCAAGATCCTTCATGGAGCCACAGTACAGAGCACTTCTCGATCGCCCCATGGGCGCCGATCCACGTGCCGGCGCGCACCGGCCGTGTTCGGAGCCCACCGGCGAGCGTGATCGGGCCACCTTCCGCCGCACCGGGTCCGACGGCTGGACGAGAAGCCGGTCGGCTGTCCGGGCCGGAGCGGTGTGGTGGGTCGCCGGCGTTCACGCCGATCCGCCGGGGACCGCGAGACCGGTCTCGTAGGCGGCGACCACTGCCTGTACCCGATCGCGCAGCCCGAGTTTGGTGAGCACGTTGCTGACGTGTGTTTTCACCGTGTGCTCGCTGAGCACCATGGCTTCTGCGATCTCCGCGTTGGACAGCCCGCGCGCGATCATCTGAAGTGTCTCCTGCTCGCGGACCGTGAGTACGGAGAGTCGCCCGGCAGGTGGGGTGACAGGGCGGGCGACCGTTCTGGAGGTGAACTCGGCGATCAGTTTCCTCGTGACGGAAGGCGCGAGCAGTGACTCCCCGGCCGCGACCACCCGCACCGCGTGGACGAGGTCGTCGCGACGGACGTCCTTGAGCAGGAACCCGCTCGCGCCCGCTCGCAGCGCGTCGTAGACGTAGTCGTCCAGGTCGAACGTGGTCAGCATGAGCACCCGGCAGTCGGTCTCGGCGCACACGATCCTGGCTGCTTCGATGCCGTTCATCGTGGGCATGCGGATGTCGAGGAGGAGCACGTCCGGCCGGTGCTCACGGACTGCCGCGACGGCCTCGGCACCGTCGTTCGCCTCGGCGACGACCTCGATGTCGGGCTGGGCGTCGAGGATCATGCCGAACCCGGCGCGCACCAGCTCCTGGTCGTCGGCCACCACGACTCTCAGGGTCATGCCGTCACCGCCTGCGCCAGCGGCAGCCGTACGAGCACCTGGAAACCCGGCCCGTCCGGGCGAGGGCCCATGGTGGCGGAGCCGCCGAAGGCGGCGGCGCGCTCGCGGATGCCGACGAGACCGTTTCCGCCGGTGGGGAAGGACGGCTCGGAGCCACGGCCGTCGTCGGTAATGGTGATCATGAGTGTGTCATCCTGCCAGAGGAGCCGAATGTCGGCACGGGTCGCGCCCGCGTGCTTGACGACGTTGGTGAGGGCTTCCTGGGTCACCCGGTAGGCGGCGACCTCGATGTCGGGAAGCAGCGGCCTGGACTCACCCGAGGTGGAGTAGGTCACGTCGAGCCCGGCGTCGGAGACCTGGCCGGCCAGCTCGGCCAGGTCGTCGATGGTCGGTCGCGGCGCACGCGAACCCGTGTCCTCCTTGAGCGCGGTCAGCATACGGCGAAGCTGGACCATGGCATCGCGTCCCGCGGAGGCGATCGCGTCGAAGGCGGCCTCGGCGCGGGCCGGGTTGCTCCTGACCACCACGGGACCGGCCTCGGCCTGTACCACCATGAGGCTGACGGCGTGGGCGAGGATGTCGTGCATGTCGCGGGCGATCCGGGCCCGCTCGCGTTCGGCGGCCCGTTCGAGCTCGGCCCGGCGCTCGTACTTCAGCCGGGAGGCCTGCTCCTCCAAGGCGGTGGCGTATGCGCGGGAGGTGGCGGAGGCCCGGCCGATCGCGTACGCGGCGACGAACAGCACGACGCCGCGCAGCGCGGTCTCCGAGGAGCCGACCAGGAGCATGCCCCCGCCGACCGAGAAGACGAACATGATCACGCGGGGAAGGCGCGAGGAGCAGGCGGCGACCGTGTACATGGCGATGAGCCCGCCGTACCAGATCGGCTGTGCGGGGACCTCGTCCGCGAGGTCGTAGAGGGAGGTCGCGACGAGGGTGCACACCAGCGCGACCACCGGCGCCCGCCGTCGCCACACCAGCGGCACGGCGGCGGCGACCACGACCGCGTATCCCCACCAGTGCCATGGCACGGCGTACGGGTTCTCGCGGGAGAGGAACGGCCACAACTGCACGCCCATCACCAGTACGGCGAGCGCTGTGTCCAGCCAGGGAGGCGGAAGAGACCTCAACCGGCTGCGAGCTCGGACAAAAAACGACAAGGCGGGCACGGCGTCCAATCCTGCCTCCTCTTTCCGGCCTTCCGGTACGGCGGGGACGGGGAACGCGAAACGACGGACCGGATGGTCCGCCGGTTGGCGTCCTGTCACACGACGGCGGGGACGGGCTCGGCGGTACGGGAGACCTGACCGGCGAGAGGGGCGAAGGAGACGAGCAGGAAGACGGCCCCGAGCGGGATGAGGTCCTTGTCGACGAACGGGAGGAGGAGGTCGAGCAGGACCAGGAAGGGCGTCCAGACCTTGACGCGGCGGACGGCGGCGAGCTGGACGACGAGCGCGAGCTGGCCGATGTAGAAGAGGAACGGACCGCCGTCGTAGACGGCGACGGAGACACCGGGGACGGCCTGGATCCGGTCGAAGAGGATGCCCATACCGGCACGGTCGGCGGACAGGAAGCCGACCACGATGTCGATGACGAACTGTGTGGAAAGCGCCAGGGTGCCGATGATTCCGACCGTGGCGCTGACATTGGAGAGGGTGTTCCGTCCCGCCATCCGGCGCATCTGCAGGAAGGTGGAGACGAACATGGCCAGGGCCGCGAGGAAGGCGAGGTGGCCGGTGGTCCAGGCGAGGCCGGGGCCTCGGCTGCCGTCGAGTCCGTCGAGGATCCGGATCACTCCGTAGGCCATGACGAGCAGGGGGGCTGCGACGAATGCGCTGCGGGGGTTCATCCGGGAGACTCCTCAGTGGTTTGCTTACGCCCCAATCCTGGATTTCTTTGGCCCGGAAGTAATCGCCGAGGAGAGCGATCCCGGCGCTCCCTCTCGGGAGGGAGCGCCTCTCCCCCGTATCGGTGACATCGCGGCCACCGCGGGCATGTCTCGGGAGCCGTCCGGGGGCGCCTGCCACCGAGTACCCGGGTGGAGGCGCGGCACTGTACGGCGGCGGAGTACAGCGGCGGAGTACAGCGACAGCGCCGGCACGTCATCGCATGCCCGAGCTCCTCACCCCTGCTTCCCGATGAACTCGCGCAGCCAGTGGAAGCTCGCCTTCTCCGTGCGGGCCTGGGTCTCGTAGTCGACGTGGACGAGCCCGAACCGGGCGGCGTACCCGCGGGCCCACTCGAAGTTGTCCAGCAGCGACCAGCAGAAGTAGCCGCGCACGTCCACCCCGTCGGTCATCGCGGTGCGGATGGCGGCCAGGTGGTCGCGCAGGAAGTCGACGCGACCGGTGTCGTCGAGGGTCCCGTCGTCGCCGTAGCCGTTCTCGGTGATGAGGATCGGCGGCAGCGCGGGGTAGCGCCGGGTCAGGCCGAGGAGGGTCTGGTGGAGCCCCTGCGGCTCCATCGGCCAGCCCAGCCCGCTGGTCGCCGCGCCGTCCGGGGTGACGCTGCGCACCCCGAGGTCGAAGGCGGAGCGCAGCGCGGGGTCCGCCTGCTCGTACGGCGCCGCGGCGGCGTGGATGCGGTAGTAGTAGTTGACGCCCAGGAAGTCCAGCGGAGCGCCGATGACCTCCAGGTCGCCCTCGCGGCGGAAGGAGAAGTCGCTGATGGCGCCGAAGGTCTCCTCCATGTCGGACGCGTAGGCGCCGAGCAGCAGCGGGTCGGTGAACTGCCGGTTGACCAGCAGGTCCATCTTGCGCGCCGCGTCGGCGTCGGCCGCCGAACCGGTCGCGGGCACCGTGGGCGACATGTTGAGCGTGATGCCGACCTGCTGCCCCTCCCGTGCCCGCGCCCGCAGCCTGGCCGCCGCGAGGCCGTGGCCCAGCAGCAGGTGGTGGGCGGCGGCGAGCGCTCCGTGACCCTCGCGCGCGCCGGGTGCGTGGCGGCCTTCGGCGTAGCCGACGATGGACGAGCAGTACGGCTCGTTCAGCGTGATCCAGTGTGACACCGTGTCGCCCAGCGCCTCGTACGCGATCTCGGCGTAGTCGGCGAAACGCTCGGCGGTGTCACGGTCGCGCCAGCCGCCGCGGTCCTCCATCGCCTGGGGCAGGTCCCAGTGGTAGAGGGTGACGTACGGCTCGATGCCGCGCTCGCGCAGGGTGTCGGCGAGCCGCCGGTAGAAGTCGAGGCCGCGCCGGTTCACCCGGCCGTCGCCGTCGGGCACGATCCTGGGCCAGGCCAGCGAGAAGCGGTAGGCGCCCGCGCCGAGCTGGTCCATCAACTCCACGTCCTCCCGCCAGCGGTGGTAGTGGTCGCAGGCGTGCTCGCCGCTCTCGCCCCTGGCCACCGCGCCGGGGACGCGGCAGAACGTGTCCCAGATCGAGGGCCCGCGCCCGTCGGCGTCCACGGCGCCCTCGATCTGGTAGGCGGCGGTGGCCGTCCCCCACACGAATCCGGCGGGAAAGGCGGTATGTTCCTGGGTCATCCCTTGATCGCTCCTGACATGATTCCCCCAATGATCTGACGGCCCAGCGCGGCGAAGACCGCCACGATCGGCACGATCGCGAGCACGGTGCCGGTGAGCACGAGTGCGTAGTCGGTGGTGTAGCCGCTGGCCAGGCTGGAGAGCGCGACCTGGACGGTCGGGTTCTCCGGCGTGAGGACGACCAGCGGCCAGAAGAAGTCGTTCCAGGCCTGCATGAAGGTGAACAGGCCGAGCACGGCGGCGGCCGGCCGGGCGGCGGGCAGCACGACGTGCCAGAACAGCCGCAGCGTGCTGCACCCGTCGATGCGACCGGCCTCCAGCAGCTCGTCGGGGATGGCGCTGGAGAGGTACTGGGTCATGAGGAACACGCCGAACGCGGTGACCAGGCCGGGCACGATCACCGCCTCGAGCCTGCCGGTCCAGCCGAGCTCCGCCATGAGGATGTACAGCGGGATGATGCCGAGCTGCTGCGGCACGGTGGTGGTGGCGATGGCCATGACGAGCAGCACGTTGCGCCCGCGGAAGCGCAGCTTGGCGAAGGCGAAGCCGGCCAGCGTGGAGAACAGCACGACCGAGACGGTGACCGAGCCGGACACGAGGAAGGAGTTGAGCATCGCCTGGCCGAACGCGGTGGTGTCGAAGACCCGGGCGATGTTCTCGAACAGGTGGCCGCCGGGGGTGAGGACCGGCGGGACGCTGGCGATGGCGTCGTTGTCGTGGGAGGCCACGATCAGCGACCAGTAGATGGGGAACAGCGAGCCGAGCAGCACGGCGACGAGCGCGGCGTAGGTCCAGAACCCCGCCCCCAGGGGATTCAGGCCGCGCCGGACGGTCCGGCGGTTCAGGCCGCGTCGGACGGCGGTGGCGGTTGCCATGTCAGCTGCTCCTGATCCTGCGCGTGATGGCGAAGTTGACGAGCGCCATGACCACGATGATCATGCAGAGCGTCCAGGCGATCGCCGAGGCGTAGCCGAACTCGTACATGCTGAAGCCCTGCTCGTAGAGGTAGAGGCCGACGGTCTGGAACTGGCGGTCCGAGCCGCCGGTCGGGTTGCCGGTGCCGGCCTGGAACAGCAGCGGCTCGGCGATGATCTGGAAGCCGCCGATGGTCGACACGACGGCGGTGAAGATGATCGTGGGGCGGAGCATCGGCACGGTGATCTTCCGGAACTGGGTGAACTGGCTCGCGCCGTCCAGCCGGGCCGCCTCGTACAGGTCCTCGGGGATGGTCTGCATGGCGGCCAGGTAGATGAGGGCGTTGTAGCCGGTCCACCGCCAGATGACGATCAGCGAGATCGCGACGTGCGAGGAGAGCGTGCCGGCCTGCCAGTCGATCGGATCCAGGCCCACCAGGCCGAGGGCCCAGTTGACCATGCCGAAGTCGCGGCCGAAGAGCTGGGCGAAGATGATCGTTACCGCGACGATCGAGGTCACGTTGGGCAGCAGCACGCCCATCCGGAACAGCGTGCGGGCGCGCAGCCTGCGGTTGAGCATGTGCGCGATGAACAGCGCGGCCAGCAGCTGCGGCACGGTGGACAACAGCCAGATGCTGACGGTGTTGAACAGCGCGTTCCAGAAGTAGTCGTCGGCCAGCAACTCGGCGTAGTTGGCCAGCCCCACCCACTCGCGGGCCGGGTCCAGCAGGTTCCAGTCGGTGAGGGAGACGTAGGCGGTGTACAGCAGCGGGAACATGCCCACCACGCCGAACAGCAGGAAGAACGGGGCGATGTAAAGGTACGGCGAGCCCTTGACGTCGAGCTGGTAGGCCCAGCGGCGCCGGGGCCCTGTTCTGACGGAGGTCATGGTCGGCTCCTCGGGGGAAGGGGCGCGACGGATCTGACGGAGGTCACGGTCGGCTCCTCGGGAAAAGGGGCCGACGGCGGGCCCTGACCGCCCGCCGTCGCCCGGCTCTCTCACGGATCGATGCGCGTCACTTGCTGATGCGCTCGACGTCCCCGAGCATCTGCGTCCACGCCTCGGCGCCGTCCTGCTTGCCCTCCTCCACACGGTTGATCGAGTCGCGGATGGCGGTCTGGATGTCGCCGGCCCTCGGGCCCTGGTACTGCGGCTTGAGGTTGCGGGCGGCGGTGGTGAAGATCTGCCCGATCGGCGCGTCGTTGAAGAACTCGTGCTTGAGCCCGGTCACCTCGGGCTTGTCGTAGGTGGCGACGGTGGAGGGCAGGATGCCGTGCTTGGTGAACACCTCGATCTGCTGTTCGGGCGCCGTCAGCCAGGTGATCAGCTCCACGGCCTCCTTCAGGTGCTTGCTCTGGGCGGGGACGGTCAGGTAGGAGCCGCCCCAGTTGCCGCCGCCGCCGGGGATGGCGGTCACGTCCCACTGCCCGGCGAAGTCTTTGCCCTGGTCCTGGATCTTGGCGAGCATCCAGGCGGGGCAGGCGATGGTGGCGAACTGGCTCTTGGCGAAGCCGGTGTTCCAGGCGGGCGAGCTGCCGACGAGCTTGGCCGACTGACCGTCGGCCACGGCCTTGAGCACCTCGTCGTAGGCGGCGCGGATGGCCGGGTTGGTGGCGACCACGACGTTGTCCTGGGTGTCGTAGTAGCCGGTCTCGGCCTGGCCGATCATCGCGTTGAACACCTGGGGGCCGCCGTCGAAGAACGCGGCGCCTTCGGGCTTCTTGGCGGTGTAGCGCTTGCCGGTCTCGAAGTAGGACGCCCAGTCGGGCCAGAGCTTGGCGACCTCGTCACGGTCGGTGGGCAGGCCGGCCTTCTTGAACAGGTCGCGGCGGTAGCACATGGCCAGGCCGCCGACGTCAGTGCCGTAGCCGATCTGGGCCCCGGACTTGGCCAGCGACGCCTCCCACTTCCACGGCAGCCAGCGGTCCTTGAGCTGGTCGGCGCCGTGCTGGCGCAGGTCGGCGAAGTGCTGGGGCTGGTTCCTGAACTGGGCGACGAAGCCGGTGTCGATCGCCTCGATGTCGGCGGTGCCGCTGCGGGTGGCCAGGTGCGCCGCGAGGTTGCGGTGGTGGTCGTTGTACGCCGACGTCCTCTCGACGATCTTGATGTTGGGGTGGGCGGCCTCGTACTTGGCGTAGAGCTCCTTGAAGCCCATGTTCCCGAACAGGTTGAGGGTCAGGGTGATCTTGCCGTCGGCCGGCGTGGAGCCGGTGGAGGCGGAGGGGGAGGGAGAGCCGCAACCGGCGGCGAGCATGCCGGCGGCCAGCACTCCGGCGGCGAGACGGATTCGTCCAGCAGACACCTGGGACTCCTTCGAAGGGAGAGAAAGGGTGACTGCGAGATGCGATGAGAAGGCCGAGCCCCGCGGCAACGGTGCGGCATCGGCCTGTTAGTGGGACATTTCACAGATCACCTGCACCCTCTGTCAAGTCACAGAAACGTCACGTGCCGGAAATCCGCGACGGTGGGTTGACACGGTGCGAGCTCTCACATAACTTCCATGCAACCGGTTACATGAAACCGGTTTCAGCGAGATGCGATAACGTACGCCCGTGGCAACGATTCGAGAGCTGGCGCGCCTTTGCGGGGTGTCGTCGGCGACTGTCTCCCGCGTGTTCAACAACCCCGAGGTGGTGAACGCCCAGACCCGCGAGCTGATTCTCAGCACCGCGGCACGCATCGGATACCTGCCCAACGAGTCGGCCCGCACCCTGGCCACCAAGAGGTCCCACATGGTCGGCCTGATCTGGGACACCGACCACCGCCGCCCCGGCTGGCGGCACCCGTTCTTCCAGGAGATCCTCATCGGGCTGAAGACCGCGCTGAGCGAGCGCGGTTACCACCTGCTCATGCTCGCCACCAGCGAGGACGGCACGCCCGACAGCTTTCTCCGCGCCGTGCGCAGGCACAACCTCGACGGCGTGGTCTTCATAGACAACGGCAGGGCCGACCCCTCGCTCCAGCCGCTGGCGGCGTCGGAGGTGCCCTGCGTCTCCCTCGACCGGCCCGTCCAGGGGCCGCGGACCACCTACGTGACCTCCGACAACGTGGGCGGGGCGCGCGAGGCGGTCCGCCACCTGCACGCGACCGGGCGCCGGGCCATCGCGACCATCACCGGCCCGGCCCGCACCAGACCGGGCGCGGAGCGGCTGCGCGGCTACCTGGAGGAGCTGGCCGCGCTCGGCCTGGAGCATCGGCCGGAGCTGGTCGTCGAGGGAGACTTCTACCTGTCGAGCGGTTACGCCGCGATGCGCGCCCTGCTGGAACTGGAGGAGCCGCCCGACGCGGTGTTCGCCGCGGGTGACGAGATGGCGATCGGCGCGCTGCGGGCCGTGACCGAGGCGGGGTTGAAGGTGCCCGAGGACATCGCGCTGGTCGGGTTCGACGACATCGAGCTGGCCGCGCTGGTGCCGCCGGGGCTGACGACGCTGGCCCAGGACAAGGCGGGCTTCGGCACGGCGGCGGCCGCGGCGGTCATCAAGATGATCAACGAAGGCGTCACCCCTCTCCCGCGGATCCTGCCCACCCGGCTGGTCGTCCGCGGCTCCACCGGGTAGACCCGGCCCGCGGTCCGAACCGCCGCTGCTCGCCCGGCAAGGTCCGCGGCTCCTCACCATGGCTGAAGCGGCGCACCCGACCACCACGTGGACCACCTCGGTGTGCGTGGGCTCGCTCACGCTCGGCGCGGCGGGCCTGCTGGAGGAAGTCAGGGCGACCACTCACCGGGTGGCCCACGACCTGCTCACGCAGTTCGAGGCGGCACTACGATTCGTCGCGCTCCGCGTCCTTCCACCGAGCCTCGCGTTTCGCCCATTCCAGCCGTTGGGCCGCACGTTCAGCCGTCACACGCTCATGTAACGTCGGCACTCTTCGACGTTCGTGCCGGATCGCCAACCGCACCACCCAGTAAACGATGAAGAAGAACACCGCAGCAGGAATCGCCCAGCCCGCGAGCACGACGAGAACTTCCGTCATCCCGAACTCCCCGTCCGTTCCGCAGCCTTCGGCTCGCCGGGTTTCTGGAGACCCACCCCCGGGCCGTTCTCGCGTTCGAGCCGGACGTACGGACCCATGCGCGCCGCGATCGGCCTTCCACGGGGCGCTCCCCGAAACGTGGCCGAGCGTTCGGGGCCGGCACAGCCGATGACGATGTCCTTGACGCGAGTGTGCGGATCCGCCATCCGGCGATGCTCCCAGATCCGCTTCGACACCGCGACAGGGTAAGGACCTACGGAGCGGACCGTCAAGCCCTCGGCCCACCTCCGGGGAACCGTCCATCGCCGTCGTGCCCTCCCGCATGACGGGCCGGATCTGGAGATGGCGAACCGTCTCGGTGATCGCGGTCGTCCGCGTTGCCGTGCGGCCTCGCGCGGGCGGCCGCGAGAGTGTGGTCGGCGGTGACGGCCGCCGCGTGTTCGCTGTTGAGGAGGCGGCTCGCCTGCGCGAGGATCTGCTCGGGGTCGTCGACCGAGGGGTAGATCCATGTCGTGTTGATGTTCTGCTTCATGGTCTTGGCCTCGGGTCCGGTCGTCGTGACCGTGCGTTCCCACCCGTTCGTGAAGACGGCGCCGGCGCTCCCCAGGTCCAGGGTGTTGCTGTAGGGGTCGAAGGCGAAGGGCAGGAGGGCTGTTCCGAGGAGTTCGGCCGCGGCGTTGTACCCGGCGCACTTCCCCATCGGCTGGGCGTGCTGGCAGCTCTGGATCGTGTGGTGCCCGTCTTCCACGGCGGCCACCGCGGTGTCGCCGGCCGCGTACACGTCGGGGACTCCGGTCACCCGCATGTGCGTGTCGACGCTCAGCCGTCCCAGCCGGTCGCGTTCTCCGGGGATCTGGGCCGTTAGGGGGCTGGCGATCATGCCGGCCGTCCATATGATGGTCGCCGCGGGGATGATCTCGCCGTCCGAGAGAACGGCCTCCTCGGTGGTCGCCGACGACACGGTGCGGCCCAGACGCCGTTCGATCTTCAGCTCGTCGATCGCGGCGTCGATGACCGGGCGGGGTCCCGGACCGAGCTCCGAGCCGAGGACCTCGGCGCGGTCGACGAGAACGATCCGCACCGCCTCCCCGCCGCCGTGCCTGTCGGCGATCGTCCGCAGCCGCTCGCCCAGGACGGTGGCGATCTCCAGACCGGTGAAGCCGGCGCCCACCACGACCGCCGTGTACCTGCCGTCGGAGGGCCGCCGCCGGGGGAGCCGGCGCAGGTGGTGGTCGAGCGCGGCCGCCGCGGGCAGGGTGTCGATGTCGAAGACGTGCCGCGCGCCGGGGAAGGTGGGGCGGACCAGCCGGCTGCCGGTCGCCAGCACGAGCTTGTCGTAGGACAGGGTCAGCGCGGAACCCTCCCGCCCGACGGCGCGGACGGTGCGGGCCTCGGTGTCGATGCCGGTCACGGTGGCCGTGAGGCGGCGTACGCCGATCGGGCCGAGAACGCGATCCAGGGGCACTCGCATGCTCTCCGGTTCATCCTCGTACAGGCGCGGGCGGATGACCAGGTCGTCCCCACCGCTGACCAGGGTCACGCGCAGTTCCTCGCCGCCGCCCGCGCCGTCGGCCGCACGCGCGGCGCGGATCGCTCCCGCCGTGCTCCACACACCGGCGAAACCGCCGCCGATGACCAGAACGTCTTTCATGGTTTCTCCCTTGCGAACGATGAGTACGGATGTCGCCGCCACCGGGCCGCGTTAGGGCTCGCGGCCTGCGTCTCTTATCCAGGACGTTATATATCCTGGATACTTAATGTCAAGGTTAGCTGTCCGTGGTAACACCAGGTCAGGGGGGTGAGGACCGGCGGATCAGCTGCCTCGTCTCGGTCCAGGACATAGGATGTCCGCAATATGCGAATGACCAAGGGTGTCGAGTGGGCCCTCCACACACTCCTCAACCTCGACATGATCGGCGGGGGTCCCGTCAGCGGCGGCCAGCTCGCGGAGGCTCACGGGCTGCCGGGCCCCTACCTGGTGAAGCAGCTGCAGCAACTGACCAAGGCGGGGCTCCTGACCTCCGTCCCCGGGCCGCGCGGGGGCTTCCGCCTGGCCAGGTCCCTCAGCGAGATCACGCTCCTCGACGTGGTCGAGGCCATCGAGGGCGATGCGCGCCTGTTCCACTGCGCCGAGATCCGTTGCTGCGGCAGGATCGGCGAGCTGTCGCCGCCGCCCGAGGAGCCATGCCCGGTCAAGTCGGCCATGCGTCGTGCGGAAGAGGCACTGCGTCAGGCCCTGGCCGCCCAGAGTCTCATGGACATCAGGGCGGAGATCGACAGGAATCCCACGATCGGACAGGTCGTGCGGGCCGCGTTCGGCTGAGCCCGCTTTCACGGTGGTGGACGCGGTGCTTTTCAGTATTTTTTGGGATCTGGCCTGCGGGGCGACCCCGGGTTACCATGATCGCGTTGTGCTCCGGGCTTCAACGCGAGCGGCCGTCGCCGGACGGTTCTGAAGCCGTCCGCATCGAACGACCGCGCTGGAGAGCATGTGCCCGTCCTCGGCAACCCGCGCCGGGCGCCGATCGTCCTGGCGTACGCGACCTTCGTCCTGGCCGGGTTGAACGCCGGGGTGGGCGGAGTGCTGCTGCCCGCGCTGATCGGCGACTACGGCGTCGACATGACGACGATCGGTATCACCTTCTTCGCCTCCTCCGCCGGGTTCATGCTCGCCGGATCCGCCACGGGCCCGCTGCTCGAGCGCCTCGGCACGCGCCTGGCCCTCGCCGTCGGCGGTGGCCTGTACGTGATGGCCACGCTGTACATGGCCGCCCGCCCGCCGTTCGTGGCCTTCGTGGCGGTGCAACTGGTGGTCGGCTACGGCACCGGCGTGCTGGAGTCGGTGCTCAACGCCTACCTCGCGGAGTCGCCCTCGGCCACGACGCTGCTCAACCGCCTGCACGCGTTCTTCGGGGTCGGCGCGCTGCTCGGCCCGTTGACGGCCGCCTGGATGCTGACCTTCCTGCCGTGGACGGCTGTGTGGCTGGTACTGGCGGTGGCGTGCCTGCCGCTGGTGGCAGGCTTCCTGACGGCCTATCCCAGGCGCGCCCCCGCGGGTGACGGCGCGGCCGACCCCCTCGTGAAGGCGGGGCCTCCGTATCCCGACGCTCCGGTGCTCCCAACGGTCCCCGAGGCCTCAGGATCGGAGCGGGGCGGCCTGCTGACCGCCGTCATGCGCTCGCCCGCTGTGGTGCTGGCCTCGGTGTTCCTCGCCGTGTACGTCGGCCTGGAGATCAGCGTGGGCAACTGGGGGTTCACCTTCCTGGTGGAGGAGCACGCGCAGACCGGCCTGACCGCCGGGTACATCTCCAGCGGTTACTGGCTCGGGCTGACCCTGGGCCGTTTCCTGATCAGCCCGCTCGCCACCCGGATGGGACTGACCGCGGCCGGCATGACCTACGCCTGCCTGGCCGGCGTGACGGCGAGCGCGGTACTCACCTGGGCGGCGCCGGGAGCGGTCGTGGCCACCGCCGGTTTCTTCCTGCTCGGCTTCTTCCTCGGGCCCATCTTCCCGACGGCCATGGCGGTGGTGCCCGATCTGACCACGACCCGGCTGGTGCCGACGGCCATCGGCGTCATGAACGGGGTGTCGGTCATCGGCGGCGCGGCGCTTCCCTGGCTGACCGGCGCCATCGGGCAGAGCGCCGGGATCTGGACGCTGATGCCCTCCGCCGTGCTCCTCGCCCTGCTGCAGCTCGCTCTCTGGCGGATGATCGTCGCCCGGATGACCCCGGCCTGACCCGGCGCCGGACCGGGATCCGCGCGGCCGCCCCCTCCGCGGACCCCGGCCCGCACCAGGAGGCGGCAGGTCGCTACCTCCAGCGTGGTCGCGGTCGTGATGCCGGGACGCTCCGGCGCGACCGGAGGCCGGCCAGGGTGAGGGCGGCCGCGGCGTAGCCGCAGAGCACGGCGAGCCCGGCCCACCAGGCGAGGGGATGGTAGCCCGCCGACGGAGCGTAATGGGCGACCACCTGCGGATACTCGTGGATGCTCTGCTGGACGGCGAAACCGGCGGCGGGCGTGAGGCGCAGCAGCCACCTGGCCGTGTCGTCGGGCAGGAGCGGCAGGACCGCCAGGAGGTAAGGGAGGACGACCGCCGAGACCGCGACGAGGATCGCCGCCCGGGTTCGCCGCAACAGCGCGCCGAGGGCGAGCGCGAGGACGGCGGCGATCGCGAGCAGCGCCGCGACACCGGCGGCGACCCGCAGCCCCGTGAGGGCCGACGCGGGAATGACACCGAGGCCGTTGGCCCGCAGGATGCTCGGGCCGGCCGTCACCACGACCGCCGCGGAGACCAGTCCGGCCAGGAAGGTGACCGCGCCGATCACGAGGGCCTTCGCCGCCAGTGTCCGGCCGGTGAGTGGCGCGCCGCCGGTCACGCCCGGCCGGTACTCGGCGGTCACGAATCGCACGGCCACCACGAGCACGATGATCAGGCCGACGACGAGGCCGACGAGGCCGCTCTCCACGGGGTGGCCGCCATGGGGGCCGCTCGGCCCGATGTCGCCGGTTCCGGTGACGGTGAACGCGCCGTTCGACTCGACGAGCCCGGCCGCCCGGTGGTACTTCTCCCAGTCGGTGTGCCCCATCTCGCCCACGCTGCCGTGGCTCCACGCGCCGCCGGACGCGCCGCCCTCCACACTGACGTGGTCGAAGGTGGCGGTGGCCTGGGTGAAGCGCGACTCCGGGAGGCCCGCACCCAGGGCGACCGGTCTGAGCGTCAGGTCACCCGGGGACGTGACGAAGAGCCCGACCCGTACCGTTTCGGGCAGCGCGGCGAGGCGGACGGTGCCGACCTTCGCCCATCGCGTGCCGTCGGCCGACTCATAGCCGGTGATGGTGTCGCCGGAGCGGGTCAGGCGCAGCCAGCGCGGTCTCCCCGCCGAGACGCCGCCCGCGCGGCCGGCCGTGTCGTGGACGTAGTCGTGCTGCATCCGCACGCCGTGCGCGCCCGTGAGCATCAGCGCCGCGTAGGGAGAACCCTGCGCGACGCCGTCCTTGATGATGATTCCGGCCTTCGCCCAGGGCACGAGGCCGGGGACGATCTCGTCGTGGCCGGGCGGCGGATAGGTGATGACGCCGGTCATGGACGTCACGCGGACGGTGATGCCGCCGTTCTCGCCCAGGGGCCGGTGCACGAAGTAGAACGTGTCGCTCACCGGCCGGCCGTGCGGCCCGGCCGGATCGGTGGGGCAGGGGACCTCCACCGGGCCGTCGCTGCAGTGGGTGCCGCTGCCGAGGGTGATCGCGTGGAGCAGTCCGAGCAGGAGGATGACGAGGATCGTGGCCGCGACGGCGACCATCCGGCCCCGGGTGCGGAACCTCACCCACTCCTGGCGCACATGGGCGGTCAAGGACGGCTCGGTGGTCGTTCCATGGGTTTCTCGCATGCGGCCGGTTCTACGGACCCGGCCCTAACACGGCCCGAACCACCCCTGTCACGTCACTGTTAGGCCAGGTACCCCATCCTGGAGGTCCGCACGCGAACGGGAGAGGACCGATGAGCAAGCCGCGAGGCTCCGCACCACCGACGCGGACGGTACGGCAGCGTTTCACCATCCTGTACGCCGTCCTGTTCCTCCTCTCCGGCTCGGGGCTGCTGGCTCTCACCAACCTGCTGGCCGGCGCGAGCAGCGTGACCCAGCCGGTGCCCGGCCAGACCCCTCCCGTCCCGCGACCCGGCCTCGACCGCGCCCAGGAGCGCGTCCACCAGCTCGAAGCGCAGCTCTCGGACCTCCAGGCGGTCCAGTCGCACCGGCTCCTGGTGGGCTCGGTGATCGCGCTGGTCGTGATGGCGGGGATCTCGTTCCTGCTGGGCAGGGCCGTGGCCGGCCGGGTGCTGCGCCCCCTGCGGACGATCACCGCGGCGACACGGCGGATCTCGGCCGAGAACCTGCACGAACGGCTGGCCGTGCCGGGCCCCGCCGACGAGGTCAAGGACCTCGCGGACACCATCGACGGGCTGCTGGAACGCCTGGAGGCGTCCTTCGCCGCCCAGCGCCGGTTCGTCGCCAACGCCTCCCACGAGCTGCGGACACCGCTGACGACCATGAGGGCGTCGCTGGACGTGGCCGTGGCCAAGCCGGTGCCGGTGCCGGCGCAGACGCTGGCGCTCGCCGACCGGCTGCGCACCGAACTCGACCGGGTCGACAGCCTTCTGGAGGGCTTTCTCGACCTCGCCCGCGCGCAGCACGGCGAGCTCCACGGCCGCGTCCCGGTCGCGCTCGGCACCCTGGTGTCCGAATCGCTGGCCGCCCGAGCGGCGGACATCGCGGAGAGGGACCTGACCGTCGAGGCACACGTCCAGGACGCCGCATGGACCCGGGGCAGCCCGCCCCTGCTGTCCCGCATGGTGAACAACGTGATCGACAACGCGGTCGTCCACAACCGGCGCGGTGGCTCGATCCGGCTCGCGACCGGCACCGGGAACGACGGGGCGCGGCTGGTCGTGGAGACGGACGGGCCGGTTCTCGACCCGGAGCAGGTCGCCCGGCTCACCGAGCCCTTCCGGCGGCTCGCCGCCGACCGGACCGGCTCCGAGACCGGCGCCGGCCTCGGGCTGTCGATCGTCGCGGCCGTCGTCGGCGCGCACGACGGTGACCTGGCCCTGCACGCCCGGCCGGAAGGGGGGCTGCGCGTCACCGTCTCGCTGCCGCCGGAGCCCGCGCCGGAAGACGGTTCACGCGCCACGGTCTTCTCGCCGCCGGAGCCCGCGCCGGAAGGCGCCGCCACGTGAGGATCCTGGTGGTGGAGGACGCGCGCCCGCTCGCCGAGATCCTGGCCGAGGGGCTGCGGGATCAGGGCATGGCCGTCGACGTCGCCCACGACGGCCTGGCCGCCGCGGCGAAGCTCGATCTCAACGCGTACGACGTGGTGGTCCTCGACCGCGACGTGCCCGGGATCCACGGCGACGTCCTCTGCCAGATGATCACCGAACGGGACGGCCGCGCGATGGTCCTGATGCTGACCGCGGCCGGCTCCCCGGGAGACCGGGTCAGCGGCCTCACCCTGGGAGCCGACGACTACCTCGCCAAGCCCTTCCACTTTCCCGAGCTGGTGCTGCGCCTCCAAGCCCTGGCCCGGCGCCGGCCGTTCGCCCGCGCGCGGACACTGCGCGCGGCCGGGATCGAGCTCGACCCGGTACGCCGCACGGCCACCCGCGACAGCCGGCCGCTCGACCTCTCGGTCAAGGAGTTCGCGCTCCTCGAGGCCCTGCTGCGCGCCGGCCCCGGCTTCCTGAGCACCGAGGACCTCCTGGAGCAGGTCTGGGACGAGAACGCAGACCCGTTCACCAACACCGTCACCGTGACCATCGGGAGGCTGCGCCGCAAGCTGGGGAGCCCGTCGATCATCACGACGACACCCGGGGTGGGGTACCGCATCGCCGATCCCGCCGCCGGGGCGTAGCGCGGGAGGGTCAGGCGCGGTGCACCTCGAACAGGAAACAGCCGAACTCCACCGCCCGGACGTGCACCAGCGCCACGTCGGGGTCCGCGAACTGCTCCGCCAGGATGGTCTCCGCAGCGGTGGCGTCGCGGCTGACGTATCCGTCCACCAGCCGTCCGCCGAGGATGCCGCCGCCGGCGTCGTAGGCGCGGAAGACCCGCCGCTCACCGCACATGTCGACGGGGAAGCCCGTCCCGCCGGGACCCTCGCACGGCTCGGCGTGCACGAACACCGGGCCCAGTTCCTCGTACGGGCCGGGGTCGCCCCCGGTCCGCGCCGCCCACCGGCGCAGCGGCGCGTACGCGAGCAGGGCGAGTCGCTCTCCCGGGAGGCTACGGCGCAGGCAGCATCGCAGCGGGGAGCCCCCCTCGGTGTCGGTGACCATGCGGGGCGGACGCCCGGCGTCGTCGCGGACGCGTAGCTCGGCGGCGACCTCGGCCTCGATGGCGAATGCGCGGAGAGTGCTCATGGATCCATGCTCGTCCGCGCGGCCCCCGACGCGCTGGCGGAAATCGGCCCTGGTTGTGGACCCGGAGGGTGCCCTCCCCGGCTTCCCCGGATGCCGGTCCGCGGCGGCCGGGAGCACCCACGGTGACCATCGTGACGGCGGGCTCCTCGGAACGCCGCGGCTCTTCGGCACCGGGCGGGGGTGCCCGGATGTCAGGGGAGAGGATTTTCTGTCGGTGGGTGTGCCTACCGTGGACGGGCACAGGATTCCGGCGCGAGCGAGGGAAGACCGTCATGGACGGCGCCGCAGGCACATACCCAATCGCGGACGCCCAGCGGCATGGACCGCTGGGTGGTTCCGCACGCCGAGCACAGCTTCGAGGAGGGAAACCAGCGATCGACGAGCACAGGATCGACACGAACCAGCGCCCGGCCGCGTCCTTGGTCACGGTCACCGTGGACGGCTGGGCGCCCTCGGGCAGGGGGCGCGACCACACGATGTCCAAAGGCGCGTCCATCTTTGCGAGGGTGATCTGACCGTTTCGGTAGGTGAACGCAGAGCGGGTGTACTCGGCGCTTGCCCGGGACTTCTTGCGGGACTTGAACGTCGGGTACTTCGCGCGTTCGGCGAAGAAGTTCACGAACGCCGCCTGCTCGTTCGTCGGGTGGAAGCGGAACCTGCAGGCCCGCTTCACGATCTGCGCCACGCATCACGCTCTGCCACAAGAAGTTAACTGTGGACGTGTGTTCGATACCAGACCTGCGGCACTGCGCCGCGTTTCCTCTCCGGTCCAAAGTCCGGGGTCTCCACGCTGGAGGTATGCGATGACCACACTCGAGAACCGGCCGCACACCGCGCTTCTCGTCGTCGACGTGCAGAACGGTGTCGTCGAGGGGACCCATCGGCGCGACGTGGTCGTCGCGAACATTGGCGGCCTTGTCGAGAGGGCGCGGCGGGAGCGGGTCCCCGTCGTCTGGGTCCAGCACTCGGACGAGCAGCTCGCCAGGGGGAGCGACAACTGGCGGATCGTCCCCGAGCTGGCTCCGGACGACGCCGAGCCGCTCGTCGAGAAGCACTACAGCGACTCCTTCGAGGACACCACCCTCGAGGCCGTGCTGTCGGGCCTCGGCGTCGGGCGGCTCGTCGTCGTCGGCGCGCAGACCGACGAGTGCGTCCGCTCGACGCTTCACGGCGCGTTCGTGAGGGGATACGACGCGACCCTCGTCAGCGACGCCCACACGACGGAGGACCAGACGGAGTGGGGGGCGCCGCCGCCGGACCAGGTCATCGCGCACACGAACCTGTACTGGACCTACCAGACGGCGCCGGGACGGACGGCCGGGACGGCCGAGGCCAAGGACGTCGACTTCGGCGGCCCGTCCTGAGGTCTGTGTGACGCGGACGGCATCATCACGGGACGGGCACCGGGCCCGGGTCGCCGGGCGCGGATCACCGCGGGCCGTGGGAGCGGGTGGGGGCGGGTGGGAGCGAGTACGGCTCGTCGTCCCGCTCCCACCCGCCCTGCTTCGTGTCGAAAGGGCCGGCGGTGGCCGGCCTGAGAGAACGATCAGTGGCGCTCGACGGCCACCACGTTGTACGGGGTCGTCGGGGTGGGGGTCGTGGTGAAGCGGCCGTTGGGGAGATAGAGGCGGTCGCGGAAGGAGGCGACGGTGGTGGGGACGTCGAAGCGGCCGTCCGAGAGCTTGCGGATCACCTTCCCGGAGGTGGCGCCGCGGTCCAGGGAGAGGGACGTCAGGGTGTTCAGGAAGTTCTGCACGACGTGCAGGGTGCGGCCCTCCAGCAGCAGGCCGTCCCCGTTGACCAGGGACTCGGCGCCGAGGTCCACCAGGGTGGCCACGCCGGTCGAGGGGTCGACGCGGAACAGTTTGCCGGTGTTGGACTGGACGACGAGCAGGGCCCTGCGGTCGGGGGTCTGGGCGACGCCGTTGACGTTGATGCCGGTCGCGTAGGCGATGTCCCCGCTCAGCGGCACCTTCACCGCCTCGTCCGGCAGTGCTCCCCCGCGCCCGAACGGCAGCTTGTACAGCACGGGGTTGGTCGAGTCGGTGAAGTACGCCGCGTCGCGGGTGAGCACGACGTCGTTGACGAACGCGGCGCCGGTGGCGAGCCGGTAGCTCGCGAGCACCTTGCCGTTGCGGGTGTCGATCACGCGGGCGTCGCCGCCCGTGCCGCCGGCGACGAACAGCCTGCCGCGCGCGTCGACCTTGAGGCCGAGCGACGGGGTGCCAGGACCCGGATCGATGATCCGGCCCCTGCCCGTGCGCAGGTCGGCCCGGTAGATCGCGCCGGTCGCGCGCGAGCCGAAGTACGCGGCCTCTCCCGGGCCGACGGCGATCCCTTCCGGCTGGAAACCGTCCGGGAGGGGGAACTCGGTGGGATAGGCCGGTTTCTCGGAAGAGGCGGAGGGGGTGGACGCGTCGGCCCCGGATCCGGTCTCGGCCGCCGTGGCCGGGGCCGCCATGAGCACGGTGAGAAGCCCTGCTAGGAGAAATGCCACCTTCATTAAGGAACATCCCATCTGTCGCGAGTGCGATGGTCTACCCAAATGCTCACTTGGGTAATGGATCTACCGTATGACGCCCGGCTGTAGTGCTCCCGTAAAGCGCACCCGCCCGGACGACGTCCCTGCCGTCGTTGGATAGCGTCGAGGTCATGCGGCTTCATGTGGGATGCGCGATGTGGTCTCTCACGTCATGGCAGGGACGTTTCCTGCCCCATCCGCTCCCTCCCGGGGAGCGCCTGCGGTCCTACGCGACCTTGTGCAACGCGGTGGAGGGCAACACCACGTTCTACGCGACACCGGCGAGGGGCACGGTGGAGTCGTGGGCGCGGCAGACCGGCCCCGACTTCCGCCTGGTGGTCAAGCTTCCCAGGACGATCACCCACGAGGGGCACCTCACCGGCGTCGACGAGGAGGTTCGATCGTTCCTCGAGGCGATCGAACCGCTCGGGCCGCGAGCCCAGACCCTCTGGATCCAGTTGCCGGGATCATTCGCCCCGGCCGACCTCGGTACCCTGGCCGGCTTTCTCCACAGGCTCCCCCGCTCGCACAGGTACGCCGTCGAAGTCCGCCACCGCGCGTTCTTCGACGACGCGCGATCCGTACGGCTTCTCGAAGGGGTTCTCGCCCGCGCCGGTGCCGAGTGGGTGCCCTTCGACACCACCACTCTGTTCCGGAGCCCTCCGACCAGCGACGCCGAACGAGAGGCGTGGTCGAAGAAGCCGCGCATGCCGCGCAGGTCGGTCGCTCTCACCGACCGCCCGATCGTCCGCTACCTCGGCCGGGACGACACGGCGAGCACGATCGAGGGCTGGCGGGACTGGATCGGCACGGTCGCCGAGTGGCTGCGCGAGGGCCGCTCGCCGACCGTGTTCGTCCACACCCCCGACAACGCCGAGGCGCCGGCGCTGGCCCGTCGCTTCCACGACGACGTACGAGCCCTGCTGCCCGGGGTCGAGCCTCTCCCCGAGCCCGTGCCCGTCGAGCCGCTGACCCTCTTCTGACCGCCGAGCCCGCCGCCGCTCCTGGCCGCCGGGCCTCCCTCCGCCGGGCCTCCCGTCGCGCGGTGGTGAGCCCGGCCGTCCGCGCCGCGCGCGGCCGGGCCGGCTGCGGCGGTGATCAGGTGACCGGGCCGGTTGCGGCGGTGATCAGGTGACCGGGCCGGCTGTGGCGGTGATCAGGTGATCAGGTGACCGGGTGGTCAGGTGGTCTCCGGCCCGGCCGCCGGTGTGACGGGGGCCGCGTCCCGGGCGGTGGCGTCCGGCCTGGGCTGCCGCAGCACGACGAGCGCGACGGTGAAGGCGGCCAGGAGCAGAGCGGCGGCGACGCCGAAGGCGAGGTGGTAGCCGCCGGCCAGCGCGGCCGCCTCGCTCCCTCCCGCGGACAGCAGTTCCCCGGTACGCCGGGCGGCCAGTGTGGACAGCACCGCGACGCCGACCGCCATGCCGATCTGCTGGGTGGTGTTGAACAACCCGGACGCCAGGCCCGCGTCGTCGGCCCTGGCGCCGGACATGCCGAGCGCGGTCAGGGCCGGGAGCACCAGCCCGCCACCCGCGATGAGCAGCATCACCGGGAGCAGGTCGGTGACGTAGTTCGCGTTCACCGGCACGCGGGTGAGCCAGCCCATCGCCCCGAACAGGAGCACCAGGCCGACCAGCAGGACGGCGCGCTCGCCGAAGCGGGTGTTGAGCCGGGCGGAGAGGAACAGGGACACGCCGCCGATGGACAGCGCCGCGGGAAGCATCGCCAGACCGGTGTCGAGGGCGCCGTAGCCGAGGACCTTCTGCATGTAGAGCGCGACGATGATCTGGAAGGCGAACATGGCCGACAGCGCCAGCATCTGGACCAGGTTGGCGCCCGAGACGTTGCGCGACCGGAGGATACGCAGTGGCATCAGCGGGGTCCCGGCGGTCGCCTGACGGATGACGAACGCGGCCAGCAGGGCGAGCGAGACCGCGCCGAGGCCGAGGGTGTGGGCCGCGAGCCAGCCGTACTCCTCGATCTTGACCACGGTGTAGATGCCCAGCATCAGGCCGCCGGTGACCAGCACGGCGCCGATGGCGTCGGCCCCGGCGGCGAGCCCGGTCCCGCGCTCGCCCGGCAGTGCCCAGACCGCCAGCGCGATCGTGGCCAGCCCGATCGGCAGGTTGATGAAGAAGATCCAGTGCCAGCTGAGCGCGTCGGTGAGGACCCCGCCCAGGACCTGCCCGATGGAGGCTCCGGCGGCGCCGGTGAAGCTGAAGACGCCGATCGCCTTCGCGCGCTCCCCGGGTTCGGTGAACAGCGTCACCAGGATGCCCAGCACGACCGCAGAGGCCATCGCGCTGCCGACGCCCTGCATGAACCGGGCGGCGATCAGCATGCCGGGCCCGGAGGCCAGCCCGGCCAGCAGCGACGCGGCGGTGAAGACCACGTTCCCGGCCAGGAACATGGTCTTGCGGCCGATGAGGTCGCCCAGCCGGCCGGCCAGCAGGAGCAGGCCGCCGAAGGCGATCAGGTAGGCGTTGACGGTCCAGCTGAGCCCGGCGGGTGAGAAGCCCAGGTCCGCCTGTATGGCCGGCATCGCCACGGTCACGATGCTGCCGTCCAGGATCGTCATCAACATCGCGGCGGACAGCACGACGAGCGCGAACCAACGCGACGGGGGCGCGCCGGTGCGGGGCGGCCGGGAGGGCCGGGGGGAGGGTGCGGTGTGCGACATGGCCGTCTCCTGTTCGAAGGGGAACAGGAGAGACCGTAGCAGATAGTTTTGTTATAGACGATCCTTTACGGATTCACTTTGTGCGCTGCCGTGCCCGCCTGACCCCCTGCGGCGCCTCGGCGGGAGTGGCCAGATGGCCCGTCACCAGGCGGTTCATCGCCCGTACGAGCACCTCGGCCTCGTCCTCGGGCAGCGCGCCCAGCGCCGCCCGGTGCACGCCGTCGACGATCTCCTGGCTCTGCCGCGCGGCCTCCGCGCCCTTCTCGGTGACCGCGATGATCCGGGCGCGCCGGTCCGTGCTGGACGGGCGGCGCTCGGCGAGCCCCGCCTTCTCCAGGGCGTCGACCGTGACCACCATCGTGGTCTTGTCCATGTCGCCGAGCTCGGCGAGCTGGATCTGCGTGCGCTCCTCCTCCAGGGCGTGGACCAGCACGCAGTGCATGCGTGCCGTCAGCCCGATCTCGGCGAGCGCCGCCGCCATCCGGGTTCTCAGGACATGGCCGACGTGGTCCAGCAGGAACGACAGATCCGGCTCGGTGCGGGCGGGTGCCATGGCGGTCATGGCCCTACCCTAGCCAACCGGTACCGTTCTGGATTATCTGCAAGCGGAAGCACTTGGCGGGGCTCAGACCGTCGACCGGCCGATCAGCCGTTCACCCGGCCGGGTGAACGTGCTCGCCGGAGCCGCGTCGTGACCGCGAGGCCGGGCGCCGGGGCGCACGCCGATCGCGAGGACGGCCTGGCGCGCCCGTGCGCGGATCCCGTCAGGCGGCGTTCTCGTGGTCGGTGAGGACTTCGTGGATCACGTGCCGCGCGTTCGCCGCGAACACCGGATTCGTGTCCCGGTAGTACGGGAGCGCGATGAGCGCGATGGACAGGGCCCGCCCGCGCCCGCGGGCCCAGGTCGCGTCGTCGACCTGGAGGGCCGTGCGGAAGTCGTCGCGCACCTCGGCCGGGAGGAGGTTCCACGCGACGATCAGGTCGCAGGCGGGGTCTCCCACGCCCGCGGTGCCGAAGTCGATGACGGCGCCGAGCCGTCCCCGGACGAGCAGCAGGTTCCCGGGCATCAGGTCGGAGTGGACCCAGACGGGCGGGCCCTGCCACTCGGGAGTCCTCAGGGCTGCCTCCCACGCCGCGGTCGCCGCGTCGGTGTCGATCATCCCGCGCAGCTCGCCGAGCGCGACGCGCGTCGGAGCGTCCAGCCTCGCCAGCGGTCCGCCCCGGTAGGCGGGCGGCCCGTCCGGGAGATCGATCCGGCGGAACGCGGCGACGAACGCCGCCAGGTCCCCCGCGAGCGGGCCCGGCTCGGTCAGGTGACCGGCGGACGGGCTCTCACCGTCGAGCCAGCGGTAGACCGACCAGGGCAGCGGGTAGTCCTCGGCGGGCCTCCCCGCACCGAGCGGGACGGGAACGGGCACCGGCAGCAGCGGAGCGAGCCTCGGCAGCCACCGCAGGTCCTTCTCGACCTGCGCCGCGGAACCGGCCCTGCGGGGCAGGCGCACGGCCATGTCGTCACCGAGCCGGTAGATGGCGTTGTCGGTGCCGGAGGAGTCGAACGGCTCGACGGGAAGGTCCGCCCACCGCGGGAACTGTGCGGCGACCAGCCGGCGCACGAGAGGGACATCGTGCTCCATCTCATCCGCATGCATCCTGCCGGCACGCATGAGCACCTTCCTGACCTGGAGTGGGACCACCATGTGAAACGGGCGGCGCGACGGGGCCGAAGGACCGGGCCGCCCATCCCGCCGTACGCCGGACGACGTCCATCGGACCGGTCTCCGGACGCGCCTGTCAACTCATATACCGGCGGGAACGCGCACGCGCCCGGCGTTCGCCGGCGGCGCCGCCTTCTCCCGGGAACCGGTCGCCACGGTGCTCCGGTGGCCTCGTGCCCGCCACCGGAGGGGACTCGCGAGCCGGCCGGGGAACCACGGACCCGGCCACCGGCGAGCCGCTCACCGGCGTCGTTCACGAAGAGCTCTTTGCTCGCGGAGACGTCATTCGTAGACGGGCGGGGCGGCCGGCGGGGGCGGCTTCGCGGTCCGGTACCGGGCGGGCGGCTGGCCGGTGACGCGTTTGAAGGCGTTGCTGAAGGCGCTCTCCGAGGCGTACCCCCACTCGGAGGCCACCGAGGCGACCGTGCGGTCACCGGCGCGCAACGCCTCGGCCGCGGACCGGATGCGCCAGTGCAGCAGATAGTCCAGCGGCGGCAGCCCGACGAGGGTCTTGAAACGCAGGGCGAAGCTGGAGCGGGACATGTCCACCTCGGCGGCGAGGCCGGCGACCGTCCAGCGGCGGGTGGCCTGCTGGTGCATCAGGGTGAGCGCGGCGCCGATCTGCGGGTCGTTCAGCGCTCCCAGCCAGCCCGGGATGTTCTCCTCGCCGGCCAGGTGGGCGCGCAGCGCCTGGACGAACATGATCTGGGTCAGATGCTCGATCATCACCGTCGCCCCGAGCGGCTCGACCGCGGTCTCGTGGGTCAGCATCCCCAGCACGGGGCGGAGGGTCCGGGCCTGAGGGCTGTCGGCGGGGATGCGCACGGCCGGGGGCAGGCAGTCGAGCAGCAGCGTCGCGGTCATGTCGTCGAGGGTGATGCTGCCGCCGATGATGACGGTCGGCTCCGCGTCCGGGGTGCCGGCGCCGTACCGCACGTTCCTGATGTTGGGAGCATCGAGGTAGACGGCGTGGCCGTCCTCCGCCTCGATGTCCAGGTCGCTGGCGACCTCGTACGGCCGCCCGCCCGTGAGCAGGTAGCAGTCACCCGTCGACAGCCGCAGCGCGGGCGTGCCGTCGATGGTGAGCCAGCAGGCGCCGGACGTGATCGCACCGATCTTGATGTGCCGGTAGCTCCGGAAGCGCAGCGCCCAGCGGCCGGCGGCCTCGAAGCGCGAGGAGAGTGCGCTGCTGACGTTCAGCAGGGTCAGGACATCGGACAGGGGGTCCACGGTGACTCCGGACGATCTCGCATATATGTCGGACTCTTTCTTATGGATTGTCCAGGTAGGCGAGTTGTAGCGTTCCAACGCCCCCCTCATCTGGAAGGAGAAGGACGATGAAATACGCACAGCTCGGTACCACAGGAGTCTTCGTCTCCCGCGTCTCGCTGGGAGCGATGAGCTTCGGCGGTCGTGGCTCCCAGGTCTGGGAGGCGGTCGGCGCGCTGGATGTGAAGGACACCGACCACCTGGTGGGCACCGCGCTCGATCACGGGGTGAACCTCATCGACACCGCCGACGTGTACGGCGGGGGCGAGTCGGAGGAGCTCCTCGGCCAGGTGCTCGGGGCACGCCGCCGCGACGTGGTGCTCGCCACCAAGATGACCGCGCGGATGGCCGGTGGTCCCAACGACGTCGGCCAGTCCCGGCTGCACATCATGCGGTCGCTGGAGGACAGCCTGCGCAGGCTCCGTACCGACCACATCGACCTCTACCAGATCCACAACATCGACCCGATCACGCCCTTCGAGGAGTCCCTCGCCGCCCTCGACGACGCCGTGCACCAGGGGAAGATCCGCTACGTCGGCGCCTCCAACCTGACCGCCTGGCAGACGATGAAGGCCCTGGGCGTCTCCGAGCGGCGAGGATGGGCGCGATTCGCCTCCCTGCAGGCCCAGTACTCGCTCGCGGCGCGTGACATCGAACGCGAGATCCTCCCCCTGCTCCAGGACCAGGGGCTCGGCCTGCTGGTCTGGAGCCCGCTGGCCGCCGGCCTGCTGTCCGGGAAGTTCGACCGGACCGGCACGAGTGACGGAGGGGCGCGCCGCAACCGGTTCCAGTTCCCGCCGGTGAACCTGGAGCGCGCCTACGACGTCATCGACGTCCTGCGCGAGGTGGCGGCCCGCCACGAGGTCGGCGTGGCCCGCGTCGCGCTCGCCTGGGTGCTCTCGCGACCCGGCGTGAGCAGCGTCATCATCGGCGCCAAGCGCCCGGAGCAGCTCACCGAGAACCTCGCCGCCGTCGAGCTCGAGCTCACCGAGCGGGATCTCACCGAGCTGGACGCCGCCAGCGCGCTCCCGGTCGAGTACCCCGGCTGGATCCAGGCCGACCACTCCGACCGCTTCCCCCGGCAGGGCGCGTGGGAATTCACCCCGCAGAGTTGACCCTGACACGAGGGCAGGGCGTAGAACAGGATCATGAGAAGCGACACACTCACCGACCGTCTCGCCCTTGGCGTGGAGCAGGGCCGGCTGCCCGACCTCCACGCCGTGGTCGCCCTCCGCCACGACAGGGTGATCCTTGAGCACTACGGCGAGGGCGAGGATTTCCGGCTGAACGAGCCGCTCGGCCGGGTTCGCTTCACGCCCGACACGCTCCACGACGTCCGCTCGATCACCAAGAGCGTCGTCGGCCTCCTGTACGGCATCGCCCTGGCCGACGGCCGGGTGCCGGAGCCGTGCGAGCCGCTGCTGCGGCACTTCCCCGAGTATCCGGACCTCGCCGAGGATCCCCGGCGCGCCGCGCTGACGGTCGAGCACGCGCTCACCATGACGCTCGGCCTGGAGTGGGACGAGAGCGCCCCCTACACGAGCGCGGCCAACAGCGAGATCGCGATGGAACTCGCCCCCGACCGTTTCCGCTACATCCTGGAGCGGCGGATCGTGGACGAGCCGGGCAGCCGGCGGTCCTACTGCGGAGGCGCCTCGGCGCTGCTGGCGCGGCTCATCGAGAAGGGCACCGGACAGGCTGTGCAGGAGTACGCGCGCGCCAGGCTGTTCGAGCCGCTGGGGATCACGCGCTTCGAATGGTCGACCGGCGAGGACGGGGTGGCCCTGGCCGCCTCCGGGCTGCGGCTCACCCCCCGCGACCTGCTCGCGGTCGGGCGGCTCGTACGCGACGGGGGCGGCGGAGTCGTCCCCTCGTCCTGGCTGGAGACGGCGCTGCGCCCGCACGTGCGGATCGACGAGGGATCCCACTACGGCTACCACTGGTACGTGGGCGACACGTGGACGGGCGGGTTCGGCAACGGAGGCCAGCGGATCCACGTGGCACCCGCACTGGATCTGGTGGTCGCCATCACCGCGGGACAGTACAACAGGCCCGACCAGTCGACCGCCTCGGTCGTGCTCGACGAGGTGATCCTGGCGGGGATCGGACGCTGAAGGGCGTGACCGGCGGGGAAGCGTGACCGGCGAGGGGCGAGAGGAACGGGGAGGCGGGACGGCGGGGGCGGGAGGAACGGGAAAGCGGGACCGGCGGAGACGCGGGACCGGCGGGGAAGCGGGTGGAACGCCATCGGCCCGCGTTCCGCCCAGCCCTCGTCACCTGCCCGTTCTCACCGTTCCCACCCGTTCCCGCCGCTTTTCGCCAGATCGCCGCTTTGCGTCAGAGGCACCGGAGATGTCAGAGGCACCGGAGATGCCGAAAACGTCAGCGGTGTCGAGCCGAGCCCCGGCGTGGCCGCCGCACGGTCACGGATTCTTCGCCCGTGCGCGCTGCGTGACCGTGTTCCTCACGATCCACAGGACGCTCTGATGGATCGCCACCCCGGCGGCGACGTTGAGCACCCCCAGCGCGGCCGCCGTCACCAGTGATCCGTCGAGTCCGATGGCGTCGCCGGCCAGGAGCACGACGGGCCAGAACACGGCGGCGGCGAGGAGGGAGACCCGCCACCATCGACCGAAGACCAGGCCGAACAGGATCATGGTTGGTATCACGATTCACGCCCTTCGGAATGATCTGCCGACATCTTCATCATGACCTCGCGGCACCGGTTCTAAGCCCGCGAGATCGGTTCGATCGCCGTACCGGCCGGGATTTCCCGCCGCAAAGGCCACTTACCTGTTCAAGCTCGCCCGCGCGGTTCACCGGCGGCCTCCACCGTCACGTCCCGTTCGATGGCCGGTGGAGCGCGCGGGTCGCGAGGAGTGCGGGTGCGAACGGTGCGGAGCCTTGGGAGGCCGTGCCTTGGGGATCCGGGAGCGTTGTTCCCCGTGTGCCTTCGGACGGCGCTCGGCGGGCGCCTCCGAGCGGCGGACGTATACGGGAACGCCCGGCTGGAGGAACCGGTAGAGGTCGAGGGCGTTGTGCAGCGGGACCCGGACGCAACCGTGGGACGCGGGGTAGCGGGGGACGAGGGTGGAGCCGTGGATGGCGATGCCGCCGTTGAAGTAGACGGGGTAGAACATCGATCCCAGGATCCCGGTGGACCAGCCGGGAACCCGCACTCCCACCCGGTAGTCGCCGAGCGGGGTCGCGGCGAACCCGCAGTGGCCCTTCTCGCAGTACGGCCTGCGGGCACCGGTCGAGATGTGGGTCACCAGCACGGGTTTCCCGCCTCTCCACGCCGTGAGGAGCTGGCGCCGTAGATCGATCTCGGTCCTTTCCGGCTCCCCGCCCGCCACCAGGGGCCTGACACGACGAGGGTGCAGGAGGGCCTGCCAGGTCGGCGCGTCGATCCTGTCGACGGGTTTCAACCCGTTCGCCTTCTGAAAGGCCCATACGGTCATGCGTAAAGCGGGATCATACGTGGGGCTGAGATTTCCCGGGGGGAAACCCAAATCTTTAAGTCTTTTCTTTGCGTTGTGCACTTCCATTCCCCTGCTGCCTGTTTTCAGGGTCGTGAACTGGTCTGGCAGAGGGACGTGCCGGGAATCGGGGGCGGGGTCGGCCACGGCGTGCGTGACGCTGAAGGGGAGGGTCGTGACCAGGGCGAAGACGGTGCTGGTGATGAGGGAACGCTGAACGGTGCTTCGCATATGTGACGTCTATCCGTCGACAGGTGCGATTAACCCTGTAATGCTACTTGCCAGGGAGTAAGACTTATACAGCCGCGTGCGGTTCAAGGGTTATCTCGGGAGAATTTTCCCTGGAAAATATGCATATATTTCCAGGCGGCGTTATGTGATGATATTCGATAAATACTTCTGAAACCGCTGGGCGTGCTCGAGGGGACTCGGCGGGGTCAGCGGGGACGCGAGTAGCGGGCCGTCCGGTCGCGGGCGCGGAAGCCGAGTGCCTCGTACAGCCGTGCGGCCACCGGATACCCCGCGTCCCCCCGAGGGTGGACGATCGCGGTGACCGCTCCCGCCTCCCCGAGCCGGCGCAGCGCGTGCAGGCAGGCCGCGCGGGCCAGCCCCATCCGCCGGAAATCCGGGTGCGTGCCGACCGGCTCCAGTTCCCCGACGCCGTTGGCGTCGTCCAGCCAGATCAGGCAGTACGACGCCAGGCGGCCGTCCGGGGCCTCGACGACGCGGTCCAGTTCGCGCCGGTAGGGCCACGCGCCCATGACGTTGCGGTAGCTCTCCTCGGTGACCGACGAGGGGGCGAACGCCGCCCGGTGCACGGCCACCCGCGCGGGCACGTCCTCCTCGCCGCGCACGTGGCGCGCGACGAAGCCGGGAGGCACCTCGGGTTCCGGCAGATCGCGCAGATCGCGTGACATGCGCAGCAGGAAGGGCGCGTCCGCTGGCTCCCGCCGGTAGCCGTGCCGGGACAAGGTCGCGGCGAGTCGCCTCTCGCCCTCCAGGATGGTCACCCCCGCCTCGTCGCGGAACCAGTCGAGCACCTCGTCCGCCAGCTCGGGATGCTCCGGATGCACGAACATCTCCAGCTCGCCCGGGGGCATCGCCCAGCCCCACGCCAGGGTGTCACCGTCGCGCTCCCACAGCGCCGTCGGCCACTCCGCCTCCCGCCCCACGTGCTGGAACCTGCCCCAGGCGAGGCCTCCGACGTGCGGCCGGGCGGCGGGACCCCAGGTCGCCCGTACGAGTTCCTGCATCTTTCGCAGGTCGGCGGCGCCCTCGTAGGGGCGTACGGTGACGTCACCCATCGGTCTCACGTCCTTTCCTCGGGCGGTTCCACGGACCGGACCAGCCCGCACGACCGGATCACGGACCCGCTGAACGGCTGAGCATGTGGATCGCCGGACCACCGGATCCCGCACCGCGTATTCTTTCGCCGCTTCTCGCCGGAGCACACCCTGACGATCCTCTCTTCCTGGAAGCACACGCGGATCCGTCCTGACCTTCCCCGCCGCCGCGCGAAGCGATTGATTCACGTGAAACCTTCGCCGATGTCCTGGGAAGACCACCCCGCCCCACCTTCGCCCGCGAGCCTCCCCCTGCCTCCGCGCGAACCGGCCCCGCGCGAACCGGCCCCGCGCGAACCCCCCCGCACGGAGGCGCGCGTGTGGAGGCGCGCGTGTGGAGGCGCGCGTGTGGAGGCGCGCGTACAAAGCGACCCCGGACAACTTCGCGCTGATTTGTACGGCGGGGAGACATAGTGGCGTCCTCGCGGAGCGTCATAGGGGTAACCGCAGAGTGGAGGTGACCGTGGACGCCGCAGAGGAGCGACGTTTCCGCGAGTTCGTCTCGGCGCGATCGCCCGCGCTGATGCGCCTGGCCTTCCTGCTGACCGGAGGTGACCAGCACGCGGCGGAGGACCTGCTGCAGACCGCGCTGGCCAGGACGGTCGCCCGGTGGAGCCTGGTGGAGACGCCCGAGGCGTACGTCAGGCAGACGATGTACCGCCAGCAGGTGTCGTGGTGGCGGAGACGAAGGGAGACCGTGGTCGCGGAGCCACCGGAGGGAACGGTGGCGGACGGCACGCACGGCGTGGACCTGCGCATCGTCATGCGCCGGGCACTGTCCCGGCTCACCCCCCGGCAACGGGCGGTGCTGGTGCTGCGCTACTACGAGGACCTGCCCGAGGCGGAGGTGGCCGGGATTCTCGGCTGCTCTGTCGGCACGGTCCGCAGTACCGCTCACCGTTCCCTGGCCCGGCTGCGCGTCCTGGCGCCGGAGTTGGGGGAGCCGTACACGATTTTCGGGGAGGTGGCGACGTGACCATCGACGAGTTGGTGAGGCGGACCCTCAGGGAGTGGTCGGCGGAGGCGGACGTACCGCCGGGGGATCTGGCGGGGGCCGCGCTCCGGCGGCGGCGCAGGAACCGGTTGCGGATGTTCGCGGTGGTCGCGGGGGCGACCGCGACCGTCGTCGCGGCGGCGGTCACCGTGCCGGCCCTCGTTCACGGGGAGGGACCGCCCGGGAACGACGAGCCGGTCGTCGCGGTCGTCGCGGAGCCCGACCCGTCCAGGGAGACCGCGGCCGATCCGGAGTCCTCACCGCCGAAGACCCTGGTGGCCGCGGGCGGGGTGGCCGCCTACTCCTTCTACACCTGGAAGGAGGAGAAGATATCCGCTGATCGGCAGGTCATGAAGCTGACCTGGAGCCGCTACAACAGGGACAGCGGCGTCTACGAGCGGACTCCGTGGGCGTGGCTCGACGTCGTCAGGGGCGGCGAGGCGGCCGTGTTCCTCGAGGAGATTCCCGCGACGCGGGTCGGGGTGCTCACCGGTCGCGGCGCGGAGGTTCGCTGGATCGCCCTGGAACGTCCCGCCTCGGCCGTCCGCATGTCGCCGGACGCGACCCGGCTGCTGCTCACGAACTACTCCGCCAACCCCGACGAGTCCTACATTCCCGTGGACAACGGCCAGAGGGGCATGCCGCAGAGCCGCATCGGCTTCACCGTCGTCGACCTGGACGGCGGCCGGTCCGTCTTTCACGCGGTGGCGGCGGATCAGGAGGCGGGGTTCGGCGGCCGGAACGACTTCCAGTGGAGTGACGACGGCACGCTGGTCTGGGAGAACCACTCCTCCGCCTCGACGACCAGGAAGTACTACGACCTGGAGGGCAAGGAGCGGCCGGCCCCTTCCCGGGAGGCCGAGACCCACCAGCGGGCCGGGCTCTCGCCGGGCGGCACACGGCTGGCCGTCGAGAGTCCCGACCGGAGCGCGATCGTCGGGATCCAGGACCTGTCCACCGGCGAGACCGTCCCGCTCGCCGCGGTCGCCGGCTACTGGATCGAGCAGGCCGTTGCGTGGGCGGACGACGAGCGGCTCGTCGTCTGGGCCTGCGAGCGGAAGGGCGCCCAGGTCTGTGTGGGCGGTGAGTTCCGCAACCGGCTGCTCCTGGTGGGCCTGAACGGTGGCGAGGCCGTTCCCCTCAGTGGCTTCCGGAAGAACAGCCAGCAGGAGGGCGAATCCTGGACGCCCGTCTTCACGGACCGCTGACCCCGCTCTCTCGCGAGCCGCCTACGCGCCAGGTGTCACGCGAGCGGCTCGCGAGGGCCGGTCCGCCTGGCCGGCACATCCGCTCACGACCGGCACACCCGCTCACCGGCCGGCACATCCGCTCACCGGCCGGGCACACCCGCTCAGGTGGCGAACGTCGCGAGAGCGGTTCGTACGGGCCGCTCGACGTGGCGGGCTTCATGCGCGTCGCGGGAGCGGTCCGCGTGGAGTGCGGGTGAGCGCAGGCCGGTCAGCTCAGCCGGATGACGCCCTTGGAGACCCTGATCTTCCTGCGGACCAGCGGCCGCTTGGCGGGGCCCCTGGCCACCGAGCCGTCGGCGATCCGGAACCTGCTGCCGTGGCAGGGGCAGTTGATGGTCCCGCCGCGGATGGTCGACACCGGGCAGCCCTGGTGCGTGCACTTCGCGCTGAAGGCGCGGAAGGTGCCCTTGACGGGTTGGGTGACCACCCATTTGCCGTTGATGATCCGGCCGCCGCCGACGGGAATGCTGCTGGTCCTGGCGAGGATGGGACCCGCGGCCTCCTGGGTGTCCTCGGAGGCCTCTGCGGGACGTACCCATGCGGTGGCCGACGCGATCGCGGCGACGGCGCCGCCCGCGAGACCTCGGAAGATCATTAAACGACGGGTGGGAGCGGGCATGCCGGGCCTCCTGGGGCGTGAAGGGATCCGTGATAGATCACGTGTGTGGTTCATATCACAGGAAAACGGGCCTGAAGCCATGCTCCTCGATCTTTCCCCGCCACACGCAGGCTGCCGCCGTGCCGTACCGCGATGTCCCTGGCGATGGCCAGCCCGAGACCCGCACCGCCCGCGTCCCTGTCCCTGGCCTCGTCCAGCCGGGTGAACCGGTCGAAGACCGCCTCGTGGTGCTCGGCGGGAATGCCCGGTCCGTCGTCGAGCACGTCGAGCACCGCCTCGCCGCCGTCCGTGGCCAGCCGGACGGTGACCGCGGAACCCGCGTGACGTACGGCGTTGTCCACCAGGTTGGCCACCAGACGCCGCAGCTGCCCGGCGGAGCCGAGGATCACGGTGTCGGCCGCCACCTCCAGCGTGACCCCGATCTCCGGCCTGGGGCGCGACCTGGCCGCCTCCTCGGCGGTCACCTGGCCGAGGTCCACCTCCTCGTGACAGATGGGCTCCCCGGCGTCCAGGCGGGCGAGCAGGAGGAGATCGGAGGTGAGGGCCTGGATCCGCTCCACGTCGGTGAGCGCCTCGGCCGCCAGCGGTCCCGGCCGGGCCAGCTCCAGGCGGGTCCGCAGGATGGCCAGCGGGCTGCGGAGTTCGTGGGCCGCGTCGGCGACGAAGCGCTTGTGCCGGCTGACCGCCAGTTCGAGACGGTCGAGCGTGCGGTTCATGGTCTCGGCGAGGCGGGCGATCTCGTCACGCGACCTGGGTACGGGGACTCGCCGGTGCAGGTCGCTGGCGGTGATGTCGGCCATCTCGGCGCGGATGGCCGAGACCGGTGCCAGCGCCCGGCCGACGGCGAGCCAGGTGAGGGCGGCGACCAGCAGGAGCAACGCGGGAATACCGGGAAGCAGCAGGCCACGCAGGGTCGTCAGAGCGTCCACCGTGGGTTCGAGTGAGGCCCTGGCCTGCACGAACAGCGTGCCGTTGGCGGTGTCCACGGGCATCGTGGCCAGGGCGAAGGAGTCACCGGGAGCCCATCGGGCCACCTCGGCGGACTGGAGCGCGGCTCCGCTCGCGATGTTTTGCACGGCCGGCACGGGAGCCGCCGTCACCTTCCCGGTGGACGCCCCTGACGGCTGCGCGCCCTTTCCCCCGGACGTCCCGGACGGCGCGGTCCTTCCGGACGGCTGCGCGGCCTTCCCGCCGGGCGCCCCGGACGGCTGCGCGCCCTTCCCGCCGGACGACCGGAGGGCGACCGGGCCGGGGCCGGGGAGCGTCGGAGCCGCTGGAACGGGATGCGTGAAGATCTTGACGTCGGGGTCGAGGAGGGCCGGCTCCGAGTGCCCGGCGGTATCGGTCCGCGGTCTGGTGACGGTCACCACGGTGGCCGACGGAGCGTCGATCGCCCACGCGGAGGGCTCCGCGACGCCGGCGGACGTGACGTCGAACGCCGGGACGTCGAGCACCAACGTGCCGCCGGGGAGCACGTCGGTGGTGGCGCCGGCGAGAACGTCCGCGGTGGCGCCGGCGCGGCGGGCGGCCTCGTCGGAGGCGCTCCGGGTCAGGCTCCCCGTCAGCACGCCGACGAGCACCGACGCCGCCACACCCAGCGCGACCGCGACGATGGCGGTCGCCGCGAGGGTCGCCCGGAGCCGTACCGACATGCGCGACGCCATCTCAGGCCTCCAACCGGTAGCCGGCGCCGCGTACGGTCACCAGCGACGAGCGGCCGAACGGAGAGTCGATCTTGCGACGGAGCGCGCTGACGTAGACCTCGACGATGTTCGGGTCGCCGTCGTAGGCGAAGTCCCACGCCTGAGCCAGCAACTCGCCCTTGGAGACCACCTCGCCCTGCCTGCGCGCCAGGCCGTGCAGGACCGCGAACTCCTTGGGAGTGAGGGAGATCTCCACCTCGCCGCGGCGGCAGCGGAGCCCGGCGGGATCGACGATCAGGTCGCCGACCGCGATGGACACCGGCCTCGCCCTGCCGCCCCTGCGTACCAGCGCGCGCAACCGCGCGAGCAGCACCACGTAGGAGAACGGCTTGGACAGGAAGTCGTCCGCGCCCGTGTCCAGGGCCTCGGCCTCGTCGTGCACCCCGTCCTTGGCGGTGAGCATCAGGATCGGCGTCCAGTTCTCCGCGTCGCGAAGTTTGGCACAGACGGTGTAGCCGTTCATCCGGGGCAGCATGACGTCCAGCACGATCACGTCGTACGGGTTCTCGGTCGCCATCCACAGCCCGTCGCGGCCGTCGTACGCGACGTCGACGGCGAATCCCTCGCCCGCCAGCCCCTCCTTCAGGAGGTGGGCCAGGCGTTTCTCGTCATCAACCAGTAGCACGCGCATGCCGCCCAGCCTGCCGTACCCCGCCTAAAGCCAACCTGAAGACGATTTCCGGCGCCTTCAGGCTGGGTTCAGGCAACGGGCGGGAACCTGTGATCTCCAGAACGGCATGCCGGTCCGCTCACCAGTCCACCTGCCGGTTCGTCCGCCGATTCGTCTGACAAGGAGAACATCCATGCGTATCCGCATGCTCGCCGCCGCCGTGGTGACCGCGGGGGCTCTGATGGCCACGCTGACCGGAGCCGCCAGCGCCGACGACACACCGACCCCCGCCCCCCTGCCCGAGGACGGTGTCGTGCTCATCGACTGCGAGGGGGGCGGCCAGGTGACCCTGACGACGCGCCGGCTCACCGAGGCCGAGCGCGAGAAGCTGGAGAAGGAGGGATCCGCTCTCGCGGTGCCCGCCCTTCCCGCAGTGCCGTCCGGGCAGGCCGGTGAGACCAGGAAGCCCGAGGCCGGACACGTCACGATCACCGAGGACATCCTGGTGGCGCGGCCGGACGCCGAGCCGCCCGCCCTGCCCGAGGGCGCGACCCCGCCCAAGAGGATCAAGGTGATGGCCGCGCCCGCCCTTCCCGAAGGCGCTCCGAAGCCCGGGGAGGTGGCCACGCTCTCCGCGGCCGTGCCCGCTCCCGAGGGGGCCGCGGTCACCGAGGTCAAGGTGACGGGCAAGCACTCGGAAGGCGACGTGCCCACCGTCACCTGCGTCAGGAAGGCCGAGGAGAAGTGACCTCGGGGACACCCCGGCGAGCCCAGGGGTGTCCCCGCGAAGACCTGCGAGCCGGCCGGGGCATCCGTGCGGGAATACTCCGGCCGGTTCGCAGCAGTCCCGGAAACGAGTCCGGCCGGTTCGCCGCCGGTTCGGAGGTGACTTCGGCCGGTTCGCCGCCGGTGCGGAGGCGATTCGGGAAACCCGCACGGAAATCCTGTTCCGTGCGGTGGTCGGTCCCCGGGGGACGGCTTGTCACGTGCGGGGGCCGGTCCCCGGGGGACGACCGGTCACATGCGGTGGTCAGCCCTCGGGGAAGGACGGGTGCGGGCCCAGGGCCCAGTACTCGTACAGGCCGTAGCCGATCCGGCCGTCGTACTCGAAGCGGCCGACCGCGTCGACCATGCCCCACATCCTGGGGGCGTCCTCGGGCAGCGTGTGGGTGACGCCCTGCACCACCGGGCCGGGACCCTGGTACATGCCGTGCTTCCAATCCGATTCCAGGCCATATCCGGTGCCCACCATCAGGTGCACCGGGAGAATCGGGACGCAGCGCAGGTCGAAGGGTTTCCCGTCCGGCGGGGAGAAGGAGATCGTCGCCTCGCGCACCTCCCGGGTGCCGTCCACGTACGTCGGGCGGTACTCGGGACGGCCGAGATACTCCTCCTCGCCCTCCCTCGGAGAGCCGAACCCCCACACGCGCACCGCCTCCTCCAGCACCCGGCGGCCCTTCTCGTCCTCCTGGATGATGCACAGGATGGCGTGGTCGTCGAACTGGACGGGCGCGTAGAGCCAGTAGAAGGTGCCCGCGTTGCGCGCCTGGATGCCGGGGGGCTCGGGCTCGCCGACCGGGCGGATGCCCCACGAGCGGTCGCGGGTGCCCTGCCAGCGGTCGGGGGTGACCTCGACGCGCTCGTCGCCGACCAGGATGTGCCCGGTCCACCGGCCGGTCTGGGCCATCCGGGAGGAGTCGAACACCACGCGCTCCTGCCAGCGGAGGAAGTGCCTGGGTTCCAGGGTGGCCGGTACGGTGCCCTCCCAGGTGAGGTCGAAGGACAGGCCGTGTTCCGTGGCGTCGAGCACCACCCGCAGCCGCCGCAGGCCCTCGATCACCTCGACCCTGAACGGGCCGACCCGCGTGTCCATCCGGTCGCCGCCGAGTTCCCGGGAGGCCCGGACCACGCGGTGCAGGTTCCGGTACCGCACGCAGGCGAACGCGTCGGTGACCCCGAGGTTGGGATACTGGCCGAGGCCGACGATGAGCATCAGCTCGTCGGACCCGGCATGGCAGTTGAAGTAGTACCGGTCGTAGAAGTTGCGGTCCGACGTCGTGACGTGCCGCATCACCTCGGGCGACTGGTGGACGGGGTGGTCGTCGAGGGGCGACAGCGTCATCGGTGCTCCTTGGGTCCGAGGAACACGTTCTAACAAGCGCTTGGTGATCGGTCAATGGACGCCCGCACAGGAGTTCACCCGGTTCCCGCGCAGGAAAGTCCACCCGGTTCCCGCGCAGGAAAGTCCACCCGGCTCCCGCGCAGGGAAGTCCGACGGCTCCCGCACAGGAGTACGGCCCGCACCTTCGCGGTGCGGGCCGTACTCCCGGCAGTCGCCGTACGCCGTACCCGGCCGTACGCCGTGTTCGTGCCACCGACCGGCACTCACGTGACCGGCCGGCGTCCCGACCCCTAGGGCAGTTTCTTGGAGGTGTGCTCCGCCCTGGAGTCGGCCTTGGCGCCGACCTCGTCGGCCTTCGTCGCGGCGTCGTCCGCCGTGTCGGAGACCTTCCCGGCCACCGCCTCCGTCTTCTGCCCCACCCACTGGGACGCGTCGGAGGCGCTCTCCTTCAGCGTGTCCGCCCATTGGTCGGCGTTCCTGCGGTACAGGACGTAACCCGCCGCCGCGATCGCGACGCCCACGAAGAGCAGGATCATGGGTGTTTTCCTGGATTTCGCGGGAGTGGGATCGATCCTCGCGGCGGCCTGGGACAGCGCGGCGCTGATTTTCGGCGCGAGCTGCTCCTCGAACGAGTGCGCGGCGGCGTCAAGCCTGGGTGCCGCCCACCCGCGTGCCACAATGATCTTCTCGCTGGCCACGTCACGAGCCTGACCGGCCACTTCACGGGCCTGGCCGGCCATCTCTCGGGCGTGACCGGCCACATCGCGAGCCTGGACGGCCATGTCATGGGCATGATGACTGGCCGCGTCCCGGGCGTGGCTGGCCATTGGGCCGACCCGATCCGCGGCTCGGACGGCCTGAGCCTTCACGTGGCGCAGCCGCCTTTCCGGTGCCACGATCTTCATGTGGCGCTTTCCAAACAGTGCTAGAGGCACAACAACCTCCCCATTCGTTGGGGCCCCGTCGCCACCCCTTCCCGCTCGAAGGCGGCTCAATCATGACGGCCCGTGGGAGGATGCTTGGGGATGCGGCTGCGGCCGAAATCGTCAAAGTGCCATAAAAGCAATACGTTGCACAGGTATTCCTACGAACTGAAGGGGGCAGTCCGATCATGGCTGAGAAGTTGATCGCAAACCTCAACACCAACCGCGGTAGCGTGAAGGTCCAGCTCTTCCCGGATCACGCGCCCAAGACCGTGCGTAACTTCGTCGAGCTCGCCGAGGGCACCCGCGAGTGGGTGCACCCGGAGACCGGCCAGAAGTCCACCGCCAAGCTGTACGACGGCACGATCTTCCACCGGGTCATCTCCGGATTCATGATCCAGGGTGGCGACCCGCTGGGTCAGGGTGTCGGCGGCCCCGGCTACAAGTTCGACGACGAGATCCACCCGGACCTGTACTTCAACCGCCCGTACCTGCTCGCCATGGCCAACGCCGGCGTCCAGTTCGGCCGCGGCACCAACGGCTCGCAGTTCTTCGTCACGGTGGTCCCCACGCCGCACCTCAACGGCAAGCACACCATCTTCGGTGAGGTGATCGAGGGCCAGGACGTCATCGACGCCATCGCCAAGACCGACACCGACGCCCGTGACCGTCCCACGGAGCCCGTGGTCCTGGAGTCGGTGACCATCGAGCGCGTCCAGAGCTGATCTCTCGCCCGGCGGCCTCCTCCGGAGGCCGCCGTTCGCGTTCCCGCACGCCCCCGTCCCTCCACCCCCGAGCCCTGCCCTTCGCTCCGGCCGGCCGGTGTGGCCCGGCGGCCGTTCGCGGGTGTACGGGTGCTCGGGATCGTGAATAGGCTGGCAGTCTGTGGATAACAGCACGCTCGAAGGGGCCAGCCACACACATGACCACCCAGCCGTCCAACGAGCCCGACACCGTTGTCCCCACCTGCTACCGGCATCCAGGACGTGAGACCTACGTCCGCTGCCAGCGTTGCGACCGTCCCATCTGCCCCGACTGCATGCGCGACGCCGCGGTGGGCTTCCAGTGCCCCGAGTGCGTGGCCGAGGGCAACAAGGGCATGCGGCAGGCGCAGTCCGTGTTCGGCGGCCGGGCGGTCACCACGCCCCGGGTCACCTGGGCCCTGCTGGTCGTCAACATCCTGGCGTACGCCGCCGAGACCGCGAACACCGACTGGGTGCTGGACAACTTCGTGATGAGCGCCTACGACGTCGGCTATCAGGGCGAGTGGTGGCGCCTGATCACCGGTGCCTTCCTGCACCAGCCGCTGGGGGACGGTGGCTTCGCCCTGACCCACATCGTGTTCAACATGTGGGCGCTCTACGCCATCGGTCCCGAGCTGGAGCGGCGCCTCGGATCGGCCAGGTTCCTGGCGTTGTATCTCCTCGCCGCGCTCGGCGGGTCCGTCGCGGTCTACCTGTTCGGCATCGCCGCGGTCGGCGCCTCGGGCGCGATCTACGGCATGTTCGGCGCGCTGTTCGTGCTCGCCAAGAAGCTCGGCTACAACGCCCAGGGCGTGCTCTGGCTGATCGGCGCCAACGCCGTGATCACCTTCGTGGTCCCCGGCATCAGCTGGCAGGGCCACCTCGGCGGCCTGATCACCGGCGCCCTGGTCGCCGCGATCCTCGCCTTCGCCCCGGCCAGGAACCGCAGCGCAATCCAGTGGGGAGGTTGCGCGGCGGTGTTGATCGTCCTGGTCGCGCTGGTGCTGGGGCTGCCGCCGTTCGCCGTCCAGGCCGAACTCGGGATCTTCGGTTGATCCACACCCTGATGCTTCCCCAGGGTGTGGACAATGCCTGTGGAAAAACTAGCGCCAGCGGGTGGAAAGGATCACCCCGAGGATGATGAACGCGAACCCGACCAGCAGGTTCCAGTTCTGGAGGGTGCCGAGGAGGGGAGCGGTGGGCGCCACGTAGTAGACGGCGATCCACAGGATGCCGACGATCCAGCAGGTCACCATGACCGGCGCCAACCAGCGTGGGCTGATCTTGACCTGCTGTGAGGTCTGCGGCGGGGTGTAGACCGGCTTCTTGCGAGTCTTGGGCTTGGGCACTGGGGTTCTTCTCCTGCGTCAACCCTGCGCGATCTGGATCGTGCGCAGGCCGTGTCGATTAGCGTAGTCGCTAGTGGATGAAGTTCCGTGTAAGGATAGTCCGCGCAGGTGGACCATGGCGATTCCGTGGGGCACCATCCTGTGGCAAATGTTGCGCCGGACCCGTGATCCGGCCCGCCGCGGAGGCCTTTTCCGTCACTAGCCTGACCCCATGAGAGCGGCGCTGAGGGTTCTGGGCGACCTCAGCGTCACCGCGGGGCTGATCATCCTCCTCTTCTGCGCCTACCTGCTGTGGGGCACCGGCTCCTACACCGCCGGACAGCAGGCGCTGCTGCGCAGGGAACTCCTGGGAGAGGGGATCCCGTCGGGCGGGGCGGCCGGAGACCGGCGGGGAGAGCCGCCGGGGCCGATCCGGCTGGGCGGGGCGGTGGCGATGCTGGCGATCCCCAGGCTCGGGGACGACTACCGGTACGCCATCGTGGAAGGCGTCGACCAGGATCGGCTGCGGATGGGCCCGGGCCACTATCCCGGCACCGCCATGCCAGGGGAAATCGGTAATTTCGTTCTTTCGGGCCATCGGACCACCTACGCCGCCCCTTTCAACCGCATCGACGAGCTCCGCCGGGGCGACCTCATCCTGGTCGACGCCCGCGAGGCCCGCTACACCTACCGCGTCACCGGCAGGCGCGTCGTCGACCCCGGCGAGATCAGCGTGGTCGCCCCGGTTCCCGGCAGGCCGGGCCGCGAGCCGACCAGAGCGCTGATCACCCTGTCGACCTGCCACCCGGAGTACTCGGCCGCCCTGCGGCTCATCGTCTCGGGGAAGTTGGAGAGGCGTGAGGCCCGCCCCGGGCGGTCCGGGCGGACCCTGGGGTAGAGGCCCCGGACGGACCGGATGGAAAGGCCCGGGCGACGCCCCGGACACGAAGGAGGTCCCATGTACGGCTGGATCTGGCGGATGCTTCCCGGAAACCTCGTGGCCAGGGGATTCACGGCCCTGGTGCTGGCCGGGCTGGTCGCGGCCGTACTCTGGTATGTCGTGTTCCCCTGGATCGAACCTCGCGTCTCCCTCGACCTGACCACCGTGGGCCGATGAGCCGTGTCCTGGTCGTCGACAACCACGACAGCTTCGTCCACACCATCGTCCAGTATCTCCGCGAGCTCGGCGCCACCTGCGACGTGCGCCCGCGCGACCTGGTCGCGGTCGAGGACGCCCGTGGCTTCGACGGGGTCCTGATCAGCCCCGGCCCCGGCACCCCGGAGGACGCGGGGGTGAGCGTCCCGCTCGTCGGCCACTGCGAGGCCCACGGCATCCCGCTGCTCGGCGTCTGCCTGGGACACCAGGCCATCGCCATCGCCCACGGGGCGACCGTGGGGCGGGCGCCCGAACTGGTGCACGGCCGTACCAGCGCGATCTCGCACGACGGGCGCGGCGTCTTCTCCGGCCTGCCGTCACCGGTGACCATGACGCGCTACCACTCGCTGGCCGTCCTGCCCGGGACGGTGCCCGAGATCCTCGAGGTCACCGCGACCAGCGACGACGGTGTGATCATGGGTTTGCGCCACCGTACCGCCCCCGTCGAGGGCGTGCAGTTCCACCCCGAATCGGTGATCTCGGAACACGGTCACCGGCTGCTCGGAAACTGGCTCGAAAGATTGTTGTAACGCGAAGCCCATCCTGGACGATTGACCAGTGAGAGTCCTTCCGCCATCGCCCCCGAGTGGCGGAAGGGCTCTTCCCCGTTTCCGGGCCTCCCGGGCCTCCCGGGCCTCCGGTTCCCGTCCCCTGGACCTTCCGGCCGGAAACCGGGTGACGCCGCCGCGCAAGCCGGGCCATGAAAGCCGGACGCCGCAAATATCGGACGCCGCACACATCGAACGCCGCGAACCCAGACGCCGCGAACCCAGACGCCGCGAAAGTCATGGGAACGCGGGAACGGCCAAGAACGCCGGAACGAGCGCGGGCGGGAAACGAAAGAGGCCCCCGCGCGGTCGCGGGGGCCTCCGTCAGGTGCTCCGGTCAGTTCCCGTCGCCGGGCGGGGCCTCATCGAAGATCGTGCCGTCGTCGGGCTCCGTGGGCGTGTCCTCCGTCGGCTCCTCCGGAATGGTCGGCTGCTCCTCGGGGAAGGTCGGCTGCTCGGTCGGCTCGGGCGGTGCCCCGCTCGACACGATCAGCGTGATGGTCGTCCCCTGCTGGTACTTGCCGCCCGCCTCGGGAGACTGGCTCAGCACGGTGTCCTTGGGCAGGTCGCTCGGCTGCTCGACGACCTTCCACTTGAAGCCCGCCTCCTTGAGCGCGTTCTTGGCGTCCCCGACCGTGAGGTTCACCACGGCCGGGACCTCCATCGCCTCCTTGGGGACGTAGATCCGGACGGTGCTGCCCTTGTTGGCCTTCTTGCCCGGCGCGGGCACGGTCTCGAAGACGATGCCCTGCTTGCGGCTGGAGGGCTTGGTCTGCAGGTTGACCTCGAAGCCGGCGTCCTCAAGGGTCTTCGTGGCGTCCTCGGCGCTCATGTTGAGCACGGTGGGCACCTCGACCTTCTCGATCCCCTTGGAGACCTTGAGCGTCACCTCGGTGCCCTTGTCGACCTCGTGGTCGGCCGACGGGTCGCTCTCGATCACCGAGTCCTTCGGGATCTCCTCGTCGAACTCCTGGATGACCTTCACCTTCAGGCCGAGGCCCTCGAGCTTCTTGGTCGCCGCCTCCACGGTCTGCGAGGCCAGCGGCGGGATCTTCACCTTGCCGCTCGTGGTGGGGGTGCCCGGCGAGCTGAGGAACATGTAGCCGACGCCGATGAAGGCCCCGATGACCAGCAGCGGGATGAGGATCCACGCCGCGGTCTTGACCGCGGTGTTCCCGCCGCTCTGCTGCCGGCGACGGCCGCCCCCACCGGTGCGCGGGCCGCCCTCCTCGCCGTACTCGTACGCGGGGACGGCGGTGGTGCGCTGGGTGGCCGGGCCACCGGGACCGCCGGGGCCCGGAGCCTGCATCGTCCGGGTGGCCGAGCCGTAGCCGTTGTTGGCGCTCAGCGCCATCGTCTGGGCGTCCGTCGGGATGCCGGACATCGCCCGCTGGATGTCGGCCCGCATCTCCCCGGCGCTCTGGTAGCGGTGCGCCGGGTCCTTGGCCATCGCCTTGAGCACGATGGCGTCGGCCCACTGGGGAATGTCGCGGTCGATCTGCGACGGCGGGATCGGGTCCTCGCGCACGTGCTGGTAGGCGATCGCGACCGGCGAGTCACCGGTGAACGGCGGCTGCCCGGTCAGCAGCTCGTACAGCACGCAACCGGTGGAGTAGAGGTCGCTGCGGGCGTCGACCCGCTCGCCCCTGGCCTGCTCCGGCGAGAGGTACTGGGCGGTGCCGATCACCTGGGCGGTCTGCGTCATGGTCGCGGCCGAGTCGGCCATCGCGCGGGCGATGCCGAAGTCCATGACCTTCACGTCGCCGTTGCGAGTGATCATGATGTTCGCGGGCTTGATGTCGCGGTGGACGATGCCGCCGCGGTGGCTGTAGTCCAGCGCCCGCAGGATCCCGTCGACCAGCTCGGCGGCGCGCTCGGGCAGCAGCCGCCGGTCGGCACGCAGCAGGTCGCGCAGCGTGCGGCCGTCGACGTACTCCATCACGATGTAGGGCACCGGCGCACCCTCGGAGACGTCCTCGCCGGTGTCGTAGACCGCGACGATGGACGGGTGGTTCAGTGACGCGGCGGACTGCGCCTCCCGGCGGAAACGCGCCTGGAAGATGTGATCCCTGGCAAGGTCCGCGCGGAGGGTCTTGATGGCGACGATCCGATCCAGCCGGATGTCTCGGGCGCGATAGACCTCGGCCATGCCGCCACGCCCGACGACGCCGTCAAGCTCGTAGCGATCGCCGAGGCGTCGGGGCTGAGTCATTTCCTGCACTGTCCCTTACCGTTCATCTTGGGTGCCGGTGAGCTCTTGGGCCACCGGTGTCCATCATCGACCCGTTGCCGCATCACGTCTCCTCATTCGGCGGGTCTGTGTCACCGGGTTCAGGAGTTGTGCTCGGTGTGAGGCTCGGTGTCACCGTCGGGGTGGTTGGTGTCGGGGTGGGAGTCGTCGGGCTGGGGCTGGGCGGTGGCGACGTACTCGGCCTTGCGGTGGGCGTGGCCGATGTGCTTACCGTAGCCGACGGCGTGACCGACGGGCGGGCCGACTTCGTCGGTGAGAGCGGCGGTCTGCTCGTCGGAGGCTTGCTTTTCGTCGGCCGCGCGGTCGGCGACGTGGTGGCCGGGCTCGGCCGTACGGCCGGCTCCCCCGGCTCGCTGTCACCGGGCTGGTTCGTCAGCTCGTGGACCGCCAGCGCACCCAGCCCGACCGCGGCGGCGCACCCCGCGACCGTGGCGACGATCACCGTCGTCCTGCGCAGACCGCGGCGCCCGCGACGCGCCGGGACGGCACCCGGCGGAGTCGTGCCCGCGCCGGCTCCCGCACCGGAGCCCGCGCCGTGACCGGGCCCCCTGCCGGAACCCCCGCCCGCCCCGGCGCCCGTGCCCTGGCCGGGACCCGCCTGCGAGCCCTCGGCGTCGCGGCCGGGCCCGGGCCGGAGGGGGACGGCGAGGGCGCTGGTGACCTCCTGAGGCCACTCGCTCGCGGGCTCCGCGCGCCAGCCCACCGGGTCGGTGAGCATGCCGAGGCCGGTGGCGCCGGTGGCGGTCAGCGCGTCGAGCAGCATGTCCGCCCGTTCCGACAGCTCCCTGGCACCGGCCGGGCGCCGCAGCGGATCCTTGGCCAGGCACGCCATGACCAGGTCGCGGACCGCCGGCGGGATCCACTCCGGCAGCGGCGGCGGGGGTTCGCCGATGTGCATGAGGGCGATCGCCACCTGCGTCTCGGCGCGGAACGGCGCCTGCCCGGTCAGGCACTCGTAGGCGACCACCCCGAGCGAGTAGATGTCGGTGGCGGGCGTGAGCGGGTCGCCGGACGCCTGCTCGGGGCTGACGTACTGCGCGGTGCCCATCAGGATGCCCGTCTGGGTGACCGGCACCGCCTCCAGCGCCCTGGCGATGCCGAAGTCTGTGATCTTTATCACGCCCGCCTCGGTCACCAGAAGGTTCCCGGGCTTGATGTCCCTGTGGATGATCCCCGCGCGGTGCGCGGCGTGCAGGCCCATGGCGGTCTGGCGGACCACGTCGAGGGTGATCTCGGGACTCAGGGCGCCGTCGCGGGCCAGGATGCCGGCCAGGGACTGCCCGGGCACCAGCTCCATCACCAGGTAGGCGACACCGCCGCCCTCGCCGTAGTCGAAGACCTGCGCGATGCCCGGGTCGGACAGCCCGGCCGCGATGCGCGCCTCGGAGCGGAACCGCAGGCGGAAGGCCGGATCCTCCGCCACGTGCGGGCGCAGCAGCTTCACCGCGACCTCTCGGCCGAGCAGTTCGTCCCTGGCCCGCCACACCTCACCCATGCCGCCCGACGCGATCCGCCCCAGCGGGCGGTACCGGCCCCCGAGCAACGCGGTCATCTACCCAGCACCGCTTCCATCACGCTCTTGGCGATCGGGGCCGCGGTCTGACCGCCGGAGGCGTCGCTGCCGGCGCTCCCGGACTCGACGATCAGCGCGACGGCGACCTTGGGGTCCTCCGCGGGGGCGAAGGAGATGAACCACGCGTGCGGGTCACGGCCCTGGGCGGTCTCGGCGGTGCCGGTCTTGCCGCCGACCGTCACGCCCGGGATCTGCGCCGCGCTCGCCGTGCCCTTGTTGACGACGTTGACCATCATCTCCTGGAGCTTGCGCGCGCTGTCCTCGCTCATCGCGGTGTCCAGCGCGTCGGGGTCGGCGCTCGCGACCTCGCCACCCTCGGAGTCGGCGATCTTGTTCACCAGGTACGGCTTCATGACCACGCCGTTGTTGGCGATGCCGGCGGCGATCATGGCCATCTGCAGCGGGGTCATCTGGTTGCTGCGCTGGCCGATCGAGGCCTGGGCGAGGGCCGCCTGGTCCTCCTCGGGGCCGATGCTGCTGGCCGCCACCGGCATCGGGATCGCCAGCTGCTCGCCGCCGATGCCGAACCTGGCCGCCTGGTCGCGCAGCGCCTCGTAGCCGAGGTCCATCGCGATCTTGCCGAACGGCGTGTTGCAGGACTTCTCCAGCGCGAACGACAGCGTCACCCGCCCGGCGCCGCACGCCGCGCCGCCGTAGTTGGGCAGGTCGGCGGTGGTGTTGGGCAGGTCGAGCCGCTGCGGGGCGTCGACCTGGGTCTCCGGGCCCACGGTGTCGTCGCTCTCCAGGTACGCGGCCGCGGTGACCACCTTGAAGGTCGAGCCCGGCGGGTAGGTGCGCTCGACCGCCCGGTTCAGCAGCGGCGTGTTCTCGTCGTTCTCCAGCTCCTTGGAGGCCTCGTTCACCTGGGCCTTGTTGGCCTTGGACAGCGGGTTGGGATCGTAGGTGGGGATCGAGACCATCGCGAGGATCGCCCCGGTCTTCGGCTCGATCGCGACCAGCGCGCCCTTCTTGCCGCTCTCGCCCAGCGCCTTGTACGCCGCCTCCTGCGCCCTGGGGTTGATCGTCAGATCGACGTTGGCGCCCTTGCTCTGCTTGGCGGTGAACAGGTCGATGCTGCGCCGGATCAGCAGGTCGGCACTGGTGCCGTTGAGCAGGGAGTTCTCCGCCCGCTCGATGTTGCTCTCGCTCTCGGGCGCGAAGAACCCGGTGATGGGGGCGTAGACCTTGCCCTCGGGATAGCGGCGCTCGAAGCGGAACTCGGGGTCGCCGGTGTCGATCGACTCGGCGAGGACCTTGTTGCCCGCGGTGATGCGGCCGCGCTCGACCTCGTAGCGCGCGTACAGGTTGCGGTCGTTGCGCGGGTTCGCGCGCAGATCGTCCGCCCGTACGGCCTGCAGGTAGTTCACATTGATCATGAGCAGGCCGAACATGAGCAGGCAGGCAAGTGCGGCGCGCTTGAGGGGACCGTTCATCGCTGGAACACCTGCGTCATTCCTTCGTCCTGGATGGCCTGGGGCGGAGGCTTCCTCGCCGTATCCGACATGCGTACCAGCAGCGCGATAAGGATCCAGTTAGCCAGCAGCGCCGACCCGCCCTGGGACATGAACGGGGTGACCAGGCCGGTCAGCGGGATCAGGTTGGTCACGCCGCCCACGATGATGAAGACCTGCCAGGCGAGGATGAACGACAGGCCCCCGGCCAGCAACTTGGAGAACGGCTCGCGGGCCGCGATCGAGGTGCGCAGGCCGCGCTCCACCAGCAGGGCGTAGACCATCAGCAGGGCCATCAGCCCGGTCAGGCCCAGCTCCTCGCCGGCGGCGGGGAAGATGAAGTCGGAGAAGGCCAGCGGGATCTCGTAGGGGTGTCCCTGGCCGAGGCCGGTGCCGAGTATGCCTCCCTCGCCCATGGCGAACAGGCCCTCCATGAGCTGCGCGCTGCCGCCGACCTTGTCGAAGAGCGCGGGATCCTCGGGGTTGAGGAAGACCGTGAAGCGGTCCTGCACGTGACTGAAGAGCAGCCCCGCCAGGACCGCTCCACCGACGAAGAGCAGGATGCCGATGAGCACCCACGAGGTGCGCTGGGTGGCGATGTAGAGCATCGCGATGAACGTGCCGAAGATCAGCAGCGAGGAGCCGAGGTCCTTCTGCAGGATCAGCACGCCGAGGCTGAGGCCCCAGGTGATCAGGACCGGCCCCAGGTCGCGGGCCCGGGGCAGATCGATGAAGAGCAGTCGCCGCCCGGCCAGGGCGAGCACGTCGCGCTTGGCGACCAGGTAGCCGGCGAAGAAGATGACCAGGGCGAGCTTGGTGAACTCCGCCGGCTGGAGGGTGAAGCCGCCGAGGCCGATCCAGATGCGGGCGCCGTTGATCTCCTTGCCGACGAACGGCAGCAGCGGCGAGACCAGCAGCGCCAGGCCGACGGCGCCCATGGTGTAGGTCAGACGCTGCAGCGCGCGGTGGTCGCGCAGCACGATCAGCGTCACGGAGAACATCACGACCCCGACCGCGGTCCACATCAGCTGGTTGGTGGCCGAGGCCCCCTTCATGCCGGACGCCTCGAGGCGATAGATGACCACCAGTCCGAGGCCGTTGACCAGCGTCACCAGCGGCAGGATCAGCGGGTCGGCCCAGGGCGCGAACCTGGCCAGCACCAGGTAGGCGGCGAGCATGAGGCCGCCCAGGCTGAGGCCGTAGGTGACCATCCCCGCCGGGATCTGGTTGTCGAGGGCCAACCCCACGTTGGCGTACGCCAGCATCACGATGGCGACCGCGAATGCGAGCATCGCCAACTGGGCCACCCGCCGTTTGGCGGGAAGCGGGACCGGCTCTGCGCTTGGGGTGCTCATGTCTTTACTGTGACCTTGTGGGTTCGGGGGCCCTGGGGGGCGAGGAGGACGCGGAGGCGCTCGGGGACGCGGTCGGTTCGTCCTTCCCGTCGGCTTTGGCCGCGGACGTCTTCAGCTCTTCGATCTTCTTCAGGCCCGCCTCGACGGTGGGGACGGGGATGCCGTCGCGGACCTGGCCCTGCTGGAACGCGCCGAGAGTCGTGATCGACTCCGCGGTGCTCCGGGCGACGTCGAAGAGCTCGATGGGGCCCAGGTTGGTCTTCACACCCTGGAAGACCACGATCTCGTTGCCCTTGGCCCCCACGAAGTACTGGTCCTCCAGCCACTGCCCGCCGAAGTACCAGCCTAAGCCGCCCCCGATGACGACGACGCCGCCCGCCACGGCCAGGAGAGGCCACAGCCGGCGGCGTTTGGCCGGTCGGGCCGCGGCCCTGACGATCGGCTCGTCGGCGTCGATGTCGTCGTCGGAGATGACGGGTTGCGGCATGGTGACCGCGCTGGCACGGCCCGCCGGGGTGTCCGGCGGCTGTGACCGCGGCATGCTGGAACCGGCGGCGCCGACCACGGCCGCGTCGGTGCGCGGTGCGTGGGTCTCGTCCACCTCCAGCACGTCGGCGAGGACGCAGGTGATGTTGTCGGGGCCGCCGCCCCGGTTGGCCAGGTCGATGAGGGTGCGGACCACCCCGTCGGGGTCCTCGATCGTGGAGAGCGTGTGGTGCAGGGTCTCCGCGCTCACCACCCCGGACAGGCCGTCGGAGCAGAGCAGGTAGCGGTCGCCGATCTGGGCCTCGCGCAGGGACAGGTCGGGGTCGACCTCGCCGCTGCCGTCGAGCGCCCGCAGCAGGATCGACCGCTGGGGGTGGGTGGCGGCCTCGTCCTGGGTGATCCGGCCGTCGTCCACCAGTGACTGCACGAGGGTGTGGTCGTGCGTGATCTGGTAGAGCTCTCCGGCTCGCAGCAGGTAGGCCCGCGAGTCGCCGACGTGGACCAGGGCGACCCTCGTCCCCGACCAGAGCATGGCGGTGAGGGTGGTGCCCATGCCCTTGAGGCTGGGGTTGTGACTCACCATCTCGTGCAGCTTGCGATTGGCGTCGCGTACCGCCGCCTCGATGGCGCTGAGCAGGTCACCTCCCTGGGCGTCCGTGTCGAGCAAGGACATCTCGGCGATGGCGACCGAACTGGCCACCTCGCCGTGTGCGTGGCCGCCCATGCCGTCCGCGACGGCGAGCAGGCGGCCGCTGGCGTAGGCGGAGTCCTCGTTGCCTTCGCGGAGGAGGCCGACGTCAGAGCGGGCGGCGTAACGGAGTGCGATGGTCATTTGCGCAATTCGATGACGGTCTTGCCAATGCGGATCGGAACACCGAGCGGCACCGGAGTCGGACGGGTGACTTTGGAGCGGTCAAGATACGTGCCGTTGGTGGAGCCGAGATCTTCCACGATCCACTGACCGTCCTGGGGGAAGAGCCGGGCGTGCCGGCTGGAGGCGTAGTCGTCGCTGACTACCAGCGTCGCGTCGTTCGCCCGGCCGATGGTGATGGGCGTCTCCGAGAGGGTAATGGTGGTGCCTTGGAGGGGGCCACCGGTGACGACCATCTCCCGTGGTTCCCCCTTCTTGGATTTGGCCGGGGTCTTCACCGGCTTGGGCGCCTTGCGCGCGGGGACGGCGGCGGCCGTGCGTGAACCGAACAAGTCTGTCCGGATCACACCGACCGCGGCAATCACGAAGAACCACAGCACCGCGAGGAAGGCGAGCCGGATCAGCAGCAGCGTGAGCTCGGACATGGACCGTCTGTTTACCTTTAATCGCGCCGGAAAACCAGAGTCGTTCGCCCCAGCGTCACGCGAGTGCCGTTCTGGAGCTCGACCCGGCGAACCGGCTGGCCGTTGACGAAGGTGCCGTTCGTGGAGCCGAGGTCGACGAGCGCGACCAGGGGACCCTCCACTCGCAGCTCGGCGTGGTGCCGGGACACACCCGGGTCGACCAGCCGCAGATCGCAGTCGGTGCCCCTGCCGAGCAGGGTCACCGGTGTTGTCAGGTCGAAGGACCGCTGGCCCTGCGGGTCGTCCTGGGTGGACACCAGCAGGCGGGGGCGGCCTCCGAAGGCGTGGGGTTTCGCGGCGGGCACGTCGCTCACCGGCTGGCGGATCTCGTCCTGCTCGACCGTCGCGCCACGGATCACGCCCGAGCGGATGCGGAACAGGCCGACCGCGAGGTCGTCGGCCGTCTCGAAGCGGACCCTGACCGGCCCCACGAAGGAGTAGCCCTGTTCCTTGGCGTACTCCCTGGCGAGGTTGGCCAGCTCGTGGCTGATGCTGTCGGAGTAGACCTCCAACCGCTCGTTGTCGGTCGTGGACAGTTCGACCACGAAGTCGTTGGGCACGAGAGTGCGTCCCTGGGCGACGATCGCCGCCCGCTCGTCCATCTCCCGTTGGACCGCACTGGCGACCTCTACCGGCTGAAGGTCAGATTTGAACGCCCGCGCAAAGGCCCCTTCAACCAAACCTTCGAGCCTCCGCTCGAAACGCTGAAGGACTCCCACCGGGTACCTCCCCTCCTCCGTCTATGTGGTCGCGGCCGCTTGGGGGCTCGTTGGCTCGTTCCTCGCTCTCTCGCACCCAGCTGCTCCGCTTTCGCATCTAGGAGGATCGTATCCGGGTTCATGGGTACCGGCCGATCCGTGCTAATGTTTCGACCGCACCCAACAAGGGCGGGTGGCGGAACGGCAGACGCGCACGGTTCAGGTCCGTGTGTCCGAAAGGACGTGAGGGTTCAAATCCCTCCTCGCCCACAAGATCATCACCCCGGTCATGCGAGCATCGCGGCCGGGGTTTTGTCGTTTCCTGGGAAACCACGTATCCATCTGAGCCATCCGTAAGGTCTCGTGGCGGGCCGAGTCGATCATCGATCAAGGTAGTCGCTCGCTCCGTTATAGAGAAGTCTCAGGGGTTACGCATGGGTCTTGTGGTTTTTGGACCGCTACGACATGCCTATCGGTTCTACCCGGCCACGCTTGCTGATCGCTTTCGGATGACTTGCAGGGGTTCGCCGGGGTCTGGTTACGCTTACAGAGAACACGGGCCGGACTTACAGAGAACACGGGCCGGAGAAAGAATCTTTCTCCGGCCCGTGTCGTCCTCCCACCGGTTCCGTGATCGATCCGGCCGCTCCCGTGGACGCCGGGAGCGGCGAGGACCGCTAGCGGCTCGCGGGCATCCGTACGTCCAGGATCTCGCCGAGCAGGTCCGTGAGGCTCACCATGCCGATCACCTCGCCGCCGCCGTCGGTGACCAGGCCCAGGTGCGCGTGGGCGTCCTGGAGCGTGGAGACCGCGTCGGGGATCGTGGTCTCCTTGGCCAGGCGCGGCACCGGGCGGGCGAGCTCTGCGGGGCTCGCCTCCGGCCGGACGAGGATGTCCCTGACGTGCACCACGCCCAGGACGTCGCCCGGCCTGCCGGAGGTGACCAGCATGCGCAGGTGCCCGTCGCGTGCGGCGACCTGGCGCATCCGCTCGCTCGTCGCGTCGGCGGGCACCGAGGTGGTCTTCTCCAGCGGCAGCATCAGCCGCTCCACCGGCTGCTGGTGGACCCGCAGGGCCCGGGTGAGCAGGTCGTGCTCGTCGCGGTCGAGCAGGCCCATCCGGCCCGACTCGCCGACCAGCATCGCCAGCTGGACCGGGGTCCTGGTGGTGGCCAGCTCGTCCTTGGGATGCACCCCGAACAGTCTCAGGATCCCGTTCGTCAGCCCGTTGAGCGCGGCGAGCACCGGCCGGACGACCCAGGTGAAGCCGCGGAACGGCAGGGCCAGGCCCATCGCCGCGACCTCCGGGTGGGTAAGCGCCCACGATTTGGGAGCCATCTCGCCGATCACCATGTGCAGGAAGGTGACGAACGCCAGCGCGATCACGAGCGAGATGGGGACCCGCAGCGACTCGGGCAGGCCGACCGCGCCGAAAACCGGCTCCAGCAGGTGTTCGATGGCCGGTTCGGTCACCATGCCCAGGCCGAGCGAGCACAGCGTGATGCCCAGCTGGGCCCCGGCCAGCATCAGGGAGAGCTCCCTGCCGCCGCGCACGGCGGCGCGGGCGGCGAGCCGGGTCAACCGGCCTCCCCGGCCCGCGAGCTCCTCCAGGCGGTGCCTGCGGGCCGAGATCACCGCGAACTCGGCGGCGACGAAGAAGGCGTTGCCGATCAGCAGGGCCACGCCGAGCAGCAGGGCGGAGGTGGTGCTCATCGCCGCCTCGCCTCGCTCCGCTCGATCATGGGCGTCTCGGGGCCACGCTCGATCATCCGCGGCGCGGTCATCGCCGGTCGGTCCTCTTTCCCGGTTCTCGCCTCCGGGACGTCCCCGGGATCGGCGTCCTGCGACGCGGTGAGCGACAGCCGCACCCACTCGGGGACCCTGCGGTGCACCGAGAGCACGGTGAGCGAGGCCTCCCTCTCGTCGGCGCTGTCGTTCTCCAGGGGGTCGTTCCGCGAGGTGAGCGTGACGGTCACCTGGTCGCCGGGCTCGGTCATCCGGCCGAGGGTGGCGAGCACGAGGCCCGCGACGGTGTCGTAGTCGTCGCTCTCGGGGAGCTGCAGGCCGATGGCCCGCTCGATCTCGTCCAGCCGGAGCGTGCCCGGCAGGTCCCAGGTGCCCTCGTCGCCCGCGACGACCCCGGCGGGCTCCGGGTCGTTCTCGTCGATGAGCTCGCCGACGAGCTCCTCCGCGAGGTCCTCGATGGTGACCACGCCGGCCAGGCCGCCGTACTCGTCGATGACGCACGCCAGGTCGTCGCGGGCGGTGCGCATGCGCTCCAGCACGAGGGGCAGCGGCGAGGAGGTGGGCACCAGGAGCGCGGGGCGGGTGATCTTTTCCAGCGTGCCGTCGGCCAGTCCCGACCTGAGCAGCTCGCGGACGCCGGTGACGCCGACGACGTCGTCGCCGTTCTGGTTGCAGAGCACCGGATAGCGGGAGTGACCGTGCCTGCGGACGGCGTCGATCAGGTCGGAGATCGGCCGGTCGTCCCTCAGCAGCACCACGCGGGGGCGCGGCACCATGACGTCCTCGGCGGTGCGGTCGCCGAACTCCAGGGCGCGGCCCAGCAGCTCCGACAGCCTCGGCGGCAGGTCACCCGTGGTGGCGGACTCGGAGATGATCCGGGACAGCTCCTCGGGGCTGGCGCCGTGCTCGATCTCCTCCACGGGCTCCACGCCGACCCGGCGCAGCAGGCCGGTGGCGGCGGAGTCGAACAGGCGGATGACCGGCCCGGCGATCCGCAGGTAGATCATCGTCGAGCGGGCGAGGAACTTCGCCACCGGCTCGGGACGGGCGATGCCCAGGTTCTTGGGGGCCAGCTCACCGAAGACCATCTGGATGACGGTGGCCACCGCGACGGCCAGCGCCACGGCGATGCCGGGCACGGCCCCGCGCGGCACTCCCGCGGTCTCCAGCCAGGGGCGGATGACCGTGGCGATGGCGGGTTCCGAGATGAAGCCGACGAGCAGGGCGGTCACGGTGATGCCGAGCTGCGCGCCCGACAGCATGAACGACAGGCGTCCCGTCACCTCCAGCGCCCGTGCCGCGGCCGCGTCGCCGGAGTCGGCCTGCTCGCGCAGCACGCCGCGGTCCGCCGCGACGAAGGCGAACTCCTGGGCGACGAAATAGCCGGTGGCGAGGGTGAGCAGGAGGATGGCCAGCAGGCCCAGAGCCGTGTTCACCGGGCGGCTCTCCCGGTCGGTTCAGTGGTGCCCGTGCGTTCGCACGGGCAGGTATTCCACGGGTCCGGAGTGGACACGATCATCCTTTCGAGCAGAGGTAGTCCTCTACCGTAACGATCCGGGTGGGGGTCGATGTTTCCGGATCGGCCGACGATCGCATTGTTGGTCGCTAACAACCTGTATGAGTACTTTTACATAGGGAAACCTTGGGCACCTGGCGGCAAGCGCCTGAACCAAGACGTAGCGTCGACAATGACGTTTTCACCATGAGATCAAGAAGTGGCGGGACAAGACGTGGCTGACAGGCCCGAAGACGACGATCGCACTCGCGCGCTGCGATCGCCCACGCCGGGGCCCGTGCCGCCCAGAGCGGCCGGGCAGCCCGCCTACCCCTCGCCTGGCGGCCCGGGAACGCCCGTCCGGCAGTCGGCGTCCTCGCGGCGGGAGGCACCCGTCCAGGAGGAGACGCCGCGCGAGGTGCCGCCCCCCCGGGGCGGGCGGGTGTACGGCAAGGCCAGGTCGGGTGCCGGCCCGGTCAAGCCGCTGAACGCGCCCCCGGCCCCGCCCGGGGACTCCGGCGGCCGAGGCGGCGGGAGCGCGTCGCGCATGCCCGGCTGGCGGCCGAAGCGTCCCGGCAGGCTCATCGTGCGGATCCTCGCCGGGCTGGTCGTCGTGCTGCTCATTCTGGCCGTCGGCGGATATTTCATGATCAACTCGCGGTTGACCAAGATCGAGGCGCTCACCGACTACGAGGGCCGTCCCGCCGACACCCCCGGCACCAACTGGCTGCTGGTCGGCTCCGACAGCCGCGCCGGCCTGACCGCGGCCCAGCGTAAGAAGCTCGCCACGGGCAAGGCCGTGGGCCGCAGGACCGACACGATGATGCTGCTGCACATCCCCGAGGGCGACGGCCGGCCGACCCTGGTCAGCCTCCCGCGCGACTCGTACGTGCCGATCGACGGCCACGGCAGCGACAAGCTCAACGCCGCCTACGCCTTCCAGGGCGGCCAGCAACTGCTTCCCAAGACCGTGGAGCAGGTCACCGGGCTGCGCCTCGACAACTACATGGAGATCGGCTTCGGCGGCTTCGTGGGGATCGTGGACGCCATCGGCGGGGTCGAGATCAACGTCAAGCAGGCGATCAAGGACCCCAAGGCCGGGATCAACCTGAAGAAGGGCCTGCAGACCATGGACGGGGGGACGGCCCTCGGCTACGTCCGCACCCGCGCCACCGGCGCGATCCCCGACCTCGACAGGACCCAGCGCCAGCGCCAGTTCTTCTCCGCGGTGGTGAAGAAGGCGGCCAGCCCCGGCGTCCTGATCAACCCCTTCACGTCCGTCCCGCTCGCGCTGAGCGCGGCCGACTCGGTGTCCGTCGGCGAGGAGACCGGCGCCTTCGACCTGCTCTCCCTCGGCCTCGCCATGGGCGGCGACCCGGTCACCACGGTCGTGCCCATCGGCTCCCTGCCCACCATCGACGGCCAGTCCGTCGTCAAGTGGGACCGGGAGAAGGCCCTGCGCATGTTCGAGGCCCTGGCCCAGGACAAGCCCGTTCCCGAAGACGCCCTCGGCAGGTGACGGCCCGCCCCGGCCCCCGGGCCGGGGCGCCGGCCGGCGCTTCCCGTCCACGGCACTTTCCTCCGGCCCTCCCGCCCCGGTCGTCTCCGCGAGGCGACGCGACGACTATGCGGAGGCGGGGCGGGCACGGGACCAGACGTCCTCGCCGGGCGGAGCACCCTCGTGACAGTGCCCGCCCGGCGAGGGCCGGCGACCTCAGCCGCCGGCGGTGCTGACGACGACCCCCGCTATCACGGCCGTCATGACGGCGGCGTTGACGGCGGCGATGGTCTGGGAGACCGCCTCGCCGGCCCACTCGCCCTCGGTGATCTCCTTGATCCGTTCCTTGCTCGCGCCGGGGAACGCCTTACGGTCGATCTTGGCCGCGTGCAGGATCGCGATCAGCACCGCGGCCCGCTCGTCGGGGGTGGCGCCGGACAGCACGCTCTGGACCCGCTCGCGGATCGCCAGCTCGACGCCCGGGTCGCGCTCGGGGTAGCGGGTGCTCGGGAAGATCCCCAGGATCTTGCGCCGTTCCTCGTCCAGCACGCCCCGCTCCGCCAGGCGCGCCAGCAGGCGGGAGCGGAGCTTGCCGGAGTGGAGCCTCTGCACCCACCACTCGGGCTTGCGCGCCTTGGACTCCGCCGCGATCCTGGCCAGCGCCGTGTCGAGCTCCTCGTCCCCGACCGGGGTCGCGTCGAGAACGGCGACCTTCCTGTCCGCGAGGTCGATCCGGCCGCCGACGGCCAGTTCCGCCAGCAACGCGCCGCCGAGCGCGGCGTCCAGCTCCGAGGAGCCGATGAGTTGTCTGCCCTGCTCCTCGTCGTACGCGAGCAGGAGCACTTCCTCCGCGATCGTCGTCATCGTCCGACCCTACGTCGCGGGCGCCTCGCGGCCGTAAGCACTCCGTAAGCGATCCGGGGCGGGATCGCGGATAGCGTCGGCACCGAGGCCGGAGGGACGTCTCGACTTCCTCGCCGTAGCCGGAGGCCGGGGGTCTCCACACCGGAGGTATGCGATGAGAGTCAAGAGGCTGCTCCGGCACCCCGTCACGTGGGGTGTCCTGACGTTGGGCGCCGTCGCGCTCGGTGTCGCGCTGTACCTGTTCCAGCCATGGCGCCTGTTCACCACCGTCGAGGTGAACGAGGCACTGCCCGCCGCGACCGCGTCCCCAGGCCCCGTGGCCACCCGGCAGGACGAGCCGGGCGAGCCCGCCAAGGCCACCGAGCCCGTTCGGGAGCCGAAGGTCCTGGCCAAGGGCACGTTCATCTCCCACGAGCACGAGACCGAGGGCGGGGCGAGGGTGCTGGAGCTGCCCGACGGGAGCCGGGTCCTGCGGATCGAGAACCTGGACACCTCCGACGGGCCGGACCTGCGGGTCTGGCTCAGTGACCAGCCCGTCAAGAAGGGCAACGCGGGATGGTTCAACCTGGACGACGGCAAGCACCTCGAACTCGGCGACCTGAAGGGGAACAAGGGCAACGCCAACTACGCCATTCCCGCCGGGGCCGACCTCGACAGCCTGAAGTCCGTCACCATCTGGTGCAAGCGCTTCAGCGTCTCCTTCGGAGCCGCCGCCCTGACCTGACACAATCTCCGACCCATGAGCGTTTCTGAGGAACTCCACGTCATCGGCCGCCCGCTCGTCGAGGCGCAGCTCGCCCATCCGACGGTGGCGGGCATCGCCCGGGGAGATCTCCCCGAGCCGGTGTTCCGGTCGTGGCTGGAGCAGGACTACCTGTTCCTGCTCGACTACGTCCGCGTCTTCTCGCGGCTCGCCTGGCAGGCCCCGGACGGGCATCTGGGCGACCTGGTGGACCTGGCGCACGCCACCTTCCACGAGGAGCTGAGCCTGCACCGGTCGCTGTCGGCCGAGTTCGGCGCCGACCTCGGCGGCGCGAGGAAGGGCCCGGCCTGCGCGGCCTACACCTCCTTCCTGCTCGACTCCGCGGCCGTCTACGCCGACGGCCTGGCCGCGCTCTACCCCTGCATGTGGGGCTACTCCACGCTCGGCCGCGCCCTGGCGGAGAATCCGCCCGCCGAGCCCCGCTACCGCGCCTGGGTCGACACCTACGCCCACCCGGCCTTCGCCGAGCTGACCGGGCGCATCGCGGTGATGATCGACGAGGCGGCGCCGGACCCGGGCAGGGCCGGGAAGCTGTTCGCCGAGGGAATGGCTCACGAACTCGCCTTCTGGGACGTTCCCTGACCTTGTCCGCCCCGCTGCCCGGATGCCGCCGCGGACCGGGTGATCCGGTAGGGCTGGACGTACCGAATTGGCCTGCTATCAGGGGAAATTGAAGGTCCGGATGAGGGCATCCACGGGGCTTTGCGCCCCATCCGGTGGAGGAGTTGGAACAATGGGCGTATGAGTGTTCCTGAGGTCGAGGCGCAGGCCGTGCCGGATGACGCGTTCCTGCTCGACGTGCGCGAGAACGACGAGTGGCGTGCCGGGCACGCGCCCGGCGCCGTCCACATTCCCCTGGGTGAGCTGCAGTCCCGGGTCGACGAGGTGCCCAAGGGCGCGCCCGTCTACGTGATCTGCCGGGTCGGCGGCCGTTCCGCGAACGCCACCGCCTGGCTCAACCACGTCGGCTGGGACGCGATCAACGTCGGCGGCGGCATGCGGTCCTGGGACGGCGCGGGGCGTCCGATGATCGCCGAGAGCGGCCAGGACCCCTTCGTCGCCTGAGCCGCCCGCCCTCGTCACCTGAGCCGTCCGAACCGTGCGAGGGGGAGCCCTCGCCGAGACGTGAGGGGGAGCCTCCGCCGAGACTCTTGCCAAGAAAGGAATGAATGGCATAATCAGGGCGAATGTCTACCGCGGGAGCTCGGGCGTAACCGGGCTGAGAGGGCGGAACACGCAGAGGGTCTCATCGACCTCCGACGCGCCGCCGACCGCATGAACCTGTCCGGGTAATGCCGGCGTAGGGAGTGTGCGTGATGACGTCTGCCGCCGTCGATTCCAAGGGTTCCGGCGATTCCGGAAACCCCGGGGCGGCCGAGGCGCCCCTCACCCTCGGCGAGGCTCCCCCCAAGGCGCTCGGCGTGCTCGACCAGGGAGCGCTCTGGGCCAACCTGGGTGTCAGCCTGCTCGGCTTCTCCGGCGCGATCACGCTGATCAATCCGCTCGGCGACCGGCCGCTGAGCTTCGTGGCCGCGATCCTGGCCGCCGTCGTGGGCAGCGTCGTCGGCACCGCGATGGTGGGCCTGGCCGCGATTCCCGGGCAGCGGACCGGCGCTCCGGCGATGGTCCTGCTGCGCGGGCTGTTCGGGGCCAGGCTCTCCTACCTGCCGACCGTGCTGAACATCGTCCAGATGCTGGGCTGGGGTGTCTTCGAGCTGTGGGTCATCTCCCAGGGCGCCCAGGCCATCGCGGGATCCTTCGGGATCGAGGTGCCCTACGCGGTCTGGGTGGTCGTCGCAGGAGTGATCACCACCGCGCTGACCATCCGGCCGCTGGGAGCGGTCCGCCTGCTCCGCAGGTACGTCACCGCCGCCGTGGTGATCTCGATGATCTGGTTCATGGTCGCCCTGTTCCAGCGGGGACCGGCGATCGGCGGCGGATCCTGGGAGGCGTTCGCCCCCTCGGTCGACTACGTGATCGCGCTGTCGGTCTCGTGGGTGCCGGTCGCGGCGGACTTCGCCCGCTTCTCCCGCTCCGGCAGGGCCGCGTTCGCCGGGGTCGTCGGCGGCTACACGATCGCCCAGGTGGCCTGCCTGGTCCTCGGCATCGCGGCGCTCGCGCTGGTCGGCAACAACCCCGGCCAGGTCTGGGACCCCTTCGTGGCCGCGGCCCTCGGCCCGATCTTCTTCGGCATCCTGGTGCTGCGCGAGACCGACCAGTCGTTCGTGAACGTCTACTCCACCGCGATGTCGCTGCAGAACCTGCTGCCCAGGCTGGACCGCCGGGTCATCTCCGTGGCCATCGGCGCGCTGGTCACCATCCTCGCGATCTTCGCCACCGACCAGACCTACACCGTCTTCCTCGGCCTCATCGGGGCGGTCTTCGTGCCGATGTTCGCGGTGCTCGCGGTGGACTACTTCCTGCTCGGCGGCGACAGGCGCTGGGACACCTCGGAGACCGCGCCCTCGCGCCCGCTCATGGTGCTCCCGTGGGTGCTGGGCTTCGTGGCCTGGTGGATGCTCGCCGCGCTGCCGGTCGCCCCGGAGGTCGCGTGGTGGTCCTCGTTCTGGAAGGGCGCCCGCGACGCGATCGGCTTCGTCCCGCAGCCGTGGATGAGCGCGTCCGTCGCCGCGTTCCTCGTCGCGGGTCTCGTCACCCTGGGGCTCGGCGCGCTCCGTCGCCGCTCCTGACCGCGCGCCGTACGGCTTCCGGCGTTCCGGTCGCCAGAGGCGGTCGTGGCGGTCGTGAGGCGGTCAGGGGCCCCGGGAAGGACCGGTCTACGCGTCGCCGGGCCCGCGGAGCACGGCGGTGGACTCGATGCGCAGCAGGCGTTCCTTGGCGGCCGAGCCCCCGGCGTACCCGCCGAGGACCGCCTCGCTCTCGACCACCCGGTGGCACGGCACGATGACGCACACCGGGTTGCTGCCCAGCGCGTTGCCGACCGCGCGCAGCGCGCGCGGCCTGCCGATCCGCTCGGCGATCTCGAGGTAGGTCGTCACCGTCCCGTACGGCACCGCGAGCATCATCTGCAGCACGGTCCTGGAGAACTGGGTGGCCAGGCGCAGGTCGACCGGCGTCGTGAAGGCGCGGAGCCTGGCGGAGAAGTAGGCGTCCAGCTCCCGGCGCACCGGGTCGAGCCGCCGGGCGTCCGGCCCGATGAACGTGCCGACCTCCCTGCTGATCCGTTCGAAGACGACGTTCTCGTCCTCGTAGCTGCAGGCCACCACACCCCTGCTCGTCACGGCGAGGGTCAGACGCCCCAGCGGGCCGTCGAGCGTGCCGAACGCGATGTCGGGATGGCTCGTGCCGACGTAGTCGGGCGAGGTCACCCGTAGCAATGCATCGATGTCGCCGGATGACATGGCCCCACCCTTTCGTATCCAGGTGTGTGGTGACCGCAGAGTATCGGACGGATCGCCCGGCCAGTGGCAACACGTGCGGGACGAAAGTGCCAAGATCAGACCGGTTGAGACGGCACTATGGGTGTGTGGTGGACTACAGGGCCGACAGTGACGGGGGCATCGGCCGTGAGGTCGTCGCCGCGGCGCCCAACGCGATCGTCGCCATCGATCGCGAGCAGACGGTTCTCGCCTGGAATCCCGCCGCCGAGCGTCTGTTCGGCTGGTCGGCCGACGAGATGGTCGGCCGCCGGGTGCCGGTGGTCCCCGAGGAGCTGACGGCCGAGCACAACGCGGTCCTGGAGAAGGTCCGCACCGGCGGTCAGGTCTCGCTGAGGACCAAGCGGTTCCGCCGTGACGGCAGCCTGCTCGACGTGCGGGTCGACACCGCCGCGCTGTCCGCGCCGGACGGCGCCCTCCTCGGCTACGTCAGCGTCTACCACCTGGCCCAGGACGACGAGACCGCCAACGACCGCAACGCCCGCCGGGCGCAGCTCGTCCGCAGGCTCACCGACGTGGTCGCCGACATCAACGCCGAGCTGGAGCTGCCCGCCGTGCTCGACCGGATCGCGGCCAGCCTCGCCGACCTGACCGGGGCCGACGCGGGCGGGTTCGTGATGATCGAGGGTGACCGGCTCCGCCTCGTGGCCTGCCACAACCTGCCCGACTCGATGCGCGACTCGACCGCCGACCTCCGCACCAGCCTGGTCGGCAAGCTGCTGCGCGAGGGCAGGACCGTCCTGCTGGAGACCGGCGACCAGGACCGGCTGGACCGGCTGATCTGGTCGCGGTTGCCCGGCCTGCACACCATCGCGCTCGGCCTCGCGGCCATGGGCGGGCGGTCGTACGGCGCGCTGTACGCGCTGTTCGCCAAGCGCAAGGCGGGCCACCTGGAGCTGGAGCTGCTGGAGCTCCTCGCCGGTCACGCGGGCATCGCCGTGGGCAACGCCATGGCCTACCAGGAGGCCGTGCGGCAGCGCGCCCACGAGCGGGCGGTGTTCGACGCCAGCGCCGACGGCATCGCGGTCCTCGACGACACGGGCCGGGTGGTCCAGTGGAACCCGGCCGCCAGCGAGCTGACCGGCTTCCACGCGGCAGAGGTGATCGGCGGGCCGCCGCCGTTCCAGCTGCCGGGGCCGGGGGACAAGCTCAGCATCCAGCTGCCCTCGGGCACCTGGCTGGACGTGCTCTGCGCGGAGATCGTGGAGACGGGCGAGATCGTGGTCGACTTCCGCGACGTCACCCGCGCGAAGGAGCTGGAGGAGGCCAAGGACCTCTTCCTCGCCACCACCAGCCACGAGCTCCGCACGCCGATCACCGTGGTCCGCGGTTTCGCCAGCACGCTCGACAGCCGCTGGGACAGCATGGCCGAGGCCGAGCGCCGTGCCGCCGTGCACACCATCGCCGAGCGGGCCCGCTCGCTGGGCCAGCTCATGGACCACCTGCTGCTGGGCTCGCGCGCGGGGGCCGGCGAGCTCACGCTCAGGATCGAGAGCTTCGACCTGGCCGAGCTGGTCCGGGCCGCCACGCTGGGCCTGCCGATCCTGTCGGACCTGCACCGGGTCGAGGTCGACGTCCCCGACGACCTGCCCCCGGTCTCCGGTGACGCGCTGGCCACCGACATCCTGCTGGCCCAGCTGCTGGAGAACGCCTTCAAGTACTCGCCGGACGGTGGCCTGATCAGGGTCGAGGCCTGGGTGGACGGCGACAGGGTGGTGCTGGTGGTGGACGACGAGGGCGTCGGTATCGCCCACGCCAGCAGGGAACGCGTCTTCGAGCGCTTCGTCCAGGCCGAAAGCGGCGACCGCCGCAGGTTCGGCGGGGTCGGTCTCGGCCTCTACATCGTGCGGAGCCTCGCGCGGGCCCAGGGCGGGGAGGTCTCGGCGCATCCGCGTCCCTCCGGCGGCACCCGGATGAGGCTGGCCCTTCGTATCGCCGACACGCCGGACGCCCTTACCTGATCGACACGCCGAACCAGTAACGAGTCGGTAACGGATGTGCTGATCTATTGTCGAATGTGCACAAGCTGTAATTGACGCTCGGTTTCCAAGACTATCTAACGGGGCATTTCGGTCGTACTGGGGTGAGTTCCTCAGGGGGGAACAGGCATACGGGGAGGTGAGTGCGTCGAGCGTCGTTCTGTTGCCGTATGCACCGTCCAGCGTCGCTGTCGCACGCCAGCGCCTCTGCTCTGACCTGCAGGAACGGGGTGTGTACGAGACCGCCATCGACGACGCGGTGCTCGTGGTCAGCGAACTGCTGAGCAACGCGCTGCGTCACGCCCACCCGTTGCCGTCAGGACAGATCAGAGTGTCGTGGCGCTGGACCGAGGAGCATGTCGAGGTCGCTGTGAGTGACGGTGGCGCGGCCACCGAACCGCGGGCGGGACGCCCGACGCTCTCCTCCCTGGGAGGGCGAGGCCTTGGAATCGTCGAGTATCTGGCCTCCAATTGGGGCGTCAGACACGAGGGGGACATCACCACGGTATGGGCGGTGGTCACGGCGGTCGACACGGTAGGTAACGGCCACGTTCCCGCTCCCGAACCCGCTCTCAGGGAATGCGGATAACCCTCTTTCCGGGTTTCGTCCCGCTTCGAATGTCGTGAAGCGGGACGGGACCAGGCACTTCTCCGGCGGGGCGACATCCTCGCGTCCGGTGTGAAGGCTTTGTGGCGGGATGACGCCTTCAATCAGGTGTGAATGTTTTCCGGCGGGGCGGCGTCTTTATCGGGGAACGCGTTATACGTAGAGGAACCACTTGTCGTACCGCGGGACGCCTCGGTACGAAGTCCACCACCCGCTCTGGACGCCGAGGTTTCCGGCCCGGTGGCGGTCCCGGTCGCAGCGGTAGACGTTTCCGAGCATTTCGTCCTGCGCGGGCGCCCCGTCGGCCGGCAGCGCCCCGCCCTCATCCCCCGGCGAGCGCCGGGCGGTGCAGCACGGCCTTCTCCCCGGCCGTCCAGGCCGTCGTGACGAGGAGATAGATCCCCGCCGCGAGCGGCAGCACCGCGGCGACCAGGACGGTCCCGTACGGCAGCAGGGGCAGTATCCGGCGCAGCGCCGCGGGCTGCACGTCCTCGCTCATCGTGCGCCGCATCCGGCGGGACGTGATCCACGCCACGGCGAGGAGCAGCAGGAAGAGCCCGGCGAAGACCAGGGTCGGGCCGCTGATCAGCCCGAACCCGGCCACCGTGCTCGCGAACTGCTGACCGAGCGGCACCCCCAGGAGCCCGTGGGTCAGGAGGGCGTTGGCCTGCCCGGCGATCGTCGAGGAGACGAACACCTGGTACGTCACCATGAGGAACGGCATCTGCGCCACGGACGGCAGGCACCCGGCCAGCGGTGAGGTCTTCTCCCTGGCGTAGAGGGCGGCCATTTCCCGCTGGAGCCGCTCGGGGTTGCGGCCGTGGCGCTTCTTGAGCCTCTGGAGCTCCGGGGCGAGGCGGACCCTGGCCCGCTCGCCCCTGGCCTGCATGACACCGAGCGGGAGCAGCATCAGCCGGACGAGGACGGTGAACACGACGATCGCCGGAGGCGTGGAGCCCAGCGGCTCGGCGAGCGCGGCGATGAGGCCGGCGACGAACGCGATGACGGGGTCGAACATGAAAGGGGCCCTTCTGAGCGAAGTGGAGACGGCACAGAAGGCGCCCGCGAACCGCGGGGTCTTTCCAGGACGCGTACGCGCGGCGCACGGCGGCCGGGTGCCTCCGGGGCACGGTGACCACGTGTGTACACGGTGATCACGCGCGTGCGGGGCATGCCGGTCACGTGCGCGCGGGGCGCGCGAGGATCGCGAGAGGTCGCGGAGGATTACGCGGGCGCCGGGCCCGCGGAGGGTGCTCTGGGCCGGGACCTCCCGGCCGCGTCGGGGTCGCGCTGCCGGACGAACATCGTCCGTCTGGCCCGGTCGCGCCGGGACATCGGCGACCGTGACTCCGTACCCGAGGTGACGGGCGCCGGGCGCAACGCCCAGGCGAGCAGGAACACGCCCAGCCCGACCACGGCGGCGGCCGTCAGGACACCGCCGCCGTCGAACATCCAGACCGCCAGGGTCTGGACGGCGAGCAGCAGGTTCACTTCTTGAACTTGGCCACCGCGGTGACCAGCGCGACGACCACGAAGGCCACCACCGCCAGGACGAGTGCGAACTTCAGCAGCCCGAAGAGGGCGGGCAGCACGAACCCGAACACCACGTAGAGCGCGAGCAGGACGCCCAGAACCCCCAGCACGATACGACTCATGCGATCCACCGTACGCCGGGCGGGGCGACGGCGGGCGCCTTGATCGTAACGATGGTCATAACGATCGAGTGCTTACGGACCGGTGACACGGCTTAGGGATCGTCCCCTCGCGGGCCTACCGTGGGGGCCATGAGCGCGCGGATTCTGGTGGTCGACGACGATTCGATGGTGGCCGAGGTCGTGGCCCGCTACCTGGAACGCGACGGTCACGTGGTCGAGTGCGTCGGAGACGGCGCCGAGGCGCTCAGACGCGCGCTGGCCGATCCGCCCGACCTGATGGTGCTCGACCTGATGCTCCCCAAGATGGACGGTCTCCAGGTCTGCAGGAAGCTCAGGGAGCGGTGGCCGGTTCCGGTGATCATGTTGACCGCGCTCGGCGACGAGCTGGACAGGGTCGTCGGCCTGGAGACCGGCGCCGACGACTACGTCACGAAGCCCTTCAGCCCCCGGGAGCTGGCGCTGCGCGTGCAGTCCGTACTGCGGCGGGCGCGCGGGTCATCCCTGCCGGCCGGTACCGGCGTGCTCAGGGACGGCGAGCTGGCGGTCGACGTCGGTGCCCACGAGGTCCGGCTCCGCGGTGACGAGATCATGCTGACCGCCCGCGAGTTCGACCTCCTCGCCCACCTGATGCGCAACCCCCGCCAGGCCTTCAGCCGCTCCGCCCTGCTCGACCAGGTCTGGGGCTGGTCCTTCGGTGACTCGTCCACGGTGACCGTCCACGTCCGCCGCCTCCGCGAGAAGATCGAGCCCGACCCGACCGACCCCCGGCGCATCGTCACCGTGTGGGGGGTCGGCTACCGCTACGAACCGCTGGCGGAGCCGTGATCCCGGAGATCCTGATGATCGTCGCGGTCACCGCAGGGCTCGGCCTGCTGATCGCGCTGGCCGGGCTGGGCACGATGCGGCTGCTGCGCGAGCGGTCGATCGGCGTGATGCTCGCGGTGGTCGTCGTGGTGACCGTCATGGCGACGGTCGGCGGGATGACGGCCCTCACCCTGAAAATGATCATCGAGGGGACGTTGAGGGACATCGTGCTCAGCGTCGTCGCCGTGAGCGGCCTGGTCGGGCTGGGTGTCGCGACGGTGCTCTCGCGCCGGGTCGTGAAGGCCAGCCGCAGGCTCGTCGACGCCGTGCACGCCGTACCGGCCTCGGGAGAGTTCACGCCCCCCGAGGGACTGCCCGCGGAGCTCGGCACGATCGCCGGGAGCCTGGACCAGGCCTACCGGCGGCTGCGCCTCGGCCATGAGCGCGAGCGCGCCCTGGAGAGCGCCCGCCGCGAGCTCGTCTCCTGGGTCAGCCACGACCTGCGCACCCCGCTGGCGGGCATGCGGGCCATGGCCGAGGCCCTGGAGGACGGGGTGGTCGCCGATCCGGAGACCGTCGGCCGCTACCACCGGCAGATCCTCCTGGAGGTGGACCGGATGTCGGGCATGGTCGACGACCTGTTCGAGCTGTCCAGGATCCACGCGGGGACGCTGCGCCTTTCGCGCGACCGGATCGGCCTCGGCGACCTGGTCGCCGACGCGCTGGCCGGGGTGGAGGAGCTGGCCAGGGGCAAGGGAGTGCGGCTGAGCGGTGAGGCCGGCCCGGTGGTCCCCGTGCAGGCCGACGCGGCCCAGCTCTCCCGGGCGCTGCGCAACCTGGTGGTCAACGCGATCAGGCACACTCCGGGCGACGGCGCGGTCGTGGTCCGCGTCTCGGCCGAGGACGACACCGCCTGCCTGTCCGTCGCCGACGGCTGCGGCGGCATCCCGGCCGACGACCTGCCCCGCGTCTTCGACGTCGCCTTCCGCGGCGAGACGGCCCGTACCCCCGGCGTCGACGGCGCAGGGGCGGGTCTCGGCCTGGCGATCGCGCGCGGCATCGTCGAGGCCCACGAGGGGGCGATCGGCGTCGTCAACTCCGGCCCCGGCTGCCGCTTCGAGATCCGCCTGCCGCTCTCCGCCTGAGCGGTCCGGCCGGCCCGGCCCGGTCCTGCCGGGTTGTCCCGTCCTGTCCGGACGGACGCCGGCGAGCGCGGGAACGCGGGGCGGGTGGGCGGGTGGGCGGTGGCGGTCAGCTCGCGCAGGTGCCGTTGGAACCGGTGTTGCCGGCGGCGGTGCCGTTGGCGGTGGGTGCGGGCGTGACGTGGCTCGTGGTGCCCTGCGGGCCCTCGGGCCTCACGGAGACCATGAGGGTCATCTGCGCGCACTCGCCGCCCTCGGTGTCGGGCTCGACGTGCTGGCAGGAGGTCAGCCTCCTGGTGGTGCCGAGAGACTCCACCATCGCCCGGAACGTCGGGCACGGCCAGCGCCACATGCAGCTGCGGCAGCGCAGGATCGGATGCGCGGCGTCGCTGGTGATGCCGCCCGCGTCGCGCGGCTGGTGCAGGTCGAGCAACCTGACGCCGAGCGTGGCGAAGTCGAGGAGCTCTTCGCGCGCTCCCTCGAGGAAGTCGAGGTCCTCGGTCGACAGGCGGGTTCTGATCGGGACGTATCCCTCGTGGTTCACCAGGCTTCGCAGTGAACTCGCCGCGTCGCGCCACGAGGTGGCCTTGTCGGTGCGAGTGATCATGGACTCCAGGTGCTCCCGGAGCCGCTGTCGCTGGAGATCCTCAGGTAGGTCGGTGTTCATGGGTGCGTTCGAGCCCGTTTCTCGTAACTCAACGGCCGCCACTGACGTAGCGCAGCGACGATCGGGAGGCGCCGGGTCTCCTCCCCTTTCCGGCCAAGCCGGTGTTGCTTAGTGTCAAGCTTCGCGCACTCAGGGTTTCCGTGAGGCGGAAACGGGGGACAAAGGGCGGACGACTCGGGTTGTTCAAGAGAACGTGACCAGCGGCTCTCGCGCCGCTAGTGTGCCCGCTGTGGAGCTAAAAGTCTCAACTCGATCTCATGCCGGGCACACCGTCGTGACCATCGTTGGCGAAATCGACCTATACACCGCGCCTCGCCTGCAGGCCGAGTTCACTCGGTTGCTTGGGCAGAGCCAGACCATGCTTGTCGTCCTCGACATGTCCGCCGTGGAGTTCTGTGACTCCACCGGCATGAACGTGCTGCTCTCCGCGCTCAAGCGACTGCGCGAGCGGGGTGGCACGCTGGAGGTGGCGGCGCCCCGGCCGGCCGTACGCAAGATTCTCCAGGTCACTGGCCTCGACTCCGTCTTCGTCGTGCACGAGACGCTGCCGGAGAAGCTGCTGACCTCCGACTCCCAAGGATGACGTCCTCCCCACGGCTGATGCCCGGGGTCTCCACACTGGAGGTGTTCGATGACCGGCACGGCGGCGATCATTCCCGCCAAGGATGAGGGCGACAGGATCGGGGCCACCGTGGCCGCGGTCCTGGCGCTGCCCGGCGTCGATCTCGTCGTGGTCGTCGACGACGGCTCCGTCGACCAGACGGGGCGGGTGGCCAAGGCCGCCGGGGCCCGGGTCGTGCGGCACAGCCACAACCGGGGGAAGGCCGCCGCCATGGAGAGCGGCGCCCACGCGGTACGCCTGCTCGACGGCGAGGAGCCCCGGCACCTGCTGTTCCTCGACGCCGACCTGGGCGAGACCGCCCGTACGGCCGTGCCGCTGATCGAGCCGGTCGCGTCGGGCGAGGCCGACATGACGATCGCCGTCTTCGTCACCCGCGTGAAGCTCGGCGGCCACGGGTTCGTCGTGAGGCTCGCGCGCGAGGGCGTCGAGCGCGCCACCGGCTGGGCACCCGCCCAGCCGCTCAACGGGCAGCGTTGCCTGACCCGGGCGGCCTTCGAAGCCGCCCGGCCGCTGGCGCGCGGCTTCGGCGTGGAGACCGGTCTCACGATCGACCTGCTCAGGAAGGGCTTTCGCGTGCGCGAGGTCCCGGTCGAGATGGCGCACCGGGCCACCGGCACCGACTGGAAGGCCCAGATCCACCGGGCCAGGCAGTTCCGCGACGTCGCCCGCGCCCTCCTGGCACGCCGCTGACCTGGACCGGCTGACCTGGACCGGCTGACCTGGACCGCCGGCCGGGCACCGCGGCACCGCCCGGTTCACCGACGTCACGCCGGGCACCGCACCGGGCACCGTGCCGGGTGTGCTGGAATTTGCGGGTGACTCGGGATGCGTCGGTCGTCGACGAGAGGCGGAGACCCGCCGGCGATACGCCGCGGGGGCTCGACGTGGCCGCGTTCGGAGCCGTGGGGCTCTCGGCGGCGATCACGGTCCTGATCGGGCTGCTGGGTCCCTCGGCCATGGTCCCGAGGTTGCCCGGGCCCTCCTGGCACCCTCCGTACTCGCTGGAGGCCCATCCCGGCGCACATTCGGTCATCGCCCTGGGCGCCGTCGCCATCGTGCTGGGCGGGCTCGGCCTCGCCGCCGCGCTCAGGTCCCGGTGGCGGCCCGACCCGCGCCGGCTGCTCTACGCCGGCTGCGCGGTGGCGGGCCTGCTCGCCTTCCTGCCGCCCTCCGGCTCGGCCGACCACCTCAACTACGCCGCGTACGGCCGCCTGGTCACGCTCGGCCGGGACCCGTACGCGATCACCCCCGCCACCCTGCCCGGCGACCCGGTCACCGGAGCGGTGGAGGAGTGGGCCGGTGTGACCAGCGTCTACGGTCCGGTCGCCACCGCGGTGCAGGCGCTGGCGAGTCTCGTGGGCGGCGACTCGGTCAGGCTGACGGTCTTCGCGATGGCCGTCGTCAACGCGGCGGCGTTCGTCGGCACGGCGCTGCTGCTGCACCGTTTCGCCAGGGGGAACGCCGACCTCCAGCGGCGGGCGGCGCTGCTGTGGACGGTCAACCCGCTGATGATCTACCACCTGGCCGCCGGGATGCACGTCGACACCCTCGCCATCGCCTGCATGGTCGCCGCGCTCACGGTTCGCGGAGCCGCCTCGGGGCTGCTGCTCGGGGTGGGCATCGGGGTCAAGCTCAACGCCGGGCTCGTCGCCCTCGGGCCGGCGTGGGAGCTGCGCCGCTCGCCCGGCAGGCTCGCCGTGGTGGCGGGGACCGCGACGGCCACCGTGGTGGCGATCTACGCCGTCGCCGGGCCGCACGTGCTCGACCAGGTGAGCGCCGCCAGCAGGAAGGTCTCCCTCGCCACGCCCTGGCAGCTCGTCAAGGTGGGGCTGCAGTCGCTCTTCGGGCCGGGCGCGTACTCGGCCTGGATCCAGATCGGATCCCTGCTCCTGATGGCCTGCCTGGCCTGGCTGGTGCTGCGGGCGTCAGGGGTGCTGTGGACGTCAGGAGTGCCGGGGGCGTCGGGGGCGTCGGGGGCGTCGGGGGCGTCGGGGGCGCAGCCCGCCGGCACCGCGCCCGTCGTCGCCGCCGCGATGGTGGTCGCCTGGCTGTTCGCCGCGCCGTACGCGCTGCCCTGGTACGACGGGCTGGCCTTCGCGCTGCTGGCCCTGGCGTCCTGGCCCGCGCTGGAGGCGTTCATGGTGGCCAGGGTCGTCGTGCTGTCGCTGGGCTATCTCCCGGCCAGGGAGGCACTGCGGCCCGACGACCTGCTCTGGACGAAGACCCTGCTCAGGGAGACGGTGGTGCCGTGGACGCTGCTGGCACTGACGGTCGCCCTGGCGTGGTGGGCGGCGAGAGCCGGACGGCGCGCACGCAGGCGGCCAGCGTCAGCGGCACCGCGACCGTGAGCGCCATGGCCGGGATCGCGATGCCCGAGTCGTTCATCAGGAACCCGATCAGCGCGCAGGCCAGCGCCCCGAGCAGCCCGGCGCGCAGCGCGGGCGCGAGCGCGTAGGCCCGGCCCAGGGCCGACGCGCCCCACCGCGACGGGCGGTCGAGCACCAGGAACAGGAACGCCAGCGCGACCAGCGTGAGCAGCGACAGCGACCAGTTGCCGACCGTGACCCCGATCATCGCGGCGAACTTGCGGCCGACCACGGTCCAGGCCTCCCCGTCCAGCACCTGCTGCACGAAGGCGCCCAGGTGGGTGCGCTGTTCGGCGGGCCGCAGCCAGTCGGCCACCGCTATGGCGCCGATCAGCAGGCCGCCCGCGAGACCGACCAGGACCAGCTTGACCGGCGAGACCCGCCCGCCGGACAGCAGGATCAGGAAGACCGCCACCCCCACCAGGAAGGCCGGGACCCCGCCGAAGTCGGCGCCCCACGCGGGCCAGCCGTCGGCGAACACCGCCAGCCCCCCGTACGCCGCGCACACCGTGAGCGCGAGCGAGCGCCGGCCGCGCGAGATCAGCCACTGGGCGATCCCGGCGAGGGCCAGGATCGTGCCGGCGGAGTAGACGGCGAAGGCGATGTTGCTGAAACCGTAGAAGCGCCCGCCGGTGACCGGCTCGTAGCCGGTGACCGCGTTCACCTGCAGCGCCGAGCCGGTCATCACGTCGGCCAGCAGCGCCACCGAGGTGACCGCGGCGACCACCGTCAGCGGGCCGAGCGGGTGCGCCCGCCACGGCCCGGCGAGCGCCACCCCGGCGACCGCGCAGGCGAAGCCGAGGATGGTCACGATCACCCAGACCATCGGCGCGGGCAGGCTCCACCAGGGGACCAGCTGCGCCAGGAAGGTGGAGACCGCGATCGCCCCGCTGACCACGGCGACGACCCGGACGGCCGTCAGGGCGCGCGAGCCGCCCCAGCCCCGGCGGATCGCGACGGCGGCCAGCAGGTAGAACAGGATCTGGACCGCCACGAACACCGCGAAGAACGGTCCCCTCACCTCGCGCAGCACCTGGCTCGCGAGGTCGTCGTCGGCCAGCTTCCCGGCCGTCGCCGCGACCGGCTCCCCGCTCGGCACGTCGCCCAGCCAGGGGCGTCCCACGACGCCGTGGGGGACCTTCAGGTCCAGCAGGCCGATCGCGGTGGCGGTCAGGTCGGTGTTCGTGACCAGGCCGTCCTGGCGGGTGGAGGTGGCGGTGAGGTAGCCGCGGGCGTACGTTCCCCCGTCGGGGGACGGGCCCCGGGCGATCGCCACGTGCAGGTGGGGTGCCGCCGAGGTGTCGGCCGGCCCCCCGACCAGGACCGTGGTCCCCGTCCCGGGCGACGGGGTCCCGGGTGACGGGGTCAGGCGGTCGAGGACCGCGCCCACCACGCGGTCGGCCCCGGCCACGGCCTCCCGCCTGGCCTGGCCGGTCATCTCGTCCGTGGCGCCGTCCGTGGCGCCGTTCGTGGTGCCGTTCGCAGGGTCGTCCGCGGCGTCGGCCGGGGTGCGGCCGCCGGTCCAGGCCCTGGTGAGGTCGTCGGCCTCGACCACGATGAGGCCGTACGGGGACAGGTCGCCCAGCTGCTCAATGCTCGCCGCGTATTTCCCGATTTTTCCTGACTTATTGGCGGCGGCGAGGGCGGCTCCCGGCCCGACGGCGGCCACCTTCAGGCCCGCGCCGGCCGCGAGCTCGCCCAGCTGCCCGAGAACCGGCCGGTAGGAGGTGGTGGCGTTGAAAGCGGACAGCTCGGCCCAGCCGGGCACGCTCGCCCCGCCGCCGGGGGCCGGCTCCGGTGGGCGCGGGGGCTCGCAGCCCGCACCGGGCGCACCCGCGCGCTGGCCGGCCGAGACCGTCAGCCAGCCCGCCACCGGGCAGGTGATCCCCCGGTCGGGCGGCGGGACCGCCCGGGTGGACATGGACGCGGAACCGCCCTCGCCCACCAGCCTCCACAGGTTCGGGGTCCGCTCCCGGTCCAGGTCGCTCCACTCCAGGCCCGGTATCCCGACGATCACCACCTTCCCGGGAAGCGCCCTCGCCGAGGCGCCCGTCCCCGTCGTACCGGCACCGAAGGCGCCCGGAGCGCCCGGAGCGCCCGGAGTCCCCGCAGGGCCGGCGGCGGCGAAGGACTTCGAGGCGCCCGGGACGCCGAGGAGGACGCAGAGCAAGGTCAGCAGCGTGGTCAGCGACACCAGCAGCGCGGTCGGCAGCGCGGTCGGCAGCGTGGTCGGCAGCGCGGTCGGCAATGGGGGCGGCAGCGGGGACGCGGCGGCCGGAGCGGTCCCGGCGGCCCGGCGGAGCGCCGGTCGCGTCGCGGTCCCCCCGGTGGCCGGGCGCGCGGTCCCGTGACCGCGGTGTGCCGAAGCCATCCGGTTCCCCCTGTCCGTATCCGCTGTCCGTATCCGCCGGGCGGCCGTTTTCCCGGCCCCACGGTAACCTGCCTGCTCGTGAGGACTGGCGAGGTGACCACGACCGGGCGGCGCCCCTCGACGTGGCTGTCATGGATGTCGTGGCTGCCCGCGTTGCTGCTCGTCGCCGCCGCGGTGGCCCCGCTGGTGCTCTACTGGCTGGGCAACGTGGACGACCAGCGCCTGGTCGACCTCGATGTTTACCGTACCGGCGGAGCGGCGATCCTGGAGGGCCGGCCCGTTTACGGGTTCATCACTCCCGCGCCGCAGCTGCTGCCCTTCACCTACCCGCCGGTGGCGGCGCTGCTGGCCACGCCGCTGGCGGTGATGTCCTGGACGGCGGCGCAGTGGGCGTGGACCGCGTTGATCTTCCTGACGCTGGCGGTCACCGTCCGGCTCTCCTTCCGCGCCGTGTTCGGAGGCCCGGAGGCCGTGGTCGAGGGCTCGGGCGCTGTGCTCGGAGGCCCGGAGGCCGTGCTCGGAGGCCCGGGTGCCGTCCCCGGTGCGGCCGTCTCGGGCCCGGACGCCGCCTCCGGCGCGCCCGCCGGAGACGCGGCGCGCACGACGGGGACGTTCGAGGGAGTACGCGCCCGGCTGGGCGGGCTCGCCAGGTTCGGCGAGGGCGGGGCGGGCCGCCTGTGGGCACCCCTGCTGTTCGCCGCCCTGATGATCGCGTGCACCTATTTGATGCCGATCAGGGACCAGGTCCGCTTCGGCCAGGTGGACATCCTGCTCGTCGCGCTCTGCCTGGCCGACTGCGTGGCCCGGCGTCCGGTGTGGCCGCGCGGCATGCTGATCGGCCTGGCCACCGCGGTCAAACTCACCCCGGGCGTCTTCCTGATCTACCTTCTCCTCGCCGGTTTCGGGCCCGGCGCGAGGCGGGAGCGGCGCGGCACCTTTTTCGTGGCCGCGCTCACCGCGGCGCTGCTGACCCTGCTGCCGTTCCTGGTGATCCCGGCGGACGCCGCCGACTTCTGGTTCCGCGCGCTGCTCGATCCCGAGCGGCTCGGCGCGAACGCCGCGACCACCAACCAGTCGATGCGCGGCATGCTCATCCGCCTCTACCTGCCGGACGTGCTGACGAGCCTGCTCTGGGTGGCGCTGGTCGCGGTGGTCGCCTGGTACGGCTTCCGCCACGCCCGCAGGGCCCTGCTCGACGGGCACCTCGTGGCGGGGGCCGCCCTGGTCGGGCTTATGGCCGTACTGCTGTCGCCGGTCGCCTGGATCCATCATCTGGCCTGGGTGGTCGTGGTGCTCGGCGCGCTGGCCGGTGACGGGCGCGACCCGGTCAGGCTCCGGGTGGCCGCCGGGGTCTGGCTCTACTACGTGCTGCCGATCCCCTGGTGGGGAGTGACGATCAAGGCCGCGGAGATCCCGGTGCTCAGCCCCGTACTGGGCAAGATCGTGCAGAACGGGTTCGGTCTGGGCGCGCTGGCCCTGGTCTGGCTGCTGGGGGTATGGCTGCCCAGGCGGAGAGAGGCGTTCCGGGCGCTCTCCTGACGGTGTTCCGGACCGAGCCCCCTGACGGCTCCTCCTGCTCGCCCTCCCCGCGGTTCCGGTCGCTCCCCTGCCGGGATAAGGCCTCTGACGTGGAACGATGACGTGGAACGACTTCGAGTGATCATGTCGGAGCCGGCCGCGTCAGTAGGTAATCCTGCGCACATTTTCCGACAGTCGCCGGATAACCTGGGGACATGTCGAAACTCGCTTACCTGGGACCGGAGGGGACCTTCACCGAGGAAGCCCTGCGCATCCTGGCGCCCGAGGCCGAGCGCCTGCCGAGCCCGAACGTCACCGCGGCCCTGGAGGCCGTCCGGCGCGGCGAGGCCGACGGAGCCGTCGTCCCGATGGAGAACTCGCTCGAAGGCGCCATCACCACGACCCTCGACGAGCTCGCCCGGGGTGAGTCGCTGCTCATCACCGCCGAGCTGCTGCTCCCCGTCGAGTTCTCGCTCCTGGCGCGTCCCGGCACCGAGATCGGCCACATCAAGAGGGTCTTCTCCCACCCGGCGGCCATCACCCAGTGCCGCAACTTCATCGCCCGCGAGCTGCCCGACGCCGTGGTGGTCGCCGCCCCGTCGACCGCCGCCGCGGCGCAGGAGGTCGCGCTTCCCGGTTCGCCGTACGACGCGGCCATCGCCGCGCGCATCGCCGGTGAGCACTACGGCCTGGTCGAGCTCGCGGCCGGGATCGGCGACCGCACCGACACCGTCACCCGGTTCGTCCAGGTGTCGCGTCCCGGCCCGCTGCCCGCGCCGACAGGTGCCGACCGCACCTCGTTGGTCGTCTTCCTCGCCGACGACCACCCGGGCGCGCTGCAGGAGATGCTGACCGAGTTCTCCGTCCGCGGCGTCAACCTCTCCCGCATCGAGTCACGGCCCACCGGCGACGGCATCGGCCGCTATTTCTTCCACTTCGAATTCGAGGGCCACGCCGCCGACGCCCGCGTCGGAGAGGCGATCTCGGGGCTGCACCGCATCTCCGCCAAGGTGCGCTTCCTGGGCAGCTACCCGCGCGCCGACGGTCTCTTCCCGCAGATCAAGCGCGGTACGAACGACGGTGACTTCGCCGAGGCCGCCGGCTGGCTCAGCAGGGTCCGCACCGGTCAGGTCTGATCGTCACCCGGCCCGCGAGCCGGTGCCCGGTTCTGGGACGGTGCCGGGGCGCGCCCGCCGAAGGCGTCCCGGCGGGCGGGAAACGGATGCCGCGGCCGGCTCGTCACCGCCGCCGCGGGGACGGGCCGGGTAATCCGGGCGCGGACGCGAGCCGTACATCGGTAGCCTTGTGGCTGTGATTGACCTGCGTACCCTTCGTGAGGATCCCGACCGGCTACGGGCGTCGCAGCGTGCCCGCGGTGAGGACGACTCTGTCGTCGACACGCTGCTCGACCTCGACGAGCGGCGGCGCGGCGCGCTGAGCCGCTTCGAGACGCTCCGCGCCGAGCAGAAAACCGTCGGCAAGTCGGTCTCCCGCGCCTCCGGGGAGGAGAAGGCCACCCTGCTGGAGCGGGCGAAGGACCTCTCCTCGCAGGTCAAGTCCGCCGAGGCCGAGGCGGAGAGGCTCGGCACCGAGCTCGACGAGCTGCTCTACACGGTGCCCAACCTCGTGGAGGAGGGGGCTCCCGCCGGCGGCGAGGACGACTACGTCGTGCTGGAGGAGGTCGGCGAGAAGCCGTCCTTCGACTTCGAGCCCAAGGACCATCTGGCGCTGGGCGAGCTGCTCGGCGCGATCGACATGGAGCGCGGCGCGAAGGTCTCGGGCTCGCGGTTCTTCTTCCTGAAGGGCGCCGGCGCGCGGTTGCAGCTCGGGCTGCTCAACATGGCCATGCAGCAGGCGATCGAGGCGGGTTTCATCCCGATGATCACGCCTGTGCTGGTCAAGCCGGAGTCGATGAAGGGCACCGGTTTCCTCGGCGCCCACGCCAGCGAGGTCTACCACCTGCCCGACGACGACCTGTTCCTGGTCGGCACGAGCGAGGTGCCGATGGCGGCCTACCACGGTGACGAGATCCTGGACGGCTCCGCGCTCCCGCACCGCTACGCGGGATGGTCCTCGTGCTTCCGCCGCGAGGCGGGCTCGTACGGCAAGGACACGCGTGGCATCATCCGGGTCCACCAGTTCGACAAGGTCGAGATGTTCTCCTACGTACGCCCCGAGGACGCGCACGCCGAGCACCTGCGCCTGCTCGACTGGGAGAAGGAGATGCTGGCCAAGGTCGAGCTGCCCTACCGGGTGATCGACACCGCGGCCGGAGACCTGGGGTCGTCGGCCGCGCGGAAGTTCGACTGCGAGGCGTGGGTGCCCAGCCAGGGCCGCTACCGCGAGCTCACCTCGACCTCCAACTGCACCGACTTCCAGGCCCGCCGCCTCGGCGTCCGCTTCCGCGACTCCGGCGGCAAGCCCCAGCACGTGGCCACCCTGAACGGCACGCTGGCCACCACCCGCTGGATCGTCGCGATCCTGGAGAACCACCAGCAGGCCGACGGCTCCGTCGTGCTCCCCAAGGCCCTGCGCCCGTACGTCGGCCTCGACGTGCTCGAGCCCGTCAAGTAGGCCCGCGCCGCGCGGCGAGGCTCGCGGTGAGGGCCCCGCCGCGCGGCGGGGCCCTCACCGTGTTCACGCCGGACGCTCCTCCGCCTTTGCCGATGTCCCCGCTCGCGCCGCGCCCGCCCAGCCGACCAGGACGGATCCTCCGACTCCGATCCCGCCGACGAGCCAGGCGAGGAACCCGGCCGTCGGATAATCGTCGATGGTGCCCGACCGCCAGGCCGTGAAGAGCATCCACATCGAGAACGGCGTGCAGACGGCGATGGTGACCAGCGCCAGCCAGGTCCGCGCCGGTACGCGCGCCCGGATCGCCGCCGCCGCCGTGAGGATCGTCGCGACGAGGGCGCAGACGCCGCCGAGCAGGGCCACCAGAGCGCCGATGATGTAAATCTTGTCGGACGGCAGGGTGAGCACGAAACCGACCGCGGCGAGGACGTACGCGGGCACGGCCGAGCCGGTGGCCCGCCGCGTGTGACGGCGTGCCACGGCCATGCCGGACATGAAGCCGAGCAGGCCGACGAAGAGGCCGATGCGGTGCTCCGTCGTCAGGTCGACGCCCGGCGCGTCGAGCGGGATCGCCGCCTCCGCGGAGAAACCCCCGTCGGACAGGCCCATCCGCCGCCAGTTCCCCCGCGCGTCCCGCACGGCGACGCCGTCGTCGCCGTTGGCCGCGACCACCACGTGCCCGCCCGGTACGCGCTGTACCGCGATGGCCGAGGAACCCTGCCACGGTCTTTGCCACCGGTCCTCCATCTGCCGCCGGAGTGCTCCCTGACGTCCTTCGGAGACCGCCCATACCGTGTTCCAACTGGTCCCGCCGTCCCGGGACTCGTCCACCGCCAGCCGAGGAGGGACGACGCGGTAGCAGTGCGCGGGCTCGTCGGGAAGGCAGGCCCGGGTCACCGGATCGGGGGTGGGCGAGGGCCCGGCTCCCGGGAGGCCCGAGTCCGGCGAGGGCGAGGGGCTCACAGGGCTCCGCTCCTGCGCGGGACGACCGATCCACGTACGGCCGCCGTCGCGGGAGAGGATCTCGGCCCCCTGGTCCAGGACCACGGTGATGCCACCGCCGCGTACGAAGACCTGCGTCGCCGCGGGCGGCTGCGGTTCGGCCGCGGTGGCGGTCACCCCGACGAGGGCGACCGGGACGATGATCAGCGCGCGGATCCGCCGTACCGGGTGATCGGTGCCGCATCGGCGCCAGATCAGCCACGCGACACCCAGCGTGGGCAGGGCCACCAGGTCGGTCGGGTCGGCCAGGATCCGTGAGGGGCCCGCGGCCAGGGTCCAGGCCCGGGAGGCGAGTTCCGCGCCCGCCTCCGTGGTCTTGACCAGGGTGAAGCCCACACCGGTGGCGACGATCGCCCCGTGGGCGGCGAGCCGGGTGGGGGCGAGGGAGGCCGCGGTTCGGAGGGAGGCGAGGACCGGGGAGGAACCGGTACGGAGGGAGGCGAGAGCAGAGGAGGAACCGATTCGCAGGAGGGCGAGAACCGCGGAGAAGGCGAGGGAAAGAGCGAGGGCGAGTACGGGCGGGGCGACCAGCAGCCCCGCGACGTCGCTCAGCTTGCCGGTGACGAGCCCCGGCCACAGGGCCTTGAGGAGATGGTCGTTGACCAGCAGGACGAAGGTGGCGACCACGGTCGCCGGATGCCCGAACCAGGCGAGGAGGGGCTCTTGCGAACTTTCCATGACCGGCTAGATCCGCCGCGGCGCGGCCCGGTTCGGGTGCGGCGGCATTCGTGACCGAGGCGTGTCCCGGAACCCGGGCGGCTCGCACGCCCCCGGTGCCCGGCGGATCCTCCCGCCTGTCCCGCCGGCCTCGCCTGTCCCGCCGGCCTCGCCTGTCCCGCCGGCCTCGCCTGTTCCGCTCGCCTCGCCGTTCCGCTCACTCGGCGAGGTAGCGCTGGACCGTGGGGCCGAGCCAGTCGACGATCTCCTCCCGGGACATGGCCACCACGGGCGGCAGGCGCAGGACGTAGCGGCACAGGGCCATGCCGAGGACCTGGGTGGCGGTGAGCCCCGCCCGGAGCGCGGCCTGGGCGGGATCGGCGCTGAGGCGGGCGACGAGGGGGCCGAGCTGGGCGGCGAAGATCTCGCGCATGCGCTCGGCGGCGCCCTCGTTGGTGACCCCGGTACGGAGCAGGATCATCATGCCCTCGTCGTCCTCCCAGCGGTCGAGGAAGTGGGCGACGAGCGTCCTGCCCACCTCCTCCCGGGGAACCGCCGCCAGATCCGGAAATCTCAGGTCGACGTCGGCCGCGGCGGCGAAGAGCCCGTCCTTGTTGCCGTAGTAGCGCATGACCATGGACGGGTCGATGCCCGCGTCCGAGGCTATGGCCCGGATGGTGGCCCGCTCGTAACCGTCCGACGCGAAACGCTCGCGTGCCGCGACCAGGATCGCGGCCTTGGTGTCCTCCGAGGTTCTCCGCATGTCAACAACTGTAGGCCAACAGCTGTTGACATCGCCAGGGCGAAGATGCACAGTTATGCCAACGAGCGTTGACCAACAAGCGTTGGCATACTCAAGGAGGATGAAATGCTCCCCACGCTTCCCACGACCACGGACGTTCTCGTCGTCGGCGCGGGCCCGACCGGCCTCACCGCCGCCGTCCACCTCGCCGGGCAGGGCTTCGACGTGACCGTCGTCGACGACCAGGCGGCCGGTGACAACACCTCGCGAGCCGCCGTCGTGCACGCCAGGACGCTGGAGGTCCTCGAGGACCTCGGAGTCTCCGCGCGCCTGGCGGCCCTGGGCATCCACGCCCGGCGGTTCACGATCAGGGACCGCGACAGGATCCTGGTGCCCGTCGGCTTCGACCGGCTCCCGACCCGCTACCCGTACACGCTGATGGTCTCCCAGGCCGTGACCGAGCGGGTGCTGCTGGAGCGCCTCGCCGAGCTGGGCGGACGTGTCGCCAGGCCGTACACCCTGGAAAGCCTCACCCAGGACGACGAGGGGGTGACCGCGCGTCTCTCCGGGGGCGCGGTCGTCACCGCGAAGTACCTCGTCGGCGCCGACGGCATGCACAGCACGGTCCGTGAGCAGGTGGGAGTCGCGTTCGAGGGCGGGCGGTACGCGGAGTCGTTCAGCCTGGCCGACGTGCGCCTCACCGGCGGCGTGCCCCGAGACGAGGTCGTCCTCTACTTCTCGCCCGCCGGGCTGGTCGTGGTCGCGCCGCTGCCCGACGGCACCCACAGGATCGTCTCCACCGTGGACGAGGCGCCCGCCCTCCCCGACGTGGCCTTCGTCCAGGGGTTGCTGGACGCCCGGGGCCCCCGGAAGGAGCGCGCCGTGGTCGGCGAGGTCGTCTGGGGATCGCGCTTTCGCATCCACCACCGCGTGGCCCGTACGTTCCGCGCCGGGCGGGTCCTGCTCGCCGGTGACGCCGCGCACGTCCACAGTCCCGCGGGAGGGCAGGGGATGAACATCGGGATCCAGGACGCCGTCGTCCTGGCCGAAGCCCTTACGATCGCTCTCAAGGGCGGGGAGGAGGCGCTGGACCGCTACACCGCCGCCCGTCGCCCGATCGCCCTCCAGGTCGTCGCCTTCGCCGGGCGGCTCTCCGGGCTGGCCAACATGAACAGGCGCCTGCGACCGCTCAGAAACCTGATCCTGCGACTCCTGGCGCTCAGCCCGGCCTTCCGCCGGCAACTCGCCTGGCGGCTCTCGGGCCTGGTCTACCGGTGAAAGGTAGAAGGCGGGGTCCGCTGGAAACGAACCCCGCCTTCCGGTTCAACCAAGAGGTCTATGCGTCAGACGGCGCGGACCTGCGAGGCCTGCGGGCCCTTCTGGCCCTGGGTGATCTCGAACTCGACCCGCTGGCCGTCTTCGAGGCTACGGTAGCCGTTGCCCTGGATCTCGGAGAAGTGCACGAACACGTCCGGTGCACCGCCGTCCGGTGCGATGAAGCCGAAGCCCTTTTCAGCGTTGAACCACTTGACGGTTCCCTGAGCCATTAAAGCTCTCCCTCAGGATTTGAAACTTTGGGATTCACACCTCATGAACCCCATGTGTCGTACAGCGGGCCCCGGGGTGGCTCAGTAAAACTGGTTTTCACAACGGGATTCAGCTAATACAACGCCATCACATCTAACACTATCCGGCGCAGGCGTGTTCCCGCCATGAGGAAGATTCCTCGGACCGGATCCCTGGGGCCGACACGCCAGCCATCACAGTGCACACTGGGACGTGTTATGCAAAGCCCCAGGCTGGTCGCCACCGACCTCGACGGCACCGCTCTGCGCTCGGACGGCACCGTCTCCCCCCGTACGGCCGCGGCTTTTGCGCTTGTGGAGAACGCCGGGGCCACGCTGGTCTTCGTGACCGGCCGGCCACCTCGTTGGATGCACATGGTCGCGGGAGCCGTACGCCATCGAGGGCTGGCCATATGCGCCAACGGAGCCCTCGTCTACGACCTGCACAGTGAGCAGATCGTCAAATCCCACCTCATCCACCCGGACGTGCTTGAAGAGGTGGTGAGGCGTCTGCGCGAAAAGGTTCCCGACCTCGCGTTCTCTGTGGAATACGAGGGCGGATTCGCCCACGAATCGGACTTCCGTCTCGGAGGATGGGACAGCAAGGCGGTCGGCGGACGCCGCGTCGGAACGGACACGCTCACCTCGCGGCCGTGCGCCAAACTTCTGGCACTACATCCCAGAATGGACCCCGACATCCTCCACGCGGCGGTTTATGGGCTGGTCGGCGACCTGGTCACCCCCACCCATTCCAGCGGCCGGGCACTGATCGAGATGAGCGCGCACGGCGTGACGAAGGCCTCGGCGCTGTCCCACCTGGCCATGACGCTCGGCATCGTGGCCGAGGAGGTGATCGCCTTCGGTGACATGCCCAACGACCTTCCGATGCTCCGGTGGGCCGGAGTCTCGTACGCCGTCGCCAACGCCCACCCGGAGGTGCTGGCCGCGGTCGATCACGTGACCGCGGCCAACAACGACGACGGGGTCGCCGGGGTTCTTGAGGAGCTCTACAGGTCGTGACGGGCTCCGCGGGCCCTCCGAAAGCTCCGCGATCGGGGGGTCGACGGCGTCCGCCGTGCTCTCCGCCCGGTTCGCGAGCCCTCGCCACGCCCTTCGGCGGGCCGGCGGGTGTCGTGCGGGGGCCTCACAGATCGTGCGGGTTCCTCGTCACAGGTAGGGGCCCGCGTTGCCGCCCGGGGAGCCTTCCTGCTGCTGGAGGGACATGCCGCCGGGCAGAGCCCTGCGCATGTTCTCCAGCTGGGCGCGAGCCGCCATCTGCTGGGCGAACAACGTGGTCTGTATGCCGTGGAACAGCCCTTCGAGCCAGCCGACCAGCTGCGCGTGGGCGACCCGGAGCTCCGCCTCGCTGGGCGGGGTGCCGTTGACGTCCTCGGTGAACGGCAGCGAGAGCCGTTCCAGCTCCTCGACCAGTTCCGGTGCCAGACCGTCTTCGAGCTCCTTGATGGAACTCTGGTGGATCTCCTTGAGCCGCTTGCGGCTGGCCTCGTCCAGCGGAGCCGCCCGGACCTCCTCGAGGAGCTGGCGGATCATGCTGCCGATGCGCATCACCTTGGCGGGCTGCTCGACGAGGTCGGCGATCGACCGGCTCTCACCCTCCTCCTCGCCCTGGGAGCCCTGGGGACCCACGACCACGATGTGCGGAGTGCTCTCCTCAGCGTTCATAGCCTCAACTTACTAGCAGGATTTTCCCGATGTGTTCTCCGGACTCCAGGATGCGGTGGGCCTCGGCCGCGTCGCTCATCGGCACCCGGGCGTGCACCACGGGCCGGATGGCCCCGGCGTCGAGCAGGGGCCAGACGTTGTCCACGACCCCGCGCACGATCGCCCCCTTCTCGTCGACGGGCCGGGAGCGCAGCGTGGTGCCGTACACCGAGGCCCGCTTCGCGAGCAGGGCTCCCAGGTTCAGCTCGCCCTTCGCGCCACCCTGCAGGCCGATCACGACCAGCCGGCCGCCCGTCTTGAGAACCCTGATGTTCCCCGGAAGATATTTGCCGCCCATGATGTCGAGGACCACGTCGGCCTTGACCTTCTCCGAGAAGTCCTCCCGCCGGTAGTCGATCCCCTCGTCGGCGCCCAGCTCCAGGCAGCGGTCGATCTTCTCGGGGGACCCGGCGGTGACGACCACGCGCGAGCCGAACGCCTTCGCCAGCTGCACGGCCATCGTGCCGATCCCGCTGGCACCGCCGTGCACGAGGAGGGTCTCGCCCTTCCGAAGGCGCGCGGTCATGAAGACGTTGGACCAGACCGTGCAGGCCACCTCGGGGAGCCCGGCGGCCTCGACCAGGTCGACGCCCTCCGGCACGCGCATGACCTGCTGCCAGGGAACGGCGACCTTCTCCGCGTACCCGCCGCCGCTGAGCAGCGCGCACACCCGGTCACCCGGCGCGAACCCCTCGACGTCCGGACCCACCGCCTCGACCACGCCGGAGCACTCCATGCCCGGGTACGGCGAGGCGCCGGGGGGCGGGTCGTAGAGCCCCTGGCGCTGCAGCGCGTCGGCCCTGTTGACCGCGGAGGCGGCCACGTCGATGATGACTTCGCCGCGTTCGGGCAGCGGATCGGGAACCTCCCGCCACGTCAGCACTTCCGGTCCACCAGGTTTATCGATCACGATGGCGCGCATGTGATCAAAGGTATCCGCTGAGCCCCAACTTGGTGGTTGCTCGCGTTGACAGGAACACAGGGCGTTAACCTGCTATGTGTTTGCTGCCCTTTTATGCCCATCCCGAGGGGGAACACGGTGGCAAGACACGATCGTGAGGAATCTCTCGAGGAACAGCTCGCATGGCTCGACGCCATCAAGGAGCAGGAGGAGGAGGCGCCCGCCCTGGCGGTGAAGGCCACCACGGTGGACGACGCCGTCGTCTCGCCGTACCCGAAGGACCCCTGGAGTCTGGTCCCGACCGAGCCCGACACGACGTCCTCGCCGCTGTTCCGCGCGGCCGTCGACTCGGCTCACCCGGTCGCCGACCCTCCGGTGGAGGACGCCGACGCGGCCGAGTGGATGGAGGCCTCCGACACGGTGAGCTCCTTCACCGTGCCCGCTCCGGCATCCGGCAAGCAGGACAACGACGGCTTCCTCGCGCCGCTCAAGCCGCTGCCGCGCCAGGAGCAGGGTGACACCGGCGACCACGGTGTCGCCGACTTCACCGAGCCGCACCTTCGCACCCCGTTCGCGGCGCCCGCCCAGGAGCCGTCCCGCGGGCTGTTCGAGCAACCCAAGCGCCAGGCGGAGCCGGCCGAACCCTTCGCGCCTCCCGCCTCCGCCCCCGACCCGGCCGAGCCCTCCGACCTGGAGCCGCTCAAGCCGTCGTCCTCGGACACCGAGCGGTTCACCTTCGGCGGCACGGAGTTCGGCGGTGCCGACTCCGACCGCTTCTCCTTCGGGAGCGGCGGCACGCGCTCCACCTCGGGCGGCAAGGACTTCTCCTCGACCGGCTCCTCGACCGGCGGGGACTTCTCCGCCGGAACCGCCGAGGCCGACCGGTCCGCGTCCGGCACGACCGGGTCCGGCACGTCCGGCACGTCCGGTGCCTCCGACGGTGACGACCGGTTCTCGTCAGGTGCCGCGGAGGCCGACCGCTTCCCCGCCACCGGTGCCGAGCACGACCGTACGATCTTCGAACCCTTCGAGTCCTTCGAGTCCACGGTGACGTCGGTGGTGAAGGAGCCGCCCAGGCAGGCGCCCGAGCGCTTCGAACCCGACTCGGATCGCTTCGAACCCGTTCCGGCGCCCGTCCCCGCGTCCGGTTCCGAGCCCAGGCCCGAGCCCGCCGAGTCGTTCCGGGCTCCCGATTCCTTCGGCACCGACAGGCCGGAACCGGCCACGGCGCCGGAGCGTCCCGCGACCTCGGGCGCGTTCGGCCCGGAGTCCTCTTCGGCCTCCTTCGGCACGGACACCGCCCCCGGCTCCCGTGGCTCCTTCGGCACGGAGCGTTCCAGCTCGGCTCCGCCCCCTTCCGGTCATTCCGGTTCTTCCGGGTTCGCGGCCTTCTCCGGTCCCACGGCCTTCGCGCCGGGCCGGGACGCGCCCCCCGCCCCGGAGCGGGACTCGTCCCAGGAACGCGCGGAACGGGAGAGCCCCTTCGCGCCGGGCCGGGACGCGGCCGAACCCGTGCGGGAGCCGTACCAGGCACGCCGCCGTCAGACGGCCCCGGCGCCCGCCTTCGGCGCACCGGCCAGGAACCAGCCTCCCGGCACGGCTCCCCGGCAGTCCGCCGACAGCCTGGATCCGGAGTCGCTGCTGAGGGGCCGTCGCAACGCGCCCGCCGGGGGCTGGCGGAAGCTGGTCTACAAGGCGTCGGCCGGGCTGATCAAGCCCGGCGAGTCCCCGGAGGTCCGTCGCCGAAGGGAGCTGGTCGGCCGCGCACGCACCCCGGTGGCCACCGGCCACCACCGCGTCGCCGTACTCAGCCTCAAGGGGGGTGTCGGCAAGACCACGACCACGGTCGGCCTCGGCGCCACGCTGGCCCAGGTACGCGGCGACCGGGTCATCGCGGTCGACGCCAACCCCGACCGGGGCACCCTGTCGGACAAGGTCGAGCTCGAAACCTCCGCGACCGTCCGCGACCTGCTCAACGAGCGGCAGCAGATCAAGAGGTACGTGGACATCCGGGCCTTCACCTCCCAGGCCCCGTCGCGCCTGGAGATCCTCGCCTCCGACCGTGACCCGTCGGTGTCCGAGGCCTTCAGCGCGGCCGACTACCAGTCGGTCTCCCAGGTGCTGGAGAACTTCTACTCGATCTGCATCACCGACTGCGGCACCGGCCTGCTCCACTCGGCCATGTCCGGCGTGCTCGGACTGGCCGACCAGCTCGTCCTGGTCAGCTCCCCCTCCGTGGACGGCGCCCGCGCCGCCTCGGCGACCCTCGACTGGCTGGAGGCCCACCACTACGAGGAGCTCGTCCGCTCCGCGACCGTGGTGCTGTGCAGCGTCCGCCCCCGCTCGAAGTCGACCGTCGACCTCGACCGTCTGGAAGCCCACTTCGCGGCCCGCTGCCGCGCCGTCATCCGCGTCCCCTACGACCCGCACCTCGAGGAGGGCGCGGAGATCGACCTGGAAAGGCTCCAGCCCGGCACCCGCGAGTCCTACCTCCGCCTGGCCGCCTCGGTCGGTGACGGTTTCGCCGGTCCCCAACCCTGATCCGCACCCGGCGGGCGCCACGTCCCCGAATCGGGGACGTGGCGCCCGCCGGGTCAGGGCACGCCCGGGTCAATGAGAGACTAGGGTGCAATCTGACACGTTCTCCGGACGTGTCACCAGGAGAGCTCGCCTAGTGGACGATGGCGGCGGTCTTGAAAACCGCTAGGCCGGGTGACCGGTCTCGTGGGTTCGAATCCCACGCTCTCCGCTGAGCATCGCAAACGGCGTCTGACCAGGCACTTGGCCTTGGTGAGGCGCCGTTGATCGTTTCTGGAGTGTGCAGCCGTATGCCGTCGTGAGCGGCTCTGAGTCGGTGTTCGCGGGATATACGCGGAATGATGTTGGTCGCATCCGCGCAGGTCGCGCCGGGAAAAAGAGAAGAGGCCCCGGGGACTCCGGAGCCTCTTCCACGTGTGATCGATCATGCGGCCAGCATCTCCGCACGGACTCTGCACGCGATCGTCACCGATGTCTACGCCTCCGTCACCCGCTCCGGCCCCACGGCCTTGGTCGTCGTCAACGGCCACGGCGGCAACTACGTCCTGAGCAACGTCGTTCAGGAGGGCAACGCCGAAGACCGCCGCATGGCACTGTTCCCCTCACGCGAGGACTGGAACGAGGCCCGAGCTGCTGCCGGGCTCACCAGCTCCATGCACGAGGACATGCGCGCCGGCGAACTGGAGACCTTCCTGCTGCTGCACGCCTACCTCGACGTGATCCGCGCCGACTATGAGTCCGCCGACTGGATCTCCGACGACCGCCGCCATCTCCTGACGAAGGGCATGCAAACTTACACGGACAGCGGAGTCATCGGCCGGCCGTCTCTGGCCACTGCCGAAAAAGGCAAAGCCCTGCTCGACAGCCTCACCACCGGCTTCAACGAGGCACTCAGCCTCTTCGCGAAGCCCTGAGCAACGGTGCGTCGGTTGAGCGCGACCTAAGTGTCTAGTCCCACGACATGCTTGACGTTGCTGTCCCATGACACAGCTGACGAATGCCCTAGGAAAGACCGGCCTTGCGGGGCTGAACCGCTCTAATACGGCGGACAGGTTGAGCTTGGTGCGACGGACCACGGGGTGACGCCGACTGCGGAAGGATCGCGAGACCGCTTAGCTGAACCCTCAAAGGAGGAAGGCCACGGCCCGCTCGGCCACAACCGGGGCTGTTTTCCCTTCCGGCCCGAAATGGTTGAGGCCGTTCAAGGTTTCGAGTGTGGCGTTGGGAAGGGTGTCGCGGATAGCGTCGAACTCGGCTCTGCCGGCGCGCGCGGTGCGGCTCCCGCAAAGGAGCAGCACCGAAGCGGTGACGGCCGCGAACTCGGCGAGCCTGCCCTGCTGGGCTGCGAGCTGCTCGTGCTCGGCCAGACAGGCCCCCAGAAGGGGCCGCATCCGCTGCCAGCTCGGGCCGCGGAAGCCCACACGCATCGCCATGCGCAGATACCAGTACGGCATCTTGGTCATGAAGGCCGGCGCGCCGCCCGAGCCTTGGATGAAGTGAACGAACGCGCCGTAGGGATCGTCCGCGGCCAGCCGTTCCCGGTACGGGGCCATCCAGCCGGTGGGGACGGGAGCGACGGGCACTCCGGGCTCATAGACCGCGATGCGGTCAAACAGCTGGAACGAGCGTGCGGTCTCAAGGATGACGAGTGCGCCGTAGCTGTGACCGAACGCCAGCCGCGCTCCGGTCTCCGCCTGGACGGCGAGGAGGTCTTCTACTTCCTTTCCCAGGGCGTACTGGGGCCCCTGAGGGCCGCTGGCGCCGCGTCCTCGCCGGTCGACCACGTTCACCGTGAAGGAGCGGGCCAGCACGGAGGCCAACGGCAAGTAGTCCTCCGAGGTGCGCAGGCTGCCGCCGAGCACGATGAGGCCCGGCCCGGCGCCCATCGTCTGATAGCTGATCGGCGTACCGTCGGCCGAGGAGACGGTGCGCTGGTGTGCCGGTGAGGTCTGGATGCCCTGATTCATTTGGTTCTTTCTCGTTCCAGGCGGTCGAATGTGGCCAGTAGTTGCGCGGTGCGCTCGGCGTACTCGGCGTACGACACGCCGCTGTGCGCGACGAGTGCGGCCAGCCGGTCTTCAAGGCCCTGCTGGGCCGAGGCCACCAGCTGCTTTCCCTTGTTCGTGAGGCTCAGTTGTCGGCGGTGCCCCCCGGCAGGGTCGGGCTGGACGTCGAGAAATCCTTCGGCGGCAAGGACGGCGGTCATGCGGCTCACCGACGGCTCGGTCACACCGAGGGCGTCGGCAAGGGCCCGTTGCGTCGAGGCGCCCAGCTCCCCTACCAGGGTGAGCGCCAGGAAACGGCTGTAGGACACGTTGTACTCCGCCCGCAGGATCCGGTCGCCCGCCCGGTCCAGGCGGGCGGTGAGCACATGCAGGTTGAGGCTCAAATTTCGTTGCACCGTGTTAACTTAACATTCTAACTTAGGAATGCAAGTTAAAGCCGAGACTGGTTCACTCCCCGGATGGTGACCGTGAGTCGCAAGCCGCCGCAATCGACACCTACGGCCGGACCGTGCCGAAGATGCAGCGCCCTCGTCCGACCTGGACCGGGGACAGCGACATAGCGCTCGGACACGGGCGCTGCTGTCTACTCCTCGACATGGTTGATGTCCCACCACATCTCCCGGGACAGGACGCTGCTTCGAGGTGAGTGTCCAATCCCACGAGGAACGCACGCCGCCCATAAACGACGCACCGCGAGAAAACCGAACACGGCACCGGTGTCAAGCATGCCCTGGGACAGAGGTGTCGAGCATCTCCCGGGATAACACATGAGCGCGACCTAAGTGTCTAGTCCCGATTGATACTTGACGCTTTGGCATCGGATGATGCTTGACACTCCTAGCTGCTGTTTCGCTGTTCAGTATGCGCCTTGGACGTGATCAGGAAACCAGCACGGAGCTGCGGAGGATCACAGCTGCACGTGTAATCTCACCACGATGAGGTCGCCCGCACGGTAAAGGACGGGACCCGGGGTGCGGACAGGGCCGTCTGCCTCATCACCCTGATCCCTAGCCGCTCTTTCGCTGCTTGGTATGCGCTCTGGACGTGATCCTGGTGATCTCCTGAGTCGTGGTCCGGGACACGACGCGGATCGGTTCGCCATCGGCGTGGATGACGATGTGGGTGTCATCCACGGTCACATCGAGAATCTTGCGGGCGTGTACCCGGCCGATGTGGATCTTCTGGTCGACGACCATGATGCCGCCGCGGATGGAGACCGTGCGCTGAACGGTGACCGGCCCGGTAGGCGCGGCCGGTGGTGGCCCGGCCCGGCGAGCCCCGCGCAGCCGCCCGCACTCGGTGATCGGCAGCGGGCAGCGCACCGCGCGCAGCAGGGTGCGTTCGCCGTCCATGACCTGGGCGGTGATGCCGTCCAGGCGCAAGGTGACGCGCTGGCCGGCCAGATGAGCACCGATGCACAACGCATGACTGGCCAGGCTGACGACCCCGATCGAGCTGACCAGCCGATCCACCTCGATGGCCGCACGGTGCTGCGAGGCATCGCAGATCGGCGCGGGCCCGGCCGGGCGCGCAGCACCGCAGGCGACCAAAGCCGCCAGGTCCTTGACCGTCAGCCGGGAGGCCACCGTCTTGAGCCGGCCACCACCGGCGGTGGTGAACACGTGCAGATGCGCGGTACTGATCCACAACGTGATCGCCAACCCGGCGCGGTCGGGGCCGAGCCAGACCTGCTGGCGGCCGACCGACAGGTTGCCCGAGTCCGGCACCACCCGCTCGACCTCGATGGCCTGAAGGGCCATCGGCTCGGTCACCGCCACCTCCTCATCGGTGACGACTTCCGGCGGCGCCGAGACGGTCTGCACGGCCGGTGGCACCATCACACTCAGGCTCGCCGGCAACCGCAACGGCAACGCCTCATCGGCCTGTTGCCGCTGCTGGTGGTGGTCGGCCTGATCGGCGAAGAAGCGGTCGGCGGGAAAGGCCATCTCCAACGCCTGGTGCGGACGCGCGGTGTTGTAGTGCTCGGCGAAGGCATCCACCGCCTCCTGCGCCGCGTCCATCGAGGCGAACGGCACCTCGTCGTCGAGCAACTCCCGGCGCACCGTCTGGTGAAAGCGTTCGATCTTACCGGTGGTGGTCGGGGTGCGCGGCCGGGTATGCAGCAGCCGGATGCCGTTTTCCCGGCAGATGCCCTCGAACAAAACCTCACCGGCCTTGGGGCCGCCGAACCGGCCGGTGAACTGCTTACCGTTGTCGGTCAGCACCTCCAGCGGCACCCCGAAGGTGCGCATCGCCGCGGCGAACGCCGCACACCTGCCGCCCGGTGGGCCGGGCCACCACCGAGGCGATCACACAAAACCGCGAATGGTCATCCACCCCGGTGATCAGCTTGCATTCGGTGCCGTCTTCCAGCAGCACCCCGCCCATGATGTCCATCTGCCACAGCTGCATCGGCTCGGGCCGCTCCCAGCGCACGTAATCACCACGTTTGCGTTTACGCGCCATCGGATCGATCAAGCCGTTGCGCAGCAGCGCCCGGTAGATACTGGAGCGCGAGGGCACCGGATCCACCCCGCGCCGGGCCAGCTCCCAGCCCAACGTGCGCGGCCCCCACCGCGGATGAGCGCGCCGCAACTCACAGATCATCGCCTCGATCGCGGCCGGGGTCTGCATCGGATGCGCCCGCACCCGGTGCGAGCGATCGGCCAACGCGCCCAGCCCGCCCTCTCGATAGCGGCGCAGCCAGGTATGCACCGACTGACGCGAGATCCCATACCGTTCGGCGACATCGGTGACCTTCGCCCCCGACAACACCTCGATCACCGCGTGATAGCGCTGCTCCACGACACTCAACTCCACCAATGCCATTCCGGCCCCCGAAGCGCAGACAACGCCACGAGCAGGCACAGAAGACGATCAAGGTGTCAAGCATCAAGCGAGGCTTGAGTGTCAACCATCAAGCGAGACAGGACATGAGCGCGACCTAAGTCATTGCCGAATTGTTCTCATAGGTATCAAGCGGCGGCGCGGCGCGCCGCCGCACCCCCGGCCCTCCACCCGCCCGCCGTCCGGGCGTGCGGCCTGGGTGCCGGTCCCGGACGGCGACGGGACACCGGGCCGGGCACCGCACGCCGGCCCCGCCGCACCAACCGAACGCACCGACCGGGGCTGCCACGCCGCCGCACAAGTGCAGCCCTACGATCGCCACGGCATGGCTGGACGCCGTAGGTGCTTGGGGGCGATCGGTGAGCCAGGGTTCGTTCCTCACCCTGGCTCACCGACTAACGTAGCGAGCCAAGAGACGGCTTGACGCGTCAGAGTCGCGAAGAGTGGTTCGCCTCTATGCCTTGTGGTCGGCTACATATGGCGTCAGCGCAAGCATGCCCGTTCCTCGCACCTGCGTCTTGTGGGTCAAGGTGAGCGGACTGACGCCGTACGCGGCGGCGATCTCAGGGGCTAATTCGAAGGAGACCCATTTCCACTCATCGATCTGTTCGCTGCTTGCGGTTCGCAGGTCTCCGCCGGTCGGTAGCCCTAGTTCCAGGCGGCGTGCCTGCTCCAGGGCCAGCGGATCGCCGAGAGTGAGGAGTTCGTCATCGGGCTCGCCAGTGGCCGCGTACCGGCGCACGACGATGCCGTGCTCGGCTATCAGCCACGCCGAGCCGTCCCCTTGTGCGCCGTAATAGTAGGCCTGGGCTGCCCCGTATCTTGTACTGAGCGCCTTGCACAGTTGAAGCACATCCTCACGGCGCTCGTTGTCGTAAGGATCGCACCACGCGCCGAGAATCAGAGTCCAGCCGTCCACTTCAGGGGTGACAAAGACCCGCAACAGGTGCTCATGATCATCCAATTCGCTGTGTCCATCAGCGTCGATCACTTCTTGCGCCTCGGCGAACGTGATTGGCCTGAGCGGGGACAAGCCCAAGATTTCCATGACACCCGTCTGATCACCGGTCGGGACCGCGATCCAGCAGTTCCAGCACGTCCATACCGACTCCGGCCAGTCCTTTAGCTCTCCTCGCATAGGCCCACTGTGTCAGGGCTGCGAGACAGTTAGGTTGCATCTACGCGTTCCCGCAGGTCATAAGCCCGCTTGGGTTGCAGTTCAGGTTGCAGTTCACCGCTGTACCAGCAGGTGCCAGAAAGACCGGGGCGGGGCGTTGGTCCTGGTAGAACCTCTCTGAACGATGGCCTCCCTAACCGCTCATTCGGTGTGGCTGTACAGCCACAAGTACAGCCAAGAGGGCGAACCATGGCGGAAGCCTGCGGACGTTGGCGGACAACAAACGCCCAGACAGAAGCTGAATCGTCTTCTTCTAATCCGGGGTTCGTCCTTCTCTCTGGTCGAGTGTCCCGGTTGAGGCCACCGAGTCAAGGGCGCCTACGGCGTCGCTACACGATCAACTTCGTTGACCCTTGACACGGCGGCCTCGCCCTGGGGATCGGCAGCTTCGAGGAGGGCGGGGGAGAACCAGGCTGCGGCGCATTACTGCAACGCGTACTGCAACAGCCTCACACAACCGCTCACGATCACGACCGCTCGGCACCATTCCAGAGCAGGACACGAGCCTCTGATCGCGTGTCGGATGGTCCTGATGAGGAAGAGGTCAGCTCATCGACTCTGTGTCCGTTGCGTGTCCGTTAGTAGAGGGATCAAAGGGAACTCACGGGGACTCACCGGCACTCACCCCGCTCCCCCACAGGTCAGCGTTTTACCTGGTCGGCGACCACGGTGCGTAGAGACTTCCCAAGCTGATGGCGCGGGTTTCCACCAAGTCAAGCCGAACTAGGGTGAGTCGCTTCGGTGACGCTTGTGACCCAGGATCGCAACCCATGGAGGATCCCACTCAGGTGGGCGTCATCGGCGAGGCCAGGGGGTGCCCATGGTTCTGTTCTCAGTTCGCTCTCCGCGTCGAGATCGGCCCAGAGCCACTGGAACGAGTCCCTGACGCTCAGCTCATGGGGATCGGCCACATCGAACAGGCCGCGGAGATCTTCGACCAGCTTGGGTAGGGATACCTCGCCTGAGTCGTACAGGTCGAGGCGCGCGGCCATCTGGCCGATGAGGTCACGCTGGTAGTCCTCCACGGCATCACCTTCTTGATCTCTACGTCATTATGCCAACGCTTGGCCCGCGCGGAATATACGCGGAATGATGTTGGTCGCGTTTCCCCAGGTGGCTGCCCTCGATGCCCGGTTCGGCGAAGGCTGCCAACTCCGGAATCAGGTTCACGTCGGAGCGAACCCTGGCGACCTTGCCAGGGCCTGTACCGGCAAGCTGTGCCAAGCGGTGAAGTGGCGAACGGCGGGAGTGTCAATGCCGGTGGTGAGACGCTCTTCGATGCGGTGGCCCGTACCGCCGTGGACTGGGACGGTGTGACCTGCTCGTCCTGCGATCTCTCGAGCCACGTCCTGTTCGATCTGGGGTATTTCAGCTCCCGTGATGCCCTGTTTCGGACGCATGGTCAGACGTTGCGCCTGCCGGTTCGTGCCATCGCGGACCTCGTCATGAGTCGCCGAGCGGCTTGAGCCCTGCCGACACCGACAGGGCCGCAGAAGGGCCCCAGTGCTGCTCAGGGTCCCTTCGTGTCTCCGCTCACGCCGCTCTGACGGTTTCAGAATGAGGTTCAGATCTAGAGGGCAGTGCGACTTCAGAACAGTGTCTGTGACAGATTCACCGTATCGGCATCTGGATCGCTTATAACCGCCCCTGCGGGGCCGCCCGCGTAGACTCGGGTCTTACCATGCGACCAATTCAAAATGGTTTTCTTGTCGATGTCGAACTCTGCGGCAAGTGTCAGCGACATCGGTCGGCTTTTATGTGACGTGTTCCAGTATTCCTCCAGTATTTGGCGCTCGCTTCCCTGCACCGCCGCGCTGCTATACGATCATCCGTCGTGACGGACCTCTTTGACAGTCTTTTGGTGCTGCTCCCGTTGGTGGCTCTTGGGCATGCGGCCTATCGCGCCTTTCTGAACCCGGATGACGCGACCGGGATCTTCCGCAGAGGATTTCTCGCCGGTGGCGTCGTGTTGCTCCTCCTGCCGCTGGTGGGTGTGGTTCAGATCTTCGGCCGCGACTTCTCCGCGGGCCCTGAGACGCTTGACATCGCGGTGAAGGCGGGGTTCGGGATGCTGGTCGCGGCTCTCATCTGTGCAGTCGTCGAGCGTAAACAGAGCCGGCATCAGGGGTGAACGCGAAGCGGTGTGCTACGACAGAAGTACACGAAGGAAGAGCCCGGCAGAAAGGGGGAGCCCCAGGGAGCACAATCATTGCGATGGGCCGTTTTTTCGCAGGTCGGGCAATACTGACATTCGTTTTTGCAGATAGAACGCCAGGAACTCAGGCTTCCCGTGTCCGCTCCGTTCTCTGTTGATCAGTGGTTCGTGAGGGCCGGAACGCCTATTTTCCGGGAACGCTGAACGGCGGCGCCCCGACTGATCAGGATCACCGCGCCGATGAGCAAGGCAACCACTCCCGAAAACTCGGCGAACGCCATCATGACGTATTCGCCGTCCGGATCGCCGACTCCGGCAGGTGAGCTGTTGAGCCATCGTGACGCGGCCATTGCCTGGGACAGGACCAGAGATCCGAACGCGACGGTGATCCCTCCCAGGACGAAGCCCGGAGGCGCCGGCCGGGGCCGTTTGCTGAAAAAGCCGGCCCACAAGACTCCGGCCACCAGTGAGACCGGGACCGTGAGAAACCAGCCGATCTCCAGGCTCATGATCGCATCCAGGCGTAGATGCTCGAATCCCCCGCCCCGGGGAGAGTGCAGGAGCGGGATCATCAAGGTTCCGCTGAGGAGCCCGATCGCGAGGAAACGGGAGAACCACATGATCGGCATGATCTCGGACAGCCTGGGGGGCAGGTCAAGAAGTGGGGAAGGAATGAGCTGCGGCACGAACGGCGTCTGACCAGACATTCGGCCTCGGTGAGGCGCCGTTGATCGTTTCCGGGGTATGCGACCGTGAGCGGCTCTCGGCCGGTGTCCGCGGGATGCGTGCGGGATGGATTTTGAGACGTTCTCCCAGATCGCGCGCGAGAATCTTGCCTGGAGGATCGGGAGGGGAGTCGTGGATCACATGGACTGGGACCGGATACCGGGACCGGCCTGGTACCTCCCGGATGCCGCCCGAGCGGCGATGGAGGCGCTGACCGGGTCCGCAGACGCTCGGCAGGCCGCCCGCGCGCTGGCCGATCTCCGGTACGCGGTCACGAACGACCATGCCGGAACCCTCTACCCGGCTGCCGTTCCCGCGGCGAGCGTGCTTCTGGAAGCGATCGGGGAACGGCCGGGACCACCCCGGCAGGAGGCGTTGAACGCGCTGCTGGACTGGTGGGGATGCTTCTGTCCCGAGCCGGGGTTCGGGATCTACGAGGACCCGTCGGCCGGGTCTGTCGGCCTCATCGAAGGGATCGTGAGGCGCGTCCGTGGCGCCACGGACATGCTCCGCCGTGTCGCTGATGATCCGTCCGGGGGTGGAGGGCATCGGCCCGGTGTGAGGCTGCTGCTGGCCAGGCTCGACGAAGGCTGGAACATGGAGGCCGGCTGACGCGGAGGAACCGGTTCCCTCAGCCGTGTCGAACCGAGAACTGATGAGCCGAGGACTGCGGCGGGCCGCTCCGTCACCCGGTCCGTCACCCGGTCCTGCGGTTCTTCTTGAACTCCTCGACCAGCTTGAGGAACTCGGGTTCGGAGGCGGCGAACTTCGTGATGCCCTTCTCCCGGTCGGTCTTCACGAAGTACAGCCAGGGCCCGGCGGCCGGCTTCAGAGCGGCTTCGATGGCGTCGGCGCCCGGGTTGCAGATGGGACCGGGCGGCAGGCCGAGACGCGCGTAGGTGTTGTACCGCGACCGGCTCCTGAGATCCTCCTTCGAGGCCATGACGCCGGACTTGTTCAGGCCGTACATGATCGTGCTGTCCAGGGACAGCTTCATCTCGGGCGTGTGGTTCAGCCGGTTGTGGATGACCCGCGCGATCCTGGACATGTCGCGCTTGTCGGTCGACTCGGCCTGGACGATGCTGGCGATGGTCAGGATCTCCAGTGGCGTACGGCCGACACGCCCGGCACCGGCCACCAGGTCGCTGTCCTCGGCGGCGCGGTTGAAGCGTGTCACCATCGCGGCGAGGAGTTCGTCGGGGCTCGACGTGGGTGAGACCTCATAGGTTCCGGGGAAGGCGAATCCTTCCGGCGCGCCCTCGGCGTAGGCCGGAAGGCCGAGCGCCTCGCCGTCCTCGGCGGCCCGCCTGAACTCCGCGAGCGGTCTGCCGGTGGCGGTCGACAGCTGCTTCAAGATCTGCGTGAGCCGCTGTCCTTCTCTCACGGTCAGGGTGGTCTGCCCCTGCCCGGTCTCCGCAGGAGTCTCGCCGGAGCCCTGCCCGGTGAAGTCCTTGGGGGCCGCCACCGGAGAGGACAACCCCTGGACCACGAGCGTGGATCCGACCGCCATCACGGTTACGGCCGCCGCCGCCGCCAGGGCGAGGCCGCGCCGGCGGGATCGGTTCCGGTTGGCGGGGAAGAACCGGCCCGGTGGGGGTGGCTGCTCCTCGTGGGCCATGTCGGAAAGGGTCTCGCGCAGCAGATCCTCGATGTTCATCCGAACTCCCTCACGGTGCTCAGTTCAGGGGCGGCCTTCTTCAGACGCTCCAACGACCGGTAGATCTGGCTGCGTACCGACCCCACCCTGACACCGAGCAGCCGCGCGATCTCGGTCTCGGACAGGTCCTCGAAGTAGCGCAGCACGAGCATGGTCCGCTGCCGGGGTGTCAGCCGGGCGAGAGCCGCGCGCATCACCAGGCGAAGATCCACCAACTCGGCGTGCCCGTCGCCGATCTGTTCGGGCAGCCATCCGGTGGACACCTCCGCGACGCGGGAACGGCGCCGCCACCAGCTCACCTGCTCGTGATACATGGCACGGCGGACGTAACCCTCGATGGCCGCCGGGTCGCGCAGGCTGCGCCACTTCACCGCTGTCTTCGCCAACGCCGACTGCATCAGGTCCTCGGCGGCGTGCCGGTCGCCGGTCAGCAAGTACGCGGTACGGAACAGCGCCCCTGATCGATCGACGACGAACTTTTGGAAGTCCGCCTCAAATCCTGGATCCACCTGTCCTCCTCGCGATGTCACCAAGCAAGGACGCGGACAGGGCGCCGGTCTATGCCGGCACGGCCGAACCGATCCGCATCAAGGGCTGCACGCCCTGGTCCGCGCCATCTACCTTCGCCACCTGAGGGCTTCAGCCCGAGCCGATTCCTCAGGGGTCCCGCCTGCCGGATGACGATCGCCGGCGGGATGATCTGTCCCTGTAGGGCATCCTGTTGTGGTGATGCTTTTGCGGTGAGGATCCAGGGGTGGCCATGGCGCCGAAGATTTTCGCGGACGGACGTGACCGCGGCCTGGTCGTGTCCATGGTCGTGCTGTCTCTCGTCATGATGTGGGGCCTGGCCGTGGTGGTGCTCGACGTACTCGCCTCTGCCGAGCTGGGATCGGCGGCCGCACGGCTGCCGGACGCGAGGCCGGACATCGAAGGGGTGGCCGGCTCGGATGGCGGCCTGGCCCAGAAGGTACGGCGGGTCAGGGAGGAGGCCGCGGGGCGGACCACCGCCTTCGCGCTGTTCATCGCGGTGACCGCGGGGACGCTGGGCACGCTGGCCTGGTTCGCCTGGAGGCGCCGGTCGGCCGCCATGTCGTTTTGGGTCGGGGTGGTGACGGCTCCCTACCTGTGCGGGCTCGGCGCGGCGCTGTGGTTCCAGCCGTTGCCCGAGCCGAGGCTCGCCGCCCCCTACGGGGAGGCGCTGCGGGCCGTCCACCCGTACTGGTACGCGCCCGCCCGGACCGTGGTGATCGCGCTCGCGGCGGCTGTCCACATGGGCGTGCTCATCCTGATCGCTCGATGGTCGGTCAGAACGACCGGCAGGCCCGCGTCCGCCCGCCCTCTCGCCGCCGGGTTCATGGCCGTGACGGCGACGTGTGCCCTGGCGGTGGCGGCACTGAACTTCGCGGGCATCGCCCAGGCGAGGAAGGCGGCGCTCGGCGAGGCCGTCGCCGAGGGAGCGGACGCGGCGAGCGGCTTCGTCCACGATCCCGGCACCGCCGACCGCCTGCTCGACCTGTCCGTTCGAGACGCCTGGGTGTACGCGGCGCTGCTGGCCGTGGCCGCGCTGGTGGCCTGCGCGGTCGCCATCGGCGCGGCACGCGGCGGAAACGGGGCGCAGGTGACAGCGGCGACGCTGGCGGGTGTGGCGGTCGTGCCGTATATGACGGTGCTGCTCGCGACCGTGGCGCTGGGGCCGTTCGTCCACGGCAACGGGGAGCCGGTTCATCTGTCGGTGTCCGAAGGCCCCGAATGGTACCGGCCCGTGGTCTGGTCCCTCCTCGCGGCGGCCGCGATCACTTTTGTCGCCGGAACCGCACTCGTGACCCGGCCCTCGAACCGCCCCGCCCCCCGTAGCCCCTCAAGATGATCTTTCAGGGTTTCGCGGCGGTACGGTGTGCCGATGGCGGACATCTACGAATTCGTACTGTCGGTGAACATCCGTGCTGACGTCACCGACGACGAGCTCGCCGAGCTGCGGTGGCATGTGGGGCGGGGGCCACGACCTGAGCGACTGCCGATCGGCACTGACGGATACGGGGAAGCCCATCCACTCGGTGATCCTGACGACCCCGACTGCGAGTGGGAGGACGCGGAGGCGGAGCCCGTGTTCGCGCAGCGCGGCGCCGCCCGGCGAGTGGGGGGCGCGCTCGTCGCCGAGCTGGTCGCGCGAGAGCGACCGGACGGCTGGGCTCTGACGGTACGCCAGGAACTCCATCCTGACGACTTCTACCAGGTCCGGACCCTGCTGGCCTGGCTGGGCCGGTGCTCGGCCGACGCACATGCCGCAGGTGTCGAATCCTTCGTCGGTTACCTGCGCTTCCACGAGAGCACCGAGGTCGCGCCACTCGTTCTCGCGAACGGGCGGATTCGCGTGCCGGAGGACATCGAATCGCACACCCCGCACTGGGAGGACGCCACGGTGTGACCGGCCAGGCCCGTTTCGGTGCCAACAGCGGTCAGAGCCGGTGGGGAAGGCACGGATACGACGACCGGGCCGCAGGTTCCCGATCTGAAATTTTCACGGCTCGGCGAGAGGTTCACGCAGTTCGCCTGCCCGCCGGCCCGCCTCGTGCTTGACCCGCCCGCCGGGGCGGAACCACACTCCGCTGGAGTGTCACCCCTCCGCGCGGCCACCTGAGCGGTCCGCATCGCCGCCGCACTCGCGTGCCGGTTCTTACGGGGAAATGTTAACGCCAACAATTTCGGGAGCCGATAACAGCCGCTCATGTTAGCGATAACACGATCAGGTTCATCTCATGGCGACGCCGGGAGCCGGCGCCGAGTGGGCCAACGGGACTCAGAAGGCGCGGATCAGCACCGACAGGCAAAAGGACGAGACATGACGCAAGATCAGAATGAGCCCGTGAGCGGCGAGCGAAAGCCACTGAGCCGGAGAACCGTCCTGACGACGATGGGGGCCCTGCCGATCCTCACGGCCGCGGGCACGGTCATGGGGGCCTCGGAGGCCGCGGCCGCCACGGCGGTCATCAACCCGTCGGCGCAGCGGCAGACGATCCGAGGCTTCGGCGGCATGGCCTTCGCGTCCTGGATCGGCGACCTGACGGCGGCCCAGCGGGAAACGGCGTTCGGCACCGGCGAGGGCCGGCTCGGGTTCTCCGTGCTGAGGATCCCCGTCCCCGAGAACCAGGCGGACTGGAGCCGTGACGTGGCGACGGCGAGGCGCGCGATCGAGCTCGGGGCGTCCGTCATCGCGTCGCCGTGGAACCCCCCGGCCGGCATGGTCGAGACCTTCACCCGCGGCAGCCAGACCAACGCCAAACGCCTCAGGTCCAACATGTACGCGGCCTACGCCCAGCACCTGAACGACTTCAGCACGCACATGCGGAACAACGGGGTGAACCTGTACGGCATATCGGTGCAGAACGAGCCCGATTACGCGCATGACTGGACGTGGTGGACGCCCGCCGAGATCCTCCGGTTCATGCGGGAGAACGCCGGCTCGATCAACACCAGGGTCATCGCGCCCGAGTCCTTCCAGTACCTGAAGAACATCTCGGACCCGATCCTCAACGACCCCGTGGCGCTCGCCAACATGGACATCCTCGGCGCTCACCTCTACGGCACGCAGTTCTCGAACTTCCCCTACCCCCTCTTCAAGCAGAAGGGCGCGGGCAAGGAACTCTGGATGACCGAGGTCTACCACCCCAACAGCAGCGACTCGGCCGACCTCTGGCCCCAGGCGCTCGACGTGGGGGAGCACATCCACCGCGCCATGGTGGACGCCGAGTTCCAGGCGTACATCTGGTGGTACATCCGGCGCAGCTACGGCCCCATGCGGGAGGACGGCCAGATCAGCAAGCGCGGCGCGATGATGGCGCACTTCGCCAGGTTCGTCCGCCCCGGCTACGTGCGGGTCGACGCGACGGCGAACCCGGCGTCGAACGTCTACGTCTCGGCGTACCGGGGCGGTGACTCCTCGGTCGTCATCGTCGCCGTCAACAAGGGCACCTCCGCGGTGAGCCAGCAGTTCACCGTGTCCAACAGCACCGGATCGGCCGCCGTCTCGTCCTGGCTGACCGACGCGAGCAGGAACGTCGCGCCCCAGGGGGCGACCACCATGTCGAACGGCTCCCTCACCGTCACGCTTCCCGCCCGAAGCGTGATGACCTTCGTGACCAGCCTGGGCCCCGGCCCCACCCCGACCCCGAGCCCCACCCCGACTCCGACGCCCACCCCGACACCCGGCACCGGACCCCGGGTCGCCTACACGGTGAACGCCTGGAACAACGGCTTCACCGCCAACATCAGCATCACCAACACCGGGACCTCGACGATCGACGGCTGGACGCTGGTCTTCACCCTGCCCTCCGGCCAGTCCATCACCTCGGGCTGGAACGCCACCTACACGCCCTCCAGCGGCCAGGTGAGCGCCCGCAACGTCAGCCACAACGGCACGCTCGCCCCCGGGGCGACCATCGACATCGGCTTCCAGGCCAACCACACCGGCAACACCGCCGAACCGGCCGCCTTCACCCTCAACGGCATCGCCTGCACCGTGGTCTGACCGGCGGGTGAAGCAGCCCCCGAAGCCCGACCGGCGAAGGGGACGGGTGCGGCCTCTCCGATGAGGGGAGAGGCCGCACCCGAAAGCGCCGGTTCCTTGCGCGCCGGCGTATCAGGACGTTATGTCACCACCGGATCCGAGACGGGGGCGTGTTTCACGGAGTCCCGTCCGCGGGTCGAACATCAGGAAACGACGTCAACGCCGCTTTGCGCCTCAGGGCGATGAGACACATCGGTGAGGTTACGACGATGGATCTCGATCAGGGTGTAGGCGGCGAAGGCGTAAGCCGGGCCGTAAAAGAAAGGCGGGATGCCGACACCGGTGCCGTTCCGATAGCAGGAGTACCAGCTGGGGAGAGACAGGTAATCGACCGGCGGGCAGTGGGTCAGGTCCGACCAGGGGCCGACGACGTTGGCGGCGAGGTTGACCACCGCGAGAACTCCCAGGACGACCGCCAGGACCAGGGTGGTTCGATCCCGCCACCTTCGCCGGAGCAGGGCCGCCACGGCCACCATGGGTACGGGGAGCGCGAAGGCCAGCACGATGATTTCGGCGTTCCACAGCACCTGCATGACGTCCATGCCGACGGAGCCCAGGTAGCCGATGCCGAGGCCCTGAGACAGAGGGAAGATCCCGATCCCGTCGATGACGTGGAAGTCGTAGTAGAAGAGGCCGGTGCTCGCGATGACCTCGCTGCCGAACCAGGCCGTGACCGAGGGAAAAAGCACGAGCAGCGCAGCCACTGACCACCACCATTGGACTCGCATCCGCCCTGCTTCCCGGCACCGGTACCGAATGAGACGAAAAGCATGGCATGTTGGGCTCATCCCGGTGAGAACGGGCCTTCGACCCGGCCGGGCCGCCACCCGCGAACCGGCGTCCTCGGGTCATGACCGCCACGCGTCGACCACGTCCGCCACCGCCATCTCGCGCATCACGGTCACACCGACGCGACCGGCGTTCCCGGTCGGTCTGTGGGGCGCGGTCGATCCGCCGCACCACCGGCACGTCACCCGCCTACGGCGCCTCTTCGGCGACCGGTACCCGATTGCCCAGCCCGCGGGGCATCAGCAGGAACACCTTGGGCGACAGGCGGTCCATGTCCCCGCCTCTGCCGAACACCAGACCGGCGGCGAAGTCGACGAACTGCTTCGCCTCGTCGTCCGGTAGCGCGGTGAGGTCCATCACCACGGGCACCCCCGTGCGGAAGAAGTGCCCGACGTAGATCGCCTCGTTGTAGTTCTGGGGACGTAGTGTTTTGACCACCGCATAAGTCTCCACCGTCCGTCACGCCCGTCAAGATGTCTTCTGAAGCGTAGGCGGCACCTCACAACCCGCTGATCTCACAGGGTGCAGCCCTGTGGAATCGTGAACCCGCTGACACCTTGAACCCACCCGCGTACCGGGGAGTGATCGCGTGACCGAGTCCGGCCGGCTTCTCCAGGTCATCGTGTGCGCGGCCGATGCCGCCCGGGACGTCGGCCGTCTCGTCACCCTCGCCCAGGACGAGGGCTGGACCGTCCAGGTCGTCGCCACCCCGTCCGCGCTGGACTTCGTCGACGTCCCCGCCCTGGAACGGCAGACCGGATGCCCTGTCCGCAGCCGGTACCGGACACCGGACGAGCCCAAGCCCCCGCGAGCCGACGCGATCATCGTCGCCCCCGCCACGTACAACACCGTCAACAAGTTCGCCCAGGGCATCGCCGACACCTACGCCCTCGGCCTCCTCGCCGAAGCCCCCGGCCTCGGCATCCCCGTGGTCGTCGTGCCCTTCGTCAACGACGCTCTCGCCACCCGCGCGCCGTTCCGCCGGAGCGTCGAAGGACTCAGGGCCGAAGGCGTCCGCGTCCTGACCGGCGCTTCCGAGTCCGACCCGGTCGACACCGGAGACGAAAGCCGGGAGAGCCACCCCTGGGCCCTCGCTCTCACGGAGATCTCGGGAAAACAGGCTCACCGGGCGCGCGCCGATCGGTCATAGCGAGCGGCGAGGAACCGGCGCCATGAGACGCGTCGGTTCTCCGCGATTATCGGTCTGCGCCGGAATCTCATTATGTGTCCGCAGCCGTTGTGTGACGTGAAACAACCATTGATTCTCATGCTCCAGGCCTGTTCCGATGTTCTTCCTCTCTCGGCCGGCGACTCATATGTCATCGGGCTTCCGGGTCTTACAATGACCACCGGAGGGAAGGACGGTGGGGTCTGGAAGGCTCAGGAAGACAGCGGCCCGGTGTGGTGGTCGATCCCGGGCTGCCGCCTGAGGTCGCGGGTCTGCTTCGCGCGAATCCATCCCTGCTCAAACGCATACGGGCCGGTTGGAGGCCGTTGGAGAATCCGCCGAGGAGATCCGCGGTTATCCCGGCCGTCGCCGGTATGTTCGCGGCGGTCGGCTTTCTGGCGGTGCTTTCCTTCGAAAAAGGGGCCGGGCTCGGAATCCTGATGCTCATCATGCTCGCGTACTTCGTTTTCGCGGCGATCAGGGCCGCGAGGGATTCCGAGGAGAGCGGCAGCCCGGAGCAGGAACTGTTCGAGCTCGCGCACCGCTACCGCGATTCCTATCTTCTCCCCGACGACTTCGACGCCGACGCGAGCCGCCTGCTCGGCCGGGCGCGGCTGGCGGTCGACTCCGTCCTGCGGTCGCGCGTCAACGCCGAGGGACTGCTCGACGACGTACGGAACGCCGTCATGCTGCCGCCACAGGAATGGGAGGTCGCGCGCCTGCTGGCCAAGCTGTCCTCCCTTCGTGGAGAACACCGCGATCTCGTGCGGGGCGGGGTCACCCCGGAGGTGGCGGCCGCGATGAAGCCGCTGGAGCGCGTGCTCGCCGGCAGCGAGAGCGCCGTCACCGCGAAGGTCGAGGCGCTCGAGCGTTACGCGGCCCATGTCGCCGACGCCGAACGTGCCTACCGGGCCCGCGGCCAGATCGAGGCGCTGGTGGAGCGGTTGCCCCGCTACGAGGAGCTGCTCGCCGAGTCGGGGGCCGACGGCCTGAGCATGCCCGAGATCGGGCACCTCACCGGCGAGGCCGACGAGCTGGAGCAGGCGTTGCGCGCGAGCATCGGTTCGGCGCACGAGCTGTTCCGCCATCTGGAGGGCCCGGCGCCGTCCGGGTGAGGGGCATCGGATGATCACCTGCCCGGCGGGCCGGGGGCCGGCCGACCGGGGGTCAGTCGAACAGGCAGTAGGCGGCCGTCGCGTCGTCGTGGATTTTCGTCCGGGGCCAGCGGGAGCCCTTGGGGTCGGTGTGCTCCGCCTCGCGGACCCGGCGGATCAGTTCTCCGGGGCCGGAGCGTTCGAGGGTGTCGAGGGCCTCACGCCAGGTGGCCAGCTCGAACTGGTCGACGAGCCGGGAGGCTCCGTCGCTGAGCAGGGCGGCCGCCCGCACCCGGTGGGCGGGGAGCGTGCCGGTGAGCGACTGCTCGGCGGTGAGCGGGTCGACGGCGGCGATCCAGAAACCACCCTCGCGGTTGCGGTGGCCCCGCATGGTCTCCACGTACTCCCGATGCGCGGTGACGCGCTCGGAACTTCCGTAGGCGAGGCCGTCCATGGTCGACCGGTGCGCCCTGCCGATCTGATCCACCCGGTCGTCGCAAACGACCGTCGGCTCCGCCTGGCCGGTCACATCCAGGACGAGGACGGAGTCCGCCAGGACGAGGAAGTCCAGATCGCCCGCTGTACGGCGGACCATGACCACCGTGGCGGACGGCGAGCCGGGATGGGTGAGGTCGCAGACGAAGTCGTGGAGGGAGGCGACGGCCTTTATCCCGTTCGCGAGTATCTCCGTGAGCGTTCCGGTGTCCTGCGTCATGCCCGCGAGGAGGGTCGAGCCCAGAGAGCGGACGTACCAGCCGACGCCGTGGTCGCACCCGGACTCCGCCCCCGCCGGGATGCCCGCGCCGTCGAGGAGGACGAAGGCGTCCGGGGTCGCCCCGAAGAAGTCCTCGTTGCCGTCGTTGCCCGCTGTGTTCCCGGCGTTCCCGGCGTTCCCGGTGTTCTCGGTGTTTCCGGTGTTCTCGGTGTTTCCGGTGTCCGCGTTCTGGCTGCCGGGTGCCGCTTCGGTGGCGAAGGTGATGCGCATCGGTTCGGGACTCCTCGTGCTGGACGGGCCCGCGCTGGACGGGCGTGCACGTTTCCCTCACGAGTTCCCCCGTTGGAACGGCGTACTCTCACGCGTTCCCCACCCGGACATCCCTCGCGGTGTGCCTCCGTGGCGTACCGCCACGACGTCCTCCCACGGCGGGCGCACAGGTCCGGGGCCGGGCACCGCCGGTCCGGAAGCGGGCCACCGGCGTGGGGGCGTCGAGGCGCGAGGACGAGCGGGGCGCGGCGCCCCGGGACGCGAGGCGAGCGGAGCACCGGGGCGACCGTTCAGGACGACCCCTCGGTAAGCCTGTTCCTCAGGAGGCTCCCTCGGTGAGCCTTTCGGTAAGAGGGTTGCTCGGTAAGAGTCAGTAAGAGGGCTCCGAAATCGACTCGGCTCGATAGACGTCCATCGATCCCTCGTCGTCCTCGTCCACCCCCACCTTCCTCAGCAGCAGAGTCCGGCTGCCGATTTTCAGGGAACGTTCGCCGTTGATCTCCGTGGACGCGAACACCGTGACCGTGTGACCGTGCATATCGCGCACCTGGTCGTATTCTGGTCCGTCAGGAATGTCTAGCTTGATGCGCCTCATCTGGAATGTCACTCTCCCAGTGTGAAAGCCGCGGCCCTGAAAATCGATCGTGCGCGTGACGATATTTGGCATCGTTTTCGACAGGAAAGGTATGGGTGCCCGGCCTCTTCCCCGATCCGGGCCTCGCGAGGGCCGTGGTCAACGAGAACGCCGTGGCCACCGGGAGCGGAGATCGCTAGGGCAGGGGGTCGATCCCGATGTTCTGGTCGTACTGGATGAGCTCCGCCCCGCGATCGGTGAGGATGGGCCAGTGGGTGGCGCGGGCACACCAGACGACGTGTCCGGCCGTGATGTCGCGCGATCCGTCGAGGATCTCCGCGATGTCCCCCACCTTCCCGTGGGTGAAGTCGTCGATCCTCACACCGGGCGTCGTGACGAGCTCGAACAGCTCCTCCTGGGTCGAGAGCGGGGAGATGGACAGGACGGCCGCCAGGCTGGTGGCCGGGACGCATATCCCGCCGCCGCGGAAGAGACACATGGCGGCGACGCTCCGGGAGTATTCGGTCTTCGCCACCGCGATGTCGACCAGTGCGCTCACGTCGAGCACTCGACCGGGAAGCATGATTCAGCGCCTCCGGAAACGGCGTATGCCGATCTGGCCCCACTCCGCCTCGGAGAGCTGGTCGACCCCGAGGGAGTCGGCCGCCGTGTCGAGGTCTTCGCGATGCAGGTTCCAGCGGTGCATCAGGGTGATCACGTGAGGTTTGTTGCCGATCTCTCGCTGGACGGCCGCGTGGAGCACGTCGGCGATCCGGTTTCCGGTCAGGCGCGCCTTACGGGAAAGCGCCTCATAATCCGCTTTATCCAGCTCTATGGTGATAGATGTATCGGAAGCCGGCGCGCCGATTGCCTTTTGTCCTTCTCTGAGCTGGAGATGGGCCAGCCACAGCGGAACCGAATCCGACTCTTGTCTGGCGCCATCGTGATCATTCGATGATGGTTTTTCCGATCCTGTGCCGTCTCGCCATGCCGGCATGGAGTGGGCCATGCGTTCGACAGTAGCTGTGAATTGTCGATTATGGCAGCACTTCTGAGCCAAAGGTCATCGCTACAGAAACCCGGGCGGCTGAGTGGTGGGATCGGTGGGGTTCGAAGGAGCGGCGGGGTTCGAGGGAACGGCGGGCGCCGAGGGGGCGGTGGGCACGGAGGGAGTGATGGAAGGAGTGGGGGTGGGCGCACCGGGGGCGGAGGTGGGGACGACCACGCCGCAGAATCCCATGGCCCGCCGTTGCTCGGCTATCTGGTCGACCGGGGCCTGGTAGGTGAGCCGCTCCTCGGGTGAGGGCTCGTACCGCCACGTACCGCCCTCGAAGACGAAGTCGAAGTCCGTCGAGTCGTCGAGCCGGGTCGCCTGGACCCTGGCGATGTCGCCGGTGATCGTGACGCCGGCGATGGTGAGCGGGGAGTTGGGCAGGATCGGGGGGCAGATCTCGAACAGCCTCACATACTCCTCCCGGGCGATCAGCCCCTGCGCCTCGGTGGTCCACAGGTCCCAGAAGTCGCCGTACAACCCGCTGCTGTAGGCGTCGAGCGCCGGTTGGACGGCCTGGCGGACCGAGGCCTCCGAGTGCTCCGATCGCTCGCCGCCACGCGTCGGGGCCGCCGTGCTCGGCGGCGACGAGGGAGGGTTGAACACCATGAAGACGGTGACGACGGCCCCGATGGCCACGCCGACGGCCATGACGACCATCACGACCAGCCCTCGTCTTGTCTCGCCCCGCGGCGGCTGGCCGTACTGCGGCGGATAGCCCACGTGCGGTCTCCGAGGAAATGGCAAGAGCGGATGAAAGTGATCATAACGTCCGTAGCTCTCGGCTGACCACGGTCACCGCACACCCGGAAGGGGAGCCGACATAATGCGCGCGTGATTCAAACGATCGGTACGGCCGCCGTCGTCTTCGCCGGTACCAACGTGGACGACATCATCATTCTGACGGTGCTCTTCCTGGCGTCCAGAGCGGGAGGCGTTCCCCGCCCCTGGCGGATCGTCGTGGGCCAGTACGCGGGCATCGCCGCGCTGGTGGCCGTCTCGGCGGCGGCGGCGCTCGGCCTCGCGGTGGTGCCGGACCGCTGGGTGGGACTGCTCGGCCTGGTGCCGTTCGGGATGGGGCTGTGGGGGCTGGTCAAAGCCTGGCGAGCCTGGAGTGCAGGGAAGGACGGCGACGACGGCGACGGCGGGGCACCCCGGATCGCCTCGGGCGTGCTCTCGATCGCGGGGGTGACCATCGCGAACGGGGCCGACAACATCTCCGTCTACACCCCGATGTTCCGCACGATCGGCCTCGCGTCCAGCGCCGTCACGGTGGCCGTGTTCGCGGTGCTCGTCGCGGTCTGGTGCGCGGCGGCCTCCTGGCTCGGCTCGCACAGGAAGGTCATCGCCCTGGTGGAGCGGGCGGGGGCGTGGCTGGTGCCCGTGGTGTTCATGGTCATCGGCGCCGTCATCGTGGCGGAGTCGATATTTAGATAAATATCGACAAATCGCCCGAATCTAGGGCAAACGTACCGGGGAATTACTTACCATGCGAGACCATTTGCGCTTCTATCGGCATCGATGGTTCAAGGTGTGGATCGCCCTGATCGTTCTGTCCTTCTCGCTCATCGCCATGATGCAGGCGGCCGGTAACCAGGCGCTCCTGCCCGCGGCTTTCTTCTACGGGGCCGCGGCCGGGCCCCTCGCCCTCCTGCTCGCCATCCACGACCGTATCCACGTCGCCACCAGCGTGCCGCCCATGACGCTGATGGGCATGTTCCTCTTCGGCGGAGGCGTCGCCCTCCTGCTCGGCGGCTACTTCGACGCGCTCTTCATCTCCGAGAAGAACAGCACCTCGATCCTGCGGGTCGGCTGGATCGAGGAACCCGCGAAACTCGTCCCACCCCTCGCGGTCGCGCTCACCGGCCGTCACCTCACCAAGGCCGCGGGGGTCGCGCTCGGCCTGTCCTGCGCGACCGGGTTCGCGATCATGGAGTCGATGGCCTACGCCTGGAAGAGCATCGCCAACCACGACGGCGCCGTGGGCGCGGGTACGGTCCTCCTCCTGCGTGGCCTCAGCACCCCCTTCAGCCACCTCGTCTGGACCGGCCTGGTCTGCGCGGTGGCCTTCGGCGCCTGGCAGGTCAGGGGGCGCGCGGTCGTGACCCTGCCCGTCGTCGCCGCCTTCGTCGCGGCGGCCACGCTCCACTCGCTCAGCGACGGCCTGCTCGTCCTGGACATCCCCGGGCCGGCCAGGCTGCTCTTCCTCGCCGTCGCCGCGGCGAGTTACTGGCTGTTCCACCGGGCCACCCGAGATCTGAAACCGGTGCCGCTCCCGGAACCGGAGCCGTCCCGGGCCTGACCTTACGGAGCCGGAACCGGAACCGGAGCCGTCCCGGGCCTGACCTTACGGAGCCGGAACCGGAACCGGAGCCGTCCCGGCCCTGACCTCCCGGGTGCGCGGGCCGGTCCGAAGCTCGGACACGCGCCTCGCCGTGCGATATCGCGTCGCTGTTCCACGTTCCACGCGGGACATCACAACTGCGCCAGCAGCCGGCGGGGCCCGATAACCTCGGCGCCCAGTTCCGTGACCCGCTCGCGCAGCCCCCGGTCGGCGGTGACGACCAGGACGCGCTCCCAGGGGCGGGCGTCCCGCACGGCCTGGACGACGGCGTCGTCCCCGCTGCCCGGTGCGGCGATCACGGAGACACCGGGCGCGGGGGCGGTGTCGCGGGCGGCGCCCTCGACGACCGCGGCCAGCCGGGGGAACCAGCGGGCCAGCACCGGGGTGCGGTCGGGCGCGGTCAGCCGGCCGTCGGCGGCACGCGCGCCGACCTCGGCGAGCAGCTTGGCCGCCGCCCCCGCGCGGTCCCGCCACCAGCCGTGCTCGGCGCGGGCGCCCACGATGTTGGCGACGTCGAGGACGACGAGGGAGGGGGCGAGCGCGAGGCCGACGACCGGCCAGGTCGCGGCGAAACCGGGGTGGAGGTTCTTGGCGGTGATCTCCTCGGCGGGAACCCAGCGCAGGGCGTCGCTCTCGGTGTTGGCGGGGATCGCGCGCAGCAGCTCGGCGGCCTCGGCGATCACGGTCTCGAAGGACCAGCCGCCGTGGTCGTCGAGGTAGACGCCCTGGACCCGCAGGCCGGTGCCGTCCAGCGCGGCCTCCTCGAAGGCCTCGCGCAGGGCGGTGTCGATCGTGTCCTCGTGGCTGTCGCGGGCACCGCCCGGCAGCCCCCAGGTGCCGCCGTGGTGGCTCCACGCGGCACGTTTCTGCATCAGGACGCGGGGGCCGTCCGTGGCGTCGTGGTGGACGGCGAGCAGGCCGGCCGCGCCGTGCACCCCCCAGTGCCGGTGCCCGAGATCGCACCGAGCCCATCCGTCCCCGTCCCCGGCCGTCATGGACCAATGATGCATCAGGGCGCGGCCGCGCACTCTCCACCCCCGGCCGTCGGGGAGACGCGGCCGCCGAACGTGCCGACGTACGGGATCTCGACCTCCGCCCCCGGCCACCGGGGAGACGCGAACGCCGCCCGGGTCGCCGGGAGTCTCCTTCTCCTCCGCCTCGCCGGCCACCGGGGAGACGCCGGTGGCGGAGGGGACAGCCGGCCGGCGGAAAAGCGTCGATGGCGCCATGTCCTGATCCTGCATACTGGCCACCTCGATCCTCGTCGAAGGACTCCCATGCACCCGAGCGTGTACCCGAGCGCGCTTTTCGCGCCCGTTCGCTTTCCGCGGCCGATCCGCGCGTACGCGACCGTCGCCCTCGCCCTGGTCGCCCGCGTCCCGCTGCCGATCGTCACGGGCGCGCTCGCCGCCCGGGTCGTCCTGACGCTCATTGGGCTTCAGGAGACCGCCCGTGCCGGCCTGCCGGCGGGGGACGGCCCTTGAAGAGGCCCGGGCCGCCCGTGGGGTCCTACCTCGGGCTCACCGCTCTCGTCGTGCGTGACTACGACGAGGCCATCGGCTTCTACCTCCACGTCCTCGGCTTCGAGCTTCTGGAGGACACGCCGCTGGGCGGCGGGAAGCGCTGGGTGACCGTCCGCCCCCGCGGCGCCCGGGAGACGGCTCTGCTCCTCGCCCGCGCCGACGGTCCCGAGCAGGAGGCCCGGATCGGGGACCAGACCGGCGGCAGGGTCGGCCTGTTCCTGTACACGGACGACTTCGCCCGCGACTACGAGCGGCTGCTGTCCGCGGGCGTCGCCTTCGAGGAGGCCCCGCGCAGCGAGCCCTACGGCCAGGTCGTCGTCTTCCGGGACCTGTACGGCAACCGCTGGGACCTGCTCCAGCCCGCCGACGTCTCACCGGTGTACGGCTGAGCCGGGCACCCGCCGACGCCCCCTCGGACAACGGCCCGGGACCACCGGACGAGCGCTTCCCCGGGGCTCAGTTCCCGCCCTTGGAGAAGTGCTGGTAGTCCTTGATGCCGGACCAGTAGCCGCCCCACTCCCAGCCTCTCTGCTGGAAGGCCTTGACCACGCGGTCGCCCGGGTTGATCACTCCGGGAGCCCGGACGGGGCGCTTGAAGAACTTGCGGGCGTTCTCGTGGGAGCCCGTGCCGTTGGCGTAGATGTACGGGTTCTCGCGCGGGTTGATGTCGACGGCCAGGCCGTAGGCGTGCCTGGACCAGCTGCTCGACCCCTCCGCGGGGCGGCAGTTGAAGGCCGAGGTGTTGTCGGCGTCGATCGAGGCGTAGTCGTCGGCCTTGTAGACGTCGACGAGCCGCATCTTGTAGATGGGCCAGCGCCAGTCGTACAGGCGGCGGAAGACGGCGACGATGTCGTCGGTCGCGGCCTTGTTCACGACCAGCTCGCCGGTGTGGGGCTTGTCGTCGAAGCCCCAGTAGGTCATCGTGATCAGCCGCAGGTCGCCCACCGGGACCGGGCATCCGGGCCGCCACGAGTACTTGAGCCGTTCGCGGGCGATCCGGGAGACCTTCGCGACGAACTCCGGCGGGCCCGTCGGGGTCGGCGACGCGGTGGGTGGCGCGGTGGTGGACGGGCCGGGCGTCGGTGTCACGGGCGGATCCGGGGCGGCCACTCCGGTGGCGGACGAGGACGCCGAGATCGGCGCCGAGGTGGCCGGAGGCGCGGCGGGGGCGGGCTGGGAGGCGGCCGTGCCACACGAGGCCGCCGCCAGGCAGCCGACGGCCGTCGCGAGCACGGCCCGCGTGCGGATCATCAATCTGGAATCTGACACGTGCCGCCCCCTCAAAAAACGGACAAAAGCGACAAAAAGCCATTGTAGGTGACCGGCTACCCGAGGTGAGAGGCGGCCGCCGCGGCGATCCACTCGTGGGCGATCACGGATTCCGGTGGCCAGGGCGTGCCGTTGACCACGGCCACCAGCTCCCAGTATCGCCCGGCGCGCGGGTCGTGTTCCGCGTAGTCCCGTACGACCGACTCCGGGGTGCGCCTCTGCGCTCCGGCCAGGACCGCGACGAGCTCGGCCACGACGGGCGCGGCGGCCTCCGACTCCGGGGCCACCCCGCCCCGCGCCGCGGCCAGGGCCGCCTTCGTGACCAGGGTGTTGGCCTCGTGCCAGGCCGCCACGTCGATCCCGTCGGCGTTCTCCCAGAAGTCGCCGCCCATCTCGCGCAGGGAGGCGCGGAAACCCTCGTCGGCGAGCAGTTCGGTCAGCTCCAGCCAGGCGTCGAGCTGTTCGATGCCCGGCTCGTCGGGCAGGTCGGGCACCATGGCCTCGCGCAGGCTGCCGAGCCACTCCTGCCTGGCGGCGTTCTCGCCGGCGACCTCGTCGACGAACTCGTTCACCAGCGCCGCCGTCTCCGCCGCGCCGAGCCGCCCGAGGGCGTTGAGCCGGCGCAGGTCGTCGTCGGTGGGTTCGTCCCGATCCAGGGTGGCCCTGAGCACCGCCCGGGTCCGCTGCAGCGCCCTGATCTGCGTCTCCACCGTACGGAGGTGCAGGGAGAGCACCTCGCCCAGGTCGCGGTCGCCGAGCGACCTGATGGTCGCCAGGTCGACGCCGATCTCGCGCAGCGTCCTGACGAGCTCCAGCCGCCCGCGGTCCTCGTCGCCGTAGAGGCGGTAGCCGCTCCGGGTGCGGCCGCGCTCGGGGAGCACCCCGATGTCGGAGTAGAAGCGGATCGTCTTCACCGGCAGCCCGGAGAGCCTGGCGAGCTGTCCGATCGTGTAGCTCATGGCCTCGATTATTCCGTTGAGCCTCCAGTTACAGGAGACTTTAGCTTGGCGGGCATGTCGAAGAAGAAGGTCGGCCGGATCGCGAAACTGCAGCTCCAGGCCGGTGAGGCCGGCCCCGCCACCGTGGGCAAGGACCTTGGCCCGCTGGGCCTGAACCTCATGGAGTTCTGCCGCCGGTACAACGCGGCCACCCAGGACCGGCGGGGGTTCGTCGTCCCCGTCGTCGTCACCGTGTTCGAGGACCGCTCGTTCGAGCTGGCGGTCAAGATGCCCACCACGGCCTCGCTGATCCGCCGGGCCATCGGCCTGGACGGGGGCAGCCCCCGCCCCGGGCACCAGGCGGCGGGCGTGATCACCCGCGCGCAGCTGAGAGAGGTCGCCAGGACCAAGCTGCCCGACCTCAACACCGCCGACCTGGACCAGGCGGAGAAGATCGTCGCCGGCACCGCGCGTTCGATGGGGCTCACCGTCCGGGACTGAGCCACCCATACACGTCGCCGGGCTCACGGGTGCCGTCACCTTCGAACGGCGCGGGGCGCACATTCCTTGGGAAGGCTTTTCACCGAAACGTATCGCGCCTGTGTTCGAACCCGCGCTACAGTCATGGGCACGGGATCGAACACGGGTTCGGGCTGACGTTCCTGCAGGTGAAGGGGTGTGCCATGGCGATGCTCGCGGTGCCGCCGACGGTGCAACCCCCGCTTCCCCGGTCGCCGGTGGAGCGCGGCGCGACACGCCGTAGCACTTTCTACGGAATTCTAAGCCGGCCGCTATATCCCGTCATAAAGTCCGAGAGCGTGGACCCCGTGCGCAATCCCTACGCTCCCGGTGCCGGACAGCGCCCCCCGGAGCTCGCCGGTCGCGACCGCGAGCTACAGCAGTTCGAGATCGTTCTGGAACGGGTGGCCCGAGGGCGCCCCGAGCGCAGCATGGTGGTCACCGGGCTGCGCGGCGTGGGCAAGACCGTTCTGCTCAACACCTTCAAGTCGATGGCCATGCAGCGGCTGTGGGGCACCGGCAAGATCGAGGCCAGGCCCGACCAGTCGATCCGGCGCCCGGTGGCCGCCGCCCTGCACATGGCGGTCAGGGAGCTGGCCCCGAGACATCGGGCGCCCGAGCGCATCGAGGAGTTCCTCGGCGTGCTCAAGGCGTTCGCGATGCGCGACCCGTCCGCGGCCAAGGGCACCTCGCACTGGTCGCCCGCGATCGACGTGCCCGCGGGACGGGGGCGCGCCGACTCCGGAGACCTGGAGATCGACCTCACCGAGCTGTTCGTCGACGCCGCCGCGGTCGCCACCGATCTGGGCGTCGGCATCGCGCTGTTCATCGACGAGATGCAGGACGTGCAGGCCCCCGACGTCTCGGCGCTCTGCGCGGCCTGCCACGAGCTCTCCCAGAGCGGTGGCCCGCTGATCGTGGTCGGCGCGGGGCTGCCGCACCTGCCCAGCGTGCTGTCGGCCAGTAAGAGCTACTCCGAGCGGCTCTTCCGCTACGCCAGGATCGACCGTCTCGACCGCGAGGCGGCCGACCTGGCGCTCATCGCCCCGGCCGAGAGCGAGGGCGTGGAGTTCACTCAGGACGCCCTCGACGCCCTCTACGTGGCCGCCGACGGCTACCCTTACTTCGTCCAGGCGTACGGCAAGGTCGCCTGGGACCTGGCGCTGCGCAGCCCGATCACCGCCGACGACATCAGGGTCTCCGCGCCGGAGGCCGAGGAGGAGCTCGCGGTCGGCTTCTTCGGCAGCCGCTACGAGCGGGCCACCCCCGCCGAGCGCGACTACATGCACGCCATGGCCGCCATCGGTGACGAGCCCGTCGCCACCGCCGAGGTGGCCGAGGGGCTCGGACGCAAGCCGTCGAGTCTCTCCCCGGCTCGCGACAGCCTCATCAAGAAGGGCCTGATCTACAGCGCGGAACGCGGGCTGATCGCGTTCACCGTGCCGCACTTCGGAAAGTTCCTGCGGTCACAACCGGTCTGACTGAACATTTGTTCGATATGATGCGAGGGAGACCCTAGCCCTCTATATGGCTCTCTAGTGGGGAAGCTAGAGAGCCATATAGAGCTCAATCATGCTGCCCTAGGAAAATCTAGGGTTCTCTAGTGTCCAGCCGATATCGGCAGAGATTCCGGCAGAGTTCCGGTCTTCACCGGCTGCCCGTCAGAGCCGACCATGGCGACCCGCACCGCCGGGTGCCGCCCGCTCAGATAGATCGCGAAGACCACGTCGACGGGGTCGCCCGCGTGGCTGTTGCCCGGATAGACGAAGAACCGCCAGCACAGCTCCCGCCAGCTGTCGACCGGATCCTTGCTCGACAGCACTTCCTCGTGCGAGCGCCAGACCGCGCTCGACCGCAGCCGCCCGAGCGCGGCGGCCGGGTCGAGGCGGCGCTGCTCGCAGGGTGCCCGGTAGCGGAGCCTGGCGACCGTCTCCTCGATCTCCGGCGAGAGCGCGGCGAGCACCAGCAGTCCCGCGAGCACGGCCGGCGCGTGCGCCCACGTCAGGTCCGCCATCGCCGCCCAGCCGGGGATCTCCGGCGTCCAGACCAGTCCCAGGGACATGGCCGTCAGCACCATGGTGCGTCCCAGCGACCGCCGTCCCACCGGGAGCGCGCTCACCTCGCCGAAGCAGCCGCAGCCCACGTCCGGGCGACGGCGCCGCAGTTCCCACAGGACGTAGGTGGAGACCGCGAAGAACCCGGAGATCCCCCACCGGAAGAACGGGTGGCCGGTCAGCAACAGCCCGCTCACCAGGAACAGTTCTCCGAGCGCGCAGCTCAGCATCGCGGGCGCGCGCCAGCGCTCGGGCACCAGCACGGCCGGTCCCAGCCTGCTCAGCGTGCCCGGTTCGGCCTCGCGCACGACCGTCCAGATCTTCGCGACCGTACCCGCGGCCAGCAGCAGGAACACGACCGGCAACTGCGCGGCGGCGATCGTCGTCAGCATCTGTGTCACCCCATTCCAAGCCGGGCGTTGAAGCACCCGGTGGTCAGGTCTCCGCCGAGTTCCACGAAGGAGCTCGGGGACAGTTCCAGGATCCGGCCGCGCGGCGAGGTGCCGCACTCCAGGCACCGGTCGCAGAACCGGCCGGCCAGGCAGCCGCACGCCACGATCGGCAGGACCGAGGTGCGTCCGGCGCACACATTGCGCACGTTGAGCATCGATCCCAGCGCCAGGTAGGGCAGGCCGGCGCAGGACACCCCGGTGTCGTCGCACGCCGTGTCGGCCCGCTCCAGCATGGGGTAGGCCACCCCCTGCTCCCCGTCGTCGAAGGTGTCCGACCAGGTGGCCGTGCCCGAGATCCGCGACTGCACGCCGACGTAGCCGGGGGGCGGTGGCGGTACGGCCGTCCACCGGTAGGGCGGCTGCGAGGTCGCGGGCAGCCGCGCCAGTGCCGTGCCGTCCTCACGGACCCCGATGGCGTCGAACAGGTAACCGGGCTCGAACTGAGGGTGCCTGACCCGCAGCCGCCCGGAGGACCGGTAGGGGATGACGATCGTGCGCCGCCCGCGGTGCGGCCCGCAGTACAGCTCCACGGTGTGGTCCTTGCCCTCGGAGCCGATCGACTGGATCACTCCGGTGATCCTGGTGATGTCCGCCCAGATCCGGTCCGCGACTCGGCCGGCCCGCAGCGCCTTGATGATCACATTGGATCCGGGGGAGAGGTCGGCGGGGCTGACGGCCTCCCCGCGCCAGGCGGTCGCCCACGGTGCGATGACGAGCCGCTCCTCGTCGCCGTCCGGAGTGTCGATGACGATCAGGTGCGGGCTGACGTCGAGGATCGTGCCGCTGACCGCGTGGAAGAGCTCGCCTTCCGCGGGGAGGGGACCCGGTTCCTGGACGGTCCGGCCAAGCGCGGCGGCCGCCAGCGTACGGCGGCGATCGGCGCTGCGATAGGGCATCGTCGCTCCCCAGTTCTGCAAGGTGTCGCAGCCAGCGTCACACGCTTCGCGGAATCCCGCTGTCCGCTCCACCAATAATCACGGCAGGTGTCCAACCGGGTACTAAAGTTCCCCTCCCTGGTAGAACGCATTGGTGTCTGCCCGATGACAAACCGCTATCTAAGGCTTCTTGCAGGCTCCATCGCCCATCGAAGCTGATCTTTACCGTTGATGGGATGAAATATAGATTTCGGTTCAGCCGCAGTATGGGTTCTGGCTGCGATTCTGGCCACCATACGCACCTGGAGCACAGGCTGGTGATCGTGGTGGCCGGCGGGACCGACGAGGAGTTCCGCGAGTATGTCGTTGCTCGCGGCCCGGCGCTGCTGCGTGCCGCCCACCGGCTCACCGGGCACCCGAGCGACGCCGAGGACCTGTTGCAGGCGGCGCTGGTGAAGACCTACCTCGCCTGGGACCGGATCCAGGACCGTACCGCCCTGGACGGCTACGTGCGCCGGGCGATGGTCAACATCAACATCTCCTGGTGGAGGCGGCGCAAGCTGGAGGAGTATCCGTCGAGCGAGCTCCCCGAGCCGGTCGTCGCGAGCGCCCAGCACCTGCCCGAGCGCGTCGAGCAGGCCCTCGACCGGCTGCCCACCCGGATGCGGACCGCCGTCGTCCTGCGCTACTACGAGGACATGACCGAGCCGGAGATCGCCAAGGCCCTGGGCATCAGCGTCGGGACGGTCAAGAGCACGGTCTCCCGGGGGATGGCCAAGCTCCGGGGCGACCTCACCTCCGAACCGCGGCATCTGGAACCGCAGATCTGAGGCGGCCGGCACGCTCCCCGCCCGCCACCGACTCCCTTGCGGCCGCGTCCACCGATCCCTTATAGACGCGTCACTCCCTTATGGACGCTTCACTCGGACGGCATGGACGCTTCACTCGGACGGCCCTCATGGACGCTTCACTCGGACGGGCTGAGCGCGGTCTCCTCCGCCTCGGGCCGGAGGTCCTCCGCTCCCGCGGTTGCGCACGGTCGTACGGCGTCGCGGATGGTCCTCAGGGTGTCGAGGAAGGTGTCGAGCTCCGTGGGGGGGAGAAGCCCGGTGAACCAGGTGTCGATGTCGATCAGGTGTTGCGGGAGGACGCCGCCCAGCCGGTCGGCGCCGGCCTCGGTGATGGCCGCGTAGGAGGCCCGCCGGTCGCTGGAGCACGCCTGCCTCGTGACCAGTCCCTCGCGCTCCAGCCGGTCGACGACCCGGGTCGTCCCGCTCGTGGACAACCCCGTCTGCGCCGCCAGGTCGCTCATGCGCAGCCGCCGCTGTGGCGAGCGCGCCAGCCTGATCAACGTCTCGAAGTCGATCTCTGAGAGCTTCGCGGCGACGAAGGACTCATGCGTCTTCGCTGAGATGCCGGTGTAGACCTCGGCAAGGAGGCCCATCGCCGTCAGCCGGGAGTCGTCGAAGTGGTTCACGCTCACCACCCTACCGGACAGTAGTTGACGAGAGGAATATTCCTCGTGTAGAAATCTGTTGACGCAAGTATCCACCAGTAAGCATCTCTTCGGGAGCAGAAAAATGACCACTCGGACCTGGGAGAACCTTCAGATCCCCGCCCCGGGCACCTACGCTCTGGACGTCGCCCACACCCAGATCGGCTTCGTCGTCAAGCACATGATGGTGAGCAAGGTTCGCGGTCAGTTCAACGAGTTCGCCGGCTCCGTCACCATCGCCGAGAACCCCCTGGACTCCTCCGCGGAGCTCTCGATCAAGACCGTCAGCATCACCACCGGCGCTCCCGACCGTGACAACCACCTGCGCAGCGACGACTTCCTCTCCGTCGACAAGTTCCCGGAGCTGACCTTCCGCAGCACCCGCGTCCTCGGCCACTCCGGTGACGAGTTCACCCTCGTCGGCGACCTCACCATCCGTGACGTCACCAAGCAGGTCGAGCTCACCGTCGAGTACGGCGGCGCCGGCACCAACCCGTGGGGCCAGGACGTCTGGGGCTTCTCGATCAAGACCGAGATCGACCGCGAGGAGTTCGGCCTGACCTGGAACCAGGCGCTGGAGACCGGCGGCGTCCTGGTCGGCAAGAAGATCAAGATTGAGATCGAGGGCGAGGCCAACCCGGCCGCCTGATCTCCGTGACCACCCGAGGTCTCTCCCGTCCCGGCAGGCGGTGAGAGGCCTCAATGGTGTTCACTCGTTGAGATGTAGCGTCTCGCGAACTGGGAATCCACAGGATTTCCACCGTGCTCAGCTGGGGACTCCTCAGTTTGTCCACAGGGGCGGGAAGAGTTATCCACCACTTGTGGATAACTCTCCCCCAACTCTTGCCCGAGACGCGATCGTCAACCGCTTTGCCGCCTTGCCTGATGGCCGGTACGCTGTGCTGAGCCGAACGGCAACCAGGAGGCTTCGCCTAGTCAGGTCTATGGCGCCGCACTGCTAATGCGGTTTGGGTTTACCGCCCATCCGGGGTTCAAATCCCCGAGCCTCCGCAGATCAGAGGCCCTCTCCCGAGACACGGGGAGAGGGCCTTTCTGATCTCTCGGGGTGTCACAGTTGCAGTTCGAGTTGCAGTAGGGCGTCGCCCCGTGATGCGGCGACACGGAAGACCAAGATTGACCATGCCGACGCATCCGCCTATCGGGCCTCCCCGGAGAGCAACGCCCTCCATATATCGCCGACCTGCCGGACCGGCCATCGATAGGTCTCGTGTACTTCCGGGCTGCCTTCCAACTGGAGCGTGCGCCGGATGAAGCCCTGTCCTCCGGCCTGGCACAACTCGTACAAGGTGGCCCGGCATCGGCAGGTCCAGGTGATCACCCGCAGGCGCGCCGTCCCTCTGTCGGGGCTCAGCCAGACCAGTCGCGTGTGACCAGGCTGCGGCGTGGACACGTGGGGACTCAGGCAGCCCGCCAGCTCGATCACTGCGGAGCACAACCACTCGGGCCGGGAGCCGGAACCGGTCCCCGCTCGCGAAGCTCAACGCAACGATCGGCCACCCGGCGTGCAGCCGTCACCGGATCACCCGCAGGGCAGAAGGCGTAGCGCCGAAGACGAGCCCGGCCTGCCTCCTGCCCGGCCCACCAGCGGAACACCTGGCCATCGGTCCACACGACCAGCCCGAACCAGACCGACACCAGCGCCAGCCCGTACCCATCGTGAACATCCGAGGCGATGTTCAACGCGGCCAACTCATCATGCAGCCGCCGCGCCGCCCGTACCGGGGTGATCGCCTTCTGCCGGCTGATGGCCGGAATCTCATCTCCGTTCATCACGCCGCCTTCAGCGGAACTCGACAGCGGCACGACTTCGGCGGATTCACCACGACCGTGGCGGGACCCACGGTCCTCATTGTCGGCTCACTCATGGATCAAGGGTCGTCACCCGGCCTTACGCGCCCCATCCCGAGCCGCAATACTCCGGCTGGATAGCCGATATCCCTTGACGGGATAACCCCCGGTGACAAGCGTTGGATATCCGGAAGCCGCGTCGCGAAAGGGGGGAGGCCCATATGCCTGCAGATGCGACTGAACCAGTCGTTATCCCGCCGGAGCTATGGCAGCGCCCGGAAACGCTGGCCGCCCTCCGCGACCGCGATATCGGGCAGCTCTTCCGGCTGATCCGTCAGCACAGCGGCTTCAGCCAGACCCGCATCGGCGTCGCGGTGAACCTCAGCCAGGGCAAGATCAGCGAGATCATGAAGGGGGCCGTTCAGGTCACCTCATTCGACGTGATCGAGCGCATCGCCGACGGCCTGGACATGCCCGGCCCCGCCCGGTTGACTCTCGGACTGGCACCGCGCCGCCTTCCCCCAGCCGGCCCACAACCTCGGCACCCGCCGACCTCACGACCGTTGGATCAGTCGGTGTCGGGGACGGGACTGCCGACTCGATACCTGGCCAGCCTGACCAGTGCATCCAGCCGCTCCGTCATCTCCGGACTCCGGCACGTCCTCACCGGCCACATCCAGGCTGAGGCCATCATGGGGCCACTCCTCTTGATCAGTGCGGTTCAAAGCCAGGTGCCCGTAGTCGGGCAGCTCTGCCAGGTAACCCGAGGAGCCGACCGCACCGAAGCCTTGAACTTCGCCAGCGAACTGCTGGAATTCTGCGGCTGGCTCCATCAGGACCTGGGCGATTTCATCCACGCCACGATGTGGACCAACAAGGCCCTGGACTACGCGATGGAACTGGGTGACCAGCACGTCATCTCCTACATCCTCATGCGCAAAAGCATCATCGCCACCGAGGCCGGTGACCACGGCCACGGCCTTGGACTGGCGAACGCGGCTCTGACCAACTCCGATGCCCTCACACCCAGGCTCAGAGCGGTCATCCTGAGAACCCGTGCGATGGCGAACGCCCACCTCGGAGAGACAGCGGACTCCGCCCGTGATTCAGAAACGGCCCTTGTCGAAGCCATCGAGGGAATGGCACAGAGCGAGAGCGACCGCGCCTCGTACTGCACTCCCGCCTACATCGCCATGGAGACCGGCGCGACCCGCGTCCTGCTGGGCGAAGCCACCGCTGCCATCCCGATATTCGAGGCCAGTCGCTCCCAGTGGCCCGAATCCAGCCAGGCGCGCGATCACGTTCTGTTCCTGACGCGTATGGCGACCGCCTACGCCGTAGCGGGCGAACGAGAGCACGCCTGCGCGGTGACCGAAGAAGCGCTCTCACACATGCAGGCCCTTCGCTCCAACCGGGTCACCAGCCAGCTCACAGCACTACGCGCTCATCTGGCCCGATGGACGGCAGACCTCTCCGTGGCAGACTTGCTCACCAGGCTCGACATCCTCTTGGAGTCCTTCTTCCTAACAGCACCTCAGCCACAAGGAGACCGGTGACCACCCTGCTGCCCACCGCGACCACCACCGAGGAACGAGACCGCAACGCCCAGGTCGCGATCCTCCCCGTCGGCAGCTTTGAACAACACGGTGACCACCTGCCCCTCAGCACCGACACCATCGTGGCCACCCTGATCGCCCGCCAGATCGCCGACGCTCACCCCGTCCTGCTGCTCCCGCCCGTGACGATCTCCTGCTCGCACGAACACAGCGCCTGGCCGGGAACGGTCAGCATCTCCGCGCGGACCCTGCACGCGATCATCACCGACGTCTACGACTCCGTCACCCGCTCCGGTCCCACCGCCCTGGTCGTCGTCAACGGCCACGGCGGCAACTACGTCCTGAGCAACGTCGTCCAGGAGGCCAACGCCGAAGGCCGCCGCATGGCGCTGTTTCCCTCCCGCGAGGACTGGAACGAAGCCCGAGCCGCCGCTCACCTCATCAGCTCCATGCACGAAGACATGCACGCCGGAGAGCTGGAGACCTCCCTCCTGCTGCACGCCTGCCCCGAGGTGATCCGCCCCGCCTACCAGTCCGCTGACTGGCTCGCCGACGACCGCCGCCATCTCCTGACGAAGGGCATGCAGGCATACACAGACAACGGGGTCATCGGTCGGCCGTCTCTGGCCACTGCCGAAAAGGGCAAAGCCCTTCTCGACAGCCTCACCACCGGCTTCAGCGACGTGCTCGACCTTTTCGCGAAGTCCTGAGCAACAGCCACACCAGCTGATCGCGAGCTGAGGCACTGCCGAATTGTTCTTATGGGGTGTCAAGCGGCGGCGCGTCGCGCCGCCGTATGCCCCGCGCCGGCGTCCCCGCGCCGCGCATGCGGCCTGGGGGCCGGTCACGGCGCGAGCGCCGCGCGGGGCATCGCCGTAGGCACACCGCGCCGTACCAGGCCAACGCGCCGACCACCGGCACCCCGCCGCCAGGTCGCTTCGACGGCTGGGCCGACTACTACACGGCGCCCTTGACATCCTTCGGATCTCGCTGATCACTCCGCTGCCGCCAGACGTGCACGACCACGGCCACAATCTGGAGAAGTATCCCGAGCGACCCGAACACGAACATGCCGAACAACCACCCGGCAGGCACCGGACCGCGAAATCCGGAGAGCCCGAAAACCACGCCGGCACCAGTCCACCCATAGAAGACGAACCAGAAAGCAGCCCCAAGCCTGAACCAGATAGATCGCTGCCATTGCATGCTGCGAACTCTCCCATCAAAGAGCCGTTGCTAAAAGAGCGCCTCCGGCGGGGGTACTCGGCTCCGGGATGATCGACGTTCCAGCATGAAGGCCGTAAGTGGTTGAGGTGGAAGCCGGATCTTCCCGCCTGCCACGTCCCAGGCGAGCCCAACATCTCAACTCCTCCGGATCAAGGCCGTCTGTGACCGTTGGCATCCCATGGCCGAGGAACGTCCACCGGCCGGCGTACACGCGAAGACGGCCTTGACCCTCCGTCCCCGAGCTGTTGCCCCTCCGGGGTGGGACGAGGCAGACGGGAAGATCCGCCGGGCGGAGTGTGCGCATCCGCACGGGGTTCCCAGGCCGTGCCCGTTGCGTGCCCGTCAGCAGAGGGAGCAAGGGGAACTCACGGGGAATCGCGGGGAACCGAAGCACTCCCCCACAGGTCAGCGTCTCCCCAGCTCAGCGGCCAGGTGGGTTAGAGACTTCCCAAGCTGACAGCGCGGAACGGTTTCCAGCGCTCGCTCACTTGGGCCGACGCTGTCCGGGGCGATATTGAGCGACGCGTTCTGCCGCTATACGTTCCCGTCGTTCCCGATCCGCGATCTCACGAGGAGTCGGCAATCGCTGCTTCTCATGCCTGATGGCCAATCGGATCGTCCAGTAGAGGAAGAAGAACAGCAGCGCGGCCGGAACAGCCCATACAGCGCATACCATCAGCACGAGCAAAATATCGCTGATATGCATCTGATCCTCCGCATAGGGGGGAACCAGCATGCCTGATCTTGCAACCTGCGTCCATCAACGTTCACCGCTTCCAGATGATCCGGGCTTGGTCGCCTGAGAGACCAGACAGGGGCAGGGACAGGCTTCCAGCGCCGGGCCTAAGATCGACTCATGCGAGCCGGGTACCATGAAGCGTTGGCGATGCTCGGGTACGTACTGGGCATGATCGCCACGTCCGTGCTCATGGAATGGGCACGTGAGAGTGGCCGGGAGCCGGTCGGCGAAGTCTTGCTCATGTGTTCTCTGTTGTTTCAGATCGCATTCCTTTTCGGCGTGGTCCGCCTTCTCTTACGTGGATTGCGGTGGGGCGGTGGTTTCCTCGTGCGTCGACAGCGGACCGCACCGCAGGATCTTCCTGAATCGCCGGGCCATTAGCGGGCCATTAGGGGCGGTCAACAGCGGTCAGTCACGGTCGCTCTCGGGGAGCCTTCCGCCCAGCTCATGGCCCGCATGGCATGCGATCAGACCGATTTGCAAGCAGGATGTCAGAAGTTCGAATCTCTCGCATCCGCGGTGTTCTCCGTTGATCAACGGCTCATGGGGCAGGGGCGACCGTCTTGCGCGAATGCCGGACGGCGATGCCCCGACTGATCAGGATCGTCGCGCCGACGAGCAGGGTCACTACTCCTGACAGCTCGGCGAACGCCGCCATGACGTATTCGCCGTCCGGATCACCGACTCCGGAAGGCCAGCTGTTGAGCCATCGTGACGTGGCCATTGCCTGTGACAAGACCAGAGCTCCGAACGCGACGGTGATCCCTCCTAGGACGAAGCCCGGAGGCGCCGGCCGGGTCCGCTTGCTGAAAAAGCCGACCCAAAAGACTCCGACCACCAGTGAGATCGGGACCATGAGAAACCAGCCGATCTCCAGGTTCACGATCGCATCCAAGCGCAGATGCTCGAATCCCTCACCCCGTGGGGAGTGTAGAAGCGGGATCATCACGGTCCCGCTGAGGAGCCCGATCGCGAGGAAGCGGAAGAACCACATGATCGACATGGTCTCGGACAACATGGGGGGCAGGTCAAGAGGTGGAGAGAAAGAAGCTTCCGCTGGTGGGGAAGGAATGATCTGCGGCACGAGCCATGATGATCGGGGACCAAGGAGCCTGTGGGATATATACGGGATGATCTTTCGTGGTCGAGATCCGAGATGAGCCTCATGGCCTGTTCAGAGGCTCTGTGGTTGCTCGGAATGTAGCCCTCTTGAAAACCGCTACGCCCTGGCGAGGGTGCTCGGTTCCGGGATGACCGCCGGTACGTGAGCGCGGGAACCGTATGCGGCTGGGATGGTCAGAGAAGTGAAGGCTTGCGCAGATGCGCCGGCCCCGGAAATCCTGCGGTCATGCTCACTGTGCGACAGCTTCTCGACTACCTCGAAGGCCTCCCCGACGACACTCCTGTGGTGATCGACGTTCGCCCCGGCGATGAGTACGTACGGGTCGAAGACATCGACATCACCACGGAGGAGGACGCAGCGGGAGACCGCACACCCACGGGCGTTCAGCTCGCGACACGCAGAGTTCAGCGAGACGCCCTCCAGCTAGAACTTGGCGAACTACGCTCGGCGCTCTGCCACACCCTTGGGAAATCTCACAGAGAACCTGGCGGCCCGCAGGGATTGACGATCATCTCCGTACTCAGTGACAGGGAGATCTTCAGCGAGATCCGACGACTCCGCACGATCGCCGAATCCATCGAGCAGCAGAACCCAGAGCCATGATCACCACGCCGCTGGTCTCAGCGACAAAGAATTCGCCGTGATTACCCGTGACCAACCCGGAGCCCAGTTCGGCGCCTCTGCGAGCCATGACTTATGCACTCTCCAACCTGGCAGCCCGCTCCTCGCCTCACCCTGTTGCACGATCATTGAGTGATGAGAGCACGAGTGGGCACCTTCCGATGGCCAGACCTCGAACTCGGACGGAGCATCGACGACCCCGCCCATGCCTGCGAGCTGCTGGAGATGTACGTCGGCCCGCAGGGAGAGCCGGGCGAGGAACGGTTCCAGCTCACCGTCTGCACCCCATCGGCCCTCGCCGATCAGCTGCGACGTCATCCCTTTCTCATCGGCCGCCACCGGCTCTTCGTACCCGAGCTGCGTCCCGCCGAGGTGACCACGTGGCTGAGCGACCGGATCGCGGTGCTGGAGGCTCCGACGTGGAGCGAACTCGCCGAGAAGATCGGCCGGATCGGAGAATGGGAGTTCGAGGACTACGACGGCTGAAGCCCCCGAGCGGGTTGCAGTTTGGGTTTACCGCCCATCCGGGGTTCAAATCCCCGAGCCTCCGCAGATCAGAGGCCCTCTCCCGACACACGGGGAGAGGGCCTTTTTTTGATCTCCGGACCCTGTCAGGGTTGCAGTTCTCACGCGTCGCCCCAGAGGGCGGCTCGACACCACCACTCATCCCGCCGCCATCCCGCCGCGGTCACCCCAGTCTCGGGATGGAAGGCCGACAAGCTCTCTGCCTAGTGTGGAAAGCGTTGTAGCCACCGGTCCGCGCTGGTTCGACGATCCCTGGGAGTCGACCTTCCAACGCCGGCCTGGATCGTGGGAAGGCTGGACTCACACGTGGACCGTCGATCGGTGCGACGATCTGCGCCCGTTGTACGGTCGTGCGGCCAGGGGGCCGGTCCCGGACGGCGGCGGCGGGACACCGGGCCGGGCACCGCACGCCGGCCCCGCCGTACCGACCGAACGCCCCGGCCGGGGTTGCCGCGCCACCGCACAGATGCGGCCCTACGGTCGCCACTGCATGGCTGGACACCGTACGCGCTTGGAAGTTGCCCGAAGCTCGGGGTGGTGCGGGCTGTCGCGGTAGATGAGCCATGTCTGCTCCACATCCGATCGAGGCAGCGTGACATCGTCGGCCACCGTGCGCGTGAGCGTGAAACCCGTATGGGCCGGCACGTCTTCGCAGCGCCGTTCGTCACCAAGAGCCGCCATCCGGTCAGGCAGGTCCAGGCCGAACTCGGCAGCGCAGTCGCGAAACAGCCGGGCCGTGATCGGGAAGCCCTCTCGCGTGACCGAGAACGCGACCGAGCCCCCCAGCTTCAGCACTCGACGCCAAAGGAGGGCTCGCGGGGAGCCGTGGGTGTTCGGGGCACTCCCCTGCAGGTCGGCGTTTCCCAGCTCAGCGTCCAATCTGGCTGGAGACCTCCCACGCCGATAGCGCCTTGGCTTTAGCGCCACGAGTACAGCCGAAAGGGTGAACGAGGGCGGAACTCGGCGGACGCCTACGGAGACCGTGACTGCAGGTCAGAGCCTTTTTCCCTGATCGAATCGGCTTCTTCCCATCCGCAGGTCGCCGATTTCGGCAGCCATCAGGGGAGGGGGAGGCGCGACCGGCGGTGGAAGGCGTTCATGTTCCGGACAGGATCGATCGGTAGTGTTTCTCCCCAAGTATTTGATCACAAGGAGGCACGGGTGCGACCGTCTCGGGTATCGGCTGGTCTTCTCGTCCTGCTCGCCGTCCTTCTGGCGGGATGCGCGAGTGCTGACGGCAGCAAGGGGGTCGCGATCCCCGACAGCCCGGTCGGCAAACAGCTGCGGTGGTATCTGGAGGCCGTGAATCGTACTCCGATCGCCGAGAGCGAGCTGAAGGAGCACCTGAGTCAAGAATTCCTTGAGGAAATCCCTCCGCAGAAGTTCAATGAGATCGCCCAGGGTCTGGCAAAGCTGACGGTGGATGAACTGAGCAGCACCGAGCCGGCAGAGCTGACCGGGCTGACATCCATTCCACTGGGACAGAAATACGACACGAAGATCTCCGTGGGGACCGACGGAAAGATCGACTACTTGCTCTTTGAGCCCAAGTAGCGACATGGGTGACAGCGGCACTGTGACGGCAACGGCCCGAACGTGGCCGCATGATCTCGACTCTCGACCTCGGTCGCGGACGAGGACGAGGCGGAGCCGTACGGCAGAGCCTTCGATCGTACTGATGAGGAAAAGAGCCGTCACGGACGGCGTGCCCGACGAGGCAGGGGACAAGGGGGAACGGCGAGGAGTCGCGGGAACGCGATCAGTGCTGTGATCTGCGTTTTCGCAGGCCGGATGAGGGTGGCATCCGTCTTTGCGGGCAGGATGTCAGGAGTTCGAACCCGGTCCATGTGAAACCTCGGCCGCCGCACGCCTGAGAGAACCTCGGTCCAGCATCGCCGGTTTTTGGATTGAGGGCTGAACCCTTTGGGGCCGGGAGGACCCGCATCGGTACGACTGCTTCTCCGCACCCCTGAACGCCGGCGACACCTCAAGCCGGGTGACGTGATCACCGTGCACGGGATGCGGCCATCCACCGGCACCGCGCATCCACACGACAAGATCCACGAGGGGTTGCCGGAGCAATCGGCTTGACTCTCCAGCGGCTGGAGGGTTGATGCTGCTGTGGTGAACGACCGCGACGACCTGCTCACCATCGGACAGCTCGCTGACCGCACGGGCCTGCCGGTGCGTACGATCCGCTTCTGGTCTGACATCGGTGTCATCCCGCCGACGTGCCGGTCGGTCGGCGGCTACCGGCTGTACGACGCGGAGGCCGCCGTCCGGCTCGACCTGGTGCGGACGCTCCGCGAACTGGGACTGGACCTCGACACCGTCCAGAAGATCCTGACGAGGCAGTGCACGGTGGCCGAGGTCGCGCGAGCCCATGTAGGGGCGCTGGACACCCAGATCCGCTCTCTCCAGCTGCGCCGGGCGGTGCTGCGGTCGATCACCCACCGGGAAAGCACGACCGAGGAGATGATGCTCATGCACAAGTTGGCCCGCCTGTCCGCTCAGGAACGGCAGCGAATGATCGACGACTTCGTCGACCGTATGGTCGACGGCCTGGACCCGCAGGCACCGGGAGCGCACATCGCGACCCGAATGCGCCAACTCCCGGCAGAGCTGCCGGGCGACCCCACCTCGGAACAGGCGGAAGCCTGGCTGGAGCTCGCCGAACTCGTGAGTGACACCGGCTTCCAGGAACGCGTACGTCAGATGGCGGTGGCCGGAGCCGCGCCCGGGAGCGAATCCGGGCCACCGCCCTACGACTCCAACCTGGTCCTCGAGCACGCAGGAAGAGCCGTGGCCGCCGGTATCGACCCCGAGTCGGCCGAGGGCAGGGCGATCCTGAACCAGATCGTGGATCCGGCACTGCCCGCCGAAGACCGTGGCCGGGTGGCCGACGAGGTGGAGACGTTCACCGATCGCCGGGTGGAGCGGTACTGGCAGCTCATGGGCGTGCTCAACGGCCATGCGCCGTTCCCGCCCGCCGCCCCGGCCTTCGAATGGTTCATCGCCGCGTTGCGCGCATCCCCGAGCTGACCCCGGCGTTACCCTGCGCCAGGGTGAGTGCCGAGGGGGAGAACTCCATGACGTGAGAGCCGAGGGGGAAACTCCATGACCTCACGGCCCGCGTTCGACGTCGCGCAAGGCTCCCGACCAGTCTCCTGCCACCGACGCACGATCAGGCGTCGGGTCTCCAGCACCACAATCCTCCATGGATGTGATCGGATCCGGCGTGAGTCGCACATCCCGGGAGGCGCGGAAGATCTCAAGCTCTGGACCGTGCGCGGACCGCCTCCCCTGTTCGGCCGCCTGAACCCGTCTGTGCTTGCCGAGCGCCGCCAAGGCCGGTTCCGGCGCGGCTCACGCTGAAATCGCCCCCGTCCCGGCGGGCTCGGTCAAGGCCGGCGACGGTGGTCCTGCCGGGTCCGACAGCGGACGAGCCCGGCCGAGCGTGATGGCTCGACCGGGCTCGTCGGGTGGAACGGATGGATCAGGCGAGGTCGAACCGGTCGAGTTCCATGACCTTGGTCCAGGCCGCGACGAAGTCGGCCACGAACCTGTCGGAGGCGTCCTGGCTGGCGTAGACCTCCGCGAGGGCTCGCAGCTGGGAGTTGGAGCCGAAGACGAGGTCGACCGCGGTGGCGGTCCACTTCACCTCATCGGTGCTCACGTCGCGGATCTCGTACACGTGCTCCTCGGACTCCGACGCCTTCCACCGGGTGCCCGGGGAGAGCAGGTTGGCGAAGAAGTCGTTGGTGAGCACGCCGGGCCGGTCGGTGAGGACGCCGTGCCGGGTACCGCCGAAGTTGGCTCCGAGAGAGCGCAGGCCGCCGACGAGGACGGTCATCTGGGGCGGGGTCAGGTTGAGCATGTAGGCACGGTCGACGAGCAGCACCTCCGGCGGGGTCTTCACCCCGGAGGACAGGTAGTTGCGGAACCCGTCGGCGCGGGGCTCGAGGACCTGGAAGGACTCGACGTCGGTCTGCTCCTGGGTGGCGTCGGTGCGGCCCGGGCGGAACGGCACCGTCACCGTCACGCCGGCCTCGCGCGCCGCCTTCTCGACGGCGGCCGAGCCGGCCAGCACGATCAGGTCGGCCAGCGAGATCTTCGCGCCGCCGGCCTCGTTGAACTCACGCCGGATGCCCTCGAGGGTGTCCAGGACCGTCGCGAGCTGCTCGGGCTGGTTGACCTCCCAGCTCCGCTGCGGCTCCAGGCGGATCCTGGCGCCGTTGGCGCCGCCGCGCTTGTCGGTGGACCGGAAACTCGCGGCGGAGGCCCAGGCGGTGGAGACCAGCTGGGCGGTCGTGAGGCCGGACTCCAGGACCTTGGCCTTCAGGGAGGCGATGTCGGCCTCACCCACCAGCTCGTGCTCGACGGCCGGCACCGGGTCCTGCCACAGCTGGGGTTCGGCGACCCACGGTCCGAGGAAGCGGCTGACCGGACCCATGTCGCGGTGCAGCAGCTTGTACCAGGCCTTGGCGAAGGCCAGCGCGAACTCTTCGGGGTGCTCCAGGAAGCGGCGGGAGATCTTCTCGTACGCCGGGTCGACGCGCAGCGACAGGTCGGTCGTGAGCATCGTCGGCTTGTGCTTCTTCGACGGGTCGTGGGCGTCGGGGATGATCGCCTCGGCGTCCTTCGCGACCCACTGCTTGGCGCCGCCGGGGCTCGTGGTGAGCTCCCACTCGTAGCCGAAGAGGATCTCGAAGAAACGGTTGCTCCACTGGGTCGGCACGTCGGTCCACGTCACCTCGAGACCGCTGGTGATCGCGTCCTTGCCCTTGCCGCTGCCGTAGGTGCTCAGCCAGCCCAGCCCCTGCGACTCCAGCGGCGCGCCCTCGGGCTCCGGTCCCACGTGGTCGTCGGCGATCCCGGCGCCGTGGGTCTTGCCGAACGTGTGGCCGCCGGCGATGAGGGCGACGGTCTCCTCGTCGTTCATCGCCATCCGTCCGAAGGTCTCGCGGATGAAGTACGCCGCCGCGGCCGGGTCCGCGTTGCCGCGGGGACCCTCCGGGTTGACGTAGATGAGACCCATCTCGGTCGCGCCGACGTCCGGCGACATCTCGTTGTCGCTGACGTAGCGCGTGTCGCCGAGCCAGGCGTCCTCCGGGCCCCAGAAGATCTCCTCCGGCTCCCAGATGTCCTCGCGGCCGAAACCGAAGCCGAAGGTCTTGAACCCCATGGACTCCAGGGCGACGTTGCCGGCGAGCACGAGCAGGTCGGCCCACGAGATCTTCTGGCCGTACTTCTGCTTGACCGGCCACAGCAGCCGGCGGGCCTTGTCGAGGTTGGCGTTGTCGGGCCAGCTGTTGAGCGGGGCGAAACGCTGGGAGCCTTCGCCGGCCCCGCCGCGACCGTCGTGAATGCGGTAGGTGCCCGCGGCGTGCCAGCTCATCCGGATCATCAGGCCGCCGTAGTGGCCGAAGTCGGCCGGCCACCAGTCCTGCGAGGTGGTGAGCACCTCGATGATGTCCTGCTTGAGAGCCTCGACGTCGAGCTTCTCGAGCTCCTTGGCGTAGCTGAAGTCCCCTGCCAGCGGGTTGCTCTTGGAGGAGTGCGCCCGCAGTACCGAGAGGTCGAGCTGGTTGGGCCACCAGTCCCGGTTCGTGTGCGGACGACCACCGGTCTTCGGGGTCGGCGAGTCGATGGCCGGGTTCTCGCTCTCGCTGCCGTGCGCGGTCACGGAGTCGTGCGCGATCGGACAGCCGCCTGCCTCACCCCCGCTCTTCGTGCCGGGGACGATCGCGTCGTGGTTCTCGGTCATGGAAATCCTTCCGGATCAGCTGGCGGTGGAACAGTTGAGGCACACGCCCCAGTAAATGATCTCGGCCTCGTCGATCGCGAAACCGTGATCGTTGGACGCGGTCAGGCAGGGCGCCTCACCGATCGCGCAGTCGACGTCGGCGACGACGCCGCACGATCGGCACACGATGTGGTGGTGATTGTCGCCGACCCGCCCCTCGAACAGGGCCGGACTGCCCGGCGGTTCTATACGGCGGACGAGTCCCGCGGTCGTGAGCGCGTGGAGGCCTTCGTACACGGCTTGCAGGGAGACCTGGCCGATACGGTCACGCACTCCCGAGGTGAGTGCCTCGACACCGAGATGGTCACCGTTTCGGACGGTTTCGAGCAGCGCGACACGGGCCGCCGTCACCCGTAGGCCGGCACCTCGCAGCTCCTCGGCGGTGGTCGGGGGCTGGGATGCGGTCATGGCTCCAATATATCCCCACAAACATGAGCAATTTAAGATATTTACTGATTCAAGTCTTGGCGGTTCCCCCTCGCTGTTCAGGAACACATGCGTGTACGCGATCATGATCAGATCGATCCGGCGGTGACCCGGCGTCGTCGTCACGGCCCGAGGCGGGGCACCGGAGGCGAGCGGGAACGAGGCACAGGCATGGCGCGGGTCGTGGAGCCTCGGGCCGGTCGAGCCCCGCTCCGTTCCGGGGAGCACCGGTTCCGGGTGATCGGCCGGGTGACAGCGACCTTGGAGGGAGATGGAGACGGGGACGAGGACGGGATGATTCGGCGAATCGCAACGGCCGGAATCTGTCAGTAGGGTCCGCGTGAGGGGCGGCGCGGCCGGTGAAGGAGGCGTGTGGACGAGAGCGTGTCGTTGGCCCAGCTTGCCCATCGGCTGGAAGAGGTGGTCGGCGAGCTACGCGGCATTCCCGTCGACGTCGAGCGGCTGGAGGACAGCGAGCTCGTCCGGCAGCAGATCGCGCAGGCCACCCGCTCGGCGGGCGAGCTGCGCGCCATGCACCCGGTGGGCTCACCGGAGAAGGGCCGCCAGGAGCAGAAGAGCAGGCGCAGCGTGCTCGACGCCCTGCGGCGCGGCATGACGATGCGCACGATCGTTCACGCGAGCGTGCTGGACGATCCCCGTAAGGCGGCCCGGGTCAGGGAACTGCATGCCGTCGGCAACTTGCACCGGGTCGTCGACGAGCCGATCCAGCAGGTGCTCGTCTTCGACCGCACGGTGGCGTTCGTCCGGATCACCCCCGTGCCTTATTCGCCGGGCGCCCTGGTGATCAGGCAGCAGAGCCTGATCACCACCCTCATCGACCTGTTCGAGCAGACCTGGGCCAGGGCCAGGGAGGCCACCGAGCCGATGCACCGGCTGACCCCGCGCGAGCGCGAGGTGCTCGCCCTGCTCGCCGAAGGGCGCTCCAACGGCGCTGTCGCCCGCGCGTTGTCGATCACGGAGGCGGCCGTCGGCAAGCACGTGGCCAGCGTGTTCGTCAAGCTCGAGCTACCCGTGTCCCAGGACGACAACCGGCGGGTGCTGGCGGTGCTCGCGTATCTGCGCGGAGCGGCGCGGTAGTGCCAGGCGGACCTCGTCCTCGCCCTAGCCCCCGTGTGGACGGAATCCGGCGCGGATTTCAATGAGGTCATGCAAAGAATGACTGGATTACTGGTCGGCGCGGTCTTCGGCGCGGTCTTCGTCGTCGTCAACGCGCAAAGCCCGCTGAACACCGTGACCGTGAACCTCCTGCGGGTGGCCGCCTGTCTGGGGGCCGCGAGCGTCATCGCCATGTGGTTCGCCACAGCCCGGAACCGGAAGGAGCGGCCCGACGCAGGCCCGCAACGGAACATGTTCGGCCGTGGCTACCTGATCGTCGTCGTCGCTGAGGCGATCCTGCTCTTCGGCGGAATCCGGATGTTCGCCGCCTGGGGACGTCCGGAGCAGACCAACGTGGCCTGGGTGGCGTTCGTGGTCGGTGTGCACTTCATCGCGTTGGCGCCTGTCTGGAAGGACCGGGGCATCGCCGTACCCGGTGTGGTTCTCACCCTGCTCGGCGCCGCCGGTCTTGTTCTGGCGTCGACGGCCGCCGTCGCCTGGGTACCGTTCGTCAGCGGTGTGCTGTCCGGGGTAGTGCTCCTGGCCGGCACCGCCACCTCCGGCTGGCGCGCCATGACAGCTCGGACGGCCTGACCGGGCCACCGCCGTGTCGCAACGCGCTGGAGACCGGATCCCCGCCGAGGAATCCCGGCGGCGTGGCTACCCGTCGCACGTTCTTTCCCGAGGGGCGGAACGCACGTTCTTTCCCGAGGGATGGAACGCACGTTCTTTCCCGAGGGGCGGAACCTGTCCGGCCGTATGGCCGGAGATCGGACCGATTCGCAAGCAGGATGTCAGGAGTTCGAACCTCCTGGGTTCCACCGGTCGAAACACCTTTCCACCGATCCAGGTCGGTCGTCGGCGCGTGTTGCCTCAAGATCGATAAGGTGTGCCCAGCCTGTGAAAGGACCACCTTGTCGAACTCCCCCCGGCTGTCGAGATCGGCATTGTCGGCCTGGATGGTGGCCGCGGCCGTCGCCGCCTTCCCGACCTGGGAGGAGTGGTACTTTCGGCTTCATTCCGGTCCGGTCGAGACGTACTCCTGCATGAGCTCCGGGGTGTGGGAGACATCGCCTCTGGACCCCCTGCGAGGCGATCTCGACGGGATCATGCAGAACGTGGAGGCGTGGGCCATCCCCGCGCTGCTGGTCCTGGGGGGATTTCTCGCCTGCCTGGGCCGCGGGAATCCCCGGAGCGTGGGCCGGCGAACGGCGGGCGTTCTCGTTCTGATCGCGGTCATCGAACCGGCCACCCCCCTCTACGTCTCGGCGGAGGCGTGCGGCGGCCCGATCCCCATCCTCGGTGCCGAGTGGTTCGCCACGGTGATGAGCAGTTGGGGAAGCACCCAGCTCTGCCTCCTGGGCGCCGCCGCGCTCGTCCTGCTCGTCACCCGGATGATGAGCGGTGCCACCTCGGAACAGCCGGAGGTCGCCTCGCCGGCCGGCGTGACCTGGCGCCGGCCGGTGGCGCTGCTGGTCGATTACGCGATCGTCATCGTGGTCCTTACCTTCGTCGTCCAACCCGTCCTGGTGCTGACCGGCATCGACGAGTTCCTCCCCTCCATCCACCTGGGCTACGGGCTCTTGAACGAGGCGGGGCTCTCGCTGGACGACGCAGATCCCGAACCGTTGTTCGTCCTGTTCATTGTGTTTCTGTACTTCTGGGCGCAACACAGCCTGTGGGGGCAGACACCGGGCAAGCGCCTGCTGCGCATCCGCCTCGTCTCCATGCGGACGACGGTACGGCCGGCGCCGGGAAGGACGGCTCTTCGCACGCTGATCTTCCCGCTCCTGATCTTCGTGCCGTTCGCCGGGCCCGTCGTTCTCATCGTGGACGGGGTGTGGGCGCTCCTTGACCCCGAAGGCCGGGCGCTTCACGACCGATGGACGAACACCGACGTCGTACGGACGGTTTCGAAGGCCCGAGCCCAGACGTAGCGGAACCGGCAGCCGACCTCCAGCAGGGCGCTTCACCTTGACCCCGGATCCACCTCGCTCACCTTGACCCCGGATCCACTCCGCTCACCTTGACCCCGGATCCATCCCGCTTCCCCGCGGGCAGGGCGACGGCGGACTGAATGAGCGGTCGTTGCGGGCCACAAGGATTGGCGATCATCTCCGTACCCGGCGACAGGGAGATCTTCAGCGAGATCCGGCGACTCCGCACGATCGCCGGATCCGTCGAGCAGCAGAACTCAAGGTCGTGATCACCGTGCCACTGGCCTCGGCGGCAGAGACGTGCCCCTGGTCTCGGCGGCAGAGAATTCGCCGTGGTTACTCGTGATCGGCCCGGAGCCAGGTTCGGTGTCCCCCCACGAGCCAGCCGGTTGAAGCCTCCGGGTGGGGGCGAAGTTCGGGTTGTGGCACCGCCTTCCCGTTGGAGTGTGCGCCGGATGGAGCCTTGCCCTCCGGCCTGGCACAGAGGGCTCTGCGGAGACTCCGGCCTTTCCCGCCTTATCGGGTCGGCCGCTCTTCATCGTTTCAGCGCCCTCGGCTTCGACGGTCATGCTTGAGAGCCAGCCTCACGGCTCCATAGATGATGAAGAACAGAATCAGGCCGACGATCAGCCAGAAGACCGCCAGCGCGAGCCAGCCCGTCATTCCCATGTACATTCGCAGCTCTCTTTTCAATTGATTTGTACGCCTTCGCAGGCTATGCCATGAGATCGGTCTCATGATCGCCTGAGGACGGCTGATTTCCGTACGGGACCGGAGGCGGTCGACGGTCCTGTGCCTCGTTGCCCGGCATCGGTCCACCGGTTGCCCGGCACCGGCCCACCGAAGATCGGGATACCGCAGGTGACCCTGGTCGACCGGGGGTCCGTGCCTGCGTCCCTACGTGACGGTGGGGCCGGAATCCGTCTGTTCGACCGTGCCGTGCGAGAAGTGCGCCGGGACGCCGAACCAGGTGGCCCGGGCGGTGGCGAGGGTGCCGGCGGGTTGCGGGTCGGTGGTGGTGGAGATCCAGGCGGTGTGCCCGTCGGGGCGGAGCAGCAGCTCTTCGAGCTCGGGGTGTTCGGGGCAGCGGACGTGATAGGTGTCCACCGCTCCGTCTTCGCCGGTCGCTCCGTCCTCGCCGGTCGCGCCGGTCGCGCCGGTCGCGTCGTCCGCTCCGGTCGGCAGGACGGGATCGCTGAATCGGAGAAACACCGGACGTGCGGGCCGGAGCAGCGCGGGGAGGGGGCGCGCTCCCGCCGAGCCGTGACCGAGGTCTGCCGCGGCCGGGGCGATCGCCGATTCAGGGTTCGTTTCTCACCCTGAATCGGCGGAGCGCGGGCCCGTCCGTGGCGTCATTCCTGCGGCCTCCCGGTGAGGACGAACTCGTACTCGACCTGGTCGATCAGGTTGCCGTCACCGAAGTCGTGCCCGCGGGCCGCGCCCGACTCGGTGAAGCCGCTCTTGGCATAGAAACGGCGTGACTGGGACGTGTCGCGCAGCGTCCAAAGGTGTACCCGGCTGAAGCCGCTCTCGCCCAGCCTGCGCAGGGTCGCGATCATCAGGGCGCCCGCGCTGCCGGTGCCCCAGCTGTCCGGATGGCCGTAGAAGCCGAAGATCTCGGCCGCTCCCGGCCGCGTCGGGGAGGAACCGAAGTAGGAGAAGTTCAGCGGACGCCCGTTCAGCGCGGCGAGCAGGACGGTGTCCTGCCCCTTGGCGAGCACGTCGTGCCACTTCCCGCGCCGGTGTCTCACCGCCTCGGCGCAGAACTCCGGGGCGAAGAAGCCCGTATAGGCCGCCTTCCAGGACTCCGCGTGGATCTCGCCCAGCGCATCTCCATGGTCGACGGAAGCCTGGAAGATCGCGAAGTTCTTGGTCACCGGATCACACTATGGGGAACGGGGGAACATCGGCCGGGCAGGTCACCGCCGAACCCGGTCCGCGGCGAACCGGGCTGTACGCCCTCGGAGATCGCATGCCCGTCAGAAGAGGGACCAAGAGAGATTCACCGGGAATGGCGGGCGCCCGTTTCCAGGCGGGCCGGTATCCGGCCTCGTCGGAGACCTCCCGAGCCGACGGCGTGGATTTCCTCCTGTCGCGCCCCAACTCCAATCGCTGCCGATCTTGACGCTGTACTACGGCGATGTCAGCATCCGGTCATCATGACTGTCGACTCCCCGAACCCGAACGAGCGAAATTACCGGCCTCTGGCCTTCATCCTCATCTTGTTCAGCTCGATCCTCATGGTCACGCCGATCCACATGGTGATCGGTATGAGCGATTCCGGAATACGGCAACCGTTTGCTCCGGCGTTCGTTCCGGCACTGATTCTGGTCGGGTTGCCCGCGCTCGGAGCTCTCGTCGGAGCATTCCTGAGGTTTCAGGGACCTGGCGGCAGATTCTTCGGGATCATGTTGGGAATCTTCATCGCCGACGCGATCCTGGTGGCGCTGTTCGCTTACCTGCTCTTCTACGTCGTCATCGACTGATCCGCCCCGGGGTCTCGGCCCGCCGACGGTGCCAGAGACGCAATCCGGGTTGTGACAGGGGAGAAGCGCATGGAAACACTGTTGTCCTACCCGGACAGGCGATTTCGACTGTGGGCTTACGTGCCGACACACTCGAACCTCCTGATTCGGAGCGGCAAGGAAACATCGGGAACCACCCGGATCGATATCGCATTCAACGGCGTGTCGGTGGTCAACCTGCCCGTGCTCATGGAAGGGCTGACCATTGAGCGCCCTGATCCCGGGTCAGCACAGACGATGGATGTGGTGGGTGGACTCGACGAATTTTCCGCCCGCCGCCTTCTGGTCGTTCGAGGGGTGGGGTACGAAGGGCACATCGTCGCCCTCAAGTTCGAGACGGACGAGAGCGACAAGCGATTTCCGGAACGCGATAAATGGGGAATCGCTTCTCCGGACGGCTGGCTTTGACGGCTCGATGAACTTCTGTGGTCCTCGGTCGTTCCATCGTGCCGCGTGCCGGGTGGTGCGCCGTCCGACCGGCGGGAGCGTTCGGGCACGCTGCCCCGGTGAGGCTTGCCGGTCACGGTATCGGGGGCGTGGCCGTCGCGGAACGCGGGACGGCGCGCGCCCCGGAGGCGGGGCGCGCGCCGTCGTGCGTCGGAGTCGTGCGTCGAGAGTCGAGAGGAGACGTCAGGAGATGGTCAGCGAGCCGTTCGAGTTACGGGCGCACGTGACGACCGTGCGGGGTGCGGCGGTGAGGGCGCCGGTCAGGCACTGGCCGAGGACGACGTGGCCCGCGGCGTTGGGGTGCCACGCTTCCTGGCAGGTCTGGAAGTAGGTGCCGCAGGTGTTCGCCGCCTTCTGGACACGGATCTTGTCCCAGCCAGACAGGCTGGTGACGAAGTTGCCGTTCGGCGACTCCTGTATCCGGACCGGTGTGGCGAGTGCGTTCTCCGGGCTGCCGGGGTTCTCGCAGAGCCGGGCTCCGTCGAAGGCCTTCTGGACGTCCAGGACGCGCAGGTTGGCCGCCGGACGCTCGGCCGCCAGCGTGTTGTAGGCGTTCCTGACGAGGTTGCCGAGGTTCTGGGAGAACACGTGCCCGGGGGCGAGGCTCGCGCGGTGGATCGGGCAGCCGGCGGCGTACCGCTCGGCGCCGAGGTCGCGGAACTTGTCGCGGGTGTCGGTGCGGTTGTCCTCGTCCCGGTACTGCGGGGCGACGTCGAGCGGCAGCGGGTTGGTGTAGTTCTGCAGGACCACCTGGTGGACGCCGTCGGCGTCGACCTGGGCGAGGGTGTCGAGGATCTGGCGCAGGGCGGCGGTGGTCTCGGTGGTGGCGGCGGCCACCTCGGCGTCGGAGGCCAGGTCCGAGACGGTGCAGGGCTCCTGCGGCACGTCGCCGCCCAGGTAGGCCCAGAACTCCCACCAGCCCGTCCAGGCGTCGGCGATGAAGCGGTTGGCGCACAACGTGGCCACGTCGCCGAAGGTGAACTGGCTGTTGTTGGAGCCGAGGCCGATGAGGACGACGTCGATGTCGTGGGTCTGGGCGACGGCGCGCAGCTGGTCGAGCTGCGAGGCGACGGAGCGGCCGTTGGGGCGGGCGCTGGAGGCGTTCGCGATGTCGGCGGGCCGGCCGCCGGAGCACGCGAGGTTGAAGCGGTCCTGAATGCCGGGGAACGACGCCTTGAAGAACGAGGCGTTCGCCGACCGGTGGCAGAAGTAGGCGTTGCTGTTCGCCGCCGACCAGCCGGGGAAGCCCTGTGCTGTTCCGGAGGTGTCGACGACGGGTTGGTAGTCTCCCGCGCCCTCCCCGCTGACGAAACTGTCGCCGAGAGCGACGGCGGCGGTGGGCAGAGCCGCCTGCGCCGCTCCGCCCTGGATGACCTGGACGCTTACCGCGCCCACCAGGAGCGCGACCATCGCGGCCGCACGCCGGAGAACCCTCACAACTGCCCCATTTCCCACTAAATGACCATGGAACAACGACTGCCTAGATCACAACATGTTGCGTCAGTGGCGTCAAGATTTCTATGAGGCCGACTCGTGTTTTCTTGGAAGATCGCGTATCGCCTTGATTCCAATCGCACGCCTGCTTGTTCGGAGGGCGTCCGGCGGCCGGGTGGGCCGGCCAGGTCTGGGCGTGCGGGCCTGCACGCGCGGGCATCCTGCCGGCCGGTGGCGACCACGTCCGGGCGGCGTACCGGTCATGTCGTCGCCCTCGCCATTGCCCTGTCCCGACACGGCACGGCATGGCACGGCACGGCACGAAACACTGGCGCGCGAGCCGGCCACGCGCGGGAGCACCCGCCCCCACGAGGGGAACGGGTGCTCTCGTGCGTACCGGTTACAGGCGTGCGTACGGGTTACGGGGCCTTGGTCGAGGTCGAGGTCACGCTCGGCGTCGGCGTGGGGGTCACCGTGGCGGTGGCGGTCGGCGTCGGGGTGGGGGTCGGCGCGGGCGGGGCACCCTTCTTGCAGTTGTCCCACTCCAGCACGGCCGGGTCCTTCGAAACGTTCTGGCAGGTGACCTGCCCCTTGACGCCGGGGATGCCGAAGATCTTCAGGTCGAAGGTCTGCCACTTGATGCCGGTGGCGTCCTTACCGGGGGCGCCGGGGGCGCCGGTCGGGCCGGTGGGGCCGGCGGGGCCACGGCTCCCCTGCGGGCCCCTGGCGCCGGTTTCGCCCTTCGGTCCGGCGGGGCCGTGCGGGCCGGGCAGGCCGCGCTCACCCTGAGGTCCACGCGGGCCGGTCGCTCCCTGCTGGCCGGGACCGGAGACCGTGGTCTGGCCCTGGCCGCCCCAGGAGAAAGGGAACTCGGTTTTCCGGCACTTCGCGCCGGCGTTCACGATGCGGGCGTAACGGGTCGTCTTGTTGACACAGGCGTACACCACGTCACCGGGGGCCGTCTGCGCGGCGGAAGCGGTCGTGACGCTGGACAGGCCGGTCGCGAGGACGGCGGTGGCCAGCAGGGCGGCAGGCGTTCTGAGACGCATGGGTGTCTCCAGGGAAGGATGAGATAGCCGTGGCGCGGCTGCATCAGATTGGCAGAAGTAGGCACTTTGGACCGGGCCAATGAGCATTTGTCGCCACGATTCGTGTATGTGGCTTATGCGTGCCATGCCGGATAGTGCGGTGTACGTGAAGAACCCCCGCCGTCCCGAAGGGCGACGGGGGTTCCTGCCCGCCGGCCGGTGCTCCCGGCCGGATTCGAACCGGCGACCGCCGCCACCGAGTGAGTGTGCCCTCGGCCGCCGGACAACGAGAGCGAAACGGAAGGGCGGAGCCGGGTGAGCTCACCACATGCTCAGCCCCGCGTGCCGGGGTGACACCGCCGATCGGTCGTTTGCCGCAGCGCCGTGCGAGCCACCGCGTTTCGGCGTTCTGCCTCTGCGCGCATGTGCGGCCATGTCGTACGAGGTCTGGTCAAGCCCTGCCGACCGCCAGGGACTCACGCGGAGCTCGTGTCGATGAAACAGACGAGAAGGGTGTCCCAGTCCTCTTGACCGTAGTCCGACCAGTCCGCGCTGCCCGTGTAGCGAGCCCAGTCAACCCTGTCGATCTTCGCGTTGGTGTAGCCGTCGCAGGCTGCCTTACCCGGGTCGGCGACCACGTCGCGTAGATCGTGGAGATTCCACAGGGAAACCCCGCCAGGGCCGGCGGCCAGGGCGATGCCGCCATCGGCGCTGAGAGCCACAGAATTGATCTCCCGCGTGTATCCCTTCAACGCGGCCATCCGGGCCGGTCCGGCCTGATCGGAGAGGTCCCAGAGAAACGCGGAGTCATTCGGCCCGGCGAGCAGGGCTGTCATCCCGTCAGAGGTCAGGGCCACGTCGTACACGTCAGTGAGGGGCAGGTCGAACACGGCCGTGCGAACCGGACGCGACCGGTCACCGAGGTTCCAGGCCTCGGCTTGATACGCGTTCCCGAGGACGACGAAGCGCCCGTCCGCGCTCATCGCCGCCGCCACGGACCTCGCGAGCGGAACCGGGCCGGTCGGACTGGCCGGACGCGAAGGGACGGCGAGGTTCCAGAGCGTCGTCGCTGTCCTGTTCTCCACAACGAGAGCGATCTCGCCGTCCGCGCTGAGCCCGAGGTCGTGAACGGACGAGGCGTGCGCTGCCGCCGGCAGGCGGGCTGGACGAGAGCGGTCGGTCAGGTCCCACATGGTCACGTCGGATCCGGCGATCACCGCCGTACGGCCGTCCCGTGACAATGCCACCGCCCGCACGCTCTCGGCGTACTCGGCGCCCCTCTCGTTCACCACCGCGGCCATCCGGATCGGTTTTGCCGGATCGGCGAGATCCCACACGATCGTGGTGCCGTCGTCGTCACCGGTCAGCGCGGTCCGCCCGTCGAAGGACAGGGCCACCGCGCCCACGTTCTCCTTGTGGCCCCTCAGGGCGGCGATCCGATCGGACTTCTCGGTGATCTCGGAGTCGAGCCAGGTCGTCAGGTCCCACACGCTCACCTCGTCGTCATCGCCGCCGGTCAGGGCGATCCGTCCGTCGCCGCTCAGCGCCACCTCGCTGGAGGGGGTCAGCGTGAGATCGTCGCCGCGCTCCCCGAGCAGGGTGTCGGTCAGCCCCGCCCGGGTCTGCCCGTCAGAGTGGATCTTCACGGCGGCCAGGCCGAGGGTCCTGGCCGTACCGGGGGCGGCGTCGCGCAGGTCCACGGCGTGCAGCGCGAGCCTGTGAGCCAGCGCGACGCGCTCCTGAGCCGACGCCCTGTCGTTCTCGCGTTTCCACGCGAGTCCCGCGACGACCAGGCAGACGGCCAGAGACGCGGCGAGCACGATCGCGGATGTTCTCCAGCGGGTGCTGTCACCCGGATCCGCTTGCCGGACTCTCGGCAGGTCGCTCACTCGGTCTCCACATCGTCGCTCGATTGTCGTTCGCAGGAAGACGGCGGCGACTTCCCGGATCATGATCTCTCATGTGACCGGCTCCGCACATTGGTCAATCCACCGAACATTCGGTGTAACGCGTTCGTTCGGTATTCAAGAAATGTGATCGTTTAACGGTGAGACAGGTGAACCATGGTGAATCATGGTGAATCATGTGATTCTGGAGTATCGCCTGGTGTTGCCGAGGACGTTTCCGACGTCCCTGGTCGGCGAGGTGCGAAGTCCGGCGCGCCGCAGGTCGTCGAGATCCCGGGAGCCGTGATCACCGGGTCGGCGGTTCGTTGTGCTCCCGCAGCCGACGGATAGCGCCGAACGTCAGAACAGGGTGCAGAGCCCCGATGAGCCCCGATGAGCCCCACGAGCTTCTTGAGAGCCTTCCATCGCGGTTTCGCGGGGTTTTCCCGGTGCGATTCGGCACGCTGGAATATCCGAACCGGATGTGTCGAGGAAAGTGCGGGAGTTCCGCTGTGCCGGCTCGGTGGGCACGGTGGCGCGTCCGGCGGGGGCGGTGTCGCCGGCCTCGGAGCGGAACGGCGCCGGGATGCGGCTCGGCCGTCGCGTGCGGACGGCGACCGCTGCGGTGAGGTCGCCGTCCGCACG
>NZ_JBEZZK010000009.1:0-340177 GCF_040639135.1 Streptosporangium sp. NPDC023963
CGGGAAGATCAGCTACATCGTCGAGTGCAGCCCGCTGCTCGGCCCCCAGCTGATGGACCTGGCCAAGAAGGTCGTCGCCGGTGAGCAGGTCCCGGCCCGCGTGGTGACCGAGGAGACCACCTTCACCCAGGAGCAGGCCAAGGAAGCCCTGCCCACCCGCCAGTACTGAGCCGCCCACCCCTGGAAAGAAGAAAGGAGCGCGGCATGGACGCACCGGCACCGATCGTACGGATGAGCGGGATCGGCAAACGATTCCCCGGCGTCAAGGCCCTGGACGACGTCGGCTTCCGGCTGCTGCCGGGCGAGGTGCACGCGCTGATGGGAGAGAACGGCGCGGGGAAGTCGACGCTGATCAAAGTCCTCACCGGCGTGTACGGCGTCGACGAGGGCGAGATCGAATTGGCCGGAGAGCCGGTCGCCTTCTCCAGCCCGTCAGCCGCCCAGCAGGCCGGCATCAGCACGGTCTACCAGGAGGTCAACCTGTGCGGGAACCTCTCGATCGCGGAGAACATCTTCGTGGGCCGGGAGCCGCGCAGGTTCGGCCGCATCCGGTGGAAGGAGATGCGCCGGCGTGCCAAGGAGCTGATGGGCCGCCTGGACCTGCACGTCGACGTGTCGGCGCCGCTGGCGTCGTGCTCGCTGGCCGTGCAGCAGATGGTCGCGATCGCCAGGGCGGTCGACATCGACGCCAAGGTGCTCATCCTCGACGAGCCGACCTCCAGCCTCGACGCCGGTGAGGTGGCCCAGCTGTTCCGGGTGATGCGCCGGCTGAAGGATCAGGGCATCGCCATCCTGTTCGTCTCGCACTTCCTCGACCAGATCTACGAGGTGTCGGACCGCGTGACGGTCCTGCGCGACGGGAAGCTCGTGGGGGAGTACCTCACCCGCGAGCTCTCCCAGGTCGACCTGGTCGCCAAGATGATCGGGCGGGAGCTGGCCGCCCTGGAGAAACTCGACGAGAAGCCGCCCGCCCGGGTCGCGGAGCCGCTTGTCGAGGCTCACGACCTCGGGCGGGCGGGCGCCATCGCCCCCTTCACCCTGACCATCAGGGAGGGGGAGGTCGTCGGGCTGGCCGGGCTGCTCGGCTCCGGCCGCACCGAGCTGGCGCGGCTGCTGTTCGGCGCCGACCACGCCGACGCCGGCTCGCTGAGCGTCGGCGGCAGGCAGGTCGCGCTGCGCACGCCGCGGGCGGCGATGAACCGGAAGATCGCCTTCTGCTCGGAGAACCGGCGGGCGGAGGGACTCGTCGACGAGCTCACGGTGCGGGAGAACATCGTCCTCGCGCTGCAGGCCTCGCGCGGCTGGAGCAGGCCGCTGTCGCGGCGCAGGCAGGACGAGCTGGTCGCCAAGTACATCACCGCCCTGAACATCCGGCCGGGCGACCCCGAGCAGCCGGTCCGCACCCTCAGCGGCGGCAACCAGCAGAAGGTGCTGCTGGCCCGCTGGCTGATCATGGAACCCCGGCTGCTCATCCTCGACGAGCCCACCCGGGGGATCGACGTCGGCGCGAAGTCTGAGATCCAGCGGCTGGTCGCCGAACTGTCCGACGGAGGCATGGCCGTGCTGTTCATCTCCGCCGAGCTGGAGGAGGTCCTGCGGCTCAGTCACCGGGTCGGGGTCCTGCGCGACCGCACGCTGGTCGCCCAGCTCGACAACGACGACGCGCTCACCACCGACGTCCTGATGCAGAAGATCGCGAGCGGAGCGCCGGCATGAGTTCTGTACGAGACCGCGCCGGCGCCCTGGCACGACACCGGCTGCTGTGGCCCGTCGTGATCCTGGTCGCGCTGCTGGCGCTCAACGTGGTGTTCACCGACAACTTCCTGCACGTGCAGATGAGGGACGGGCACCTCTACGGCAGCCTCATCGACATCCTCCGCTTCGGGGCGCCGCTGATCCTGGTCGCGCTGGGCATGACGCTGGTCATCGCCACCGGCGGCATCGACCTGTCGGTCGGCTCGGTGGTGGCGATCGGCGGGGCGCTGGCCTGCATGCAGATCAGCGGCCTGGCCGACCAGAACTCCGTCGCCGGCGTGCTGTCGGCGATCGGCGTCACGCTGGTGGTGGCGCTCGCGCTCGGAGCCTGGAACGGGTTCCTGGTGGCCGCCGTCGGCATCCAGCCGATCATCGCGACGCTGATCCTCATGGTCGCGGGACGGGGCCTGGCCCAGCTGATCACCGACGGGCAGATCATCACGATCAACAGCGCCCCGTACAAGCTGGTCGGCGGCGGTTACTGGCTCACGCTGCCGTTCGGCATCCTCATCGTGATCGCGCTGACGGCGCTGACCGCCTTCCTCACCCGGAGGCTGGCGCTGGGCATGTTCATCGAGGCGGTCGGCGGCAACGCCGAGGCCAGCAGGCTGTCGGGGATCCGCTCCCGGGGCGTGCTGATCGTGACCTACACCTTCTGCGGGCTGTGCGCGGGCATCGCGGGGCTGATGATCAGCTCCAACGTGTCCAGCGCGGACGGCAACAACGCCGGCCTGTGGATCGAGCTTGACGCCATCCTGGCCGTCGTCATCGGCGGCACCTCGCTGGCGGGCGGCCGGTTCTCCCTCGGCGGCACCGTGCTGGGAGCGCTGATCATTCAGACCCTGACCACCACGATCTACTCGATCGGCGTGCCGCCGGAGACGACGCTGCTGTTCAAGGCGCTCGTGGTGACGATCGTTTGCCTGCTGCAGTCGCCGGCCTTCCGGCGGAGGATCTTCCAGTGGGAGCGGGACGATCCCGCACCGCCGCCGCCCGCTCCCGGGGGCGGACCCGACCGCCCCCTCGCGGGCACGGCCACCGGCGAGCAGGTACGGGAAGAGACGGTGAGGAACGGATGACGACCATCACGACCGGCCCGGCCGGGCGGATCGCGATCCCCCGCAGGTACGTCCCGGTCATGGTGACCGCGGGCCTGCTCATCGCGATGTTCACGGCCGGCGGTATCCGGTACGAGGGGTTCGCCAGCGGCCAGGTGATCCTCAACGTCTTCGTCGACAACGCGTTCCTGCTCGTCGTCGGCGTCGGCATGACGTTCGTGATCCTCGCCGGCGGCATCGACCTGTCGGTGGGCGCGGTGGTGGCGCTGTCCACGATGGTCACGGCCAGCCTCGTCACGAACCAGGGCTGGCCGGCACCGGTGGTGATCGTGCTGGTGCTGGCCATCGGCGCGACGCTGGGATTCGGGATGGGGGCGATCATCCACTACTTCGAGGTCCAGCCCTTCATCGCGACCCTCGCCGGGATGTTCCTGGCCCGCGGGCTGTGCTACACGATCGGCACCGACTCGATCCCGATCACCGACGGCATCTTCACCGCCTTCGCGCAGACCAGGATCGACCTGGGCGGCGAGATGTGGATCTCGCCGAGCGTGGTGATCGCCGCGATCGTGGTGCTGGTGGCCGCGTACGTGCTGCACCACACGCGGCTGGGGCGCACGGTCTACGCCGTCGGCGGCAGCGAGCAGTCCGCGCTGCTCATGGGCCTTCCGGTGGGACGGACGAAGATCGCCGTCTACACGATCAGCGGGCTGTGCTCCGCGCTCGGCGGGATCCTGCTGTCCTTCTACATGCTGTCCGGGTACGGCCTGCACGCCGTCGGCATGGAACTGGACGCCATCGCGGCGGTGGTCATCGGCGGCACGCTGCTCACCGGCGGCTCGGGCTATCTCTTCGGCACCGTGCTGGGCATCCTCGTGCTCGGCCTGACCCAGACGATCATCAGCTTCGAGGGGACCCTCAGCTCCTGGTGGACCAAGATCTTCATTGGCCTGCTGCTGTTCGCCTTCATCCTGCTGCAGCGGCTCATCGGCGTCCGGCGGACCTGAGGCGGGGACCGGCCCCGGCCGTTCCGGCCGGGGCCGGTCACCTCTCGCGTGAAGTGAGCCGGGCGGGAGCGGATGCCGGGCGCGGACCACCCTGACCCGCCGGCCTCGCGTAACGGCGCGGTCACAGGGCGCGGAGGAAGTCCGCGAGGATCTCGTCGAAGACGCCGGGACGTTCCATGTTGGGGTAGTGGGCCGCGCCGTCGACCGAGACGGCGCGGCCGTCGGCGACGGTGCCGGCGAGGCGGTCGGCCATGCCGATGTGGTCGGGCGAGTCGGCCGAGCCGTGGACGGCCAGCACCGGGACGCCGATCCCGGCGGCGCGGGCCCAGGTGTCGCGCACCGGGACGAGCAGGTCGGGTTCGTCGGAGGTGTGCTTGCCCATGGTCTCCGCGGTCATGTGGCGCAGGCGGCGTACGACGTCGGGGTCGACCTCGTCGAGGGTCCGGTGCGGGCCCGCCGCAAACAGCGTGAGCGCCTCGATCGAGGCCGCCAGATCACCGGCGGCCATCGCGGAGTTCAAGGTGGCGAAGTTGCGGGTGGTCCACGGGTCGGTGAAATACGGTTCGCTGGTGCCGGCACCGCTGATGACCAGGGCGGTGACCAGCTCGGGGTGCTCCAGAGCGGTGTCGACCGCGACGCCGGCACCCATGGACACGCCGACGAGGACCGCGGGGCCGGTACCGAGGTGACGGAGCAGCGCGGCGACGTCGTCGGTGTGGCGGAACGGTTCGGTCGCGTTGGCGGACCGGCCGTGGCCGCGGGCGTCGGGCGCGATGACGTGGTGGGACGGGGCGAAGGCCGGGATCTGCGCGTCCCACATGCCGTGGCCGAGAAAGCCGCCGTGCAGCAGGACGAGGGGCGGGCCGGAGCCGGTTTCGTGCCAGAACAGATCATTCATGACACCTAGGTTGTCATTTTGTCGCTGAGATGACAACCTAGGTGTCATCATGGTGGGGTGAGGGAAACAGGGCAGGATGTGGCGCCGGTGGAGCCGGCCGACCGGCTCGCCGGGGTGTTCGATCTGGTGGGGCCGCTGTACCGGCGGGCGCAGCGCAAGGTGGAACAGGACGTGCCGGGCGAGGGGCTGTCGGTCGGGGTCCGGGCCGTGTTGAACATGCTCCACGGGCACGGGCCGATGACCGTCCCGCAGATGGGCCGGGCGCAGGCGCTGAGCCGCCAGTTCGTGCAGCGGATGGTCAACGAGGCGGCTGCCCGGCGCCTCGTCGAGTCCGTCGAGAACCCGGCGCACAAGCGGTCCTCGCTCATCCGGCTGACCGCCGAGGGCGAGGCCGCCATCGGCGCCGTGATCGCCCGCGAGCGCGCGATGCTCCATCAGGTCGGCGACGACCTCACCGACGCCGAGATCGCCGGCTGCGTCCGGGTGCTCTCGCGCCTGCTCAGGCTCCTCGACGACGTCGAGATGGACTGACCGGCGGGGTGGCGGATGGGTGCGGTCCCGCGAGCCGCGATCGGAGGGAGGGCCGGCGCGGCGGGCGGCTCACAGCAGCCGTCTTTGCACCACGTCGGCGACGACCGTGCTCACGATCCGATGGACGGCTCCGGCCTCGGGCGGGGTGCCCCCCGCGCCGGCGTACAGCAGGTGTCCGGCACCGACCAGCGTGAACGCGAGCGTGTCGACGTCGGCGTCCGCCGCGATGCGGCCCATCTCGCACTCGGCGGTGAGGTAGGAGGCGAGCATGGCCCCGGCCTCCGCCAGGATCGGGACGCCGGTCGACCCGGCCCGGCTCAGCCGGGCGCGCAGGTCGTCCCGGGAGATGACGAGGCCGACGATCGCCACGGCGACGGTCTCGAACAGCTCCGTCAGCGCGCCGGTGAGGTTGCCGGCGACGGTGCCGGTCCCGGCGGAGTCGTACAGGGCGGCGGCCTGAGGGCCGATCCGGGCGGCGCGGTCCAGCACGAGCTCGGCGAGGAAGGCGTCGAAGTCGGCGAAGTGCCGGTGCAGGACCCCCTTGGCGCAGTCGGCCTCGGTGGTGACCGCCCGGCTGGTCAGCGCGTTCGGCCCGTCCCTGAGCAGGACGCGCTCGGCGGCGTCGAACAGCTGCTCGCGCGCGTCGCGCATGGCCACCCCCGTCGGCACCGTGCATCCCTCTTCCCGGTCGAGGAGCCCGCCCGTTGACGAGTGGGCATGTGCCCACTAGCGTGGGCGCATGCCCACTATACCGCCGGCCGGAGCGCCTCTTCCTGGGAACGACCTTCATCGACACCGGCAGGTGGCGGAGTCGTTCGGCGTGGACGCCGAACGCTACGACCGCACCCGTCCCCGCTATCCCGACGCCATGGTGGACCGGATCGTCGCCGCCTGCCCCGGCCCCGGCGTCCTCGACGTCGGCTGCGGCACCGGCATAGAGGCCCGGCAGTTCCAGGCGGCCGGCTGCGAGGTCCTCGGCGTCGAGCCCGACGCGCGGATGGCCGACTTCGCGCGGCGCGGCGGGGTCGAGGTCGAGGTGGCGACGTTCGAGGCCTGGGACCCCGCCGGCCGGATGTTCGACGCGGTCGTCGCCGGGACGGCCTGGCACTGGGTGGACCCGGTGGCGGGAGCCGCCAAGGCGGCGCGGGTGCTGCGGCCCGGCGGGCGGCTGGCGGCGTTCTGGCACGTGTTCCAGCTTCCGCCCGGCCTGGCGGAGGACTTCGCCGCGGTCTACCGGCGGGTGGTGCCCGACTCGCCGTTCGTCTTCCAGGAGAAGGGGAACGCCCTGGAGGGATACCAGGCGCTGTTCGCCAAGGCCGCCGACGGGATCCGGGAGGCGGGCGGGTTCGGCGACCCGGAGCAGTGGCGGTTCGACTGGGAGTGTTCCTACACCCGGGACACGTGGCTGGACCAGCTGCCCACCTCCGGCGCTCTCACCCGGCTCCCGCAGGACAGGCTGGCGGAGGTGCTGGAGGGCGCCGGCGCCGCCGTCGACGCGATGGGGGGCGGCTTCACGATGCCCTACACCACGGTGGTCGTCACCGCCGCCCGCGCCGGCGCGGCCTGACGCGGCCGGCGCACGCGGCACGGCGGCCGGCCCGCCTTCCGGGAGGGCCGTCCCTCCCGGAAGGCGGGCCGGTTCCTTCCGCGCCGACGGGGGTGCTTTGACAGGACGGTCGCCGGTACACATACTCAAGTGCGCGATAATGAACTAAAGTTCGCAGAGCGAACAACCGGCCGAACGGAGTGTCGTGCGCGGAGACAAGGTGATCGCCACGGCCGCGGAGGCCCTGGCGGACGTGCGCGACGGCGCGTCGTTCGCGGTGGGCGGGTTCGGCCTGAGCGGCATCCCGAACGTGCTGATCCAGGCCCTGTACGACACGGGGGTGCGCGGGATCGGCGTGGTGTCGAACAACTGCGGCGTGGACGGCGGCGGCCTGGGCGTCCTGCTGGAGGCCGGCCGGATCGGCCGGGTGACCGCCTCCTACATCGGCGACAACAAGGAGTTCGCCCGGCAGTACCTGACGGGGGAGCTGGAGGTGGAGCTCACCCCGCAGGGCAGCCTGGCCGAGCGGCTGCGCGCGGGCGGCTGCGGCATCCCCGCCTTCTACACCCCGGCGGGGGTCGGCACGCCGGTCGCCGACGGCGGGCTGCCGTTGCGGCACGGCCCGGACGGCTCGGTGGTGCTCGCCTCACCGCCCAAGGAGGTGCGCGAGTTCGACGGCCGGACCTACGTGCTGGAGCACGGCATCACCACCGACTTCGCGCTGGTGCGGGCGGCCAGGGGAGACCGGCACGGCAACCTCGTGTTCGGCAAGGCCGCCAGGAACTTCAACCCGCTGGCCGCGATGGCCGGGCGGGTCACGATCGCCGAGGTCGAGGAGCTGACCGAGCTCGACCCCGACGAGATCCACCTGCCCGGGGTGTTCGTCCAGCGCGTCGTGCCGCTCACCCCGGAGCAGGCCGCCGACAAGGCCGTCGAACGGCGTACCACCTCCGTGCCCGCGGAGCGAGGGGAGACCACCTCATGAGCTGGAGCCGTGACCAGATGGTCGCGCGCGCGGCGGCCGAGCTGCGCGACGGCGACCACGTCAACCTCGGCATCGGCCTGCCCACCCGCATCCCCTCCTTCCTGCCCGCGGGCACGGACGTGATCCTGCACTCGGAGAACGGCATCCTCGGCGTCGGCCCCTATCCCGCGCCGGACGCGGTCGACCCCGACCTGATCAACGCGGGCAAGGAGACCGTGACCGTGCTCCCCGGCGCGTCGTTCTTCGACTCCTCGCTGTCGTTCGGCATGATCCGCGGTGGCCACATCGACGTGGCGGTGCTGGGCGCGATGCAGGTCTCGGCCCGCGGCGACCTGGCCAACTGGATGGTCCCCGGCAGGCTCGTCAAGGGCATGGGCGGCGCGATGGACCTGGTCCACGGCGCCCGCAGGGTCATCGTGATCATGGATCACGTCGCCAAGGACGGCTCGCCGAAGATCGTCGAGGAGTGCTCGCTGCCCCTCACGGGCAAGGGGTGCGTCCACCGGATCATCACCGACCTCGGCGTCCTCGACGTCACGGGGGAGGGGCTGGCGCTGGTGGAGACCGCCCCCGGGGTGAGCCCGGCGGAGCTGCGCGATCGTACGGACGCGGAGGTGAGGGCGTGAGGAGCGTCTCCGCCGTGGCCGGGACGGCCCGCCCCGCTCCCGCCTCCCCGCGCATCGGCGCCGGTCAGGGCCCGGCCGTCGTTCCCGAAAGGTAGGAGTTCATGTCAACACCCCTCACGCAGGCCGACATCGACCGCGAGATCGCCGAGCTCCGCGAGCTCCGCGAGCTCCGCGAGCTCCGGAACGCCGGTGACGGCCGGGAGGCGCACCACCCCTCCCGCGACTACGGCCCCTACCGCAGCACCGCGCTCCGCCACCCGAAACAGCCGCTGATCGAGGTCAAGGACCCGGACGCGGCCGAGCTGTCCGGGCCGGTCTTCGGCGTCACCGACGTCACCGCGCTCGACGCCGACCTGACCAGGCAGCACCTCGCCGAGCCGCTGGGTGAGCGCATCACGGTGCACGGCCGCGTCCTCGACAGGGACGGCCGCCCGGTGCGCGGCCAGCTCGTGGAGATATGGCAGGCCAACGCCTCCGGCCGCTACCCGCACCAGCGCGACGACCACCCGGCCCCGCTCGATCCCAACTTCACCGGCGTCGGCCGCTGTCTCACCGGCGACGACGGTGGCTACGCCTTCACCACGATCAAGCCCGGCGCCTACCCCTGGCGCAACCACGCCAACGCCTGGCGCCCCGCGCACATCCACTTCTCGGTCTTCGGCACGGCCTTCACCCAGCGACTGGTCACCCAGATGTACTTCCCGAACGACCCGCTGTTCCCCTACGACCCGATCTTCAACTCCGTCACCGACGAGCGGGCCCGGCAGCGCATGATCGCCGCCTACGAGCACGACCTGTCCGTTCCCGAGTGGTCCCTCGGCTACCGGTGGGACATCGTCCTGGACGGCCCCGCCGCCACCTGGACGGAGGAGGGCCGGTGAATCCCACCCCCTCGCAGACCGTCGGCCCCTTCTACGGCTACGCGCTCCCGTTTCCCGGCGGCGGTGACATCGCGACCGGCGGGATCACCGTGCACGGGTACGTCTACGACGGCGCGGGCGCCCCGGTGCCGGACGCGCTGCTGGAGTTCTGGCAGGCGTCCCCGTCCGGCGACCTCACCGGCGCGCCCGGCACGCTGCGCCGCGACCCGGTGACCGGCGCGGTCATCGGCAGGCACGGTGTCGACTTCACCGGCTTCGGCCGGGTGCCCACCGACGCCGACGGCCGCTGGACGCTGCGCACGCTCGTGCCCGGCAACGGCTACATCAGCGTGTGCGTGTTCGCCCGCGGACTGCTGCACCACCTCTACACCCGCGTCTACCTCGCCCACGACGCCTTCCTCGACGCGCTGCCATCCGAGCGCGCGCACACGCTGCTGGCCGCGCGGGAGGGGGAGGACCGCTACCGCTTCGACATCCACCTGCAGGGCGAGAAGGAAACGATCTTCTTCGACTTCGGCTGACTCCGGGCCGCCACCTCGTGGAGGCCGGCGGCCTTCGCGAGATGCCCGCCTCCACCGTATGGCGGCCTTCGCGAGATGCCCGCCTTCACGGGCGGTGGTCTCCGGGGGCGCGGTCTTCACGGGGCGCGGAACCGGTCCGCGTGGTCGGTCACCCATGCGCGGAACGTGCGTGCCGGGGCTCCGGTGACCTCTTCCACCGTGGGGGTGGCCGCTGCCGGCTCGGTCACCATCTCGGCCTGGGCCCGCAGGACGCCGTCCACGGCCTCGGGTGGCCAGCCGCGGTCGAGCATCCGCCGCCGCGCGGCCTGCGGCGAGATCTCCTCCCAGCGCACCGGGCGGCCGATCACCTCGCCGATGACGGTCGCCTGCTCGGCCTGGGTCAGCGTCTCGGGCCCGGTCAGCTCGTAGGTCGCGCCGTCGTGCCCGTCGCCGGTGAGCGCGCGTACCGCGACCGCCGCGAGGTCCCGCTCGTGCAGCGGGGGCATGGCGGCCGCGCCGTACGGCTCGCGCACGACCGCCTCGGCGCGGATCCGCCCGGCCCACCGCAGGGCGTTGGCGGCGAAGGCGTGCGGTCGCAGGAACGTCCATTCCAGCCCGGATCGCTCGATCATCCGCTCGATCCGCCGCTCGTGGTCGCGTACGGCCGCCGAGGAGAGGTAGACGACGCGGCGGGCACGCGCGGCGACCGCATCCAGGATCGCGGGCATCCCCTCGGCCGTGGCGAACGGCCAGAGGAGGAACACGGCCTCGACCCCGTCCAGGGGCGCGCGCAGGCCGTCCGGATCGGCCAGGTCGACGCGCACGACCTCGGCGCCGTCGGGAAGGCCGGCCGTCCCGGGATCGCGGGCCGCCGCGCGCACCTCGGCACCCGCCTTCAGTGACTGGGCGACGACCTGCCGGCCTGCCGTGCCGGTCGCCCCGATCACCAGGATCCTGCGTTGTCCCGCCATGAAGGCCCCCAACGGTCGATCGCATCGTGTGCGCCAACCGTATGGGCACGCGAAGAGACATCCAATGCGCGCAGATCTTGTCTTCATACGCGTACGTCTTCGTAAGAGCTGCATGGATAGGCTTTCTCGATGGATGTGCTCAGCGACGTGATCGCCGCGACGCGCGCGGGGGAGCCTCGCTCGGCGCGCGTCCGGTGGTACGCCCCCTGGGGGCAGCGGTTTCCCGCCGTGCGCGGCTCCGCCGGTTTCCAGGTGGTCCTGCAGGGGTCGTGCCGGCTGATCCCCCCGGACGGCGGCGCCCCCGTCGCGCTGAACGTCGGTGACGTGGTGTTCCTGCCGCACGGAGGTGGCTACGCGCTCGCCGACAGCCCCGCCACCCCGCTGACCGAGCCCGCTTGTGACCCGCTGAACGACTCCCGGTTCGAGGACCGCTACGCCTCCGCGACCGTGGGAGAGGCCGGGCGCGACGGCTCGCAGGCGGTCACCGTGACCCTCTGCGGTGGATACCGGCTCGATCCCGGCCGGGCGCACCCGCTCCTGGGCGACCTGCCGGAGATCGTCCACCTGCCCGCTCGTCTCGGGCACCGCCCCGAGCTGCGCGCCGCCGTCGACCTCCTCGGCGGCGAGCTCGACGCTCCCCGCCTCGGCGTGGACACCATCGTGCCCGCCCTGCTCGACATGCTGCTGCTCTACATCCTGCGGGCCTGGTTCGACGAGCAGTCCGCACGCGGTACGGCCACCGGCTGGGCGGCAGCCCTGGCCGACCCGGCGATCGGCGCCGCGCTGCACGCCCTGCACCGTGACCCCGCGCTCCCGTGGACGGTCGAGACGCTCGGTGCCCGGGCGGGGCTGTCCAGGGCGGCCTTCTCCCGGCGCTTCACCACCCTGGTCGGCCGGCCGCCCCTGGCCTATCTGACCTGGTGGCGGATGACCACCGCCGCCCGGCTGCTCCGCGAGTCCGACGCCTCGCTCGGCGAGGTGGCCACCCGGATCGGCTACACCTCGGAGTTCGCCTTCGCCAACGCCTTCAAGCGGGAGTACGGCACCGCGCCGGGCGGATACCGGCGGCAGAGCCGGGCGGCGTCCCGGAGCGGCACCCCGGCGTAACGCCACCACGGCCGGCCGGTGGCCGGACGACTGGAAAGCCGGGGCGTCATGCGCTATAACGAACTCACTAGTTCGTACATGCGGTGAGACGTGAACGGGAAGGGTGTCCCCGCCGCTGCTCCAGCCCCGTGCACGCCCCTGTCTAGCCAGCTAACGTACTAGTACGTACATTGGAGAACGATGCCCAGCGTCCTGGTCCTCAACGGGCCCAATCTCAACCTCCTCGGCCGCCGCGAGCCGCACCTGTACGGCGGCGCGACGCTCGCCGACATCCGGGCGCGCTGCCTCGGCACCGGCGCCACGCTCGGGCTCGAGGTGGACTTCCGGCAGAGCAACCACGAGGGCGTGCTGATCGACGCCGTCCACGAGCCGGGCCCGGCCGCGATCGTGATCAACGCGGGCGGCTACACGCACACCTCCGTCGCCCTGCGCGACGCGCTGGCGGCCGTCGCCCTGCCCGTCGTCGAGGTCCACCTCACCAACATCCACCGGCGTGAGCCGTACCGGCACACGTCGTTCGTCTCCGAGGTCGCCGACGCCGTGATCTGTGGCGCCGGGGCGCACGGATACGTCCTCGCGCTGACCCACCTGGCGCACCTGCTGAAGAGGGAGAACTGATGGCCTCGTACCTGACCGGGTTGATCGGCTCGGGCATCGGCCCCTCGCTCAGCCCTCCGCTGCACGAGCGCGAGGCCACCCACCACGGGCTGCGGTACGTCTACCGGCTGCTCGACACCGACAGCCTGGGGCACGACGTGGGGGAACTGGTCCGTACGGCCCGCCGGTTCGGCTACGACGGGCTCAACATCACCCACCCGTGCAAGCAGGCCGTCATCCCGCACCTGGACGAGCTGTCGGCGGACGCCCGCATGCTGGGCGCCGTCAACACGGTCGTCTTCGACGGCGCGCGGGCCGTCGGTCACAACACCGACTGGACGGGCTTCGCCGAGTCGTTCGACCGCGGCCTGCCGGACGCGCCCACCCGGCGCATCGTCCAGCTCGGCGCGGGAGGCGCGGGAGCGGCGATCGCGCACGCGCTGCTGACCATGGGCGCCGGCGAGGTCACCGTCGTGGACGCCGACCCCGCGCGGGCGACGGCGCTGGCCGCCCGGCTGAGCGACCGCTTCGGGCCGGAACGGGCCCGCCCCGCCACCCGGGACGACCTGCCCGGGCTGCTCGCCCGCGCCGACGGCCTGGCGCACGCGACCCCCACCGGCATGGCGCTCCATCCCGGGCTGCCGCTGCCGGTCGAGCTGCTCCACCCCGGGCTGTGGGTGGCCGACATCGTCTACCGGCCGCTGGAGACCGAGCTGCTCAAACAGGCCCGCGCCCTGGGCTGCCGGACGCTCGACGGCGGGGGCATGGTCGTCTTCCAGGCCGCCCACGCCTTCCGCCTCTTCACCGGCCGCACCCCGGACAGCGAGCGGATGCTCGCCCACCTGACCGACCTGGTCGCCACGTGAGAACCCGCCCACCCGACCTCGGTACGACCTGAGAACCCGTCCACCCGACCTCGGTACGACCTGAGCACTCGTCCACCCGATCGACCCGGTCACCACCCGAGAGGGAGCCATGCGCACGTCCATCGCCACCGTCTCCGTCAGCGGCACCCTCACCGAGAAGCTCATCGCGATCGCCACCGCCGGGTTCGACGGTGTGGAGATCTTCGAGAACGACCTGCTCGTCTGCCCGCACTCACCCGAGGAGATCCGCGCCCGCGCCGCCGACCTGGGCCTCGGCATCGACCTCTACCAGCCGTTCCGCGACTTCGAGGCCGTGCCCGCCCCCATGCTGGCGGCCAACCTGGAGCGGGCCGAGCGCAAGTTCCGGGTGATGGAGCGCCTCGGCGCGGACCTGCTGCTGGTCTGCTCGAACGTCTCGCCCGCCACGATCGGCGACGACGCCCTCGCCGCGGAGCAACTGCGGCGGCTCGCCGAGCGGGCCGCCGAACACGGCATCCGGATCGCCTACGAGGCGCTGGCCTGGGGCCGGCACGTCAACGAGTACCTGCACGCCTGGCGGATCGTCCGGATGGCCGACCACCCCAACCTGGGCACCTGCCTGGACAGCTTCCACATCCTGTCGCGCGGCTCCGACCCGATCGGCATCGAGGCCATCCCCGGTGAGAAGATCTTCTTCCTGCAGCTCGCCGACGCGCCGATGCCGGCCATGGACGTGCTGCGGTGGAGCCGCCACTACCGCTGCTTTCCCGGCCAGGGCACCATGAACGTCGCCGGCCTGGTCCAGCACGTGCTGAACACCGGATACGCCGGGCCGCTGTCGCTGGAGGTGTTCAACGACCACTTCCGCCAGGCCGACACCGGCCGTACCGCCCGGGACGGCATGCGCTCGCTCATCGCCCTGGAACAGGCTTTGCACGGCGCCGCGCACCCCGCCGTGCCCACCGGCTTCGCCTTCGCCGAGCTCGCCGACGCGGGCTCCCTGAGTGGCGTGCTGGACGCGCTCGGTTTCACCCGTACCGGCTCCCACACCAGCAAACCGGTCGAGCTGTGGAGCCAGGGCGGGGCCCGGATGCTGCTCAACGCCACCGGAGCCGACCCCGCCCTGGTCGCCATCGGCCTGGACAGTCCCGACCCCGCGCGGGCCGTCAAACACGCCGAGACGCTGCTGGCGCCGGTGCTCCCGCGCGAGCGTGCCCCGCAGGACGCCTCGCTGGACGCGATCGCCGCCCCGGACGGCACCGCGCTCTTCTTCTGCGACACCGCCTGGCTCGGCGACTTCGGCGACTCGGGTGCCGTCGAGGCCGTCGAGGCCGTTCCCGGGCAGATCACCCACATCGACCACGTGGCACTCACCCAGCCCTGGCACCACTTCGACGAGGCCGCGCTGTTCTACGGCAGCGTGCTGGGCCTGCACCCGCAGGAGAGCCTGGAGCTGCCCGACCCCTACGGCCTACTGCGCAGCAGGGCGATGTCCACGACGCCGGTGCCCGGCGCGGGCGCCACGGACAAGGCCACAGAGTCCACAGAGTTCACAGAGGCCGCCGGAGCCGCCGGGGCCGCCGGACAGGTGCGGATGGTGCTCAACATCGCCCAGGTCGGTACGGGCGGCACCCCGTGGCAGCACGTCGCCCTGGCCAGCGACGACCTGCTGGCCGTCGCCCGCAGGCTGCGCGCCGGGCATCCGGAGCTGCTGCTGCCCATCCCGGACAACTACTACGACGACCTGGAGGACCGCCACGACGTCGATCCCGAGCTCCGACGGCTGGGCGTGCTGTACGACAGGGACGAGCACGGCGAGTTCCTGCACATGTACACGGTCACCGTGGGACGGGTCTTCTTCGAGATCGTCCAGCGTGTCGGCGGCTACCGGGGCTACGGCGCCGCCAACGCCCCGATCCGGCTCGCCGCACAGCACGCGGGCCATGGAGGCCCAGTGAGAAGCCGCTTCCTTCAGGGAGCGGAGGAGTCACTCTAAGATGGGCCAATGACCTCGCAGCCCGCCACCACCGAACGCCAGCGGGACGCTGACCGTACCAAAGCGGAGATCCTCAAGGTCGCCCAGCACGAGTTCGCGCGCCACGGCTACGCCGGTGCGCGGGTCGACGAGATCGCCGCCCGGATGCGCACCACCAAGCGCATGATCTACTACTACTACGGCAGCAAGGAACGGCTCTACATCGCGGTGCTGGAGAAGGCGTACGCCGAGGTCCGCGCGGCCGAGCGCACGGTCGACGTCGAGCACCTGGCCCCGGTCGAGGCCATCCGCACGCTGGCCGAGCTGACCTTCGACCACCACGACGCGCACCGCGACTTCATCCAGCTCGTCGCCATCGAGAACATCCACCAGGCCGAGCACATCCGCAAGTCGCAGGCGCTGGCCGGCCTCGCCACCCCGGTGCTCGACCTCATCGGACGCATCCTCGACGCGGGCCAGGAGTCCGGTGACTTCGTCACCGAGGCCGACGCCATCGACGTGCACATGATGATCAGCTCGTTCTGCTTCTTCCGGGTGGCCAACCAGCACACGTTCGGCGCGCTGTTCGGCCGCGACATGACCGCGCCCGAGCATCGGGCCAGGCTGCGCCGGATGGTCGGCGAGATGGTCGTCGGCTACCTGCGCGGGGAGGGCGGGGAGGGGCGCCCGGCCCCGGCTTCCCCGGCGTGACGGTGTGACTCCGCGTCCGGCGTGACCCTGCGCCCGGGCGCCGCCGCGGGCGAACGCGGGCACGGATCCGGCAGGTAACCGATTGGCAACACCCTTGTAATGTACGAACCAGTGAGTTAGTTTCCTGCCATCGCGCCATCCCCCTAATCTCCCAGCATGAGGAGCGCCCGTGACAGTGCAGGGTAAACCCCGCAAGGCGGCCGCGGCGGCCTGGATCGGCAGTGCCTTGGAGTACTACGACTTCTTCATCTACGGCACCGCGGCCGCGCTGGTCTTCAGCAAGATCTTCTTTCCGGAGTCCTCGCCCGCGACGGGCACGCTCCTGGCGCTGGCCACCTTCGGCGTCGGCTACCTGGCCAGGCCGGTGGGCGCCTTCGTCCTCGGGCACGTGGGTGACAGGTTCGGCCGCAAGAAGGTGCTGGTCATCACCCTGGTGATGATGGGCGTGTCGACGTTCCTGGTCGGCTGCCTGCCCACCTACGACGAGATCGGCGTGCTCGCGCCGATCCTGCTGGTGCTTCTGCGCCTGCTGCAGGGCTTCTCCGTCTCCGGGGAACAGGCGGGCGCCAACTCCATGACGCTCGAGCACGCCCCCGAGGGACGGCGCGCCTTCTACACCAGCTTCACCCTCAACGGCACCCAGGCCGGGCAGATCATCGCCACCGCCGTCTTCCTGCCGATCGCCGCGCTGCCCGAGGAGCAGCTGCTGAGCTGGGGCTGGCGGGTGCCGTTCTGGCTGAGCATCGTGGTGGCCGTGGTCGGGCTGGTCATCCGGCGCACCCTGGAGGAGACGCCCGCGTTCGAGCAGGAGGTCGCCGGCAACACCGTCGCCAAGCTCCCGCTGGCCGTGCTCTTCCGCGACCACTGGAAGGACGTGCTGCGGGTGGTCGTGGCCGCGGTCATCGCCTCGGTGAGCACGATCTTCACCGTGCACGCCCTGTCCTACGCGGTCAACACCGTGGGGCTGGAGCGAGGCCCCATGCTGTGGGTGGGCGTCCTGGCCAACGTCGCTGCGGTGATCACCATCCCGCTGTGGGGCATGCTGTCGGACAGGGTCGGCCGCAAGCCGGTCTTCATCGGCGGGTCGCTGGGCTGCGCGGTGCTGATGTTCGCCTACCTGTGGTCGATCTCCACCGGCAGCTACGCCCTGATCTTCGTGCTGGGCATCGCGATGTTCGGTGTCGTGCACAGCGCCACCAGCGCGGTCTGGCCCTCCTTCTACGGCGAGATGTTCACCACCAAGGTGCGGCTGTCCGGCATGGCGGTCGGCACCCAGTTCGGCTTCGCGATCGCCGGCTTCGCGCCGACGGTGGCCACCGCGCTCGCGGGCACGGGCAAGGAGAGCTGGTTCGGCGTGTCGGTCATCGTGGCGGTGCTGTGCCTCGTCAACGTGGCCGCGGTGGCGACCGGCCGGGAGACCTACCGGGTCCCCACCGAGCAGCTCGGTCTCAAGCGCGCGGAGCCGTTGAAGGTATGAACGAGTTCCGCGTCTACGCCCTGCGCTACGCCGTACGCGACGCCCGGCGCGGGGAGCACTTCCACGGCTACGACGCCCGCGCGGGGCAGTCGCACCCCACCTCGTACTACGTGTGGCTCGCGGTCTCCGAGCGGCACACCGTCGTCGTCGACACCGGCATCGGCCGCACGCGCGCCCAGGACGTCGAGGGGCTGGACTACCGCGCCTCGCCGGTGGAGGCCGTGGCCGCGCTGGGCGTACCCGCGGACTCCGTCGGCCACGTGGTGCTGACCCACCTGCACTACGACCACACCGGCACCGCGCGCGAGTTCACCTCCGCCCGCTACGTCCTGCAGCGGGCGGAGCTCGACTACTGGACCGGCCCCTGGGCCGACCGCCTCTCCAGGGAACGCCGGCTGCTGAACGACGACGACCTGGCCCACCTGCTGGCCGCCCGCGAGGACGGGCGCGTGACGCTGGTGGACGGCGACGCCGACGTCGTGCCCGGCCTGAGCGTCCACCTGGTCGGCGGGCACACCGCGGGCATGCAGGTGGTGCGCGTCAACACCGCGCGCGGCGCCGTCGTCCTGGCCTCCGACGCCGCCCACTTCTACGAGAACCTGGAGGACGACCGGCCCTTCCCGATCCTGCACAGCATGACCGGCATGTACGGCGCCTTCGACAGGATCGGGCAGCTGGCGGGCGGCCCGCATCTCGTGGTCGCCGGCCACGACCCGGAGGTGCTGGAGCGCTTCCCGCCGCTGGGGCCCGACGTCGCGGTGATCTCCGGCTGAGCGGCCCGCCGTTCCGGCTCACCCGCGCGGCCAGACGGATGAGGTGAGCTCGGGCCGCGCGCCCGCCGGTCGCCCGGCTGCGATGCGCACCTCTGGTGGCCCAAGTGCGTCGGAGTGCCCGCAGGGACATCCGCAGCAGCTGCGGGGCTGCCCGGCATCCGGGGATAGGCGGCTTTCACCGGCACGAGCGTCACGGCCGGGACGCGAGGCCAGCCTGAAGGCCCACAGGTGGTCGCCCCGGGTGGCCGAGTCGCCGTAGGGGATGCTGGTGCCGCCCGCGTAGACGGCGATGTACTGCTCCCCGTCGATCTCGTAGGAGATCGGGCTGCTGCTGACGGCGGCGCCGGTCTGCCAGCGCCACAGCTCGCGGCCGTCGCGGGCGTCCAGGCAGAGCAGGTTGCCGTCGGGCTGTCCGATGAACAGCAGGTCGGAGGCCGTGGTGAGGATGCTGTTGCCGTGCGCCAGCGAGTACGGCATGTTCCGCTTCCACCGGACCCGGTTGGTGCCCGGGTCCACGGCCACCACCCCGCCGGTCATGTACTCGCCGGGCGGCCGCAGCCCGTTGGACGGCTCGGTCAGCGAGTGCGCCGCCGCGACGTAGCCGAAGCCGGTGTACACCAGCCGGGTGCTGTGGCTGTAGGACTGGTGGTTCCAGTCGGCGCCGCCCCCGTGCCCGGGAATGGTGAGGATCGGTTCGTCCCAGTGCGGGGTGTACAGGGAGCCGATCCGGTAGTTCGGGACGGCGCGGTGCGGGAGGCCGGGGATCTCGGTGCCCAGCGGCTGCCGTACGGGGGTGAGCTCGGTCCAGCCGCCCTGGCGGGGGAAGGGCTGGGTGGGCCAGGTCTTCTGCCGGGGCTCCTGGGGCACGGGCAGCTCGTCGATGCCCAGCGGGGCCGAGCCGTCGGCCCGGTCGAGGATGTAGTACATGCCGGTCTTGCTGCCGTAGACGACGAGCTTGCGGGTCCGGCCGTGGACGCGCGCGTCGAGCAGGACGGGCGCCATGACGTTGTCCATGTCCCAGATGTCGTGGTGGATGGACTGGAAGTGCCAGCGGTAGGCGCCGGTCTTCAGATCCATCGCCACGATCGAGTTGGCGAACAGGTTCTGGCCGCCGCGCTCCGAGCCGTCCTGGGAGGAGCGGGCACCCCTGGCGTTGCCGAACGTCCAGTAGACCAGGCGCAGGTCCGGGTCGATGGCGCAGTGCATCCACGGGGTGGCGCCGCCGGTCTGCCAGGAGTCGCCCTCCCAGGTGTCGTTGCCGAACTCGCCAGGTCCGGGGGTGCCCCAGAAGTGCCAGACCAGGTCGCCGGTCCCGGCGTCGAAGGCGAGCGCGGCACCGCGCGGGCCGTCGTTGGTGCCGCAGTACAGCATGCCGTCGTGGTAGGTCACCGCGACCTTCTCCAGGTTGCCGTAACCGTTGTGCTGCCGCTCCCGGACCACCTGCCCGGTGCGCTGGTCGAGGGCGATGAGCCAGTTGTCGTTGGCGCAGGTGCAGACCCGGCCGGCGCCGACCGCGACGCCGCGCCGGGTGACCGCCCCGCGGGTCTGCGGGTACTTCCATCTGACGGCGCCGGTGCGGCCGTCCACCGCGGTGACGTTGCCCAGGGCCGACTCGATGTAGAGCACGCCGTCCACGGCCACGGCGGTGCTCTGGCTGTTGCCCGCCATGAGGCCGCCCTCGATGTCGTTGACCCAGGCGGCCCGTAATCGTTCGACGTTGCCGCGGTGCAGGTCGCGCAGCCCGCTGTAGTTCTGGTTCGCCAGGTTCCCGCCGATCTTCGGGAAGCCGGTGTCGCGCCGGTGGGCGGTCGCGGTGGCCCGGTCTGCCGGGGCGAGCACGGCAGCGCCCCCGAACGGGCCGTCACAGGCCCAGGTAGATACGCCGCACCCGGGGATCGTCACGCAGCTCGGCCGAGGTGCCGGTGGCGGCGATCTCCCCGTTCTCCATCACCAGGCAGGTGGTGGTGACGTCGAAGGTGAGCTTGGCGTTCTGCTCGACCAGCAGGATGGCGAGCCCGTCGGCGTTGAGCCGCTTGAGGACGCCGGCGATCTCCGCCACGAGGATCGGCGACAGGCCCATCGAGGGCTCGTCGAGCAGCATCATCTTGGGACGGCACATGAGCGCCCGGCCGACGGCCAGCATCTGCTGCTGCCCGCCTGACAGCGCGCCGGCCAGCCGGTGGCGCATCTCGGCCAGGACGGGGAACAGCTCGAACACCTCGTCGATGGGCGTGCTCTTCCAGCTGCTGGTGTAGGCGCCGAGCAGCAGGTTCTTCTCCACGGTGAGGCCGGGGAAGACGTGCCTGCCCTCGGGGACGTAGCCGAGCCCGTGCCGCACCAGGGTGTGCGGCGCGGCGCGCAGCAGGTCGTGCTCGCCGAAACGGATCGCCGTGGCCCGGCGGGGCGCCAGGCCCATCACGGCCTTGAGGGTGGAGGACTTGCCGGCGCCGTTGGCGCCGATGATGCCCAGCGCCTGCCCCGGCTCGACGGTGAAGCTCACGCCGTGGGCGGCGCGGACGCCGCCGTAGTGGACCGACAGGTTTTCGACGGTGAGTGTCGTCATCGGGTCGCCTCCTCGACGGCGGACTCGGTGGGGGCGGCCATGGAGTCGCCGAGGTACGCCTGCACGACGGCGGGGGCGACCGCGACCTCGGCGGGGGTGCCGTCGGCGATCACCTTGCCGCCGGACAGCACGGTGACGTGGTCGCACAGCGACATGACCAGCCCCATGTTGTGCTCGATCACCACCACGGTGACGCCGGAGTCCCTGATGGAGCGGACGATGTCGCCGAGCTGGCGCACCTCCTCGCCGTTCAGCCCGGCGGCGGGCTCGTCGAGCAGCAGCAGCGAGGGCGACATCGCCATCGCGCGGGCCATCTCGATGCGGCGCTGGATCCCGTACGGCAGCGAGCGCGGGACGGCGGCGGCGTAGTCCGTCAGCCCGAACCTGGCCATGATCTCGTCGGCGCGCGCCCCGAGCGCCCGCTCGTAGCCGAACACCTTCCAGGGCAGCGCCAGGTAGCGCCAGATCCAGGAGGTCCTGGTGCGGTCGAGGCTGAGCAGCACGTTCTCCCGGACGTCGAGGTCCTCGAACAGGCGCAGGTTCTGGAAGGTGCGGGCGACCCCGCGCTGGGAGAGCCGGTACGGCCTCGCCCCGGTCACGTCGTCCCCGTGCAGGCGCACCGCGCCCGCGCTGGGTGTGTAGAAGCCGCTGACGATGTTGAACAGGGTCGTCTTGCCCGAGCCGTTGGGGCCGACGACGCCGCGGATCTCGCCGGCGGTGACCGTGAGGGAGACGTCGTCGAGGGCGGTCAGCCCCTTGAAGCGCATCGTCACGCCCCGGACCTCCAGCACGCCCGCGCCGGCCGTTCCCTCCGCGCCGTCCGCGGCCCGGTCGTAGGGCTGGAAGGGGTGCAGCCGCACCCGCGTTCCCTGGTCGCGGCGCCGCAGCAGGGACCGGAGCCGGCGGGGCAGCCCGGCCAGCCCCGTAGGGGCGAAGACCACCACGAGGACCACCACGAGGCCGTAGCCGAGCTGGGCGTAGGCCGAGGCGTCCAGCAGCGCCTCGCGCACCATGGCCAGCGCGACGGCGCCGACGACGCAGCCGAGGATGCTGGCCCGCCCGCCGATGATCACCATCGCGAGCAACAGGAACATGTTGGCGATGTTGAACGACTCGGGCGCCACGAAGCGGATGAGCCCGGCGTACAGGACCCCGGCCAGGCCGCCGTACAGGCCGGACAGCACGAAGGCGGTCATGCGCAGCAGCGGGATCTCCGCGCCGAGCGCGCCTGCCGCCAGGTCGTCGTCGCGCATCGCGCGCAGCCTGCGGCCGAGCGGCGAGTGCGTGACGAACAGCGCGAACGCCAGCGAGAGGACGAAGACCACCAGCTCGACGTAGTAGAAGAGGTACGCGCTGGACAGGTCGAGCCCGAACAGCACCGGCGCCGGGATGTCGCTGATGCCCTCGGCGCGGCCCGCGATGTGGGCGTTGGTGACCCAGTTGGTGAAGGCCAGCGCCAGGCCGAGGGTGACGATGCCGAGATAGTGCGACTGCATCCGCAGCGCCGGGACGCCCACCAGCACGCCGAAGACCACGGACACGACCAGGGCCAGCGCCGCCGCGCTCCAGAAGCCGAAGCCCGCCCGCGTGCACAGGATGGCGACGGTGTAGGCGCCGACGCCGAAGAAGGCGACCTGGGCCAGGTTGATCTGCCCGGCCACGCCCATGGTCAGGCCCAGGCCGATGGCGAGGATCGCGAAGATGATCGCGACGTTCACCACGTGCATGGAGTAGCCGCCGAGCCCGTACGGCAGCAGCCAGGCGGCCACCGCGAGGGGGACGAGGTATGCCAGACGTCTCATGCGCGGTTCACCGTCGTCTCTCCGAAGATGCCGGTGGGGCGGATCATCACGATGACCGCGAACACCAGGAACGTGACCAGCTCGGAGTACTCCTGGAAGTTGCCGGCCGCGAAGGCGTCCAGCAGCCCGAAGGTCATGCCGCCGACGATCGCGCCGGGCATGCTGCCGAACCCGCCGAGCATGGCCGCGGCGAACCCCTTGATGCCCAGGGTGCCGCCCATGGTCGGGTTGACGTACAGCATCGGCCCGATCAGGCTGCCCGCCAGCGCCGCCAGGCCCGCGCCGATCGCGAAGGCCATCGCGTTGCTGCGGCCGACGTGGATGCCGACCGCGGTGGCCGCCTGGTGGTCCATGGCCACCGCCTGCATGGCCGCGCCGCGCTTGGTGCGCTGCAGGAACAGCGCGAGCAGGCCGGTGGCGGTCGCCGCGACGGCGATCACCAGCAGGCTGTAGGTCGGGATGCGGATCCCGCCCACGTCGAACGGCTCGGTCGGCACGGGGGAGGGGACCGCGTGCCCGGTCGCCCCCCAGACGAGCACCGCGCCCGCCTCCAGGACGGCGCCGAAGCCGATCGTGCCGATCAGCATCAGCGTGAAGTCCTTGTTCTCCAGCGGACGCAGGAAGCGCTCGATGACCAGCCCGATGAGGGCGGTGACCGCGATGGCCACGGTGATCGCGATCGCGAACGGCAGCTGGGTGGCCAGGTAGAACGTGGAGGCGGCGTACGCGCCGATCATCACGACGCTGCCGTGCGCGAAGTTGACCAGTCCCATCGTCCGGTAGACGATCGAGAAGCCCATCGCCACCAGCGCGTACACCGCTCCGAACGTGACCCCGCCGATCAGGGTCTGGAGGAAGACCTGCACGTCAGCTCGCGTCCTCGGGAACGACCGTGCCGCCCTTGACCAGGCCGATCTTGGTGGCGTGGATGCCGACCCCCGACTCGTCGTAGTCGTAGTCGCCCAGCAGCCCGGCGCGCTTCACGCCGCGGATGGCGTCGGCGAGCGGCCGCCCGCCCGCGCCCTTGGTCTGCTTGAGCGCCTCGATCAGGATCGACGCGCCGTCGTAGGCCTTGGCGACGTGCATGCGGGCGTCCTCGTTGTAGGCGGCCTTGTACTTGGCGGCGAACGCCTTGATGGGCTCGCTGGCCTCGTTGCTCAGGTACGGCGAGCTCACGACGGATCCCTCGGCGTTGTCCAGGCCCGCGGTGGTCGCGTACACGTCGGTGCCCATCGGTGCGCCGCCCGCGAACAGCGCCTTCAGGCCCAGCTCGCGCGACTGCTTGGCGATCAGGCCCGACTGGACCTCCTCGGCGCCGATGAACAGCACCTCGGGCTCCTGCTCGCGGATCTTGGCGAGGTTGGCGTTGAAGTCCTTCTGGTCGGGGGTGACGACCTCGTCGGCGATCGCGGTGACGTTCCTGGACTTGAGCGCGGCCAGGAACGCGTCGTGCTCGCCGGCGCCGTACGCGCCGTTGTTGCTGATCAGCGCGATCTTCTTGTAGCCCTTGTCGTCCACCAGGTACTTGGCGAGGGTCTCGTCGAACGTGACGCTGGTCGGCGCGTTCAGGAACAGGAACGGGCTCTTGAGGTCGGCGAGCTTGGGCGACTGTCCCGAGGTGATGTTCGGGATCTGGGCGTCCTTGAGGATCGGGGCCATCGCCAGGGTGACCGCGCTCTCGGCGGTGCCGAGCATCGCGATGTAGCCCTCGCTGGAGATCTTCCTGGCCAGGTTGGTGCCCACCGTCGGGTCGCCCTGGCTGTCGAAGAGGTCGAGCTTGATCTGCCGCCCGTCGACGCCGCCCGCCTTGTTGGCCTCGTCGACGGCGAGCTTGACGCCCTTGTGCTCCCACTGGCCGAGCGGGCTCAGCTGCCCGCTCTGCGCGTTGATGTTGGCGATCTTGATGGGGCCGGTGGCGTCCGCCTCCTGGGCGGCCTGCTGGCCGGGGGCGGAGCAGGCGGCGAGCGCCACCAGCGCCGTCAGCGTCAGGGCGGAAACGGAAACTCTTGCGGAGAACAAGTGATTCACCTCATTGGGGGGTGGAGGAAAGTGCGGTGATCGACACGGCCCCGTAATGCACGGACTAGTACGTTAGTTATACGGCCTGGCGAAACCCGGGGAAATACCGAACGGGCAACGGTTTCAGTCGGGGAAAACGCCCTGATAGATGTCCTTGATGTTCCAGTGGCCGGGGGTCGGCACGGGCTCGTTGACCATCGGCACGTCGATGAGCGCGGGCCGCCGGTTCGCCACCGCCGCCCGCAGGGCCGCCCCGAACTCGTGCGGCGCGGCGACGGTGTGGCCGTCGGCGCCGCACGCGGCGGCCAGCGCCGCGAAGTCGGGACTGTAGGGGAGCCCGGCGGGGTCGGTGAAGTCGCAGCCGTGGCTGCGGCCGAAGTTCGCGGACTGCAGGTCGGAGATGGTGCCGTGCGCCCTGTTGTTCATCACCACGAAGATCACCGGAGCGCCCTGCTCGACGGCGAGCGGCAGGGCGGGCAGCTGGGCCCCCATGCCGCCGTCGCCGATGAGCGCGACCACGACGCCGTCGGGGCGGGCGAGCTGGACGCCGACGGCGGCGGCCGGGCCGAACCCCATGGTGGAGGCGCCGCCGGGGGCGATGAAGCGGCCCTCGGCCGGCAGCTCGTAGCACTGCGCGACGCCGTTCTTGTTCCAGCCCACGTCGGTCACCAGGATCGCGCCGGGCGGCAGCGCGTCGCGCAGGTCGGCGAGGATGCGCTCGGGCCGCAGCGGGAAGGCGTCGCCGCGGCCCCGCTCCCGGCTCCCGGCGAACAGCTCCGTCCTGGCCTCGCGGATGCGCTCGCGCAGCTCGGGCCGGTCCGCCGGCGGATGTGCCGTGACGGCCTCGGCCAGCGCCCGCACCGCGAGCCCGACGTCGGCGACGGCGCCGATCTCGACCGGGTAGTTGCGGCCGATCTCGGCCGGGTCGATGTCGATCTGGATCAGCCTGCCGCGGTCGCCGAGCGTCCAGGTGAAGCGGGGATCCCACGAGCTGGCGTCGGTCTCGGCGAACCGGGTGGCCAGCGCCAGCACCACGTCGGCGTCCCTGGCGTAGGCGTTGGTCAGCTCCAGCCCCCAGAACCCCGGCATGCCCAGCACCAGCGGGTGCGCGTCGGGGACGGTGCCCTTGGCCATCAGCGAGTGCGCGATCGGGATGTCCAGGTGCTCGGCCAGCGACAGCAGCGCCCCGGCGTCCTCGCGCAGGCCGCCGCCGACGTACAGCAGCGGCCGCTCGGCGCCCGCGAGGGCCTCGGCGATCCGCTCCGCCGTCGCGGCGGGCAGGCCGGGCGGCGCGGCGCGGCTGACCGGCGGGTACGGCGCCGCGGGCCGCGAGAGGACGTCCATCGGCACGTTGACCAGCACCGCCCCCGGCCTGCCCGTCGTCGCCGTCCAGAAGGCCCGCTCGACGGACCGGCCCACGTCCTGGGCCCGGTGCACGTTCCAGGCGCGCTTGACGAAGGGCCGGAAGACCGACGCCTGGTCGGCGTCGGCGTGCAGGTTGATCTCCTGGTGCGGGTGGCGGCCGTGGTAGTAGGACGGGATGTCGCCGGAGATCACCACCATCGGCACCGAGTCGAGCGCGGCGGTCATCACCCCCGTGGCGGCGTTGGTCAGGCCGGGGCCGACGTGCACGAGCAGCACGCCGGGCCTGCCGGAGGCGCGGGCGTAGCCGTCGGCCGCGTGCGCCGCCGCCTGCTCGTGGCGGGCGATGACGAAGCGGATACGGCTGTCGGCCAGCGCGTCGAGCACGGCGATGTTGGTGTGGCCGCAGGTGCCGAAGACGTACTCGACGCCGAGGTCCTCGAGCTGGGCGACGAGCGCATGCGCGACGGTGGTCACCGGTCTTTCCGGACGGCCGGCGGTCACGGGTCTTCCCAGGTGGTCGGCGGTCACGGGTCTTCCCAGGTGGTCGGCGGTCACTGGTCTCCCCAGATGGTCAGCCCGCGAAGGAGCAGGGTCTTGGTCACGGTGAAGTCCTCGATCATCCAGCGGGGCGACTCGCGGCCGATGCCGGAGTCCTTCACGCCGCCGAACGGGAGGTGGTCCAGGCGGAGGTTCGACGAGCCGTTCACGACCAGGCCGCCGACCTCCAGCTCGCGCCAGGCGGTGACGATGCGGCGCACGTCGTGGGTGAACAGCCCGGCCTGCAGGCCGTAGCCGCTGCGGTTGCACTCCCGGACGACCTCGTCGAAGTCGTCGTAGGGGAGCACGGCGACGAGCGCGCCGAAGACCTCCTCGCGGACGACCCTCGCGTCGGCGGGCGGCGCGACGACCACGGTCGGTTCCATCACCGCGCCCGTCCGGCCGCCGCCGGTCGTCACCGTCGCGCCGGCGCGCGCCGCCTCCCCGGCCCAGCGCGCCACCCGCTCGGCGGCCTCGTCGTCCACCATCGAGCCGACGTCGGTCGCCGGGTCGAGCGGATCTCCCACCCTCAGCGCCCGCACCTCGCCGGTCAGGACCTGGGCGAACTCCTCGAACCGGCTGCGCTGCACGTAGACGCGCTGGACGGAGATGCAGCTCTGGCCGGAGTTGCTGTATCCGGTGCGCGCGCAGATACGCGCTGCCTCCGCCACGTCGGCGTCCTCGCAGACGATGGTGGCGGCGTTGCCGCCGAGCTCCAGCAGCACCCGCTTGGGCCCGGCGGCGTGGGCGACGGCGGCGCCGGCCGTGACGCCGCCGGTGAAGCTGATCACGGCGATCTCCGGCGCGGCGCACAGCCGCGCGCCGACGTCCCCGCCCCCGTGCAGGACCTGGACGGCCTCCTCCGGCATCCCGGCCTCCAGCAGCAGCCGGACCAGGGCGGCCGAGACGGCCGGGGCCTGCGGCGGCGGCTTGACGACCGTGGTGTTGCCGGCCGCGAGGGAGGCGGCCAGCTTGTGGGCGAGCAGGTTCGCCGGGGCGTTGAACGGCGTGATCGCGAGCACCGGGCCGGCCGGGGCGCGCTGTGTGATGGCGGTGTTGCCCACCCCGCGGGCCCAGCCCGCCACGGGCAGGACCTCGCCGCCGATCGCCCTGGCCTCGGCCGCCGCGACGGCGAACGTGTCGGCCACCCGCAGCATCTCCCCGCGGCCGTCCTTGAGCGGCTTGCCCAGCTCCAGGGCGAGGAGCCGGGCGAACTCCTCGGCGCGGGCGGTGACCGCGGCCGAGGCGCGCTCCAGGATCGTCGCGCGGGTGGCCGGGGCGAGCCGCGCGACCGTCCCGGCACCCCGGCGCGCGTAGTCGAGCGCGGTGGCGATGTCGTCGGGACCGGCGAGCCGGGCCCGGCTCACGACCCGCCGCACGTAGGGGCCGACGCGGTCGGAACGGGGGCCCGCACCCAGCCACTTCCCGGCGATCAGGCATTCGGCTTCCTGGACTGCGTCCATGTCATCTCCATAGAGATCCGCTTGGCGGTTCTCAAGAACCGCACTGTGGATTGCCTCACGGTATGAGGAGGGTAAAGGTTCTGGCAAGGGGGCAATCGATCCGCGTAGTGGTTCACCTGGACCGCTGAGCGGACTAGTGTTAGCGTACGGACCGCATGCGAGAGTGAGCGGAAAAGGTTCACCTTCGACTCACAAGTGAGGACCCGTGCCTTCGATGAACAACCCGGCGGTCTCCGGTGACAGCGGTGGCGGCGTGCGCAGCGTCCAGCGGGCGTTCGACATCCTGTCCCTGCTCACCGACGACCGCCGGACGCTGACGATCCGCGAGGTCGTCGACGAGACGGGGCTGGCCAAGACGACGGCGCTGCGCCTGCTGCAGACCCTGGAGCACATGGGGTTGCTGTGGGCCACGCGCAAGGGCTACGCGGCGGGGCCGGCCCTGTGGCGCTGGGCGCATCTCGCGCGCGACGCCTGGGAGCTGCCCCCGGAGACCGTGCAGCTCATGCGCGAGCTGGGGGAGCGGCACCGGGAGACCGTCAACCTCTACGTCCTGCGGGACGTCCACCGCATCTGCATCGCCCAGCAGGAGAGCCCGCAGCCGCTGCGCCACGTCGTGCGGGTCGGAGACGAGCTGCCCCTGTGGGCGGGAGCCGCCTCGAAGGTCCTGCTCAGGGACGCCCCGGCGAGGCTGCTGGCGCGGGTCTGCCAGTCCTCGCCGTACGGCGAGGAGCACCTGGCGACGTTGCGGGAGTGGATCGCCGGAGTGGCCGGGGACGGCTACGCGGAGAGCCACGGCGAGCGCGAGCCGGGCCTGTCGGCGGTGGCCGTCCCCGTGACGGGCGCGGCGGGCGCGACCGTGGCGGCGCTCTCGCTGAGCGGTCCGACGGTCCGCTTCGGCGAGGAGCGTGTCCAGGAGTTCGCCGCGGACCTGCGGGAGGCGGCCAAGCGCATGTCGGACCGCGGCTTCGACCATCCCCTGACCTGACCTTATGGAGCGTGAATGCAGCAGTTGCCACTGGACGGCATCAAGGTCGTGGACCTGACCAACGTTCTGGCCGGGCCGTACTGCAGCTACCAGCTGATGCTGTTCGGCGCGGAGGTGGTCAAGGTCGAGATGCCCGGCGACGGGGATCTCGCCCGCCGTCTCGGCCCGGACCCCGAGCTCAACCGGGAGGGGCTCGGCGCCTCCTTCCTGGCACAGAACGCCGGGAAGAAGTCGGTCGAGATCGATCTGAAGAGCCCGGCGGGCAGGCAGGCGTTCGAGGCCATGGTGGCCGGCGCCGACGTCCTGCTGGAGAACTTCAGGGCCGGGGTCCTGGCCAGGCTCGGTTACGGCTGGGACCGGCTGCGGGAGCTCAACCCCGGCCTGGTCTACTGCGCGATCTCCGGGTTCGGCCAGAACGGCCCGATGAGCGGGGCGCCCGCCTACGACCAGATCGTCCAGGGGCTGTCCGGCATGATGAGCGTCACCGGCACCCCCGAGACGGTGCCGCTGCGCGTCGGCTTCCCGATCTGCGACTCGATCGGGGGGCTGATGGCCGCCCTGGCGATCTCCGCCGCCCTGGCCGGGCGCGCGCGCGGCGGGGCCGGCTGCTTCCTGGACCTGTCGATGCTGGAGGCGTCCATCTCCGCGATGGGCTGGACGGCCTCCAACTACCTGGTCAGCGGGGTCGAGCCGGAGCCGATGGGCGACCAGAACGCCACCGCCGCGCCGTCGGGCACCTTCGAGACGGCCGACGGGCCGCTGAACATCGCCGCCAACCAGCAGGTCCAGTTCGAGACGCTGTGCCGCCTCGTCGGGCGGCCGGACCTGCCCGCCGATCCCCGGTTCGCCGCGAGGGAGGCGCGCAAGACCCACCGCCGGGCGCTGAACCGCGAGCTCAACCTGGCGTTGCGGACCAGGACGGCGCTGGAGTGGGAGGAGATCCTCTCCCGAGGGGGCGTACCGGCCGCCCGCGTCCTCACCGTGGCCCAGGCGCTTGCGCTCGGCCAGCTCCGCGGGCGCGGCTTCCTCACGGAGCTGCCGTTTCCCGGCGGCGACGAGCGCCGCGTGACGGTCACGGGCAACGGCGTCCTCGTCGACGGCGCCGCGTTGCGCCCGCGCGGTCCGGCCCCCCTCCTCGGCCAGCACAACGCGGAGTTCGGAGTGACGTCATGAGCGGCGTGGGCGACATGAGCGACATGAGCGACATGAGCGACACTGCCGACTGGTGGGGGACGGCGGTGTCCCGGATCGAGCCCGACGTCATCGAGCTGCAGGGCAGGCCGGTGCAGGAGCTGATCGGGAAGGTCGGCTTCGCCGAGATGATCTGGCTCATGCTCCGCGGCCGGCTGCCGGACGAGCGGCAGGCCGCGCTGCTGGAGGCGGCGCTGGTCTCCTCGGTGGACCACGGCCCGCACGCCCCGTCGATCGCCGCGGCCCGGATGGCGATCACCTGCGGCGTCGGGCTGAACAACGCCGTCGCCACCGGCGTCAACCTGCTGGGCGACGTGCACGGCGGCGCGGGGGAGCAGTGCGTGGAGATGCTGGAGGAGGTCGTGCGCACCGGTGACGCGGCCGCCACGGTGGCCCGCCGGCGGGCCCGTGACAAGTATCTGCCCGGGTTCGGGCACCGTTTCCACACCCGCGACCCGCGCCGCGACCCGCTGCTCGCCCTGGTGGACGAGGCGGTGGCCGGCGGCGTGGTGGTCGGCGCCCACCTGCGCGCGGCCAGGCAGGTGGAGGAGCTGATCAGCCCGGTGCCGATGAACATCGACGGCGCCACCGCGGTCATCTGCGCCGAGCTGGGCTTCCCCGCACCGCTGGCCCGCGGCCTGTTCGTGCTGAGCCGCAGCGTGGGCATCCTCGCGCACGCCTGGGAGGAGTCGGGCCAGGGCCGCCGCAACAAGGGGCCCATGCCGCCCTCCATCCTGCCCACCGACCTCAGGGCGCGGTGACCGCTCATCTCGGCCGGCCTCGGGACCCGGTGACGGTCGTCGCGCTGGTGGGAAAGCTGGTGGGAAAGCCGTGTCCTTCCGCCGGCGCCGTTGTCGCGGGGTCCATCAGGCGGATCGCCGGATCCAGGGACCGGGCGCACGATAGGCCGGACGCGGCGGTGAAGCAAGAGCTTGTTCAGGGCATCGGCGCTGGATACGCTCAAGATCCCCCAGTGGACCAAGCGATCCATCTAGTGGACCGAAGCACATGAGGTGCTCATGCGCGTCAGGCGTGCGTTCCTGTCCATCGCCGCCCTCGGCGCGGCGGCACTCCTGCTCACCGTCACCTCCCCCGGTTCCGCGGCCTCCCCCGGTTCCGCTCCACCCAGGGGTTGCCGAAGCGCTGGGCGTTCTCCGACGAGTGGTACAACCTGGTGCCGTTCCCGACGCGGGTCAGGGTGCCGGCCAAGGTGGACGAGAGCATGCTCGCCCGGGGGTGCGCGGCGGCCTCGGCCACCCCGGCCACGGCGACGACCACCCGGTCAGCTGGTGCCAGTACTACGACGGCGGCAAGGCCTGGCTCACGACTCTCGGCCACGACGTCAAGGCGTGGACCGACGAGCCGATGGAGGGCGACCGGTACTTCGTCCAGCACCTGCTCGGCGGGGTGAAGTCGGCGCTCGGCATGGCGCCGTTCTGCCGCTGACGCGAGGGCCCGGTCACCGCCGGACGCGCCGCTGATCCGAGGGGCCGGGCCGCCGCCGGATGCCACCGGCCGCCGCGGGCGCGCCGGCGGTTCGCACGGGCTCGAAGCTCCCCCGGGACGGCCCCAGGGACGCGGCGGGCGGCCTCAGGTGGGCGCGCCGGCGTCGACGCGGTGGAGCGCGCTGAAGAGCGGCCAGGTCAGGGCGGCCATCTCGGCGGGGGTCCGCGGGCATCCGCGCTGGAGCCAGTCGGCGGCCACGCCGATGAGCGCCCCCGCGGTGAACGCGGCCGGGACGTCGTGCGGGATGTCCGACGGAGGGCCGGAGTGTCCCGCCGGATCGCCGGCGGTGATCTGGTGGAGGCGCTCGTGGACGGACGCGGCGATGCGGCGGCGGATGTGGTCGACGACGCGTGCGCTGCCCTGCGGCCCCAGCAGGGTGCGGTAGAGCCCGGCGTGCTCGGCGAGGCTGGCGAAGAACGCCTCCAGCGACTGGGTCGCCTCCGGCGCCGGGTCCGCCGTCTCCGGGCCGGGACCGGGCAGGGACTCGATCAGCCCGTCGATCATCGCGGTGCAGGCGGCCTCGGCGAGCTCGTGGACGTCGCGGTAGTGGTCGTAGAAGGTCGAGCGGCTCACGCCGGCGCGTTCGGCGACGTCGGCGACGGTGATCCGGGAGAGGTCCCGCTCCTCGACGAGCTCGATCAGCGCGCGTGCCAGGGCCGTGTGGGTGCGGCGCACGCGCCGGTCACCGGAGGGGGAGTTGCTGTTCTTGGTCGTGGCCACGTCCTTACTTTACCGTCAACCTACATCTGTAGGTTTCCCGACATCTGTAGGGTAGCGTGAGGGTGCATTCGTCACCCGGCGTGCGGCTCCTCCCCTCACGCCCGCGTGACAGCGGAGCACGGTACAGGCACGCACGACACGGCCCGCCCGATCCATCCGTTCGCAAGGAGATGACGCATGAGTGCCAACGAGCAGGTCCTGCGCTACCCGATCCCCAACGACAAGGCGCTGGAGCCGCCCGCGGAATGGGCCGAGCTGCGCGGCACGTGCCCGGTGGCGCACGTGGAGCTGCCCAGCGGCGACCGGGCGACGCTGCTGACCCGCTACGCCGACGTCAGGCAGGTGCTCGCCGACCCGCGCTTCACCCGCCAGCTCACCGCCCCCGACGCGGCGCGGCTGTCGGCGGAGGGCGGCGGGGTCTTCAGCAGCGAGCTGGCGCAGATCATCCCCGACGGGGGCGAGGAGCACCAGCACTGGCGGCGCCTGGTCGGCAAGTGGTTCACCGCCAAGCGGATGGCCGCCCTGCGGCCCTCGATGGCCCGGATCGCCGAGGAGCTCATCGACGACATGGTCAAGCGCGGCGCACCCGGCGACCTCAGGGCGGACCTGGGCTTCCCGCTGCCGGTGTACGTCATCTGCGACATGCTCGGCGTGCCGGCCGCCGACCGGGACCGGTTCTCGTACTGGTCCGACACCCTGCTGAACCTCACCCGCTACACCAAGGCCGAGACCGAAACCGCCCAGGCGGAGTTCTTCCAGTACATGTCCGAGCACGTCGCCGCCAAGCGCGTCGAGCCGGGGGAGGACCTGCTGAGCGAGCTGATCGCGGCCGGCGGCCCCGAGGACGGCGGGCTGTCCGACATCCAGATCCTGGTCACCGGCATGGGACTGCTGGTCGCCGGGCACGAGACCACCGCCAACATGATCGGTAAGATGGTCTCCATGCTGCTGGCCGACCGCGACCGGTGGGAGCGGCTGCTCGCCGACCCCACGCTGGTGCGCACGGCGGTGGAGGAGACGCTGCGGCTCGACGCCAACTCCGGCTTCGGCCTGCCGCGCTACCTGCCCGAGGAGACCGAGGTGAGCGGCACGACCCTGCCCCGCGGCACCACCGTGGTGTGCAGCATGGCCGCGGCCAACCGGGACGAGAGCGTCTTCGAGGCCGCCGCCGAGATGGACCTGAGCCGCAGCCCGAACCCGCACCTGGCCTTCGGCGCGGGCGCCCACTCCTGCCTGGGCCAGTCACTGGCGCGCACCGAGCTGCAGGTCGTGCTCGAGGTGCTGCTGCGCAGGCTTCCGTCCCTGGAGCTGGCCGTTCCGGTGGAGGAGCTGGAACGAGTCGAGGGGCTGGCCGTCGGAGGCCTTCGCACGGTGCCGGTCCGCTGGTGACCGGGCACCGCCCCACCCGGCCGGCAGAGAGGAACCCGATATGAAGGTCACCGTGGACGAGGACAAGTGCTGCGGCGCCGGCCAGTGCGTGCTGATCGCGCCGGAGGTGTTCGACCAGCGTGACGACGACGGCATCGTCGTCCTGCTCGAACCCGAACCCGGCGCGGACCGGCACGCCCTGGTCCGCGAGGCCGCCGCGGTCTGCCCCGCCGCCGCGATCACGCTGAGCGAGCAGGCCTGAGCGCCGGACGCGCTCGTTCCCCGTTGGGGCCGGGCGGAGCCGTGGGCCGCTGCCGCGTCTCCTCCCCGGCCTCACGTACAGGTCGGTGAGCCGGCGTTCGATCGGGGCGCGGTCGATCGTTCCAGCCGTCAGAATAATGTTCTTATGTCATGATTTTGTTACACAAAGAGACACATAATGCGAGCGGTAACGGCGGCTGCGGGGGCCGTCGCAACGGTTTTCCGACCGCTACGGGGAGTTCATGGCAAGGCTGTCTCGCTTTCGCATGTCAATCGTCTTCACGATCACCGTGTGCGCGAATCTCGTCGCGCCCGCCACCGCACACGCCACCGCGCACGCCGGGGCGCCCGAACCGGGTCTCGTCGCCGCGTACGGACTGAACGAGGGGACCGGAACGGCCGTCGGCGACGCGTCCGGCAACGCGAACAACGGCACGGCCGCCGGTACCTCGTGGGTGCCGGGCAGGTACGGCAAGGCTCTCGCCTTCGACGGCGTGTCGAGCCTGGTCACGATCGCCTCCTCGGCGAGCCTGCGTCCCACCGCCGCGCTGACGGTCGAGGCGTGGGTCAACCCCTCCAACAGCGGCCGGCACCCGGTGCTGGTCAAGGACGCCGGCGACCGGCCGGGCTACGCGCTGTCGGAGTCCGACGGCGCGCAGTATGACGAGAGGCCTCCTTCGGCATCGGTGAACACGGGCACGGTCCGCACGGTGAAGGCGCGGCGGGGCCTCCCGCTGAACGGCTGGCGCCACCTCGCCACCACCTACGACGGCAGCCGGCTGCGCCTCTACATCGACGGTGAACTCGACCGGTCCATGCCGGTGGCCGGTGCCGTGCGAGCGGGGGACGGCTCCCTCCACATCGGCGGCCATCCGGCGTGGGGCGCGTACTTCAAGGGCGCGATCGACGAGGTGCGCGTCTACAACGTGGCCAGGACACGGGCGCAGATACAGCTGGACATGAACAATCCCATCACCGGGACCGACGCGCCGCCGACGACCCCGACCGGTCTGACCGCGTCCGCGTACCAGGCCAGCGTGCAGCTGGAGTGGACGGGGTCGACCGACGACAAGGGCGTGCGCAGGTATGACGTCCACCGCTCGACCGTCTCGGGGTTCACCCCGTCGGACGACACCTGGATCGGGTCGCCCACGTTCGACTACGCGACGTTCCTCGGGGACGCGGGCGCCCCGTCCGGGGTGTACTACTACCGCGTCGTCGCGATCGACACCGCCTCCCAGGCGAGCCCCCCGTCGGCGCAGGTCCAGGTGACGGTCACCGCCCCGGGCAACCCGCCCTCGGCCCCGGGACCGCTCGTCGGCGGCGGCCGTGCCGACCGGGCCGAACTGAGGTTCACCTTCGCCGGCGGTTACTGGGGCGTCGGCACCTACCAGGTGCACCGCTCGACGACGGCCGGGTTCACGCCCACCGCCCGGACCAGGATCGCGACCATCCAGACGGCCCTCTACACCGATCATCCCCTGGACGAGGGGACCTACCACTACCGGGTGATCGCGGTCGACGGCGCGGGACAGTTCGGGCCCGCGTCCAACGAGTTGCGGGCCCGGATCCCCGATCTGCCGCCGAGCACGCCGACGGCGGTCGCGCGGGGCGGCGCCGGCCAGGCCGTCGTCACCTGGACCGCGGCCACCGACGACGAGGCCGTGAGCGGCTACGAGGTCTACCGGTCGACCTCCTGGAACGCCCAGTTGGGCAGCGGAACGATACTGGTGGCCAGAACCGGCGCGTCCACGCTCTCCGCGGTCGACACCGGCCTGTCGCCAGAGCACTACTACTACCGGGTCCGGGCGATCGACAACGCGGATCAGCCGGGTGAACTGTCCGAGTCGGCGCCCGCCGACCCCACCACCTGCGCTCCCGCCGACTGTCTCGTGGCCGCGTACGGGATGAACGAGGGCGCGGGCACGACGGTGGGGGACGCGTCGGGGGCGGGCAACACCGGGACCGCCGCCGGGACGACCTGGGCCGCCGGCAGGTTCGGCAAGGCCCTGTCGTTCGGTGGTTCCCACACGGGCGGGGTGCGGGTTCCCGACTCGGTGTCCCTGCGCGCGGACACGGCGCTCACCATGGAGGCGTGGGTCTACCCGACCGGCGCCGGGTCCGCGGCCGGCCAGAGCATCCTTCTGAAGAGCCCACCCTGGGGCCCCGGCGAGTACGGTCTCTCGATGGGCCCCTCGGATCCGGAGCAGGGGCCGTACGCGTCGGTGGCGTCCAACACCACCCTGAACAGGCCGCCGCTCCCGCTGAACACCTGGGTGCATCTGGCGGGGACGTTCGACGGTGACGTCATCCGGCTGTACGTGAACGGGACACCGGTCGCCGAGAGCTACCCGAGAGTCGGCCCCGTCAGGGCGGACGTCTTCGGCCCCCTGCTCATCGGGCACAGCGGTTTCACGGGACTGATCGACGAGGTCCGCGTCTACACCACCGCGCTCACCGCGGCACAGATCCAGGCCGACATGAACACACCCCTCTGACCCGACCGCGTCCGACGCCGCTCTGGCCGAGGTGACCTCAGGATCGGAGGTCACCTCGGGACGGGCTCTCCGGCCACTCGCCCGCGGCCCGCGCGATCGCGCGCCGGATGGGTTCGTAGCCGGTGCACCGGCAGATGTTGGAGCCGACCAGGGCGGCGACGCGCTCCGGGTCGTCGCCGAGGGCGGGGTCCGACTCCAGCGCCCCGGCGGCCACCATCAGGAAGCCCGGCGTACAGAAACCGCACTGCAGGGCGTGCTCGGCGGAGAAGGCCCGCTGCAGCGGATGGGGCTCGCCGCCGGGGCCGGACAGCCCTTCGACGGTACGCACCGAGCCGCCGTCGCACTGCACGGCCAGCATGAGGCACGACCGGACGGCCTCGCCGTCGACCAGCACCGTGCAGGCCCCGCAGACGCCGTGCTCGCAGCCCAGGTGCGTGCCCGTGAGACGGCAGTCCTCGCGCAGCACGTCGGCCAGCACGCGCCGGGGCTCCACGTCGAGCGCGCGCTCCTCGCCGTTCACCGTGACGGTGATCCTCATCGGTGGCCTCCTCCGGACGTGCCGGCCCGCGACAGCCGGTCCCTCGCCGCCTCGCACAGGGTCCTGCCGACCAGGACGGCGACGGCCTGGCGCCGGTACTCCACGTCGGCGTACGGTTCGGGCCGGGGCGCGGCGTCCTGCTCGGCGGCGGCGCGGCCCGCGCGGGCGAACGGATGGTCGCCTGGCACCCGGCGACCGGCCGGGGGCGTGATCTCGGCGCCGATCAGCGCCTGCTCGGCGGCGCGGGCCCGCACCGGCCGGTCGGCGCAGTTGACGAGCCCGATCCTCGCCTCGGTGATCACCCCGTCGGGCGCGGTGAGCGTCGCCGCCACGGCCACCTGGGCGAAGCAGAAGTGCGTGCGCCGGTGCTCGACGAAGCCGACGCCGGTGTCGTCCGAGAGCAGCGGGAACCGTACGGCGGTGATGAGCTCGTCCGGCGTGCGCGAGGTCAGGAACGGCCCGAGGAAGTAGTCGCGAGCCGCGATCTCGCGCGGGCCGCCGGCGCCGTGCACCTCGATGCCGGCGTCGAGGGCGAGGGCGAGGGCGCACCACTCCGCGGCCGGGTGCGCCCAGGCGAGGCTGCCCACCAGGGTGCCGCGGGAGCGGATGGGCGGGTGGGCGACGTTGACGACGGCGCGGGAGAACAGCGTGCCGAGCGGGCCCGGCACGCTGTTCTCCCGTTCCGGCTCGAAGGCGGCGTGGCGGATCAGGGCGCCGACCCGCAGAGTGCCGTCGTCGACGCTCATGCGGTCGAGCTCGGCGACGCGGTTGATGTCGACCACCAGCTCGGGGCGGATGCGCTGCAGGCGCATCTCCAGGACGAGGCTCTGGCCACCGGCGAGAATCCGGGCACCCGGCCCGGAACCGAGCGCGTCGACGGCCTCGCGCACCGTGCGCGGCACGACGTAGTCGAAGGCGGCGGGCTTCACCGGACCTCCTCCGGGAGTTTCGGGGCGCGGGCCGCCCGCCACACCACGTCCGGGGTGAGCGGCATCTGCAGCAGATCGGGGTCGGCCACCCGCAGCGCGTCGGCCACCGCGTTGACGATCGCGGCCGGAGTGCCGATGCAGCCCGACTCTCCCGCCCCCTTGGCGCCCAGCGGCGTGCTGGGACTCGGCGTGCGGGTGTCCCTGAGCTCGATGGGCGGGATCTCGGCGGATGTCGGCAGCAGGTAGTCCAGCAGCGCCTCGGCGAGCAGGGGCACGCCGTTCTCCCCGAAGGGGATGCCCTCGTACAGCGCCTGGCCGATGCCCTGCACGGCCGACCCGAAGGCCTGCCCGCGCACCATGGCCGGGTCGAGCACCACCCCGCAGTCGTCCACCGCCACCAGCCGCAGCACGCGCACGGTGCCGAGTTCCGGATCGACCTCCGCCACCGCCGCGTGGGTGCCGAACGGGAACGCCATGCCCGACTCGAACCGGCCGTCCACCCGCATCGGCCCGGTCGCCTTCACCAGCTCGGCCAGGTCCATCGCCGCCGAGCCGCCGTGGACGGTGTGCACCGTGCCGTCGGACCACGCCACCTCCGTCTCCGGCACCTCCCACAGGGCCGCGGCCCGCGCCCGCGCCTCCTCGACGAGCAGCGTGGCGGCGTTCCGCAGCGCCGCGCCGCCCACCTGCGCCGACCGGCTGGCGAAGGAGCCCACCCCGTCCGGCTGCTCGTCGGTGTCGCCCTCGACCAGCCGGACCCGCGCCCCGTCCACGCCGAGGGTCTCGGCGACCAGCGCGGGGAAGACCGTCTCGTGGCCCTGGCCGCTGGAGGCCGTGCCGCAGCGGGCGGTGACCGTGCCGTCCTCGTGCGCCTCGACGCCGGCGAACTCGTGCAGTCCCCCTGATTCGCCACCGGAGCGTTCCACGTAGCAGGACAGGCCGATCCCCAGGGGGAGGGCCTCCGGGTCCGTCCGGCGGCGGGCCTGCTCGGCCCGCCATCCGTCGTAGCCGAGGGCCTCCAGCGCCAGGTCGAGCGCGGCGGCGTAGTTCCCGCTGTCGTAGTGCCGCCCGGTGGGCGTCTCGTAGGGGAAGTCCTCGGGCGGGATGAAGTTGCGCCGCCGCAGTTCCGCCGGGTCCATTCCCAGCCGGCGGGCCAGCGTGTCCATCGACCGCTCCAGCGCGATCGCCGCCTCGGGGCGCCCCGCGCCTCGATAGGGGTAGGTCACCATGGTGTTGGTGAGCACCGAGCGGACGGTGGCGTGCACCCTCGGGGTGGCGTACGGACCTGTCGCCATCCAGGCGGTCTGCATGGGCAGCCCGGCCGCGAGGTGGGGGTAGGCGCCGATGTCGGCGTCGATGTTCAGCTCGTACGCGAGCAGGCGCCCGTCGGCGTCGGCGGCGAGCCGGACCCTCTGGTCCTGACCCCGGCCCCGGGTGGCGACCATCATGGACTCCAGCCGGTCCTCGATCCACCGGACGGGACGTCCGAGCTCCACCGCCAGGAAGGCGACCGCGACGAACTCCGGGAAGGTCGTGCTCTTCGACCCGAACGCGCCCCCGGTGTCCGGCACCACCACGCGCACCCGCTCGACCCGCGGGCCCAGCAGCGCGGCCAGATCCCGGCGCAACCGGTGCGGCGTCTGATGGCCCGACCAGACCGTCAGCAGGTCTCCCTCGGGCACGGCGAGGATCGTCCTGCACTCCATGGGGGTGGGCATCAGCAACTGCTGGCGGTACCGGCCCTCCACCACGACCGCCGCCTCCCGCCACACCGGCTCCCCGATCGGCTTCCCGGCCTCCCCCCGCAGGGCGACGTTGCTCAGCCCGTCGAACAGGCGGACGGTGCCGTCCGCGGCGGCGGACGGCGTCACCACCGCGGGCAACGGGTCGATCCGGAAGGTGACCTCGGCGGCCCCGTCCTCGGCCCGGTAGCGGTCCTCGCCCAGGACCACGGCCAGCGCCTCGCCCGGGTAGCGCACCCGGTCCCTCACCAGCACCGGCCACTCCCGGCCGGCCACGGCCTCCTCCGTGGACAGCTGGGCGAGCGGCACGTACGGAACCGGAAGCAGGTCCCGCGACATGCCGGTCGGCCGCGCGCACGGCGGCACCCCGGGGAGATCCGCGGCCGACCAGGCTCCCACCACTCCCGGCACCTCGCGGGCGGCGGAGCAGTCCACCTCGCGCAGTACGCCGTGCGCGACGTCGCTCCTCACGAACACGGCGTCCAGGCAACCCGGTACGTCCATGTCGGCGACGTAGCGGCCCTCACCGGTGAGCAGCCGTTCGTCCTCGCGCCTTGACCATTGCTCCACAACCACAACCTCCGCGCCGCGCATGTCATCGCATGGTCCGGTCAATTTTCAGTGGGATGCGTGGGGGCGACGGACATTCGTGGTGAGCCACCGGTGGCAGGTGGTGTGAATCGTTTGCGGACGCATCGCGGACGCATCGGGTGCGCGAATGAGACGTACTGAATCAACGGTACATGTGGATTTGACGGGGTTTTGCTGGGCTTGGAGGGAATTTTGAGATGATTTTCCCGGGTTTCGATGGCCGGGGATTTTCCGGTCGCCGATCACCTTCGCGGGGGAGCGGGCCCCAGTCGCCGTCCGCGCCGCCGCCCATCCCGGCGGTGAGCCACAGGGACATGTCGTAGTGGCGCGCCGCTCCACCCGGGCAGTTCGGGTACTGGCCGTTCTGGTTGAAGAAGCGCCTGCACGGCTCGGCGCACCGCGGGGCGCCCTCGCGGATGTTGTTGACGTAGACGTCGACGGAGCTGTCGCTCCACTGCAGCGTGGCGCGGTCGCGCACGGCCCACCCGACGACCTTGACGGGGACGTCGGTGTACGGCCAGCCGTTGTGGCCGGTCATCAGGTCGGTCCACTTCTTGACCTGGCGGGCCAGGGAGGCGTGGATCCGGTCGCGCAGCCCGGCCGAGACCGGCGCGCTCGACTCCCAGCGCACGCAGTGGTTGAGACTGCCGCCGTTGGCCATGACCTGGTCCCAGCCGTAGTTTCTGAAGGTGTGCAGCTGCGGGTAGGTGCTCTCGTAGTGCTGCCACACCTGGTTGAGCGGGTTGACCAGGTCCGCCGGCGGGTTCCATCCCGTGCCGCCGCCGGGCACGGTGCCGTTGGCCGTGACCTCCAGCAGGCCGACCGACGAGCCGCCGGTGAACAGCACCCGCAGCCTGGTCGTGGTGACGGGGGTGAAGGTGACGTGGTTGTACTGGTTGAGCGCCCGGTTGTAGGCGCTCGCCCCGGCCAGGTCGACGTAGGCGCTGCCGTTCCAGGACCGCAACCGCCACACCGCCGGTACGCGCACGCCGCCGTTGTCGTCGAAGCAGTAGATGTCGGCCGAGGTCAGCGTCCGCGCGGAGGACCAGGTGAGCAGCGCCCACTGCTCGCCGGCCTGTGACCAGGTGCCCCAGCGCCGGTTGACGGTGTCGTGCTGGAGAGGCGCTGCCGGAGAGGTGGTGCCGGGATGTGGTGCTAGAGCGCCATCCACTCCAGGACGCCGGTGGAGTAGCCCGTCCTGGAGGTGATGTTCAGCCGCAGCCGCGTCGTGGAGATCTGGTTGAAGGTGGTGACGTTGTAGGTGTTCGCGCCGACGCCGCAGGCGGACTGGCCGGGCACGTTCACGTAGGCGCTGCCGTTCCAGTACTGGACCTGGCAGGACGCGGGCAGGTCGATGCCCTGGTCGTCGTCGAACCAGTAGGTCGCGACCTTGCCGAGGCTGCGCGCGGCCGGCCACCGGTACTCGATCCACTCGGTGCCCTGGTGGCTCCAGTTGCCGTACGCGCCGTGGCTGTGGTCGGCCGAGCCGGAGGGGACGAACCCGTCCTTGATCGCGCCGAGTGTCTCCCACGGGGAGACGTAGGAGGTGGACGCGGTCGCCGTCAGCGCGTGATTGGTGCCGGCCGGGGGCTGGCCGCCGCCTCCACCGCCAATCGGGGTCGTGGTCTGCACGACCTTCCGCATGGTGCCGTCGGCGTTCCAGTACAGCTTGTCCAGGGTGACCGAGCGGCGGAAGTCGCCGCCGCCCGGGGCTCCGGCGTTGTGGTAGACCATGTACCACTGGCCGTTGAACTCGATGATCGCCGGGTGGTTGGTGGTCGAGGTGACCTGGTCGAGCACGACGCCGCGCTGGGTCCACGGCCCCATCGGGTTGCTCGCCGTGGCGTAGCGGACGCAGGCGTAGCCGGGCTGGGAGCACCCGGAGTCGTTGGCGGCGTAGGCGAGATAGTAGGTGCCGTTGCGCTTGAACATCCAGGGGGCCTCCCAGAAGTTGCTCACCCCCGAGGGGGTGACGACCGGGCCGTCCAGGTTGATCATGTCGGGCTTGAGCTTGGCCGCGCGGACGCCGTAGTAGGAGCCCCAGTAGATGTACGCCTGGCCGTCGTCGTCGGTGAAGACGGTCGGATCGATGTTCAGGGGGGAGGAGTTCGGGGTGCTGTCGCTGATCAGCGGCCCGCCCTTGGCGTCGGTGAAGGGGCCGAGCGGGGAGTCGCCGACCGCGACGCCGATGTTCATCCACCCGGGGCCGTTGCCGTTGATCGAGGTGTACCAGTAGTACTTGCCGTTGCGCGGTTCGACCTCGCTCGCCCAGGCGTCGCCGCCGGCCCACGGGAAGCTGGAAAGGGAGAGCTTCGCCCCCTGGTCGGTGAAGGTGGAGGCGTCGGTGGAGGTGTAGACGTGCCAGTCGCGTATGACGAAGTTGGTGCCTCCGGCGGGGGCCTCGTCATGGCCGGTGTAGAGGTAGAGGGTGTTCCCCACGACCAGCGCGGCGGGGTCGGCCGTGTAGATCGCGGTCGTGATCGGGGTCGCGGCCCTGGCGGGCACGGTGGTGGAGGGGACGAGTGCGATCGCGACGATCGCGGCGAGGATGGCGGTGCATCGTCGTCTCATGCGGCGCTCCTGGGGGGTCGGGGGAGTTTTCGCGTTACATTTGTTTGCGCTAACATAATTTTTTTGTGAAGGCGCCTCTTAATTCCCTCGGGGAGCGGGCGGCGCGTTTCGACCGAGGTTTCCCGAGTGTTTTCCACAATGCAAATGCTGTCAAGTCCCCACTTGACTCATTCCGTACGCGTTCTGTGAGCTCCGTGCGAACCGGGAGAACGGCGAAAAAGGCGCGCCGAAGACGGCGTCGCACCGGCTGAAAAATACATTGTCAGAAATGCCGGACGGACCGTTTCATTGTCATCTCGCGATCATTCAAAAAGCTCTGGGCGCCCTCCCGGTGCTCTCCCTGACGACCAGCTCCGTTCCGATGACCTCGACGGTTTTCCCGGTTTCTCCCTCCATCCGCTGGAGCAGCAGGCGGAAGGCGTGGTCGCCGAGGGCGCGGAAGTCCTGGCGGACCGTGGTCAGCGACGGCCGCAGGTAGCCGGTCTCGGGGACGTCGTCGAAGCCGGCCACGCTCACGTCCTCGGGGACGCGCCGCCCCGCCTCGCGCAACGCGCGCAGCACCCCCAGGGCCATCTGGTCGTTGGCCACGAAGATCGCCGTGACGTGCGGGCACTCCGCCAGCCGCCTGCCCAGCCGGTGGCCCGACTGCGGGCTCCAGTCGCCGGACAGCACCTCGGGTACCGGCCGTCCCGCGGCCTCCAGTGCCGAACGCCATCCCTGGACGCGCTCCCGCGTGGCCGTCCAGCCGGCCGGGCCGGAGATGTGCCACACCGTCTCATGGCCCAGGTCCAGCAGGTGCCCGGTGGCGGTGGCCGCGCCGCCGGCCTGGTCGGTCATGACGACCGGGACGGGCATGCCCGTCCCGGCGTCCACCACGACCAGGGCGAGGCCGGGGTGGAGGTCGCGCACGACGCCGGCGGCCGCCTCGTGCGGCACCACGACGATGACGCCGTCGACCTCCTGGGAGCGCAGCCCGCGCACCCCCTCGCCGATCGAGCCGAGATCGGCCGAGTCGAGGCAGGCGATGCTGATCGCGTAGCCGTGCCGCCTGGCGGCCCGTTCGATGGCGTACAGCGTGGCGGACGGGCCGTGCAGGGTGATGTCGAAGCCCACCACCCCCAGCACGCCCGAGCGGCCGGTGGCCAGCCGGCGGGCGGCCTGGTTGGGCCGGTAGCCGAGGCTCTTCACCGCCGCCAGGACCCGCGCCCGGGTGTCCGGGCGCACCCGCTCGGGGGCGTTGAGCGTACGCGACACCGTCATGGCCGAGACCCCGGCCAGCGCCGCCACGTCGCGCAGCACCGCCGACCTGGCCCGCGTCCGGCCGCGGTTCGGTGCCATCAGGTCCCTCCCGTCGTGTCGTGGGCCGCGCCGGCACCCGGGGCGGGAGACCGGCGCGGCCGGGGGGGCGTGCCGTACCGGCCCCTCCCCCGCGTGGACCGTGGGGGCGCGCCCCCACGGGCGGGGTCAGGTTCCGTAGGCCTTGACCTCGAGGAGGCCGACGGAGCTGGTTGCGGTGGCGGTGAGCAGGACGCGCAGGCGGGTGGTGGACAGGGTGGGGAAGGTGACGGTGTTGTACTGGTTCTTGGCCAGGGTGTGGGAGCCGGCTGCGGGGACGTCGGCGTAGGCGGTGCCGTTCCAGTACTGCAGTTTCCAGGAGGCGGGCATGTCGATGCCGTCCTCGTCGTCGAAGAAGTAGACGTCGGCGCGGTTGAGGGTTCTGGCCGTGGTCCAGGTGAGGTCGGCCCACTGCTGGCCGGTCTGTGGCCAGGTGCCCCAGCGGGGGTTGACGGTGTCGTTGGAGGAGGGCGGGTCGATGCCGTCGTTGAGGGCGGTGACGCTCTCCCAGGCGGAGGTGTAGGACGCCGACGCGGTCGCCGAGGTCGCGAGGTTGGCGGGCGGCTGCACGCCGCCCCGGTTGTAGATCTTGATCTCGGTGAGCCCGGTCTTGGCGCCGGAGGCGTTGGTGGCCAGGACCCGTACCCGCTGCGCGCTGACCGGGGAGAAGCGCACCACGTTGTAGTTGGCCCGCGGCGCCGCCGGGGTCTTGACCTGGCCCGGCGCGCTGACCCAGGAGCTGCCGTTGTGGTACTGGACGTCGTAAGAGGACGGCGCCCGGTAGGTGCCGCCGGCCGGGCGGCTGTCCTTGAAGTGCAGCCGAACCTCGTTGAGGGTCTTGGCGGAGCCGAGGTTCAGCTCGTACCAGTCCTGGGCGTTGGGGGAGCCTCCCGCTCCCCAGAACGGCTCGTTGGTGGGGAGGCCGTCGATCGCGCCGGCCAGGTTGCCGCCCGAGCCGGTGTGCGAGGCCGACGCGGTCGCCCCGGCGGCGAGGTTGGTCAGGTTGGCCGTCAGGTCGACGCCCGCCTTGGCGAGCATGTCCACCATCCGGGCGCCGCTCTGCGCCACCTGGCCGGGGGCCTGCAGGCCGGGGGCGGCGGCGCTGTGGGTGACCGTGCCGCCGGTGGTGACGTTGCCGGTGGCCGGGTCCCAGGTGAAGGGCACCAGGGAGCCGACGGTGGCGGTCCGGGTGCCGTTGACGTAGATGGAGTAGCCCTCGGGCACGCCCGGGTAGCGCACCACCCCGTCGGCCGGGTCGTCCCAGACGATGGTCAGGTCGGCGTTGCGGTAGCGCAGGTTGTTGACGGTGAAGTGGGTCCAGCCGATGTTGATCGGCGACAGCTCCACCTTCGCGTCGTTACGCGGGCGCAGGCCGGCGACGTCCTCGATCACCGTCCAGTTGCTGCTGCCCAGGATGTTGTGGTGGATCCAGGAGCGGTAGTTGACCGAGGAGCCGTTCCAGTCGGCCCAGAACTCGTTGGCGTCGGGCCAGGAGGTGTTGCCGTTGACGTACTGGGCCCAGGTGTTCCAGTACAGCAGCTTCTTGTAGTCGGTCGCGTTCATCCACTCGTTGGGGTAGTTGCGCAGCACCGACGAGTACAGCCGGAACTGCACGGTGGAGTTGATGGTGGAGAAGTTGTTCGAGCCCGGGTTGCCCGCCGCGGCCGCCGCCGCCTTGTCCACCTGGTTGGCCGTGTAGAAGGGGAAGATCGGATACTGGGCGGGGCTGTCGTACAGACGCAGGGCCTGCCGGTAGGTGGCGGTGTTGGGGATGGCGCCGACCGCGAACGGGTAGTAGTTGTTGATCTCCTTCCAGGGCACCCACTCGTTCGTCGACTTCAGCCGGTGCTCGAAGAGCTGCCGGTTCGGGTTCCACAGCACGTTGACGATGGCGTTCTGGATCTGCGTGGCGAGCGTGCGCATCTCGCCGGCCTTGGCCGTGTTGCCGATCGCCTCGTAGGCCTGGGCCGCGGCGAGCGCGCCGCTGTACTGGTACGCCGACTCGGCGCGGTCCATGTTGCCGTTCTTCCAGTGGAAGGAGACGGCGTCGGCGTCGTTGCCGGTCAGGGCGCCCCAGTCGTACTCGATGAGCTTGTTGTCGTCGTGGTCGTAGTAGGCGAGCTGGCCCTTGACGTCCTGCTCGGCGTAGCGGGCGAGGTTGGCCACGATGCCGCTCTGGCCGCCGTGGATCTGGTAGCTGCGCCAGGCCGCCTCGGAGATGTACTGCGTGTAGCTGTTGGACCAGTTCTCCGGGTCGCCGGGGTTGTCGAGGAAGCGGCCGTTCTTGGAGGTCTGGCCGACGCTGAGCCAGTTGCCGTAGGAGTAGATCGGGTCGCGCAGATACTTGAGGTCGTCGATGTGCATCGGCTGGGTGAGCGCGATGGCGTTGTTGTAGCCCAGCACGCCCTCGGTCGAGGTGGGGAACTGGAAGGTCTGGCCGGGGATGTCGGCGTCGAGGTGGTTGAAGCGCATCAGCCACCAGCGGTAGTAGACGTTCTTCTTGATCGCCGGCTCGGCCACGTCGATGTAGGGCACGTTCCGCGCCCACCACAGGTTGTAGGCGCGCACGTGGGTCGCGAACGCGGTGGTGTTGGAGTACCCCCTGTAGGCGTTGTACTCCGTCAGCGACTCGGGGATCTCGCCTGCGACGAAGCCCATCACGACCTTGGCGGTCACGGTCGCCCCGGCCGCGACGGTGACGGACCTGTTGAGCCCGCCGCTCGAGACGCTGAAGCCGTCGCCGCTGAGCCTCGGGTAGAGGGTGGTGAGGTTGTTGCGGGCGTTGACCTGCCCGGTCAGCTCGTTCCCCGAGCCGGAGGTGGCGTAGGGCGAGGTCGCCCGCAGCTGCAGGGTGGTGGGGCCGCCGCCGCCGTTGGTGATCGACAGGTTCGTCACGGCGACGTTGTTGTCGGTGACGAACTTCGTCTGGGTCACCGTGACCGAGCCGCTGGTGTGCACGCTCCTCCAGTGGCTGGGCACCTGCCGCCGCTGGCTCACCTGCTCGGTGAAGGTGCCGGGGGTGACGGCGACGGTGTACGCGTTGTTGTCGCTGATGCTCTCCCAGTACGCCACCTGGCCGCCGAAGCCGAGCACCGAGGGGTTGTGGGTCTTCATGAAGACCGCGCGGCCCCTGCTCATCAGCCAGGTGCCGGCCGGGTCGTTGCCGGTGCGGGCCAGCAGCCGGTCCATCCAGAAGTCGGTGCCGGAGCTCTCGGCGTCGTAGATGGACCGCATCATGTTGCCGGGGGTGTAGGAGACCGGCGGGGCCGGGATCGCCGGGCCGTTGAAGGTGGGGAATCCGATGGTCTGGTCGGCGTGCGCGGGAGAGGTGGCGGCGAGTGAGCCCGCTAAGAGAAGCAGGGCCATGACGATTCTTCTCATCGCTTGGTGATCCGATCGGGTCGGGGGGTGGGATCGGGGGTGCGTTCAGCCGGCGGGAAGCCAGACGCGCATGGTGGCGGGGCCGTGGTTGCCCCATCGGTGGTAGGGCACGAGCCGTAGCGTGAGTTCCTCCTCTCGCGGCGTGTCGCCGGCCTCTGCGTACGGCCGGCCGTTGTCACCTTCCGGTCGTCGCGACGCGCGGACCTCCACCCGGACCACGCCGTCGTGCGGCGGACCGTCGTGGGCCGGGGCGTCGCCGGCCGCGCCGCTCCGGAGCTCGTCGCCGGTGCGCTCGGCGGGGGGCCGCGAGAGGTCGACGACCACCTCGGCCAGCCGCACCTCGTCCCGGGGCGACTCGGCGCAGTAGACGAGGGGGCCGCGCTCGACGGCCACGCAGCCGCGCACCGCGTCCACCCGCGGGTCGGGACGCACCCAGCGCGCCTCCATGGGCAGCTCGGCCGCGACCACCTCGCCGGGTGCCCAGACCCGCTCGCCGAACACGAGCGCCGACCCCCGCCGTACGGGCGTCAGGTCCTCCGGCCCCCGCGAGACGGTGTCTCCGGGGTGCGGGGCGCCGGCGGCCCACGGGGGGAGGCGGAGGGAGACGTGGCGGGGATCGGCCGGAGCCTCCAGCACGCGGACGGCGACGGAGCCGGACCAGGGGTAGAGGGTCTCCACGCGCACGGTGAGCCCGTCGTGGCTGATCTCGCAGGCCGTGGGGTGGTGGATCTGGATCCCGCCCGGGGTGGCGGTGGCGACATAGGCGGGCAGGGAGGCGAACGTGCGGGCCAGGTTGGTCGGGCAGCAGGAGACCTGGAACCAGGGAGCGCGCGACGCGCTCTCCGCGCGGGGGCTGACGTCCTCGGCGACCCGGCCCGGGGTACGGACGTGCAGCGGGTTGGCGTAGAAGAAGGAGCGGCCGTCCAGGGCGGGGGAGGCGGCGACGAGGTTGTAGAGGGTCCGCTCGGCCTGGTCGGCGTAGCGGGAGCGGCCGGTGGCCAGCAGCAGCCGGTGCGCCAGCATGACCGAGCCGATCCCCGCGCAGGTCTCGGCGTAGGCCCGGTCGGGCGGCAGCTCGAAGTCCTCGCCGAAGGACTCGCCGGTGTGCCGGGAACCCATGCCGCCGGTCAGGTGGGTGCGCCGGGCGACGGTGTGCTCCCACTGCGCCTCGATCGCGGCGAGCAGTTCCGCGTCCCTCGTCTCCACGGCCACGTCGACCGCGCCGCAGGCCAGGTACATCGCCCGGACGGCGTGCCCGCCGAAGGCGGCGGCCCGCCGTACCGGGACGTCGTCCTGGAAGTAGGCGCGGCCGAGCTCGATGTCGGCCAGGGCCGGCCGGCCGCGCCGCTCGACGAAGCGGCGGGCCATCTCCAGGTAGCGTTCGGCGCCGGTGAGCCGGTACAGCTCGACCAGCGCCATCTCGATCTCGGGATGGCCGCACACCTCGTGGCCCTCCATGAAACGCCGGCAGACCTGGTCGGCGGCGAGCCGGACGGCGTCGGTCAGCGGGTGCTCTCCCGCCGTCCGCCAGCGGGCGACACCCGCCTGGATGAGGTGGCCCGCGCAGTACAGCTCGTGGCCCCACTCGAAGTCGCGGTAGCGGTCGCCGCTCCAGCGGGTGTTGAGGTAGCCGTCGGGCTCCTGGGCCGCGACCACGGTCGCGGCCAGCTCGTCGAAGCGCCGGTCGCCGGTCCAGGCCATCGCCTCCAGCAGCTTGTACACCTCGGAGTCGGCGAACTCCCTGCCCCGGCGCGGCTCGCTGCGGAAGTTGCCGATCCAGCCGAGCTTGTCCATCCACTCCAGGCAGTGGCCGATGATCACGTCCTGGTCGAGTGTCCGGCGGTCCCCCCAGAAGCCGGGATCCAGCCGTACGGCATCGAGCCCGAGCGGGGTGAGCACGCCGGAGGACGGGACGACGGGGTTAGCCACGCAGTGCTCCTGACATGAATCCGCGCACGTAGTAACGCTGGAGGAGGAGGAAGAGGGCGAGGCAGGGCAGCGCCATGAACACCACGCCCGCCTGCATGGTCGGGAAGTCGACCGCGCCGAAGTCGTGCAGCCGCATGTTGACCACCGCGACCGGCAGGGTGAACCTGTCGTTGGAGCTGATCAGGATCAGCGGGGCCACGTAGTCGTTCCAGGAGGCCAGGAAGGCGAACAGGCCGACCGTGACGAGCCCGGGGGCGACCGCGGGCAGCAGCACCCGGACCAGCGCCCCGAAGGTGCCACAGCCGTCGATCATCGCGGCCTCGTCCAGCGCGCGGGGCACCGACTCGAACGCGTTGCGCATCATGAACACCGCGAACGGCAGCTGGAACATGATCATCACGAGGGCGAGGCCGGCCAGCGAGTCCTGCAGCCCCAGCCAGCCGAGCAGCACGTAGAGCGGGATGAGAATGGTGGGGTAGGGGACCATGAGGATGGCCAGGATGAGCACGAACAGCACGCCCCTGCCGGGGAAGCGGTGGCGCGCGAAGGCGTAGCCGGCGAGCGTGGCGACCACCAGCGTCCCGGCCACGGTGAGCGTGACGAGGACGACGGTGTTGACCACGTAGGTGCCCAGGCCCTCCCCGTAGGAGGCGAGCCGCCGGTAGCTGTCGAGGCTGAAGGCGTCGCCCAGGCGGATCGAGGACCAGCCGCTCCATACGAGCGGATAGACGAAGAACAGGGCCAGGATCCCCGCGGTGAGATGGTGGGCCGCTCGTTTCACGGGTTCCTCTTTCGGATGAAGGCGAGCTGGAGCCCGTTGAGGAGGACGAGCGCGAGCAGGATGAGGACGGACATGGCGGCCGCCGACCCCAGGTCGAACCGGATGAACGCCTCGCGGACGATGACCATGACCACCGAGGTCGTGCTGTTGCCGGGACCGCCCCTGGTGAGGATGTAGAACTGCTCGAAGCCGAGCATCGAACCGGTGATCATCAGGCAGAGCACCAGCGCGATGGTCGGCCGCATGAGCGGCAGCGTGATGCGGCGGAACGCCTGCCACGCCGTGGCGCCGTCCACCCTCGCGGCCTCGTAGAGCTCGGTGGGGATGGCCTGCAGGCCGGTGAGCAGGATGAGCATGTTGAACCCGGCCCAGCGCCAGATGACCAGCGTGACCGTGGAGCCGAAGGCGACGGAGGGGTCTCCGGCCGTCCACGACACGGGCTCGTCGATGAGGCCGACGGCCGTCAGGATGTCGTTCAGCGGGCCGATCTGATCGCTGAGCAGGCCGAAGAACAGCAGGGTCGCGGTGGCCCAGCCGACGGCGGCCGGCAGGAAGAAGGCGCCCCTGAAAAAGCCCGCCCCCCTGCGCCGGTTCTGGACCAGCAGGGCCAGGCCGAAGGAGATCGTGAACAGCAGGACCGTGACGACGGCGGTGTACCTGAGGGTGAACACGACCGCGTCGGCGACCAGCGCGTTGTCGGCGATACGGGTGTAGTTGCCGGGCGCGTTGAACGTCGGAGGGGCCAGCAGCGGCCACTTGTTCAGTGACATCCAGACCACGAGGCCGAGCGGGAGCAGGAAGAACAGCCCGACGACGAGGGCGGCCGGGGCCGCGTAGGCGAGCCCGACCAGGCCGGGCGAACGCCCCCGGGGACGGCGGCGAGGGCGGCGGGGGCGGCGGGTCAGGGAGAGGCGCTCGCGCGAGACGGCGCGGGTTTCGAGGAGGTCTGGCATGTTCTCTCCAGCCGGTGTCCCGGCCGCCGATCCGGCCGGGACACCTTGCGTGCTCGTACTGGACCGGTGGTCGGTGCCCGGCGCGCGTCAGGACCGGTGGTGCCCGCCGGATGCGGGCCGGGACCGGTGCGTCACTGCTGGTTCAGCGAGGCGGTGATGGCGGTGGCGCCCTCCTTGAGCGCCCCGGCCGGGTCGGTTCCGAACAGCGCGGCGCGGAGCGTCTTGAGCCAGGGGCTCTGGAGGTCGTTGTAGGACTCGTTGAACTTCAGCGCGTAGGGCGTCCGGCCGGTGGCCATGATCTCGTTCATCGCCTGGACCCTGGGGTCGGTGGCCGTGAGGTCGGTGCGGGCGACGGTCGACTTGCCCTTGGCCTGCAGGTCGGCCTGGACCTTGTCCGACAGGGTGAAGGACAGGAACTCCCAGGCCGCCTCCGCCTCCGCCTGCTCGCTGGTCGCGCTGACCCCGATGACGTCGCCGCCCACGAAGGTGGACGTGCCGCCGTCGACGCCGGGGATGGGCGCGACACCGACGTCGACGCCCTTCTCCTCCAGCATTCCGAGCCACACCGAGGGCCCGGGGGCGATGCCGATGGTGCCGGCCTGCAGGGCGCCGAGCCAGGTCGTGCCGTTCTCGTCCTTGGAGCCGGGGGCGGCCACGCCGTCGGCGTAGAGCTTGGCGTAGACGTCGAAGACCGCCGCCATCTGCGGGTCGTCGACCGTGCTCCGGGTGCCCTCGGGGTTCATCACCTCGCCGCCGCCCGCCCAGACCGACGGCCAGAAGGTGAACACGTCGCAGCCGCCGCAGTTGCCGCCGAAGTAGGTGCCGTAGGTCTTGCCGCCGAGCTTGGTGCGGATCGTGGTGGCCTGCTCGGCGAACTCCTTGAGCGTCGCCGGGGCCTTGTCCGGGTCGAGCCCGGCCTTCTTGTACAGGTCCTTGTTGACGAACAGCACGGAGATGTCCACGGTGTGCGGCACCGCGTAGATCTTGCCGTCCTGCGTGGCGGCCTTGATGTGCGCGGGCGCCACCTTGTCCTTGAACGGCAGGGCGCCGAACCGGTCGGTCACGTCCTGCCACAGCCCCTGCGAGATGTAGTTGGGCGCGAACACCACGTCGGAGGCGAACAGGTCGGGCAGGTTCCTGCCGCCCGCGGCGGTGGCGATCTTGGCCGGGTACTCCTCGTTGGGGTAGGCGGTCACCTTGACCTTGTTCGTGTGGGAGGCGTTGTAGGCGTCGGCCAGAGCCTTGGTGTGGGACTCGGTCGCCGCCCTGGTCCACACGGTGATGGTGACGGCGGCCGGCTGCGACGGGCCGGCCGCCGGCTGTGCCTGGCCGCACGCGGCCGACAGGACGGCGGTGCACAGTACGGCGAACGCCGCTTTACCTCTGCGGCGCCGGGGTATCCCGCTTTCCATGATCTTCTCCTCTGCATCCCCCGAGACGCACCGAAACCTACCTAAAAGGTTTTCGGAAACGTAAGCGCAACATGAAAGGCTGTCAATAGTCGCGATGAGCTCGATGGCTTGCCCTGGGGTGGCCTCCGGGGCTATTTTCTGCAGAAACCAACTGACGTGTGGCTAGGTAACAATTTCATCTCGAACGAAAAGGTTTTCGTAGTGATGAGTTCTCAGCAGTCGCGCGCGGCCACGATCACCGACGTGGCCGCGCTGGCCGGCGTGTCGATCGCGACCGTCTCCAAGGCGCTCAACGGGCGTGCCCAGGTCCGCGAGGAGACCCGGCAACGGGTGCTGCGAGCGGCCGAGAAGCTGGCCTTCCAGCCGAACGCGCTGGCCCGCGGCCTGATATCCGGCCAGACCCGCACCGTGGGCCTGCTCACCAGCGACAGCGTGGGCCGTTTCGGCATCCCGGTGCTCCTGGGCGCCGAGGACGCCTTCGGCGCGGGCGAGATGTCCGTGCTGCTCTGCGACGCCCGAGGCGACGCCATCCGCGAGCAGCACCACCTGCGCACCCTGCTCGCCCGCCGGGTCGACGGCCTCATCGTGGTGGGGCAGAGCACCGACCCGCGCCCGTCGATCAGCCGAGACCTGCCGCTGCCCGTGGTCTACGCCTATGCGCCGTCCGAGGACCCGCAGGACGTCTCGTTCGTCCCCGACGACGTGGAGGGAGCCCGCACCGCCGTACGGCACATGGTGACGATCGGCCGACGGCGCATCGCGCACATCACCGGGCCCACCCACTACCAGGCCGCCAGGGACCGGGCCGAGGGCGTCCTCTCGGCTCTGGAGGAGGCCGGGCTCTCCCTGGCCTGCGGGCAGGTGCTGAGCGGGGAGTGGTCGCAGCGCTGGGGGCGGCAGGCCGCCGAGATCGCGTTGCGGGCCGATCCGGAGCTGGACGCGGTGGTGTGCGGCAGCGACCAGATCGCCGCCGGGTTCGTCGAGGCGGCCCGCGAGCGCGGGCGCCGCGTCCCGGACGACGTGGCGGTCGTCGGCTACGACAACTGGGAGGTCCTGGCCACCGAGACCAGGCCCCCGCTGACCACGATCGACATGAACCTGGAGAGCCTGGGCCGCACCGCCGCCCAGCACCTGTTCGCCGCGATCGACGGCCGGGCCACCCCCGGCGTGCACCGCATGCCCTGCCGCCTGATCATCCGTGGCTCCACCGCGTCCTCGGGCGACTGAGCGCGGGTCCCGCGGCGTGCCTCCTTCTCCGGGCGAGGGGTCCCGCGGCGCTACCAGGCGGTCGCGCCGCCGTCTTCTCCGGGCGTGGATTTCGCGGCGCTACCAGGCGGTCGCGCCGCCGTCGACCGGGTAGTTGGCGCCGGTGATGTACGACGCGCGGTCGGAGGCGAGGAAGGCCGCCACCTCGACGATCTCCTCGGGCCGGGCGAATCGCTTGAGGAGCGTCTTGCCGGTTACCGCGTCCCGGGCCGCCTGGTCGTCGCCGAGGTCGCGGTCACTGGCCGGGGTCAGGACGGGCCCGGGGCTGATCGCCACCGCGCGGATCCCGTGGCGCGCGCCTTCGAGCGCGAGTTGCCGCGTCATGCCGATGACGCCGGCGTTCGCCGCGGTGTGCGCGACCATCGGAGGGACCTCGCCGGCGATCGTGCCGGCCATGGAGGCGACGTTGATGATGACGCCGCCACCGCGCCGGACCAGGTGCGGCCATGCGAACTTCGACACGAAGAAGGGGATGTCGAGTTCGCCGGCTATGCCCACCCGCCAGTCGTCGACCGAGAAATCCGGCATCGGGCCGAAACGTTGCAGGGCCGCGTTGTTGTAGACCACGTCGAGGCCGCCGTAGGCGGTCACGGCGTCCTCGACGACCTGCCGCGCCTGTTCCGGATCGGTGAGATCGACCGGCGCGATGCCCGTCATCTCACCGCCGTCGCGACGGACGAGTTCGACCGTCTCGTCGTTGGCGTCGGCCTGGATGTCGCACCCGACGACCTTCGCGCCCTCTCTCGCGAAGATCAGCGACGCGACGCGACCCTGACCTCCCGCGGTGCCGGTGATCAGCACTACCTTCCCGTCCAGCGTTCCCATGGAGCTACTCCTGATCCGTGGTTCGTTCAAGTGATGACCGCGCGAGCCGGCCGGGACGGACGGCCTCCGTCACGATCGGCCCCGCGGATGCCCTCCGCCGGTGGTACTCCGCCGTCACCGGGGTCGCGACGCCCCTGAACCGGCCCCGATCGCGGTTCATGGGTGCCGTCGCGGAGAGGTTCGCGATGTCCGTGCCGCCCGACGCGGACGGCTCGCACGCGTCGATCGTGAGGTCCGCCCTCGTCGGATCGGCTCGCGGGGCGGTGTGTTCAGCGGACGCGCATCGGTGCGAGCGCCGTGCTCCATGCGACGACCTGACCCAGCATCGCGGTGAGCGACTCGCGCTGGAAGTCGTTGGGCCTGAACACGCTGAAGTTCTCGAAGTCGGTGAAGAGCGACAGCGCCACCTGGTTCCGTACGTCGGCCATCTGGAGCTCGGCCGCGATCAGGCGCAGGTGTTCCACGGCGCGGGTGCCGCCGGCCGAGCCGTAGCTGACGAACCCGACGGCCTTGTTGTTCCACTCGCCGTACAGGAAGTCGATGGCGTTCTTCAGCGCACCCGACGTCGAGTGGTTGTACTCGGGCGTCACGATGACGAACCCGTCGAACGAGGCGATCTTGTTCGCCCACCTCAGGGTGTGCGGCTGGCTGTACTGGCCCAACGACGGCGGCATCGCCTCGTCGAGGTGCGGGAGGTTGTAGTCGAGCAGGTCGACGAGTTCGAACTCCGCGTCGGTCCGCTGGGCGGCGACCTGCTGCACCCAGCGGGCGACGGCCTCCCCGTTGCGTCCGGGACGGGTGCTGCCAAGGATGATCCCGATCTTGGTCATCGGTGTGCTCCGCTTCTCTGACGGTAGATGGTTGCTTCGTCAAGAAAGGAAAGTACTAGTGCTTGCTGCGTGAAGCAAATAGGATGTGTCCATGACCACGACGCGGCCGTTGCAGCCACTGACCCCCGACGAGGAAGCGCTGATCCGTGCGCTGCCTCGCCTGATGTACGCGCTGCCCCGCGCGATCGACGCCGACATGACCCGCGAACAGCAGTTGCCGCTCATCGAGTGGACGGCCCTGATGCGGCTGTCCGAAACGCCGCAGAAGCAGATGCGGATGGGCGAGCTCGCGGTCGCCTGTGAACTCTCGCTGAGCGGGATGACCCGCGTGGTCACCCGCCTGGAGGGCCAGGGCATGATCGAACGGGTCAGGTGCGACAACGACGCCCGCGGGTGGAGCGCCGTTCTCACCGAGGCCGGCCTCGCCCGCCTGGAGCGGGCGTGGCCGAGCAACCTGGCCAGCGTGCGCCGGCACTTTCTCGACCACCTCGAAGGCGTCGATCTCGCCCGGCTCGCCCGTGCGCTTCAGCGCGTCCCGGTCAGCGACTGACACGGGTGCCGGGAGATGCCGCGGATCCGCGGGATCTCCTGCCGGTGGCCGCCGCCGAACCGGCGGGTACGGCGGGAGACCGGCTTCCGCCGTAGGCTGGATCTCGCACATGACGGACGGAAGGCTGAGGTGGCCCAGACGATGGTGGCCGAGGTGATGGCCGAGCTGGCCGAGCTCGCGGATCCGCGGATACGCGAGGTGAACGAGAAGCACGGCGACGATCACGGTGTGAACCTCGGCAAGCTGCGCGCGCTCGCGAAGCGGCTGAAGACGCAGCAGGAACTCGCGTGCCGCCTCTGGGAGACGGATGACAGCGCGGCGAGACTGCTGGCGATCCTGATCTGCCGCCCGAAGGCGTTCGAGCGTGACGAGCTGGACGCCATGGTGCGCGGGGCGCGCACGCCCAAGGTGCACGACTGGCTCGTGAACTACGTGGTGAAGAAGAACCCGCACTTCGAGGAGCTGCGCCTGGCCTGGTCGGCCGATCCGGATCCGGTGGTCGCGAGTGCCGGCTGGGCGCTGACCACCGAACGCGTGGCGAGGAAGCCCGAGGTCCTCGACCTCGCGGGGCTGCTCGACGTCATCGAGGCGGAGATGAAGGACGCCCCGGACCGCCTGCAGTGGGCGATGAACCACTGCCTGGCGCAGATCGGGATCGAGCACGCCGAGCACCGCGCCCGTGCCATCGACATCGGCGAGCGCCTGGAGGTGCTCAAGGACTACCCGACCTCCCCGGGTTGCACGTCTCCGTTCGCGCCCATCTGGATCACCGAGATGGTGCGCCGGTAGCGCGACGGGAGGACAAGACCCACCGAGGCCGGCGGTTACCTGGTGATGGCATCGAGCAGGTAGCGGCGTTGCTGCTCGGTCAGGTCACCGACGCGGCGGCCGGCATCGATCCCGCCCACCGTCAGCAACCTGGTCATCTCGGCGGGATCGTGGCCGGGCAGGAGGGACAGGAGCCATCCGACCCAGGCGTTTTTGACGGCGTCGTCGGTACGGGCCAGCACCTCGGTCAGGGGCATCCGCCCGGTGACCACCGCTTCGCGCAACTGAGCCTGGGTCAGCGGAGCCGGCGACGGCGAGGTCGTCGGCCGGGCGGAAGGCGTGGGGGCGGGTGAGCCCGGTGCCGCATGGCCGGCGACGTGAGGTCTGCGCCCGGCTTGCGGGTGGTCTTCACCCAGTACGCCGTGCGTGGCGATCAGGAGGGCGCCCCCGGTGACGGCGACGCCTGCGGCGATGGTCAGGTGGCGTTTGGACAGCCGGCCCCCCTCCTGACCGGCGGCGGCGAGCCTGAGGCCGACGACCGCGGTGCGCAGCAGCACACCGGTGACCGTGCCGAGCAGGAGCGGCACGATCTGGCCGGGCAGCGGGGCGAAGGTGGCGATCAGGATGCCGGCGGCCGGGCTGAGGCAGGAGACCACCAGCCACGGAGCCAGGCGCTGCCCTGCCATGTCCAGCAGGGCGGCCAGCGCCAGTCCTTCGCTGGCCGAGTGGACCATGAGGGCGATGACGACCACGGCGGAGGCGGTCAGCGCCAGCGTCGCGCCTTCGATCGCCCGGTGCAGGGTGAGGGCGGCGGCGGTGCCCATACCGCCGAACAAGGCGGCGTCGACGGCTTCCTTGACACGGCGGTGCAAGCCGGGCGCGTGCCTGCCGCCGGCCGGCCTGGATCCTCCGTGCCCGTGCCCGCAGCCTCTGCGGGTGAAGTGGGTGATCACCAGGAAGCCGAACACGATGGCCAGCCCGACCGCCCACAGAGGCACCCCCGTTTCGGTGGCGTCTCGCCAGGCGTCGGGCAGCAGGTCGACCAGGGCGGTGATCAGCATCATCGCCGAGGCGATCGCCAGCCACACCGTCACCTTCGCGGAGTTACGCCGGACCAGCCACGCCCCGGCGAGCGTGGACAGCGACACCAGCAGCACCGCGGCCCACGCGCCGGCACCGGGAGAGGCTCCCTCCAGCGCCGGTCCCAGCGCCGGTGCCCCTTCGGCCGTCAACATGTCTCACCACCTCTTGTCGGGATCGGATCGCGGAGGAGTTTCGGGTCGGCCGCCGGGTCGCTCAGCGCTCTTCGGCGGCGGGGTCACCTGCGGGCGTTCCCGCAGGTCTGTCGCCGGCCGGTGGCGATGCCGCTCGCCTCGACGAGGGCTGCCGGCCGACGGCCATCGGTGACGGCGGTGCCGGCCCCGGCTCACCGGAGCCGGCGAGCTCACCGAGCAGGCGCTGTAGCTGGTCGACCTGCGCCTGCAGGCTGTGCCTGAGCCGTTCGCCGTAGTCGGCGGCGAAGGCGTTGAACTCTTCGGTCCGGCGTTCCAGCTCCTGTCCGCAGGAGGCGTGGACCTCTTTCCGCAGGACGGCGGCACGGTCGCGGGCTCGCGCCACGATCGCCTCGGCCTGCTGTTCCGCGGCGGCCAGTATCCGGTCGGCACTGTCCTGGGCCATCGCCATGATCCGTGTCACGCGTTCCTCCGCCGGTCCAGCATGCCTGGCGGCGCGCTCGGCGGTGGTCGCCCGGGCGTACAGTTCCGCGTTTTCTTGCACGAGCATGGTGAAGGTGGTTTCGACATGGCCGAGGAAGGTGTCCACCTCGGCCAGGTCGTAGCCTTCGCGCAGCCGGACCACGGTGAACACCTGGTTGCGCACGGCGGCGGGGCTCAGCCGGCTCACGCCGGCGGAAAGGCCTGTGCCGAGCGGAAAGGTGGGGGCGTGGTCGATCTCGTCGATGGGGACGGGTGAGTGCCCGGGCTCGTCGTGCATTGCCTTTCACGTGACCTTTCACCATGGTTTTCGAAGCGTGACCGGGACCGGCCGGCTCGGGAACACCCGCGTCGCGGCAGGTCCGACCCGGGCGCGGGCCGGCCGGTCGTGGCGCACCGCGACGAAGGGCGCACCGCGACGAAGGGCGCACCCGCGCCCGGCCCGACGCCGGCGGGGGCGAGGGCTGCCCGCGGTCGCTACTTGGCGACCTTGCGCAGGTAGCCGGCCGAGGCCCAGCCACGCTTGCCGTTGGCGGCCCTCACCTTGACCCAGCCTCGGGTCGCCTTGCAGGCGCCGGCGACCCGGCCGTCGGCCACCCGCAGCTTGGCGACGGGGCGAAAGCGCAGCCCGGCACCGGCGCGGACGTTGAGGAAGCTGACGCGCCGCACGTGGGTGACCCGGTAGGCGCAGGCCGGTGCCGGCCGGCCGGTCGCGGCGGGAGGGGAGGTGAGTTTGCGCAGGTTGCCGGACGGAGCCCAGCCGGTGACGCCGGCGGCGGTCTTGACCTGCACCCAGCCGTTGACGCTCGCGCAGGCGCCGGCGACCGGCTTATCGCCCGCCCGCAGCGTGCCGACCGGGCCGAAACTCTCGCCGGCGTGGGAGCGAATGGTCAGCACGGTGTCGGAGCGCACATCGGTGACCCGGTAGGTGCAGGTCAGGGCAGGAGTGCTGGTCGCCTCGGCGAGGCGGGCGGCCGCGTGGACGGGCAGGGCGGTCCAGATGAGCCCGCCCGCGGTGGCGCACGCGGTCAGGGCGGTCAGGGTGGCGGTGGCTCGCTTCGTGATCATCGAGGTGTCTCCCTTCGATCGGCATCTGCTCACCGGCGCGGAGTCGGTGGTCCGGCCAAGCCAGGGCACTTGACCTGCGATGCTCACGAAGAGTAATTTCCTCATTACTAAATGCTTAAACATATGAGCAACTGAACACACATCCATTGCGACCTGCAGCCCTTACCCCGACGAGGAAAAGAGGTGGGCGCCGTGACCCCCCGAACCACGGTCTGCGCTCCCGCGGACCCGACCGGCCCTTCTCCCGCGAAGGTGACCGCGCCTCCCGGCGCCCCCTCCGGCTCGGTGGCGGCCGCCGAGTGGGTGCAGAGCATCCGGCGGGCGTTGCCGGCCGAACAGGTGGTGCAGGAGCTCGCGCAGGTCTTCGCGCTGCTGGCCGACCCCGGAAGGCTGCGGCTGACCGCCGCCCTGCTGCACACCGGCGAGATGTGCGTACGCGACCTGGCGGCGGTCACCGGCCAGAGCGTGTCGGCCACCTCGTGCGCGCTGCGACTGCTGCGCACCCACCACGTGGTGCAGGTCCGCCGCGCCGGGCGGCTGGCGCACTACCGGCTGGCCGACTCCCACATGCGGATGCTGTTCGCCCAGGCGATCACTCACATCAGGCACGAAACAGACACTCATCACGGGGAGTGAAGCGATGGCCGAGCACGAACACCCGGGCGGGCACGGTGCCGGACACGGACATGGGCACAGGCACGGATACAGGCGCGGGCACGGGCACGGTGCCGGACACGGGGTGAGCGCAGAGGCCGATCGCCGCTATCTGGTCGCGGCGCTTGCGCTGATCGCCGGATTCATGGCGGTCGAGGTCGTCATCGGCTTCATCGCCCGCTCCCTGGCCCTGATCTCCGATGCCGGGCACATGCTCACCGACGCCGTCGCCATCGTCTTCGCGCTGATCGCCATGCGGGTCGCCGCCCGGCCACCCCGGGGCGGCTTCACCTACGGGCTCAAACGTGCCGAGATCATCTCCGCGCAGATCAACGGCATCACCCTGCTGCTGCCGGCCGGATACTTCGTCTATGAAGGCATCCGCCGCCTGATCGCGCCTCCCGATGTCGAGGGCCTGTACGTGGTGGTGACCGGCCTGGCCGGAATCGTCGTCAACCTGGCCGCCACCTGGCTGCTGTCCCGGGCCGACCGCTCCAGTCTGAACGTCGAAGGCGCCTACCAGCACATCCTCAACGACCTGTTCGCCTTCATCGCCACCACGATCGCCGGAGCCCTCATCTGGCTCACCGGCTGGACCCGGGCCGACGCGATCGCCGCCCTCGTCGTCGCCGTCCTGATGCTCAAAGCGGGCTGGAGACTGGTCCGCGACGCGGGCAGGGTCTTCATGGAAGCCGCTCCCGTGGGCATGGACCCCGCCGAGATCGGCGCGAGAACCGCCGCCCTGGAACACGTCGTCGAGGTGCACGACCTGCACATCTGGGAGGTCGCCTCCGGCTACGCCGCCCTGTCGGCGCACATCCTGGTCGTCCCCGGCGCCGACTGCCACGCCGTACGCCTGGCCGCCGAGCGGATATTCCGCGACATCTACGGCATCGAGCACATCACCGTGCAGGTCGACCACGCCCCGCCGGGACTGCTGACCATCGGTGACACCGCCCCCGGCTGCGCCGCGCCGCACACCCCCGCTCACCGCAGCCCCCCGCGGCGTGACAACGCCGCCGCCACGCCCTCGGCCGACGACACCGATCCCGGTGATCAGGGAGGTGCGGCCCGTCTGTCCCCGATCCTGGAGTAGAGCACGGCTTCCGCCTCGGCGGCGATCGCCGAACGCGGGTCGACGAGCCGCGTGACCTCGACGGATCCGTCATCTTGCGCGCCCGCGACCGTGGCCGTGCCCGGTGCCGTCAGCGGGTTCCGCCGCGTTCGGGGTGGATGGCCTGGGTGTGCTCGGTGTGGGCGAGCGCGAGATCGAGCAGCATCCGCACGTGCGCGTCCTCCAGCCGGTAGAAGGCCATCCGGCCGGCCCGGCGGGCCGTGACGATGCGGTGCGCCCGCAACAGCCGCAGCGCGTGCGAGACCGCCGACTCGCTCTGGCCGCTCACCGCGGCCAGATCGCACACGCACATCTCACCCTCCAGCAGGGCCAGCAGCAACCGCAGGCGGCCCGGATCGGCCAGCAACCCGAACACCTCCGCGGTGTCGGTCAGATCCTGCGCGGCGGGCATCCGCTCGCGTACCGACGCCACCCGCGGCGCGTCCACGATCCGGGTGGTACACCCATCAACAGCCACGAATCGCCCATCTGAAGAACTATTCATATATAAACGTTAGTGGTCATCGGGGGAGGCCTGTCAACCGGCTGACATCGTGTCGTGACGCCGTGGGCCTTCGTCGATCGGCAGGCGTGAGCCGGGGAGGGCTGGGGGAGGGGTCAGGCGGTCTTCACGGCGGACAGGTCGAACTCGAGCGTGATCTTCTCGGAGACCATCACGCCGCCGGTCTCCAGGACGGCGTTGTAGGTGATGCCGAAGTCCTTGCGGTTGATCACGGTCTCGCCCTCGAAGCCGACCCGGGTCAGGCTCTGGATGTCGACCGCCGTCCCGGTGTACCTCAGGGGGATGGTGATCCGCCTGCTCACGCCACGGATGGTCAGCTCGCCCGTGACCTCGAAGTCGTCACCGCCGACGTGCTTGACGTCGGTGGAGTCGAAGGTGATGGAGGGGTGGCCGGCGGCGTCCAGGAAGTCGCCGGTGCGCAGGTGGGCGTCGCGGTGCTGGTTGCCGGTCTCGATCCCGGCCACGTCGAGGACCACGTGAACGCTGGAGGCGGCGGGGTCGCCGGCGTTCAGAAATGCGGTGGCCTCCTGGACGGGGATGCTCCCTCGGACCCTGGTGACCATCGCGTGGCGGGCCACGAAGCCGAACCTGCTGTGCGCGGGGTCGATGGTGTAGGTGCCGGTGAGCTCGTTCGGGTGCATGTCGCGTCGCCTCTTTTGGTTCAGTGCTGAAATATTTAGCAGGACAGTACATCCCTTTATTTCAGTGCGCAACTTTTGAGTACGATGGCTTCCGTGACACGATGGCTCACCGACGACGAACAGCGCGCCTGGCGGGCCTTCGCGCTCGCCACCCGCCTGCTGACCGACCGGCTGGACCGCGACCTGCTGGCCGCGGCCGACATGCCACCGACCTACTACGAGCTGCTGGTCCTGCTCTCCGAGGCACCCGAGCGGACCATGCGCATGAGCGAGCTGGCGAACTGGACCAACTCCAAGCCCAGCCGCATCTCCCACGCGATCAACAAGCTCGAGCAGAAGGCGTGGGTGCGCCGGGAGCACTGCGCGGACGACCGGCGCGGCTGGCTCGCCGTCCTGACCGACGACGGGTTCGCCGCGCTGCAGGCCGCCGCTCCCCGGCACGTGGTCAGCGTGCGCGAGCACCTGATCGACCTGCTGACCCCGGAGCAGCTGCGGAACCTGGAGGACATCAGCCGGGTCCTCCTCGACCATCTGACCGAGCCGGGGCCGTCCTCCCCGTCGCGCTGACCGCCGTCAGCGGGCTCTCCCCGCTGTCCTGATGTCACCATCTGTTCTGATGTCCCCATTGGGACAACCGCTTCCGGCCCGGTGGTCCACCGGGCCCGCGTCCAGGAAGGCAGCCCACGCCCATGACCGTTCTCGATTCCCCGATCCCCAGGTTCCATCTGGCCGTGCCGGTCGACGACCTGGCCGCCGCGCGCCACTTCTACGGCGAGGTGCTGGGCCTGGAGCAGGGCCGCAGCGCGGACACCTGGGTGGACTGGAACCTGCGCGGTCACCAGTTCGTCACGCACCTGGCGCCCGGCCGCGCGCGGCGCGTGCACAACCCCGTCGACGGCCATGACGTCCCGGTGCCGCACTTCGGCCTGATCCTGACGGTCCCGGAGTTCCGTGCGCTCGCCGACCGGCTGCGCGCGGCCGGTACCGAATTCGTCATCGAGCCCTATGTCCGCTTCGAGGGGCAGACCGGCGAGCAGTGGACGATGTTCCTGCTCGACCCGGCGGGAAACGCCCTGGAGTTCAAGGCGTTCGCCGACGACTCCCAGGTCTTCGCCCCCTGACGGCGAACACCGGGGAGCCGGCGCGGGCGTCCACGTCGTGACCGGCCGTGGACGGCCCCCGCCCTGGTGGGAGGGCCGTCCGGAGGCTAGACGCCGAACGCCGCCGGGTAGCGGATGACGCCTGCGGGGACCGGGCGCTCGGGATCGAGGACGAGCGCCATCATGTGCTCGTCGGAGACGTCGAACGGCGCTCGGATGGCATGACCCGAGGCCGGGGTGAAGCCGAAGCGGGGATAGTACTCGGCGTGGCCGAGGACGAGCACGAGGTTCTCGCCCTGGTCACGGGCGGCTCGCAGGGCGGCGCGGATGGCGGCCGAACCGGCACCCCGCCTTTGGTGATCGGGCAGGACGGCGCACGGCGCCAGGGCGAGGGCGGGGACATCGCCGACATGGCACCGGGTGAGCAGCGCGAATCCGGCGACGGTCCCGTCGGGGGCCTGGGCGAGCCAGGACAGGCCGGGAAGCCACGCCGCGGGGTCGGCACGCAGAGCCTCCACCAGGTCGGCCTCTTCCGGGGTGGGAAAGGCGGCGAGGTTGACCGCGCGGATCGCGGCGAGGTCGGCGTCGGTCTCGGTTCGGGTGATCCAGGTGGCGTTCGTGGCGGTGGTCATGTCAGCGCTTCCTGACGATCGGCTCAGCGGGCTCGGCGGTGGTGGACGGTGATCGCCCCGTGGGGCCTGGCGGTGGACGACACCGGCGACCGGCCGGAGGAGACCTCCGGGCGGGAACCGGAGCCCGCCGCCGAGGAGGACGGGACCGTTGAAAGCCGCAGGTCCGCGGCGAGGAGGAACCGGACGACGGTCGCGCTGTCGAGCATCAGGATCATATCGGCAACCGATGCGTGCGACAGCGGATCCCCCTGCGGCACGTACCGACGATCGGGAGAAGAGCCGACGACATCCGGGGCGGGCCGGCAGGGGATCACCGTCATCCAGGAGACGGACCGCCCTCCGCGCCGGGGTCGTCCACCAGGCCGGCCTCGTGCGCGAGCAGCACCGCGTTGGCCCGGTTGGCCAGGCCGAGCTTGGCCAGCAGCCTGGAGACGTAGCTCTTGACCGTCGTCTCGGAGAGGAAGCGGTCCGCGGCGATCTCCCGGTTCGTCAGGCCCCTCCCGACCAGGCTCAACAGCCGGCGCTCCCGATCGTTCAGCACGGCGATCCTGTTTCGCGCGGCGTCCCGGTCGTCCGCCGCGCGGGCCGACCGGTCCAGCAGGCGTCGCGCGGCGCCGGGCGACAGCACGCTGTGCCCGCTCGCGGCAACCTTGATCAGGCCGAGCAGGTCTTCGGGGGGCGTCGTCTTCGACAGGAAGCCGATCGCGCCCGCTTCCAGCGCGCCCAGCACGTGGGCGTCCGAGTCGAAGGTGGTCAGCGCCACGACGGCGGGCGGGCCGGGCAACCGGCTGATCTCCCTGGTGGCGGTGACACCGTCGACACCGGGCATCCTGATGTCCATCAGCACCACGTCGGGGCGGGTGCGCAGCACCTCTTCGACGGCCTCGGCGCCGTCGTACGCCACGCCGACGACGTCGATCTCCGTGGTCGAGCCCAGGATGGTCCGCAGATGGCCGAGGACCATCGGGTCGTCGTCGACGAGCAGGACCCTGATCGCCGACAACGGGCCGGTGCCGCCGGCCTGACCGACGTCGTTCGGCGGTTCGGTCCACCGGGGGGTGGTCATGTCCCAAGCGTATACATCCGCACTGGTCGCCGCGCTGGACGCGACGAGGCCGGGCCCGGCCGGGCCCATCGCCCGGGCGGGGCCCGTGGCAGAGGTGCGCCCGCGGGAACCCGTCGTTCAGGCGAGGGTCGCGACACACGTGAGCCCGCGGGAACCCGTCACCCGGGCGGGAGTCCGCGGCGCGAGTGGTCGTGCGGGAAGCCGTCATCCGGGCGGGAGTCCGCGACGCACGTGAGCACGTGGGAGCCCGTCACCCGGGCGGGAGTCCGCGGCGTGAGTGGTCGTGCGGGAACCTGTCGCTCACGCGAGGGCTCGCGGCGGAGGCGGGTCCGAAGGAGCCGGTCGTTCACGGCGGTCCTCGGCCGGGACGGACGCCGGGAGGCTCGCCGTGACCAGATACCCGCCCTGCTCGGTGGGCCCGCTCCGCAGGGTGCCGCCGAGCAGGTCCACCCGGCGGCGCAGGCCGGCCAGCCCCGCCCGCGATCCGCTGGCCACCAGCGACGGGTCGGCGGGCGCGGTGGGCGCGGTGTTGCGGATCTCGATGCTCACCGCCTCGGGACGGTATTGCAGGTCGACGGTCGCGCGGGCGCCCGGGGCGTGTTTGCGGACGTTGGTCAGCGCCTCCTGCACCACCCGGTACGCGGCACGGGAGATCACGGGGGACGCCGTGCCGGGATCGCCGCCGACGCGCAGCGACGCCCCGGCGGTGGCGGTCAGCTCGGCCAGGTCGCCGCCGCGGTCGTCCGTGCTCCGCGCCGCCGTCCGGCTGTCGTCCCGGTCGTCCGTTCCCCGTGCCGGTGTGGCCCGCTCGCCGCTCCGCATGACGCCGAGGAGGTCACGCAGCTCGACCATGGTCCGGGAGCCGAGATCCCCGATCCGCCGCGCCGCGGCCTTGACGGCCTCGTCCTCGGTGGACGTCCGCAGGGCCCCGGCGTGCAGGACGATCTCGGTGACGTGATGGGTGACGACGTCGTGCATCTCGGCGGCCAGGTGCCGGCGTTCGGCCGCGATGGCCCTCTCGTTGAGCAGGTGCCTCTCACGTTCGGCGATCTCGACCCGTTCGCGCAGCGAGCCCAGCAGCCGCGCCCGCGCCCGCACGTACATCGCGATCACGGCGGGCAGCACCGCGTAGACCACACCGACGTAGAGGCCACTCCAGGTCGGTGCCCACGGCTGGACGTTCAGCAGCGCCAGCGCGCCGACGCAGGCGAACGCCATGGGCGTGGGCCGCAGGTAGACCAGGATCCACACCGCGACGGGCGTCGCCAGCGGCACCGGGCCCGCGAAGAGCGCGCCGGTGGCGGTCAGCAGCCCGGGTGCGGCCAGAGCGGCGGCCTGCGCGATCGCCGCGCCGAGGACGACGAGGACGCCGACCGTCCGCGGGCGGCTCGGCATGAGCAGCAGGAGCCCGTCGACGACGAGGTTGAACACCAGCTCGGCCGCCGGTCCCAGCGCTCCCGAGGTCCGTTGCGCCCCGGCGTAGAGCAGCACCTGCAGGCACGCGTGGGCCGCGATGATGGTGAACAGCACGGCGTACCCCGCCCGCCCGGGGTGCCGGTCACGGGCGAGTGCCGATCGTGACGTCATGACCGCGCACCTTCCCCGTCAGGAGACGCCGTCACCTCGTGGCGGCGGCCGGAAGCCGGGCCGCCGAACAGACAACCTCGGCGACGTACAACGCAACCCGGTTGCCGGGTCCGGGGGGCTGCCGGCCGATAGATTGTTCGTTGTCCGTACGGCGATTCGGCAGGTCAACGTGCCGATGCCGGTGGCCTCCGGTCGCGGTCGCGCGCAGGTCGAGCCGCCGTCTTCATCGCCGTGAACCTCCCCTCACAAGGACATCGGCATGTGGAAGAACACGCACCCGTCCGATCCCGTCCCGCACCCCGGACCCGCCGGAGACCGGCCGGAGCCGAGGTGGCGGAGATGGGCACCCGTCGTCTCCCTGCTGCTGCTCGCGCCGTTCGTGGCGGAGCTGCTGCTCGGCGACGTCGCGTTGCCCAGCGTGGGCATCGTGGTGGTCTTCGTCCCGCTGTACGGCTGCGGGGCACTGCTCGTCCGTGAGCTCGCGCGGCGCACCGGCCGGGGCTGGCCCGCCATCGCGCTGCTGGCCGGGGCCTACGGCGTGCTGGAAGAGGGCTTCGCCACGATGTCCCTGTTCAACCCGGACTTCGCCGGATATCGCCTGCTCGACGAGGCGCCCCTGCCGTTCCTGGGCATGGGGGCGCACTGGACGGTCTACGTACTGTCGCTGCACGTCATCTGGAGCGTCTGCGCGCCGATCGCGCTCGCCGAGACCCTGTTCCCGGACCGGGCGCGGGTGCCCTGGCTGCGCACCCGCGGCCTGGTCGTCACGTCCGTCGTGTTCCTGCTCACCGTCGCGCTCTACTGGGCCGGGTCGTTCCACGCGGCGGGAGCGACTCCCGGGGTGCCGGTGTTCCGGCCCTCCGCGAACCAGATGATCGCGACCGCGGTCGCCGCCGTGGTGCTCGTCGTCGCCGCCTTCGCCGTCCGGCCGAACGCCACGTCCTCTGGCCCGCCCGGCTCCGTCCCGTCGCCGCTGCTCGTCTTCGCCGGCTCGCTGGTGGTGACGAGTGTCGTCCGGCAGAGCGCTCATCACCTGCACGGCTGGGTGAGCGTCGTCGTCTGCCTGTCGGCCGAGGTCGTGGCGGTGGCCGCGCTCTGGTGGTACGGCCGGCGGCGAGAGTGGGGACCGTCGCAGGTCTTCGCCGCCGCGTCGGGGGCCGTCGTCGCCTACGCGTGGGCGAGCTTCTTCCTGACGCCCATCGTCGGCACGACCGATCCGGTCGTCGCCCGTGTCGGCAACGCGGTGTTCACGCTGATCGCCGTCGTGATCCTCGCCCTCGCCGCGCGGCGCCTGCGCGGGACCAGGACGGCCCGGCCGTGACGGGACGCGTCGTCCGCCACCACACCGGCCTCCACGCCCCCGCGCGGCACCCCGTACGCCGGCTTCCACGCCCCCGCGCGGCACCCCGTACGCCGGCTTCCACGCTCCCGCGCGGCACTCCGTACGCCGGCCTCGCGCCCGTACGGTGCCGAAAGAACAGGACGCGGGTCACGGCACCGGCTGCCGGCGCATGCGACGGTTTCCCGTCTCCTGGAGGTGCGGGGAGGAGGACGCTCGCTCGTCAAGTCTCCGAACCGGGGATCTCCCGCCCGGTCCGGAGGCTCGAACCGTGCGGGCGGCCAGGTGCCACACCCGCCGTCCGTTGAAACGTTCTTCTTTCCGGCGGCGGTCCGGCGTCGCCCGCGCCGGCGTCAGCGCGGGCCCGCGGCATGCGACGGCCGGCCCGCCGCCCCGGGCGCCCGCATCGAAAAACCTCAGAAAAGGGTAGAGAAACTGCCTTTGTCGCCCTCAGGGAGGGTGACGGCTCCTTCGGACGCCCACCATGATCACCACTTCGCCGCACCCGCCGGGGCGCCCCCTCCCCACCGGGAGAGGGCGCCCGTCGGACGGCGCCGGGGGAGATCAGGTCCGGCCCCGGCGCCGGGTCCTACCGGAGGTAGACCTTCGGCTGGGGCGGGGTGGACATGCCGTTGCCGATGAAGAAGCTCGGGTGGGGCGGCTGGTTGTAGGCGGTGTTCTGCCAGGCCAGCGCCACCCGGTACTGCGGGTCGTGCAGCAGAGTGTGGATCTTCGTGGTGGTCACGTTCGGCGTGGAGTAGATCCGCAGGGCCCGGTTGTCGGTGGTGGGCCAGATGACCTCCTCGCGCCAGTCGCCGAGGATGTCACCCGACAGGGACGGGGTGGCCTTGGTGCCGTTGTTGGAGTGCACCCCGGAGGCGGTCAGCAGCCGGGTCTCGCCGCCGGTGCCGTACTTGTCGATCCGGGTCTGGTCCAGCAGCTCGCGCACCGGGTCGGCGTCCCACCAGGCCAGGAAGTTGGCCGAGGAGGGCTGGCGGCCGACGACCGTGCCCGCGGTGTTGCGCAGGCCGTTCTGTCCGGCGCCCGCCGCCCAGGACTCGGCGCCGGGGCTGCCCGCGTAGATGTCGGCGGACACCCCGCGCCCGGGGCCCTCGCCGTCCGAGCCCGAGCCCGAGCCGGTCTGCCACAGCCTCGCCCCGTTGCGGGCGTCGACCATGTACAGGCCGGGGCGGCCGGCCGATTCGGAGATCTTCACGTACTCCATGCCTGGCCGGCTCGGGACGAGATCACCCAGGTGGGCGGCGTCGCCGTGGCCCCAGCCGACGTTCCACAGGCCACGGCCGTTGTCGTCGATGGCGGCGGCGCCGTACAGGATCTCGTCCCTGCCGTCGGCGTCGACGTCGCCCACGGTCAGGGAGTGGTTGCCCTGACCGGCGTAGGAGCCGTTGCCGGAGGCGTTGGAGTCGAAGGTCCACCGCTTGGTGAGGGAGCCGTTGCGGAAGTCCCAGGCCGCGATGACCGCGCGGGTGTAGTAGCCGCGGGCCATGATCAGGCTGGGCCGCTGGCCGTCCAGGTAGGCGGTGCCGGCCAGGAACCGGTCGACGCGGTTGCCGTAGGTGTCGCCCCAGGAGCCGACGTTGCCGCGCGGCGGGTCGTAGTTCACCGTGGACATCGCGGCGCCGGTCTGGCCGTTGAACATGGTCAGGTACTCGGGCCCGGTGAGGATGTAGCCGCCGGAGTTGCGGTGGTCGGCGCTCGCGCTGCCGATCACGGTGCCGCGGCCGTCGACGGTGCCGTCGGCTGTCTTCATCGCGACCTCGGCCTTGCCGTCGCCGTCGTAGTCGTAGGCCTGGAACTGGGTGTAGTGCGCCCCGGCCCGGATGTTACGACCCAGGTTGATCCGCCACAGCCGGGTGCCGTCCAGCTTGACGCCGTCGATGTAGACCGGGTCGGTGGTGCCGGACTGGGAGTTGTCCTTGGAGTTGTTGGCCTCCCACTTCAGCACGATGTCCAGGCGGCCGTCGCCGTCCAGATCGGCGGGGGCGGCGTCGCTGGCGTGGTGGCCGGAGGACGGCGGGGTGATCGGCACGTCCAGGTAGCCGCTGCCGAACCGCAGCGAGGTCTCCGAAGCCGGGCCCTCGCCGGCGCCGCCGACCGCCCGCACCGTGTAGGAGGCGTCCGCCGCGGCCCCGCTGTCGAGGTAGTTGGTGGAGTCGGTGACCGTCGCGATCCGGGTCGCCCCCCGGTACAGGTTGAACGTCGTTGAACGGGCCTCGGTCCCGAGCAGCCGCCACGACACCAGGTTGCCGCCGCCGGACCGGACGCTGATGACGCCGCGGTCGAGGTCCTCGACCTGCTTGGCGTCACCGGGGATCACCGTCGGGGTGGGCGTGGGCGTCGGGGTGGGTGTCGGGGTGGGTGTGGGCGTTGGAGTGGGCGTGGGCGTCGGGGTGGGTGTGGGTGTGGGCTCGGTCCCCGTGCAGGTCGTCCCGTTCAACACGAATGACGAGGGGACCGGGTTGTCGCCGGTCCACGAGCCGTTGAAACCGAACGTCGCGGTGCCGCCGGGCGGGATCGCCGCGTTGTGGCCGGCGTCTGTCGCCGTCACGTTCGAGCCGCTCGCGGTGACCGTGGCATTCCACGCCTGGGTGACGGTCTGCCCGGCGCCGAACGACCACGTCAGCCGCCAGCCGTTCACGGCGTCGCCGAGGTTGTTGATCGTCACGTTGGCGCCGAAGCCGCCCTGCCACTGGTTGGTGATCGCATAGTCGACCCGGCACGCCACCGCCGCCGAAGCGGACGAGGCCAGGATGGATGTCCCGGCTAGTCCGACCGCGCCTAAGACCGCCAGCAGGCGGGTTAAACGTTTCATCAGCCGTCCAATCAAAGGGGGTTGGGGAGCGACCGAACGGTAAAAACGGCGAGGTAGAACTGTCAAACGCCTACGACGTGGAAATTGTTACGTTTCACGTCAAAGGCCATCTGGCCTATGAAAGTTTCGGACTCGCCGTCGATGAACGCACGACCAGGCGGGGACGGTAGACCAGGCGCCGGTGCCGGTGTCCCGGGCGCGTCTCGTCCAGCAGCAACCCGGCCGCGGTGTGCCCCAGTTCCCGCTTGGGTTGCCAGACCGTGGTCAGCGACGGCGTCATCTGCGCGGCGAACACCAGGTCGTCGTAACCCACGACGGAGATGTCCCCCGGCACGTCGACGCCCCTTTCACGCAGGCCGCCCACCACGGCCATGGCGGCCAGGTCGGTCAGGCACAGGATCGCCGTCGGCGGCACCGGGTCGGCCAGCACGTCGTCGAGCACGGTCTCGGCCGTCGTCATGTCGGGTGCCGGCACCCGTACGTCCAGGACCACCTTGTCGGGGTCGTGCCCGGCGGCGGCGCAGGCCTCCCGGACGCCGGATCGCCGGTCGATCGTCTGCTGCACATCGACGGACGCGGACAGCACCGCGATTCGCCGATGTCCCAACCTGAGCAGGTGATCGGCGGCCAGCCGTCCACCCATCACGTTGTTCATGGACACCGAACAGAGTTTCCCCTGGTCGGTCCGGTGGTCCACCAGCACGATCGGGACTCCGCGCCGGGCCATCGCCAGGAGCGGCCGCAGGCTCAGGTCGACCGGGGTGATCAGCACGCCGCGGACGCCGTGTTTCTCCAACTCGCGCAGGTAGTGCTGCTCGCGCCCCGGCTGCATGTCGGTGCTGCACATCATGAGCATGCAGTCGTCCTGTAGCAGCCGGTCCTCGATGCCGCGGCAGACCTCGGTGAAGAACGGGTTGGTCATGTCGAGCGTGACAGCGCCGACCAGCGAACTCGGCAGCCCGCGCAACCGGCGGGCGGCGTTGTTGGGCACATAGCCCAGCCGGTCCATCGCGGCCTGCACCCGCTGCTGGGTCTCCTTGGCCACGACGTCGGGGCTGTTCAACACATTGCTCACCGTCGCCAGTGAGACCCCGGCCTCCTCGGCGACCGACCGCATCCCGCGGCGCCTGGGCGCCTTTTCCCCCTCGACCACCGGGAAACCATATCGAGATCGATACCCCTGATGCGCTGATACGTGTTCAGAGAGGGGCAATCCCACTTCGTGGTATGAAACGTTCAAAAGGGTTGGCCCGTTCCGCCGCGGGTCCATGAGGATGGCGTCCACGACGCGGGCGCGCCGCCCGCCGAGTCCCCGACACCGGCCGGAAGGGGCTCGGGCAGGGGCCGAAAGAGGGGTGCGCCGCTGTCACCCCTCTTTCTCATGTCCGCCTTTCCCGTCCGGGCCTCACTCGAGGACGAAGCTGGCGTTTCCCCGGAAGGCGGTGGTGCCGTCGTTCTGCTCGACCCACACCTGACCGGCGCGGTGGCGCAGGTAGTAGCCGGGGAAGTTGACCGATTCCAGCGACACCGTGCCCGAACCGGTGAGCCCGGTGCGGCGGGTGAAGCTCGCGTCGGCCCTGAACAGGGCGCTGCCGTCGTTCCGCTCCACCCAGGCCTCGTGGTTGCGGTGCCGCAGGTAGTAGCCGGGGAAGTTGGTGGACTCCAGCGACACGGTGCCCGAGCCGGACAGGCCGGTGACGACCTTGAACTGGGAGTCGGCCAGCGGTGAGACGTTCGCCTCCAGGCGGGCCCGGTACTCCCAGTGGCGTATCGCCGAGCCCGGCGTGTCGTGGGACATCAGCCGCACCGGGGTCGCGCCGTCGGGGACCGGGATGCCGAAGTCGGGGGTGCCGTCCGCCCTCCAGTAGATCTTCTGGACGCGGGTACGGCGGTTGGGGTCGTTGAGCGGGTCGCCGTTGATGTCGCGGTAGTTGCGGTCGTGGTAGACGAGGATGTCGCTCTGCCCGTCCTCGGAGACGGTGAAGGAGTTGTGGCCGGGGCCGTACTGGCCGGTCGAGGCGTTGCTGGTGAAGACGGGGTTGGCGCTCTTGGTCCAGGAGGAGGCGTTGAGCGGGTCGGCCGAGGCGGAGGCGGTCAGCATGCCCAGGCAGTAGTTGGCGTCGGTGGCGCTGGCGGAGTAGGTGAGGAAGAGCCGCCCGTTGCGTTGCAGCACGGCCGGGCCCTCGGCCACCTTGAAGCCGCGCGTCTCCCACGCCAGGGTGGGCACGGTCAGGCGGGTGGTGGCACCGGTGATCGTCCAGGGGTTGGCGCCCATGCGGGCGATGTAGAGGTTGGAGTTGGTGGCGATGCCCGGCTCCTGCTGGGCCCAGAGCAGGTAGCGTACGCCGTTGGCGGTGAAGGTGGTGGCGTCCAGGGCGAAGGTGTCCCAGGGGGTGGTGATGCGGCCGCGTTCGGTCCAGGGGCCGGTCAGGGGGTTGGCCGCGGAGCTTTCGAGTACGTACATGCGGATGCGCCAGATGTCATCGGCGCGGCCGGCGGCGAAGTAGACGTACCACTTGCCGTTGATGAAGTGGATCTCCGGCGCCCAGATGTGGGCGCCCATCTCGCCGCTGGTGTGCTTGCGCCAGATGACCGTCTCGGGGGCGCTCGCCAGGCCCTGGACGGTGGTGGCGCGGCGCAGCACGATGCGGTCGTACTCGGGGACGGTCGCGGTGAGGTAGTAGTAGCCGTCGGTGTGGCGGAAGATGTGCGGGTCGGCGCGCTGGGCGGCCAGGGGGTTGGTGTACTGGGCGGGCGGGGAGGCGTGGGCCGCGATCGGTGAGAGCAGACCGGCGATCACGGCGAGCAGTGTGGCCAGCGCGGTCACCAGGGCGCGGCGCGCGTGCGAGGGGGGCATCAGGGTCATCCTTCTGTCAGGCCAGGGGAGAAGGTCACGGTGAAGGAGGCGCCGGAGGCGAGGGCCGAGATGGACGCCTTCAGGTGGGCTGCGGAGGCGAGGGCCGAGGTGGACGCCTTCAGGTGGGCGCCACGGGTGCCATGACGAGGGCCATGACAAGGGCCATGACGACGGCCATGACGACGGCGAGCAACGCGGTCAAAGCCCTTTGATATATGCGTATTCCGATACCTCCATAATGTTAGCGCTAACATTTCACGGAGACCGCGCGGAGACGGTGATGCGGGCGTAGGCGCATTATTAGCCCGGCGAAGGGGCCTCCGTCAACGGACGGCACGCAATTCATGCCCGGCGGTACCGTGATGATCGGAACGCGTTCCCGACGGTGAGACGGGCCGCGCGGAGCGTTCGGCTGATCATCGTGTCGCACTCGTGGAAGATCGCGGTCCGCGCGAGACCTCAGCGCTTCGTCGAGGCGCCGGTCGCCCTCACCGTGCCGATGTCGCGGACCGGGAGCGAGGGCCGGTCAAGGTCCCGGCAGGAGCGGCAGGGCCACGAACCGGCTCGTGGCCCAGGCCGCGTAGAGCAGTGGCGCCGTTCCCAGCAGCACGCCGAAGAACGGTTCGAGCAACACCATGCCGACCGTGAGCGCCAGCACCATCAGCGTCGGCAGCGTCAGATACCAGCGACGCGCCACCAGGTACAGGCACGGCAGGACCAGGCCGCGGACCGGACGCGACGATTCGGCCACCACGACCAGCACCGTCACCGTCGTGGCCACGACCAGCGCGCCCGCCGTGACGAAGAACGGCAGCAGCGCCGGACCCCACGAGGTGTCAGCGACCACCATGACGTCCACCACGAGCACGCTCACCACCGCGGCGCCCGTCAGCCAGGTGACCAGCGCCCGCACCGCCGCCCGCCGGTAACCGTTCCAGAAGGCCGCGAACACCGCCGTCGACCCCTCGTCGAGCAGGGCGAAACACCGGAACGCGCCCGCCAGCGCCGGCGCGCACACCGCCGAGAGCACCGCGAAGAACGGCCACGACGCCGACGGATCCCGCACCAGGGCCAGTGCCACCAGCAGCGGTGCGCACGATATCGCCAGCAGCAGGTTCGTCATCAATCCGACGTAGACCATGCCGAAGACCTTCTCGTACGTCTCCTGCCGGGCCGGACGCAGCAGGCCGCGCATCGCGCTCACCCCTTCAGCCCGCTCGTCGCGACGCCCTGGATGAAGTAGCGCTGCCCGAACAGGAAGAGGACCAGGATCGGCAGCACCGACAGCACCGCACCCGTCATGATCATCGCGTGTTCGGCCTCGTACAGGCCGACGAAGGAGCGCAGGCCGAGCTGCACCGTCCACAGCTCGTTGCTCGTCAGGTAGATGAAGGGCCCCATGTAGTCGTTCCACGTGGTGACGAACGTCAGCAGCGCCAGGCTGGCGAGCGCCGGCTTCGACAGCGGGAGGATGATCCGCCGGTAGATGCCGTACTCGCTGAGCCCGTCGATCCTGGCCGCCTCGCACAGCTCGTCCGGGATCGACATGTAGTACTGGCGCATGAGGAACACGCCGAACGCGCCGAACGCCTGTATCAGGATGAGCGACCAGTACGTGTCCGTCAGCTCCAGCCGCTGCATCATGATGTACTGCGGCACCATGTAGGCCTGCCACGGCACCGCGATGGTGGCGAGGTAGCCCAGGAACAGCGCGTCGCGTCCGGGAAAGCGGACCTTGGAGAACCCGTAGGCGGCGAAGCTGCCGGTCAGCACCTGCAGGAACGTGATGGTGACCGACAGGAAAAGCGAGTTGCCCAGGTAGGTCGCCATCGGGGCGCGTTCCCAGATCTCCACGAAGTTCGACCAGCGCAGCTCTTCCGGAATCCACTGGATCGGGACCGCCAGGACCTCGCTGTTGCGCTTGAGCGAGGCCGACAGCATCATTCCGAACGGCACCAGCGTCAGCAACGTCACCGTGACGAGCCCGAGGTAGGCCAGCGTCCTGCGGGCGGCGGGGTACCAGGAGGCCGGCGATCCGGTGGGCCCGTCGTGTCGCGGCGGCGGTACCGTGGCCGAAGGAGCATCGCGCAACGTGGTCATGACGCGTATCTCCGTTCGTTGATCCGGAATTGGACGATGGTCACGATGAACACGATGAGGAACAGCACGAGCGCGATCGCCGACGAGTAGCCGAACTGGCCCTCGACGATGCCTTCCCGGTAGACGAGCTGGGCCAGCACCAGGGTGCTGCGACCGGGGCCGCCTCCGGTCATGACCATGATCAGGTCGAGCACCTTGAAGCTCTGGATGGTCAGCATGACCAGCACGAAGAAGGTGGTGGGCCGCAGCGAGGGCAACGTGATGCCCCAGAACCGCTGCCAGGCGTTGGCCCCGTCCACCTTGGCCGCCTCGTAGTACTCCCTGGGAATGGTCTGCAGGCCGGCCAGGTAGAGCACCATGTAGTAGCCCATGTCGCGCCACACACTGGTGATGATCACCCCGGGCATCGCCCAGCCGGTGCTCGACATCCAGCGCGGGGGGTCCTGGACGCCGATCGCCTCCAGGAACAGGTTGATCGGTCCCGCCGTCGGATTGAACAGCATGTTCCAGACCACGGCCACCGCGACCAGGGAGGTGATGTACGGGAAGAAGGCCGCGCTGCGGAAGAAGTTCACCCCGCGCAGCCGCCGGTTCAGCGCCAGCGCCAGGGCGAGGGCGGCGATCAGGGTCAGCGGGATGTGGCCGAGCGCGTAGTAGAACGTGTTGCGAAGAGCGACGTGGAAGTTCTCGTCCCCCCACAATCGTTCGAAGTTGCTCAGCCCCACCCACTCGGGCGTTCCGTAGGAGTCCCAGTCCATGAACGCCAGCACGAACGCCGCGATCACCGGGATGAGCGTGAACAGGGCGAAGCCGAGGAAGTTCGGCAGGATGAAGCTCCACCCGATCAGGGTGTTGCGCCAGGCCCGGCCGCCGTGGGGCACCCGAGGTTCGCCCGGCTCGGTCGGCGCGGGCTGCGGCATGACATGGGCCATGGTCGTCCTTCGTGACTCCTTCGCAGACCAGGTGGACGGGCGGCGGGCCGCGGAGCCCGCCGCCGTCGCCCTAGTTGAGGACCTCGTTCTTGACGCGCTCGTTCATCGAGCGGATGCCGTCGGCGACCGACTTCTCACCGACCATGATCAACTGATGCTCCTCGTTGAGGATGGTGTCGACGTCGGAGCTCTTGTCGCTCACCGGCATCTCCAGCACGACCTTGCCGGGCTCGAACGCCTTCTTCGACAGCTCGTCCGACGGCATGCCCTCGAGCTTGAAGTAGGCTTCCGTGATCGCCGGATCCTGCAGCGCCGGCACCACGCCCACCTGGGCGATCGCCTCCGCGCCCGCCCTGCTGGCGGCGAACTGGACGAACTTCTTGGCGAGGTCGGCGGACTCGCTCCGCTTGTTCACCGCGAACCCCGTCGGGGAACCGAAGGTGACGGCCTCGCCGGAGCCCGCCCGCTGCGGCATCGGGGCGAGCGCCCAGTCGACCTGGCTCTCGCCCTTCTTCTTGGCCTCCAGAATGCCCGAGATGTACCAGGTACCCATGGGCATCATCGCCGCCGCGCCGGTTCCGAACACGTTCCGGTAGTCGGCCTGCTGGGCGCTCGCGGTGCCGAAGTCCATGACCGCCCCCTTCTTCTGCAGGTCCAGGGCCATCGTGTACTGGTCGGTGAAGAAGGCGTAGTCACCGCCGAGCTGGTCGCCGCCCGTCTGCGCCGCGGAGATCGCCTGGACCACCGAACGCCAGGTGTGGTGGTAGGTGCCGTGGACCTTCTTGCCGTCCTTGTCCCCGGTGAGCTGCTGGGCGTACTTGGCGTAGTCGTCCCACGTCATGGCGCCGGTGAGCTTGATGCCCGCCTTGTCGAGCAGGGTCTTGTTGTAGTACAGCAGCCAGAAGTCCTGGCGGTAGGGGAGCGCGTAGTAGGTGTTCCCGGTGTTGTAGGCCTGCAGACCCGCCAGCTTGGCGGCGTCGGCCGACGTGGCGAGATCGGTGACGTCGACGAGCTGCCCGCGGCTGGAGTAGCGCGCGTAGTCCGTCACGTTCTTTATCGTGATCACGTCCGACTTGTCGCCGCCGGCGAGCATGGTGGTGACCTTGTCCTGATAGTCGTCCGCGAGGATGTCGACCGGCTTCACCTTGACGCCCGGATTCGCCTTCTCGAACGCCTGGAACAGCGCGGTGAACTCGGGGGTCTTGGCGAGGTTCCACACGGTGACGGTGAGGGTGGTGGGTCCGCCGCCGCCCTCGGCCGGCTCGCCGGAGCCACCGCACGCGGCGAGCGCGAGCGCGACGACGGTCATTCCCGCGGTTTTCACGACGTGGCGCCGCGTTCGGGTCCTGGCGGGCGGAACGGGATTGAACATCGGTCTGGTTTCCTTTCCCGGAAGCGGGGCTCAGGCGCTCACGGCGAACTCGTCGGCCGTCACCACCGCGCGCGGCGGCCGGCCGGACAGGTAGCGTTCGAGCTCGTCGAGGGCGCTGTCGCTCATTCGCCGGGTCTCCGATCCCAGGGATCCGGCGATGTGGGGGGTGATCATGACGTTGGGAAGGTCGTACAGGAGCGAGTTCGCGGGCAACGGCTCCGGGTCGGTCACGTCGAGAATCGCGTCCAGGCGTCCCCTCGCGCACTCGGTCTCCAGGGCGGCGGTGTCCAGGACGGTGCCGCGCGCCGTGTTGATGACGGTCGTGCCGTCTTTCAGCAGGGCGAGTTCCGGCGCCCCGATGAGATGACGGGTGGAGGCAAGCTCCGGGACGTGCAGGGTGAGCACGTCGCAGCGCGGCAGCAGGTCGGCCAGGCCGACCAGCCGGCCGCCCGCCTCACGGACCTTGGCGGCGCCGGCGTACGGGTCGTACACCAGCGTCTCCACGTCCAGGCTGCGCAGCCTTTCGACGACCCGGCGGCCCACCCGTGAGAAGCCGACGACGCCGATCGTGCGCCCGCGGTTGGACAGCTCGCCCCGCCGTTCCAGGTAGGACCAGTCGTCGCGATGTCTGCGCGCGTCCTGGGCCAGGAACGGAGCCTTCTTGCCCGCGAAGATGATCGCGGCGAGGGTGAACTCGGCGACCGAGACGGCGTTCTCGTCCGCCGCGCTGGTCACCAGCAGCCCGCGCCGCCAGACCTCGTCGGTGACGAACGGGCGCACCGTTCCCGCGCAGTGGAAGATCGCCCGAAGCTCCGGCGCGCAGTCCAGCCGCTCCTTGGTGAGCGGAGGACAGCCCCATGAGGTCACGAGCACCTCGACCTCGCCTAGCCTGCGGCGCACGAGCGGATCGTCGAGGTCCGCCGTCGCCATGGGGTCGGTGAGCTCGACGAGATCGCGCAACCGCCGCAGCTGTGGCTCCTGGAACTGCACGTCGACGTACACGGGATCCATCACCAGCAGAGCCTGTGATCGTCGGTCTCTCACACCGGTCCTCTCGCCAGCCAGCGCTTGCCAGTGCCGCCGATCATGACCGATCGTTTCAATCAGGTCAATAGATTGTTAACGCTAATATGATCGTTACTGATCAATACGATCATCTGAGGATCCCGGCAGCCGTCAGCGATGATCAGTATGAACGCTTTTGATTCATCGCTGCTTGACGTGTCCGCCGGGACGGTGCCAGCATCGCGGGGTTTCGTGCGGAGTCGCGACAGGAGGCCCGATGCGCTGGCTGCGGGAATTGGACGACCGGCGGCTCTCGCCCTACACCGGCTGGACCAGAGATCACTGGGCCGCCCTGGCCGACCGCCTGCTGCTGTCCGCACGGCGGTACGCCTCCCCCTCGCACGCGCGGATCTCCTTTCCCGGCGAGCCGGGCGGGTACGGGCCTGACGTCGACGCGCTGGAGGGGTTCGCCCGGACATTCCTGGCCGCGGGGTTCCGGGTGGCGGGGGAGGGCGGCCATGACCCGCACGGCTACCTGGAGTGGTACGCGCGCGGCCTGGCGGCCGGGACCGATCCGGCCTCTCCCGAGCGCTGGGTGAGGCTGGACGAGCATGACCAGGCCAAGGTCGAGGCCGCCTCCATCGCGCTGGTGCTGCACCTCACCCGCCCGTGGCTGTGGGACCGCCTCGACGACGGTGTGCGCGAGCGGGTGGTCGATTACCTGGCTCCGGCGATCGGCGGCGCGTACCCGCCGATCAACTGGATCTGGTTCCAGCTCGTGGTCGAGCGGTTCCTCGCCTCGGTGGGCGGCCCGTCCTCACGCCAGGACGTCGAGGCCGGGCTCGCGCTCACCGACGGGTTCGTCCGGGAGGAGGGCTGGTACTCCGACGGCGAGCGGCGCGGCTACGACCACTATGTCGGCTGGGCCCTGCATTTCTATCCGCTGCTGTGGACCGAGATGGCGGCCGGCGACCCGGCCGCCGACGACCGTCGTGCCGCCTACCTGTCCCGGTTCACGCGCTACCTTCACGACGCCGTCCACCTGGTGGGCGCGGACGGCTCTCCGCTCATCCAGGGCCGCAGCCTCACCTACCGGTTCGCGGCCGCCGCCCAGTTCTGGGCGGGAGCGCGGGCCGGTGTCGCGACCCCCGCGCCGGGTCTCCTGCGCCGCGCCGCCTCCGGCATCGCCCGCCACTTCGCCGAGCACGGCAGCCCCGACGACGACGGACTCCTGACACTCGGCTGGCACGGCCCCTGGCGGCCGATCGCCCAGTCGTACTCCGGCACCGGCTCCCCCTACTGGGCCGCCAAAGGCCTGTACGGGCTGGCGCTGCCCGCCGATCACCCCGTGTGGACCTCGGTCGAGGAGCCGTTGCCGGTCGAGCGGGAGGATTTCCAGCTCGTGATCCGATCACCGGGCTGGCTGGTCTCCGGCACCCGCGCCGACGGCGTCGTGCGCGTCGTCAACCACGGCACCGACCACGCCACCCCCGGCGACCACCGCACGGACTCGCCGCTGTACGCCCGCCTCGGATACTCCAGCGCCACCTCGCCCATCCTGGCCGGCCCGCACGCCGGCGACCCTCTCGACCAGTCGGTCACGCTTCTGGGCCCCGGCGACCGGCCCAGCCATCGCACCGGCTTCGAGACCCTCCTCGTGGACCGCCTGCCGACGGGGACCGCCGTCGGCGCCTCCCGCTGGCGGGCCCACTGGGTGGACCCGGACCCGGACACCGCCGACCACGGCTACGGCCGGTCGGGCACCGCCGTCCTGGGGCCCTGGATCACCGTCCTGTCGGCGTTGCGAGGCACCTGGGAGGTCCGTCTGGTCCTCGTCCTCCCCACGTGCGAGGCCCCCCTTCGCCTGGGCGGCTGGCCCGTCCCCGCCGCCACCCCGACGTCCCACCTGATCTCGCGCATCGTCCCCGGCCCCGGTCTCGACCTGTCGGACGTGACGCTCGCCGAGAACGCCACCCCGTTGTCGGGCCGGACCCTCGTTCCCTGGTGCGGCACCAGCGCGGCCGCCGAGCCGCGCAGATGGTACGAAGCCCGCCTTCACCTCGGTTCGAGCGTGCCCCCGGCCCCGCCGGAGATCGGCTGGGCGAACGCGGTCGCCCGGATCGTCTGGCCGGACGGCGCCGAGGACACCCTGGATCCCGCGTCCCTTCTGCCGTGAACGGCCCACCCTCAGGACGAGGAGGAGCGCACGATCAACCGGGGCTCGATGACCACGCGATGCGTCGGCCGATGCGGGTCCTGATCCGTCAGGCGAGCCCACAGCAGGCCGAACGCCGCCCGCCCGATCGCCTTCCTGGGCGGGCGGACCGCCGTCAGCGGCGGATCGCACAGCTCCGCCACCTCGTCGTCGTAGGTGACCACCGCCAGGTCCGCGGGCACCCGGACGCCCCTCTCCTGACACCGCTCCACGAGGCTGATCGCCTCCGGGTCGGAGTGGACCAGCAGCGCGGTGGTGCCCGTGCCGAGGCACGAACCGAGGATCCGGTCCATGGCCTCGTTCCACTCGGGGTTGCGCTGGTCGACGGTGGTGAGGTCCGGGGTGCCGTCGAGTTCCAGACCGAGCTCCTGGCAGGCCTGCCGCCATCCGCGCCGCACGTGCGGCGTCGTCGGGCTGTGCAGGGTCGTGACCACCCCGATCCGCCGGTGCCCCAGCGCCGCCAGGTGGCGCACGGCCATGGCCGCGCCCAGCGCGTGGTCGCTGATGACGGACTCCATGGTCTCCTCGTACGGCCCGACGGAGGCGGCCCGCTCGATGAGCACGACCGGCACCGGCGCCTGCCGCAACCAGCGCACCAGTTCCTCGCCGTCGTCACCGGTGGTGGTCGGCGCGACCAGGAGCCCGTCCACGCCGACAAGGTCCATCAGGCCTGACAACTGCCGCCGCTCGTCGGCGGCCTGGTAGGTGGCGCCGCGCAGCACGACCCTGGCTCCGGCCGCCGCGGCGGCCTCGCGGACACTGCGGATCACCTCCGGCCAGTAGTAGTCGAGCGACGGCACGACCATCCCGATCGTGAGTCGCCGTCCGTCGCCGACGTCCTCCTCGGCGGCCGGTCGAGGCGAGACCTCCTCGCCGGGCTCGCCGGCGGGGGCGCCACCGTGCAGCATGGCCCCGCCCCGAATCCGCCGGATCAGCCCCTGCGAGGCGAGGAGCGCGATGTCACGGCGGACGGTGATGACCGAGACGTCCAGCTCCTCGGCCAGGTCGGCGACCCGGACGGAGCCACGCCGCCGCAGCAGCTCGACCACCCGGGTGCGGCGCTCGTCGGGCAGCGAGGCCGGTGAGCCGGACAGGGTCATGGCCGCACCTCCACGCGTACCAGGAGCGATCCGCTCGCGGTGCCGGGCAGCTCCAGCCGCAACCGGGTCAGCCGGTCGCCCCACACCGCGACGAGCAGGGGGTCGTCCAGCTCGCGTTCGGTCAGCGATCCGGCCGCGTGCTCCGGATCCCAGGAGAGGACAGCGGCCCGGCCCCCGCCGGGCGGCCGTATCGTCACCTGCCCCGGCGCCTCCTGCCGCACCCGACCGGACAGCAGGAACCGCACCTCGCTGGGCGGGCCCGCGTCGGTGAAGGCCCAGGAGTCCTCGATCGTCACGCCGCCGGTCTCCCGGTCCAGCCTGGCCGTGCGCCACCACCGCTCAAGCCCGTCCACCGGGTAGGCGCCCGCGAGGTCGAGCCTCATCTGGAAGGCGTCCGGCTCGTCGGCCACCGTGACGTCCCCGGCCGCGAAGGACGCGCCCTGCCCCTGCGGGGTGCCGCGCACCTCGGGCACGCTGTGCCAGCCACTCCGCATCGTCCAGATCGCGTACCGGTCGGGTCCGAACGTCCGCGCCGTGTACGTGGGCCGCCCCGCGTCGACCACGGCGGGTGTCCCGTCGACGGCGACGATCACTGATCCGACGTCGTTGTGGTTGTGGTTCTCGTCGTTGTGGCCGCCCTTGACCGCGAGGGCGAGACCCCGCTCGGTGCCGCGGGCGGTGCGGGCGACGCCCACCTGCGTGCCGGGCAGCCATGCCGAGGCCACCAGCGGCGGTTCGGCCGGGCCGGCCTCCAGCCAGCTGATGTCGGCCAGCTCGCTCAGTGCCCGTCCCAGCTCGGCGGCGGGGGCGACGGTCCCGGCGCGGTGGGCGGCGGCGTGCCGCATCCCGTCGGGATCACCGATCCGCCGCGCCCAGCGGTGCGGCACGTGCCAGGGCTGCTCGGCGGGCGGCAGCGCGCGGGCGTCGGCGAAGTTCACGTACCACGCCCCGCCCAGATGCATCCGGTGGGGGAACCGCACCGTCTCGCGCACCACCGGCACGTCGGACGCCTCCAGCTCCCCGGACGTGGCGTGTTCCAGCACGTCGAGCGCCTCCAGGGCGCGGCAGGCGCCGTTCCACCAGTACTCGTAGCCCTCGTCCACCGACCCGTCGCCGGGCAGCGCCGCCAGGTAGCGGTCGAGGCCCTCGATCGCCAGCGCGACCTGCCGGGCCCGCTCCGCTCCCGGCTCGGCCAGGCGCAGCGCGGCGACGAGCACGTTGCCGCAGATCCACGGGCACCAGTTGTGCACGCGGCCGTCCAGCCCCAGCCAGTGCCAGTCGCGCCGGCGGGTGAACGGCTCCAGGACCCGCCACCGCACCTCGGCGCGCAGGCGGTCCCGCAGCCCGGGGAATCGCTCGTCCAGCCGCTCGCCGAGCAGGTGGTCCGCCCAGGCGAGCTGGGCGGCCACGTCGCCGGTGCCGAGATCCAGGCAGGGGGTGGCCGGGTCGGGCAGCACCGTGCCCCGCGACCGGCAGGACTCCTCATGGGCGGGCCAGCACCACGAGCTCTGCTCGCACACCAGCACGATCCCGTCGGCGGCCTCGGCCAGCCACTCGTCCGACCCGTTCGCCGCGGCCATGAGCACGGCCCGGGTGAGCCGCTCCTGACGCGCGAACACGCCGCCCTCGTAGACCGTGCGGTCGCCGTCCTGAAAGTATCTGGCGTACTGCGTGGCGAGCGGCTGCGCCCACGGCGACCCGCGCTCGGCCTCCGCCCGCTCCCGCACGCGCTCCAGCGCCCGCGCCGGCGGCTCACCGCTCAGGGAGGGCAGGGGCAGCGCACGGTCGGGATGCGCCAGGACGTCGGTCAGCGCGCCCGGCGAGGCGGTCGCCCCCCACCTGCCGAGCAGCGGGCCTGAAGCGACGCTCTTCGCGAGCCGAACGGCGGGGCCGGTCGCCGTACTGGTCATGCTCCTCCTTAGGGCCCCCTCATAGTACCGATCGAACCTGATCGAAGTTGATCCCTTCGCAAAATTCACTGGTGAAGCGATCAAATCCGATGTTCATGCGATCACCTCGGAGGGCTACCGGCCGGAACCGTGGACCGATGCCGCAGGTAAGCGGACGGGCCGCTCGTGGGTCCGTCGCGAGGGGCCGCAGGCGAGGAACGACGGGGGGCGGTGGCCGGATCCGCGTGACACCCCGACCCGGGTGACGAGGTGAGATGCCGGGGCCGGCCGCCTTCGGCGATGGCGACCCTCGGAGGCCGGGCACGGTCGGGCACGATCGGGCGGGCCGGGCGACGGGGAAGGCGACGCCACGTGACCCGTCGGCACAGAGGCGCGGGCGGCACCATCGCCGCGATTACGTGGGCGTCAACGTAATCGGACCTGACTATTGGAACGCGATAACGACGCGGGTTTCAATGCGCGAACCGCGGCCCGTAACCGCGACAGGGCGGCGGGCCACGTCGGCATCGCACCGGTGTGTGCGTTCACATGAGTGCGGTCAACACCCGCTGTCATCGACCGCACCGGACCTTCCGGCCCGTGACCCGAAGGCTGGCACGACGACCCAGACCGCCGACCGCCGGGCGCCGAAGAGGGTTGAACAGGCGATATGACCGGCTGTGACCGGAGGTCGGCGCTACAGCCATCGCCGCCGTCACGGGATGCCGGCTGGGCGGAGATGAATTTCTCGTAGCGAGATGTTGACATCCCGCTTGTGAACCCCAACACTTTGCGGAAATGCAACAGAAACATGAATGCGGCCCGACCGTCGGCCCTTCATAGGGAACCAATCGCCCCATTGCCAAGCTCGCAGGGACGAGGTTTATGCACGAATGTTAGCGTTAACACTCCTTCGTGCGCCTGTTGACGCGCCCTGTCGCCCCTGAGGCCTCACCGTGAGCGCGCGGCGGTGATGTCGCCCCTCGCCGTCTCCTCGCCGATTCCCGGAAAGGACGCCCGCGGTGTCCCCACGTCAAAGATCGCCGCCACCGGCACGTGGCCGACGGCCGTGCTGGGCGGCGTCGTCCACATCGCCGCGGCGCCGTCAGCCTCGGCGGCCGTGTACTCGGCCCATGTCATGGGTCACCTCGAAGAGTCGCCGAACCAGCTCGGTGACAACCACGCCCTCCACCTGGCGGTGAGCTCCGACGGTCTCCACCGGACGCCCCTGAACCAGAACGACCCGGTCGTCACTCCTGCCGAGAGCTCGACCCAGGAATTCAGATCTAGTGATTGGACATTTCATGGCACTGATCATGGCGTCCGATGGGTACTCATCAGGACCATCGCGGAGCACTCGGCCGTCGCGCCGGTTACTGATCGCCCTTGTGGCGGTCGCCCTCGCCACAGTGACAAGCCTCGTCGTCTCCGTGCCGCCGGCCAATGCCGACACCAGGCAATTCCGAGGCATGAACTGGGCGGTGCTGGGTGACAACTTCAGCACCGGCACGCTGGTCGTGCAGGGCCTGAGCCAGTCCGACAGCAACGCGACAGTTCGGGCCAAGGCCAACTCGCTCTACGACAGCATGGAATACCTCATGGGGGTCAACACCGTCCGGCTGCCCATCAACACTCACACCGTGGCCAACACGACCTGGTGGAACGCCTACCGCGGCGCCATTGACGCCGCCACCGAGCGCGGATTCAAGGTCATCCTGGCCTACTGGGAGGACGGCGCCGCCTCCGGCGGCAGGATCACGAACCTCGCCGCATGGAACACGATGTGGTCCAGCGTGACCAACACGTACGGCTCGAACAGCAACGTCTACTTCGAGCCGATGAACGAGCCGCACGGCTACTCGTCGGCGGACTGGCGCAACGTCGCGGCGAACTGGCTCAGCTACCACACCTCGGCGGTGCCCGGCCGGGTGCTCATCGGCGGCACCGGCTTCAGCCAGGACCTGAGGGACATCTGCAACGACAGCCGCTTCAACTCGACGCTGCTGTCCTTCCACTACTACGCCTTCTTCTACGGCGCCATGACCTACGACGCCTTCCGGAGCCACATCCAGACGCGTCTGGGCAACTGCGCCTCCCGCGCGATCGCGACCGAGTACGGCGCGCCGATGTCCACCGGCCTCAACTACAGCGACCCGAACAGCACCGACAACTTCGTGCGCTACATCCGCGCGATGACCCAGGTCATGCGTGACAACCAGATGGGCGGCACCTACTGGCCCGCCCTCGGCGGCAAGACGGGCACCATCGGCTACGACTGGTACTCGATGTTCGCCCTGGGTGGCAGCGGCACCACTCTCAACCTGACCACCCGCAACGGCCACGGCGCCAACCGGATCCGGTATGGCTGGGGCGACGCCGTCAGCGACCCCAGCCCTTCGCCTTCGCCGTCGCCCTCGCCGGAAACGTTCTACAGGATCGACGCGCGCCACAGCGGCAAGGCCATGGACGTCCAGCAAGCGAGCACCGCCAACGGCGCACGCGTCAGCCAGTACACCTACGGCGGCAACGCGTGGCAGCAGTGGAAGTTCCAGGACGCCGGCAGCGGCTACTGGCGCGTCGTCAGCCGCCACAGCGGAAAGTGCCTCGACGTGGTGAGCGCTTCGACCGCCGACGGTGCCGAGCTCGTCCAGTACACCTGCGGCACCGGCAACAACCAGCAGTTCCAGATGGTCGCCAACGGCGGCTACTTCCAGCTCCGGGCACGACACAGCGGCAAATGCGTGGACGTACCGGCCGCGTCGACCGCGGACGGCGTGATCCTCAAGCAGTACGCGTGCAACGCCGGCACCAACCAGCAGTGGTCGCGCACGGCCGTCTGACGGTCGTCTCGGCGTGACCGCGGATCCGCGGTAAGCCCTCACGCCCCCGGTGCCGATCACATGCCGTGTGCTCGGTGCCGGGGGAGCGGGATCGCCGTGGTGCCGGTTGGTGGCGCGTTCGCGCGATCTTCTGGTTCGGGGCGCGGTGGTGCGCCGCTCAGGACGTGCAGACAGTAGTGGTCGCCGCGGCGGACGAGGGTGGGCGCCTCGATGGCGCCGCCGCCCCGGCCGCCGATGTTGTTAGCATTGACATTCCTGTGTGTAACCAGCGGTTCACAGTGTTGTGAGGAGATCGATTCTTGGTGTTGACACCGGCATCGCCTTCGTCGGGAGGGTGTGCGGCTCTTCCGGGATGACATGAAGGACGCACGGCGCCGTCATGGTCACCTAGCATGACCGCGGGCTTCCCGGCAGCCGGGAAGGCGGCTTCCCCCTCCGCCACGCCATCGTCACGCCGACGTGCTCATCAAGACCGGGACCTACGGGCGCGCAGACGCGTTGCCCGGCCGCGTCGCCGACGTAATGGAAGTCCCGTGGTGCGCCCGTCGCGGGTCACGACGCCGGTGAGAGCCGATGGGGCCTGGAGGAGGGGGCGGGACATCCGGCAGTGGCGCCCGTACCGTCCGCAGGAAGGCCCGCCTCACGCGCGGGGAGGACCTTGACCAAGGATGGCTCATCATGCCCGCGCCGCGGTGAGGACGGTGCGTGTCACCGGGACCAGCGTGGCCGAGCGCAGTTCCACCAGCCCGCCGGGGCCGACATCCCGGCGGACCTCGGGGGAGAGGTAGACGGGTGCGTCCGGCCCCAGCGGCAACAGCCGCAGTTCCAGTCCGTGCTGGACGACCTCGTCGCGGAAGCGGCGCAGGCCGATCTCCCACACGGGGCCGTACCAGAACTGGTCGGCCACGAGCCGTCCGTCGACATAGGCGCGGCCGACGTCGCCGGTCCAGTCCAGGCGCAGGAGCAGTTCCTCGTCGCCGTCGAACGCCTCCTCGGGGACGGTGAGGTGATACACGGCGGCGTTGTCGAAGTCCGCGTCCACCGGCGCGGACGCGCGCCCGGTCGCCTCGTCGATCACCGGTGCCCGTGGCGGGCCGGCCTTGGCGAGGTGGGTGACCTCGACCGGGGTCGGCGGGCGGGTCCTGCCCGTTCCCAGGGGAACGTCCAGAGGCGGGAAAACCCGGAGGGGGGAGTCACCGTACACGACCAGATGGTCACCGTCGGGCACCACGGGACTGTCGCACACCACCAGCCGGTCCTGGCCGGCGATGCGCGCGCGGACCGCCGCCAGCGCCGTTTCCTCGTCGAGGATCAGGACGCGCGTGATCGCCTCGCCCGGCGCGGTGACCCGCAGCAGGCAGTCGAGGCCGGGGACGAGAGCCGACAGGACGACGTCGTCACCGAGGCGGGCCGCCGTCGCGGGGCCGTCGACGGAGGTGACCGTCGCCGCGTCCAGCGCCAGCTCGACCGGCAGGCCCGCCGTCTGCGTCAGCACGAGCACCGGCTCCGGACCGTCCAGGACGCAGACCACCTGCGCGCTGGCCCAGCGCAGCAGAGCGCCGCCGAGGGGCCGGTTCAGCGGCCACGCGAAGTAGCCGCCGGAGGGAATCGACACCGGCCGCGACGGCACGAGCAGTTCCCGGCCGCCGATCGTGATCGCGAACCGGACGTCATCGTGCGCGGGCAACGTCTCGACCGGCTGGTGGTTGTTGACGAACAGGAAACCGGATTCACCGTCGGAGCGCACCGCCCAGCGCAGTGACGCGCGGTCGGCGGTGTCGGACGGCGCGTCATCCGGCATGACCAGGCTCATCGTCGCCAGAGCGGCCCCGTCGGTAGCCAGCCACAGGTGCTGCAGGCGCAGGTGCCGGTAGGAGTCGCGAAACTGGCCGTACTCGCCGAGGGGGGCCTGGAAGTCGTAGTTCACCACCGGGCAGTCGTTGGGATAGCCCGTGGCGTGCGACTCCTGCAGCGTCGACAGCTCACCGATCTTCTGCGAGGCGCCGTGGTAGAGGTAGTAGCCCTGCCACGAGGAACCGCTGCCCAGCTTCACCATGGCGAGCGCCGCCAGATCACGGGCCGCGACGATCGCGCGCCGGTGGTAGGAGGTGTACATGCCGCCGCCCAGCTCACACGTGGCGAACGGGTAGTCGGCCAGGTGTTCCTCCCCGCCGGACGCCGAAGCGGGCCGGCCCGTGGCCTCTCCGGGAGCGGTGCCCGTCTCACGCAGGTCGGCACCGATGGAGTCGTCGTCCCGGCCGGGTCCGAAGAAGTAGTGCGCCCGGCTCTGGGCGGGCCATCCGTCGTGCGCGGTGTCCCACGCCGCCTCCGAGTAGCCACCGAAGACGGGCAGCACCTCACCGGGCGGCAGCTGGGCGTGCCCCCATCCGGTCGCCGTCCACAAGGGAGCGTCGATGCCGCACTCCCCGGCGAGCCGCTTGATCGTCAGGAGATGACCGGGCTGGTCGTACAGCTCGTTCTCCACCTGGACCGCGACGATCGGCCCGCCGCCGGCGCGGGTGAGCCCCCGAAGCTGAGCACCGATCTGCTCGAGCCAAGGACGGACCAGGGCGAGATAACGGGGGTCGTCGGTACGCGGCTCGCAGTCGGCCGCCGTCAACCAGTCGGGAAAGCCGCCGTAACGGGACTCGCCGTGTCCCCAGGGCCCGATGCGCACCACCACGTCGAGCCCCACCTCCGAGCACAGCTGGAGGAATCGGCGCAGATCGCGGTCGCCGCTCCAGAGATAACGGCCACGCACCTCCTCGTGGATGTTCCAGAAGACGTACGCGGCGGCGACGCTCACCCCGCCGGCCCGCATCTTCAGCAACTCCTCCCGCCACTCGGCGGCGGGGTAGCGGCTGAAGTGGTATTCGCCCATGACGGGGAACCAGGGCACCCCACCCCTGCTCAGGTGACGAGAGTTCACCGTGATGGCATCCGGCCGGCCAGGCTCGTCGCCCATCGCCAGATGTCCTGTACGAGGTGGCCCGAAGTGTTCCGGAACGCTGAGCCGCAGCACCGCCCCCACCGTCTCCCCGTCAGACGTCATGGTCAAACAGTACGTCCGCACGGGAGCTCACGACCGGGTGGTCGTCAGCCTGGGCACGTCCATCGTCAGCGGGCAACCGTCGCCTGACGACGATCTCGATGTCGCCGCCCCGCAGGAGCGGTTCGGCGTGAGCCGCACCGCCGTCCGCGAGGCGCTCCGCATGCGCGTCTCCGCCGACATCCCGCAAGGGCGCCGGGATCGATACGACATGACCCCGGGCAGCCACTCAGGGCGGCTCACGAGCAGTGATCGTTGTCGTCGCGACCGCTTTCCGAACGGTGCCAGTTTCACATCTGAACCATCGGCGAGCTTGAACTACTCCAACGACCGATTGCGGACGGCCGGCGGCGCGCTGATCCTCATGGATCAGGCCGTTCGCCTGGCCTGGTCCGTCACGCTCCCGGGCCCGCCAGCACGAAGGTACGGTCCATGGTGAGCACCTACCTCCGGGGGATGAGTGCCAGGAGCTGGATCGCCGCCAGCGCGTACTGGCCGGCGTCGTTGGTGGAGACATACGGAGCCTCGTCGATGGGCATGAGGACGCTCACATCTCGGACGTGGGTGAGCCGCCAGTCGCGCTGGGCCTGTAGGGGGTTGACGTTGAGCTGGTCGCCTTCGCCGACGTCGAAGGCGTGCCAGGCCACGTCGGCCAGACTCCGGTCTCCGGTACGGGCGGCGGCGTAGGCGGCCAGGCGGCTGTGCGCCTGGATCAGCGAGACACCCCTGAGCTCCGGGTCGGTGAGATAGCGGCGGCAGTACTCCAGCCACGCCTCCTCGAAGCCGGCCACCTCCAGGCCGAGGTCGATCAGTTCCGCGCAGACCTCCGGCAACCCGAAGACGGCCGACAGGTGGGAGAGGGTGATCTCGTCCGCCGTCCGGCGGAGACGACCGTCACGCAGCTCCGCCTCCCCGGCCAGGAAGCCATGTGGCAGGATCGCCAGATCGGCCATCGTGCCCAGCAGCTTGTCGCGCGCGCCGACGTCGCGGTGGCGCTCCCACCGGGTGAGCCACATCGCCGCGAGCGCGCCCCAGTCGGTGCCCAGGCCGATCCTCGGCTCGGAGACGTCGCGATACTTCCGCAGGGGGTCGAGTGCGGCGACCGCGTCCTCGGACAGTTCGTCCATGAGGTCGCCGGTGCGCTCGTCGGCGGTCAGGTAGTAGAACATGCGCCGGTAGATCGCACTGGAGATGCGCAACTGCTTGCAGGAGCAGCCCCAGTGCTGCACGTTGTGCCTGGAGCCCAGGCCCTTCCACGGGCCCAGGTGGTAGACGTCCACCTCGCCGGTGTGGCGGGTCATCGCCTCGGCGAAGCGGAACACGTCAGCACGGCCGGTGCGCAGGAACTGGTACCACAGCCACAGATCGGGTGACAGCTCGGAGTTGTCCCACGCGTAGCCGCCGATGTCGTAGCGCCAGGTGTGCCGGTCGGCGTCGTAGGTGTGCATGACGTCGCCGTAGTCCCAGAACCCGTACCAGCGGCGTTGCTCCTGCTGCGCGAGGTAGTGGTCGAAGAGGAAGTCCAGCCGTTCCTCGATCGGCGCGTCGTCGGAGCGCGGCGCCCACGTGCCGAAGACGCCCGCCTCCTTGATCCGCTCGGGGGAGGCGACCAGCAGCCCCGGGGTGAGACCGGCGGCGCGCTCGGCCAGCTCCTCGTTCGACGGGGTGGTCTCGAACAGGCACAGCGACAGTTCGTGGGTGCGGGCGATGCCGTACGGCGTGCCGTACCCGGGCTCGTAGTCCTCGTAGGTGATCTCCAGGCCCTCCAGCTGCTCCCTGTGGCTCTCCTGGCCCAGGCCGTCGTGCCAGAAGCGCAGGTCCATGGCTTGGGCGCTGGGGGAGTGGAGCCAGACGGTCGCGGTCGCCAGGCCGGTGGCGGCGTCACGGATGTCGAGCCGGGTGGGATGGAGCTTCCAGAAGTCACGCAGGCCGAAGCCGAGACCGCCGCTGATGCCGCCCACGTAGCCGTACCCCTGGGAGCGGGTGCCGGAGGGGATCGTCACCCAGCCGTGCCCCGGCTTGGTGCGCTTGCGCAGCAGGAAGCCGTCGGCGCTGTTCTGGTCGAGCGTGTAGTCGCTCCAGGTGGGAATCAGGTGCAGGTGGTCGGCCAGCGCCGACGGATCGGCCGCCCGCCCTTCGACCTGCGCCCGCCGCACGGCCGCGCCGGGGTCGCGGCGCAGGCCGGTCAGGCCGCGCACGGCCTCGGTCAGGAACCCGGTCGCCGATCCCGCCTCGCCGAACCCCCTGGACGGCCCCGCCAGCCGGACGTGCCGGTCGTGCGGCTCGTCGCGCATGATCACGTCGGCGCGCAGGCCGAGGCCGCGCAGGAAGTCGCGCTCCGGATCGCCGTCCCAGACGAAGCTGTGGACCAGGCGGACCTCGGGCGAGCCCGCGTAGAAGTACAGGCGCACGGTGAACGGCAGCCGGCCACCGTGCCTGCCCTCGACCCTGACCACCGCGCGGACCGGACCGGCCTGCTCGACGGTGACCCGCTCGACGGTGGCGGTCACCTCGTCGTCGTGGACGCTGACCAGGCGGACGTTCCTGACGATCTCGCGAGAGCCGTGTCGTCGCGAGCTCCTTGACTCCCTGTACGAGATGGACTCGATGAGCCCGCCGCCGAGTCGCCAGGTGACCGGGCCAGAGCGGATCGTCCGGCCGGTCACGGTGACCGGGTGCTCGGGCAGGGTGGGAACGGCCCGCGGGCAGAGCTCGTAGGCGTCGGAGGGGTCGCTCTGCGGGCCGATGGCGTGGGCGGACCACTTGACCGAGCCGTCCGGCCAGGTGGCGGTGATCCAGCTCTGCACGGGAGTGCCGTCGCGCAGGGCGAAGCCGGTCCCCCCGGTCACGGTGCCGCGCGGCCAGGGAACTCCCCAGGTGACGCCCTGCCTGCGCGCCCCGTCGAGCCAGCGCACTTCGGTCATTCCTTCACCGAACCGATCATGACGCCCTTGGCGAAGTGTTTCTGCAGGAACGGGTAGACCAGCAGGATCGGCAGAGTCGCGACGACCACGACGGCGAACTTGATGCCCTGCTCGGGGAAGAGCACCGAGTCGAAGGCCGAGACCGAACTCTCGGCGTCGACGCCGGTGAGCATCCGGACCAGTACCTGGAGCGTCCACTTGTCGTTGTCGTTGATGTAGAGCAGGGGCGACATGTAGTCGTTCCATATGCCGACCGCGTAGAAGAGCGAGAAGGTGGCGATGATCGGCTTGGACAGGGGCAGCACGATCCGCCAGAAGACCCCCAGCTCGTTGCAGCCGTCGATGCGGGCGGCCTCTTCGAGCGCCTCCGGCAACTCCTGGAAGAAGCTCATGACGATGATCAGGTAGAAGGGGTTGATCGCCAGAGGCAGGATCAGTGCCCAGTAGCTGTCGAGCATGCCGAGGTCTCGCACCACCAGGTACGTGGGGATCATGCCGCCGCTGAACACGATGGTGAAGATGACCAGGTTCAGCATCAGGGTCCGGCCGGGAAGTGCCCGTTTGGACAGCGGGTAGGCCATGGTGAGCGTCAACATGACCTGCACCAGCGTGCCGACCGCCGTCACGCAGATGGTGGTGATCATCGCCTTGAGGAAGACGGGGGTGCTGAAGATGTAGTCGTAGGTGCTGGTGATGAACGTGTCCGGCCACAGGAAGAACGGCCTGGTGGCGATCTCCGCCTCGGTGGCGAAGGACCCGGCCAGCACGTACATCAGTGGCAGGACGGTCACCAGCGCGAGGCCGACGAGGAAAGCGATGTTGAACGCGTCGAAGAGCCGGCTGCCCCAGGAGCTGTAGTTGCTCACCGTGGCGGGGGTTTCCGCCAGCTTCTTCGCGGTCAGGTTGTGCGCCATGCGCCCCTCCTTCAGAACAGGCCCCGCTGGCCGAGGCGCTTGGCCAGCCAGTTGCAGCCGAAGATGAGCACCAGCCCGGCGACGCCCTTGAACAGACCGACCGCGGTGGCGTAGCTGTAGCCGCCCTGTGTGATGCCGACGTAGTAGACGAAGGTGTCGAAGACGTCGGCGACGTCCGCGTTGAGCGAGTTCCGCAGCAGCCAGAACTGCTCGAAGCTCTGGTCGAGCAGGTTTCCGGAGGTGAGGATGGCCATGATGACGATGGTGGGCCGGATGGCGGGCAGGGTGATGTGCCAGAACTGGCTCCAGCGCCCGGCGCCGTCCATGCGGGCGGCCTCGTACAGGTCGGGGTTGACCCCGGCCAGCGCGGCCAGGTAGATGATCGTGCCCCAGCCGGTGGTCTTCCAGACCGTCTGCAGCATGATGATCGGCCTAAACCACGCCTCCTGGGCGACGTAGTCGACCTTCTGCCCGCCCGCGATCGTGTGGATCCAGTCGGCGATCACGCCGTAGTCGACGGAGAAGAGCAGATACGTCAGCGACGCGACGATGGTCCAGGCCAGGAAGTGCGGGATGTAGATGAGCGACTGGACCGCGCGTTTGAGCCAGCGCACCCGCAGTTCGTTGAGCAGGAGCGCGACGATGATCGGCGCCGGGAAGGCGATCAGGATCGTCAGCAGCGCGATGATCATCGTGTTGCCCATCAGGCGGCCGAAGTCGGGCCCGGTGAACAGATCCTCGAAGTGCTTGAGCCCCACCCATTTGCTGCCTTCGACGCCGAGGAACGGCACGAAGTCCTTGAACGCGATGGACAGGCCGTACATCGGCCAGTATCTGAAGACGGCGAAGTAGGCCAGGCCGGGCAGCAGCATCAGGAAGAGCCAGCGGTGGCGCCCGAACACGGACAGGCGTGAGAACAGCCTGCCGCGTGGCCCTGCGGGCTTGCCGGTGGCCGCCTTGGCGGGCACCGGTGCCAGGTCGGTGGCCATTGGCGGCCTCCTTTCTCGCGTGTTCCGCGGGAGGCTCGGTGGGAGTCCCTCGCGGAACACGGCGTGTCAGGGCGTCAGCCCTTGTTGATCAGTTCCAGGAGCTCGGCCATGACCTGGGTGCCGCCGCTGTCGTACCAGCGCTTGATCTCGGCCTTGAACTGCTCCTCGGTGAGCTCACCCGCGAGGAACTTGATCCGCGCGTCGGTGGGGATCGGGTTCAGCGTGGCGCCCTTGTCCACCGCGGTCTTGGAGATGTAGGGCAGGGTCGGGTCGTGCTGCGCCGTCTGCAGGTCGAGTTCGGACAGGGTCGCCTTCTCCTCCTCGATGGCCTGCTCCTCGGGGGTGGCGCGCTTCCACGCGTACGCCTTGTCGCTCGAGAAGCCGACGCTGGCGCTGGTGCCGAGCTGGATGAAGCCCTTCTCGACGTCGTTGTTGATGGTCTGGACGGCCGGGTCCTGGTCGTTGATCTTGACCGCGTACCCGCCGTCGAGCTTGAAGTTCTTCCCCTCGATGCCGTTGTTCAGGAGGGTCGCGCCTTCCTTGGCGGCCAGCTTGTCCATCATCTTGAGCACGTCGTCGAGCTGCGCTTCGGTCTTGACGGTCTGCTTGGAGATGGCGATGACGTCGTTGTAGCCGGTGAAGGGCAGCGAGAACTTCTGGCCGTCGGGGCGCTTGAGGTTGCCCGCCATCGCGACCTTGGTCTGGTAGTCGCTCGCGTCCGCCTGCTTGAACAGCTGGAACAGCTGGTCGGCGCGAACGTTGACGTCGACGATGATGCCGCCCTTGCCCTGGACGAACGGGTCGTTCCACTTGGCGGTGTCGAGCGTGGCCCAGTCGGGGTTGGTCAAGCCCTCGTCGATGAACTTCTTGATGTACTTCTGCGCCTCCCAGAACTCGGGAGCGTCGAACTCCGGCACCAGCTTTCCGTCGCGCACCGCGTGGCCGTTCGGGGCGCCGAACCAGACGTCGATCGCGTTGTACGGGCTGGAGGCGCTGAAGTTGGGAGCCGGCCACTTCGGCAGGATCAGGCCGTAGGTGTCCTTCTTGCCGTTGCCGTCGGGGTCCTTCTCGGTGAAGGCCTTGGCGATCTCGTAGAGATCGTCGGTGGTCTCCGGCTCCTTCAGGCCCAGCTTGTCCAGCCAGTCCTTGCGCAGCAGGATCGCCGAGCGAAGCAGCGGGCGGATCCGGTAGACGCCGTAGTTCTTGCCGTTGGTGGAGGCGTTGGCCAGGATCCGGGGGTCCTGGGGCAGGTTCGGGTATTTCTTGATCTTGTCCGTCAGGTCCCAGAAGGCCCCGGCCTGGGCAGCCTTGGTGAACGCGGCGTCCTTGGGGTTGACGACCAGGAGGTCGGGCAGCTTGTCCGAGGCCAGGGTGACGTTGGTCTTCGAGGGGTAGTCCGCGTCCGGCACCCAGGTGATGTTGAGCTTCTTGCCGGCGAGCTTCTCCACGGCCTTGTGCATTTCGCCGTTGGGGTCCGGTGCGGTGCCGAAGAGCTTGACCATGAGGTTCAGCGCGGCGGGCGCGGCCTGGCCGCCTTCGCCCTCGCTGCCGCACGCGGCCGCGCCGAACAGGGTTGTTAACGCAACCATGCCGGCCAGCAGTCGGCGGGGGGTGGTGTTCATCAGTTGCCTTTCGCAAGCAGGAGCGCCTCGTTCTCGGCGAAGAAGCGCAAGACCAGCCAGGTGTTCAGCTGGATCCAGCCGCCCACGGCGAGCGTGGGAAGCAGGAGGGGCAGGAGCGACACCGCGTAGGCCGTCGCCGCCAGGGCGAACAGCAGCACGATCGAGGACGCGGGCCGGGCGAGCGCGAACAGCGACGCCTTGGGGAGGTAGTCGCGTGGCCGCAGGTCGAAATGGACGTACATGGGCAGCAGGTATGCCGCGATCATCGCCAGGAGCAGCAGGGCGATCAGGGAGGCCGCGCCGTACAGGGTCGTGGTGGACAGTACGGCCGCCGCCAGGAGGATCGGGAGTACCAGCAGCGAGCCCCGCGCGAACTCCCGCCGGTAGGTGGTGGCGAACGCGCGCAGGGGCGGGAAACTCTCGCCCATCGCGTGTCTGCGGGCGAGGGTGTAGGCGGCCACCGTCGCCGGGCCGATGCCCAGGACGACGCCGCCGGCCAGGGTGAACAGCAGCCACAGCGCGTTGAGGCGGATGGCCCACCACACCTCGTCGAAGGCCGGGTAGAGGCGCATCATGGCGAGGTCACCTTCAGATTGGCGTACTCGCCCTGCCTGCCTCGCGCGTGGAAGAACACGATGGCCAGGCCGGGCTCGTTGACCGGCCAGAACTCCCACTCGATCGTGACGTCTCCGTCGAAGTCCTCGGGGCACCACAGGACGATGTTGGCCTCCTGGCCGTCCTCCGATGGCCGCAGGCTCTCCAGCCGCATCCGGCCCCTTGGGAAGGTGATCGCGCCGGAGCCCTCCAGATGGAAGTCCTTGACGTCCTCGGGAATGGCCAGGGCGTTGTGGTAGCTCATTCTCCTCCCTCCTTTAGGAAAGCGCTTTCCGGATGGGCGGTTCGAACAGCGCCAGGTGAGACAGACAGAACCTCCTCGACAGGCGCGCCCTCGGGGGGCGCCGTGGCGACCTCGCGCCAGATCTTGGTGCCGACGCCGGCGTGCGGGACCGTGCCCGGGTGCCGCTTCTCGGCACCGGTCCGCGATGTGCGCCACTGGAAGAAGGCGATCCCGCAGGCGGCCACCACGTCCACCTCGGCACCGAAGCCGAACCGGTCCATTTCCCGGTGCCGGCGGAGCGTCAGCTTGACGGTCTTCAGTACGACAGGCGTGATCCAGGCTCGTTCCGGCCACCGCTCGGGGTTCCGGGCGTCGCCGTAGACGATCACATGCTCTCCTGTGCTCTTGTCAGCTCTGCGTTAGGGGGGATTAAAACGTTCTTCTTCTGGCAGCACAAGACCCCATTTCAGGAAACGGTGTCAGCGTGCGGTTGCGGTCAGGGCGCGACAACCCAATACTGATGACGATTGCCCGCGTGGTCGCCCCCACGGGGGTGGCGCATGAGTTTTCCCAGCTGGTGAGCGTGTCGCCGTGAAATGAGGACGATCATCGCGTGATCCTTCGAGTGCGAACTTCCAGCTCGAAGGAGAAGAAGGCAATGGCCGTGAACAACAGTGAACCTTTTCATCCTCTGGCGGCCAACTGCTGGTCACAGTATGACCGTAAGGCCGGCGTTCGCCTGATGACGCAAAGAAGCTCCTGGTAGACGGGCTGATCACCACAATCGCGTTCGTCACGACCAGAGGCTTCGGACGCTGTTCTACCGTGCTGCCGTCCATTTAATGAGTGGGCGAAAGAGGGGGGCGCCGCTGTCACCTCTCTTTCTCATGTCCGCCTTTCCCGTCCGGGCCTCACTCGAGGACGAAGCCGGCGTTGCCTCGGAAGGCGGTGGTGCCGTCGTTGCGCTCCACCCAGGCTTCGTGGTTGCGGTGGCGCAGGTAGTAGCCGGGGAAGTTGACCGATTCCAGCGACACGGTGCCCGAGCCGGACAGGCCGGTGACGACCTTGAACTGGGAGTCGGGCGAGGTCGCCCGTCACCCGGGCCGCCCGGAAGGTGGCCTGGGCGGCCTGACCGGCGACGGTCAGGCCGCGAGGGGTGAGAGCAAGGTTTCCGGCGTGCGGGTACGGCGGGTCGGCCACGTCGCCGGAGCGGAGCCGCCACGGGGTGAGGCGGGACGATCGGATCGACCGTGCCCCGGTTCCGGTCCCGCGTGGCGGCTAGTAGACGAAGGGCCAGCCGGCTGAGTCCCAGCCGAGCTTGTTGATGCCGAGCAGGGACGCGCCGTTGTCGGCGTAGTAGTGGTAGAAGAGGATCGACCCGTCGGTGTCGTCCAGGTAGGTCTGGTGGCCGGGGCCGTGGACGTTGCCGCGGCCGGCCAGGATCTCGGTGCCGCCACCGGAGTTCATCGCCACCCCGTTGCGGTCGGTGAAGGGGCCGTTGACCGAGGTGGAGCGGCCCACCATGATCCGGTAGGTGCTGGAGGCGCCCTGGCAGCATCGGTCGAAGGAGACGAACAGGTAGTAGTGGTCGCCGCGGCGGACGAGGGTGGGCGCCTCGATGGCGCCGCCGCCCCGGCCGGCGACGCCGGTGAGGGTGGTGCCGGTGCGCCTGCCGGTGGCCGGGTCGAGCCGGATCTGCTTGATGCCCGACCAGAACGAGCCGAAGGTCAGCCACCAGCGGCCCTGGGCGTCGATGGTCATGCTGGGGTCGATGGCGTTGACGTTGTCGCCGGTTCGGGATTCGACGACCAGGCCCTGGTGGGTCCACGATCCCGAGGCGCCGGTGGTGGAGGTGGCCAGGAAGATCGCCGAGTGGTTGGAGCCGAAGCTGGAGGCCGAGTAGTACATGTAGTAGCGCCCGTTGACGTAGGTGATGTCGGGCGCCCACACGTGGTTGCTTCCGCCGGTGTAGGGGTGCGCCCACGAGACGCCGCCGGGGAAGGCCGATCCGGCGTTGCGCCAGGTGGTGCGGTCGGTGGAGGTCTTGAGCGAGATGTTGTCACCGGTGTGGGCCAGCAGGTAGGTGCCGCCGGGGGTCTTGGTCACCTCCGGGTCGTGCACGCCGATGTCGCCGGCGACCTGCCCGGGAGGGGGGTAGGCGGACGGCGGGGTGGTGGGGTCAGCGGAGCCGCCGAGCTTGATCAGCTGCCATTGCTGGTTGGCGCCGCCGGTGTCGGTGTACTGCGACAGTCGGGCGCCGTCGGCGGTGGACCACTCCCAGGTCTCCAGGGCCTTGCCGCTGTTGCGGTTGATCAGGCGGATGTGCCCCGCGTCGCCGTCGAGGACGCGGAACTGCTGGTTGGTGCCGTTGTTGTCGGCCCACTGCACGACGTTGGCGCCGTCGGCGGTGGAGCGGGAGGAGATGTCGAGCACCTTGCCGCTGTGGCGTGAGCGCAGCCGGTAGTAGCCGCCGCCGGAGTCGACGAACTGCCACTGCTGCCAGGCGCCGTCGTTGCGGGACCACTGGACGATGGGGGCACCGTCGCCGGTGGCGCGATCGAGGACGTCGATCGCCTTGCCGCTGTGCCGGTTGACCAGGACGTAGGAGGCGCCGGTGTCGATGACGGCGGCGGCGGCCGGGGGAGCGGTCACGATCGACTGGCACAACGCGAGCAGTACCACGACGGCTGCCGCGAAGGCGGCGCCGGCGCCACGGCGGACGTGTCGGAGGGGAGGGCTTGGGAGTCTGTTCATGGGGGGGTCCTCTTGTCTGGACGATCAGCAGAGGGAACAGGTCACAACGGTCATGGACGGCTCCTTGGGCGCGGGGACGGCCGTGGCGATCGGCATCATCGGCTCGGGTCACGGTCCGGCGGCCCGGTGGGTGCCGGGCCGCCGGATGTTCAGCGGACGTGGATGTCGGGCTGCGGCGGGGTGCTCATGCCGTCACCGAGGAAGAAGCTGGGGTGCGGCGGCTGGTTGTAGGCGGTGTTCTGCCAGGCGACGGCGACGCGGTACTGGGCGTCGTGCATCAGCGTGTAGATCCGCCGGTCGGTCTGGACGGGGGTGGCGTAGATGCGCAGCGCGGCGTTGTCGTCGCGGGGCAGGATGATCTCTTCACGCCAGTCGCCGAACAGGTCGCCGGACAGGGACGGGGTGGACTTGGTGCCGTTGACCGAGTGCGCTCCGGAGGCGGTGAGCAGGCGGGTGTCGCCGCCGGTGCCGTACTTGTCGACGTGGTTGCCGTCCAGCAGCTCCCGCACCGGGTCGCCGTCCCACCAGGCCAGGAAGTTGTAGCTGCCGGGGTTACGCCCGACGTTGCCGCCGGAGGCGTTGAACAGGTTGCCCAGGCCGGTGCCGGTTCCCCAGAACTCTCCGCCGGCGTTACCGGCGTGAATGTCGGCGGCCACGCCGCGGGCCGGGCCCTCGCAGTTGCAGGTGTTGTTCTTCTGCATGATGACCGAGCCGTTGCCGGCGTCGCGCAGCGTGGCGGCGGCGCCGGAGTTCTGCTCGTGGATCATCCAGATCTCCTTGCCGGCACGGCCGGGCACGAAGTCTCCGACGTGCAGGGCGTCGCCGTGGGCGTAGAAGCCGGTGGTGTAGCGGCCGGTGCCGTTGGCGTTGATGGTCATGCCGCCGTAGACGATCTCGTCGGTGCCGTTGCCGTCGACGTCGGCGATGGACAGCGAGTGCGCGCCGCGGCCGGTCCACTGGCTGCCGGCGCTGCCGGAGTCGAACTTCCAGCGCCGGGTGAGCTGGCCGTCGCGGAAGTCCCAGGCCGCGATCGTGCTCTTGGCGTAGTAGCCGCGGCCCATGATGATGCTCGGCCGCCGGCCGTCCAGGTAGGCCGTGCCGGCCAGGAACCGGTCGCCGCGGTTGCCGTAGTTGTCACCCCAGTCGCTGATGTTGCCGCGGGCCGGATCGAAGTTCACCGTGGACATGGCCGCGCCGGTCAGCCCGTTGAACACGGTCAGGTACTCGGGGCCGGTGAGGATGTAGCCGTCGGAGTTGCGGTGCAGGGCGCCGCCGTTGCCGATCACCTGCCCGGTGCCGGACACGGTGCCGTCGCCGGTCTTGACCGCCATCTCGGCCCGGCCGTCTCCGTCGTAGTCGTAGACCTGGAACTGCGTGTAGTGCGCGCCCGCCCGGATGTTACGGCCCAGGTCGACGCGCCACAGCCGCTGGCCGTTGAGCCGGTAGGCGTCGATGTAGACGTTGCTGGTGACCCCGGCCTGGGAGTTGTCCTTCTGGTCGCTCGGATCCCACTTGAGGAAGATCTCGTACTGCCCGTCGCCGTCCGCGTCACCGACGCTCGCGTCCCCGGCGGTGTAGTTGCCTCCCGGCCGGGAGATCGGCACGTCCAGGTAGTTGCCGCCGGCGAAGCGCAGCGACGGCTCGGACGCCGCCTGCTCCACCCCGTTCACCACCGCGCGGACGGTGTAGGAGGCGTCGGCCGGGGCGCCGTTGTCCAGGTGGTTGGTGGCGCCGGTGAGAGGCGAGGAGTTCAGCTTGGTCGAGCCCCGGTAGAGGTTGAACCCGGTGCTCATGCTCTCGGTGCCGAGCAGCCGCCACGAGACCAGGTTGCCGCTTCCCGAGCGCACGCTGATCAGGCCGCGGTTGAGGTCCTCCATCTGGCGGCCGGTCGGGTTCGGGTCCGGACCGTCCTGGTCGGTCTCCAGGTAGTCGATGTTGGGCAGGCCGCCGGCGGTGGTCGGGTTCAGCCGGATGGTGTTGTCGCCGGCGTTCAGCGACACGGTCAGCGTCTTGGTGACCCAGGTGGTCCAGGCCCCGGTGGGGTCGAACGCGCTGCCCGCGTGCGCGACCGCGCCGTTGACCAGCACGTCCGCGGGACGGTTGGAGGTCCCGCCGTTGGCGTAGCGGACGGTGATGGTGGCCGCGCCGGCGGCGGGCGCGGTGACGGTGAACTGCGCCGCCGCGCCCGCCGCGTTGTCGGCGTTGCAGAATCCGCTGCCGGAGAACCCGGCGTGGTTGGACTCGATGAGACCGGCGCACGTGGCCGGCGCGCTTTCCGCCTCGTAGCGGGTCGCCGCGGAGGCTTCCGCGGCGATGGCGACACCGGCGGCGGCCATCGTCAGCGCGACGCCGGCCGACAGCAGCGCGGTGCGTGGTCTACGTGAGGACATGGGAACTCCAACAGGTGGGTGGGGGGTCATCGCAGGTACGACACCGGCGACAGGTTCAGCTCGCGCATGCGCTGCAGGACGAGCCTGGCCATCTCGTTCGCTCCGTTCGAGGAGAAGTGCGTGTTGTCGTCCGGCTCGGTCAGGTGGAGCGAGACCGAGCCGTTCGGGCCGTTCGGGCCGTTCGGGCCGTTCGGGCCGTGCCGGGGTGGGGCGCTCGGCAGGCACGGTGGCTTTCGGGCTTACGGTGTCCACCGGACATGTGGGTTGATCTGGCCCGTCCAGTTGAAGACGGCCATGTTGTCCCACCCGTTACCGCTGCCCGCGATGTTCGCCGGATCCCAGCCGTTGCCGGGCACCGCGTACCAGGTCGGCTCCCAGTAGAAGACCCCGATCGCGCCCGCGTCACGAGCCGTGCTCTGCACCGCCGCGAACTGCGCGCCCTGCCCCTGCCAGGTCGACCGGTACCCCGGGCAGCCCGAAGTGATCGCGTTGCGCGTGGAGTCGGCGTCGTCGGCGGTGAAGGGGTAGGCGGTCTCGGCGATGACCACGTCCTTGCCGTACCGGGCGCGCATGTCACCGATGACCGTGGACAGGTTGGACAGCGTGCCGTGCCACATGCAGTAGTACGACAGGGCGGTGACGTCCCAGGACACGCCCTTGGCCCGGATCCCGTCGTAGAACCAGCGAGCGGAGGACAGGCTCTCCGCCAGTGCCGTGTGGATGATCACCCGCGTACCGGGGTTGCATGCCTTCGTCGCGTTGTATCCGGCCTTGAGCAGGAGACTCAGGTTCGTGAAGTCGTTGTTGGTCACCCTGCCGTCGTTCCACAGCATGCCGGTGTTGATCTCGTTGCCGATCTGCACGCTGTCGGGGACGGTGCCCTGAGCCTTGAGAGCGGTACACACGTCGTAGGTGTGGTTGTAGACGTCGGTCTGCAGCCGGCCGATGCCATGGCTGGACCAGGCGGCCGGCTTGTACTGCTTGCCGGGGTCGGCCCAGGTGTCGGAGTAGTGGAAGTCCACCATCAGCTTCAGCCCTCTGGCCTTGACCGCCCTGGCCTGCTGAAGCACCTTGTCCCTGTTGTTGTAGCCGCTGACCGGGTCGTGCCAGATTCGCAGGCGGGCGTAGTTGACGCCGACCCCCTTGAGGATGTCCAGCGGATCTCGTTGCACACCACCGGCGTCGTAGTACTTCGCGCCCAGGTCCAGCGCGCGCTGCAGGGAGGAGACGTCCGCGCCGAGCATGCTGAGCGGTGCGGCGGCGGCGTGGGCCGGTTGCCCGGTGGGGACGGTCGCGGCGGCGCATAACGCCAGTGCCACCAAGATCCTTTTCATGGAGTCCTCCGATGGTCAGGGCGGAGATCGGAAACGGGGATCACAGCGGTCGCCGAAGCGGGCGGCGCGGCCGGTGCCGCCGGCTGAGGCCGTCTGTGGACGGGCATGACGGACAGACCCGCCGATGCCCGCGTCCCGGGCCCGAGTGGGAGGTCGGTCCGATTGAGCCGTCCCGGGGTCGCACCGGGAGCCGGTGCCGGTGGTCGCGGTCAGGCGGAGGTCGTTTCGCCGCGGGTTCCGCGGAAGGGGTGACGGGGGATCGGGTGCGAAGCCGCAGGCGGGGTGGGGGGTGAGGCCACGCGTCCTCCTCACAGGCTTGATGAGGCTCTGTGAACGTGCACAGTAACGCACAACCCGGCGCGCTGAAAGTGCCCGTTTCAAGTCCGAGGTAAAGGCCGGGGCGGCGAGAATGTAATCGCCACCGGCGGTGACAAGGCCCTTTTCCGTCCTGTGAACGCTTCCGGATTCTTTTGCCCTCTCCGGCGGTGACGTGAAGGTTTCATGCGTTTCCTTCATCGCCACCTGCGGAGGGCCGGGATCGACGGCGGCCCGGACGCCGAGTGCCGCGGACGGTCTCGTCTCGGAAGCCGTCCAGGTCGGGTGCGGTACGGGCCGCGGACGGAGCTCGACCGTGTCGCGAAGTACGGGGGTGACGGGGCGGGGGAGCCGGAGAGTGACCTCCAGGTGCCGGAGGAACCGAAGCCTTGACTGCCGATGTCAACGCTCATAATCTCCAGAAAGTAGATCGATTTAACCGCTCCGACCCCCCTCAGGAGCTCCGTCATGCACGCCGCCCGCTTAGCCTTCACGATCCTGGCCGCACTCGCGTGCATCCTCCCGGCCACCCCCGCCGCCGCCGAGCCACGCATCCGGATGGAGCGCCTCGACCGCGGTCTCGTCGCCACGACCACCCCGAACGGCATCTTTCTGAGCTGGCGTTTGCTGGGGCCCGAAGTTACCGGAGCGGGCCGGAACGGCATGCTCGGCACCGACTTCCGCCTTTACCGGGACGGCCGCCCGATCGCCACGGTCACCGACAGCACCAACTACCGGGACGTCGCGGGCACGCCCGCCTCCGGCTACGCCGTCGCCCCGATCACGAGGGGCAAGGAGGGCAGAAAGAGCACTGCCGTCCGGCCCTGGAGTGAATCGTTTTATGACGTGCCGCTTCGCAAGCCCGCCGACGGTGTGACCCCGGTGGGCGAGACGTACACCTACGCCGCCAACGACATGAGCGTCGGCGACGTGGACGGCGACGGCCGCTACGAGCTGGTGGTCAAGTGGGAGCCCTCCAACGCCAAGGACGTCTCCCAGCGCGGCTACACCGGCCCGACCTACCTCGACACCTACACGCTCGACGGCAGGCTGCTGTGGCGGCTGGACCTGGGCGTCAACATCAGGTCCGGCGCGCACTACACCCAGTTCCTGGTCTACGACTTCGACGGAGACGGCCGCTCGGAGGTGATGCTGAAGACCGCGCCGGGCACCAAGGTCATCCGCTATGACGCCGCCGGGAATCCCCGCAAGGAGCGGTTCGTCACCATGCCGCGGCCCGGCTACTCGCACACCGACGACTACCGTTTGAGCGCCGCGGGCTACTTCGACCACCTCGTGGACATGTTCACGAAGTGGCACGAGCACCCCGAGGTGGTCGCCGGACGCTGGCCCGCGACGCTGGAGCAGGCCTTCGGCATCACGCCGGCGCACACCTACCCGCTCTCCCGCCAGGCGGCGACCGAGCTGGCCACCCACTTCGTCGACGTCTACGCGCCCTCGCGCAGCGCCAACAACCGCCTGCGGGAGTTCGCCGGCTTCGTCGTCAAGGGCCCCGAATACCTGTCGGTCTTCGACGGCGCCACCGGCAGGGAGCTGCGGACCGTCGACTACAAGCCCGGCCGGGGAGACGACGGCCTGCTGTGGGGCGACTATGCGATGGCCCGCATCGAGCCGGGCAACCGCGTCGACCGTTTCCTGTCCTCGGTGGCCTACCTCGACGGCAGGCGCCCTTCGGCGGTCTTCGCCCGCGGCTACTACACCCGCACCACCCTGGTCGCCTACGACTGGAACGGCCGCGAGCTCAAGGAGCGCTGGTTCGTCGACAGCGGCCACGCCCCGATGGCCAATCCCTTCAACGCCTCCCCCCACGGCGTCGACGGCAGTAACCCCGCCTTCGCCACCCTGACCACCCAGGGGTTCCACTCGATGAGCGTCGCCGACGTCGACGCCGACGGCAGGCAGGAGATCGTGTACGGCGCGGCCACCATCGACGACGACGGCAGCCTGCTGTACTCCTCCTTCGACGTGGCCCCGCCGAACAGCGGCGTGCCCGGCCAGAACGTCCGGCTCGGCCACGGCGACGCCATGCACGTCGGGGACCTCGACCCCGACCGGCCCGGTCTGGAGATCTGGACCGTGCACGAGGGCGGGACGTGGGCGCCGTACGGCTGGGCCATGCGAGATGCCGCCACCGGCCGGGTCCTGTTCGGCGGCTACAGCGGTCGCGACACCGGCCGGGGCATGGTCGGCGACATCGACCCGGCCGTCCGCGGCATGGAAGCCTGGTCGGCGATGCCGCCCAACCAGGAGATCCAGGCCGGCCTGTGGTCCGCGCGCGGCGAGCACCTGGGCGTGATCACGCCCGGCACCAACCAGAGCATCCGCTGGGCAGCCGACATGACCACCCAGCTGGTCAACGGCACCGCCACCACGGTGCCGCAGACACCCACCGTCGACGACTTCAGGCGCGGCACGCTGCTGACCGCCACCGGCACCCTCGCCAACAACGGGACCAAGGGAAATCCGGGCCTGGTCGCCGACATCCTCGGCGACTGGCGCGAGGAACTGGTGGCGCGCACCGCCGACAGCACCGCCGCCCGCGTTCACGTCAGCACCGAGGTGACGAACCGCAAGCTCTACACCCTCATGCACGACCCGCAGTACCGGGTCGAGGTGGCCAGGCAGCAGACGGGCTACAACCAGCCCGCCTACCCCGGCTTCTACCTGGCCACCGACCTCGACTGGGCCAAGGTCCCCGTACCCAGGATCCGATGATCCGCCGCTGAGAGGCCGGGGCGTCCGAAAGCGGGACCGCCCCGGCTTCGATGCCGTGCGAAGACCGCATCCACCGTGGAGACAGGTCAATGCCATGACAGGTTCCCCCCGTCCCCTCCGCCGAATTCTGCTCAGCGCTCTCAGCGCGCCGGCCCCGGTACCGGTGACCGCCCTCGCGGGCGCCTCGCCGGCCGGCGCAGACACCACTCGGTTCAGGGGCGTGAGCCGGGCTCGCGGGCGGCGGACGCAGCCGTGCTCGCGGATCCGGCGGCGCCGAGCGCGTTCACGCTCCGGTGCGCATGCTCGGCTTCGGCATGAACCACTGACAGGAGAGCACCTCAGGTGTATTACGGCGGCGACTACAACCCGGAACAATGGCCCGAATCGGTGTGGGACGACGACATCCGGCTGATGCGGGCGGCGGGTGTGAACCTGGTCAGCCTGGGGGTGTTCGCGTGGGCGCGCATCCAGCGCGCCGAGGGCGAGTTCGACTTCGGCTGGCTCGACCGGATCCTCGACAAGCTGCACGCGGGCGGGATCGGGGTGAATCTCGCCACGGCCACCGCGTCCCCGCCGCCGTGGGCGAGCCGGGCCTACCCCGAGATCCTGCCGAAGGACGCCTCGGGAGCCACCTACTGGCACGGGAGCCGGCAGGCGTACGCTCCCACGTCGCCGGTGTACCGGCGCCTGGCGGCCGAACTCGCCGGAGCGATCGCGGAACGTTACGCCTCCCATCCCGCGGTGGTGATGTGGCACGTCAACAACGAGTACGGCTGCCACCTGCACGCCGACTACTCCGACAACGCCGCGGTCGCGTTCCGCGCCTGGCTGCGCGGGCGATACGGCGACATCGAGGCTCTGAACGAGGCCTGGGGCACCGCCTTCTGGTCACAGCGCTACGGTGATTTCGAGGAGGTCGTCCCGCCCCGGCTCGCGCCCTACAGCGTCAACCCCGCAGGTCTCCTGGATTTCAAGCGCTTCACCTCCGACGCGCTGCTCGAGCTCTATCGCATGGAAAAGTCGATCATCCGCGCGGCGGGGGGCACCCAGCCCGTCACCACGAACTTCATGGGCGCGTTCGAGCCGATCGACTACCGCTCGTGGGCGGCGGACCTGGACCTGGTCGCCGATGACAGCTACCCCGATCCGGCGGACGCCGAGTCGTTCCGGGGGGCCGCCTTCGACCGGGATCTCATGCGATCCCTCAAGCCGGGGGTTCCGTGGGTCCTCATGGAGCAGGCCCCGGACGCGGTCAGCTGGCGTGCGAGCAACTCGCCGAAGGCGCCGGGACAGATGGCGGCTCTCAGCGTGCAGGCCGTCGCGCGGGGCGCCGACGGGGTGATGTTCTTCCAGTGGCGCCAGTCCCGCTCAGGCTCGGAGAAGTTCCACTCGGCGATGGTGCCGCACGCGGGAACCGGCACCCGCACCTGGAGGGAGATCGTCGAGCTCGGGCGGAACCTGGCCGGGCTCCCTCGGCTCTCGGCGGAGGTCGACGCCCCCGTGGCGCTGATCTACGACTGGCAGAACCGATGGGCGGTGGAGAACTCCGACCATCCGGTGCGCTTCGACCACCTCGCGGTCGTGCGGCAGTGGCACGCGGCGATCCACCGACAGCACGTCACCGCCGACGTCCGCCACCCGGGCGACGACCTGTCGAAGTACGCCGTCGTCATCGCGCCACAGCTCTACCTGCTGACCGACGCGTCGGCGGCCAACCTCGCGGCCTACGTCGCCGGCGGCGGGACGTTGCTGCTGTCGGCGTTCAGCGACGTGGTCGACGAGCACGACAGGTTCGCCGCCGGGGGCTTCACCACGCGGCTGGGAGCCACATTCGGCCTCAGGGTGAGGGATTTCGGTGCCCTCCCCATCGACGGGCACGATTCCACCACGGTGACCGTCTCCCTCGGAGACGCCTCGATGACCGGCCGCCTGTTCGCCGAGGAACTCGACCTGATCGACGCGACGGTCATCGGCGACTTCCGTGACGGCAGGCTCCGGGGGCACCCCGCCTTCACCTCGCGGACGAGCGGTTCGGGAACGGCCTACTACCTGGCCACCGTCCCCGATGAGGACGGCATGCGCGCGGTCACCGCGCGGATCTTCGCCGACGCCGGCGTCCGCCCGCCCGTGGACCGGCTGCCGCAGCACGTCGAGGCCGTCGTGCGCGACGGGCGCCTGTTCGTCGTCAACCACTCCGGACAGCCCTTCACGCCGCCTTCGCCCTTCGGCCGCAGGCCGGAGGCGGCCAGCGAGGCGGGGGAGACCATCGGCGCCTACGGCTGGCGTGTCTTCGGGCGGGCGACCTCGTGACCGCCGTGCCCGGCCCCGCCGCGGCCGGACGCCCGCTGAAAGCCGTGGACGGGGGAATGCGCAGGAATACGCGCTCGCTGTGCGTATTCCTGCCTCCTGATCGCGGACGTCGCAGAACAAACTTCTGTGGACATGAGGGTTCTGTCCTGACGGCAGGCCCTCCTCTTCCTGTCCAAGGAGTTTCACGTGTTACGAAGACGGGCCGGGGGTCCGGTCGCGGTGGTCGCCGCGGTGGCCGTACTGGCGGGAGGACTGGTGACGAGCGCGCCCGCGCGCGCGGACGCGCGGCGGCCGGGAAACGCGGCCGCCCTGATGGCGGGGGCCAACAGGGCGCCGGAGGCGACGGCACCGGCGGGGGGATCCGGGCAGACCGCCCCGGACGGTGACTTCACGTACTCGTACCCGATCGAGGTCCCGCCGGGACGGCGGGGGCAGAGCCCGGCGGTGGAGTTGCGGTACGCGTCGTCGGCACCGGTGCACGGCGGGGTGGCCGCGGGGTGGAGCCTGCCGGTGCGGGCGGTCACGGTGGACCCGGAGGCCGGGACGTTCCGCCCCGAGCGGCCGGACGGCGGCGGCGCGGCCGATCCGCGCAACTTCGCCGCGCCGGACGGCAGCCCGATGGTGCCGGACCCGAGCCTGCCGGTCTCGCCCGGCGGGGTGGGGTACCGGGCGCTCAACGACACCGGCTACACCCGGTTCGAGTATCTCGGCGAGGTCGCCTCCGAGCCGTACTGGTGGAAGGCGTTCCGCGGCGACGGCACGGTGCAGCGGTTCGGGGTGAAGAGCCGGCACCCGTACGGGTACGCGCCGCTGGTCAGCGAGACCGACCACACCGGCCACCGGCTCATGTACAACTACACCGTGGTGGGGCGCACCACGGCCGCGCCCGCGGCCGGGCACCCGCGGGAGTTCCTGCTGTCGAGCATCGAGTACTGGTCGCCCGGCTCGTCCCAGGCCGGCGGCGACCAGCCGTACGCCCGGGTGGTGTTCGACCACCTGGACCCGGTCTTCTGCGGCGATCCCGACACCTCGGACCTGCTGCCGGTCGGCAGCAGGCTCGACCACCGGTACGGGACGGGGCTGCTGTCCGGCACCCGCAAGCTGGACCAGATCGTCACGCAGCGCAAGAACCTGAACGGCACCGGGTTCTTCCACGTACGCCGGTACCGGCTCGGCTACTCGGGCACCGACGACTGCGCGGCGGGGACGGCCGCGCCGTTCCGCGAGCTGGCGAGCGTCCAGCAGACCGCGTACTCGCCGAACATCGGCTCGGGTGCGGGCAGCACGACGGTGCTGCCCGCCACCCGGTTCACGTACGGCAAGGCGGCCGCGTACACCAGGGAGGAGCACTACCAGCCCGCGGTGACGGTGGCGAACCTGAGGATGCCGGAGTCGGTCGACACCAACACGGTCGACCAGTTCGGCGACACGGCCGGGCTGTTCGCGCCCACGTCGGGCTTCCGGTCCTGCGACGCGAAGTTCTGCGCGGTGCCGGGCGACGGCACGGCGAACCCGCCGGGTTCCTACCACCTGTCCTGGCAGGCGTCGGCGGCGCAGGCGTCCGGGGAGAGCGTGACCCGGATGTGGCTGGACGTCAACGGCGACGGCCGGGTGGACCTGCTGAGGCGTTCGGGCGAGTCCGGCGACATGAACCTGTCGCGGGCAAGCACGGCCGGCCCGTTCACCGGCGGCTGCCACGTCGAGGTGTACGTGAACCGGGGCGAGCAGGGCTTCGCCAGGGACGACGCGCTCTTCGCGTCGTTCAGCCTGGCCAAGGCCATGGCGGACGTGCCGGTGAGCGCGGGCGCGGGCGACAGCGGGGTGGGCGAGCTGCTGTGCTCGCTGAACCGCTCGTTCAGCTCCACCTCGGCGGGCTGGCAGGGCGACGCATCCAAACCGTGTCACACGGTGGCGAACTGGGGGGCGCGCGCCGGCTGGGGCTCCATGCAGCAGGTAAGGCACGGCTTCTACGACGTGGACGGCGACCGCCGCCCCGATCTGATCTCCCAGCCGATCGCCTCGGTGCACTGCCCGTACGCGAGCACGCACGGCGTGCCCGCGCCGCTCTGGGACGACCCGGAGCGCGACGGCGTGCCCGCGGACCCGCACTGGCGGACCGAGTTCGAATTCCGCATCCCGAACTCGGCGATCGACCCGATCCAGGTGACGGCGCGCCAGGCGTACTGGTACGTGTACCGCAACACCGGCACCGGCTTCGAGGCGACCCCGGCGAAGGTCCCGGCGGGCCGGACCACCGACACCCGGCTGAACGAGCGGATCGTCACGGTGCCCGAGCCGGGGTTCGTGGGCGCCTTCCACGCGCCGTACGCCCCCCTCGAAGGCTCGAAGCAGGTCCTCGGCACGCTGGCCGACATCACCGGCGACGGCTACGGCGACTTCGCGGTGGACAGCGGCTACGTGCTTCCCGGCACGAAGGGCGGCGGTTTCGGCGACCCGATCAAGTTGCCGGACGGGGCGCAGAACGCCGACTTCGCGCCGGGCAGGGACCGGGCCGAGGGCTCCGGCTGCCCCGGCTGCCTGGAGACCTACACCGGCTACATGCGGGGCGGCGTCGAGCCGGACATCAACGCCGACGGGCTGCCCGACCGGATCGAGGTGCGAGACGGCGGCACCCGGGTGACCTACAACACCGGGTTCGGCTTCGGCACCGCGGCCGGCGGCGGTCAGGTGATGTTCAGCGAGGGCGCGGCCGACACCAGGCGGCTGGAGTCGTTCCGGCTGGTGGAGGACTCCCACGACTGGCAGGGCTACCCGACCGCGAGCACCCGGTACGTGAGGACCCGGCTGGTGGACCTGGACTACGACGGTGTGCCGGACGTGCTGTTCCACAACGCCGGCACCGCGGCCAAGCTGTACCTGGGCGGCGGCGCCGCCTGGGTGAGGGCCACCGGCGTGGACGCCGCCCTCGCCGACCGGCTCGGCGGCCGGGTCACCGGCGGGGCCATGCAGAACCAGTTCGTGGACCGCGCCGACTACCTGCACACCTACGCGCACAAGGCGGTCGACGTGAACGCCGACGGCCTGCTGGACCTGGTCGAGGACGGCGACGGCGACGGCTCGGTGACGGTCCGGTACGCCAAGCCGATCCTGGACACCGGCGAGAGCCACAACGCCCCGGCGCGGCTGCTGCGCACGGTGAGCAACGGCTACGGTGCCACGTCCCTGGTGTCGTACGGCTACGACCCGGCCGCCGGCAAGTGGACGGCCACGCGGGTCACCGTGCGTCCCGGGCAGGGCGAGCCGGAGATGACCACCCGCCACCACTTCCGGCTGCCCGCCTTCACGCCCGGCCCGTACGGGCAGTCCCGGTTCCGCGGGTTCGCCGAGGCGCGGACGCTGCGGGTCGGCGACCCGGGTGACGCCGGCGACGACCTGACCACGGTCCGGCTGTACGCCTTTGACCAGGACCACCGCGGGCTGCCCCGGCGCACCGCGACGGTCCGCGGCGACGCGGCGTTCACCGCGGCCCCGGCGTTCGACCCGGCCGGCCGGACGGGCGTGATGCGGCTGGTGGACGAGACCTACCACGTGCGGGAACTGTGGCTGCGCGCGCCCGGCATGGCGGCGGGCTTCTCTCCGCGGGTGGTGCTGCCGCGGGCGACGACCACCCGTACCTGCGCCGGGGCCCTCGGGCAGACCGCGGACGCGTGCGTCGCGTCGGCGCCGTCGCTGGTCGTCGAGACCGGCTGGGCCGGCAGCAGCGTCGGCGGGAAGTTCGTCGCGGACCTGCCGAGCGAGGTCGAGACCCGCTTCGTCAACGGGCAGGGCCGGCAGGAGATCCGGCGCGCCTCGCCGTCCCACAAGGTGGCCTGGACGAGCGCGGTGTACCGGGTGGCGCCGGACACCACCGTCGAGGAGCGCGTGCTCGACGGCGTGACGACCCCGCTCGGGGTGACCCGCACCTCCTACCACGACGGCGACTTCCACTACCCGAAGAACGTCACGGTGGACGACGCCATGGCGGGCGTGCCCGACCGGACCACCCGTTACCAGTACTACGGCGGCGACGGCGCCGACCGCGGCCTGCCGTACCGGACCTGGCAGCCGGCGCAGATCGCCAGGTACGGCAACACCAACGACGCGGCGGGGTTCACCGAGTACGCCTACGACGCCCACGGTGTGCACGCGGTCCGCACGACCAACCCGGCCGGCCACGTGACGACGTCCGTCGTGGACCTCGGCACCGGGGTCGCGCTCGACGTGGCGGGCCCGGACTACGTCTGCCCGGACGGGCCGGACGCCGGCGGCGAGCCGGATCCGGCGACCGCGTGCGCGTTCGGCGACGCGGAGTTCCGCGAGCGCACCGTCGTCAGGATCGACGGGTTCGGCCGGCCGCTGCAGACCTTGCGGCACGCCGCCGGCGCGGGCGGGGCGACCGGCGTCGAGGTGGCCGGCGCCACCTACGACGACGCGCCCGGCACCGGCGCGCCGGTGTCGCGCGTGACGCGGGAACTGGTCGGGGACGGCCTGTTCAGCAGCACGACGACGGAGTTCGACGGCCTGGGCCGCACCCTGCGCAGCGTCGTGCGGCAGCGGGTCCAGCAGGACTTCACGACGAGCTACGACTACGACGCCGCGGGCCGGGCGTACCAGGTGTTCGTGCCGCGCGGCGACGGCGAGTCCGGCTCGGTGGGCGTGCGCACGACCTACGACGCGCTGGACCGGCCGGTCAGGGTCCAGGAGACCGGGTCGGGGTCGCAGGTCTTCGAGCTGCACACCTACGACGGGCTCGCGCACACCGTCTCGCAGCAGACCGCCGACGGCTCGCCGCCGTCCCAGACGATCACCCGGCGGGACGCGGCCGGGCAGGTCTCCACGATCGACGAGTGGCGCGGCACCCGCGACTCCGACGGCGAGAGCCTCCCGCTCTGGGCCACCACCTTTTACGCCTACGACGGCGCGGGCCGCACGGCCTCGGTGTCGGACTCCGACGGCGTGACCACCACGCTGGTGCACGACCACTCCGGCAACCGCCGGTCGATCACCGGCGCGGGCCGCACCTGGTCGTACGGCTACGACGCCAACGGCAACATGACGTCGATCACCGAGCCGCTGCCGGCCGGCGCGCAGGCGGCGGCCTACACCCACACCACCGAGTACGACGACCTGAACCGGATCGTCAGGGAGACCCCGGCGGTGCGCGACCTGACCGCCGCGGAGCGGGAGGAGTTCAGGTTCGGCCCCAAGGAGTACGGCTACGACCGGGCGCACTCGTCGCTCCCCGCGGTCCAGGCCGCCAACCAGGTCGGCCGGCTGTCGTACACCAGCTCGCCGTCGGTCACCGTGATCAACCGCTACACCCCGTACGGCCACCTGGCCGGCGCCCGGCAGATCGTGCCGGCGCTGCCCGGACCGGTCACGGCGGACGACCTGGTGGTCGACCACCAGCGGGACGCGGCCGGCAACGAGGAACGCGGCACGTACTCCGCGGCGATGGCGCACGGAACGGTCACCTACGAGGGGCCGTCGGTGCACACCGGCTACGACCACGACGGCGTGCCCTCCGAGGTGCGGTTCACGGTCGGCGGCAGGAACATGACGATCCAGTCCTTCCGCAACCGGCTCGGCCTGGTCACCGTCAGGTCCGCCAACCAGGCCGGCACCGCCGGGTTCGCCCGCCCGGTCGTGTTCCACGGCTACGACAGGTTCGGCCGCGCCACCTCACTGCAGGCCATGGGCAAGGCCGGCGGCACCCAGCGGTACCGGCAGACGCTGAGCTACCACGACAACGGCGAGGTGAAGGAGATCGCCGAGCAGCTCGGCGGCACCGGCGAGCCGGTCCGCACCACCACCTACGGCTACGACCACCGCCACCAGCTCACCGGCGCCGCGCAGTCCGGCGGCACCGGCTACCGGGGCACCTTCCGGTACACCCCGGGCGGCCGGATGGCGGCGGCCGGCGTCTCCGCGACCGGCGCGGCCCGGCCGGTGACCCGTGACGTCACCCACGTCTACCAGGACCCGCGGGCGGGCGGCGACCCGCAGCGGCTGGTCGCGCTGCGCCGGGCCGACGGGACCGACCTGGCCGTCTACGCCTACGACGAGGCGGGCAACACGCTCACCCGCGCGCTGCCCGACGGCACCGTGGTCGGCCAGCGCTGGGACGGCTACCGGCTGCGCAGGGTGACCCGGCCGGGAGGGGAGAAGGAGACCTTCCTCTACGACGGCAACACCCGGATCGCCGCGATCCGGTACGACGCCGGCGGCACCCTCGCCGAGGTCCGCCGCTGGTTCGGCGACCTGGAGGCCCGCTACCGGCCCGGCGCGGCCGCCGAGTACCGCAACCTCGTGCGGATCGGCGGCGACGCCGTGGCCCGCGTCGACGGCGACCACGCCACCGGCACCGTCGAGCATCACGTCGGCTCGGTGCAGGGCCACCAGGTCCTCACCCTCGGCGCGGCGCCCGACGCCACCGGCCAGGCCCCGGCGCTGCGGACCGCCTCCTACGGCGCCTTCGGCGAGCTGCTCACCGAGACGCTCGCCGAAGGCACCCCGGCGGGGAAGTACTCCCGGGAGTTCAACGGAAAGGACCGCGACGCCACCGCGGGGCTGCACTACTACGGATACCGCTACTACGACCCGCTGGCCCTGCAGTGGACCTCCGCCGACCCGAAGTACCGCTTCACACCGGACACCGCGGACCCGCGGCGGGCGAACCTCTACACCTACACCCGCAACAACCCGGTCGGCCTGGTCGACCCGGACGGCCTGGAGGACCGGCCGGCGAACGGTTCCACCTTCGCCCGGCAGACCCACTACAACGGCGGTGGAGTCGGCACCCTCATGCACGTCGAGGTCAACGCCACCAACGCCGAGATCTCCGCGGGCCGCCGGACCTGGGGCACCTCCGCGCAACTGGACGTCGGCCACCTGGAGACCTCCGTCGCCGACGGGAACTCCGCCGAGGCCATGCTGGTGACCGTGTACGGACCCGCCCTCCCGGACGCGGAGAGCGGCGGCACCTGGCAGGTCAAGGCCGAGGTCGGCATCTTCGGCACCGGGGGGTTCCTGACCGGCGCCGACGTCACCACCTACACCAGCGCGGACGGCCTCACCTACGAGGCCCCCGGGATGGTGACGGCCAACGCGATGGACCACGACGACGAGGGCGCGAGGGACGCGGCGAGAGGACTGATCGCCTACGGGATGATGCTGCGGGCCAGGGCGGAGGACGCCAGGCGCAAGGCCTGGGACGGGCCCCTGGACCAGATGGGCGCGTATGGCACGTGCACCCCGGAGCACGCCGAGTGCGCCGGCCCGTCCCATCCGGAGACCGAGAAGCGGGTGACCACCACTCCGGACGAGCTCATGTCGCGCAAGGACTTCGGCCGCCTGATCGACGCCGCGAACCGGGACGGCGGCTCGGGGAAGGGGGAGCCCACCGACATCCTCTCCGGGTGGAAGGACCCGAAGTGATCCGGGACGGCCGGTGAGGGCGGGGGAGACCGGCTTCCGCCGGAGGCCGATCTCCCCCGCCCTGGTGGACCGGGACGACTGACCGGGCGAGCCGGTCAGTCGGTGCCGAACTCCATCGCGGCGCGGTCGAGCATCTCGTCGTCGCCGGAGACCTCGCCGCGTGAGGCGATGGCCTCGGCGCCGCCCCGCGGCATCGCGCCGATCAGCCCGGTCGAGGCCGCCTGGGCGGCGCCGATGAGCGCGGGATGGGTGGTGCCGACCATGCCGAGGCCGGCGTACTGCTCGAGCTTGGCGCGCGAGTCGGCGATGTCGAGGTTGCGCATGGTGAGCTGGCCGATCCGGTCCACCGGGCCGAACGCCGAGTCCTCGGTGCGCTCCATCGACAGCTTGTCCGGGTGGTAGCTGAAGGCCGGGCCGGAGGTGTCCAGGATCGAGTAGTCCTCACCGCGCCGCAGCCGCAGCGTCACCTCGCCGGTGATCGCCGTGCCGACCCAGCGCTGCAGCGACTCCCGCAGCATCAGCGCCTGCGGGTCGAGCCAGCGGCCCTCGTACATCAGCCGGCCGAGCCGCCGTCCCTCGTTGTGGTAGCTCGCCAGGGTGTCCTCGTTGTGGATCGCGTTGACCAGCCGTTCGTACGCCGCGTGCAGCAACGCCATCCCGGGCGCCTCGTAGATGCCGCGGCTCTTGGCCTCGATCACCCGGTTCTCGATCTGGTCAGACATGCCCATGCCGTGCCGTCCGCCGATCGTGTTCGCCTCCATCACCAGGTCGACCGGGGTGGCGAACTCCTTGCCGTTGATCGTCACCGGGCGGCCCTGCTCGAAGCCGATGGTCACGATCTCGGCGGCGATCTCGACCTCGGGATCCCAGAACCGCACGCCCATGATCGGGTCCACGGTCTCGATGCCGGTGTCGAGGTGCTCCAGGGTCTTGGCCTCGTGGGTGGCGCCCCAGATGTTGGCGTCGGTCGAGTAGGCCTTCTCGGTGCTGTCGCGGTAGGGCAGGCCGTGGGCGAGCAGCCACTCCGACATCTCCTTGCGGCCGCCGAGCTCGGACACGAAGTCCGCGTCCAGCCAGGGCTTGTAGATGCGCAGGTGGGGATTGGCGAGCAGGCCGTACCGGTAGAACCGTTCGATGTCGTTGCCCTTGAACGTCGAGCCGTCGCCCCAGATCTGCACGTCGTCCTCGATCATCGTCCGGACCAGCAGGGTCCCTGTGACGGCACGGCCGAGCGGCGTGGTGTTGAAGTAGGGGCGCCCTGCCGAGCGGATGTGGAACGCGCCGCAGGTGAGCGCGGCCAGGCCCTCCTCGACCAGCGCCGCGCGGCAGTCGACCAGTCGCGCGATCTCGGCGCCGTACGCCAGCGCGCGGCCGGGCACCGAGGCGATGTCGGGCTCGTCGTACTGGCCGATGTCGGCGGTGTAGGTGCACGGAACGGCACCCTTGTCGCGCATCCACGCGACGGCGACCGAGGTGTCGAGGCCGCCTGAGAAGGCGATGCCGACCCGCTCGCCGGTGGGCAGGGAGGTGAGAACCTTGGACATGAAACAAGATTATGCATTACGGCGCATGGTCATGCAAAGCGGGGGGGGTGGCGCGTGCCGCGGCGGGGTCCGGTGACGATCGTCGTCACCGGGCCCGCGGGCCATGGCACTCTCACGGAGAGTGACGGATGTTCGGCGGGTCGTGGCCGGGTGGTGCCGGTCCGGCGGGCGTGCCGGGACGGCGGGGGCCGCGGCGGTTCAGCGGTCCGGCAGGGTGTGGTGCGGAGGCGTCGGCCGGGTGCCGGTCATCCGCGCGGTGATGGCCCACCGTTCGTGGTCTCGCCAGGCGCCGTCGATGAACAGGAGATCGGGCGAGTAGCCCTCCTTCCTGAAGCCGTGCCGTTCGAGGAGCTTGAGGGACGCCCTGTTGCCGGGCTGGACCTGGGCTTCCAGGCGGTGGAGCCGCAGGTCCTCGAAGGCGTGTCTCAGCAGCAGTTGGAGACCTTCGGACATGTAGCCCTGCCCGGCGGTGGGGGCGAAGGCCGCGTAGGCGATGGCCCCGCACTGGAAGCGTCCGCGGATGATGTTGTTGATGTTGATCACGCCGACGATGGCCCCGGTGTCGCGCAGGCGGACCAGCAGGCACTCCTCGTCGGGCTGGGCGTAGCGGGTGAGGAGAGCCTGGAACCCGTCGGCCGTGCCGGGCAGGGAGATCCACGGATGGTGCAGGCCGGCGCTGGCGCGGACCAGGCCGAGGAACTCCTCCCGGTCGTCGCCGGTGATCGGACGCAAGGTCACGCGGAAGGAGTCTCCCGGCCGGCCGGGAGACTCCTCGATCGCCGCTGCCCGTTCGGTTCCTTCGGCTCCGTCGTTCTGAATCACGGAGGGAACGCTATCGCGGCTCCCGGCCCGGCCGGCCCACCCCGGGTTCCCCGGAAAGACCGCCGCGCGGCCTCGGGCGGGGGAGGCGAACCGCCGCATGCCTCACGCGTCGAACGGGCCGGTCGCCCGGCCGCGGGCGGCGCGCCGGCAGCGCGCGCGGCGTTGGCCGCCGCTGCGCCTCGGCCACGTCCATCGCCGCCTCGCCCGACGGGGCCGCGCCGGCGTCCATCAGCTCGCGGATCCGCGCCTCGATCGCCGCGTTTCTGCGGCCCGGGTCTCCGCGACCCGAGGTCGGCGGCTGACGGCGCTGGGCCGATGCATCGGCGCGCGGGGCGGTCTATACTCGTCTTCTTAGCGCTCTCACGTAAAAAAGAGAACACGCCCCCAACTAAGAGGAGCGTACCAAGGAAATGCCGAGCCGTCAAGTGTCAAGCCCTCAGATCGAAACCGAGCAGTCCTACGTCACCATGCTGTACGGCCACCTCGACGAGGCGCGTGAGCGGGCCGAGATCTCTCTGAAGGAGGCCCACCGCAGTCCCGGGGTCGGCACCGCCCGGGGCATGGTCGAGCGGGAGGTGTTCTCCGGCGAGTACGCCAGGCGCCTCGCCAGGCTCAACGGAGTGGAGCATGGCCTGTGCTTCGGCAGGATCGACGACTCCGGCGGTGAGACCCTCTACGTCGGCAGGATCGGGCTGCGCGACGGCGACGGCGAGCCGGTCCTGATCGACTGGCGGGCGCCCGCCGCCCGCCCGTTCTACACCGCCACGCCCGGCGACCCGGGTTCACTGGTACGGCGCCGCCACCTGCACACTCGCGACCGGACCGTGGTCGGCGTCGACGACGAGGTGTTCGACCTCGATCGGATGAGCGACGCCGACCGCCGGTCGCTGGTCGGGGAGGCCGCGCTCCTGGCGACGCTGCGGCGGGCGAGGACCGGCAAGATGAGCGAGGTGGTGGCCACCATCCAGACCGAGCAGGACCGCGTGATCCGCTCGGGTCTGCACGGGATCCTCGTGGTCCAGGGCGGTCCCGGCACCGGTAAGACGGTCGCCGCGCTGCACCGGGCCGCCTACCTGCTCTACACGCACAGGGACGTCCTGGAGCGCAGGGGTGTCCTGGTCATCGGTCCCAACGACCTGTTCTCCCGCTACATCGAGCAGGTGCTGCCCTCCCTCGGCGAGAGCGACGTGGTGATGGCCACGCTCGGGCGGCTCTATCCGGGCATCACGGCGACGGCGGAGGACGGCCCGTCCCAGGCCGTGATCAAGGGTGACCTGCGGATGGTCGAGGTGATGGCGAAAGCCGTACAGGATCGGCAGCGGGTTCCCGAAGGGGACCTCGAGGTCAGGATCCCCGCTCGGACGTCGGTGCGCGGCGGCGAGGAGGTCGTGATCGACTGGACGACGCTCCGCGTGGATCACGACACCTGCGTCGTCGCCCGCGACCGCGCCCGTGGGCTGCGCAGCCTGCACAACGAGTCCCGGCACGTGTTCGTCCTCGACATGCTGCGGGCGCTGGCCACCGCCGAGGCCGCGCAGTACGAGTGGCTGACGGACGAGGAGGAGCTGGGGGTGATACTGCCCGACGACGGCGACCCGTGGCTGGATCTGCCGCCGGACGAGGAGGAGATGCGGGTCGAGGAGGAGGAGACGCTGCGGGAGGCGTGCCGGGTGCTGTGGGAGCAGCCGGCGGTACGGCAGGCGGTGGACGAGCTGTGGCCGGTCCTCACCCCGGAGCGACTGGTCGGCGAGCTGCTGTCCGACTGGGAGGCGATGCTCTCGGCGGGGCTGGACGCCGGTGAGGCGGGGGAGCTGCTACGCGCGCCGGACGCGCCGTGGACGGTGGGTGACGTGCCGCTGCTCGACGAGGCCGCCGAGCTGCTCGGCTCCGACCTGACCGCCGATCCGGAACGGGACCGGGCCGACGCCGCCGAGCGGCGCGACGAGCGGGCCTACGCCCAGGACGTGCTGACCTACAACGAGAACTTCGAGATCCTGGACGAGGCCGGGGCGAGGCTCGGTGACCTGCTGGACGTCGGCACCCTGGCCGACCGTCATCACGACCGCGGCCCGGCGCTGACCACCGCCCAGCGCGCGGCCGCCGACCGGACGTGGGTCTACGGTCACGTGATCATCGACGAGGCCCAGGAGCTGTCGGCGATGGCCTGGCGTTCGGTCATGCGGCGCATCCCGACCCGCTCGCTGACCGTCGTCGGCGACATCGCCCAGACGGGGTCGGCGGCGGGCGCCCGCACCTGGGAAGAGGTGCTGGCTCCCTATGCCGAGGGCCGCTGGCGCGAGGAGCGACTGATGATCAATTATCGGACCCCGGCCGAGATCATGGACGTGGCCGCCGACGTCCTGCGCGCCGTGGCTCCCGGCCAGGTCCCCCCGCGGTCGGTCCGTACCGGCGGGGCTCCGCCTCGCGCCATCCGCCGGACGTCACCCGGGTTCGCGGACGTGGTGGAGTCCGAGCTCGCCGCGATCGGCGAAGGGCGGTTGGCCGTCATCGTTCCCGACGCGCGGCATACCGGCTTCGCCGAGGTCGACCTCGAGACGCCGGTGGTGGTGCTCACCGTGACCCAGTCCAAGGGGCTGGAGTTCGACGCCGTCGTGGTCGTGGCCCCTGACGAGATCCTCGCCCAGTCGCCCAAGGGGGGTCACGATCTCTACGTGGCGATCACCCGAGCCACCAGGCGCCTCGCCGTGGTGCACGAGGCGGAACTACCCGACATGCTCGCCAAACTCGCCCGGTGACGGTGACGGTGACGGTGACGGTGACGGTGACGGTGACGGTGACGGTGAGGGTGACGGAGCCGCCTCGACCGTCGGCAGGGTTTTGGGCGGGAGCACCGAGGCCCGGGCGCCGGTCGACAAGGTCGACGCGAGGATCGAGGAGGCGAGGAAGGCCCGCCCCGGGTTCGCGGGGAAGACCACGGCGGTCGGTTTCGGCCCCGGGCGGGGCCCGGCCCCGGACCTAGCGCGACTCCCAGGCCTCCCAGAGACGGGCGTAGCGGCCCCCGGCGGCGACCAGCCGTTCGTGGGGCCCCTCCTCGACGATCCGCCCGTGTTCCAGGACGACGACACGATCGGCGGAGACGGCCTGGGTCAGCCGGTGCGCCACGACCAGGGTGGTCCTGCCGCGCGTGGCCGCGGCGGCCGAGTCCTCCAGCACGCGCGCGCCCATGCTGCCCGCCTCCGCGGTGGCCTCGTCCAGTACGGCGACGGCCGGGTCGGCCAGCACCAGGCGGGCCAGGGCGAGCTGCTGCGCCTGGGCGGGCGAGAGCTCGTGGCCACCCTCCCCGACCACGGTGCCGAGGCCCTCGGGCAACGCCAGCGCCCACGGCAGCGCCCCGACCACCTCCAGGGCCGCGGCGGCCTGCTCGGCCGTCGCGCCGGGGCGGGCCAGGCGCAGGTCCTCGACGAGGGGGCCGGCGAAGACGTGGGTCTCCTGCGTGATGATCGCCACGTGTCCGCGCAGCCTCGCCGTGTCCAGCGAGGAGGGCGGCACCCCGCCGATCAGGACGCTGCCGCCGGTCGGGCGCAGCGACCCGGCCGCGACGGCGGCGAGGGTCGACTTGCCCGCGCCCGTCGAGCCGACCAGGGCCACCCGGGCCCCGGCGGGCACGCGAAGGGTGACGCCGTGCAGGACCTCGGCGGAGCCGTCGTAGCTGAAGCGCACGTCGACCAGGTCGAGTGAGGCGTCGGCCGGCGCCGATCCCCCCTCGGGTTCGGGGGCGGACTCCAGGCGGGCGACGCCGACCAGCCTGGCCAGGCTCGCCCCGGCCGCCTGCACCTCGTCGAAGACGAACAGCAACATGCCGATCGGGTTGAACAGCCGGTGGAACAGCACGGCCGCGGCGGCGGCCTCGCCGACGGTGACGGCGTCCGCGCGGACCAGCAGGAAGCCGGCGACCAGGATGGTGGTCAGGCCGAGGAACTCGGCCCGGTTGACCCGTCCCACGAGACGGGTGAACAGGTCCAGCACCCCCACCGACACCTCCCGCGAGTCGCGCGAGGCGGTGTCGATGGCGCGCAGGTGACCTTCCTCCACGCGGTAGGCGTGCACCGTGCGCACGCCCTGCATGCTCTCGACCAGCCGTTGCGACGAGCGCGCGACCGCGACGCGCTGCTTCGCGTAGTAAGGGGCGGCCCGGGGGAGATACCAGCGCAGCGCCAGCGCGTACAGCGGCACCGAGACGGCGCCGGCCAGGCCGAGCCGCCAGTCGAGGCCGACCATCGCGGTCAGGCTCAGCGTGCCGAGCAGGACCGAGGCGATCACGCCGGGGACGACGTCGGAGACGGCCTTGGTGACCTCGGCGGCGTCCGCGCTGACGCGCGACAGCAGGTCGCCCTTGCCCGCGCGTTCCAGCGTGGTGAGCGGGAGCGTGAGGGCGCGGGCGACCGTACGCTCGCGAAGGACGGCCAGGATCTGCCCGCCCAGCCTGGCCACCAGGTAGGACGTCAGCCCGGTGGCGGCACCGCCGGCGAGGGCCGACAGCGTGATGACCACGGCGACCGCGACGATCACCGCGGTGCCCGACTGCCCGCGCACCCGGTCGACGAGGATGCCCATCACGTACGCGGGGACGACCGACGCCGTCGCGCCGAGCAGGCCGACGAGCAGCGTCACGACCACCGTGCCGCGGCGCTCGCGCAGCCGGGCGCGCAGCCAGCGCCAGGTCTCACCGCCGCTCGCGACCGGCAGCAGGTCCTGTTCCCCCCGCGTGCTCATCGCTGCACCGCCTGCCTGTAGTCGTCGTCGGTGGCCCCCAGCTCGGCGTGCGATCCCTCGGCGACCACCTTGCCGCCGTCCAGCACGAACACCCGGTCGGCGGCGGCGAGGAGGGCGGGGCTGCTGGTCACGACCAGGGTGGTGAAGGTGTCGCCGCCCCCGGGGTGGCGCAGGGAGCGCAGGCCCCGGGCGATGCCTTGTTCGGTGACCGCGTCCACGGCCGTGGTCGGATCGTGCAGCACCAGGATCGGCGGGCGGGCCAGCAGCGCCCTGGCCAGTGCCACCCGCTGGCGCTGGCCGCCCGACAGGCTCGCGCCCCGTTCCACCACCTGGTGTTCCAGGCCGTCGGCATGGGCGGCGACCACGTCGTCGGCCGCCGAGGCGGTCAGGACCGCCGCGAGCTCCTCCGGGCTCCCCGGCTCGCCGCCCACGGTCAGGTTGGTGGCGAGGGTGCCCTCGAACAGGTCGGTGTGGTGGGGTTCGACGAGGATCCGGCCGCCGATCCGCACGCTTCCGCCGTACTCGGCGGGGCTCACCCGCCCGGACAGCACCCGCACCAGCGCGTCGGCGTCGGCGGGGCGGTGGGCCATCACCCCGACGAATTCGCCGGGCCCGGCCACCAGGTCCACCCCCGCGAGCGCGTCGTAGCTCAGCCCGGAGACCTCCAGCCCGGGAGGGCCTCCGTCCGAGGGGCCTGCCGCGCCGGCGTCGCCGGGCCCGCCGGACGGAGGTCCGCCGGGCAGCAGCACCGGCGCGCCGGCCACGCGCGCCACCCGGTCGGCCGAGGCGCGCGCCTCGGCCACCCAGCCGGGCACCAGCGTCAGCGTGCCCACGGGTTCCATCAGGAACTGCGCCAGACCGATCACCGTCAGGAACTCGCCGGCGGAGATCTGGCCGCGCAGCGCGAACCACCCGGCGAGCACCGCCACCCCGCTCGCCAGCAGCGCGCCGCCCGCGCCGGAGACGGCCGCGTAGATTCCCTGGGTACGGCCGGCCCGCAGCGCGGCCGCCAGCGAGAGCCTGCTGACCCGCTCGTACCGCCGGGAGGCCGCCGCCTCGGCGCCGATGCCCCGCAGCGGCCGCACGCCGCTGACCAGGTCGGTCGCGAGCGACGCGGCCTGACCGGCCAGCTCCTGCTGGGCGGCGACGTGCCGGGTGATGTACGGCGTGCCGACGTGCAGCGCCAGCAGCGTCAACGGCGTGGCCACCAGGACGGCCACACCGAGGGGCAGGTCGATGAGCAGCAACGTCACGGCGCACATCGCCGCCGCGACCAGCGCCCCGACCGCGCGCGGCAGGTAGTCCAGGAGTTCGGAGGTGTTGTCGGCGTCGTTGGAGGAGATCGTCAGCAACTCGCCCGCGCGCAGACCGGTGTCCAGGCCGCGCCGGTCGATGATCTTCGCGGCGAGTTCCAGGCGCAGCAGGTGGGCCTCGTGGGCGATGGCGCGCATGAGGGTCCGCGCGCCGTACCGGTAGGCCAGGCTCAGCACGGTGAACAGCGCGGCCAGCGCGGCGAGCCACCACAGCAGTGCCCCGCCGTCGCCCGGGCCGATCGCACGGTCGACGATCACACCGATGAGGATCGGCACGCTCGCCTCGCACACCTGGTGCAGGCTGAGCAGCAGGGTGCCCGCGCCCAGGCGTGCGGCGTTGCGTCTCAGGGTCCTGCGCAGAACGTTCGCGCCGGTCATGCCCGCCTCTGTCGTGCGCGTTCCGGTCATGCCCGCCTCTGTCGTACGCGTCCCCGTCATACCCGCCCTTGTCATGCGCGCGCCTGGCCGGCCGGCAGCAGGCGGCGCGCGTCGGCGGCGCGCGCCACCGGCGGGACCTGTCGCCGGCGCGGATCGTTCAGGCTGCCCCGGCCCCACAGCGCCGCCGCGCGGGCCGCGCGCGGGTCCGCCTTGATGACGAACCCCTGGGTCGGCGAGCGGAGGATCGCGCTCACCCCGATCCCCGCGACGGTCAGGCGCGGGCCCGGTACCCCGCGCCGCGGGGCCGGCAGAGCCGGGCAGACCCGGAGCCGGCCCGTACGGCGGGCGAGGGACTGCGCGGGGGGCATGGAGTACTCTTTCGGGCGGCTCTGGACGGGCTGGGCGGAGAGCTCGCCTGAAGTAGGTTAGCCTTTCCTAATCAACGGGAGACTAGCCGGGTCCGGTGAATTTCGACAAACCGGATGTCGCGCGCTGCCGGGCCCCCGGCCCCCGGTCACCCGCCCGCGCCGCCCGGTGGCGGGACGGCCGGGCCGAAGGACGTCTCGAAGAGCGTGGTGAAGGTCTCCTGGAAGTCGTTCCAGTCGCCGTTCAGATTGCTCACCAGCACGCGCGTGCCCTGGCGGTCGCCCATCGCGTACGACATCGAGCCCTGGATGAAGCCGCCGCCGCCCCAGAGCGTGACCCCGCACGGGAGCCTCTGGGAGTAGACGCCGAGGCCGTACCCGGTGTCCGGGACCCAGCCCGAGCCCTCCGTCGAGACGGTGGTGAACATCTCCTCCTGCTGGGCGGGCGGCAGGAGACGGCCGCACAGCAGGGCGTTCAGGAACCGGTGCAGATCCGAGGTCGTCGAGATCATGCCGCCTGCGGCCCCGGCCCAGCTCACGTCCATCTCGGTCACGTCGTGGATCTCCGCGTCGGGGCCGCCCTCGCCCGGCTTGGAGTAGTGGCGGGCGTGCGGGGCGCGGACCGCCGTCTCCTCGGTGCCGGGGAGGTAGGTTCCCGTCAGGTGGAGCGGGCGGGCGAGGCGGTGCTCGATCTCCTCCGCGAGGGTCGTGCCCGTCGCGAGCTCGACGATCATGCCCGCGAGACTGTAGTTCACCTTGGAGTAGATGAAGCGCTTCCCGGGCTCCTCCGGGCGCGGGGTCTCCTGGCCGGGGATGGCGTCGGGGAGCCCGCTGGTGTGGTTGAGCAGCCGCCTGACGGTGATCCCGGTGCCGTCCGCGCCGAGGTGCTCCTCCACCACGCCGGGCAGCCACTTCGCCACCGTGTCGTCCAGGGTCAGCTTTCCCTCGGCCGCCAGTTGCAGGACCACCGTGCCGGTGAACGCCTTGGTGAGGCTTCCGATGCGGAAGTGCTCACCCGGCCGGCGCTCGCGGCCGGTCGTCATGTCGGCCACCCCCGCCGTGCCGAACCACGGCGCCGAGCGGGCGTCCCTGAACTCGGCGACGACGCCGGGCCCGCCGCCGTCGGCCACGACCCGGTCGAGCGCACGCCGGAGCCCGGCGTGACCCCGGTCGCGGCCGGTCGCGGAGGCGGGGGTCGTCATCATGGCGGCCCCTCCCACCGCCAGGGCGGCGGCGAGCAGGCTCGCGCGGGCATGGAACATCGACATCTTGCCTCCTGGGGCATGGAAGAAGAACCGGGGGGTCGAAAGGAAAGGGCGCGGCACGGCACGGCACGGCATGGCATGCCGGAAGGGGACCGCCGTGGTCGTTACCCGAGGTCGCCGTCCGCGGCGGCGCTGTGGACGCGGGCCAGCAGGTCGGTGCGGTCGACGCCGGCCAGGGCCAGCGCGCGTGGCACCGTGCCGACCTCGGCCCGCAGGATCCCGAGTAGCACGTGCGCCGGTCGCAGGTCCTTCTTGCGGGAGACCGAGGCGAAGCTTCGCTCGAGGGCGAGCCTGCCCGTCGCGCCCATGGTGGGCGGGCGCTTGAGGACGGTGCTCGGCGCCGGGAGGCCGAAGGAGGCGGGGGAGACCCCGACCGTGCTCAGGCTGTGCTCGAACTCCCGGTCGAGAGCGGCCAGGACCGCTTGGTGGTCGAGGCCGACGGAGGCCAGGACGCGCTGGGGGGCGGTGCCTGTCTGGGCCGCGACGGCGAGCAGGATGTGGTGCGCCTCGACCGTGGCCGATCCGTGCCGCTGCGCCTCGACCGCCCCCTCCGTGAGGACCATGTGGAGGTATCTGTCGGACGTGTTCATGGTGAACGTCTCCTCAGCGTGACGCCCGCGGCGACGAGCCGTTTGGCGTGCTTCCGGTGGACCGCCTGGCGGGTCACGCCGAGCGCCTCGGCGACCTGCGGCCAGCTCCAGCCCTCGCGCATCGCCCGCTCGACGGCGGCGTCCTCCAGCTGGTCGGCCAGGCGCCGCAGCGCCACCACGGCCGCCAGCGCGTCGGCGGGGTCCTGGGGGATGGGGATGTCACTCGCGGGCATGGAAGCAACATTAATTGACTAATCCGACGTTAGTCAACATGAGTTGCTTGTAGGGAGTGCGGGCGGCACCCGGTCTGCCCGGGTTCCTCGGTCCCGGAACCAGTCAGGGCCGGCGGGGCGGATCACGCTTGACCTCATGTCAGGTTGAGGATGCATGGTTCTCCTCGGGGGCGATCAGGCCCCGCCCCACCGAGCACCCGAGCAGGGAGAACCGACATGAGCGCCGATCTGTCCGAGGACGCCGCCATCCGCCGGGTGGTCGCGGACGCCGTGGAGTTCCAGAGCGACGTGGACGGGTTCATCCCCCTGCACACCGCCGAGGTGGCCATCGTCAATTTCGGCGGGCGCCGGGTGGTGGGGCGCGACGTGCTGGCCGAGGCGATGCGCCAGGCCCTGGCGTCGCCGCTGGCCGACGTGACCACCACGGCCGAGATCGAGGACATCCGCTTCCTCCGCGAGGACGTGGCGATCGTGGCGAGCGTCAAACACGTTCACGACCGGCGGCGGGAGGCCGGCGGCGCTCCGGTGGACGCGCTGCCCGCCACCTCGGGGCGGCTCACCTACGTGATGGTCAAGGAGGACGGCGCTTGGAGGATCGCCTCCGCCCAGACCACGCCGATCCTCACCTGATCCGTCCCCGTTCGTGACGGCGGGACCGTTCCCGCCGGCCGGTCACGTGGGAGTGGCCCGGGAGGATTCGCGCAGCACGAGGCCGCACGGCACGGTCAGCACGCCGCTCGGCCGGGGGGCGCCGCCGATGGCGCCGAGCAGGTGCTCGGCGGCGACCCGCCCGATCTCGCCCAGATTCATGTCGACCGTGGTCAGCGGCGGCCTGCAGCCCATCGCCATCGGCTCCCAGTTGTCGAACCCCACCAGCGCCACGTCGTCGGGGACGCGCCGCCCGCGTTCCCTGAGGGTCTCGCAGACCCCGCGGGCGATCTGGTCGCTGCCGCAGAAGATCGCGTCGACCTCGGGGTGCGCTCTCAGCAGGATGTCGGCGCCCTGGCGGCCCCACTCCTCGCTCCACTCGCCGAACAGCGGCTCGCCCGCGGACCGCAGCCCGGCCTGCGCCAGCGCGCTCGTCATGCCCTCCGCCCGCCGCCTGGCCGCCTCGAACCGCTGCGGACCGGTCACGTGACCGACGCGCGAGCGTCCCGTGGCGAGGAGATGTCGCGCGACCAGCGCCCCGCCGCCGAGGTCGTCGGAGATGACGGAGAAGTCGGAGTCGCTGGTCGAGCGGGTCATGGCGTACACGACGGGCACCGGCAGGTCGGTGCCGATGCTGGGACGGGGTTCGGTGCGGCGGCCGGTGACGATGATGCCCTCGACGCGGCGGGCGAGCAGCCGCTCGACGTAGTGCTGCTCGCGGATCGGGTCGTCGCGCGTGTCGCACATGAAGACGGAGATCTGGCCCGCGCCCAGCGCGTCCTCCACACCGAGCATGACCGGGATGCTGAACCTGCCGAAGCTGTCGCACGAGACCAGGCCCACCGTGTAGGTGCGCCCGGACAGGAGGCCCCGCGCCATCGTGTTGGGCCGGAAGCCGAGCTCCTCCGCCACCGCCGCCACCCGGGCCCGTGTCTCCTCGCGCAGCTTGCCGCGCCCGTTGAGCGCCTTGGAAGCCGTGCCGATCGACACGCCCGCGGCCGCGGCCACCTCGCGGATCGTGACGGCTGCCACCTGTTCGGACAAGCCTTTTCCTTTCACCGGTACGGCGGGCAGAGCCTCGGGCAAGCGCTTTCTTGGTCGGCCCCTGACTATTGACTCTCCGCTCATATTAGATCTGTCCTCCAGAAGGAAAACCTATTCCTTTTGTTTCCTTCAGGTGGCACGGGGGAGCGCGCGGCGCCCCCCGCAGGACGTGCCGTTCCCGGTCACTGTCGACCTCAAGGCCGAGGGCACCTCCCGGCTGATGATGGACCTGCCCAGCCGGCTCACCGCCACCGGCGCGACCAGGAGCCTGACGTTCGCCGACGCCTCCGAGCAGAAGACCTTCAAGCCGGCGATCCACTCCAAGCGGGGCCCGGGCGCCGACGAGCAGCACACGCTGAGGCTCACCACCCGGGCGGCGGACAACGCGACCTACCAGCAGACCATGCCCATCCGGGTCCAGCAGGACCAGAAGACCCAGCTGGAACCGACGATCCCGATCAACTTCGACTACCGCTACGACACGATCACCGGCTACTTCTCCGGCCAGCCCTTCAGGCCGGCGGCGGAGGAGGCGGTGAAGGACTGGTTCAGGTTCTTCGACCTGCAGCCCTTCGACACGGTGGCCGCCGGGGCCGAGAACAACCACCTGCCGGGCAACGACTGGCAGAACACCGTCTCCGTCACGAACAACGCGGCCTACAACGGCATGTGGGTGTACTTCCGGGGCATCCAGACCCCCTACTCCACCGGCTACCCGGCCGCCAACGGCAAGTACCACGCCAGGAACGGCCAGCAGCTGCCCGGCCCGCCGTCCCGGCCCCGCGTCCTCGCGGGTCAGCAGGCCGGCGTTGACCAGCCGCCTCAGCCGGTCGGCCAGGATGTTGGAGGCGACCCCCTCCTCCGAGCCGGCGAGCAGCTCCCTGAAGTAGCGCCGGTCGCCGAACATGATGTCCCGCAGCACGAGCAGATTGGGAGGCGCCCGCCATCTGGTTGCCTCATGCAACTATCTGGTTGTATGGTCGAACCATGGCGGATGATCGCGAACTCCAGGAGGCCGTGGCCCGCTTCGTGCGGGCCTTCGGGCTTCACCAGCCGGACCGGACTCCCTGCGGGCAGCCCGTCCCGGTGTCGGAGGCTCACGCGCTGGGTGAGCTGGCCAGGGACGGCGTGTTGCGGCAGAGCGACCTGGCGCACCGGCTCCGGCTGGAGAAGAGCACCACCAGCCGGCTGGTCACGCAGCTCATCAACCGCGGCTGGGCCGAGCGCACCCCGGCGCCCGACGACGGGCGCGGCGTGCTGGTCCGGCTCACCCCGGACGGGGTGAAGGCCGCGGCCCGGCTGGCCGAGGCCAGGGCCGCGCGGTTCTCCGCCGTTCTGGAGCGTGTCCCCGAGGGCGAACGCGCCGACGTGTTGCGCGCCCTGACCATTCTCACGGAGGCCATGGATGAAACTTGAGGATCGGCGCGTTCAGGCGCTCGTCGCGGCGCTCGCGCTCGTCGTCGTCGCCGCGACGGCGTACGTGCTCACCGGCCGGAACGAGCAGCGGGCGCCGGCCGCCCGGCAGGCCGACATCGCGGCCAGGAGCCGGCAGGTGATGCCGTTCGACCTGGAGCGCACCACGCACCGCTTCGCCAAGTCCGCCACCGGCGGCGTGCAGACGGTCGTCTCCGACGACCCCGCCGACGCCGAGCAGGTCACGCTGATCCGCGAGCACCTGACCGCCGAGGCCGCGAGCTTCGGCAGGGGCGACTACGGCGACCCCGCCTCCATCCACGGCGGTGAGATGCCGGGCCTGCGCGACCTCGAGCAAGGCCACGACCGCATCGGCATCCGCTACGCGGAACTGCCCGCAGGCGCCCGGATCACCTACACCACCTCTGACGCGCCCCTGGTCACAGCGTTGCACGCGTGGTTCGACGCCCAGGTCGCCGACCACGGCCGGCACGCGGAACACGGCTGACCTCACCTTTGGACGCTTTTTCGCCACCGGATCCGCCTACCTCGCTCATACCTATCCGGGGTAGGGTTTATTTCGCCCGTGTGGATACCGGACCCCGGTAGCGTTCCCTCCCGGCCGGGAGGGCCGCCCCGGCCGGCCGGCCGCCGGGCGCGGCGAACGCGCCCGGCCCGGCGCCGCGCGGCCGGGCCCCGTCCCGCCCGGCGGCCGACGGCGACCGGCCTGAAAAGCACACTGCCCCGCCCACTCCTCGAACCCCCACCTGGAAGGACCACCGTGATGGACATACGCCGCGCCACGCCCGATGACGCCACCACCGTGCACGGCCTCATCCGCGGACTCGCCGAGCACCAGAACCAGGCCCGGAGCGTCACGGTGAGCGTCGACGACCTGAAGCGGCTGCTCGCCCGCCCGGAGATCACCTACCTGATCGCCGAGCGGGACGGCGCGGCCGTCGGCTACGTCTCCTGGCTGCGGCGCGTCGGCTTCTGGTCCGGCGAGGACTACCTCGCCCTGGACGACCTGTACGTGACCGGCGCCGAACGCGGCAACGGCGTGGGAGAGCTGCTGATGCGGGCCGCCGCCGAGGCCGCCGACGGCAAGGTGATCCGCTGGGAGGTGGCCGAGGCCAACGTGGCCGCGCAACGCTTCTACGCGCGCATCGGCGCCGCTCTCGTCTCCAAGAAGATCGGCCGCTGGCAGCCGCGGTAGCCGCACTCCCGCACTCCGCGGCGCCCGGCGGTGCCGGGACCCGGGCGCGAGTGCCGCTCAGCCGGGGGTGACCCCGGTCGACTCGCGCAGGACCACCTCGCACGGGACCGTCTGCACCCCGCCGGGCGGCGGTGAGCCGGCGCCGTCCCCACCCTGCTGCCGTTCGTCTGGCTGGTCCGCAGCGCCCTCATGCGGGACGGCCAGATGTTCGTCGCGCCGCCCGAGTGGATCCCCGACCCCTTCGAGTGGGGCAACTTCGGCGGCGCGCTCACCGCCCAGCCCTTCGGCCGCTACCTCCTCAACACCGTCGTCATCGCCCCGATCATCGCGCTCTTCTTCTTCCTGCAGCGCCACTTCATCGAGGGCGTCACCCTCACCGGCATCAAGAACTGAGGTCCCCACGCGGAAGGCCGTCCTCGCCACCCGGGCGGCGAGGACGGGGCGGCTCGCCCGGCACCCCCGCCACCCGGCCGCCCCTCACCGATCAGGCGCCCGGCGCGCCCTCCTTCCAGGCATCCGCCCACCCTCCCTGCACCATGGTCTGGAAGACCCACCGGCCCCCCGACCTCACCAGCAGATCCGCGTAACGCATGGCGTACGCCTCACCGTTGACCGTCATCGTCGCGTCGGTGACCACGACGACCAGGTTCGCGGTCAGGAAGTGGGGGGTGCGGACCGACTCCATCGTGAGGTCGCCCGCCTCCCCGCCTCCCATCACCTCGGCCATCGTGCGTGTGAACCGCTCCCTCGTCCATCGATCGGCCAGGCCGTCGCCGTCGGGGCCGTCGGTCACCACGTTGAGCGGGAACATCGCCATGTCCGCCATGCGCTCGACATCGACCTTCGCGCTGTGGGCGTCATATTCGGCGAACCACGCCTCGACGCCCTCCCGGTCCTCGGCCGTCGGCGTGAAGGCACCGCTGCCGAAAGGGGATTCCTGGATCTCTGACACTGTTCCGCTCCTTCGTCGATGACGCGCCTTTTCGTCGATGACGCGTCCCGCAGGTCCCTCGCCCGTCGCCGGACGGCACAGGGCGCCGTCCGGCGGCGCGCTCCGAACCGTACGATATACCGTACAGCGTACGGAAAGCTTGTCAAGCGAGGTGGCCGAGAACCGCGCCCGGCATGCCGCCATCGCCCTCCGGCCCGGGCGCGGGCTCGATCGGGGCAAGGAGTGCGAAGTGCTCACAGCGATCTGCAACATTCCAAAAGGTGCCGGACATGTACCAGGTGTCCGGCACCTTTCGGCAAGGAGACCCTGTGACCCACCGAGATCGCTTCGAGGCGGTCTATGACGCGTACTACCCGGCGATACATCAGTACGCCGCCCGCCGCACCGGTTCGCCCGACGACACGACCGACGTCATCTCCGAGACGTTCCTCACCGCCTGGCGGCGCATCGGCGACGTGCCCGAGGGGGAGGAGGCGTTGCTGTGGCTGTACGGGGTGGCCCGCCGCGTGCTGGCCAACCAGCGGCGCGGCGCCTCCCGCAGGGCCGTGCTCGCCGAACGGCTGCGTGCGGAACTGGCCGCCGACCGGCCGGTCGGGCCGGTCGACCTGGACCATGTTCGCGTCGCCTTCGACGGGTTGCCCGAACGCGACCGCGAGGTCCTGGCGCTGGCCTGCTGGGAGGGCCTGACCAGCGAGCGGATCGCCAGAGTCGTGGGATGTACGGCCATCGCCGCCCGGACCCGGCTGCATCGGGCGCGCAGGCGGCTGGCGGCGGCGCTGGAGCGGCAGGCGTCCTTGACGATCGCGAGGGGAGAGGCATGAGTGACATCGACGACCTGGTGAAGGCCATCGACCCGGCACCGCACGCGCCGGATCAGGGGCCCGGCGCGCGCGACCTGCGTGAGGCGATCATGGCGACCCGGGCGGGCTCGCCCCGGACGGCCTGGCGGCGCCTGCCGTGGTGGGCCGGTGCCGTCGGGCTGGTCGCGGCCGCGACGGTGACGGCCGTCCTCCTCGGCCAGGTCGCCCCCACCTCACCGCTCCCTCCCGTGGCCACGATCGGCGTCACCTCCCTGCCGGGCAGGTCGATCCTGCTGGCCGCCGCCGCCAAGGCCGAAGCCGCCCCCGAGGGGGCGTACTGGCGCCTCAGCCAGCTGTACACGACGCGGTGGCCCCGGCCGTTCGGCAAGAACGGCAGCACCTACCGTCTGGAGACCTCCAACCTCGCGGAGACGTGGATGGCCGGGGACGGCCGGGGCTGGATCGGCCGCAGGCAGCTGGCCGCCCGCCCCCTGGACATGGAGGCGTGGCGCCGGGACGGCTCTCCGACCGAATGGCCGATGGGGGAGGACGGCGGCGTCTACTCCACCTCGCCCGGCGAGGGCACGCTCACCCGGCTCAAGGGGAGGCCGCGACTCTACTGGAGTGCCATGCCGCTGACCCTGAAGGAGATCGCGGCGCTGCCCGCCGACCCCGAAGCGCTGAAGGGGCGGGCCGCCGAGGCGATCCGCAGGGACCGGGACTTCGCCGGTTCCGTGGAGGGCGGCCTGCCGCGTACCCTGGCCTCGCTCCTGTACGAACTGCCCGCCTCCCCGCAGGTGCGCGGCGCCGCCTATCAGGCGCTGGCGACGCTGCCCGCGGTGCGGGTCGAAGGCCCGGCCACCGACCCGCGGGGGCGGCCGGGCGTCGCCGTGACCTTCCCGATCCAGGAGGGCCGGCCCGCTACAGGCAGGCTGATCATCGACCCCGGCACCTCCAAGGTGCTGACCTTCGAGGTCACCGGCATACCGGAGAAGGGCGACATGGTCGAGGTGGTGCTGGAATCCGGCTGGACCGACACCAGGCCGGCCCCGCCCCCGGCCGGGTGAGGGCCACGGGGCGGGCCGCCGGGGCCCGGCCCCACGACTGACCGGCTTCCGTGCCCCAGGGCCGACCGGCTCCGACGGGCCCGTCGGGCCGGATCGGACCTCCCGTTCCCGTTCCGGGGCGGGCGGGCCGGTCGTCGGCGATCTCGAGCGGAACGGGCGTCCCGAATGTATAGCAATGCAATGCTATATATTCTGGTGCCATGGTGAGGACGAAGGATCCGGCGGTCCGCACCCTGCTCATCGAGCGGGCCGCGCACATGCTTCGCACCCGCGAGCCCATCACCCTGAGATCACTGGTGGCCGGGACCGGGGTCTCGACGATGGCCGTCTACACCTATTTCGGAAACATGGACGGCATGTGGAAGGCCCTGCGCCAGGAGGGCTTCACCCGCCTGGCGGCCAGGTTCACGACGGTGACGACGTCCACGGACCCGGTGCGGGACCTGACCGCCATGGTCGCCGCCTACCTCCGCAACGCCCTGGACCACCCCGACCTGTACCGGGTCATGTTCGACGCGAACTTCGAGCTCGAGGACCTCAAGGCCGCGGACGCGACCCTGGAACACCTCGTCCAGGCCGTCGAACGAGGCAGGAGGGCCGGCCGCTTCCGCGCGGACACCGACCCGCTGGAACTGGCGATCCAGAGCTGGGCCGTCGTCCACGGGCTGGCCTCCCTGGTCGCCAACGGCCCCCTGCCGCGCGAAACGCTCGCTCACGGCGTCCCCCTGCTGACCGCGCTGTTCGTCAGCGTGGGAGACGACCCCGGCAGGTGCCGGCTGTCGGTCGAGAACGGCTGGAAGCAGCCGAGCACGCCCGCCGGATAGCCCCGCCGCACGTTCCGCCCGGCCGGCGCGGGCGCAGGTCAACCGGCCGGAAAATTCGATTGCGCGCGGGAAACGGGATGATGTTGGGTCGGATCCGTGACCGCGTTCGACGCACTCGTGCGTCCCGACCGTTACCCGCTCTCGTCCGCCTACGATCCGGCCTGGCTGCTCGAACTCGACATGGGGCCCCATCCGCTGTGGATGCTGGAGGACCTTGCCCGCGACCTCGACCTGAAACCCGGCATGCGAGTGCTGGACCTCGGTTCGGGCAAGGGCGCGACGTCGGTGTTCCTGGCCCGCGAGTACGGTGTCCAGGTCGTCGCGACCGACTGGTGGATCGGCGCAGACGAGGCGGCGGAGGTCTTCGCCGAGGCCGGCGTCGGTGACCAGGTGGAGGCGGTGCGCGCCGAGGCCCACGTCCTGCCGTTCGAGAAGGAGAGTTTCGACGCCGTCGTGAGCATCGACGCCTTCGAGTACTTCGGCACGGCCGACAGCTACCTGCCCTACCTGGTGGGGTTCCTCCGCCCTGGAGGCCGGCTCGGGATGGCCACCCCCGGGATGACGCGCGAGGTCCGCGAGCTCGGGGCGATCCCCGCGCACATCAAGGAAGTGGTCGGCTGGGAGGCCATCGCCTGGCACACGCCACAGTGGTGGCGTTTCCAGTGGGAGATCACCGAGATGGTGGAGGTCACCTCCGCCCGGTTGCAGGAGGACGGCTGGCACAACTGGCTGCTCTGGGCCAGAGCCTGCGCCGACCACCGGCCGGAAGAGCGTGTCGCGCACCAGCCCGTGATCGACATGCTCGTCGCGGACGGCGGCGAGCTCCTCGGCTTCACCCTGGTGACCGCCCGCAAGAGGTGACCGCCCGCAAGAGGTGACCGCCCGCGAGGGGTGACGGCCCCCTCCGGGACAGGCGGCGAGGACGCCGTCCCGGAGGGGGGTTCGGTCAGAGCCTCCGGTAGTAGACGGCGACCGGAAGCGGGACGGCTCCGAGCTTCTCGTAGAGAGCTCTGGCGGGCGCGTGGAAGGGGTCGCCCCCGGTACCGATCTCGACCACCTCGGCCCCGAGGGCCCGCATCTCACCGAAGGCGTGCTCGCACAGCGCGGTGCCCGCGCGGTGGCGGCGGTGCTCGGCCGAGACGGCGAGATGCGTGATGGTTCCGTTCCTGCGGGCCGGGTCGACGCTCCAGGCCACGTAGCCGAGGACGACGTCCTCGGTCTCGGCGACCGCGACGTACCTGTGCAGGTCCGGGGCGTGAAGTTCGGCGACCTGCTCGCGATAGTCGCCGCGCCAGTCGCCGTGCTGGTTGGCGAAGACGACCTCACCCACCAGGGGGCGGAAGTGGTCCTCGTAGAACGGCCGGAACGTCTCGATGGTCAACGCGGTGAGCCGAGCCAGGTCGTGCCGAACGAACGGGCGGATGAGCATGGAAGTGCGCCTTTCAGGCTGAGGGCTTGACACCCGAACGGGAGACTTGACACCCGGACGGGAAAAGGGCGTCGGCCGGCCCGCTCGCGGCCTGGTTCCGGCGGCGAGCAGACCCTCAGTGACGGGTACGCCAAGCGGCGAAGCACTCCATGGCACATCACGATAGCGTCCCGCCGGACAACGGCGTCACCCGGAACACCTCGGCGCAGCCCGCTCCCGGACGCCTCGGCGGGGACCACCCGGACGACACGCTCGGGCGGCTCGTCGACCGTCGCTCGCCGTGGAAAGCGCCATGGAAAGCGCCATGGAAAGCGCAGCGGAAGGCACCGTGGAAAGCCCAGCGGAAGGCGCAGCGGAAGGCGCACCTGGGCTCCGCGCCAGACGGGAGCACCAGGGGGGACCCGCTTTTCACCCGCCGATCCGGTACGGAGTGTCGGGAACCCCGGCCGTGTGGTGATCGTTTCCCTCTCGATCACCGCACGACGCATGAGTCCGGCGCCCGCCGGCCGTCCTCGCGAGCCGCGTGTCGCGCCGAGCCTTGAGGGGCCTTGAGGGGCGTTGATGAGCTTTGAGGGGTCACATGTCACGCGGGGTGGTGTTCGCTTCTAAGCTCGGGGGTGTGGCGAAATACCTTGATGTGCATCCGAACAGTCCCCAGCCCCGGCTGATCAGTCAGGTGGTCGAGCTTCTGCGCGCGGACGGGCTGATCGCGTACCCGACGGACTCCGGCTACGCGCTGGGGTGCAGGCTGGGCAACAAGGAGGGGATCGACCGGATCAGGGAGATCCGCGACCTCGGCAGCGACCACCACTTCACCCTGGTCTGCAGAGATTTCGCCCAATTCGGCCAGTTCGTTCATGTAAGCAATGCGCTGTTCCGTTCGGTCAAGGCGGCGACCCCCGGCGGCTACACCTTCATCCTGCCCGCGACCAAGGAGGTGCCGCGGCGGTTGCTGCATCCCCGGAAGAAGACGGTCGGCGTCCGGATCCCCGACCACGTCGTCACGCAGGCGCTGCTGGCCGAACTCGGCGAACCGCTGGTGTCGAGCACCCTGCTGCTGCCCGACGAGACCGAGCCCCTGACGCAGGGCTGGGAGATCAAGGAGAGGCTCGACCACGTGGTGGACGCCGTCATCGACTCCGGCGAGTGCGGCGCCGTCCCGACAACGGTCGTCGACTTCTCGCAGGGCGAGCCCGAGATCCTCCGCCGGGGCACCGGAGACCCGTCCCCCTTCGAGTAGCGGGCGGCGGTGCCCGCCCTCTCAGGCCCGGGCACCTCGTCGCCGCAGGAGTCGCTCGTCGTGGACGCGGCCGGCACCTCTCCCCACGGCGGCATCGGACATCGCGGTGTCGCCGCCGAGGTCGTTCCCGTGACCCGATCCCGGCACGGACCGTCCGTCGTAGCGGAGCCGGACCGGAACTCCTGTTAGCGTTGTCGCATAGGGGGGTGAGCTGCTTTGAAGGCGAAATCGAACGACGGCCCGCCGCGCTCCAGACCTGCTGTGCTGGAGGACGTCGCCGCGCTGGCCGGAGTGTCGGCGATGACCGTCTCCCGGGCGCTCAACGCGCCCGAGAGGGTGCACAGCGAAACCCGGGCGCGCGTGCTGGCCGCGGTGCGGGAGCTGGACTACCGGCCCAACGCCGCCGCCCGCCAGCTCGCCACGGGACGGTCCGGGGTGCTGGGCGTGGTCAGCATCGACACCACCCTGTACGGTCCGGCCTCGACCCTCTACAGCATCGAGCGTGCCGCGAGGCTCAACGACTACGCCGTGAGCATCGCCAGCCTGAGCACGCTCGACCGCCGCTCGATCGAGGAGAGCCTCCGCCAGCTGCGGTCCCAGTCGGTGGACGGCGTCATCATCGTCGCGCCGCACGAGTCGGCGGCCGACGGTCTGCGCCATCTGTCGCCGGAGATCCCCGTGGTCGCGGTCGACGCCGGGGCCGGCCTCTCCGTTCCCGTCGTCATGGTCGACCAGCGGGCGGGAGCGACACGGGCGACCGGGCACCTGCTCGGCCTCGGCCACGAGACGGTGTGGCACGTGGCGGGCCCGGCCAGCTGGATCGACGCCAACGGCCGGGTCGAGGGCTGGCGCGAGGTGCTGGAGGCCGGAGGGCACCGGGTTCCCGAGGTGCTGCGCGGGGACTGGAGCTCGCGCTCGGGCTACCAGCTCGGCCGCCGCCTGGCACAGGACCCCGAGGTCACGGCCATCTTCGTGGGCAACGACCAGATGGCCCTGGGCGTGCTGAGAGCGCTGCGCGAGGCAGGGCGGCGCGTTCCCGAGGACGTCAGCGTGGTGGGCTTCGACGACGTGCCGGAGTCCGCCTACTTCTGGCCCCCGCTCACGACGGTCCGGCAGGATTTCGAGGAGGTCGGCAGCCACGCCTTCCACGTGCTGCTCGACCAGATGGCCGGCAGGCCGAGCCAGCCCCGGCGGCTGGTGGAGCCCGAGCTCGTCGTGCGGGAGAGCACCGGAGCCGCGCCGAGCTGACGCCGCCCGCCGCGCGGGCTCTGGATCCGGCGGTGGCCGCCGCCGGCGCCGGTGAACCGCCGCTTCCGCCACGCGTCGCCGTTGCACGCCCGCCGGCCGGCCCTGGCGCCGTCTCCGGTGTCCGGCTGCCATCCGCCGACGACCCCGCCGGAGCGGGTGGCGGGCAGGCGTCGGCTGTTTTAGCACGTGACCTGGAAGGTGGCGTCCTGCCTGGCGGCCAGGGCTGAGCCGGTGCCGAGCTGGTCGATGCGCAGCACGTAGCCGGAGTGCCGGATGTAGCGGTCCGGGAAGTTGTGCGACCGGAACGAGGCCCACGCGCCGTCGGCCAGGCCCGCGGTCCGGTGGAACGTGGCGTCGGCACGGAACGCCGGGGTGTTGTCGCTCGGATCGAGCCTGAGGGCGTAGTTCGCGTGCCCGGGCGCGGCGAGGCCCCCCACCGGCACGGCCAGCCCGGCCTTGAGCAGCGTCCTGCGAGAGAGATGACGGTGGACCATGAGCCTCTCCTCACATCGGGCTCCTCCGGGGTCGGCCGGAAGAACCCGTGGTCAGACCGAGGTGCCGGCGGAGCGGAGGTGTGTTAGCGCTAACATTTTTCTTTCCGAGATCTCGGTAATCCCTGGAGTGATGACCGGATCCCTGTATTGCCAATGGGGTGGTGAGGATCGGGCCGCGGCCCGTGTTTCCGGCGCGTTTCGCAGAGTGTTAACGCTCACAGCGGGGTTGTCAATACCCGGATCGCAGGGCGGGGGCGGACCGCGCGCTGCCGGCGAGCCGATAATGTGCCTCTGACCTGCTCTTTCGATAGGCGTGTCGTCACTCGCCGGCCGGTCGGCGGCGGTCGCTCGCCGGCCGGGTGTCACGAAGGTATTGACCGGCCGGATGTTGGCGATCACACTGATGTGACGCCGATGTAACCTCTGTCCGGTTGTGGTTACTGTTTGCGTTTCGGCATGTCGGCGGTCATGCAGTGCCGTAAAAGATAAATCTTCGCGATACGAATTGTTAGCGCTAACATCCGTGACTCGGCAGATGGGGCGAAGTACGACGCGCCCGTGTCCCCCGGACGCGGCCGTACGCGACGCCACCGGCCCGCGCCCGGCCACGGGAGCGGGCCCGCCCCGGCCCGCGCGGCAGGCGAGCCCCGTACCCGTCCAGCTCCCATCGGCGCCGCGCCCGCACCGCCGACGACGAGGAGGCAGGGAGACCACCGCCGACCGGATGGAGGTCGCCGCGGACGCCGCCGTCCGCCCCATCGTGCCCGCTTCCGAAGGAGAAACGCATGTTGAAAGCCTTGTCCCGGGTGGGCGCGGTGCTCGCCGCCTGCCTGATGTTCACCTCGTGGTCGCTGGCCGTCCCGAAGGAGGCGGCCGCCCTCGAACCTTTCACCGGGTACCTGATGGCGCACTTCACCGGGGAGTCGGCGAACGGCGAGCAGATCTACCTCGCCCACAGCGACGACGGGCTGCGCTGGACCGACCTGAACAACGGCGCGGTGGTCCTGCGCTCCACGGTCGGCACCCGAGGGGTCCGCGACCCCGCCCTCGTCCGGTCTCCCGCCGGCGACCGGTACTGGATCGTCGCGACGGACCTGCGCATCGCCGGCGGCACCTCGTGGAACGACGCCGCGAACCGGGGGAGCACCTCGCTCGTCGTGTGGGAGTCGAGCGACCTGGTGAACTGGTCGGCTCCGTGGCTGATCAACGTCGCGGGCGGCATCCCCGGCGCCGGAAACGCCTGGGCACCCGAGGCCATCTACAACCCCGAGACCGGCGACTACGTCCTGTACTGGGCGACGAACTCGCTCCGCAACGGCGTGACCAAGCACCGCATCTGGTACACGCGCACCGCTGACTTCCGCAGCTTCTCCGCACCGCAGCTGTACATCGACCGCGGGACCGGCCAGGGCATCATCGACACGCAGATCGTCGACGTGCCCGGCAGCGTCGGCGGCTACCGGTACTACCGGGCCTCGGCGGACGGCCACATCACGATCGAGGCGAGCAACTCGATCCTGGGATCCTGGACGACCCTCGGGAACCTGTCGCACATGGGGATCTCCAACGGCACGGGCGGCGGCAACGTCGTGGAGGGCCCGATGTGGGCGCAGTTCAACGGCCGCAACGAGTGGGCCCTGTGGCTGGACCAGTACGCCACCGGCCGCGGCTACATGCCCATCACCTCCACCAACCTGGGCAGCACGCGGAACTTCCAGACGCGCTCCGACTACGGCATGGGCGCCAACCGCAAGCGCCACGGCTCCATCCTCAACCTGACCGCCGCGGAGGAGAACCGCGTCCTCGGCCGCTGGGGCGCCGCCGCGCCGGTCAACCGCATCCAGTCGTACAACTTCCAGACCCGCTACGTGCGGCACGCGAACCTCGACGTGCGCATCGACGCGAACGTCAGCCCCGCCCAGGACGCGCAGTTCCGGCTGGTGCCGGGCCTGGCGAACGGCAGCGGCTACGTGTCCTTCGCGTCGGTGAACTACCCCGGGTACTACCTGCGGCACTACGGGTACGACTTCGTCCTCGCGCCCGACGACGGCACCGCCACCTTCGCGGGGGACGCCACGTTCCGCCAGGTCGCCGGACTCGCCAACTCGTCGTGGACGTCCTTTCAGTCGTACAACTACCCCGACCGGTACATCCGGCACTACGACTACCTGCTCCGGCTCGACCCGATCACCGACGCGCAGGGCCGTGGCGACGCGACCTTCCGCGTGACGACGTGACGACGTGACGACGTGATCTCCGGCGAGCCGCCGTGCGGCTCGCCGGAGACGGGATCTCCTTCGCCCGCATCGCACCGGGTGGACGTCCCGGGAACCTCGGCCGGTTTCCCGCTGATCTTTTCGGACAGAGGGAGTCAGCACAACGCTCCCAAAACGGTCGGCATCGTCATAGAAGCCGACGATCATCTCACCTTGGGAACCCCGCGGACGATCCCCACTTGGAGAACAGGTGCGAACACCCCCCTCGATCAACCGCCGAAGGCCGTGGCCGCGTGCGCTGACGGCCGTGCTGGCCGTGCTGGCCGTGCCGGCCCTCGCGGCCACCATGACGGTGGCGGTCGCGGCGCCCGCCTCGGCGGCGCCGGCGACCGTGGTCGGCGTGGCCTCCGGCCGCTGCCTCGACGTGGTCGGCAACAGCGCGGCCTCCGGAACCGGCGTCAACATCTACGACTGCAACGGGCAGGCCAACCAGTCCTGGAACCTCACCGCGGCCGGTGAGCTCCGGGTGTACGGCGACACGATGTGCCTGGACGTGGTCGGCCAGGACACCACCGCCCCGGCCGCGCTGCAGATCCACACCTGCACCGGCGGCGCCAACCAGCGCTGGAGGATCAACGCCGACGGCACCGTCACCGGCGTGCAGTCGGGCCTGTGCCTGGACGTGACCGGTGAGAGCACGGCGAACAGCACCCCGGTGGGACTGTGGACCTGCACCGGGCGGGGCAACCAGAAGTGGACGACGTCCACCGGGAGCGCCGACGCCCAGCCTCCGACGGTGCCGGGTGGCCCGAGGGTGAGCAACCTGACGTGTGACTCGGTGACGTTCGCGTGGAACGCCTCCACCGACAACGTGGCGGTGGCCTTCTACGACGTCTACCACGACGGCCAGCAGATGAAGACGGTGAGCGGCACCACGCTGTCCACCGCCCTCACCGTGGTCCCCGGGGCGACGTGGGGCCTCTACGTCAACGCGCGCGACGCCGCGGGCAACGTCTCGCAGGCGAGCACCACGGTGACGATCACGCCGCCGCAGTGCCAGGCCGACACCCAGGCGCCGAGCGCGCCGACGCAGCTCACCGCCTCCGCCTCCGGCACCACGGTGACGCTGAGGTGGGCCGCCTCGACCGACAACATCGGGGTCCGGGCCTACGACGTCCACCGCGGCGGAGCCAGGGTCGGGACGGTCAACGGCACCCCGCCGGTCACCACCTTCGTCGACAGCGGGCTGGCGGGCAACACGAGCTACCAGTACCACGTGGTGGCCCGTGACGCGCAGGCCAACGTCTCGGCGCGCAGCAACACCGCGACGGCGACCACCGGCGCGGCGTGCGCCAACCCGGTGTGCACGGTGAGGCAGGTCGCGACCGACACCGACATCCCGTGGGGCCTGGTCACGCTTCCGGACGGCACGATCCTCTACAGCCGCCGCGACGCCGACGACATCATCCGCCTCGACCCCGCCACCGGGGCGAAGACGAACGTGGGCACCGTGCCGAACGTGGCCGGCACCGACGGCGAGGGCGGCCTCATGGGCCTGGAGATCTCGCCCACCTTCAACAGCGACCGCTGGGTGTACGTCATGCACACCTCGCCGACCGACAACCGGGTCGTGCGGATCAAACTGGAGAACGACAGGCTCAACACCTCCGGCGCTCAGGTCCTGCTCAGCGGGATCCTGCGCAACAAGTACCACGACGGCGGCCGCCTGCGGTTCGGCCCGGACGGCAAGCTGTACGTCGCCACCGGTGACGCGCAGAACGGTGACCACGCCCAGAACACCTCCAACCTGAGCGGCAAGATCCTGCGGATCAACCCGGACGGCAGCGTGCCGTCGGACAACCCGTTCGGCAACCCCGTGTGGAGCTACGGGCACCGCAACCCGCAGGGGCTGGCGTTCGACTCCCAGGGCCGGCTGTGGGAGCAGGAGTTCGGCAACAGTGTGATGGACGAGACCAACCTCATCACCAGGGGCGGCAACTACGGCTGGCCGGCGTGCGAGGGCACCGGCGGCGCCTGCGGCACCGCCGGGTTCATCGCCCCCAAGCGCACCTACTCCACCGCCGCCGGCTCCTGCTCGGGCATCGCCATCGTGCGTGACGTGGTCTACGTGGCCTGCCTGCGCGGCACCAGGATGTACCGCTCGCCGATCAGCGGCACCGGCCTGCCCAGCGTGCAGGAGTACTTCAACGGCACCTACGGCCGGCTGCGCACCGTGGAGCCGGCCCCGGGCGGCGGCCTGTGGCTGACCACCTCCAACACCGGTGACAAGGACAGCACGCCGAACAACAGCAACGAGAGGATCCTGCACGTCACGCTCGGCGGCTAGCCGGGCGTTTCTCGCCGGCGCTCCGTGCGAGGGCGGCCGGGCCAGGTCACCTTCCGGGGGCGGCCGTGCTGTTGCGCACCACCAGGCGGGTCGGGACGAGGTCGGTGCCCGGCGGGGAGGTCTGGTTCTCGCGAATCTGGACCAGGACCCGCTGCACGCATCTCCGGCCCACCTCCGCGAAGTCCTGGTGGACGGTCGTCAGGGGCGGGATGAAGAAGGCCGCTTCGGGGATGTCGTCGAAGCCGACCACGCTGATCTCGTCCGGGACCACCCGGCCGCGTTCGTGCAGGGCGCGCAGCAGCCCGAGTGCCATCTGGTCGTTGGAGACGAACACCGCCGTGCAGCCGGGCTCGTCGGCGAGCACGAGACCGGCGGCGTAGCCGGATTCGGCCGACCAGTCGCCGTGCAGGGGCGCCGGCACCGGCCGTCCGGCCTCCTCGAGCGCGGTGCGCCAGGCCTGGGTGCGGCGCTGGCCGGCGTAGGAGGTCCGCGGTCCCGTCACGTGCCAGACGGTCCGGTGTCCCAGGTCGAGCAGGTGGTGGACGGCCCGCCGGGCACCGTCGGCCTGGTCGGTGTCGACGACGCTGTAGCGGTCGCCGGCGTCGGAGTCGACGACGATGACGACGTGGACCCCGGGGGGCAGGGTCACGGTGCCCGCGTCGAGCAGGTGGATCTCGATGATGACGATGACCGCGTCCACGGCGAGCTCGCCCATCCGGGTGAACGCGCCCAGCACGTTGTCCTGGGTCGGCACGTCGACGGGGATCAGCGTGATGGCGTACCCCTCGGCGGCGGCGTGGGTGGCGATCGCCTCGACCGTGCGGCTGTTGCCGGTGGAGGCGAGGCTGAAGAGGATGACGCCGATGGTGTTGAACTGGCCGTACCGCAGCGCGCGGGCCGCGCTGTTGGGCCGGTAGCCGAGCTCGCGCATCGCCGCGAGCACGTGCTCGCGGGTCGAGTCGACCACTCCCGGATGGCCGTTCGAGACCCGGGACACGGTCTGGGACGAGACGCCCGCCAGCGTGGCGACGTCGGCCATGGAGACGCGCTGCTTGCGGCGTCCGCCGGGGACGCCCGACCCGCCGCGCTGCGCGCCGCCGGGGGTCGTTCCCGGCTGCTGCCGGCCACCGCCGTTCATCGTTCTCGCCCTTCGGGTGTGTTCCGGACGGCCTTCGGCGCCGGGGAAACCTTGACGACCTGTGTGGCCGGTGTCACGATACCGCACGAACGTTTACGTAATCATTACTGACGGATTACCACTCATCACCCTGTGTCGGTTTTAACCGACACTTCCTTCCGGGGGTGATGTTTACGTAAACATCACAGGAAGGCAGGAGGAAACCGGTGGTCGCAGCACCGCGGGTGAGCACGACGGCCGGCCGGGGAGCGGCGCCCCGCGAGAGGCTGTCGTGGGCGGGATGGCGGTTCGTCGGGCCGTTCCTCGCGGTGTTCGCGCTCGTCTTCCTGGCGCCGGTCGTGTACTCGATCTATCTGAGCCTGTTCCGCACCCGGTTGATCGGCGGGACCGCGTTCGTCGGGGCCGACAACTACCTCGCGGCGCTGGGCGACCCGCGCTTCTGGTCCGCCTTCGGCAACGTGACGCTCTTCCTGGTCGTGCAGGTCCCGATCATGCTGTTCCTTTCGCTCCTGGTGGCTCTCGCGATCGACAGCGGACGGCTGTACGGGACGAGCTTCTTCCGCATCGCGGTGTTCCTGCCGTATGCCGTACCCGCGGTGGTCGCGACGCTGATGTGGGGCTTCATGTACGGAACCCGGTTCGGCCTCGTCGGCAACCTGAACGAGACGTTCGGGGTGTCGCTGCCGGACCCGCTGTCGTCCGAGCTGATCCTCGCCTCGATCGGCAACATCGTGACGTGGGAGTTCGTCGGCTACAACATGCTGATCCTGTACTCCGCCCTCCGGGTGGTCGACCCGTCCCTGTACGAGGCCGCGGAGATCGACGGGGCGAGCCAGCTCCGGATCGTCTACGCGATCAAGCTCCCCGCGCTGCGCGGGGCGCTGCTGATCGCGACGATCTTCTCGATCATCGGCAGCTTCCAGCTTTTCAACGAGCCCAGCATCCTCAAGACCCTGGCGCCGAACGTGATCACGACCTACCTGACGCCGAACCTCTACGCGTACTCGCTGTCCTTCGACGGCCAGCGGTTCAACTACTCGGCGACCGTCGCCATCGTCATGGGCGTGATCACGATGATCATCGCCTACGTCGTCCAGCTCCGCGGCATGAGGAAGGGGGACCGACGATGACCGCCACCCCCGCGACCACCGGCAAGCCCCGCGCGCGGGCCTCGTCCGGCCCGCTGGTGATCCGGCGCGGCCGCCGGCGCCCCGTACGGGATCCCGGACGGCGGGGCCGGCGCAGCGCCACCCTGACCGCCCTGACCGCGATCATGCTGGTCTACGCGCTGCTCCCGCTGGCCTGGCTGCTGATCAACGCGTCCAAGACCCAGGAGGGGCTGTTCGGCTCGTTCGGCCTGTGGTTCCACTCCGACTTCGCGCTGTTCCGCAACATCGCCGACACCTTCACCTACAACGACGGCATCTTCACCCGCTGGCTGCTCAACACCCTGCTCTACGTGGTCGCGGGCGCGGGCGGCGCGACGCTGCTGGCCACGGTCGGCGGGTACGGGCTGGCGAAGTTCGACTTCCCCGGCAAGAGGGCCGTCTTCGCCGTCGTCATCGGCGCGGTGGCGGTGCCGGGCACCGCGCTGGCCGTCCCGACGTTCCTGATGTTCTCCGGCATGGGCCTGACCAACACCCCGTGGGCGATCATCATCCCGTCGCTGGTCTCGCCGTTCGGCCTCTACCTCATGTGGACCTACGCCGCCGACGCCGTCCCGGACGAGCTCCTCGAGTCGGCGCGGGTGGACGGGGCGCGGGAGTTCCAGGCGTTCCTGCGCATCGGCCTGCCGCTGCTGGCGCCCGGGATCGTCACGGTCCTGCTGTTCACGGTCGTCGCGACGTGGAACAACTACTTCCTGCCGTTGATCATGCTGAAGGATCCGGGCTGGTACCCGCTCACCCTCGGCCTCAAGGAGTGGAACGCGCAGGCGTCCACCATCGGGGGCGAGACGGTCTTCAACCTCGTGATCACCGGTTCGCTGCTCACCATCGTCCCGCTGATCGCGGCGTTCCTGCTGCTCCAGCGGTACTGGCAGTCGGGTCTGGCCGCCGGAAGCGTCAAGGGGTGACCGAGGCCGCGCCCGAACCGTCCCCAGGTACGACCATGAAAGGGACATCCATGACGACAACCCGCCGCCACGCCCTCCTGCTGGGCGCCGCACTGGCCGTACTGTCGGCGTCGCTGATGACCGCCGCCTGCGCCCCCTCCGGTGACGGCGGCTCCGGGGCCGCCCCGCCCGCCCGGAGCGCGTCAGCCACCGACCTCCAGGCCGCGCTGGACGCCGGTGGCAGCATCACGATCTGGGCCTGGGAACCGACCCTGAAGCAGGTGGTCACCGGCTTCCAGGCCAAGTATCCGAAGGTGAAGGTCAACCTGGTCAACGCCGGCACCGGCAACGACCACTACGCCGCCCTGCAGAACGTGATCAAGGCCGGTTCGGGCGTCCCCGACATCGCGCAGATCGAGTACTTCGCCCTGCCGCAGTTCGTGCTCGCCAAGTCGGTCGCCGACCTGACGGGTTTCGGCGCGGACAAGCTCGAGGGCACCTTCACCCCCGGCCCCTGGAACGCCGTCCGCTCCGGCGGCGGGATCTACGGCATGCCCATGGACTCCGGGCCGATGGCCCTGTTCTACAACAAGGAGGTCTTCGACAAGCACGACATCGAGGTCCCGGCCACCTGGGAGGAGTACATCGCGGCGGCCAGGAAACTGCACGCCGCCGACCCCAAGGCGTACATCACCAGCGACACCGGCGACCCCGGGTTCGTCACCAGCATGATCTGGCAGGCGGGCGGCAGGCCGTACAAGGTCGAGGGCACCACGGTGAGCGTGGACTTCGGTGACGCCGGTACGCGGAAGTTCACCTCGGCCTGGCAGCAGCTCGTCGGCGACAAGCTTCTCGCGCCGGTCAACGGGTGGACCGACGCCTGGTACAAGGGCCTGGGCGACGGCACCATCGCCTCGCTCGTGATCGGCGCCTGGATGCCCGCCAACCTCGAGACCGGCGTCAAGGCGGGGTTCGGCAAGTGGCGGGTCGCTCCCATGCCGCAGTGGGAGAGCGGGGGCAAGGCCACCTCCGAGAGCGGCGGCAGCTCGCTGGCCGTTCCCGAGGCGAGCGCGAACAAGGCGCTCGCCTACGCCTTCCTGAAGTACGCCGGCGTCGACGAGGGGGTGCGGACCCGGCTGGACGAGGGCGCGTTCCCCGCGACCACCGCCGAGCTGGCCTCCCCGGCCTTCCAGGACAAGAAGTTCCCCTACTTCGGCGACCAGCAGGTCAACCGGATCCTCGCCGAGTCGGCGGGTCAGGTCGTCGGGGGCTGGTCCTACCTGCCCTACCAGGTCTACGCCAACAGGATCTTCAACGACACCGCGGGCAAGGCATACATCAGCGGGGTCACCCTGCAGGACGGCCTGAAGGCCTGGCAGGACGCCTCCATCGCCTACGGCAGGGAACAGGGCTTCACCGTCCGGTGACCTCGCTGTCCCCCCGTCCCCCCGTCCTGCCGCCGAGCTCGCCGGCGGCAGGACTCGCCCTTCACCTGCACGAGGGTCCGGCGGTCAGGAGACGGGCGGGGTCCCGTGCGGGCGGCGCAGGACGCACACCTGGCGGGGGGCCAGGGTGAGGTCCTTGGCCAGGCACGGCGCCTGGACGACCTCGCCCGCGACCTCGCCGGCGTCGCCCACGGCGACGCTCTCGTCGGTGCGGTTGATGAGGAACCAGTAGTCGGCGTCGTCACCGGTGCGGACCGCCAGCTCCACCGCTCCGGCGACGGCGGCCGGAAGCTCGCCGCGCACCCCGCCGGTCGCCAGGAGCCGCGAGAGCACCGGGCCCAAGCCCTCGGGGCCGAGCCTGGTCGAGACGTAGGACGCCGAGCCGGTCCCGACCGTGCGGGTGGTGACGGCGGGCCGGCCCGCGTACTCGCCGGAGGTGTAGCGGGCGACGATCTCGACGTCCGGCCCGATGACGTCGATCCGGTCGCTCCACAGCGTGCCGGAGACGCCGAGGTCGAGGTCCACCCGGTCGCCGTCCGGCAGCGGCCCGAACTCCTCGATCCGGATGCCGAGCAGCTCGCGCAGCGCGCCGGGGTAGCCGCCGAGCCACACGTGGTCGTTCTCGTCCACGATGCCGGAGAAATAGGTGGTGACGAGATGGCCGCCGCCGGTCGCGTACTCGCTCAGGCGGTCGGCGAGCCCTCGCGGGACGACGTACAGGATCGGGGCGACGAGCAGGTCGTAGTGCGAGAACGCGTCGGCGGAGGTGATGACGTCGACCCGCACTCCGGCCGCCGCGAACGCCGAGTACCAGTCCAGCGCCTCCTGCCGGTACCGCAGTCGTGACGTGGGGTGGGAGTCGAGCTCGCCGGCCCACCAGGAGTCCCAGTCGAACACGATCGCGGCCGCGGCGCGACGGCGGCGCGTCCCCGCGATCGGCGCGAGCCTCTCCAGGGTCGCGCCGAGGTCCACGACCGAGCGGAAGACCTCGCTGTCCGTGCCGGCGTGCGGGATCATCGCCGAGTGGTACTTCTCGGCTCCTCCCGCCGACTGCCGCCACTGGAAGAAGCACACGGCGTCCGCCCCGTACGCCACGTGGGTCAGCGAGTCGCGGGCCATGGCGCCGGGCTTCTTGGCCAGGTTGACCGGCTGCCAGTTCACCGCGCTCGTGGAGTGTTCCATCAGGAACCAGGGCTCGCCCCCGGCGATCCGGCCGGTCAGGTTGGCCGAGAACGACAGCTCGTCCTGCGCCTGCGGGCCGGTCAGCAGGTAGTGGTCGTTGGAGACGAAGTCGACCTCGCGCGCCCAGTCGGCGTAGTCCATGCCCTTGCTCTCGCCCATGACCATGAAGTTGGTGGTGACCGGGATCCCGGGCGCCAGCTCGGCCAGCACGTCGCGTTCCGCCCGCAGGTAGTCCTTCAGGGCGTCGGAGGAGAACCGCTTGAAGTCGAGCTGCTGGGTGGGGTTGGGGTAGGAGGCGGCCAGGCGCGGCGGCAGGATCTCCTCCCAGTCGTCATAGGCCTGGGACCAGAACGCCGTCGCCCACGCCCGGTTCAGCTCCTCCACCGTGCCGTACCGGTCGCGCAGCCAGGTGCGGAACGCCGCGGCGGCGTCTTCGGAGAAGTCGTAGACGTTGTGGCAGCCGAGCTCGTTGGAGACGTGCCACGCGGCCAGCGCCGGATGGCTCCCGTACCGCTCCGCCATGGCCCGCACCAGGCGCAGGGCGTGCTCGCGGAAGATCGGCGACGTCGGGCGCCAGTGCTGGCGCGCGCCCGGCCACAGCGTGCGGCCTTCGTGGTCGACGGGAAGGATCTCCGGGTGTTCGGCGGTCAGCCACGGCGGCGGGGACGCGGTGGCGGTCGCCAGGTCCACGGCGATGCCGTGCGCGTGCAGGAGGTCCATCACCTCGTCCAGCCAGTCGAAGGTCCACCTGCCGGCACGCGGCTGGAGCCGCGCCCAGGAGAAGATCGCCAGTGAGACGATGTTCACCCCGGCCTGGCGCATCGCCCGGACGTCGTCCCGCCACACCTCCCGCGACCACTGTTCCGGGTTGTAGTCCGCGCCGAAGGCCAGCCGGCGCCGCGAGGGCTCCGAGGGCCAGCGAAGCCAGCGCGGCCCGTGTTCAACTGTCACTACCACTCCTGCCTGTCGTCACAGGGAGATCGTCTGGCCTATGTTTACGTAAACATAGGGTATCCCAGAGCCGTCCCGCCGGTCCGGAAACCGGGGCGGGTCACCGTTCCGCGGACGACCGCCCCACCGCGTCCCGCGCGCCGACGGCCGACAGCACCACCCGTAGCCCGCCCATCCCGGCGACCTTACCGACCGGCGCGGGAGGTCGCGAGCAGGCGCCCGCGACCTCCCGCGTTCACCCGGGAGTCCGGGAAACGGAACCGGGCACTCCTTTCACCGGGCCGCGTCGGGGGCGAGCTTCGCCGCACGGGACCTGAGGAGGAATCCGGCCGCGGCGGCGGTGAAGAACATCAGCACGCCGTAGGTGGCGGCGGGGACGGCCATCTGGTTGTTGTTCAGCAGCGTGAGCGCGACCGCGATGGACAGCGTGGCGTTGTGGATGCCGATCTCCATGCAGGAGGCGACGGCCTGGCCGCGCTCGATCCCGGCCAGGCGCGGCACCCAGTAACCGATGGCCAGGCTGATCACGCTGAACACCAGCGTGATCGCGCCGACCGAGCGGATGTAGCCGCCGAGGTTGTCCAGCTCCTGCAGCAGGGCGCCGAGGATGACCAGGACCAGGATGACGGCGGAGGCGATCTTCACGGGCGCGTTCATCCAATCGGCGAAGCGCGGCAGCCCCGCCCGGACCGCCATGCCGATCGCGACGGGGACGAGCACGATCGCGACCACCTGGACGGTCTTGTCGAACTGCAGGCCCAGCGCGGCCGAGTCGGCGGCGAAGTAGCTCAGCGACAGGTTGGTGACCAGCGGCAGCGTGACGACGGCCAGCACGGAGTTGATCGCGGTGAGCGTCACGTTGAGCGCGACGTCGCCGCCGAACAGGTGGCTGTAGAGATTGGCCGTGGTCCCGCCGGGGGAGGCGGCCAGGAGCATCATGCCCACGGCGAGCGCGGGCGGCAGCCCGAAGGCGAGCACCAGGCCGAAGCAGATCGCGGGCAGCACCAGAACCTGGCAGACGAGCGCGACCAAGGTGGCCTTGGGATAGGCGACGACGCGGCGGAAGTCGGCGATCGTCAGGCTCAGGCCGAGGCCGAACATGATGATCGCGAGGGCGATGGGCAGGAAGACACCGGCAAGGGCCATGGGGGGTGTGTCCTCTTTCCTCGGACGGGAGCGGGAGCGGGAGCGGGTCGGTGTGGCGGTGGGCGGGCGGGGGCGGGGTCGACTGCGGCGGTGCCCGGCGGGCGGGGCGGGTCAGGGGCGCGGTGCCCGGTCGTCACGGACGACGTCCGCGCGGCGTCCGTGACGGCGCCGGGAGGCGGAGAAGGCGACGGCACCCGATCCCGCGGCGGTGGTACGGACGAGAGCACGGCGCTGCATGGTGGGTCCAATGATCACGTACATTTCGCGATCACGCCAGGTAGGAACTCCGGCCTTCTCCGCTTTCCCGGGATCGCCGCGGCATCCGCTCCATCCGGAGGACGCGGCGCCCGGGATCCGGCCGATCGGCCGGTTCACGCATCGGAAGGGGATTCACGAAGACCCGTTCATGACATGCCGGCGCTCCCTCCCGCGGGTGAACCGGGGCGGGTCCTCCCGCAGGTGAACCGGGGTGGGTGCGGGAGCCGAGACTTCCGCCCCCCGCCGGTCTACTGCCTCCTGAACGTCTGCGCCAGGCTGCCGTTGCAGTCCCACCGCCGCAGTCTCGCGGCGCCGTTGCCGCCGGTGTCGTCGGCGGCCACGTCCACGCACTTGTTCCCGGGGGCGCCGACCGGCCGGGCGGGGGCGGGGCGGTGTTCAGCCGCTTCGACGCCGCGATGATGCCGAGGTCGGCCGCCCTCACCCGGGCCGCGTCGAACTTCACCACCTGCCGGTCATAGGTCCAGAAGCCGTCCGGAAGAGCCCGCGATCACGACCTGGGACGTGCCTGGGTCACAGGCGGGCCATACGCGCCCGCCGTCCGTTATGGATCTTTCGCACAGTCCTGCGGGCCGTGTCCATCACCAGCCGGGCCGTCGCCGCGGCCGCCTGGTGATGGGTCTGCGGCACCTACACCTCGGTGCTGCCGCAGGTCATTAGGTAATTCGATCACAAAAGTCAGCTTGATCACAGATCTTTCTTTATGTAAACCTTATTGATAGCTTCTGTGGAACGAACACACGTTCGAGTGGCCTGCGCCTTTGGCGTAGGCCACTTGCATGCACGCAGGAGACCTGAGTGAACTTAACGACAGGGAGCGGAGAGCCCTTACCGCTCGCCTCCAGTCCTCGAAGGCGCAGACGCCGCCTGGCGAGCGCCACCGCCACCGCCCTGGCCGCGACCATGGTCGTCAGCCTGACCGCGGTTCCGTCCTGGGCCGAGCAGGAACCCGATCCGGCCCCGGCCCGGACCTCCGCCCCTCCCGCCCCGAAGAGCGGCGGACAGCCCGCCGTGGACGAGACGCTGGAGGCCGCCAAGAAGAAGGCCCGCGAAACCGGTAAGCGAGTCGAGATCCCCGAGCGCAACACCGAGAGCACGACGCTGTTCGCCAACCCCGATGGCAAGACGCTGCGGGTTGAGCTGTCCACCGAGCCCGTACGCGTCAAGAAGGCCGACGGCAAGGGCTTCACACCGATCGACACCACCCTCGTCGAGGCGGACGGCGTCATCAAGCCCAAGGCCGCGACGGGAGACATCGTCCTGTCCGCCGGCCGGGACAAGACCCTGCTCAAGAGCCAGGCGGCCGACGCCACAGCGAAGATCACCGCGCCATCGGCCCTGCCCGCACCCAAGCTGAAGGGCAACACCGCCACCTACTCCGGCGCATACGGCAAGGGCCGCGACCTGGTGGTGACCGCGAGCGCGACCGGGTTCCGGCAGCAGATCACCATCGCCGAACGGCCCACCGGCCCGGTCTCCTTCCGGGTCCCGTTCGACCTGCCCAAAGACATGTCCTTCACAAAGAACGCCGCGGGCCGGCCCACCATCGTGGGCAAGGACGGCAAGACGCTGACCGAGGTACGGCCGACCCTGCTGCGGGACGCCAAGGCCGCCGACGCGGGCGCCCCGCTCGATGCGGGCAAAATCGGCAAGGCCGCCGTCACCCTCGCCGAGGACGGCAAGACCCTGGTCTTCACGCCGGACGCCGCGTTCCTGGCCGATGCGGCGACGACGTACCCGGTGACGATGGCCGCCGCGGCCTCTGACTGGTACGAAGGCCACACCGGCGGTGGCATGGACGCCTACATCAACGATGTCGACCTCACCGACAGCTGGGACACCTTCGCCGACTCCGAGATCGTGGTCGGCAAGTCCTACGCCAGCAGCACCGCCAAGCGCTGGCGCGGGTACCTCAAGTTCCCCAACATGCCCGCCGAGTTCGCGGGCAGCACGGTGCAAAACGCCGACCTGCACCTGTGGAACCACCTGTCCAACACCTGCGGTACGTCGGTCGGTTCCGGCATCACAGCGCGGCGGATCACCTCCTCATGGGATGACATGCTGCTGCGTTGGAACAGCCAGCCGTCTGTCGTCGGTACGGGCGCGAACACCGAGTACGGCGCCTACAGCGAAGACTGCAACTACGCCTGGAACCTGACCCACTCACTCAACGGTGTCGTCCAGGCATGGATCAACGGTGACACCAACCACGGCATCCAGCTCACCGCGGGTAACGAGTCCGAGTTGCGAAACTGGCGGCGCTACGCCTCCGAGGACGCCGGCGGCTGCAGGACCAAGCCACTGGAAGACTGCAAGTTCCAGCTCCACCCGCCCATCCTCACCGTCGACGTCGAACTGCCGACACCACCCCCACCGCCCCGTCGCGAGACGGTCGTCATCACCTCAGGCGAGCCGCTCACCTCGATCCCTGAATACGAGGAAGCCCTCACCAGGTCGGTCTACGTGCCGGAAACGGAGGTGGAGATCGACTCGCTGGTGATGAGCGACGCGCTGGTAGCCGCCAACCAACAGCGACGGGACGGTGAGGGGTCTCTCATCAGGACCAGCAAACTCTCCCCTAGCGATCCTTCCGAATACGATGGCGACACCAGTAATCCCAATGGGGAGGACACCGCGGCCCCGCGGGTGCTGGCGACCGAACCGGTCAGCGATGCCACCGAGGTCCCTCTGAACTCTCAGATCAAGGTGACGTTCACCGAAGAAGTCGACGAACCCACGATCGCGGCGAAGAACGCACAGGGTGCCGAAATTCAGGGCAGTACCGAGTTCGACAGTACTGGACGGACCGCAATCTTCACCCCCGCGCATCCGCTGAAGCCAGGAACCACTTACACGGTCGAGGTCTCGGGAGCGATCGACTCGTCAGAAAACATGATGGACCCCTACACCTGGTCCTTCACTACTCTGATGCAGGCCGCGGGTCTCTGGACGTTCGATGAGGGAGACGGCCGTACGGCCGCCGACTCGTCAGGGAATGATCATCGCGCGAGCCTGAACGATACGGCGGCGTGGATTCCCGGCAAGAGTGGAAACGCGGTGTCGAACACCCCGACGCAGGCGCAGGCCGTGGCGTCTCGTGAGGCGGTTCGTCAGGGTAAGGCCGTCGAGGTGGCCGATCAGACCACCGCGACCGGCGTCACCTATGCCCAGCCTGACGGAAAGACGTTCACCACCGAGATCGCCGCGGGTCCGGTGCGGACCCAGCAAGCCGGTAAGTGGGTGCCGATCGACACCATCCTGGTCGAGCAGAACGGCAAGCTGCGGCCCAAGGCCCTCGCCGAGGGTGCGGTCGTGGAGATCTCCGCCGGTGGCACGGATCCGTTCGTGAAGATGACGGCGGACGGGAAGTCGTACGCGCTGCGCTGGCCGACGCCGCTGCCCAAGCCGGCCGTCAAGGGCAATGTCGCCACCTACACCGACGCCGCCGGTACGGGGGCGGATCTGGTGGTGACGGCGCTGCCGACCGGATTCCGGCATGAGGTGGTGCTGCGCCAGCGGCCCGCCAAGCCGTTGCAACTGCGGATCGGCGTCGACGACGAGGGCCTGACCCTGACCGAGGGCAAGGGCGGCCGACTGCTGCTGAAGGGCAAGGACAAGAAGCTGGTCGCCGCGGCGGCGCGGCCGGTCATGCGGGACGCCGGTGGCAAGGGCCAGGCCGCGCCGGCCAAGCGCGGCAAGGCCGCCACGGACGTGGTCACCAAGGACGGCCGTACGGAGCTGGTGATCAAGCCGGGCCAGGCGTTCCTCGAGGACGCCGGCACCACCTACCCGGTGCGCGTGGCCGCGGCGGTCACGCTGCCGCTCGGCGCCGACGTCGAGGTCACCACCTACGACACGGTCGACTTGCCCGCGTTCCCTGACAACCAGTACCTCGCCGCCGGCACCATGACAGGCGGGTTAAAGTCGCGGACGCACCTGCGGTTCGACACCACGAGCCTGCAGGGCAGCACGGTGACCGCCGCCACATTGTCGATGAACACCATCGACGCCCACAACTGCGGCCCCGCGCTCACCAACGGCATCCAGGTCGCCCGCCTGACCGGCGCCTGGGACCCGGACAACCTGTACTGGGCCAACAAGCCCGCCCACACCACCGAGGACGCCTCCACCAACTTCAAGGGCGTCAACCCGGACTGTGAGCCCTGGCCGGACAGCATGGACTGGAACGTCACCGGCATCGCCCAGGACTGGGCCGCCGGCGCCGCCAGCCACGGCCTGGTGCTCAAGTCACCCGGCGAGACGAACATCAACAACTACCGGACGTTCACCTCCGTTGAGGACACCGACTTCAACATCCCGCCGAAGCTGACCGTCACCACCAGCGGCCCCGCGTCCGCGCCTGTCGTCACCGACCTGGCCATCACCCCGGCACAGGCCGGCGGCGGCACCACCACGGTCACCTCGCTCACCCCGCAGCTCGCCGCCACCGTCACCGACACCGCGACCGGCTCCCTGACCGGGCAGTTCGAGGTCGAGCACGACCCCGCCGCCACCGGCCAGGGCACCGGCCAGATCTGGACCGGCGCCTCGCAGGCGGCCACGTCCGGCGGGCAGGCCACCGTCAGCGTCCCCGCCGGGAAGCTGACCGACGGCTGGAAGATCCGCTGGCGGGCCCGCGCGGCCAACACCACCGCCGCCACCACCTCGGCGTGGTCGGCCTGGCAGAACGCGACCGTGGATGTACCCAACCCCACGATCAGCGCGCTGCAGGTCACCCCGTCCCAGCAGGTCAACGGCACCACCGTGACCACCAGCCTGACCCCCGACCTGCTGGCCACGGTCACCGACCCGGCCGCCCAGCCGCTGCGCGCCGAAGTCGAGGTCGAACACGACCCCGCCGCCACCGGCCAGGGCACCGGCCAGATCTGGACCGGGAGCGCCGACAACGTCGCCTCCGGCACCCAGGCCACCCTGACCGTCCCGGCCGCCAAGCTGACCGACGGGTGGAAGGTGCGCTGGCGCGCCCGCGCCGTCAACACCGCCACCACCATCGGCTCGCCCTGGTCGCCCTGGCAGGCCTTGACCGTGGACCTGCCGGACCCGGTCTCCGAACCGACCGTGGGCACGCTGCAGGTCAACCCCTCCCAGCAGGTGAACGGCATCACCGTCACCTCCAGCCTCACCCCGGCGCTGCTGGCCCAAGTGAGCGACCCGGCCGGCGGTGCCCTGCGCGCCGAGGCCGAGATCGAGCACGACCCGGCCGCCCCCGCCGGGCAGGGCACCGGCCAGATCTGGACCGGTGGCGCCGACAACGTCCCAGCCGGAACCCAGGCCAACATCGCCGTCCCGGCGAACACGCTGACCGACGGATGGCAGGTGCGCTGGCGGGCCCGCGCGGTCTCACCCACCGCCGCCTCCGCCTGGTCGGACTGGCAGACCCTCACCGTCAGCCTGCCCAGACCCACCGTGCAGGGCCTCACGATCACCCCGTCCAAGGTGGTGGACAACGTCACGGTGACCACCACGCTCACCCCGGCGCTGAAGGCCACCGTCACCCACCCGACCGGCCAGGCACTGCGCGCCGAGGTCGAGGTCGAGCACGACCCGGCCGCACCGGAAGGGCAGGGCAGCGGCCAGATCTGGGCCGGTGGCGCCGACAACGTCGCCTCCGGCACCCAGGCCAGCCTGGCGGTTCCGGCCGGGGAGCTGACGGATGGGTGGCAGGTGCGCTGGCGGGCCCGCGCGGTCGCCGGGCAGGCCGCCTCGGCCTGGTCGGACTGGCAGCAGGTCACCGTCGACGTCACCCGGCCCGGTGAGGAACCCCTGGCCCAGACCACCGGACCGGTGATCCGCACCGATGAGAGCTTCACCGCCGCCGCCTGGCTGAAGTGGAGCGACAAGGACGGCGACCACACCGTCCTTGAGCAGAAGGGCACCCACCAGGCGCCCTTCCGGCTGGGCAACACCGCCGACCACGGCCTGGTGTTCACCTTCACCAGCGCCGACACCGCCGATGCGACGATCGAGGGCGTGCTGTCCGACGTCGAACCACCGGTCAACGAGTGGTTCCACCTGTCCGGCGTGTACGACGCGGCGGCCAACACCGCATCGCTGTACTTCAACGGAACCCTCATCAAGACCGCACCGGTCAGCTTCACAGCGTGGAACGCGGACACCGCCATGGCCCTGGGCAGCGAGATGAAGGGTGACCTTGATGAGGTCCAGATCTACCAGCGGTCGCTCGACGCCAGCGAGATCACTGCTCTGCTGACGAGCCCGGTGACCCGGACATCGAGAACTCTCGAAGAGGGCGCTCTCTCGGCTCCAGCCGTGAGCGCCGCCATGGCGCAAAATGGTGGATTCGAGTACGAACATCCCAAGCTGCATGACTGCACGGTCAGCGGGAAAGAAACCGGTTACGCGGAGTACGACGCGCGGATCGGTGAGCAGCCATACAGTTCGTGCTGGTCGGCATACCTCTACGTAAAGGACTACGAGGAGGACGACTCGACCGGGAAGATGAAGAAAGCGACCTGCAATCGCGCCAAGTGGATCATCAAGTGGGTGTGCAGCCAACTCGAAGAGCCATTCGATGACGACTTCGCATTCCGCTTCCGTGCCACCTGGGTTATCCATAGCTATTTGGGCGACTCAACCGGGAATAGCGTGGTGAACGGCGCCGGAACCGGGATCAAACCGACCGACATGAAGATGTTCGTTCAGCTGGATGAATTCGCAATCCTCGATAAAAATGGGAATGTCATCATCCCGGCGTCGGAGCTCCGTAATCTACCCATATCGATCGAACTTTACGCCGATACGAAACCCTTCAGCGACGGCGACTGTGAGCCGGACGACGACAGCAAGACCAAGGACGTCTCGGCATGGGTCGCCAAGTCCGACGAGACATTCAAAATCCATGCGACCGTCGATGCGAAGAGCACGTTCGTCTGCACGATCGCCCCTCATGTCCGATTCGATGTGGAGGGGTTGGCGGACCCGGCCCTTCGTCTCTGGAGCGATAAAGCCCTGGATGACGACGGGAAGGTCGTCGGAATTCGGCGGCATGGTAAGGGCGAGCCGCATCTCCTGAGCTGGGTGCCGAATTTCCGCTGCGACAGCATGACGTTCGGCGCCGATGACGAGGCTGTCGCAGACCGGGTCGGTGGTTGTATCAACACCAGGGCGAAGCGCGTGTTCGTCATGTCCAAGAGCGATGACAAAGCCTTCATAGAGGTGATCGAGCATATCGAGGACGCCCTGAGTCCAAACAACTCTCGGACCTTCCCATACCTCCGGCCAGGCCATGATTGGTCGAAGCCGTCATACCCGCCCACGCGAAAGATTCTGGGCAACGAGCAAAATAAGTTCATATACGGCAACTGGGCTGCGCCCCGATACGACGAGGATGGCGACGATGCCGCAGGGAAGCCGCTGACCAGGGGGATAGCAGAGAAGAGCGAAACCGCCAACTACAACAGGAAGTTTTTCTCTCGGATTGAAATGCACATGGACGTGGGAAGCGTGGAAACGCCGAAGGAAATGCACTGGCTACTCCCGCCGCCTCTGACGTCCCCGCCGTTCTCTCAGCAGGAAGTCGCTAATCGCGAGAAAGCCCGTGAACGTCACTCCTGGAGTATCAACTACTGCAAATATTACATGCCGGAAAAGTATCCCCAGCCATATAGGGACGACAAGCTGCCCATGGGGAAAGAAAACACCTGCGACGAATACCCGTTCGCCTCAACCCTGCAAGGGGCAGGATATGCTCAAGGGCATTTCTCCGTAAGGGCCCTGAACGGCAGGCAAAACAACCTCCAGGGGACGGAGCTCAAAAAGTTCTACGCGGACTTCCGGGTCGGGCAAGAAAACCCCTTCTGGGTGCTCATCGCACCTTAAGGCCGACCGGCTGAACCCATTCTAAGGAGGGGGTAAGGAGTGGTATGATACCACTCCTTACCCCCTTTCCCTGTCGACGCTCATCATATGAAATCCGGATACCCTCCATGCATGCCCTCCCCGCCGAAAATCAACATCGCCTCCTGATCGAACATGGATTCCATGACTTCTTCATGGCCCAATGGGTCAGCATCGAAGACATCGACGAGGTAGCCCGACGGCTGCGAGTCGCAACGGAGACGACATTCGCATGCGACTTTCAGACCGCCATGGAATCATACGGTTCCAAGTCCCAGGCGCCGCATCAGGCTTGGATCGCCCGCCTTGCTCCTGGCTGGTCGATAGTTATTTATCTCAACGGCCTGATGCTGTCTTCCGACCCGCTCAGTCTCGGCGGTCAGCGCGCTTTCGATGTCTCGTACATCCCTGGTGTGGAAGAAATCGACGAACTGTTCTACACCCACGACGGGACATGCACTGGAAGCATCTACTATGAGGAGGAATACCAGGCTTACTGGGAGGGTTTGCCATACGACATCACAACGACAGAAGGACAGCTGGAGGAGTATCTATGCATCTTGGGAAGAGTCGCCGGGCGGTTCCTCGATCATGAACTGTTCTCCTCTCAAGGACTGCTGATTCAGCTTCCCTCGACTGATTGAGGTGATCTCAGCGAATTGCCGCTCTTAATCCGTAGGTTCTGGGTTCGAGTCCCAGGCGCCCTACCCAAACGACCTGGGAAGACTCCCTGTTTCACGATCGGGAGGTCTGCCCGGGATCGCATTCCGGGTTGCAGTCGGGTTGCTGTCAGCCGTCGAGCGGAGCGCCTGGGGACGTGCACCGAACCAGGTCCGGGGAAGGACGGGTGCCGATTCGTCCAAGCCGTGGCCGGCCTCGGCGCGCACCATGGGGACAGGAGGTGCGTATGACGAGCAACGACGAGGCGACCGCGACGACCGGCGCCGCGCTGGACGGGCTCGCCGCGTGGCGGGCCCTGACGCCGCTGATGGATCTGGTGACCCCGATGGCGCTCCGGGTGGCCGTGACCCTGCGGCTGCCCGATCTGGTGGACGAGGACGGTTCGGACATCGAGGACCTGGCCGCCCGGGCCGGCGCGGACCCGGACGCGCTGGGCCGGCTGCTGCGCCATCTGGTCTGCCGCGATGTGTTCGCCGAGCCCCGGCCGGGCACGTTCGCGGCGAACGGGACGGCCGTCCTGCTGCGCCGGGACCACCCGTCCGCGATGTGGCGGTGGCTGGACCTGGACGGGTTCGGCGGCCGGATGGACCTGGCCTTCACCGGCCTGGCGGACACGGTGCGCACTGGCCGGCCGGCCTGGGCGGCGGTGTTCGGCGCACCGTTCTGGCGCTATCTCGACGCGAACCCCGAGCTGAGCGCCTCCTTCGACGCGACGATGGCGGCCGGCACCGGGTTCGGCGAGCTGGCGGAGGGCTACGACTGGCCGGCGCTGACCCGGGTGGCCGACGTCGGCGGCGGTACCGGGGTGCTGCTGGCCGAGCTGCTGTCGCGCCACGAGGGCCTGCGCGGTGTGCTGATCGACCTGCCGGACACCGCGTCACGCGCGCAGCGGTACCTGGCCGGACGCGGGCTGGCGGACCGGTGCGAGACGGTCGGGCGGAGTTTCTTCGACGAGTTGCCCGGCGGCGCCGACGTGTACGTGCTCAACCGCGTGCTGCACGACTGGGCCGACGCCGAGGCGGCCGCCATCCTGCGCCGCTGCGCCGACGCGGCGGGCCGGCGCGGCCGGGTACTGATCCTCGAGTCGCCGATCGTCTCGGGGGGCGATCCGGCCATGTTCGCGGAGATGAACCTGCGGATGCTGGTCCTGGCCGGTGGCCGGGAACGGACCGTCGACGACTACCGGGCGCTGGCCGCGGCCGCCGGACTGCGGGTAGCCGCCGTGCGCGACCTCACGGCGCGGCACACCGTCGTCGAGTGCGTCCCGGCCGCCGTCGGCACCTGACGGTCCTTTCCCGCCGGGCCGCGGCGCGTACCCCGGCGGGAAACGGCGAGCGTATGCCCGCCGCGCTCGCCGCCGGCCGGCCCGCCGTGTCTCCGAGGACGGGAAGACCGCCGCTCGTGCAGCGCACCACGCTCGGCATCGTGCCCAGGGGCACGCTGGAGAAGACCGCACCGGTCGGCAGCGGCCCCTACCGGTTCGTCTCCTGGACACCCGGTGACAAGATCGTGCTGGACCGCTGGGCCGACGCGGTCGTCGGCCTCCCCGCGGGGTGATCCTCATCGTCCCGCCTCCCGGCGGTCGGTGCCGGGAGGCGGGGAGGCCGTCTCGTCCAGCGGGGAGTACCACAGCAGGGGGCGGCCGTCGGGAGACGGGCTCACCGTCACCCGCACCCGGTAGACGCGCTCGATCCACCGTTCGGTCAGGACCTCGGCGGGGGGACCCGAGGCGACCACGCGTCCGGCCTCCAGCAGGAGGAGGTGATCGCAGTAGCGGGCCGCGAGGTTCAGGTCGTGCAGGGCGGCGACGACCGTGGCGGGCGTGCGGGACAGCATCCGCAGCAGGTCGAGCTGGTGGTGGATGTCGAGGTGGTTGGTCGGCTCGTCCAGCAGGAGCTCGGTGGGCCGCTGGGCCAGCGCGCGGGCGATGCCGACGCGCCGGCGCTCCCCGCCCGACAGCGTCGACCAGCGGCGCTCTCCCCAGCCCGCCAGACCGCACCGTTCCAGGGCCTCCTCGGTTTCCCGCGCGTCGCGAAGGTCGTCGCGGCCCATGAGGGTGAGCGGTGACCTGTGCGGGATCCGGCCGAGTGCCACGACGTCGGCGACGGTCATGTCGATGTCGGTGGAGACCTCCTGGGCGACCACGGCCAGGCGGCGGGCGACCTCGCGCCGGGGCAGCTCGTCCAGCCGGCGCCCGTCCAGCAGGACCGTCCCGGACCGCGGGCGCAGCAGGCCGGCCAGCAGCCGCAGCAGCGTCGACTTGCCGGAGCCGTTGGGGCCGATCAGGCCCGTGAAGCGCCCTTCCGGCACGCTGATCGTGACCCCGTCGACGATGGGGACGCCGTCGGCGCCCCAGGTGACGTCATGGGTGTCCAGGCTCATGATCCGGCGCTCCTTCCGCGCATGACGACCGCGAAGGCGGGGACGCCGATCAGGGCGGTGAGGACCCCGACGGGTACCTCGCGCGGGGAGAACAGCGTGCGCGCGGCGGTGTCGGCCCACAGCAGGAAGATCGCCCCGTACAGCGCGCAGGCCGGCAGCAGCACGCGGTGGCGGCCGCCGGCCAGGAAGCGGACGGCGTGCGGGACGACCAGGCCCACGAACCCGATGGCGCCGCTCGCGGCGACGAGGACCGCGGTGCTCAGCGCGGTGGTGACGAGCAGGACGAGCTGGGTCCTGCCCGGGGCGATGCCGAGCGAGGCGGCGGCCTCGCGCCCGAAGGCGAAGGCGTCCAGGGCGGGGGAGGCGGCCCAGCACAGCGCCAGGCCGGCTCCCGTCGCCGCCGCGCACAGGGCGGCGGTGCTCCAGCTCGCCGAGGCGAGGGAGCCCAGCAGCCAGAACGTCACGCCGCGGGTGCTCTGCGCGTCACCGGCCCAGATGACGATCAGGCTGGTCAGCGCGCTGAACAGCTGCGAGACCGCCACGCCGGCCAGCACGACGCGCAGGGAGCCGCCCGCTGCCGCGCCGATGAGCGCGAGCACGCAGCAGAAGGCCGCGAGGCTGCCGGCGAAGGCGCCCGCCGTCAGGGCGGCCGCGGCTCCCGATCCCAGGCCGAGGATCAGGACGGCCACCGCCCCGGTGGACGCCCCGGAGGAGATGCCGAGCAGGTAGGGGTCGGCCAGCGGGTTGCGGGTCAGCGCCTGCAGGACCGCGCCGCACACGGCCAGGCCGCCCCCGACCAGCGTCGCCAGCAGCACCCGTGGCAGGCGCAGCTCCCACACGATCGCGTCCATCAGCGGGCTCGGGGGTGCCACCGGGAGGCCGAGGTGCGCGGCGACGCTCTGGAACACCTCGCCCACCGACAGGCCCGCGGCTCCGACGGTCACCGCGAGCGCCACCGACAGGGGGAGCAGCACCAGCCCCGCGCCGACCGCCGGGAGCGAGCGCCGCCACCCGGCCCGCGAGGCCGTGGCGGTCGTCCCGGGATCGGCGGGTGCGGCGGGTGCGGGGGGCACGGCGGGCACGGCCGTCGCGGAGGTACGCGAGAAGTCGTCAGAGGTCATCGTGGGTGTCGGGGGTCGTCGGGGTCGTCGAGGATCGTCGTGGGTCATCGTGGGTCATCGGGGGTCATCGGGGGTCATCGCCGGGCGAAGACGACGTGGTCGTCCAGGTACTGCCAGACGGTTCCCACCTCGGTGAAGCCCGCGGTGCGCAGCGCCGCGAGGTGGAACTCCAGCGGTGCCGGAGGCTGCGGCGGCCGGTCGGCGAAGCGCCGCTCCCGTTCGGGCAGCAACGGGGCCAGCTCGGGGTGGCCGGCCGCCAGCGCCCACCACTGTTCCCAGGTGGCGGCGCCGTCCGCCAGGCCGGGTCGAGCACGGTGAGGTCGCCGGGGCAGTGCAGGCCGAGCACGTCGAGCATCGCCTGGAAGCGGTTCTCGAGGTGGGCCACGTAGGCGGACTGCTGGTCCTCCCAGCGGGAGAGCAGGTCCCGTGCGGTCATCGGGGCGGTGGAGGGAGTGGGGGCGGTCATCGTCGTCTCCGCGGGAGGGGAAGGGCGGTCGTGTGGCGGGGGAGGCCGGTGCTGTCAGCGACGAAGGTCCCGCAGGCCCGCGCCGACCTGCTCCACGGCGCCGACGCTTCTGATCGAGGGGTCCATGGCCGATCCGGGGACGACGACGAAGCGGTTCTTCCTGACCGCCGTGAGCCGGGAGGCGACGGGGTCGGAGCGCAGGAAGCTCATCTTGGCCTCGGCGCTGTCGCCGTCACCGCCGCGGGTGAGGTCGGCCAGCACGATCACGTCCGGATCGCGCTCGGCGATCTTCTCCCAGCTTCCCTCGGACCACTGCCGGGCGATGTCGGAGAAGGCGTTGTCCGCGCCGAGGAACGTGGTGATGGTGTCGGGCAGCCCGCCGCGGCCCGCGACGGCCGGGGTCTTCGTCCCGGAGTAGTACCACATCAGCGTCGAGCCCGGGCTCGCGCGGGAGACGTCCTTGGCCGCCTCGAGCCGCTTTCGCAGACCGGCCACCACGCTCTCGCCGCGCTCCGGGATGCCGAAGATCTTCGCGATGTCGCCGATCTCGCCGAAAACGGCGTCGAACGTGACGGAGGAGGGGATCAGCTTGGGATCCTCGCAGTCGTTGGAGGAGAGGTAGGCCGGTATCGCGAGCCTGGCCAGGTCCTCCCGGGCGCCACCGGCGTCCGGCGCGTAGGCGGAGGCGCGCATCGAGTAGACGAAGTCCGGCCTGGCGGCGAGCAGGGCCTCCCGGCCGGGATACTGCGCGGCCAGGACGGGGACCTTGCCGTAGTCGGCTTCGAGTTCGGGGAGCACCGGGTCCGTCCGGTACGCCGTGCCCGCCATCCGGCCGGCGAGCCCCAGCGCCAGCATGATCTCTGTCGCGTTCTGCTCCATGGCGACCGCCCGGCGCGGCGGGGCGGCGATCCTGAGGGGACGTCCGCAACTCGTCAGCTCCGTCACGGCCGGTGCGGCCTTGCCCGCGCCGGTGGAGGAGTCGCTCGTACCTCCGCAGGCGGTCAGTGCGAGGAGGAGGGAACCCATCGCGAAAATGGGAACGATTTTCATAACCGAGGACTGTAGCGCAGCGAGAGGCGGCGGGAGCAGGGGGGTCGGTTCGTCCGGGGCGTCCGGCGAGATTGATGCCCAGTTATGAATCTACATTGTAAAGGCGTCGGGTCTTTTCAAGATCATTAAAAGCACGACGGACTGAAGACTGCCTCCAAAGAACAAGGTCCCTCCGGGGTTCGGCGGGACCATGGACGTAGATCATTGAAAGCGGTAGCGTCGGCCGGGTAGTCAGGTGACAGGAGCCGCTGGATGTCCTCGAAAACGGTCAGGCCACCCCGTGTGCCGTCCCGGCCGGACGTTCGCCCGTCCATCCGGGCACGTCACGTCATCGTGGCCGTCGTCGCCGCCGTCGCGATAGCCGGGCCGGTGGGCTATCTCCTCGGTAGCCCCGACGCCTCCCAGGTCGCCATCGCCGACATGCGGGAGGCGGAGAAGAAGCGGGACGTTCAGCAGATCGGTGAGCTGACCTCCACGGCGCGGGTGACCGCCGGAGAGCTGAACGGGGTGCTGTCCAAGCTCGCCGAGGTGCTTCCCCGCGATGGAGAGCCCGGCGCGCGGTCGGCGGAGCCGGCGGAGGTCGACGGGTGGCGGAACGTTCTGCGGCAGGCCGTCGAGCGGCACGCGGAGACTCCCTCGGGAACGACCGCGACCAACGTGGCTCGTGCGGGATTCCGTGGCGCGGTGGACGCCATGGCGGTCGCGGTCGACACGTACGCGGCCGGCCGGGGGCTTCCCGCGGACCTGCGGCAGCCCTTCCTCGAGCTGGCGGCCCGCCAGCGGTCCGCGGCCGTCGCGACGTGGTCCGTCGCGGCGACGCAACTCGACCAGATCAGTGTCGACGCCGGCAACGGCCACCAGCACGTCTACCTGACGAGCGCTCCGGGAGAAGGGGGCATGTCCGCGGACAGCGTTCCTGAGGGCACTCACGGGTAGCCCTCCTCCGGGCCGGTGCCGGCGACGGCGACCGGGATCCTGCACGCGTTCGATCGGGAGCGGCAGGTTGGGGCCGTAGCCGGGGAGTGACCGGCGCGCGGTGGTGATCCGCGGGGTGCCGCAGCCGCATCGCCCGCAGCCCGTCGGCGTAGCGGGTCGGGTCCGCGTGCCGGTCGCCGGAGGGCGGTCCCGTGACGCCGGCCTGGCCCATCAGCCGTTCGGTCATGAGCGCGATGAGGTCGTCGCGGCTCGGGACGTGGCGGTGGAGGGGCATCGTGCCCGTGCCGGCCTCGGCGGCGATCCGTCGCATGGTGGCGGCCTTCGGCCCTTCGGTGTCGGCGATCCTGGCCGCCGCCTCGGTGATCTGCGCGCGGCTGTAGGCCGGTTTCGGCCCGCGGCCCGATTCCCGTGGCCGCGGCGGGCCGGACCGCCGGCCGCCGTCGATCGGTGAGGACGACCGGGACGCGGCCGTCCGGCGACTGCGGGAGGCGTACGCCGAAGGGCGCATCTCGCACGGGGAGTCGGACGAACGCCTCCGTCGGGCGCTCACCTTCGAGACGTACGGCGAGCTCGGGCCGGCTCTGGTCTCGCTCCTGGAGGAACGTACGGCGAGCTCGGGCCGGCTCTGGTCTCGTTCCCGGAGGACGCGGGCGGCACGTTCGTGATCGCCGCCTGCGGACGGATCCGGCGGCGCGGCGCGTGGTGGGTACCCCGGCTGTCCCCTCTCCGGGGCCCTTGCTGGTCAATGCAGGTAACGCTGTCTAAAAACTAACGCTCTTACTAGTCTGAGCTGCTGTTTAGCATGGGTACCGTTACCCAAATGTCTCTTGACGCCCATTCGTGTAACGCCTACGTTAACCGCATCGGGGAGTCGCTTAAAACGATTCAATTACCCAGAGGGGCATTATGAAGACCTCGCACCGCACGCTCGGAACGGCTGCGGCCGTCCTCGCGATGGCGGCCCTCGCCTCCTGTGGCTCGGGCTCCGCGCCGGCCGCCGACGGCACCGTCACCCTGTCCTTCATGACGGGCAGTGACCAGGCGGTCGTGGACACCTCCAAGGCGCTGGCCGACGCGTTCATGAAGGCCAACCCCACCATCAAGATCGATATGGAGCGGCAGCCGGGAGGGGGCGAGGGCGACAACGTCGTCAAGACCCGGCTGTCCACCGGCGAGATGACGGACGTGTTCTGGTACAACTCCGGTTCGCTGCTGCAGGCGCTCAACCCGGCCCAGACCCTCGTCGACCTCACCGGCGACCCCGCCCTGGCCGACGTCCAGCCCGAATACCTGCCCGTCGTGACACAGGGCGGCAAGGTGTACGGCGTGCCGGCGACCACGCTCGCGGGCGGCGGCATCCTGTACAACCGCAAGGTCTACGACCGGCTCGGCCTGAAGGTGCCCACGACCTGGGCCGAGTTCATGGCCAACAACGAGAAGATCGAGGCGGGCGGCGTGACCCCGGTGATCACCACGTTCAAGGACACCTGGACGTCGCAGATCTTCGTGCTGGCCGACTATCACAACATCCAGGCGGCGGTGCCGGCCTTCGCCCAGGACTACACGGCGGGCAAGGCCAAGTTCGCCGGCACCCCGGCCGCCCTGGGCGGCTTCCAGCACCTCGCGGACGTCAACGCCAAGGGCTACGCCAACAAGGGCTTCGGCTCGGCGACCCTGGACCAGGGCCTGAAGATGCTGGTGGAGGGGAAGGGCGCCCACTACCCGATGCTCACCACCCTGCTGCCGCCCCTGCTGGCCACCTACCCGCAGACAGCCACCGACGTCGGCTTCTTCGGCGTCCCCGGAGACGATCCCGCCAGGCACGGCGCGACGGTGTGGGAGCCTCCCGCGATCTACATCGCCAAGACCACCGGGCATCTGGACGCGGCCAAGAGGTTCCTGGCCTTCGTCGCCTCGCCGGCCGGCGCCGATGCCGTGAGCGCGGCCGTACGACCGGCCGGCCCCTACCGCGTCAAGGGCGCCAAGCTTCCCGGCAACGCGCTCCAGGTGGCCAAGGACCTGCAGGCCTACCTCGACCGGGACGCCACCTCTCCGGCCCTGGAGTTCCTCTCGCCCATCAAGGGCCCCTCGCTGGAGCAGATCACCGTGGCCGTCGGCTCGGGGCTGACCCCGCCCGCCGAGGGGGCGGCCCAGTACGACAAGGACGTGGAGAAGCAGGCCAAGCAGTTGGGGCTCGAGGGGTGGTGACCACGCGGGACGCCGGGCCCCGCGAGGGGCCCGGCCCGGCCCCCCGGCAACGGCACGCCGGTGCCGATCACACCAGGCGGCACGCGGCCTATCCTCTGGCGCTGTACGTCCCGGCGGCCGTCGTCTACACCGTGATCTTCCTCATCCCGACGGTGACGGCCTTCTACTTCGCGCTGACCCGCTGGACGCTGTTCGACAGCGAGTTCGTGGGCCTGGACAACTTCCGCGACTTCCTGGCCGAGCAGAACCTGCGCGTCGGGTTCCGGAACACGCTCGTCTACGCGGTCGTCACCAGCGGCCTGAAGGTCGTGCTCGGGATGGGGCTCGGCGTGCTGCTCACCTCCAAGCTGCGCCTGCGCGGCTTCCTGCGCTCGGTGGTGTTCTTCCCGGTGCTGGTCTCCACGGTCGCCGTCGGCATCACCTTCAGCGCGCTGCTGCGGCCCGACACCGGCCTGGTCGACAAGGCCCTCGCCGTGGTCGGCGTCTCCGGGCCCGACTGGCTCGGCGACGCCGGTACCGCCCTGCTGTCGGTGGCGCTGGTGGACGTGTGGAAGGGCGTGGGCCTGGCCACCGTCATCTACATCGCCGGGATCCTGTCCATCCCGCAGGACTACCACCAGGCGGTCGCCGTCGACGGGGGCAGCGCCTGGCACCGGTTCCGGCACGTCACGCTGCCGCTGAGCCGGCCGGCCACCTACTCGGTGATCATCTTGTCGTTCATCGGGGGCTTGCGCTCGTTCGACCTGATCTGGACGATGACGCGCGGCGGGCCCGGCTTCACCAGCGACGTCATCGCCTCGATCATCTACAAGCAGTACCAGGCCGGTTTCTTCGGCCTGTCCACGGCCGGCAACGTCCTGCTGTTCGTCGTCGTCACCGTCGTCGTCGTCCCGCTCAACTACTACCTCGGCAAGAGGCAGGTCGCCCTATGAGCCCCATGAGAGCGTTCAAAAGGGCGGGGGCCGAGGGCCTCGTCCTCGTCCTGGCGACTGTGATCTTCCTGGTGCCGTTCTCGTTCATGCTGCTGACCGCGTTCAAGGACGAGGTGCAGTCGGCCGACCTGGACTTCTCCTGGCCCACCAGCTGGCCGATCGTGGCCAACCTCGTCGAGGTCGTCGAGGCGCGCGACTACGTGTTGCTGCGCGCCTACGTCAACAGCACGATCGTCACCGTCGTGTCGGTCGCGCTCATCGTGGTCGCCGCCGCGATGGCCGCGTTCGTCCTGCAGCGCCGTGCGGGGAGGGTCGGCGCGGTGGCCGGCTTCCTGGTGCTGTCCGGGCTGATCATCCCGCCGGCGATCGTGCCGACGATCTGGCTGCTGCAGGCGATCGGCCTGTTCAAGACGCTGCCCGGGCTGATCCTGGTCGAGGTCGCCTTCGGCATGGCGTACGCCATGCTGCTGTTTCGCGCGTTCATCGCGGCCATTCCCCGGGAGCTGGACCAGGCCGCGATGATCGACGGCTGCGGCGGCTTCACGCTCTTCTTCCGCGTGATCTTCCCGCTGCTGCGGCCGGTGACGATCACCGTCGTTCTCACCCAGTCGGTGGCGATCTTCAACGACTTCGTCAACCCGCTGTACTTCCTGCCCGGCGACGAGAACGCCACCGTGCAGGTCACCCTCTACAACTTCCAGAGCCAGTACAGCACCCAGTGGAACCTTCTGTTCATGGACATCGTGCTCATCACCATTCCTCCGCTGCTGCTCTTCGTCTTCTTCAACCGCAAGATCGTCGCCGGTATGACCGCCGGCGCCCTCAAGGGATGACATGACCTTCCTGAACGTCGAACCGATCACCTTCGAACACCACCGTGACCCGCTGGGCGTCGGGGAACCCGCGCCCCGGCTGTCGTGGATCATCCGTACCGACATCGCCGGCTGGTCGCAGCGCGCGTACGAGATCGAGACCGGCGACGGCACCGCCACCGGCCTCGTCGAGTCGGGGGAGTCGGTGCTCGTGGCCTGGCCCTTCGAGCCGCTGGGCTCACGCGCACGGCGCGGTGTGCGGGTGCGCGTCCACGGCCGCGACGGTTCGGCCGGTGACTGGAGCCCGTGGTCGTGGGTGGAGGCCGGGCTGCTCGAGGCGGCCGAATGGCGGGCGGGCGCGGCGGCGCCTCCCCGCGAGCTGCTGGGCGCTCCCGACGGCCCGGCGCCGCTGCTGCGCCGCGGCTTCGCCCTGCGCGCGCCCGTCGCCTCGGCCCGCCTGTACGTCAGCGCCCACGGCCTGTACGACATCGAGATCAACGGCGTGCCCGTCGGCGACGACGTGCTGGCCCCCGGCTGGACCAGCTATCACGACCGCCTGCGGTACCGCACCCACGACGTCACCGCCCTGCTGCGCGAGGGCGGCAACGCCATCGGCGCGACCGTGGCCGACGGCTGGTTCCGGGGCAGGGTCGGCTTCGGCGGCGGCAGGTCCGCCGTCTACGGCGACCGCACCGCGCTGATCGCCCAGCTGGAGATCACCTACGACGACGGCGGTACCGACGTGGTGGTCACCGACGGGAACTGGCGCTGCGCGCCCGGCCCGGTCATCGCCGCCGGACTCTACGACGGCGAGTCCCACGACGCGCGCCTGCTGCCGGCCGGGTGGTCGCGGGCGGGCTTCGACGACTCCGGATGGCTGAGCGCCGACGTGCTCCACCACGATCCGGTCCTGCTGGTGGCGCCCACGGGACCGCCCGTGCGCCGGACGATGGTCCTGGAGCCGGTGGCCACGCTCACCGGTCCGGACGGGGAGACCATCCTCGACTTCGGCCAGAACATCGCCGGCCGGCTGCGCCTTCGCGTCCAGGGCCCGGCCGGGCACACCGTCTCCCTGCGGCACGCCGAGGTCCTCGACGGCGGCGCCCTGGCGCTGCGGCCGCTGCGCGGCGCCGCCGCGCACGACCGCTACACCCTGCGTGGCGGCGAGGTGGAGGAATGGGAGCCGCGCTTCACCGTCCACGGTTTTCGCTACGCCCAGGTCGACGACTGGCCCGGCGCGCTGAACCCCGGTGATGTCGTGGCGGTCGTCTGCCACACCGACATGCGCCGCACCGGCGACTTCACCTGCTCCGACCCCCTGCTGAACCGCCTGCACGAGAACGTGGTGTGGAGCATGCGCGGCAACTTCGTGGACCTGCCCACCGACTGCCCGCAGCGCGACGAGCGCCTGGGCTGGACCGGCGACATCCAGGTCTTCGGCCCCGCGGCCGCCTTCCTGTACGACTGCGCCGGCCCGCTGACCTCCTGGCTCGCCGACCTGAGCGCCGAGCAAGACCGGTACGGCACGGTTCCCGTCTTCGTGCCCTGGATCGCGCTCGAACCGTTCACCGAGGCACTGCCGGCGGCCGCCTGGGGCGACGCGGCGGTCGTGGTGCCGTGGACGATCCACCGGCGCACCGGCGACCTCGGTGTGCTGCGCGCGCAGTATCCGAGCATGACCGCCTGGGTGGACCAGGTCGCGAAGCTGGCGGGGGAGAGGTTCTTGTGGGACACCGGCTTCCAGTTCGGCGACTGGCTCGACCCGACCGCGCCGCCCGAGCGGCCCTTCGAGGCGCAGACCGATCCGGGCCTGGTCGCCACCGCCTACCTGGCCCACTCCGCGCACCTGGTCGCCGAGACCGCTCACCTGCTGGGCGACGCCGGCGACGCGGCCCGCTACCGGGAGCTGGCCGGACGGGTCAGGGGCGCCTTCGACGCCGCGTACGCGACCCTGGAAGGCGAGGTGACCGGCGACTCGCAGACCGCCTACGCCCTCGCCCTGCGGTTCGATCTGCTCGACGGCGCGCAACGCCGCGCACACGCCGGGGAACGCCTGGCCGAGCTCGTCCGGTCGGGCGGCCATCGCATCGGCACGGGATTCGTCGGGACGCCGCTGGTGTGCGACGCGCTCACCGACGCGGGAGCCGTGGACGACGCCTACCGGCTGCTGCTGCAGACCGAACGCCCCTCCTGGCTGTACGCGGTGACGATGGGCGCCACCACGGTCTGGGAACGCTGGGACAGCCTGCTGCCCGACGGCTCCGTCAACCCGGGCGAGATGACCTCGTTCAACCACTACGCCCTGGGCGCGGTCGCCGACTGGATGCACCGCACCGTCGCCGGCCTTGCCCCGGCCGCTCCGGGATACCGCAGGATTTCGGTGCGTCCCCGCCCCGGCGGGGGCCTCACCCGCGCCCGCGCCCACCACGACACCCCCTACGGGCGGGCCGAGGTGAGCTGGGAACGGAACGGCGACCGGCTCACGCTGACGGTCGTCGTGCCCGCGAACACCACGGCCACCGTCCACCCGCCCGCCGATCCCGGCCACGCCGTCGAGGTCGGTTCCGGGCGGCATGTCTTCCACCTTCCCTGGCGGTCGTCCGGTTCGTGATCGGGAGATTCCGGCCGCACCGCGTGCGGGTCCCGGCCGGCCGGGGCCGGTTCGGCCGTCGTGGCGGCGGGGACCTGGCGTCGTACCGGCGGGGACCTGGCCCGGGCGCGGTCTCGCCCGGCCGACGAGGTTCCGGCCGAAGTCGAGGACCCAGGTGCCGGGCGCCGGCGCCCGGCTCCTCCCGGGTCGTGGCGGGCTCCGCCGTCCCGGCCGTCGGCTCGGTGGCGAGGTCGGAGGGCGGGGCGATGCCCGCGGCTGTCGCGACGCCGCTTCAGCGGAGTTCGAAACGGTTCAAAACGGCCTCGACGTAGGCGTCACTGGATAGAACGTCAAGGTCGATTCCGGTAACGATACTTGATTTGAGGTGCATGTCAGAGCGCATGACAGTGAATGAAAAAGGGTAACGTTACTCATCGGGATGCCGCGCTGACCTCGTACAATCGGGGAGTACCTCCCGGAAGGAGTTCGATGGTCGCGCGCAATGGACGCCGCCGAGTGACGATCGCCGATGTGGCCAGCCACGCCCAGGTCTCCACCACGGCGGTCTCGAAGGTGATCCGCAACGCCGGCGGGGTCGGACCGGCCGCGAAACACCGGATCCAGAGCGCCATCGAGGAGCTGGGCTACCGGCCGCAGACCACCGCCCGGGGGATGCGCGGGCGCACCTTCACGATCGGCATGGTGCTGCCGCACATCAGGAACCCGTTCTTCGCCGACATCCTCGACGGCCTCTGCGAGCAACTCGGGGACACCGGCTACCAGCCGATCATGGTTCAGGGCGGCGTCACCCGCAAGGCCGAGAGGCAGGCGGTCGACGCGCTGGTGGACCGGCAGGTGGACGGCATCATCATGGTCGCCCCCCTCGCCTCCAGGACGCGGATGGAGGAGGTCGCGCGGGAGACGCCGACCGTGGTGCTGGCGCGGCACGAAAGGTCGACGTTCTACGACTCGGTTCTCGACGACGACGACACGGGCGCCGAAGCGGTCGTCAAGCACCTGATCGGGCTCGGGCATCGCCGCATCGCCCACATCACCCATCAGGACAACAGCATCGCGCGGCCGGACGACCTGCTGCACATCATCAGGGCCGAGACCTACAAACGTGTCATGCGCGAGCACGGGCTGGGCGATGAGATCGCCGTCGCGACCGCTTTCTACCACGAGAAGGGCGGCTACGACGGGGCGCGCGAGCTGCTGAGCCGCTCCCCGCGCCCAACGGCGATCTTCGCCGGCGCCGACCAGGCGGCGATCGGAGCTCTGGCCGCGGTCCACGAGGCCGGCCTGTCCGTTCCCGGCGACGTCTCGATCGCCGGTTACGACGACACGCTCCTCGCGGCCCTGCCCAACATCGCGCTGACCAGCGTCGACCAGGAGGGGGCCGTCATGGGCCGTACGGCGGGACGGCTGCTGCTGGAACGAATCGAGGGACGCGTGTCGGCGGTGCGCTTCTCCGTGACGCCCAAACTCGTCACGCGCCGCTCGACGGCCCCGCCCCCCCGGTGACCTTCGGCGGCATCCGGTCCGGGCGTGTTCACCCGGTGGCGGGGGCGTCTGCCAAGGCAACACCATCCGGTTCTGTCACCACAGCCCCCGGCATCAGGTGACGCGGGGCGTGGAGAAGGGGTTCGCTGCCTTGGACCACCATCTGCCGGAGTCGCCTCCGGCGGATGGCGGGCGTTGTCACGACAGACGCCAGCGCTGGTTGTCACCGCCCCAGCAGCGGGACTGGACGATCTTGGTGCCGTCGTCGTGGCCCGCCCAGGCCACATCCAGGCATTTGCCGCTGTGCTTGGCGATGATCCGCCAGGAGCCGTCGGCGTTCTTCCCGATCCACCACCGCTGGTGGTTGCCGTAGCGGCAGTCCGCCTGGATCACCCTGGCCTCGTCGGCGCGGCTGCCGCCCCACACGGTCAGGCACATGCCGCTGTGCCCGGCGACGAGCAGGTAGGCGCGGTCGTCGAGCCTTCTGGCCTCCCACAGCTGGCTCCCGACACCGGGCAGGCATCGCCACTGGTGGGTCCGGGCGCCGTTTTGCCCGCTGCCACTGTCGACGTCCAGACACTTGCCGCTGTGCGCGGCGGTCAGCCGGTAGCGGGCGGCGTCGGCATGGGCGGTCCCGCTGCCGGCCAGGGCCAGGCCGACGGCCGCGGCCAAGGTGACGGCGAAGGTGTGACGGATGGTGACGACGCGCATGATCTTTCCTTTCCAGGTGTCGTCCAGGGACGGCTGGAGCCGTTGAGCGCGACAGGCGGGTCAGCGCCGCCTGCCGGACGACCTCAGGGTCGCGCTCCCGACGTCCTCGATCCCAGAGGCGTCATGTCCCATCCGGAACCGGTATGAGCTGTCACAGGCGGGGACCTGAAGTCCCAGGGCCGGGCGGGACATGACGCCTCTGGTTCCAGTGACGCCAGGCGCAGGACGCTGGGGGTCCGTTGAGAAAGGGGATCACCGTGAACACCCTCGCCTCCACACGAGCCACCCTGGCGGGCCGGACCGCCGTCGTGACCGTGCTCCTGGCCGCCGGCGCCGTCCTGGCCGCGGCGAATCTGCTGCTGCGCCCCGTCCCGGCCCTCGACTTCGGTTCGTACGCCGCCCTGCGGGCCGAGCGGGACGCGGTCTGGCTGTTCGGCCTGCTCGGCGGGATCGGCACGGCCGTCGCCCACCTCGCCGCCGGGCTGTCGGCCTGCCTGCTCATCCGGCGTAAGGGCGCCACCCTCGCGACGATCGGTGCCGTGCTCACCGGCTTGGCCGGCGTGCTGTACTGCGCCGGTTTCTTCGCCATCGGTGCCGTCGACTGGTATCTGACGGCGGACGCCACCGGCGGACAGGCGCTCTTCGCCTACTTCCAGGACAACTCCGGGAAGGTCTTCGGCGTCCAGGCGATCGGATTCCTCCTGTCGGTGCTGGGCTTCGCCGTACTCGGAACCGCGTTGTGGCGCTCCGGGGCGGTGCCCAGGTGGCTCGCGGCCGCGGTGCCGTTGAGCCTGGTCACGATGATCGCGGCCGGGACGGGGGTCATCTACGATGTCCTCCACGCGGTCTTCATGGCGACGCTCGCGGCGCTGGCCTGGTTCACCTGGCGCGGCCGCGCCGAGTAAGGGGCTGCACCGGTGCATGACAGGCGCCTGGCGGCCGGCGCGTTGCGCGCCGGCCGTGCTGTCGTTCTCACCCTTGTCTTTCTCGTGCTCGCGTCGTACGTCGTCGCGATGGCGATCTGGATCGTCGACGCCGCCCGGCTGCCGGAGATCGCGTACGCCCCGTGGTCCACCGCCCGGGGTCGCCTGGTGCTCGACGCCTGGGGAGTGCCCGTCGAGTCGTGGGCCGCTCTCGTGGCTCTGCCCGGCGTCGTCGTGACGAGCGCCGGCGTGACGGCCGCGGCGCTGATCCTGCGCCGGGACACGTCGTGGTTTCGGCTGTATCTCGGCTTCGTGCTCGTCCTGTTCGCCACGGCCGGCAGCGAGGTGCCGCTGGTGATGGCGGCGCGGTTCCCCGAGTTCGACGCCGTCGCCCGCAATGTGCAGGGCCTGGCGTGGATCGCGTTGTTCCCGGTCGCCTACGTCTTCCCGGACGGGCGGTTCGTGCCCGGTTGGAGCCGCTGGCTGGCCGCGACGTGGGCCGTCTACCTTCTGCTGGGCCTGGCTCAGGCCGGCGGCTCGCAGGAAATCGACGCGGTCGTGACGCTGATCCTGGTCGGCACCTGCGTGGCCGCCCAGCTCTACCGCTACGTCCGCGTCTCAGGTCCGATCGAGAAGCAGCAGGCCAAGTGGCTGATGGTGGCCGTCGGCCTGTGGTTCGTGTTCGCCTTGACGCTCAACGTGACCCCGCTGGGGACGCTGTACGGGGAGGCCAGCCCTCGCGGCCTGATCGCGTTCGCGCTCATCGGCCTGGTCACGGCCATGATCATGGCGCTGATCCCGGCCGCGGTGGCGATCGCCGTCCTGCGCCATCGTCTGTTCGATCTCGATGTCTGGCTGAACCGGGCGCTGGTCTACGGTGTTCTGACGGCCTTCGTGGTGGCTGCGTACGCGGCCGTGGTCGGTGGCATCGGCGCCCTGTGGACCGAGGGGACGAGCGGCGTGCTGCCCGTCGCCGCGGCCGCCACCGTGGCGCTGGCCTTCAGCCCGCTGCGCGAGCGGGTCCATCGGCAGGTCAACAGGCTGATGTACGGCGAGCGCGGCGATCCCTACCTGGCCCTGTCCGGGCTTGGCCGGCAGCTCGGTGGCATAGTCCAGCCGGAAGAGATCGCGCCCGCCATCGTGGAGACGGTCAAACGCACCATCAAGGTCTCGCATGCCGCGCTCGAGCTGGCCGGGGAGGTCGTCGCAAGCGCGGGCAGCCCCGCGGGGCCCACGGAGAGCTTTCCGGTCAGCCATCGGGGCGAAGCCCTGGGCGTGCTGATCGTCGGCACCCCCGGCGACACCCTGTCCACCCGGGACCGGAAGCTGCTGGCCGACCTCGCGGGCCATTGCGGAGCCGCCCTGCACGGCGCCCTGGAGTCACTGCGCATCCACCGGCTCGCCGCCGACCTGCAAAAAACCCGCGAGGATCTCGTCCTGGCGCGTGAGGAGGAGCGCCGCAGGCTCCGCCGTGACCTGCACGACTCACTCGGGCCGGCGCTGAGTGGAATCGCCCTGACCGTCGACGCCGCACGCGCCGTCATGGCCGCAGACCCGGCCGCCGCGGACGGACTGCTGGGTGCGCTGAAGGATCAGAGCAGCCAGACGCTGGAAGAGGTACGGCGGTTGGCGCGACTGCTGCGCCCCCCGGTCCTGGACGAGCTCGGCCTCATTGGCGCGCTGACACACCTGGCGGACACCACCGAGCAGGCCGGCCTGACCGCCACCGTGCGCGTCTGCGAACCGCGGGCTCTGCCGGCCGCCGTCGAGGTGGCCGTCTACCGGATCGCGCAGGAGGCCGTCACCAACGTCATCCGGCACTCCGGCGCCGACTGCTGCCTCATCGATCTGGAACTCACCGATCACGAGGTGACACTCGTGGTGTCCGACGACGGCACCGGCATCGCCTCCACCGGCAGGCCCGGCGTGGGCACCGCGTCGATGCGCGAACGCGCCGAAGAACTCGGCGGCGTCCTCACCGTCTCCACCGACGCCGGCGGCACTCGCGTCGCCGCGCGTCTCCCGCTGGCCATGGAGCTCGCATGATCCGGATCCTGCTCGCCGACGACCACCCGATCTTCCGCTACGGGCTGCGGGCGGTACTGGCCTCAGACCCGGAGACCGAACTGGTCGGCGAGGCCGGATCCGGTGAGGAGGCCGTCGAGCTGACCCGGCGGCTGCGGCCCGACGTCGTGCTCATGGACATCAGCATGCCCGGCCTGAACGGCGTCGAGGCCACCCGCCGCATCCTCGCCGAGTTTCCCGGCACCAACATCCTGATCGTCACCATGTTCGACGACAGCGCGTCGGTACTGGCGGCGTTCAGAGCCGGGGCACGCGGCTACCTCATCAAAGGCGCCGACCGGGAGGAGACGCTGCGCGCCGTCCGAGCGGCAGCATCCGGCCAAGCCATCCTCAGCCCCGCCGCCGCACAGCACCTGACCAGCCAGATCACCACGCCCCGTTCCGGCAGGCGGCCCTTCGCGGAACTTACCGCCCGCGAACACGACATCCTCGAGCTGCTGGCAGCGGGCTACACCAACCCCGCCATCGCCGAACGAGCCGGGATCAGCGGCAAGACCGTGCGTAACTACATCTCCACCATCCTCATCAAGCTCAACGCGACCTCCCGCGCGGAGGCCATCAGCCGCGCCCGCGCCGCCGGCCTGGGCGGCACCCCCTGACCGAACAGGCCCTGACGTCCGCGCCGTGGCCGGCCGCCTGACCGCGGCTGAGGGCCGATCGCGGGACGGCTGTCCCACCACCGACCCGGCCTGCTCCTTCGACGCGAGCAGCTCCAGCGACGTCAGGTGACGCGGGGGTGTCGCATGACGCCCCGCCGCCCGGCCGGAGTGATCTGTCTCACGTGCTGTCACAACGGCCGATCCCGCGGTGTCTTGTGGTCGAACCTCTGGAAACGAAGGAGAGACCATGACCGAGACCACCGACGTGGTCGTGATCGGCGGCGGATACGCCGGCGTCATGGCGGCCAATCGCCTGACCCGGCGCGACGACGTGACGGTGACCCTGATCAACCCGCGCCCGGCCTTCGTCGACCGGATCCGCCTGCACCAGCTGGTGGGCGGGTCCCACGACGCGGTCGTCGACTACGCGGACGTCCTGGCCGAGGGCGTCCGGCTGGTCGTCGACACCGTGACACGGATCCGCGCCTTTGAGCGCGCCGTGACACTGGCGACCGGCGGCACGATCGGCTACGACTACCTGATCTACGCGGTGGGCAGTGGCAGCGCCGACCCGCGCGTGCCCGGAGCGGCCGAGTTCGCCTACCCGATCGCCACCCTGGAGGAGGCGCAGCGGCTGCGGTCCGTCGTCGACGCCGCTCCCGCCACGGCCGCGGTGACGGTGGTCGGAGCCGGCCCGACCGGCATCGAGGTCGCCGCCGAGCTGGCGGAGGCCGGCCGCAGCGTGACCCTGGTGTGCGGCGAGGTGCTCGGCCCGTACCTGCATCCGCGGGGACGGCGCTCGGTCGCCGGGCGGCTGGCCGAACTCGGGGTGACCGTGCTCGACGGCCCCGGCGCGACGGTGACGGCCGTGACCCGCGACTTCGTGCGGCTCGGCGACGGCCGCGAGCTGCCGAGCACGGTGACCGTCTGGACCGCCGGTTTCGGCGTGCCGGACCTGGCCGGCCGCAGCGGGCTGAGCATCGACGCCCTGGGCCGGCTGCGCACGGACGAGACGTTGACCAGCGTGGACGACGCGCGCATCGTCGCGGCCGGGGACTCGGCGGCACCGTCGGACCTGCCGTTCCGGATGAGCTGCCAGGCCGCGGTCCAGCTGGGCCCGCACGCCGCCGACACGGTGCTCAGCCGGATCGCGGGCGAGCACCCCGCGCCTCTCGCCCTGGCGCTCGTCGCCCAGTGCATCAGCCTGGGGCGCCGGGCCGGCATCTTCCAGCTCGCCCACAGGAACGACGTCGCGACGCGGTTCCACATCGGCGGCCGCCCCGGCGCGAGGATCAAGGAGTTCATCTGCAGGGGCATTCTCCGGCAGCTGGCCCACCAGGCGCGCAGGCCCGGTTCGCCTGACTTCCCGGTCTGGGCCAAGGACGGCAGGCGCCGGCAGGTGCTGCGGGCCAGGCGCGACGCGACGCCGGCCAATCGCTGAACGGGCGGCCCGGCGAGGCGTCCGGATCGAACCGCCACCGGCGAAAGGACCTACCGTGGACACACGCCCGAACGCCTCCGGCGACGGGGGCCGGCCGCGAAGGAGAGGGCGCGGGAGATGAGCGACCACGCCGTCGACGCGGCGACCGAGGCTTTCGTCGCCCACCGCAACCTGCTCTTCACCGTCGCGTACGAGATGCTCGGATCGGCGGCCGACGCCGAAGACGTCCTCCAGGAGACCTGGCTGCGGTGGGCCGAGACAGACATGGGGCAGGTGCGCGACCGGCGCGCCTACCTGGTGCGGATCACGACCCGGCAGGCGCTCAACCGGCTGCGCACCATGAGACGCCGTAAGGAGGCGTACGTCGGCTCCTGGCTGCCCGAGCCGCTGCTCACCGCGCCGGACGTGGCCCAGGACGTCGAGCTCGCCGAGAGCGTGTCGATGGCGCTCATGCTCGTCCTGGAGACATTGTCGCCGACCGAGCGCGCCGTCTTCGTGCTGCGCGAGGCCTTCGGCGTCGGCTACGACGAGATCGCGGCCGCCGTCGGCAAGAGTCCCGCGGCCGTCCGCCAGATCGCGCACCGCGCCCGCCGGCACGTCGATGCCCGCCGCCCTCGCGAGGTGGTCTCCCCGAGCCAGACCCGGGCGGTCCTGGAGTCGTTCCGGCGCGCGGTCGAGACCAGGGACCTGCAGGGCCTCCTTGACGTGCTCGCCCCCGAGGTCGTCCTCATCGCCGACGGCGGCGGCGTCAAGCAGGCCGTGCTGCGGCCGATCGCCGGTGCCGGGAGGGTGATCCGCGTGATCGCCGGTGGTCTCGGCAAGGCCGGGGCCGTGCCCACCGGTGACCTCACCGTGGTCAACGGCAACCCGGCACTCGTTTTTCGCCTGGACGGCGCGTTCGACGGCGTCATGGCGGTCCGTGTCGAGGACGCCCGCATCACCGGCCTCTACTACATCCGCAACCCGGAGAAGCTGACCCGCGTCGAATCCGAGACCCCGCTCACCTTGCGATGACCATCGGCGGCGAAACGGCCGCCCGGGCCGCCCGGGCCGCCCGGGAGGGAGGGGAGGGGTCCGGCCGGTCGGGCCGCGTGCCCGCGACCGGCGTGGAGCGCGGGCGCGCCGTCCCCGGGGCCGGTCGCGCTACCGGGGGGTGCGCACACAGAACTCGTTGCCGTCGGGGTCGGCCATCACCACCTGGCCGGCCTCGGGCCGGCCGATGTCGATTCGCGTCGCTCCGAGGGAGACGAGACGGTCGACCTCCGCCTGCTGATCACCGTGCGCGGGCGGAGCGAGGTCGAAGTGCAGTCTGTTCTTCCCGGTCTTCGGCGCCACCGGCGGACCACCCCAGGTGATCTTCGGGCCGCCGTACGGCGAGCGGATCGCGGTCTCCTGGTCCTGGTCCCAGACCAGCGGCCAGCCCAGTGCCTCGCTCCAGAAGTATCCGACCTCCTGCGAACCGTCGCACGCGAGCGCCCCGACGAATCCGCAGTCGGCGAGGAATTTGTTGTCCGGCTCGATGACGCAGAACTCGTTGCCCTCGGGGTCGGCGAGCACGACGTGGTCCTCCTCCGGGCGTTGCCCGACGTCGATGTGGCGCGCGCCGAGTTCGAGTGCCCTGGCCACCGTCTGCCGCTGGTCCTGCAGGGACGTGCTCGTCAGATCGAAGTGCATCCGGTTCGGGCCGGTCTTCTTCTCCTGGGTCGCGAGACATCGGATCCGGAACCCGGTGTCATCGTTCGGCAGGAGCGTGATGCCGTCGTGGGGGTCGTCGTCGGTCTCCCAGCCCAGGACCCCTGCCCAGAAGCGCGCGAGACGGAGCGGGTCGTTCGCGTCGAAGCAGAGCGCGACGAGCTGAGCGGGCATCCCGGATCTCCCATTCAACGACTCACGGGCGCAGGCGGGGCGTGGCCTCCTGCGCGTGACGGAAGCCAACGCTAGCCCGATCGAGGACCGCGACGCCAACGCATTTAGGCCAGAGGACGACACTTCCGGCTTTCCCGGGCTCCGGGAGGGGACGGGCGGCCAGGGGCGCCGATCAGGGCGCCGGCTTCGACGTCACCGCGGGGGCGAGTCCGTGCGGGACATGGTTCACGGAGGCGTCATGCCCGGGTCGTGATCACATGGCTTGCGACTGTTCCGGCGGTGACGATGCCCCGGCCGGCCGCGCGGCCGCTGTCTCGCGGCGCGCGGCTTCTCGCCGGTGGAGGCGCAGTCCCGCGACGAGGAGCGCGACCATGCGACGCGCGTCGTAGCGGGGGTCGGTTTCCGCGCCGACGCACAGATTGCCGACGCCGCGCAGCAGGTGGTAGGCGTCCACGCCGGGGAGGATCTCGCCCGCCGCGGCGGCGGCGTCGAGCAGCCGGGCGCACACGGGCAGGAGGCGGTCGAGGAAATAGGCGTGCAGGGTCGCGAAGGCGGCGTCGTTGGACTGCAGCGCCTCGGCGAGGCCGTGCTTGGTGACCAGGAAGTCGACGAAGAGGTCGATCCACCGTGCCAGGGCGGCGTGCGGCGTGCCGCTACTCGCCAGCAGTGCCGGCCCGGCCTCGGCGCATGCCTCGACCTGGTGCCGGTAGACGGCGACGATGAGATCGGCCCGCGTCGGGAAGTGGCGGTAGATCGTGCCGACGCCGACGCCGGCCCTGGCCGCGATGTCGCGTACCGGAACGTCGACGCCGGAGGCGACGAAAGCCGCGGAGGCCGCGTCCAGCAGCGTCTCCTCGTTACGCCGGGCGTCGGCCCGCTTCCGCGGGGCCGGCGGCCCCGATCCGCTGTCGATGTCGCTGTCGATGTCGCTGTCGATGTCGCTGTCGATGTCGGCCACTGTGCCGTTACCTCCGTCACTCCGTTTGGCAAACGGAACAGCGTTCCGTATATTGATTAGCGGAACACGGTTCCGCTTGTTCAGGATGCCAGAAAAGGTGAGCCGTCACCAAGCCGGGCATCGACCACTCCCTTCACCTCCCCAGGAGGAACAGTCATGCAGTACCGCACTTTGGGCCGCACCGGTGTGCAGGTCAGCACCCTCGCGCTCGGCGCGATGAACTTCGGCCGGATCGGGCGCACCACCCAGCAGGAGGTCACCGCCATGGTCGACGCCGCCCTGGAAGGGGGGATCAACCTCATCGATACCGCCGACATGTACAGCCAGGGCGAGTCGGAGGAGATGGTGGGCAAGGCCATCGCCGGCCGCCGCGACGACGTCGTCCTGGCCACGAAGGCGGGCATGCCGATGGGCGGCGAGCGCAACCACCGGGGCGCTTCGCGCCGCTGGCTGGTCACCGAGCTGGACAACAGCCTGCGCCGGCTGGGCGTCGACCATGTCGATCTCTACCAGATCCACCGGTGGGACCCGGACACCGGCGACGAGGAGACCTTGTCGGCCCTGACCGACCTGCGGAGCGCGGGGAAGATCCGCTACTTCGGCTCCTCGACGTTCCCCGCGTACCGCATCGTGCAGGCCGAGTGGGCCGCCCGGGAGAACCACCTGGGCCGTTACGTCACCGAGCAGCCCAGCTACTCGATCCTGCAGCGGGGGATCGAGACCCACGTCCTGCCCGTGACCGAGCAGTACGGGCTCGGCGTGCTGGCGTGGAGCCCGCTGGCCTCGGGCTGGCTGTCGGGCGCGATCCGCGAGGGCAGGGAGATCACCACCAGCCGCTCGGCGTTCATGCCGGAGCGCTTCGACACCGCCGTCCCCGCCAACCGGGCCAGGCTCGACGCCGTCGAGCGGCTGGCCACGCTCGCCGACGAGGCCGGTCTGACGATGATCCAGCTCGCGCTCGGGTTCGTCACCGCGCACCCCGCCGTGACCAGCGCGATCATCGGCCCTCGCACCATGGACCACCTGCGCTCCCAGCTCGCCGCCGCGGACACCGTGCTCTCCGCCGGGGTGCTCGACGCGATCGACGAGATCGTCGCTCCCGGTGTCGACCTCGCCGCGCACGAGAAGTTCGACACGCCGCCCGCCCTGCTCGACGCGGCGCGGCGACGTCGCTGATCACTCGTCACCCGGTACGCCGGTCACCGGGCGGGCGGCGGCGTGCGCACCCCCGCCACCCGGCACGCCGGTCACCGGGCGGGCGGCGGCGTGCGCACCCCCGCCGCCCGGCACGTCGCGAGGGCGGGTCTTCGAGGTCCCGCACTCCTCGTGGGCCGCGCGGGATCAACCCCCTGCTGCCGCAGATCGGCCCATCTCCAGACGCGGCCAGCCGGCGAGATCTCGCAGCAGCTGCCGGTCGTGCGTGGCGACGACGACGGCGGCGCCGGTGTCGCGGATCGCGCCGGTCAGCTCGTCGACCAGCGCCGGCGACAGGTGGTTGGTCGGCTCGTCCAGCAGGATCAGCCCGGGCCGCCCGGCCAGTGCCAGCGCCAGGTCGAGGCGGCGCCGCTGTCCCTGCGAGATCCGCCCGACCGGCGCGCGCATCGCGTCGGAGTCCAGCAGCCCGAGCGCTTCGAGCGGGACGGCGTCGCCGTCGCGCAGCGCCCCGGCGGCCACCAGCCGTCCCACGTGGCGGGCGTACACCTCGCGGGCGGTGAGCCCGGGGTCCTGCGCGGCGGTCTCCTGGGCGACCCGGGCGACCCGGGCCTCCCGCGCCGTCCAGACGTGCCCTTCGGTGGGTTCGAGCGAACCGGCCAGCACCGCGAGCAGCGTGGACTTGCCGGCACCGTTCGGCCCGGTGACGAGCAGCCGGTCGCCCTCGTCGAGGGTGAGGTCGACCGGACCGGCCAGCCGCCCGTCGACGGCGACGCCGTGCGCGCGCACCCGCGGCGCGCCCGGCCGGACGCCCAGGTCCGGCCACCGCAACGCCGCAGGCGGCTCCGGCACGTCGATCCGGTGCGCCCGCAGGGCTTCCTGCTGCCGGTTCAGGGCCTGTACGACGCCCGGTGCGCGGGACTGGCGCTGGTGCCTGCCGGTTCCCTTGTCCGGCCGCCAGCCGGTGGAGAGCCGGTCGCGGGCCTGCGACACCGCGTCCCGCAGCCGGCGGTGCTCGGCCTGCTGCTGCTCGTGGTCCTGCTCCCAGCGCTCACGCTCGCGACGCCGGGCGTCCTGCCAGGCGTCATAGCCGCCGGCGTACAGCCGCGGTTTGCCGTCGCGGGCCGGATCGAGGTCGAGGAACCGGTCCGCGACGTCGCGCAGCAGCGCCCGGTCGTGGCTGACGACGGCGAGGCCGCCGTCGTGCTCGCGCAGCCTGCGGGTCAGGAAGTCCAGCCCGCCGGCGTCGAGGTGGTTGGTCGGCTCGTCGAGCAACAGCACGTCGTGCCGCGCGCCGAGCAGGCACGCCAGCCGCACCCGGTAGCGCTGCCCGGCCGACAGCGTCGCCAGCGGGCGGTCGCGGTCCGTGCAGGCGCCGAGGGCCTCGAGGGCGACGTCGACGCGGCGTTCGGCGTCCCACGCGTCCAGCCGGGTGGCGGCGTCGAGCGCGGCGGCGTAGCGGTCGTCGGCGGCGGGATCGCCCTCGGCCATGGCGAGGGTCGCCTCCTGCAGCGCGCCGAGGGCGGCGAGCGACGCGGCCAGCGCCTCGGACGTCAGGGTGGCGACGGTCTCGCCGTCTCGCGCGGACAGCTCCTGGCGGGCCAGGCCGATCGTGCCGGCCCGGTGCACGGTGCCTTCGTCCGGCGCGATCAGCCCGGCGAGGACGTGCAGCAGCGTCGTCTTGCCGCGGCCGTTCTCGCCGACGACGGCGATCCGCGACCGGGCGGAGACGGTGACCGAGACGTCGTTCAGGACCCGCCGGGACCCGCGGGTGACGGTGACGCCCGTGGCGCGGACGTGCGCGCTGCCGCCCGCCTCGACGGGCAGGGACATGGCTTCGGGGGTGGGGGTGAGGTTCAACGGTGCTCCGCAGCTCGCAGTGGAGCCGGGCAGCGGTGAGCGGCCGCCCGGCGGGAACCGGGACGGCGAGCGCGGATTCAGCAGGAAGAGGGCGCCGCCGTCAGCGGGCGGAACGGATCTTCTGCGACCAGATACCTCGTGCCATGACGGTTACGTTAACAGATGAGCTTTCGCGCGTGGTTCACCTTTTGACCGAGGCCTCGTTCTCGCCGGCCTACGACTACGACGGCGACGGCTGCTACGCCACCCCCGCCACCGGGCCGGACGGGACCCTCGCTACGGCCGGCCCGGCACCGGGCTGCGCGACAGGCTGATGAACGCGAACTTCGGCTCCGCGACCATAAAGATCAACGACGGCAGGTTCGGGGACCTCCTCTCGCGCGCCAAGCCCGGCGGCATCCCCTTCGACCCCTGGGCCTGAACGGCCGGTCGACGGCCGGACCCCTGTCCCGAGGCATCCGCGGCGAGGCCGGCGAGGCCGGCGTGACCGGCCGGCTCGCCGGACCGGGCGCCGCCGGACCCGGGTGGGTTCGGCGCGCCCGGTCGTGCAGGACCGAAGGCCCGGTCAGGAGATCCCGGAGCCGGCCGCCGGCAGGTCTCAGCGCTCGTCGACGACCTGGCCGTTCAGGGCGGTGCCGTCCCTGGTGAGGGCCATGGTCAGCGGCGCCTCGGGGAAGGTGGGCAGGGCGGCGAAGGCGGCGCCCATCTGCTCGGCGGTCTCCCAGTGCCAGGTGTCGGTGTAGGTGCCGTCCTCGAGCCGGATCAGCACGGCGCGGGTGAGCCCGGGGTGTCCCTCCCGGACGGTCGCGATCAGCGAGCTCCGGCGGGCCAGGAACTCCTCCAGGTCGATGTCGGCGACGAAGTAGCGGTGTGAGCGGGCGACGGGCATGTCGGTGCCTCCTGTGCGCGGGGGGCCGGTGCTCACCAGCTGCCGGCGATCTGCCGGATCGGGGCGTTCAGGCGGTTGAAGAGGTTGGTGACGGCGGTCATCAACAGGATCGAGGCCAGCTGCCGCTCGTCGAAGTGGTCGGCGGCGTTGTTCCAGATCTCGTCGGAGACGGCGTCGTCGTGGCCGGCCAGCCGGGTCGAGGCCTCCGCCAGTTCCAGCGCGGCCCGCTCGGCGTCGGTGTAGTACGGCGCCTCGCGCCAGGCGGTGACCAGGCCGATGCGCTCGTCGCTCTCGCCGAGCTTGCGCAGGCCCTTCAGACCGGCGTCGACGCAGAAGCTGCAGCCGTTGATCTGGCTGACCCGCAGGTGGATCATCTCCAGGAGTTCCTGGGGGAGGCCCTGCGACCGGGCGGCCTTCATCAGCTCCTGGATGGGCCGGCCGGCGGCGGGGATGAGCGTGGCGGGGTTCTTCATGCGGGCTTCCATCGTGTTTCCTTCGTCTCGGTTCGTGTGAGATCAGAGTGGCCGCCCGGATTGATACATTCGCTATGCGCGCGCGATGCGACGTTGTTGGAGGGACGATGCTGCGTTTCACCCTTCTCGGTCCCGTCCAGGTGATCGTCGACGGTGTGCCGCTGACGGGCATCGCCCCACGTCATCGGGCTGTTCTGGCCTATCTTCTGCTCAACGCCGGCCGGGTGGTCGGCATCGAGCGGCTGATCGACGCGATGTGGGGTCACGATCGGCCGGACACCGCCCGATCACAGATCCACGCCTCGGTCACCGCGATCCGCAAGGTGCTGCGCGGTGCGGGGGCGGCAGGGCTTCTGGAGACGCGTGCCGGTGGCTACATCGCCCGGCCCGAGCCCGGGCAGCTCGACGCGCGGGAGTTCACCGAGCTGGTGGCCGCGGGGGAGCTGCGCGGGGCTCTGGACCTGTGGAGCGGCGAGGCGCTGGAGGATGTGCACGCGCACTATGCCGGCGGCGCCCGGGAGCTCTGGAGCGACCGGCGGCTGTCGGCGTACGAGCGCCTGGTGGAGGCCGAGCTCGCCGCAGAGCTCGCCGCCGGGCGGCACGGGGGCCTGCTCGACGAGCTCGCCGCCCAGGTGAGTGCCGCTCCGCTCCGCGAGAAGCTCAACGGCCACCTCGTTCTGGCCCTGCACCGGGCGGGACGGCAGGCCGACGCCCTGGCGGCGGCGCGTTCCTATCGTGCGGCTCTGGCGGAGGAACAGGGACTCGATCCCGGGCGTGCCTTCGTCGAGCTGGAGCGGGCGGTCCTGGCGGACGATCCGGCTTTGCGACCGGCCGGCACGGTGCCGGCGGTGACAGCGGCGCCGGTGGTGCCGGTGGTGCCGGTGGTGCCGGTGGCGCCGGTGGCTTCCGGCTCGCCGCGTCGCTCCACCTTCCTGCCTTACGACATTTCCGATTTTTCCGGGCGGAATGTCGAGCTGGAGCGGCTCGTGGGCGAGTACCGCGGGCCGGGGGTCGTCACGATCGACGGCATGGCCGGGATCGGCAAGACCGCCCTCGCCGTCCACGCGGCCCACCGGCTGGCCGCTCGCTACCCGGATGGAGGGCTCTTCATCGATCTGCAGGCGCACACCGCGGGCCGAAAGCCCCTCGAGGCCGCCGCCGCGTTGGAGGCACTCCTGCGCCGGCTCGGGGTGCCCGCCGACCGCATCCCGGTCACATCGGCCGAGCGGAGCGCTCTGTGGCGTGCCGAGCTGGCCGACCGCCGCGTGCTGGTCGTACTGGACAACGCCTTCGACGCCGAGCATGTGCGTCCTTTGCTGCCGGGGCGTTCCGACACCCTCGTCCTGGTCACCAGCAGGCGGCGGCTCGTCGACCTGGACGGCGCCCACGCCCTGTCGGTCGACGTGCTGGGGGAGGAGGACGCCGCCGGACTGTTCGGGCGGATCGTGGGGGAGCGCGCTCACCGTGAGCCGGATGCCGTACGTGAGGTGTTGCGGTTGTGCGGGCACCTGCCGCTCGCCATCCGGATCTCGGCCGCCCGCCTGCAGCACCGCCCCCGCTGGACCGTGTCCTACCTGGCGGGCCGGCTGCGGGAGCATCGCCGGCTCCTGGACGGGGTGTCGGCGGCCTTCGCCCTGTCCTACGAGCACCTCGGCGAGGCCGAGCAGCGCATGTTCCGCCTGCTCGGGCTGGTGCCGGGCCGCGACATCGACCCGTGCGGCGCGGCCGCGCTGGCCGGGATCTCGGAGGAGGAGGCGGAGGAGCTTCTCGAAGGACTTCTCGATGCCCACATGCTCCTGCAGCTCGAACCGGGCCGGTACACCTTTCACGACCTGCTGCGCGAGCACGCCCGCTCGATCGCCGAGGACGACGGCGCCGTCATGCGGCTGCTCGCCTACTACCTGCACCGCTCCCGCGCGGCGATGGACCGGCTCTTCCCCGACAGCGTCGCTCAGCGGGAGGGCGTCCCCCGGACGGCCGCCCCGATCGCGCCCGTCCGCGACGCCGCGCAGGCGCTCGCCTGGCTCGACACCGAGCGTGCCAACATCATCGCGACCGCCGTCCACGGGCCCGAGATCTGTCTTGGTTTCCTGGCTCTGACGATGCGCCCCTTCCTCGACCGGCAGGCGCACCACGACGACGCGCTCACGCTCCACTCCCTGGCGCTCCAGCGCAGCCGCGCGCTCGGCGACCGCGCGGTCCAGGCGCGGGCGCTCACCGACCTGGCGTGGACCTACTGGCGGCTGGGCGAGTACGAGCGGGCGGAGGAGCACGCCCACCAGGCTCTCGAGGTGTGCGAGGAGGCCGGCGAACGGGCGCGGGCACTGCTCACGCTGGGCAACGTGGCCCTGCGGCGGCGGGACGAGCGGGCCGAGCCGTACCTCAAGCAGGCGCTCGACCTCACCCGGACCGGTGCCGACACCTGGGGCGAGGCTCACGTGCTGGGCATCCTCGCCCTCGTCCTCGACCGGGCCGGCCGTCCGCAGGAGGCCCGGCGCCATCTCGACCTGGCGCTGGCGCTCCACCGCAAGGTCGGCAATCCCGCCGGAGAGGCGGTGATCCTCAACCATCTCGGTGTCGTTCTCCGGCACCAGGGCGACTTCGGCCAGGCACGCGTGCGTCACGAGCGGGCGGCTGCCCTCTACCGCGGGCTCGGCGACGCCGCCGGCGAGGCCGCCGCGCTCAACGGGCTGGCCGAGGCGGCGGGTGACCCGGCTCGGGCGGCCGAGGAGCACGCGGCCGCGCTCGCGCTCGCCGACGTGACGCGTAACCGGCCGGAGCGGGCGCGTGCTCACGACGGGCTGGCGCGCGCCCATCTCGCGCTCGGGCGCTCGGGGCAGGCCGGGGAGCACGGGCGGCTGGCCTTCGGCCTCTACCGGGAGCTCGGCGTCCCGGAGGCCGAGGAGGTCCGTGCCCTCCTGGAACGTGCCGGGGAGTTCGCGAGCGGGCCGTGACCCTCCGTGATCCTTCGTGACCCTCCATGACGCGGTGCGCCGGCACCGCGCGGGCTGGCGGCCGGTCGACCCGCCCGCTGGGCACCGCCCGGCGTACGGTACCGTCCGGCGTGACGTTCCTGGGCAGGGCCATGCGCAAAGCGGGTGGCAGGTGCGCGGCGGGAAGTGCGAGATCGGTCACATCGGCCCGAGTTGATATTTTGGTTAGCCTAACCTAACTTTAGGGCGAAGTTTCCCTTTGCGAGATAGGAACACCGCATGCGCACGTCGCGTCGGGTTCTCGCCGTGGCGGCGTTGGGCCTTGCGCTCACCGCTTGCGGTGCACAGAACTCCCCGGGCACGCAGAACTCCCCCGGCGCACAGCCCTCGTCGTCCGGCCCGTGGTCGTTCACCGACGGCTCCGGTGAGACGGTCAAGGCCGACAAGGTCCCCACGCGGATCATCGCGCACGCGGGTGAGGCGGCCGCGCTGATGTCGTTCGGCATCAAACCGGTCGGCGTCTACGCCGACGAGTCGGTCAAGACCGACCCCAACCTGAAGAACCTCGACCTTTCCGGGATCGAGCTTCTCGGCCAGGAGTGGGGCAAGATCGACGTGGAGAAGGCGGCCGCGTTGCGGCCGGATCTGATCGTCGCGGACTGGTGGCCGGCGGAGAAGGCGCACAGCGGCCTGGAGGAAGGCGTCGACGAGAAGAGCAAGAAGCTCGCCGAGCTGGCTCCGGTGGTGGGCGTCTCCCAGGGCAAGTCCATCGAGGACCTGGCCGAGGGGTACGAGAGCCTCGCCAAGAGCCTGGGCGCCAAGGTGGACGCTCCCGAGGTCGCCGCGAACAAGAAGCGTTTCGAGGAGTCCGTCGCGAGGTTCAAGGCGGCGGTCGCGGACAAGCCCGGCCTGACGGCCCTCGGCATGTCGCCCGCCGACGACAAGCTGTACGCCGCCAACCCCGAGTACGCGCCCGAGCTGCTGGACTTCCAGCGCTGGGGCCTGAAGGTGATCAATCCGGCCAAGCCGGACGCGGGTTTCCCGTACTGGGAGAACCTCAGCTGGGAGAACGCCGACAAGTACCAGCCCGACCTGATTCTGTGGGACGGCAGGTCCTTCACGCCCACGGCCAACGCCGAGTGGGGCAGGAAGCAGCCCACCTGGTTCAAGATCAAGGCGGCCAAGGCCGGTGCGGTGGCGGCGTGGCCGGCCTACTGGCTGCACACGTTCGGCGACTTCGCCACCGAGGTGGACAAGCTCACCGAAGCGATCAAGGTCGCTGACGAGAACCTCGGCGACTGATCCCCTTCGATGCCCAGCACGCTTTCCATACGACGGGCCCCGGTCCTCGGACTCGGGCTCGTCGCGCTCTGCGTCCTGCTCACCGCGGTGGCGTTCCTCAGCGTGACCCTCGGCTCGCGCGACATCGGCCTGCCCGATGTCCTGCGGGCGCTGGGCGGCCTCGGCGCCGATGAGTCGATCACCGGTACGGTGACCCTGGAGCTGCGCGTGCCGCGTACGCTCCTGGGCATCCTGGTGGGTGCGGCCCTGGGCGTCGCGGGCGCGATCCTGCAAGGAGTCACGCGCAATCCGCTGGCCGACGCCGGCATCATGGGGATCAACTCCGGCGCGGCCGTCCTGGTGGTCTTCGCGTTCACGGTCCTGGGAGTCCGGGGGGTGGGCGTGTACGTGTGGTTCGCCTTCGCGGGCGCGATCGTCGCGACCCTGCTGGGGTACACGATCGCGTCGCTGGGCCGCGAGGGCGCCACCCCCGTCAAGCTGGCCCTGGCCGGCGCGGCGGTCACCGCCGGCCTCGGCTCCGTCACCACGGGCATCATCATGACCGACGTCGACGCGCTGAACGAGCTGCGTTTCTGGCAGGTCGGCTCGCTCGCCGGCCGGTACGCGCCGATCCTGACCGGGGTCGCGCCGTTCCTGCTGGCGGGCCTGGTGGCGGCACTGTGCCTGGGCAGGGCGCTCAACGGGCTCGCGCTCGGCGAGGACGTCGCGCGAGGGCTCGGTCAGCGGGTCGGCCTCACCAGAGCCGTCGCCTTCGGGGTCGTCGCGATACTCGCCGGCGCGGCCACGGCCGCCTGCGGGCCGATCGTCTTCATCGGGCTGGTGGTGCCGCACCTCGCGCGGGCGCTCTGCGGCCCGGACCACCGCTGGATCCTGCCGTACGCGATGCTGCTGGCGCCCATCGTGCTGCTGCTGGCCGACGTGCTCGGCCGGGTCGCGGGCGCCCCCGGAGAACTGCAGGTCGGCGTGGTCCTCGGAGTGCTCGGCGCGCCGGTCTTCGTGGTGATCGTGCGCTACGGCCGGCTGTCGGAGGTGTGACGGGATGACCACGACTCACGACGCCTTCACCGCCGTCTCCGACACCGTCCGCGCCACCCGGCGCAGCCGTACGGCCCGGATGGTGGTGGTGATCTCCGCGCTGGCCGCGACCGCCGCCACCCTGTTCGTGGTGACCATGATGGTGGGCAGCTTCCGTCTCTCCGCCACCGAGGTGATCGGGTCGCTGCTGGGCACGATCGACGACCCGAGCCTCGACTTCGTCGTCCTGGGCCTGCGGCTCCCCACCGCCGCGACCGCGCTCTCGGTCGGGCTCGCCCTCGGCGCGTCCGGGACGATCTTCCAGCAGCTGCTCCGCAATCCCCTCGCCTCACCCGACTTCGTGGGCATCTCCTCCGGCGCCGGCCTGGCCGCGGTCACCGGCATCGTGTTCCTGCAGGTCGGAGGGATCGCCATCGCCGGGCTCGCGTTGGGCGGGGCCATCGTGGCCGCGCTGCTGATGTACGTGCTCGCCTGGCGCGACGGGGTGAGCGGTTACCGCTTCATCCTGATCGGCATCGGCATGGCGGCCTTCTTCGAGGGCCTCACCGGGTTCGTGCTGACCCGCGCCCAGCTGTTCGAGGCGCGCCAGGCGATGCACTGGCTGACCGGTTCGGTCGGGCAGGCCAGTGACACCGAGCTGCGGCTGCTGCTCGTCGCGCTGGTCGTCCTGCTGCCCCTGTCCACGCTGCTGCAACGGCAGCTTCGCGTGCTCGAACTCGGCGACGACGCCGCGCGAGGACTGGGCGTGCCCACCGAGCTCGCCCGCGCCGGCCTGCTGGCCACCGCCGTGGTCCTGGTCGCGCTGGCCGTCGCGGCGGCCGGGCCCCTGGTCTTCGTCGCGCTCGTCGCGGGACCCATCGCCAACCGGCTGCTGGGCCCCGCCACCGGCGGCGTGGTCGCCGCCGCCCTGGTGGGCGCGGTGGTCCTGCTCACCGCCGACCTGGTCGCCGTCCATCTGCTGCCGACAGCGCTGCCCACCGGTGTGGTCACCGGCGCGGTCGGCGCACCGTACCTGTTGTGGCTGCTGGCCACCACGAACAGACAAGGAGCAGGCGGATGAGCCGCCTCCGCGCCGAAGGCCTGTCCCTGGGCTACGACGATCGAGCCGTCATCACCGACCTCGACGTCTCCGTACTCGACGGGAAGATCACCGCGATCGTCGGCGCCAACGCCTGCGGCAAGTCGACGCTGTTGCGCGGCCTGGCCCGGCTCGTCAAACCGCGCAGGGGAGTCGTGTATCTCGACGACAGGACGCTCGGCGACCTGAGCACCCTCGAGGTGGCCAAGGTGCTCGGCCTGCTGCCGCAGACCCCCGTGGCGCCCGACGGCATCACGGTCGCCGATTTGGTCTCCCGCGGCCGCTACCCGCACCAGGGCTGGTTTCGCCGGTGGACCGACCGTGACCACGAGGCGGTGACCCGGGCCCTGGCGGCGACCGGCACGGCCGACCTCATCGACCGCCCGCTGCGCGCTCTCTCCGGCGGGCAGCGGCAGCGGGTCTGGGTCGCCATGGCGCTGGCCCAGGACACCGACCTGCTGCTGCTCGACGAGCCCACCACGTTCCTGGACATCAACCACCAGGTGGAGCTGCTCCGGCTGTTGCGCAGGCTCAACGCCGAGTCCGGCAAGACCATCGTCGCGGTACTGCACGACCTCAACCTCGCCTCCCGCTTCTGCGACCACATCATCGCCATGGCCGGCGGCGCCGTCGTCGCCGAGGGCCCCCCGGCCGAGGTGATCACCGCCGACCTGGTCGAGAAGGTCTTCGGCCTCTCCTGCGTGATCGTTCCCGACCCGGTCGCCGGAACTCCCATCGTGGTGCCCGCCTAGAAGATCACCGAAGCCGCCGTGGCCGGCCTCATCTCGAACGGCGATGCCTTCGATCCGCCGCCGCCGGCGTGTTCCCGGCGGCGACCGGCCGATCCGCGGCGCGCTCGTCTTCGGACGTGAGTCCCGGCCGGCCGCGCGGGCGGCTCCCGCTCGCCGCCACCGGGCCAGTTCAGCCGGCGGGGCCTCCCGGAATCGGCGTCGGCGGCGGTGTCGACTCCGGAGCCGGCCTCATCCCCTCTCCGAGAGGGGGGCCCGGGTCCTGCCGTCGCAGGGCGCTCACCGCCTCGGGCAGGGTCAGGCGAACCTCGAAGTGATCCACCATGCGCGTCAGCACGAAGAGGCGGCGCGCACGCCCCTGCGGGGGAAGGACCACGATCAGGCGCCCCTGGCGCCGCTGGACTTTCCGCCGCATCTCCACCAGGGCGCCCACCCCGGCCGAGGCGATGAAGGTCACCTGGGTGAGGTCGACGACCAGCGACAGGTCATCGAACGTGAGCAGCGCCTCATCGAGCTTCACCACGACGTCCGGGACCGTCATGGCGTCCAGCTCACCGATGACACGCAGCACCCGCACCGGCCCCAGACGCCAGCTCTGCACTTGCGTAACGGCTCGATCACCCGGCACGACGCCACCTCCCCGCGGTCACGCCATGTGCCAACCGGATCATTGTCCGGCTTATTGCGAACGGCGTCCATCCGGCCCTCGGGGACCGGTGTGGAAAGCAGTGGCCGAGGCCGTCACCTGCGGAGCTCGCGGCTCCGGCGATCGGCTCCGGGACATGCGCACCGGCCGTGGCGCGGCGCGACGTCGGAGGTCCGCGACCAGATCGGGAAGACGATGAAGCAGCCGGTGGCCGCACCGCCCCGAGGGCTGTGGGATGCCCCCATCGCCATGCGCCGCACGGGATGATCGCGCAGGGCCTGCCGAATTCGGCCGTCACCCATTCGCGAATTACCCGAAAAGCTAACGATATGGCGATATATAGCATCGTCGCCGACCCTGCGGACCATCGATATCGACCAGGAAACGCTAAGGTGGGCGGCTATTTCCCCTCGTTCGTATTTGCCCAGGTATCGGAGCTTAAGCCAGATTGGTTGCCGAGGCCGGATTTGTGATCTCCGTCCTCGTGTAACCTCCGGCTTTCTTCTCCGTGGTGATCCTGGACCAAGGCTTTGTGTTATATGGGGCGAACGTCCGGATGTCCGGGAACTAGCGTTTTACGTGACGTCGATTCAACATATTTCCGGAAACTGCATTGGCGTGTTGTCAGCCGCGGAAGCAGACCGGGCCCGACATCAGATACGGAGTGATCTTTCATGTTCAAGCAGGTTCTCGCCGCCGGCGCATTGACGGCTTCCAGTTTCATCATCGCCATGACGATGTCGGCTCAGCCCGCCGGGGCGAGCGCGGCGGTCCAGGAAGCCGCTCCGGCGCACCTCCTTCTGAACGATCCCCCTCCTGGCCACCACCACCCCTGGCACGGCCACCACCATCACCCCTGGCCCGGCCACCATCACCACCCCTGGCACGGCCACCATCACCATCACCCCTGGCACGGCCACCACCATCACCCCTGGCACGGCCACCATCACCATCACCCCTGGCACGGCCACCATCACCATCACCCCTGGCACGGCCACCACCATCACCACCACCCCTAGCCTGGCCTGGCCTGGCCTGGCCTGGCCACCACCAGGTTCCCTGTTCCGGGCGGTGTCCTCGCGGTGCCGTTCGTGACCGCGCCGGCGTACGAGGTGGCGACCTCGCCGTAGCGGGTGCGGCCGGCGTCAGGAGCTCGTGAGGATGACGAGCTGCCCGGTCGCCCGGGTCATGGCGACATAGCGGTCGACCGCTCCCCCGATGCCGGTGCCGAACGCCTCCGGATCGACGAGGACGACCAGGTCGAACTCGAGCCCCTTCGACAGCTCCGGGGTCAGCGACCGGACGCGGGACGTCGCCCGGAACGCGGGATCGCCGATGACACAGGCGATCCCGTCGGCATGCGCGGCGAGCCAGGTGTCGAGGATCGAGCCCAGATCCGAAGCGGATCCGTGCACGACGGGGACGTCGCCGCTGCGGATGGAGGTCGGCACGTTGGCGTCCGGGAGCACGGCCCGGATGACCGGCTCGGCTTCCGCCATGATCTCCTCCGGCGTCCGGTAGTTGACGCTCAGGGAGGCCAGGTCGACCCGGTCGAGCCCGATCCGCTCGAGCCGTTCCCGCCACGACTCGGTGAATCCACGCCTGGCCTGGGCACGGTCACCGACGATGGTGAAACTCCGGGACGGGCAGCGGAGCAGCAACATCTGCCACTCCGCGTCGGTCAGTTCCTGAGCCTCGTCCACGACGATGTGCGCGAACGGGCCGGCGAGCAGGTCCGGCTCGGTGCCGGGCGGCGCGGTCTCGTCGACCAGGGCGTCCTTCATGTCCTGTCCGTGCAGCATCGTCACCACACCCTCACCGTCGTCGTCGGCCTCGAGCAGGGCGTCGACGACGTTGGCCATGTGCTCGCGTTCGGTGGCGACAGCGGCCTCGTGGCGCCGCCTGCGCCGCGCCGCCTCCGGGTCGCCGAGCCGCTGCCGTGCCGCGTCCAGGAACGGCAGGTCGGACACTGTCCAGGCCTGGGCGTCCTCACGCCGCAGCTTCCGGACGTCGTCGGGGCCGAGCCAGGGGGCGCACATCCGCAGGTAGGCCGGTACCGACCACAGGTCCCCGACGAGGTCGGCCGCCTCGATCAGCGGCCACGCGCGGTTGAAGGTCGTGAGCAGCTCCCTGTCCCGCAGCAGCGACCTGCGGAGCAGGTCGGCCGAGACCTCGCCCTCGTGCTTGTCCATCAGGATCGTGAGCAGCTCCTCCCAGATCCGGTCGCGCGCCTCGTTGTGCGGAGTGCCGGGTTCCGGTGCCTCGAACGCCTCGGCCCAGTCCTCGGCGCTCAGCCAGATGTCGGACCAGGGGGTCGTGACCGTCATCCCCTTGTCGGGCGGGTTCTCGTAGAACCTGACGGCCGGCTCGATCGCCTTCACCAGGTCCGCGGACGACTTCAGGCGGGCCACCTCCGGGTCGGCCTCGATCGCCGCCGCGGCTCCCTCGGCGACGAGGTCTCGCAGGGTGCAGGTCTGCACGCCCTCCTCTCCCAGGCTGGGCAGGACGTCGGCGACGTAGGCCAGGTAGGGCTGGTGCGGACCGACGAACAGCACGCCGCCCCGGCGGCGACCGAGGCGGGGGTCGGAGTAGAGGAGATAGGCGGAGCGGTGCAGAGCCACGACGGTCTTGCCCGTGCCCGGGCCGCCGTCGACGACGAGAGCGCCGCGAGATCCCGCGCGGATGATGGCGTCCTGGTCGGCCTGGATGGTGCCGAGCACGTCCCGCATCCTGGGCGACCGGTTACCGCCCAGGCTGGCGATGAAGGCGGACTGGTCGTCGAGCGCGGCGTGCCCTTCGAACCCGTCCGAGGTGAACACCTCGTCCCAGTAGTCGCTGATCCGGCCGCGGGTCCAGCGGTACCTGCGGCGGCTCGCCAGCCCCATCGGGTTGGCGTGGGTGGCTCCGAAGAACGGCTCGGCCGCGGGGGAGCGCCAGTCGAGCAGCAGCCGACGGCCCGCGCTGTCGGTGAGGCCGAGCCGTCCGATGTACACGGGCTCGGAGTCGTCGGCGCCGACCATGTGCCCCAGGCACAGGTCCAGGCCGAAGCGGCGCAGCGCGCGTAGCCGGGCGGTCAGCCGGTGGATCTCCAGGTCCCGGTCCAGCACCTGCCGGCCTTTGCCGCCGGGCGCCTTGCGCTCGGCGTCGAGACGGTCGGCCAGGTCGGCGATCGACCGTTCAAGGCTGTCCGCGATGGCCGCGAAATGCTTCTCGTCGCCGGCGATCAGCGCCGGGTCGGCCTTGGGGGAGAGGTGGTCAGGAAGGTCGAACGCGCTGGCGGTCAGCGGTGTCACGTCATTTGCTCCGATCTGAGGGCGCTTGCGCTGTCGCGTGCGGCAAGGGGGATGAACCGGCGTGACGAGTCCGGTGGTCATGGCGAGCGACGCTCTGCCTGACACGGGCCCGTGGCCGTTGCCGGTTCAGGTCGTCCGGGTTCTCGGGTTCTCGGGTTCCGGCTCGAGGGTCTCGCGTGGTTCACGCGGGCGCGGGCGGTCTTTCCCGGCTGACCGCGTCGAGCGGCGGCGTCGCGGTCACCGTCGCCCCGCCGGTGCGGATCGTGCCGGCCACGGACCACGCGCGGGCGCCGGCCGACGGCTCCGCGAACTCCTTGTCCGGCGGCGCGCACACCCGCGCCTCCGTACCGAGTCCTCGCGACCGCACCGCGAGTGCCACCGGCGGTCCGACGTCCGCCCGCGACCCATGCGCCGACAACACCACACGCACTTCCCATCCCCGTTTCCGCAGGCTCTGGCCTCGGCCGACGATTCTGCAGCATGACCCGGGTCTTGTGGCAAGCCCCCCGGTGCGCTATACATTGAGAGTGGAAAGGAGTGGATATTCCCCTTTCCGCCTCATTGCCCGCTCTGGGCGGGCGATCTCCTCAAGAAGCGGCGGCACGTCGCGTACGCCGGCACCGCCGGCCCGGGAGGATCACCATCAGGCCCGCGAAGAACGGCCGCCGTCCTGCCCGAAGGGTTTCCGGCTGACGAGCGGGCGGCGGCGTGCGGACGGTTCGCCGGGGAGCCGGCGCGGCCGGAGCCGGAGCCGGAGCGGCTCTTCCTCCTGAACGACACTCCTCCTCAACGACACGGGCCGGGGCACGACACGGGCCGGGGCCTGATCGCACCGCGCCGGACGCTGATCGCACCGCGCCGGACGAAGGGGCACGCGTCCCGGGCGTGTCCAGCCGGCGGCGTCGCCGTGAGCGGCGCGTCACCGCCTCGGGAGGGGCTTGCCGGTCCGCAACGGACGACAGACGGTGAAGGCGGACGACAAACGGTGAAGGCAAGGAGATCGCGGACTCCTCGCCACTTTCAATGTACAGCGCACCGGGGGGCTTGCGGCAAGCCCCGGGTCATGCTGCAGAATCGTCGGCCGAGGCCAGGACCTGCGGAAAGCAGGAGCTCGCGAAGCACGCGTCCTTTCGTCGACCGGCGTACGGAGCACGTGGGACGCCGGACCGCCGGTGGCACCCGCGGTGCGGTCGGGAGGACTCGGTACGGCGGCGCGGGTGCGCGCCGCCGGACCGCGCGGAGCGGCGGCCGAGACGCGACCTTGTCCAATGGGGGGTTTTCATGATCGACGTGATCGTCGCCGGTGGGGGACCGACCGGCTTGATGCTGGCCGGCGAGTTGCGGCTGCACGGCGTGCGCGTGCTCGTGCTGGAGAAGGAGGCGGAGCCGACCGCGCACGTCCGCTCGCTCGGCCTGCACGTGCGCAGCATCGAGGTGATGGACCAGCGTGGCCTGCTGGAGCGGTTCCTCGCCCACGGCCGGCGGCATCCGGTCGGTGGTTTCTTCGCCGGCATCACCAAGCCCTCGCCCGGCCGGCTGGACACCGCGCACGGCTACGTCCTCGGCATCCCGCAGACCATCACCGATCGCCTGCTGGCCGAGCGCGCCGCCGAGCTCGGCGCCGAGATCCGGCGCGGCCGCGAGCTGACCGGGCTGAGCCAGGACGAGGAGGGGGTGACCGCCGAGCTGGCGGACGGCACGCGACTGCGCGCACGCTATCTCGTCGGCTGCGACGGCGGCCGCAGCACGGTGCGCAGGCTGCTCGGCGTCGGCTTCCCCGGTGAGCCCTCCAGGATCGACACGCTGCTGGGCGAGATGGAGGTGGCCGTGCCGCCGGAGACGGTGGCCGCCGTGGTGGCCGAAGTCCGCAGGACCCAGCTGCGGTTCGGCCTCGGTCCCCTCGGGGGAGGGGTGTACCGCGTCGTCGTGCCCGCCGAGGGGGTGGCCGGGGACCGCTCGGTCCCGCCGGCCCTGGAGGAGTTCAGGCGACAGCTGCGGGCCTTCGCCGGCACCGACTTCGGCGTGCACTCACCGCGCTGGCTGTCCCGCTTCGGCGACGCCACCCGGCAGGCCGAGCGCTACCGGACCGGCCGGGTGCTGCTGGCCGGCGACGCGGCGCACATCCACCCGCCGATGGGCGGGCAGGGGCTCAACCTCGGCATCCAGGACGCGTTCAACCTCGGCTGGAAGCTGGCCGCCGAGGTCGGCGGCTGGGCACCGGAGGGGCTGCTGGACAGCTACCACACCGAGCGGCACCCGGTGGCCGCCGACGTGCTGGACAACACCCGCGCGCAGGCGGAGCTGATGTCCACCGAGCCGGGGCCGCAGGCGGTGCGCCGGCTGCTGGCGGAGCTGATGGACTTCGAGGACGTGAACCGGCACCTGATCGAGAAGATCGTCGCGATCGGGGTCCGCTACGACGTCGGCGAGGGGCATGACCTGCTCGGCCGGCGGATGCGGGACGTGGCGCTGAAGCGCGGTCGCCTCTACGAGCTGATGCGCGGCGGCCGCGGACTGCTGCTCGACCAGACCGGCCGGCTCTCGGTGGCCGGCTGGGCGGATCGGGTCGACCACGTCGTCGACGTCGGCGAGGAACTGGACGTGCCCGCCGTGCTGCTGCGGCCGGACGGCCACGTGGCGTGGGCCGGTGAGGACCAGCGGGATCTGCTCGACCGGCTGCCCAGGTGGTTCGGCGCCGCCGCCGGCTGAGCGCGGCCGCGGGCTCGCGACGCCGCGTGTGAGACGCCGCGAGGTGCGGTGTCGCGAGGTGCGGTGTCGCGTGTCCCCGTGCTCGCGACGGTTCGATCGGGGGCCCGGCGTGCGGCCCTCGTCGGTCCGCCGTCGTCCCTCGCCGTTGCGGTGGAGTTCCCCGCCGAGGAGCGGGTCACGACGCGCGGGAGCCTCGCCGAGGTGCCGGCGCGGGCGGTCACGGACTCGTCGTGAAGGTGATCTGGTCCGGTGCCGCGTCCAGGAGGATCAGGACTCCCGCTATCCCGACGATCCAGCGCAGCGTCGAGCGGGATCCCGAGGAGAGCCTGCTCTGCCATCGTTCGAACCGCTCGCGCATCCGTTCGCCCAGGGCGGCCCACGCGGCGAGGAGCAGGATGCCCGGCAGCACCATGACGGTCACGTACACGCCGAGGAGCGGCGACCACTGGACGGCGGTCAGATGGGCCGCGGTCATGACGCCGATCGCGGCGAAGTACGGCACGGCGGTGGCGAACTCGAACAGCCAGGTCCCCAGCCCCAGCAGCAGCATCGCGCGCAGGGTGAAGGACCGGGCCTGGACGGACGCGCGTTCGGGGTCCTTGTCGGGGATGAAGTAGCTCCCCACGATGAGTGCCACGCCGAGGACGGCCTGCCCCCAGGCCCACACGGTCTCGTCGACGACCGGCACGACGGCGCCCAGGCCGAACATGAGCAGCACGCCCAGGGCGAAGTACGCGATCGCGACCGAGCCGAGGTACACGCCGAGCAGCACGCCCACGCGGCGCGGCCTGGCCAGCAGCAGGTAGAGCGTCACCCCGATCACGGTGGGACTCAGCGTGTCGAGCAGGGCCAGCCCGAGCACCGCCCCGATCGTCTCGATCGACAAACCTGTCTCCTTACGGGAGCCGACGAACCGTAATAATACGCCCGTGTCAGTTAAAATAACACACGCGTGCTAGCATCTTCACGTGCCGCGACTCGTTGATCATGACCGGCGGCGGGCCGAGCTCGGCGAGGCCGCCGTCCGGGTGATCCTGCGCGAAGGTCTCGCCGGGGTGACCGTCCGCGGGGTCGCCGCCGAAGCCGGCTGGTCCACCGGGTCCCTGCGGCACTACTTCGGCAACCAGCACGAACTGCAGGCCTACGTCGTACGGGCCGCCACCGACGCCCTGCGTCTGCGGGTCCTCCCGCGCGTCCAGCGGCCCCGCACGCAGGGTTCGGTGGTCGAACGGATCGCCACGATCGTGGAGGAGATGCTGCCGCTCGACACCGAGCGGCGCGAGGAGTACGCGCTGTGGTCGGCGATCGTGGAATGGGAGCGCCGGCACCCTCCGGAGGGGGGTTCGGTGACGTGGAGCGACCAGCGGGCGCTGTACCGCCAGTGCGTCGCCGCCATGCGCGGGTACGAGTCGATCCGCGAACCGGACCGGGCCACGTTCCCGCACCCCGACGCCCAGGTCGAGCTCTGGGCGGCACTCCTGCACACGTTCGTCGACGGACTCGCCGGCCAGATCGTGAACACCCCCGGCGAGGTGTCCGCCGACACCGCCGCGTGGCTGCTGCGTTCACTGCTGCAGGCCGTGCCTCACGAAGGACCGGACCGGTACGCGCACCGGCCGTGAGCCGGCGGCGCGGCGCGTCTCAAGCTCGACTTCGTCAACGCCGGCGCCGCCCCCGGCGTCCGGCACTCCGGGGCACCCCGCGAGCAGGCCTACCGGGACGCGCTCGCCCTGATCCGGCGCGTCGCGGGCCCGGAGGTCTACCTGCTCGGCAGCGCGGCCCGGTTCACCTGCCCGGTCCTCGTCGAGAACGACTGCAAGCTCGCCGCCGTCGCCGAACGCCGGCAGGGCGCCGCGCAGGACGCCGACGACATCGTCTACCTGCTGGCGGGCATGCGGACCGGGGCCGGCCTCATCCTCGACGGCGGCTACTCCCGCTCCGCCGACCTCATCATCGATCCCCTGGAGCAGGAGCTACGCCGCCTCTGCCTGCGCGTCCCCGAGATCAGGGCGTCCGATCTCGGCGCGGACAGCGTCGCCCTCGGCGCGTTGCGCGTCGCCCTGGACCAGGTCGACGCGCAGCTGTTCACCGACGGGATGCCCGCACCCCTCACCCTCCACGCCTGAGATCGTCCGTCTCGCCGGCCGCCTCCTCGTCCGGAGGCGTCCGGGCCGGCCGGCAGTGCCGCCCGCAGCCGCCGAACCGCGCCGAGTCGATCGGGGTGAAGGAGGTGGCCGGCACGCCCTTCAACGCGCCGATCATGGTGTCCTTCCAGATCGGCCCGGGCACGGTGGCCCCGAAGACGGCGCCGTAATGCCTGCCGCCGATGGTGACGCCGTTCAGCTTGTGCGCGATGGCGCCCCGGGGGTCGCCGATGCTCACCGCGCCGGCCAGGTCCGGGGTGAACCCCGCGAACCACGCGCTCGCCTGGTCGTCGTTGGTGCCGGTCTTGCCGGCGGCGTCGCGGCCGATGCCGCCCACCGCCCGCATCGTGCCCTTGGTGAACACCCCCGACAGGATGTGCGCCGTGGCGTCCGCGATCCCGGGATCCAGCACCCGGCGGCACTTCGGCCGGTGGCCGGTCGCCCTGCCGTTCCGGTCGGTGACGCGGGTGACGACCATGGGAGCGCAGTACTTCCCGCGCGCGCCGATGGCGGCGTAGGCGGCCGCGACGGTCACCGGGTCCATCTCGTTGATGCCGAGGGTGAAGGTCTCGTACTCCCGCAGCTTGCGGTCGTCGGCGCGCTTGATGCCCAGCGACCTGGCGGTCCGGACGGTGTCGCACAGGCCGACACGGCGTTCGAGTTCCATGAAGAAGGTGTTGACCGACTGCCAGGTGCCGGTCTGCAGAGACTTGAAGCCCGGAGATCCCTCGTCGTTGGTGACGGTGTGCGTCGGGTCGCCGATGTTCTCGCCCCGGCAGTTCTTGAAGTCGGCGTAGCCCGAGGCGCGGTAACCGTTTCCGACGGTGAAGCCGTCGTCGATCCTCATGCCCTGCTTCAGGGCCGTGATCAGCGTGAAGGTCTTGAACGTCGAGCCCGCCTGGAACCCGCCGATGCCGCCGTGGTCGGTGTCGGCCACGATGTTGTACGACATCTCGTTCCTGCGCGCGGAGGTGCCGTACTCGCGGCTGGCCGCCATGGCCTTGATCATCCCGGTGCCCGGCTGGACCAGGGCCTCGGCGGCGACGGGGTCGTCGGAGGCGTGGACGTGTTTCCTGACGGCCTTTTCCGCCGCCGCCTGCATGCGGGGGTCCAGCGTCGTCCTGATCGTCAGGCCGCCGCGGTAGAGGAGCCGGGCGCGCTCCTCCGCGGTCCTGCCGAACGCGGGATCGCGCAGGAACTCCTCGCGCACGTACACGCAGAAGTAGGGGTACGGGCTGGCCGTGCAGTTGCCGGGCAGGGGAGTGCCCCGGTAGCCGAGCTTTTTCGCCTTGGCCGCGGCGGCCTGCCGCGGGGTGATCGCGCCGAGTTCCGCCATCCGGTCGAGCACGACGTCGCGCCGTTCCAGCAGCCTTCGCCGGTTCTCCCCGCCGCCCTCAGGATCGGTGGCGGTGGGCAGCTGCACGGCTCCGGCCAGGGTGGCCGCCTGCCACAGGTTGAGCCGGGAGGCGCGCACGCCGAAGAACCGCCGGGCCGCCGCCTCGATACCGTTGGCCCCGGCGCCGAAATAGGCGATGTTGAGGTACTTCTCGAGGATCTGGTCCTTGGTGTACTTCCGCTCGACCCCCATCGCGTAGCGCAACTCGGTGAGCTTGCGCGCGTAGCTGGCCTCCAGGGCCTTTTCCTTCTCCTTCTGGGTGACGGCCGTGTTCAGCAGCACCTGCTTGACGTACTGCTGGGTGATGCCGGACCCCCCCTGGCTCACCCCTCCCGAGGAGAGGTTCTTGGCCAGGGCCCGCACCGTGCCTTCGAGGTCGATCGCGCCGTGCTCGTAGAAGCGGTAGTCCTCGATCGAGACGATGGCCGCCCTCATGACGCCGGACACCCGGCCGAGCGGTACGACCTCGCGGTACACGTCCCAGAACTGCGCGATCGGGCGGCCCCTGGCGTCGAGGACGGTCGTCTTCTCGGCGAGCGGCGGCTCGGTGAGCTCCGCGGGATTGAGGTCGAGCCCGTCCGACGCTCCGACGATCACCGCCCCCGCGCCTCCCACGGCGGGCAGCGCGAGCCCGGCCGTCAGCACCCCCACTGCCGTCGCCGCGCCGGCCAGACGCACGATCTTCGCCCCCGCTGACAATCGGGTCCTGGCCGGGCGCGGGCGGTGCACCCGCCGGACGGCGGCGTCGTCCGGCTCCTGGCCGAAGAGGTTCATCCTTCGCCCCCGGCGCGCATCGGACGAACGGGACGGGGGAGCGCGGCGAGAGAGGTGATCCCCGGCCCCTTACGCTGTCCCGGCATCAGAGCCTGCCGAGGCCGCGGGCGAGGATGGTGGCGGTCTTCGCGATGACCCTGTCCTCGACGGCGCCGCCCACGGTCCTGCGGTTGGTGTAGATCGACATGATGACGGGGGCGGCCGACCGGCCCGGCCAGACCACCGCGATGTCGTTTCCGGCCCCGTACCTGGAGCTCGTGCCGGTCTTGTCGCCGATCGTCCAGGTCCTGGGCAGGCCCGCGCGGATGCGGGCGTCCCCGGTCGTGTTCGCGATCAGCCAGGCGTTCAGCCGCTGCCGGTCCTTGGCGTTGAGGGCGTTGCCCGTCGTGACCGCGCGCAGGTCACGGCCCATGGACGCGGGCGTCGTGGTGTCGCGCCTCTCCTTGGGGCTCCAGTCGTTGAGCCCGGTCTCCCAGCGGTCCAGCCGGGAGACCGGGTCCTTCAGCGTCCGGAGGTACCGGGTCAGGCCGGCGGGGCCGCCGATCTGCCTCAGCAGCATGTTGGCCGCGGTGTTGTCGCTCTGGGTGATGGCCGCCTCGCACAGCCGCGCGACGGTCAGCCCGCCCTTGACGTGCTTTTCGGTGACCGGGGAGTGCTCCTGCAGATCGGCGGCCGTCCAGCGCACGACCTTGTCCATCAGGCCGGGTTCGGAGGTGCGGGCCCTGTGCAGCACGGCCGCGGCGGCCATCGCCTTGAAGGTGGACAGCATCGGGAAACGCTCGCCCGGCCGGTAGCCGATCGTCGCGCCGGTGGCGGTGTCGACGGCGTACGCGCCGATCCGGCCCTTGAAGGACGCCTCCAGCGCGCGCAGCTCCTTCGCGGCCCGGATCTGGCCCGGCGCCGGTGCCGTCGCGGGCGCTGCCGGCGCTGCCGGGACGGTGGACGTGGCAGTGGGCAGGGTGGTGGACGTGGCAGTGGGCAGGGTGGTGGACGCGTGGCCGGTCGCGGTGACCCCCGCCATCGGGACGAACGCGAGGGAGGTCAGCGCCCAGAGCGTGGCGCGTCGGAGAAGCCGGGTGGGCACGGCGGGATGCCTTCCTGTCGTGGATCTGGGGCGCAGAGAAGTCTCACGCCGGCATCCGATGCCGTCAAAGACGGAAATAGGCAAATCTATGCTGAAATGGCATACAGCCAGGTTGTGGAGGTCTTCCGGAGCATGCCGCCCAGCCGGTGGCGTATCCACGATCCGATGGTCTTTCGCACCGGTCTCACGCCCGCGCCAGTAACGCTCGTGCGCCGGGGGTGATCGTCGTGTGGAACGCCGCGTCCAGTTCGGCCGGTGTGGCGTCGATCTCCCCGTCCACCCACTTGCGCACCAAGGCCATGAACGCCCCGACGGCGCAGGTGACCACCAGATCGAGCGAGGCGCCGGCGCGCCCGCCCCGGGCGAGCAGCTCGTCGCGGATGACGGCCTGCAGCAGTTGCTCGCCGTGGGCGATCACCATCTGGCCACCACGGCGTCCGAGCAGTGCCCGCACCAGCCTGCGCTGCTCCTGCACGTGCTCGAACATCGCCAGGCTGAAGCCGAACAGCGGGCCGTCGGCACTCGGGGCCGGATGCAGAAAGGCGACCTCGTCCAGGTTGGCGAACAACACGGCCTGCTTGTCGGCGAAGTGGGCGTAGAAGGTCGAGCGCCCGACGTCGGCGCGGTTGATGAGGTCGGTGACGGTCACCGGCTCATACCCCTTCTCCAGGATCAGCTCCACCAGCGCGCGCTGGATCGCCTGCCGGGTGCGCCGCACCCGCCTGTCGGTGTTTCCGGACACTTCACCGGTCCTGTTCGGTATGGCACAGCAAGGCGGAAGTGGTTGTTGACCCCGTCATGCTAACGAACGGATCATTCATTATTGAACAGGTTGTTCGAGAGGAGAACAATAATGGGACTGGGAAGATTGCTCCACAATCACGCCGAGCACGCAGACGAGGGCGGGACGATCGATCACCCCCGCGCCTACGACATCGCGGCGAACATCGGCCTGCTCGGGCGACGGCGCGAGATCTTCACCCGCCTGGCGGCGCTGTCCGGAACCCGGCCGGGCGACCAGGTGCTCGACGTCGGCTGCGGCACCGGCTACCTGACCCGGATCCTGGCCCCGCTCGTCGGCCCGGCAGGCCACGTGACCGGCGTCGACCCCTCACCACCCATGATCGGCCATGCCCGCCGTCGCGCCCCGGGCAACTGCTCCTACGTCGCGGGCGCCGGGCAGGCGCTCGACCTGCCCGACGCCTCCTTCGACGTGGTGGTCTCCAGCCTGGCCGTCCACCACATGCCGGCCGCCGAGCGAGGCGCCGCCGTAAGGGAGATGTTCCGGGTACTGCGGCCGGGCGGACGGCTGCTGATCGCCGAGTTCCGCCCGCCCGCCAACCACCTGCTCGCCCATCTCGTCGGCACGGTGTCGGGCCCCGCGATGCGACACAGCCCGCGGGACCTGCTCGGCGACCTGATCCCCGACGCCGGATTCCACCTCATCGACGAGGGCGACCTGCCGGTCATGCTCTACTACGTCCGCGCCTCGCGCCCCTCGGCCTGAGGAGCGCGACGGATCGGCCCGAGGAGCGCGACGGATCGAGAGGGCGGCCTGCCCGGCAGGATCGTCGCGGCCGCACCGGTGTCTCGCTATCTGAAAGTGCGCAGGCGCAGGCTGTTGCCGACCACGAAGACCGAGGAGAACGCCATCGCGGCCCCGGCGATCATCGGGTTGAGCAGGCCGAGCGCGGCCAGGGGCAGGGCGGCCACGTTGTAGGCGAAGGCCCAGAACAGGTTGCCCTTGATGGTGGCCAGGGTGCGGCGTGACAGCCGGATGGCGTCGGCGGCCACCCGCAGGTCGCCGCGGACCAGGGTGAGGTCGGAGGCCTCGATGGCCGCGTCGGTGCCGGTGCCCATGGCCAGGCCCAGATCGGCTTGGGCGAGCGCCGCGGCGTCGTTGACGCCGTCACCCACCATGGCCACCGACCTGCCCTCGGCCTGCAGCCGCTTGACGACGTCGACCTTGTCGGCGGGCAGCACCTCGGCGATGACCTCGGTGATGCCGACCTCGGCCGCGACCGACCGCGCGACGGTCTCGTTGTCGCCGGTGAGCAGCACCGGCCTCAGGCCCAGGGCGCGTAGCCGTCGGATCGCCTCGGCCGAGGTGGGCCTGACGGTGTCGGCCACCGTCAGGACCGCGCGAGCCTGGCCGTCCCAGCCGACCGCGACGGCTGTGCGGCCCGCCGCCTGCGCCTCGGCGAGTGCCCGCTCCAGGCCGGTGGGCAGGTGCTGGGACCACTCGGCGAGCAGCGCGGGGCGGCCCGCCAGGACGGCGTGTCCGTCGACGACGCCCTGTACGCCGAGCCCTTCGCGGTTGGCGAAGTCCTCGGGGGTGGGCAGCTCGCCCACGCGTTCGGCCGCTCCTCGGGCGATGGCCTGGGCGATGGGGTGTTCGGAGGCGTGCTCCAGGGCACCCGCCAGGCGCAGCACCTGCGTCTCGTCCTCGCCGTCGGCGAGATGGACGCCGGCCAGGGTCATCTTGCCCTCGGTGACGGTCCCGGTCTTGTCGAGCACGACGGTGTCGACGGCGCGGGTGGATTCCAGCACCTCCGGGCCCTTGATCAGAATGCCGAGCTGGGCGCCGCGCCCGGTGCCGACGAGCAGGGCGGTCGGCGTGGCCAGGCCCAGGGCGCACGGGCAGGCGATGATCAGCACGGCCACCGCGGCGGTGAAGGCCGCCCCGGCCCCGCCGCCGGTTCCCAGCCAGTAGCCGAGCGTGCCGACGGCCAGTGCGATCACGACTGGCACGAAGATCCCGGAGATGCGGTCGGCCAGCCGCTGGACCTGGGCCTTACCCGTCTGAGCGTCTTCGACCAGCCTGGCCATCCGGGCCAGCTGGGTGTCGGATCCGACGCGGGTGGCGCGGATGAGCAGGCGTCCACCGGCGTTGACGGTCGCGCCGGTCACCGCTTCGCCGGGGCGCACCTCCACCGGCACCGATTCGCCGGTGAGCATGGAGGCGTCGACGGCGGAGGTTCCCTCTTCGACCACGCCGTCGGTGGCGATCTTCTCGCCGGGCCGGACGACGAACCGGTCGCCCGCCTTGAGCTCCTCGGCGGGAACGCGGGTCTCGACGCCGTCGCGCAGTACGGCGACGTCCTTGGCCCCCAACTCCAGCAGCGCCCGCAGGGCGGCGCCCGCGCGGCGCTTGGAGCGGGCCTCGAAGTAGCGGCCGGCCAGGATGAACGCCGTCACTCCGGCGGCGGCCTCCAGATAGATGTTGCCCGAGCCGTCGGTGCGCTCGATGGTGAAGGCGAACGGGTGGATCATGCCAGGTGTGCCCGCCGTACCGAGGAACAGCGCCCACAGCGACCAGCCGAGTGCGGAGACGGTGCCGAGCGAGACCAGGGTGTCCATGGTCGCGGCACCGTGGCGCAGGTTCGTCCAGGCTGCCCGGTGGAAGGGCCAGCCGGCGTAGACGACGACCGGGGCGGCCAAGGTGAGCGACAGCCACTGCCAGTTGACGAACTGCAGGGGCGGGATCATCGACATGGCGATCACCGGCACGGCGAGCACCACGGAGGTGATCAACCGCTGGCGCAGCGACTGAAGTTCGTCGGCCGGTTCGCCGTCTGCCTCACCGGGCGCGGTGTCGCTCTTCGGCTCGGCGGGCAGTGTGGCGCTGTAGCCGGTCTTCTCCACCTCGGCGATCAACGTCTGAGGATCGACGCCTTCGCCGAAGGTGACCTTGGCCTTCTCGGTGGCGTAGTTCACGGTCGCGCTCACGCCGTCGAGCTTGTTGAGCTTGCGTTCGATCCGGTTGGCGCACGACGCGCAGGTCATGCCGCCGATCGAGAGTTCAACCGAGCCGCTGGTGGTCGGCGGCTTGTCATCGGTGAGGGGGGACATCACCTGCTCCTTTCGCTCGTCATGCCAGGTGTCAGTGCTCGTGGTCGCCGTGCGAGGCGGATGCGGTCGGCGTGGCCGCCGCCGGACTCGGCGTCGTGGCCGGGGCGGGGAGTTCGCCGGCGCGGACGGTGAAGTCGGCGGTGCGCACGGTTCCCTCGTGCTGGAAGTCCAAAAACAGCCGGTAGTCGCCGCGGCTGGGCACCTCGGCGTAGAAGGTGATCTGCGGGCCCGGCGGAGTCTTACCGTCACCTGGTTCCCCGTCGGGGTGCACGTGCAGGTAGGCCAGGTCTCCGGCGCGCAGGGCGACCAGGTGCCCATAGGCGCCCAGGTAGGGCTGCAGGTCGGTGACGGGCCCGCCGTCCTTGCCGACCTTGAGGGTGAGCTTGCTGGAGGCGCCGGGAGTCAGCTCCCCGTCCAGGGTGACGGTGTAGCCGTCGACCGTGGCGGTACGGCTGGTCGCGGGCAGCGCCTCGGGTTCCTGGGCGCCGGGGGCCTGCAGGTCGATGCCCAGGGTCAGTCCGCGGCCACCCTCGGGGGCGAAGTCGGCGAACGCCCGGTAGGTGCCCGCCTCGGGCACGGTCAGCTTCACCGACCACACGCCGTCGCCGGTCGGTTCGGGATGCAGGTGCTGGAAGCTGCCCAGATCGCGAGAGACCACGATGAGGTGCAGCTTCTTGCCGTGCTCTGTCCGGTAGGCGGTGACGGGCTTTTCGTCGGGGCCGATCACGCTGAACCGGAAGTCCGTCGTCTTGCCCGGCTGGAGCGTGGTGGCCTGGGGGAGGAGGGTGTAGCCGTCCTGGGACACTTGCAGACCTCCGGGAACGGGCTCGCCGGTCGCGGCCGGGTTGGGAGCCGGTTCGGTGTGGGTTGCGTGCTCGCCCGCCTGGCTCGCAGCCGGGGTCGCGTGGGTCGTGTGAGCCTCCGCCGCGGGGGCGGGACCGGTCGCACCCACCGCGTTGCCGGCCCCCAGAGCGCCGCCGAAGATCACGACGAGTCCGAGGGCGTAGGCGCCCAGCCTGGCCGGTGTGTTCATGACGGGGTCACCACGTCGTATCCGGCTTCGGCGACCGCGGCCGTGATCTGCGCCGTGTCGATCGGGTTTTCGCTGTGGACGCTCATCAGGCCGGTAGCCAGATCCACGTCGACGCCGGTGACGCCAGGGACCTCGCCGACCTCTTCTTTGACGGAGGTGACGCAGTGGCCGCAGGTCATGCCCGTGACGGTGTAGGTGGTGATGGTCATGGCGATCACTCCTTGTGTTTGCTGGGTTTCGTCGATCAGGAACGAACGAGGCGGGCGATGGCCTCGGTGGCCTCCCTGACCTTCTCCTCGGCCTCGGCGCCGCCCTTGGCGGTGGCCTCGGCCACGCAGTGCGCCAGATGCTCCTCCAGCAGGGACAGCGCGAAGGACTGCAGGGCCCGGTTGGCCGCCGACACCTGGGTGAGGATGTCGATGCAGTACTTGTCCTCCTCGACCATCCGCTGCAGTCCCCGCGCCTGCCCCTCGATCCGGCGCAACCGCCGTAGATGGTCCTGCTTGTTGTGGGTGTAGCCGTGCATGTCCCCGCCCTTCGTCGTCACCTCCTACAACAGGATACCCCCGTATGGTATTCCGAAGGTTTTGAGAACATCGGGCGCAATCCGCGGCGACGATCCGCCGGGCGCGTCGCAGACGCGCCCGGCGGATCCGTCACACACCGGCCGGCTGCGGCTCCTGCGGCCGCGTTCGCGCCGCCCGCTTCGGCGTGCGCATGAGCAGCAGGGTCAGCACGGCACCGGCGGCGGCCACGGCCGCGGCCCCGATGAAGGCGGCCTGGAAACCTCCGGTGAGCGCGGGCAGGTTCCCCAGCTGCGCGGCCCCCCGGGAGGTGGCGATCGCGGTCATCACGGCCAGGCCGAGCGCGGAGCCGACCTGGTAGGTGGTGTTGACGATCCCCGAGGCCAGACCGCTCTGCTCAGGCCGCACCCCGGACATGGCCGACATCATGGCCGGGATGTAGGCCAGGGACATGCCGACCGCGGCGATCAGTGAGGCGGGCAGCACGTCGACGGCGAACGTCCCACCCGGCCTGGCGAGCGACAGGCCCGCCAGGCCCACCGCCAGGACGAGCAGGCCGGCGACGATCAGCGGCTTGGCACCGAACCGGCCCAGCAGCCTCGCGGTGACGCCGATCATGAAGATCATGATGGCGACGGTCATCGGCAGCAGGGCCGCGCCACTGGGGAAGGCGCCGTAGCCGAGCACCTGCTGCAGGTAGAGGTTGAGGAAGTACCACATCGGGATCCAGGCCGCCCCCAGCAGGGCCATCGCGAGGTTGGCGGTGGCCAGGCCGGGCGTCCTCCATACGCGAAGCGGCATGAGCGGCTCGCGAACCGTGCGCTGGATCACCAGGAACAGCGCCAGCAGCGCGACCGCTCCGGCGAGTTCCACCAGCGTGGTGGCCGAGCCCCAGCCCTGTTCGGGGGCCTGGACGATGGCGTAGACCGCCAGGGCGACACCGGCGGTGACCGAGATGGCACCCAGTACGTCGACCGAGCCGCGCCTGCCCGAGACGGCGGGCAGCAGGGCGGGGACGGCCGCGAGGGTGGCCAGGCCGATCGGGACGTAGATGATGAACACCCAGGGCCAGCTGAGGTATTCGGTGATGACGCCGCCCAAAAACACCCCGGCGGTGCCGCCCGCCGGCGCCGCCGCGCCGTACAGGGCCATGGCCTTGCCCAGCTCACGCGGGTCGTGGCCGAAAAGCATCATGAGCAGGGTCATCGAGGCGGGCGCGATGAGCGCGCCGCCGACGCCCTGGACGCCGCGGCCGAGGATCTCGACCCAGGCCTCGCCCGCCAGCGCGGCGACGACGGAACCGATGATCAAGATGATCCAGCCGGTGGTGAAGACCCTGCGGGCGCCGAACAGGTCCGACAGCCGGCCGCCGAGCAGCAGCAGGCCGCCGAAGGCGATGACGTAGGCGTTGAACACCCACTGCAGGTCGCCGGGGGAGAACCCGAGGTCGCGCTGTATGTCGGGTAGCGCGACGCCGATGATGGAGGTGTCCATGATGACCATGAACTGTGCGGCGGCGAGCACGATGAGTGCCTGCCACCTGCGGGGATTGACGGCGTTCATGCCGCACTCCTGATTCCTCGCATCCATGCCGTGGTGGCAGGATGCGTCATGGGGTTGGGTGTGATGTCGAGTCCGACCGGCCCCGTGGGTGGGCGTGCATGCCAGTGCACGCCCACCGTTTGTTCTCTTGGGCGAAGTCGCTCTAGGAGGCGCTGGCCGGCGAGGGGGTGACCAGCGCGTAGCCCGCCCGGTCCACGGCGGCGCGGATCTCCTCGTCGGAGAAGCCCGCCCCGCTGACGGTGACGGCGCCGGTGGCCAGGTCGACCTGAACGTCGCTCACGCCGCCGACCTTGCCGATCTCGCCGGAGACCGAGGAGACGCAGTGCCCGCAGGTCATCCCGCTGACCTGGTAGACGCTCCCGCCGCCGGTCTCCACCTGCGCGGAGGCGCTCTCCGCGGTGCCGCACGCGCATGCCGTGCACATAAGGGTCTCCTCTCACGAATACCCCAGTGGGGTATCTCGGTTTGCGACTTCAACATACCCCCTGGGGGTTAAATTGCCAACGGGGTCGGAGCGTGCGGCGCCTTCGCCGACATCGCCACCGGGGGAGGACGGCGGGAACTCGGCGACGTCCACGTCCGGGAAACCGCAACGGGCGGAGCGTGAGCGGTGAGTTCGCGGGCCGGTGGCGCGGAGGGCTCGGGTTCCGCGCGGGCTCGCCGAGCTCGGTGGTGGCCACGCCCGCCGGGCGCGCCCTCGTGAGGATTTCGAGGGCGCGCTACTTCGGCGTCGCGTGAGGGTCCGGCGGGGTGGCGACCAGGATCGCCTGTGCCGTCGCGATGACGACGCGGGCGGCCTCGCCCGTCTCCATGCGCCCGGTGCGACTCTCCTCCGCGGCGCCTTTCAGGATGTAGTGCAGCACGTTGATCAGCCAGGAGATCGGCAGGTCGGTGCGGAACACGCCGTCGTCCTGGCCGCGGCGGATGAGCTCTTCGACGCGTCGCGCGGGGGCGGCGTGCAGCTCGCGGACGCGCCCGGCGGGAAGGGCTTTCTGCGCGGCGCTCGACAACGCCATGGACTCGGCGACGAGGGACCAGCTGGAGTCGAGCAGCCGGGCCAGGGCGTCTCGTGCGTTCCCGGTGAGATCGACGGACGACAGCGCCTCCTCGCCGGCGCGCAGTGCGTCGACGAGCGCGGCCTCGACGAGTTCCGCCCGGGTGCGGAAGTGGCCGTAGAGCGTCATCCGGCCCACTCCGGCGGCCTTGGCGATGTCGTCGACGCTCGCGTCCGGATCGCTGCTCAGGCGTTCGCGTGCTGCGGAGACGATGCGGGCGATGCTGCGTTCGGCGTCCGCGCGCCGGCGCGGACCGGCAGAGACGGTAGGCATGCCACCACCTTAACTCGTACGCAGATATACGTGTTACTCTCACGGCTCGAAGTCGTACACAACCATACGAGTTAGCCGGAGGCTCTCGATGACGCACCATGAGATCCACGAACCATCTCCGCCGAACAGCTCGGCTCATCCGTCGCGATGGCGCATCCTGGCCTTTCTCGGGGTGGCCCAGCTGATGTTGATCCTTGACGTCACGGTCGTGGCCATCGCGCTCCCGCACATCGAGACCGACCTGGGCCTGAGCCGTGAGGCGCTGACATGGACGGTCAGCGCGTACACGTTGACGTTCGGCGGCCTGATGCTGCTGGGCGGGCGGCTCGCCGACCTGGTCGGGGCCAGGCGAGTGGTCCTCGCCGGCCTGCTGATCTTCACGGTGGCGTCATCGGTGACCGGGTTCGCCGACTCCGCGGGTGTGCTGCTGGGCGGCCGCATCGCGCAGGGACTCGGTGCGGCGCTGCTGTCTCCGTCGGCCCTGTCGCTGCTGGTGACCCTGTTCGACGGTGCGGAGCGGAACAAGGCGCTCGGCATCTGGTCCGCGCTCGGCGGTGGGGGCGCGGCTCTCGGCGTGCTGCTGGGGGGACTGCTCACCGCAGGTCCGGGCTGGCCGTGGGTCTTCTACGTCAACGTGCCCATCGGGCTGGTGATCCTTGCCGCTCTCGCCCGGATGCTGCCGCGCCACGGGGTGGCCGCGCCCGGAGCTCGGCTTGACGTGCTCGGTGCGCTGCTGGTCACCGCCTCGTCCGGTGCGGTGATCTACGCGATCACTCGCGCCGGGGACCACGGGTGGCTCACCGCCACGACCGGGTGGCTCCTGCTGGCGGCCACGCTGGGCTATCTGGCGTTCGTGGCCAGGCAGAAGACCGCGAGGTCGCCCCTGATGGACGTCGCGCTGCTGGTTCGGCGCCCGGTGGCCACCGGCACGTTCCTCATCGTGATGGCAACGGCGCTGATGATCGCGGTGTTCTTCCTCGGCACGTTCTATTTCCAGCACGCCCAGGGCTTCGGCGCCCTGCAGACCGGTCTGCTGTTCCTCCCGGTCGCGGTGGCGACGATGCTCGGGGCCGACCTCACCGGCCGGGCCATCGCCCGGGCCGGGGCGCGCCGGCTCGCCGTGGCCGGGTTGCTCGTCGCCGCGGTCGGCATGGCCGTGCCCGCCCTGTCGATGCATACCGCGACCGTGGTGGCGGGTACGGCGCTCGCGGCCGCCGGGACCGGCGCGCTGTTCGTCGTCGCCTCGGCGACCGCTCTGGGCCAGGTGGCCCCGCACGAGTCCGGCGTCGCCTCCGGCATCGTCAGCACGTTCCACGAGTTCGGCGCCTCCATCGGAGCCGCCGCCGTCTCCAGCGTCGCGGCGGCCAGCCTGATCGGGGACACGCTCTCGGGGTTCACCGGCGGCTACGTCCTCGCCGCGGTCGCCGCAGGTGCCGCGGCCCTCGTGGCCGCCGTCCTGACGCCCGGCCGGGCCGGTCCCGAGACCGGTTGAGCCGCCACCGCACGCTCACCCCGTCCGGATCCCGGGTCCGGGCAGGCGTTCGAGGCCTCACGTGCGGGGGCCGGGGCGCCGTGCGGTACCCTGGCCGGCCGGGTCAGAGACCGGCGAAGAACTCCCGTACGTCCGCGACCAGCATGTCGGGCTGCTCCAGCGCGACGTAGGCGCCGCCCTTGTCGAACTCCGTCCACCGGGTCACCGTCGTGTCGCGCTCGGCGAAACGGCGGACGGTGACGTCGCCGGGGGTGACCACGCACGCCGTGGGGACGGTCACCCGCTCCTTCGGCCCCCAGGCTCCGGGGTCGTGGGCCACGTCGTAGTAGCTCTGCGCGATCGATCCCGAGGTGCCGGTGAACCACTGGACGCTGACGTCGGTGAGGATGCGGTCGAGGGAGAAGGCGTCCTCGGGCAGTTCCGACTTCGGGTCGGTCCATTCCTTGAACTTCTCCACCACCCAGGCCAGCTGGCCGGCGGGCGAGTCGTGCAGGCCGTACGCGATGGTCTGGGGCCTGGTCGACATGATGACGTTGAACCCGAACCCGTCCTGCATGAACCGCTGGATGGTCGCCATCCGCGCCTGCTCGGTCTCGGTGAGGCCCTCGAGGTCGTCGCCGGGGAAGGCCACGTAGGCGTTGACGTGCAGGCCGATCAGCCGGTCGGGAACCTGGCGGCCGAGTTCGACGGAGAGGTTCGCGCCGCCACCGCCGCCGTGCGAGCCGTACCGGTCGTAGCCGAGCCGTTCCATCAGCTCGGCGAACGCCGCCGCGGTCCGTTTGACGGTCCAGCCGGTGGTGGTGAGCGGGCTGGAGAACCCGAAGCCCGGCATGGCGGGTACGACGAGGTGGAAGTCGCGTGACAGCGGTTCGAGGACGTCGAGCAGGCCTATCGTCGCCCCGGGGTTGTCGTGCAGGAGCAGGAGCGCCTTGGCGTCGCGGCGTTCGGAGCGGATGTGCTTGAAGTGGACGGTCTGGCCCTGGATCTCGGTGGTGAACTGCGGCCACCGGTTCAGGTCGGCCTCGGCCGCGCGCCAGTCGAAGTCGCGGGCCCAGTGGCCGGCCAGCCTCTTGAGGTAGTCGACGGGCACGCCGCGGCTCCAGTTCGCCCCCGGGATCTCGGGTGTCCAGCGGGTGCGCCGCAACCGCTCCTGGAGATCGTCAAGCTCGGCCTGTGATACTTCGATGCGATAGGGCCGGATTGCGGTGTTGTCTGTCATGGCGTTCATCCTGCCGATCCGGCCCTGGCGGTCACCAGTGTCCGGTGCACCGGACGAATCCGCAGCATGCATGTCCTTGTCATGCATTGTGCACAGGGGGCGTATGAAGCTGGAACCGCAGGTCGCGCGGGCACTGGTCGCGGTCATGCTGCTCGCCCTGCTCGGCGGCAGGCTCGGTCAGATCGTCCACTCCGCCGCCGGGTCGCCGCACAGGGTGACCGCGGCTCTCCTGGTCGTCGCGCTGATCGCGGTGCACGGCCTGCTGGTGTTGCGCGAAAGGACACGCCCCGGCCCGCTGGTGGCGGTGGAGGCGGTGCTGACCTTCGGGTCCTTCCTCGTCGTCGGAGACATCTGGGGTCCGGTCGCGGGCGTCCTGGGCTCGGCCGTGCTGCTGACCCTGGCCGCTCCCGCGTCCTGGCTGCTGTTCGCGCTGGTGGTGGTCGCCGACACCGGCATCTCGTACCTGTACTACCAGGACGCCGTGGCCGTCGCCGCGCGGACGGTGACCGATCTGAACGTCGGGCTCACCCTGTTCGCGCTGGTGGTGCTCGCCGATCGGGTACGGCTGGCGAGCGCGCAACGCCGCCGGCTCGCCGAGCTCGCGGTGGCCAGGGACCGCCTGGACACCGTCGACAGGCTGGGTGAGACCATCGGAGCGGACCTTTCGGCCATCGTGGACTCGGTCCGCGGCCTCGGCGCCGCCATGACGGCGGGCCCCGAGGCCACCGGAACGGCCCGTGTTCTCCGGCCCGACGAGATCTGGACGGGCCTGACCGAGGTCGTACGGCGGGCCCGGCGGTCACTGGCGGCCGCCCGTGAGATCGCCGACACCCACCGGCGGACCCTTCCCGCCCCCGGTCCGGCCGAAAGCGCGCCGGTCCCGGTCATGTTCCGGTTCGCCTGGTGGACCCTGCTCCTCGTCGTGGTCAACTACACGGCCATCACGCTCGCCAACCTGACCCAGAACCGCTCTGCCGACACGGCGGGATGGGCGGTGGCGGTCGCCGTGCTGGTCGTCTCCGGCGGGTTGCAGCTCTACCACGGCGCACCCCGCCGCGACGCGTCCGCCCCGCGCGCCTGGCCGTGGACCCTGTCGGCGCACGCGCTCCTCCTGGCCGCCGGCGTCACGATGTACGGCCTGGCGCTGATACCCCCCGCCTTCCTGGCGGTCGGTGCCGCGATGGTGCGGATGCGGCCGCGCCCGTCACTGGTCGTCGGCGGGCTGAGCCTGCTGGGCCTGGCGCTCGTCCCGGACCCGGACCCCATCACCAGCCGCCTGTACTGGCTGTCCGGGCTCGTCATGGGGGCCGCCTCCGCCTACTCGCTGTGCCGCCTGCCCGAGGTGACGAGGCGTCTGAACGAGACCGGGGACCGGCTCGCCCGGATGGCCGTGCAGCAGGCCCGTCTGCGGGTCGCCAGGGACGTCCACGACCTCCTGGGGTCCGGCCTTTCGGCGATCGTCCTGAAAGGCGAGCTCGCCGCCCGGCTCCTGGAGTCCGACCCCGACCGGGCGCGCCAGGAGGTACGCGAGCTGCTGCCCGTCGCGCGGCGGACTCTGGGCGAGGTGCGTGCCATCACCGGCCCGCCCGCCCGGCTGGTCTTCGCCGACGAGCTGGCCGCCGCCCGCTCGTTGCTGGAGGCCGCCGGTGTCAGGCTGTCGGCCGACGTGTCGGCGCCGCTGCCCGCCGGCGCCGACACGTTGCTGGCCACCGTGCTGCGTGAGGCCGCGACCAACGTCGTGCGGCACTCCCGCGCCGGGTTCGCCTGGGTCGAGACAGCGCGCCAGGACGGCATGGTACGGCTCCGCGTGTCCAACGACGGCCTCGGCAGGCGGCCCGAGCCGTCCTCGCGGCGGGGGACCGGACTGGACAACCTGGCCGAGCGCGCCGTGGAAGCCGGTGGGCGGCTGGTGGCCGGGCCGGAGGGCGACCTGTTCGTGCTCACCGCCGAGGTGCCCCTCTAGAGCCAGCCCGCCTCGGTGGCGATGCGGATGGCGTCGACCCGGTTGCGCGCGTCCAGCTTGGTCACCGAGGAGGCCAGATAGTTGCGGACGGTGCCGTACGTCAGGTGGAGCCGCCCGGCGACCTCCCGGGGGGTCGCGCCGCCCGCCGTCAGGCGGAGCACGTCCTGCTCGCGGTCGGTGAGCGGGTTCTCCGGCATGTCCAGGGTGGTGTAGGCGAGCTGTGGATCCATGACCCGCCCGCCCGCGGCCACCGTGCGGATCGCCGCCACCAGGTCCTCGGGCCGCGAGTCCTTGAGGATGAAGCCGGACACCCGCGCGCTGATCCCGCGCCGCAGGTTGCCCGGCCTGCCGACGGCGGTCAGGATCAGGGTCCTGCAGCCGGGGAGCAGGCGATGTAGCTCGGCGGCGGCGTCCAGGCCGTCCATGCGGGGCATCTCGATGTCGATCACCGCGACGTCGGGCCGATGCTCCAGGGCGGCGGGCACGATCGCGTCGCCGTACTCGACCTCCGCCACGACCTCGATGTCACCCTCGAGCCGCAGCAGCCCGGCCAGCGCCTCCCGCAGGATCCGCAGATCCTCCGCCAGCAGCACTCTGATCATCCGACACCCCTTGCCAGAGGATAGTGCCATCGTCGGCGCACCGGCATTCCGGGCGGATCGACCACCGGCCGGCCGGTGGTGACCGGCGACGGCCGGGCCCCGGACACGACAGCGGCCCGGGAGAGATCCGTCATCGTGCTTCGCGTACCCCGAGAATGTACGTCGCGGTGAGCGCGACGGCACGGTCCTCGTCATGTGACAGGTCCGCGAGGGCGCGTGATGCCGTGATTCCCGGGATGTCCGCGAGCGCCTGGGTCAGCCGCAGGCGTGCGGGCGGTTCGGTGGTGCCGTGGGCGAGGCGGTCGACGAGCCCGGCGGCGATCCGCTCCGCCGACGCCGGGCGAGTCGCCAGCGCGCTCAGCGCGTCGGCCGCGTCGACGTCGTTCGTCCCCTCGACGACCATGTCGATGAGGGTCGGGACCGCGTCGGCCACTCCACGTACCCCGAGCGCCAGAGCGGCGTACCTGCGGACCACGATGTCGGGGTGCGCGAGGGCGTCCCGCAGCAGTGCGGTCGCCGCACCGTCCGGGATCTCGGCGATGGACCGGACGGCACGTTCGCGCACCTCGGCCGCCGGTGAGCCGAGGCCCTCCGCCAGCAGCGCCGGCCCGCCGTCGCCCGACCGCGCCAGAGCCCATCGAAGGGCTCCGGCGACGTTCGGGTCCGTCTCGCTCAGCGCCGCCTCGACCAGTGCCTCCACCGGCACCGAGACCTCTTCGACCGAGGACAGGGCCGCGCGCTGGCGCTTCCCGGCGCTCTTCGAGCCCAGCGCCTGCAGGAGGGCGACGGTCTGGAGGACGTCCTCCCAGCCGGCCGGTTCGGCGGCATCGATCCGGCGCAGTCGCGTGAGCAGCTCCGTCTCACCGGCGATGCGTTCTCGCGTCCGGCGGATGAGGTCGTCGACGAGCGCCGAGGGCGTGAAGCCGGGGTCGTCGAGCGCGCGCCCGACCTCACGCAACGACAGCCCCAGCGACCGCAGGCTCTCGATATGGAAGATCCGCCGGATGTCCTCGCCGGAGTACTCCCGATAGCCGGCGCCGGTGCGGCCCGTCGGCCGCACCAGGCCGAGCGAGTCGTAGTGCCTGAGCATGCGGGCGCTGACCCCGGACCGTCGTGCCACATCACCGATCAACACTGCCTGTCACTCCTCCTGGCCGCTCCCGCCCAGGGCCACGACGCGCTTCGCCTGCTCGATCGCGAACTCGAACCCGGCGTCCGGGTCGCGCGACAGCCGTTCCGTGGCGGTCGCGTGCGCGCGCACCCGGGGGTCGGGATCCGTCGTCGCGGCGCGCAGGGCCGGCAGGATCACCTCGCCCAGCGCGACCAGCGCCCGGCTGAGGCTCAGCTGCGTCTCCCGTCCGCCGCGCCCGAGCTGTGTCGACAACACTACGGCCAGCTCGGGCTCCTCGCCTTCGGGCACGAGCACGACCGCCGCCCGCCAGGCGCTCCGCGCCACCTCGTCGTCGGCGTCGGACAGCAGCGCCCGCGTGATCGCCGGCCACGCCCGCCGATCCCCGATCTTGGACAGCGTGTGCAGCGCCTGGCTCCGTGCCTGCGCGCGCTGCGAGCCGACCTCGTCGAGAAGCGCCGGGACCGTCGTCGACGCCGGGTGGCGGGTGAGGGCCCACGTGAGCATGTCGCGTACGTAGAACTCGGGCTCGATCGCGCATCGCTCGACGAGCTCGCCGACGAACCGCGGGTCGGGGGTCGTGCCGGCCGCCAGCGCCGCCCGCAGCCGCACCGACGGGTTGTCGTCCTCCAGTCCCCGCAAGGTCCGGATCAGGTTCGTGTCCTGGTTCTGCATGGTCATCGGGACCACCTCCTCGGCCCCAGTGAAGACCTTGTCACGGTGTCAAGGTCAAGCGGGGACGCGTAGCGAGATCACCGGGCGCCCTCCGGGCCACCGGGTTCGGTGCCCGCCGGGTCACTCCGGCGAGCGCGGACCCGGACGGCGGCCGTTCGGGCCCGGCCGTCTCACGCGACTTGGGCCCGGCCGTCTCACGCGACCGCCTGGGCGTCTCACGCGACTTGGGCCCGGCCGTCTCACGCGACCGCCTGGGCGTCTCACGCGACTTGAGCCTGGCGTCTCATGCGACCGCCCGGGTGTCTCACGCGACCGCCCGGGTGTCTCACGCGACCGCCCGGGCGGCGGCGCGGCCGGCCTGGCGGCCGGAGAACAGGCAGCCGCCGAGGAAGGTGCCCTCCAGGGCGTTGTAGCCGTGCACGCCGCCGCCGCCGAATCCGGCCGCCTCTCCGGCGGCGTACAGGCCGCTGATGGGGGTGCCGTCCGCGCCGAGGGCGCGGGAGTCGAGGTCGGTCTGGATGCCGCCGAGGCTCTTGCGCGTCAGGACGTGGAGCTTGACGCCGATCAGCGGGCCGGCCTGCGGGTCCAGGATGCGGTGCGGGGTGGCGGTGCGGCTGAGCCGGTCCCCGAGGAAGCGGCGTGAGTTGTGGATGCCCTGCACCTGGGCGTCCTTGCTGTAGGGGTTGCCGATCTGCAGGTCGCGGGCCACGATCTGGCGGCGCAGCTCGCCGGCGTCGAGCAGTGGTTCGTCGGTCAGGCCGTTCATCTTCACCACCAGCTCCTCCAGCGTGGCGGCGACGACGAAGTCCGCGCCGCGCCGTTTGAAGGCGTCCACCGGAGCGGGCGCGCCCTTGCCGAAGACCCGGTTGCGCAGCACCGCCCTGCGGTCTCCGCCGGTGATGTCGGGGTTCTGTTCCGAGCCCGACAGCGCGAACTCCTTCTCGAGGATCTTCTGCGTGAGAATGAACCACGAGTGGTCGTATCCGGCGATGTCGGGGGTGGTGCGCAGGTACTTGAGGGTGCCGAGGGTGTCGTAGCCGGGCAGGTACGGGGCCGGCAGGCGGCGGCCCAGCGCGTCGAACCACATCGACGACGGTCCGGGCAGGATCCGGATCGCGTGCCCGGGCCAGACCGGGTCCCAGTTCTGTACGCCCTCGGTGTAGTGCCACATCCGGTCCTCGTTGACGATCCTGGCCCCCGCCGTGGCGCTGATGGCCAGCATCCGCCCGTCCACGTGGGCGGGCACACCCGTGATCATGTGTTGCGGGGCGGTGCCCAGCCGCCGGGGCCAGTAGCGGCGCACCAGGTCGTGGTCGGCGCCGATCCCGCCGCTGGTGACGATGACCGCCTGCGCCGTCAGCTCGAAGGAACCCGTCACCTCGCGGCTGGAGGACACCCCTCGCGGCGAGGCGTCGTCCATCAGGACGCTCCCGCGCACCCCGGTGACGGCGCCGTCCTGGACGACGAGCTCGTCGACCCGGTGACGGTGGTGGAACGTGAGCAGTCCCGCGCCGGCCGCCTGCTCGGCGGCGCGCATGAACGGGCCCACCACGCCCGTTCCGGTGCCCCAGGCCACGTGGAAGCGGGGTACGGAGTTGCCGTGACCGTCGGCGCGCAGGCCGCCGCGCTCCGCCCAGCCCACCACCGGCGTCAGCTTGATGCCCTGGGCGTCTATCCAGGAGCGCTTCTCGCCCGCGGCGAAGTCGACGTAGGCGCGGGCCCAGCGCGCCGCCCAGAGGTCCTCGTCCTCCAGGCGGTCGAACCCGGCACTCGCCTGCCAGTCGCTCCACGCCAGCTCGAAGGAGTCCCTCACCCTCAGGCGGCGCTGCTCGGGCGAGTTCACGAGGAACAGCCCGCCGAAGGACCAGTACGCCTGCCCTCCCAGGTTGGCGGCGTTCTCCTGGTCCACCAGTGCCACCTTCCGGCCCTGGCCGGTCAGCTGCTGCGCCGCGACCAGCCCGGCCAGGCCCGCACCCACGATGATGACGTCCGCGTCCATGGCGGTACTCCCTTGCTCAAGCACCCCGTCGGTCCCGTCAGGGGGCGTGTCGATGGTAAGGCGACCGCCTGATCACTACGTAACCGGCCTGATCACTGCATTCGCCGCATTCGCTGCATGACCGGCTCGATCACCGCATGGCGGCGGACCCGGACGGCGGTCCGCCCTGCCCGGCCCGGGCGGCGATCGCCCGTCCCAGGTCCAGGGTGGTGCCCCGGCCGTGGAGGTCGGGGGTGAGCGGGGCCTCGTCCGGGCCCGCCGCGAGGACGTCCTCGATCGCGCCCAGCAGGTGCGCGCCGGCGTCGGGGTGCCCGAGGTGGTCGAGCATCATCGAGGCGCACCAGATCTGCCCGATCGGGTTGGCGATGCCGCGGCCGGCGATGTCGGGCGCGGAGCCGTGGACCGGTTCGAAGAGACTCGGGCGGGTCCGGTCGGGGTTGATGTTCGCGCTCGGGGCGATGCCGATCGTGCCGGTGCAGGCGGGGCCCAGGTCGGAGAGGATGTCGCCGAAGAGGTTGCTGGCCACCACGACGTCGAACCGGTCCGGGTGCAGGACGAAGTTCGCCGCCAGCGCGTCGATGTGGCACTTGTCGTAGGTGACGCCGGGGAACCGCTTCCCCATCTCCTCGACCCGTTCGTCCCAGTAGGGCATCGAGATCGAGATGCCGTTGCTCTTCGTGGCCGAGGTGAGGTGGCGGGCCGGCCGCCGTCCGGCGAGTTCGAAGGCGTAGCGCAGCACGCGGTCGACGCCCACGCGGGTCATCACCGTCTCCTGCAGGACGGTCTCGCGCTCGGTGCCCTCGAAGATCCGGCCGCCGATGCTGGAGTACTCGCCCTCGGTGTTCTCCCGGACGACGACGAAGTCGACGTCGCCGGGCTCGCGGCCCGCCAGGGGGCTGCGGACCCCCGGCATCAGCCGGCAGGGACGCAGGTTGACGTACTGGTCGAACGTGCGGCGGAACAGCAGGAGGCTGCCCCACAGCGAGACGTGGTCGGGGACGACCTCCGGCCAGCCCACGGCGCCGAAGAAGAGGGCGTCGTAGGAGCCGAGGGTCTCCTGCCAGCCGGGCGGGAGCATCGTGCCGTGGCGTTGCCAGTACGCGGCGCTGGCGAAGTCGAAGTGGTCGAACCGCAGGTCGAGGCCGAACACCCCGGCGGTCGCCTCCAGTGCCCGCAGCCCCTCGGGGACGACCTCCGTGCCGATCCCGTCGCCGGGGATCACGGCGATCCGGTACGAGGGCGCTGTCATCGGTTCCTCCCGCGTCATCGCTTCCTTTCGCCTCATCGCTTCCCCCGCGTCATCGGTTCCTCCCGCGGGGTCGTGCTCTCAGTGCCGCCAGCCCGCCCTGGGCGTCCTCGATGACCAGCCGTTCCGCGGTCGCCGAGTCGCCCTGCCGCAGGGCGCGTACCAGGGCGCGGTGACCGGCGTAGCGGTCCAGGCCGAAGCGGTCGTCCGCGGCGATCTTCTCAAGGCGCAGGGCCCGGCGCTCGGGCTGGGAGAAGACCTGGGACTGTTCGAGGAGCCGGATCAGCATCGGGTTGGCCGCGCAGGCGTTCACCGCCTCGTTGAACTCCTGCATCCGGTCGAGCAGCGCGCTGACGTGCCGGTCGACGTTCTCGCCGTTGCGGTGCCGGGTGACGCTGACGATCAGCAGGTCGTCGGCGGCGTCGAGGATCGCGTCGAGGGCGTCCAGCTGCTCGGGGGTGGCGTTTCTGGCCGCGAACCGGGCCACCAGGCCCCGCAGGCCTATCTCGACCTCGGCGAGGTCGTCGATGGCGCGCTCGGCGATGTCGGCCACGACGACGGTCCGGGGGCCCGTGCGCTGGATGAGCCCGTCGTGTTCGAGCCGCAGCAGTGCCTCGCGCACCGGTGTGGGGCTGACCATGAGCTGCTCGGCCAGGCCGCGCTCGGTCACCTTCTGTCCTGGGCGCAGCGTGCCGGTCCCGATCGCCTCCCGGAGGGTCCGGTAGGCGAGATCCGCCCGGGTCCCGCCGCGCGTGTGGGGTTCGTCCGTCGTCGGCCTGACCATCATGGGCTCACGATAACAGCCGCAATGGCACCTCTGGATGCTATGCGTTGACATTTTTGCTATGGCAAATAGTGTGGCTGCTGTCACATTCGAGGAGGACGCCATGGCCAGCTCGACGCGAGCCGAAAGCCGTTCGGCCGGCACCGGGAGGATCACGTTCTACGTGGCCCTGGCGGTGTTCGCCCAGGAGTCGACCTGGAACTTCTACGACAACCGGGTGCCCGAGCTGCTGCGGGACCACGTCGCCAGTGTCGCCGTGATCGGCCTGCTCATGGGCATGGACAACCTGCTGGGGATCTTCATCCAGCCCTACATGGGCAACCGGTCGGACAACACCCGGACCGCCTGGGGGCGCCGGATCCCGTACCTGGCGGTCATGATGCCGCTGGGCGCCGCGCTGTTCCTGCTCATCCCGCACGCGACGTCGACGGCCTGGCTGATCCTGGTGATCTTCCTCTACGCGCTGGTGATGAACAGCTTCAAGCCCGTCAGCGAATCGCTCATGCCCGACTTCATCGAGCCCGCGCGCCGGAGCCGGGCCAACGCCGTCGTGAAGATCGCGTCAGCGCTGACCACCATTGTGGCCGCGCTGGTCAGCCTGCTGCTGGTCGACGACCACCCGAAGCTGGCCTTCGCCGTTCCCTCCGGCCTCATGCTGGTGGCGGCGGCGGTGCTCGTCTGGCGGGTGCGCGACAGCCGCTCGCCGGCCTACCGGGCCGCCCTCGCGGAGGACGAGGCGTCGGCGGCCACCGGGCCGCGCGACACGAGAGCCAAGATCAGGTTGAGGACCGTCGTCGGCGACCTGGTGTTCGACCCCGACCGGCGCCGGTTACTGCTGATCGTCGCCGTGTTCGTCTTCGGGGGAGCGTGGTTCGCCTCGCGTTCCCTGATGACCCCCTACGGCGTGGAGGTCCTCGGCCTGTCCGACGGCGAGGCGGGCGGGCTGACGCTGCCGAGCGGGATCGCCTTCATCCTCGCCGCCTTCCCCGCCGCGCTGCTCGCCGAACGGTTCGGGCGGCTGCGGGTCATGGCCGCCGGGGTGACGGTCTTCGGCACGGGCGCGCTCCTCGGGGCCGTCGTGCAGACCCCGGCGGTCACCGTCGTGGCGTTGTGCCTCGCGGCGGCCGGCGCCGCCGGATTCGTGATCAACGCGGTCGTCGTGCTGTGGAACCTGGCTCCCTCGAGCCGCGTCCTGGGCGCCTACACCGGCCTGTACACGGTCGGATGGGCCGGCGGGGGATTCGCTGGCCCGGCCCTCGTCGGCCTGGCGGTCGACGTCACCGGATGGCGTCTGATGCTCCTGCACATCGCCGTCCTGGCCGTCGTCGCCGTACTGCTGGTCGTCCGGGTCGACCGGCTCCGGCGCGCGGCCGTCGCGGGGGAGGGCGACCGGTGAGCACCCCGCCCACCGTGCCCACCGTCCTCGTCACCACCGACTACCTGGCACCCGGCGACGAGGTGGACGTCCTCCTGCGCGACGCCGGCCTCACCACCCGGCACCGTCCGCTGCGGAAAACCCGCGAGCGCGACGAGCTCGTCGCGATCCTGGACGGCTGCCAGGGCGCGCTGATCGCGAACGAGCCGATGACGGCCGAGGTGTTCGCGCGCGTCCCGGCTCTTCGCGCGGTGGTACGCACCGGCGTGGGCCACGACTCCGTCGACGTCGAGGCCGCGACCCGCGCGGGCGTTTCGGTGAGCAACCTGCCCGGCGTCAACGCCAACGCCGTGGCCGAGTACACGATGGCCCTGCTGCTGGCCCAGGCTCGCCGGCTGGTGCCGGTCGCCGCCGGCGTCCAGGCCGGCCGCTGGCCGCGCGAGGACGGTCACGAGCTTCGCGGCAGAACGCTCGGGCTCCTGGGGTACGGCGCGGCGGCCAGGGCCGTGGTGCCTCTCGCCCAGGCCTTCGGGCTGTCGGTGCTGTGCACGACCGGCGTGCCGCGGAGCCTGCGCCGCGACGCCTCCGTACGGTTCGTGGACCTTCCCGAGCTGCTGGCCGCGGCGGACTTCCTCTCCCTGCACACGGCGCTCACGCCGGCCACCCGGCACCTGATCGGCGCGTCCGCGCTCGCGCGGATGAAACCGACGGCGCACCTGATCAACACCGCCCGCGGCGCCCTCGTCGAGGAGACGGCGCTGGCCGCCGCGGTGCGCGCGGGCCGGCTCGCCGGTGCCGCCCTCGACGTCACCGGCACCGAGCCGCTCCCGTCCGGCAGCCCGCTGCGCGACGTCCCCGGCATCACGGTCTACTCCCACCTGGCCGGGCAGACCGCCGAGGCCCGGCGGGCCGCCGGCCTCGAAGGCGCCCGCGAGCTGGTGGCCGCCCTGCGGGGACGTCCCCGCTCCTCGCTCAACGCACACCTGCTCCCGCCCGTACGGCCCGGGGCGGCGTGACCCGCGCGCCGCGGGACCGGCGGTACGACCAGTGATCACCAAAGAGATGAGGACGACATGACGAGGACGTTCGCGGCCGGGGATCGCGTTCCGAGGGAGGCGGTCAGGATCCTGGTTCCCAGCGGGATGCTCGGGGCGGGGTTCCCGCCGGAGACGGTCGACCGGGGGGTCGCGCTCGGGGCCGACGTGATCGCCGTCGACGGCGGTTCCACCGACTCCGGGCCGTACTACCTGGGCTCGGGGACGGCGAAGACGACCGCCGCGGCCGTCGCCCGTGACCTGCGGATCCTGCTGCGGGCCTCGGCCGGCTCCGGCATCCCGCTGATCGTCGGCTCGTGCGGCACGAGCGGCACCGACTCCGGCGTCGACTGGGTCGCCGGAATCGTCGACGGGATCCTGCGGGAGGAGGGCCTGGAGCTGAGGGTCGCCCGCATCTACAGCGAGCAGACGGCCGCCGCCCTGAAGGAGAAGCTCAACGAGGGACGGATCCACCCCCTGGCGCCGATGGGCGAACTGGACGCCGCCACGCTGGACGGCTGCAGCCACATCGTCGGCATGATGGGCCACGAACCCATCGTGGCGGCCCTGGAGGCCGGGGCCGACGTGGTGCTCGCCGGCCGGGCCACCGACACCGCCGTCGCCGCCGCGTACCCGCTGATGAAGGGCATGCCGGCGGGCCCCACCTGGCACGCGTCCAAGATCATCGAGTGTGGCGGGCAGTGCACCACCAACCCGCGCACCGGCGGTGTCCTGGCCACCGTCGACCAGGACGGCTTCACCGTCGAGCCGCTGGACCCGGCCGCCGCGTGCACCCCGACGTCGGTGGCGGCGCACATGCTCTACGAGACGGTCGACCCGTTCGAGATGCGGGAGCCGGCGGGCACGCTGGTCGTCTCCGACGCCGTCTACACCCCGCTGGACGAGCGCCGGGTGCGCGTCGAGGGGTCACGCTTCGAGCTCGCCGACCAGTACACGATCAAACTCGAGGGAGCCCGCGTCACCGGCTACGAGACCATGTCCTTCACCGCCATCCGGGATCCGCACATCCTCGCCCGGATCGAGGAGTGGGTCGCGCTGATGTACGAGATCCTCGCCGGGCGCGTGCGGCAGACGCTGGATCTCGAACCCTGCGAGTACGCCGTGGACATCCGCCCCTACGGCTACAACGCCGTGCTGGGGAGCATCGACCCGGCGTCCGGGCCGCCCCGGGAGGTCGGGGTGATGATGCTGGTCAACGCCCCGGACCAGGCCACGGCCACCGCGATCGCCAAGATCGCGAATCCGCTGATGCTGCATCTCCCGACTCCCGACATGAACTACCTGCCCAGCCTGGCCTTCGCCACCTCGCCGGCCGAGAGCGAGCGCGGCCCCGCCTACCAGTTCGTGCTCAACCACGTCGTGGACGTCGACGAGCCCACCGACATGTTCCGCATCGAGATCGCCGAGGACGGCTCCCGTGACTGACGACCGCAGGCCCACGCTGGGCGAACTGGCCCTGGAGGTCCGTTCGAAGAACGCCGGCCCGTTCTGGGTCACCATGGAGCTGTTCATGCGCACGGCGGAGGACTACGCGACCGTCGCCGACGAGGACTTCATCAACGAGGAGGTCGTCGCGCGGCTGTACGACCTGGACCCGGCGAACATCCAGATCTTCCGCATCCCCGCCCTCAACGTCGTGAAGATCTCGTTTCCCCGGCCGGTGGCCCAGGGCAGCCTGCGCGACCGGGACATCCACGCGGGCCAGCACCACGTCCCCCTGGCGGCGCTCGTGCCCGGGTGAGAGCCCGCACGGTGGCGCCATCGGCGGCACCCGCCGGTGCGGCGTCACCCGGCGGCGGCGAGCACGGCTTTGAGGGACGCCTCGAGGATGTCCACGCCGGCGTGCAGCTCGTCCTCCCCGATCGTGAGGGGCGGGGCGATGCGGAAGATGCCGCCCATCCCGGGTAGCTGGACGATGTTCATGTGCAGGCCCCGTTCGAGACAGGCCGAGGTGATCGCGTTGCCCAGCGCGTCGGCGGGCGCCTTGCTCTTCTTGTCCCTGACGAGCTCGACGCCCTGGAGCAGGCCACGGCCGCGGACGTCACCGACGACCTCGTAGTCGTCGCGAAGCGCCAGCAGCCGGCCGGTGAGCTGATCGCCCAGCGTCGCGGCACGCCGGGTGAGGTTCTCGCGGTCGATGACGTCGAGGACCGTCAGCGCGACGGCGGCCGCCAGGGGGTCGGAGACGTGGGTGGTGTAGAAGAGGAAACCCCGGTCGTGGCAGACCTGCTCGATCTCGGCGGTCGTGACGACGGCCGCCACCGGCAACCCGGCTCCCAGGGTCTTCGACAGCGTCAGGATGTCGGGGGCGACCCCGTCGCGTTCGAACGCGTACATCGTGCCGGTGCGGCCGAGACCGGTCTGCGCCTCGTCCAGGATGAGCAGCATGCCGCGTTCGTCGCACATCGCCTTGAGGCGCCGCAGATACCCGGGCGGCAGGTCGATGAGCCCGCCTGAGGACAGGATGGGCTCGATGAGGCAGGCGGCGAGACTCCCGGCGGACTGCCGGTCGACCAGGGCGAAGCCGTAGTCGAGCTCGGCCTCCCAGTCGTGGGAGCCGTCGCGGGACCGGAACGGCGAACGATAGGCGTTCGGCGTGGGCAGCGCGAGGTTTCCCGGCATCGGGGGACCGTAGCCGCGCCGCCCGGCGGAGAAGGTCGCGGCGGCGGCCCCCTGGGTCATGCCGTGCCAGGAGCGGTCGAAGGAGACGATCTCGAAGCGGCCGGTGGCGAGCTTGGCCATCTTGATCGCGGCCTCGTTCGCCTCGGCTCCCGTGGTGAGCAGCAGCATCTTGCCGAGCTGCGGGGGCAGGGTGGCGGTGAGCCTGCGGGCGAGCTCCAGCACGGGAGCGCTGAGCATGCCGCTGAAGAGGTGGTCCAGCGACGCGACCGCGGACGAGACCGTCGCCACGATGTCGGGGTGCCCATGGCCGAGGATGGAACTCATCTGCCCCGAGGTGAAGTCGAGGATCGGCGTGCCCCGGTGATCGAAGACGTACGCGCCACGGGCGCGTTCGATGACCCGCGGGGTGAAACCGGCTCCGTAGCGGATCAGGAGGCGGTCCGCCTCGTCCCAGAACGTCGTGTCCATCGCCAACCCTCTCTCACCGCGCCCGAGACGACGCCGGATGTCCTGCTCGATGCCATCCTTTACCGTCGGCAAAGCTCGGAACAAGCAAACAAATGCGGCTCATCGTTCGGCATTGCCTTACCTTTGGTGCCATGCTCAACCCGCAACGTCTCGCGATCCTGCGCGCGGTCCTGGCAGCCGGGTCGATCGGCAGAGCGGCGCGGAACCTCGGCTACTCTCCCGCGACGATCAGCCAGCACATGACCACCCTGGCGAGGGAGACCGGGCTGGTCCTGTTCGAGAAGCAGGGACGCGGCATCACCCCCACCGACGCCGCACGGCACCTGGCGGATCAGGCTCAGTCGCTCCTGGCCGACTTCGGACGCCTCGAACGAGTCGTCGCAGACCTCCGGGGCGGTCAGGCACAGCATCTGGCGATCGCCTGTTTCGCCTCCGCGGCCGAGCGGTGGATCCCGGAGGTCGTGCGGACCGTTCGCCGCCACCAGCCGAACCTCACCGTCGAGATCAGCCTCAACGAACCTGTCGACGGGCGTGGCCGCCGACGCCCGGACCTCGACATCCGCACCGAGCCCGCGGGCGGAGCCGGAGTGCACCTCGACGGCTACCTGCGTCACGAACTCCTCGTCGAGGAGCTCCTCGCCGTGCTCCCCGGCGCCCACCCTCTCGCCGGCGCCGGCGAAGTCGCCCTCCGGGACCTCGAAGGCGAGCCCTGGATAGATCACGACATCTACGACAGCCCGATCGGGCAGATCATCTTGACCGCCTGCGGGGCCGCCGGATTCACGCCGCGCTACGCCGCCCGCCTGGACGATCACCGGGCGGCGCTGCGGCTGGTGGAGGCGGGCATCGGCGTCACCGTCCTGCCGCGCCTGGCCGTCGCCGAGCTCCCCGGCGGAGTCGTCGCCAGGCCCGTGGTCCGCCCCGCCGTCCTGCGGCGCGTCGTCGTCCACGCCCACCGGGATCGGCGCCGCGGCGACCTCGTCGCCCGCGCGGTGGCACAGCTTCGCGACAGCGCCCAGGAGGCGGAACCGGCGTAGCGCGGCCGCCTCCTGCCGCCTCCCGTTCCACGCGGGAGCCGGCCGGGCCGGCTCCCGCGGGCTCGGGGTACGCCGGCGCGGCGAAAACCGCCGGTTCAGGAACGGTGACCGGTGAAGGTTCAGGAGCGGTGATCGGTGAAGGTTCAGGAGCGGTGGTCGGTGAAGGGGCCGCCGGCGGTGAAGGCGAGCTTGGCGAAGCGCTCGCCGATGCGGCGGTGGGTGGCGGCGTCCGGATGGAGTTCGTCGGGCAGCGGCAGCTCGGCGAAGTCGGCCTCCCCGTAGAGGTCGCGGCCGTCGAGGTAGTGCAGATTCGGGTCCTCGGCCGCCCGTCGCTCCACGATCCGGGCCAGCTCGTCCCGGATGACGCCCAGGGTCAGTTTCCCGCTCGCGCGCTCCGCCGGGTCGCCCGTGGCCCGGAACCGCAGCCGCCCGGCGCCGAGGTCGGTGAAGTCCAGGGCGCTGGGACCGGGTGTGTCCTCGTGGATGGGGCAGTGGATGGGCGAGACGACCAGCAGCGGTGTGCCGGGGTGGCCGTCGCGGATGGTGTCGAGGAAACCGTGGACGGCCGGGGTGAAGGCGCGCAGGCGCATCAGGTCGGTGTTGACCAGATTGATGCCGATCTTGAGGCTGATCAGGTCGGCGGGGGTGTCGCGCATGGCGCGGGCGGTGAACGGGTCGAGCAGGGCGCTGCCGCTCAGGCCCAGGTTGATCAGTTCCACGCCGCCGAGGGAGGCGGCGAGCGCGGGCCAGGTGGTGGTGGGGCTCGCGGCGTCGGAGCCGTGGCTGATCGAGCTGCCGTGGTGCAGCCAAACCTTGCGGCCCCGGTCCGGTGCGGGCTCGACGGGGGCGTCGACGCGCAGGGCGATGAGTTCGGTGGTCTCGTTGTGCGGCAGCCAGATCTCGACGTCCTTCACCCGGTCGGGCAGGCCGGTGAAGCGGAGGGTGCCGGCCGGGCCTGGCCGGTGCTCGACGGTCCCGGTGGTCATGTCCACGGTCAGGGTGTTGCCGCCGGTCACGCCGGCCTGGCCGGCCAGGCGGCCGTCGACGAGCAGGTCGTACACGCCGTCCGGGCGGGGCGGGGCACCGACGTAGGCCCGTTTGGTGGGCAGCGTGTCCAGTTCGACGGCGGTGGCCCGGGTGCGGAAGACCAGCCGTACCCCGGAGGGCTGGGACTCCGCCATGGCGAGTTGCCCGTCGGCGTACTGGGCGCGGGCACGGGCGGGCAGCCGGTGCGGCAGCACACCGTGCGCGGTGTCCTGCAGGTCGAGCGCGCCGCGCAGGAGGTCCGCGGTGATGGGCGTGGTGATCCATTCGGGTGTGGTGTGCATGGGTCTCAGCCTGTTGATCGAAGTTTTCGGATTATCAGGATTGTCGGAATTGTCGGGATTCGCCGGTTCGCCGCGCGGGCGGCGGCACCCGGGCGGGGGAGCCAGGGTCAGGGCGGGCGGGGGAGCCAGGGTCAGGGCGGGCGGGGGAGCCCGGGTCAGGGCGGGCGGGGAAGCCAGGGTCAGGGCGCGGGCCAGTTCCGCAGCAGGGCGTCGAGGGCGTCCAGGACTCGTGACCAGGTTTCCTGCGTGTCGGGCGCGCTGTGGCTGAACCCGCCCCCCATCTCCAGGCTGACGTAGCCGTGGAAGACGCTGCCCAGCAGCCGGACCGCGTGCGTCTGGTCCGGTTCCCCCAGGTCGTAGCCGCGCAGGACCGCTCGCGTCATCTGTGCGTGCCTGCCGCCGGCACTGGCGGCCGCCTCCTCGGGAGTCAGCCTCAGCTGGGTGGCGGCGTAGCGGCCGGGATGCTCCCGGGCGTAGTCGCGGTAGACGTTGGCGAAGGCGGCCAGGGCGTCCTTGCCGGCCCGCCCGGCCAGGGCGGCGGCGACCCGGTCGGCGAGTTCCTCCAGGGCGAACAGGGCGATCCTGGTCTTGAGCTCCTGGGAGTTCCTCAGATGCGAGTACAGGCTCGCCACCTTGACGTCGAACCGCCTGGCGAGCTCGGAGACGGTCACCTGGTCGAAGCCGACCTCGTCGGCCAGTTCCGCCCCGGCCCGGGTCAGGCGTTCGGCGGTCAGTCCTGCGCGTGCCATGGCCTTCCCCTCATTCGGCATAGTCGATTATGCATATGCCTAATACCTTTAGGCAAATCGACCTTGCTTTTAGGGGTTGAGCGCCGAAGACCGCATCGACGGGAACCTCGAGGGTCCTGCCCGGCCTCGGACGGTGTCCGGTCACCTGGCCGGAGCGGCCGGGGCCGGTGACGGGGCCGGGACTCGGGGTCCGGTCAGCGCCACGGTTCTTCGGGGGTGCCGGTTCGCCGGTTGTGGTGATCCAGCAGTTTGGACAGCAACTCGGTCAGCCCCTCTCGCTCCTCGGGCGAGAGGGGAGCCAGCAGCTCGTCCTGGCATTCGGCCAGTCGCTTCTCCAGCCGCCGCAGCTGCCGCTTGCCCGCCGAGGTGAGCGAGATGACGTTGCGCCGCCGGTCGGAGGGGTCCGGGGCACGCTCGACCAGCGCGCGCTCGGCGAGTTCGTTGATCGTCGCGACCATGTCGCTGAGGTGGATGCCGCTGCGGCGGCCCAGTGTGGCCTGGCTGGCCGGGCCGGACCTCTCCAGCGTCGCCAGCAGGCGGTAGTGGTAGCCGCGGGCGCCGACGGAGGAGAAGCCGTCGCTCACCAGGCGGTGCGAGTGGTGGGCGGTCTGGCCGAGCAGCCAGCTGGGCAGGCTCTCCCACTGGGCGGGCGCCTCCTCGGGCGGGTTCTCCATGCGACGAGTCTAGCAAGTCGTTCGGCGCACTAATGATTGTGTTATCGTTCGTGGAGTAAACGTTAGCTATCTGAACGTTTAGTCGGCAAATGAACCTCCCCGGAGTTGAGACCATGATCAAGCCGTTCCGCATCGACATCGCCCAGGCCGACCTCGACGACCTGGCCGACCGGCTCGCCCGCACTCGCTGGCCCAACGAGGTCGCCGACGCCGGGTGGGACTACGGCTTCCCGCTGGCGCGGCTGAAGGAGCTCGCCGAGCACTGGCGCACCCGCTACGACTGGCGCGAGCACGAGGCCGGGCTCAACGAGCTCCCGCACTTCACCACCGAGATCGACGGCCAGAACATCCACTTCGTCCACGTCCGGTCCGCGAAGCCGGACGCGCTCGCGCTGATCCTCACCCACGGCTGGCCCGGCTCGTTCCTGGAGTTCCTCGACGTCGTCGAGCCGCTGTCGCGCGATTTCCACCTGGTGATCCCGTCCATCCCGGGGTACGGCTTCTCCGGGCCGACCCACGAGCGCGGCTGGGACGCCGTCCGGATCGCGCGGGCCTGGGCCGAGCTGATGCGCCGTCTCGGGTACGAGCGCTACGGCGCGCAGGGCGGCGACTTCGGCGCGGGCATCTCCCTGGCGCTCGGTGCGGCGGCACCCGAACGGGTCATCGGGGTGCACGTCAACTACCTGCCGACCCGCCCGGTCCCGGACGCCGACATCCAGCTGTCCGCAACGGACGAGGCCCGGCTGGACAAGGTCAGGCAGCTGATGGCGAATCGTCCGCCGTACCAGGCGCTGCAGGCCCTCACCCCCCAGACCATCGGCTACGCGCTGACCGACTCGCCGGTCGGCCAGCTGGTCTGGATCGCCGAGCGCTTCGCGCACTGGACGGACCCCCGCTCGCGGATCGGTGACGATCGGATGCTCACCGGCGTCTCGCTGTACTGGCTGACCGCCACCGCGGCCTCCTCGGCGCGGCTGCACCACGATGTTCCGCGGGGGCAGCCCGTGCCGTGCCAGGTGCCGGTCGGCGTGGCGGTGTTCGCGCACGACATCACACAGTCGGTGCGACCGCTGGCCGAGCGGCTGTACGACATCAGGCACTGGTCGGAGTTCGAGCGAGGTGGCCACTTCGCCGCGATGGAGGTGCCCGACCTGCTCGCCGGGGACGTCCGGGACTTCTTCCTCACCCGCCTCGAGCACGACCGGCACGTCGCCATCGGCTAGACGAGTAAGTCCGAAGTCCGGTCAGTGATCGTAGGCGATCAGTGACCGGGTGATGGGCTGGCCGGTGGCGCGGTTGTGGGGACAGATTCGTCTGTCGTGAGGCGCAGCCCGGGTGGGCAACGCCCGGCCTACCACCGACGCGCCTCACGGGCGAGCTCATCAGCCGCTGCACCTGGCCGTACCTGCTCTTCGCTTTGGGACTTACTCGTCTAGTTGGTCTGGGTCTCGATACCCGAGGCGCTCAGCGGGCCCGCAGCCCGTTCAGTACAACATCGAGGTAGTGGCGGCCGACTGCGGCTTGCTCCTGCGGATCGACGGCTGGATGCATCCTGGCTGAGAAGGCGATTCCACAGATCAATGGCGTCATGTCGGCGAGCGTGATGCCGGGCGCCAGCCGCCCTGCGGCCTCGGCCCGTTCGAATAGTTGAGTGAACAGCGAGGACAACTGATCGAGCAGATGCGCTGTGCCAGGTAGGGCGGTCGTGGGTGCGGACAGTACGGGGGACAGGGCGGCGTCACTTAGTTGCGCGTCTACGATCCTGACCAGGAAATCGCGAAAGGCCGTCCAAGGGTCGTCCTGCTCCACGGCCCGTTCGGCGGCCTGGATCAGCGCCTCCAGTCCGTCCACCGCCACCGCCTCGATCAACGCCTGAGGCGTTGGGAAGTGCCGGTACACCGTGGCGACGCCGACGCCGACCGCGCGGGCCACCTCGTTCAGCTGAATGGGGGTGCCGTCCGCGACCAGCTTCCGGCCGATCTCGATGATTCGCTGACGGTTGCGTGCTGCGTCCTTACGGAGCGGGGAAGCGGTCACTTCTCCAGCATAAACGGATAGCAGCTCCACTTGTCCCGCCTGGGCTCGGAGTCTCCGGGCGGTCGACTCGGACAATGAAGCGGATGGTTCATCCGTTTAGTGCTAAGGTAAGGAAACCGGATGATCCATCCGTTTCGCTGCCCGTTCGGTTCTGGAGAGAACATGCAGATCCTCATCACCGGGGGCACCGGCTACTTGGGCTCGGTGCTCGTCGACCACTTCCTCGCAGCAGGCCACGAAGTAGTGGCGCTGACCCGGTCTCCGGAATCAGCAGCGAAAGCGACCCAGGCGGGCGCGCGTCCTCTGCTCGGCAGCCTGACCGACACCGCGCTCCTGGAAAGGGCTGCAACACAAGCCGATGCCGTGGTGCACACCGCAGTCGACTATGCCGGCGGCGATGATGCGGTCACGGCAGAAGCCGCTGCTGTGGAGGCGCTGACCCGTGGGGCGGGAAAGGCGGGTACTGGCAAACCGTTCATCTACACCAGCACGAACCTGGTCTACGGGCTCGACCCCGCCCATTCCCGCGACGAAGACGCAGAACTGCCGGAGCCGGGTCTGCTGCCGTCCAAGCTCGTCGGCGAGCGCTTGGTGCGCGAGGCGGCGGGCCTGAACGGCATCATCATCCGTGCGAGTCTGGTCTACGGTCGAGGCGGCACCATGCTGCTGACCAGTCTGATCGGCGCCGCGACCCGCTCGGGCGCTGCCACCTACATCGGCTCCGGCGACAACGAGTGGACCCCGGTGCACGCGGACGATCTCGCCCGCCTGTACCTGAGGGCCCTGGAGCATCCGGTGGCGGGCATCTACAACGCGTCCGGACCGCAGCAGTTCACCTTCCGCGAACTTGCCGAGGCGATCGCGGATCTGACCGGAACCACCGCGACCTCGATCACCGCCGAACAGGCCGAGAGCGCCATGGGGCCGATGGCCGCGCTGCTTCAATCCTCGGCGCGCACACCTTCCCGGAAGGCGCACGAGACGTTCGGGTGGAGCACGAGCGGTCCCGCCCTACTGGACGACGTGCGCTCCGGCTCCTACCAGGTTGTGAACCCGTGAGCCCCAGCCTGGCCAGCCACGCCATCGTCGGTCTGCTGCGTGTAACAGGAGTGAAGAAGCGCCAGTTCAAGCCCAGCCGTTTCCTTACCGAAGTGGCTAACCCGTCCCCGCCGCGCCTGCCGGGTGTCACGGTCCGGCGGGAAGAGGTCGAAGGCTGGCCGGTCTATCGGCTGACGCCCGTCAATCCGGTGAAGCACTACGCCCTCTACATCCACGGCGGCGCCTGGGCCGCCCCAATCACCACGCAGCACTGGCGCCTGGCCGCCCGGATCGCCGTTGAATCCGGCCGCGAAGTCGCCCTGCCCCTCTATCCGCGTCTGCCCACCGCTACCCACGCCGACGTCCTTCCGGTCATGCTGGGTCTGTTTCAGCACGTCCAGAAGCAGGGACCGACCGCTCTGATCGGCGATTCAGCGGGCGCGAACATCGCTTTGTCCGTGCTCCAGGCCCTGACCCCGCAAGGCGAGCGCCCGGATATCACCGTTCTCATCTCACCTGCCCTCGACCTGACCTTCACCAATCCGAAGATCGCCGACATCGCATCACGTGACCCGTTGCTGAATCTCGAGCACATCCGAGTTCTCGCGGCCCGCTGGGCAGTCCCAGCCGACCCTTCAAACCCGCAGGCCAGTCCTCTGAACGGCCACCTGGACCACCTCGGACTCGTCCACGTGTACGCCGGGACTCGCGACGTCCTCTTCCCCGACGCCGTCCTGCTCCGGGACCGGAGCGAAAACATGGCCGGAACCGATCTTCACCTGCACATCGGCGAGGGAATGATCCATGACTGGCCGATCATGCCGACCCCGGAGGGCCGTCGGACGGCCGGAGACGTCATTGCCCTTCTGCGAGGCGCGCGTACCGAGCGGCCCGGCCGGCCCAACTCGGATCCCACCGGGGGTGCGGCCGGAATGCGGTGGAAAGGGGCCGCCAAGCCCCCGCGCAGGACGGGAGATTCAGCTCGAACATGACGGGATGAATCCGGCGTGATAACGCGATCTCATACGTTTCCGCAGGCCACGTTGTTCGCTAACGCTTAGGAGTCTTATGTCAACCCTTCCGGCTTCGGGTCTGGCTCCTGCGCCGTCTCGCCTCCCGCGTCATCGCCGGGCGACGCCAGGTGCAGCGTCGCCCACCCGTCCGCGCCCGCCTCCATCCGCCAGGCCGGCGGCCATACCCGCCGCTCGCGCTCAGCCGCCGGCGCCACCCGCACTTCGTCCAGCCGCGCCCGCTTCAACCCTGTCGCCCCGTCGAACAGGGCGTGGCTGGTGAAGGTCGCCCTGGCGAACCAGGCGTCGCTGGTGAAGGTCGCCCCGCCGAACACGCACCGCCCACTGAAACAACGCAATGGGGCCGTCGCCGGAGTTCCACGCGTGCGCCGCCAGCACCGACACCAACTCGGCCTCGCCATCGGCGAACTCCCGCAGCCGATGCGCCATCTGAATCTGCCCCGCGTGCTCGAGACGGGTGCTCTCGCGCTGCGCGTAGGTCTTCACGCACGACGCACCGGAGATCCCCAGCTGCTCGGCCAGGCAGTCCAGGACCTCGGTCGGCACCCCATACGCGCCGTCATCGAAGTGGTTAAACAGTTACATCGCGATCACTCAACGTACGGAGGGACCCGCCGCCGGACAGCGCACCGCGGCCTGTGCGATGGAGCGGGAACATACGCCAAGCCTCTCCGGATCCCGCATGCAGCCGTCATGGCTGACCTGCGCGAACGGGCTTAGCGTACGTTTTCGTTCCGCTGCACTTCGACCCCGAACTCCTGGGCCGAGGTGCAGGAGTACATCCGCCACGACGAGGTCGGTGCCGACTTACTCGTCCAGGTGCGACAGCCGTGGACGGCGCGGTCGGCGGCGGGCGCGATGCCGGCGTCCCCGAGGTTCCTGATCGCCCGGGGGACAGGTCATGCTCGCGCGCCGGGCCCTCCGGGCCTCATGGATACATCACCGATTGAAGGTTCGTCACGGTGGAAGCGGCGATTTTCGGTGAAAAGTTTACATCGAGTGTTCAACGATACCGTTGAAGCCATGGATATCAAGGACATGGCCCTGCCGCTCGATGGCGAGGGCGTCTCGGCGTTCCTGCGGTCGCTTCCCGCCAAACCCCTGCTGCTCGGCCTGGGCGAGGCCAGGCACTTCGTGGGGGAGCTGGGCGAGTTGCGCAACGAGATCTTCCGGCATCTGGTCGAGCAGGAGGGCTACCGGTCGTTCGCCATCGAGAGCGACTGCCTCATGGGCCTCGTGGTCGACGACTACCTCACGACGGGCGCGGGCACGCTCGACGACGTCATGGAACGCGGTTTCAGCCACGACTTCGGCACCTTCCCGGCCAACCGCGAGCTCGTACGCTGGATGCGGGCGTACAACGAGGAGCATGACGAAAAGCTCCGGTTCTTCGGGTTCGACGGCCCCCTGGAATATTGGGCGGCGAGCCCCCGCCAGGCGCTCACCGCCCTGCACGACCTCCTCGAAGGCCCGCTGCCCTGTACCGGGGAGACCCTCGACACGCTGCTGGGCCCGGACGAGCGGTGGGCGAACGAGGCCTCGGCCATGGATCCGTCCCAGTCGATCGGCCGGTCCGCCGACGCCCAGCGGCTGCGGCTGATCGCCGACGACCTGGTGGCACTGCTCGACACGCAGGTGCCGCGGCTGGACGCCGAGGACAGGGAGCGGGCGGCACTGTACGGGCGCACCGCCGTCGGCCTGCTCCGTTACCACTACTGGATGGCCGACGCGTCCCCGGCGCGGTGGGGCCGCCTGTCGGCCCTGCGGGACGCGATGATGGCCGCCAACCTGCGTACCGTCGCCGAGCACGGCCCGGCCCTGGTCTTCGCCTCCAACCTCCACCTGCAGCGGAACGAGAGCCTCATGCGGTTCGGCGACCAGACGCTGGAGTGGTGGAGCGCGGGGGCGATCACCGCGACGCACCTGGGGGACCGGTACGCCTTCCTGGCCTCGGCCTTCGGCACGGTCGGCGACGACACCCCGTCCCCGGACACCGTCGAGGGCCTCCTGTCGACGCTCCCGTGGGAGCACTCCCTCCTCGACGCCCGCCGCCTGGCCGAGGCCGTCACGAAGCCCGCCCCGCGCACCTCCCACGATTTCGCCTATTTCCCGCTGGACCCGGCCCAGCTCGGCATGATCGACGGCATCGTCTTCCTCAAGCAGGCCGTCCGGCTGAAAAAGCTGGGTTGACGGGCGCGTGCGCGCCAGGCCGTGCTGACGCGCACGCGCATCGATCACACCGTCGACCTCACGGTCGCGCCTGCTTCGGCAAGGTGAGGATCTCGGCCCCGTCGTCGGTGATGGCGATCGTGTGCTCGCTGTGTGCCGTCCGGCAGCCTGTCGCGCTTCGGAGCGTCCACCCGTCGGCGTCGGTGACGAGCTGGTCGGTGTCCGCCATGACCCACGGCTCCAGTGCCAGCAGCAGGCCGGGGCGCAGTTGGTACCCGCGGCCGGGCCGTCCGGTGTTCGAAACGTGCGGGCCCTGGTGCATCGTCGATCCGATGCCGTGACCTCCGAACTCGGTGTTGATCGGGTACCCCGCCTGGCTGAGGACCGAGCCGATGGCATGGGAGATGTCACCGATGCGAGCCCCGGGTCCGGCCGCGGCTATCCCCGCGCTCAGCGCGCGTTCGGTCGCGCTGATCATCGCGACGCTCTCCGGGGGCCTTGACTCGCCCACGACGAAGCTGACGGCGGCGTCTGCGGCGACTCCACCCTTGGAGACGGCGAGGTCGAGTGTCAGCAGATCGCCGTCGGCGAGCGCGTAGTCGTACGGCAGCCCGTGGAGCACGGCGTCGTTGACCGACGTGCAGATGTAGTGGCCGAACGGCCCGCGTCCGAAGGACGGCTCGTAGTCGACGTAACAGGACAGCGCGCCAGCCTCGACGATCATGGTCTTGGCCCACCGGTCGATGTCCAGGAGGCTCGTGCCGACCGTGCTGCGACTTTTCAGCGTCTGCAGGATGTCGGCGACCAGGGCGCCTGCCTCCCTTGCCCGGGTGACTTCGGTGGGGTTCAAGATTTCGATCATGCGGCGCCCTTCTCGCGCAACCAATAACTATCCCGGCCATATTATCCCGGTGCTGGGGCCGGTGCGGACCTCGGATCTTCACGTGGGCTGACGGCTTCGGACCCGCAAGACGGCTCCGTGTGGATTCCGTGTGGATGAGGGTCCGCGAGGTGGCTGCCGGGGTCCTGCCGAAAGCGGATCCCTCTGATCCCAACCTTGTGCAGGCCCTAGAATCGGAGCCATGGTCAGGTTGCCGCTCACACCCGCGGAGGTCGAGCGCGGACAGCGCCTCGGTGCCCTGTTGCGTCGCGCCAGGGGGGAGCGCTCGATGCTCGAGACCGCGCTGGACGCGGGTGTCTCGCCGGAGACCCTTCGAAAGATCGAGTCGGGCCGCGTGGCGACCCCCGCCTTCCCGACCATCGCGGCGATCGCCGAGGTCCTCGGTCTTTCCCTCGACGCGGTGTGGGCCGAGATCAACCAGCCTGACGGCGGGGTCGAACCCACACGGTCAGGGCGTAACGCACGTGAACGGCTGGCCTCGTAAGCCTCGAGCCCGCAACCGCTTCGCAACGGCCGGTGAAGCTTCGCAACGGCCGGTGAAGTCGGGCACCGTGGTGCCGGACGCCCCGCCGGAGATCCCCGAACCGCACGTCCACGCCCGCCGCCGCCACGCGAACCGGGCCGCGCCGAGCTCGGCGCGGCCCGGTTCGCGTTGTCCCGGCGGGCGGTGGCGCGCGCCACGAGCGCAGGTTCTGTCGCGTGCGAACCCCGGCCGGTTCAACCCGGCAACCCGCGCTCGTTCTCCTTCGCGCCGCGTCTCGCGCTCGTTCTCCTTCGCGCCGCGTCTCGGGCGCGACCCGGCCGGGAACCGCTCAGTGATCGGCGGCCGTGGCGTGCTCCCGGGCCAGCCGCTCCTCGCCTGACAGCGTGTTGAGCGGCTTCTCCTTGATGAACAGGACCGCCACCAGCGCGAGCGCGGTGAGCGGCACGCCGATGAGGAACAGGTCGGCGGTGGCCGTCGCGTACACGTCCTGGATGACGCGGACGACGGGAGCGGGCAGTTTGGAGATGTCGGGTACGGCGTCGCTGTCGCCGCCCGCGCCGCCGGCGGCCATCGGGCCGAGCTTCTCCGTCATGAGCGTGGTGATCCGGTTGGCCAGCACCGCGCCCAGGGCGCTGACGCCGACGGCGCCGCCCATGCTGCGAAAGAAGGTCAGCACCGAGGTGGTGGCCCCCAGGTCGTGGGCGGGTACGTCGTTCTGGGCGGCCAGGACCAGGTTCTGCATGAGCATGCCGACGCCGACGCCGAGCACCGCCATGTAGAGCCCGAGCAGTACCGTGCCGGTCTGGCCGTCGATGGTGCTGAGCAGGCCCATCCCGGCGAGCATGACGATGCCGCCGGCCACCAGGAAGCCCTTCCATCGGCCCCACTTGGTGATGAGCTGCCCGGCCACGGTGGAGGAGACCAGCAGGCCGAACACCATCGGCAGGCTCATCAGGCCGGCGACCGTCGGCGACTTGCCGAGCGCCACCTGGAAGTACTGTGACAGGAAGACCGTGCCGCCGAACATGGCCACGCCGACCAGCACACTCGCCACGGTGGCGAGGGCGACGGTGCGGTTCTTGAAGATGGTCAGGGGAATGATCGGCTCAGCCGCCCGCGACTCCACCCAGACGGCCAGCGCGAGGATGAGCACGCCGCCGCCGACGAGGGCGGCGGTCCACCAGGAGCCCCACTCGAACTGGTTGCCCGCCAGCGACGACCAGATCAGCAGCGTGGACACGCCCGTCGTGATCAGCAGGGCGCCCAGATAGTCGATCTTCACGTCCTTGCGTACCACCGGCAGGTCGAGCGTGCGCTGCAGCAGGACGATGGCCAGGATCGTGAACGGCACGCCGATGAGGAAGCACCAGCGCCAGCCGAGCCAGGAGGTGTCCACGAGCACGCCGCCGATGAGCGGGCCCGCCACGGTGCCGACGCCGAACACGGCGCCGAAGATGCCGGCGTAGCGGCCGAGCTCACGCGGCGGGATCATGGCCGCCATCACGATCATCGCGAGCGCGGTCATGCCGCCGGCGCCGACGCCCTGCACGACGCGGCTGACAATGAGGATCTCCACGTTCGGCGTGAGGCCCGCGATCAGCGAGCCCGCCACGAACAGTCCCAGCGAGAGCTGGATCAGCAGCTTCTTGTTGTAGAGGTCGGCCATCTTGCCCCAGAGCGGCACCGTGGCCGTCATGGCCAGCAGCTCCGAGGTGACGATCCAGGTGTAGATGGTCTGCGAGCCCTGCAGGTCGGTGATGATGCGGGGCAGGGCATTGGCCACGACGGTCGAGGCCAGGATGGATACGAACATGCCCACCATCAGCCCCGACAGCGCCTGCAGGACCTTTCTCCTGGAGGTGGGCGCCGCGGCCACTGCCTCGGGCTGCGCGCTGGTGGATGTCATCTTTCCTCGATTTCTCAGGTGGGGATCGGCGCTCCGCGAGATTCCTGCGGACGCCGGCGGAACGGGAACGTTCACGGGGTGATCGAAAAAGGGTGGTGACCGGGGCGGTCACGGATTGGGCAGGCCTGCGGCGAGCTGGGAGAAGGCCTCGTCGACCAGGTCGGCCAGCGCCGGCCGGCCGTCCGCGGCACTCCAGCGCATCATCGCCGCCCGGAAGGCCGCCATGGCCACCGCGGTGGCCAGCTCGGGATAGCCGCTCGTGCCCAGGGCGACGCCGGCCCGGTGCGCGACGGCGGCCGACACGGCACGCTCGGTCTCGGTGCCGCCGGCGACCAGCCGTGGAAGGAGCGACGGGTTCTGCTCGAACACCTTCAGCCGCAGCAGCCATTGCTCGCGCTGTTGCTGGACGCGCTCGGCCTCGACCCGCGACATCAGACGCAGCGCCTCCAGGACCGGCACCTCCGCGGGCACGGCCTCCAGCCTCTCGCGCAGCTCGGCGGCGGACGCCGGGCTCGCGCCGACGAGCGCGTCCTCCTTGGACGGGAAGTAGTTGAAGAACGTGCGGGAGGAGAGGTCAACCGCCTCGGCGATGTCCTCCACCGTGACACTCGCCAGACCGCGCTCGGCCACCAGCGTCAACGCGGCGTGCTCCAAGGCCGCGCGGGTCTCGAGCTTCTTCCGATCTCTACGGCCGAGCTCGTAGTGGGCGCTCTCTACGGGGGTCACGGTGCCAACTGTAGGGAAGAACTTGCAGATTCTGCAATGTTTCATATTCTGAAGTGCGGAAGATCACATGGGGAGGGGAGCCGGTGGGACGGCGGCCGGCCGCCATGGAACCTTCTCGTGCAGCACCGAGCCGGTCAGCGGCACGCAGGGGAAGCCGATCGGCTCTCACCGGAGACGTCGGAGCAGTGCGACTATCCTCGACACGCCACACCAGAGAATCTCGGACCGGGAACCTGCCGTGAAATACGTGATCCTGATCTACAGCAACCCGGAGTCCCGGCAGTTGTGGAGCCGGCTTCCCGCCGAGCAGCGCCGTGAAGGGCTCGAGGCGTACACCGCCCTCAACGAGGCGCTGACCGCGACCGGCGAACTGATCGTCGCGGAGGCTCTCGCCGACCCGGCCGCGGGAAGGCGGGTTCGCGTGGAGTCGGGGCTGGCAACCGCGACCGACGGCCCCTTCGCCGAGGCCAAGGAACTCATGGCCGGTTTCTACCTCGTCGAGTGCGACGGCATCGACCGTGCACTTGAGATCGCCGCCCGCATTCCCGAAGCGGCGATGGGCCTGGTCGAGGTGAGGCCGGTGACGGCGCTGTCCGGCTTCGAGGCATGAGTCACGCGAAGGAGGCGTCGGTGGTTCACACGGAGCGTCGGTGGTTCACACGGAGCGTCGGTGGTTCACACGGAGTGGACGCCGGCCGTCGCGCTGCCGTTTCCCGCTCCGCTGAGACGTTCCCATTACGGCGTCAGCCGCGCAGCGCCGACCAGGACCCGTGGTCGGCCAGGCGCAGCAGGGCCGACAGGCCGGCCTCGTCGAAGGCCGTCTCCAGCTCCGCGCGCCCTTCGGAGAAGTGCGTCCATCCGTCGTAGTGGGCCGGGATCACGACCGTGACACCCAGCACCGCGGCGGCGGCCGCGGCCCGGTGGCCGTCCATCGACACCGGACGTCGCCGGAACTTGCCCGGTACGCGGGCCGCCCCGGCGTTCAGCACCGCCGCGTCGATCTCCGGCACGTGCCGGGCGATCGCGGCCACGGCGCGCATGGAGGCGTTGTCGCCGCTGACGTACACGGTGGGCAGGCCCCGGCCCGACAACACGAAGCCGGTGACCTCGCAGTTGATGTTGCCCTCCGGGTCCCGCTCGCCGTCCTCGGGGCCGTGCACGGCGGGGACGGCCAGGACACTCAGGTCGCCGCCGCCGTCAGGGCGGGGCAGCACGAAGGTCGCCCAGGGGGCCAGGCCCACCGCCGGCGCGCCGAGCCGGTCGGCCGCGCCGGGCACGGTGAGCGTCAGGTGAGCCGCCCTTGCGAAGGCGCGGCCCCGGTCGTCGAGGTTGTCCGGATGGGCGTCGTGGCTGACCAGCACCAGGTCGACGGCCCCCAGTCGGTCCTCGGTCAACGCCGGGCCGAGCGTCTTGGTCAGGTAGCCGTGCGGGCCGGGGTCGTCGAAGGTCGGGTCCACGACGACGCGCAGGCCACCGGCGTCGATGACGGTCGTGGGACCGCCCAGCACCGTCGCGGCGCAGTCCTGCCGGGGCAGTTCCTGATCACTCACGGGTCCATGCTGCAACCCCGTGAGGCGTTTCCCCGGGCGACACACCGGCGGGCCGCACCCGTACGTGATCGGCAGTGGTGGAGGCGGGCGGTTCCCCGATGCGCGCGGGCATCGGACCGGCGGCATGGCATCGCGACCTGTTCGGATTGCGGCCCTCGCCCCGGACACCGGCCCCGGGCACCGGCGACGCCTGAGCCGGCGGCGGGACCAGCGTCGCCGGAAAACCGTTTGAGCCTTCCTCCCGTGTTTTTGTATGTTGCCTGCGACCCCGTCGCAGTGAGGACAGAGGACGAACCGCGTGACCCCGCCTGCTCTTTAGACCTGACACCTTCTTCCGCTCACCTTCAAGCCGGCCTTCCCGCCGGCTCTGCCGGGCTGCCCGCGCGCGCCCGGTCATACAGCGTTTGAGGCCGCGCGCAATCGGCCTCGTGTCAGGTCTAGAGAGATCATGTCTTCACAACCTCATATCGTGCTGCCCTGGGTCGTTCGTCGGACCAGGCTGCCCCTGCTGTCGTTGCGGTGCGTGGACTGCCGGTCGGAGTCGGCCACCACCGGCGAGGGCAGGTTCCGCGTCAACGCCAACGGCAACCTGCTGGACGTGTGGCTGCTGGTCCGCTGCGTGTCCTGCGATCGGACGAGCAAGCTCACCGTGCACGAGCGGGCGCCGGTCAGGTCCTTCGATCCGGCCGAGCTCGACGGCTACCACGCCAACGATCCGGAGCTGGTGGCGTCCAGGCTGCTGGATCCGCTGCTCGCCCGGCGCAACCGCTTCACCCTGGACTGGAGGGGGGCCTGGCGGCTGGACACCCCCTCGGCATGGCTCGATGAGGCGTGGCCGGTCCAGGTGGAGATCGTCTTCGACGATCCGGTGCCGGTGCGCCCGGAGCGGCTCATCGCACACGGGCTCGGCTTCAGCAGGAACGAGGTGCGGCGCCGGATCAAGTGCGACATTCCGCTGCGCCGTACGACGAGCGCCGGGTTCACCTTCACCGTGATGGCCAGGAACTAGACGAACCGTGATGGCCGGGAACTAGACGAGGAAGTTCGAAGTCCGGTCAGTGGTCGTAGGCGATCACTGACCGGGCGACGGGCCGGCCGGTGGTGCGGTCGTACCGGATCGCGACCGCACCACATCTCCGCTCGTACCGGATCGCGACCGCCCACACCTCCGCTCGTGCGCCGACGCCTCCTCGTCCATCACCCTCGCCCGGCCATGGACATGAGCGCAGGAGCCCGCGTACCGTCGCGGATGGCGCAGCCCTTCCAGCGCCGTCCGGTCGTCCGGCGTCAGGGCCTGCCTCTAACCGGTCGATAACCGGTCGAGCAAACAGGTGCGCAGTCTGGCGGCGTCATGCGGTGCCGCGGGCGTCACCTGGAAACGGACATCACCCGGAAACGGACATCGCCTGGAAATCCTGGGCGTCACGCCGGCGGCCGGGCGAGTTTGGCGGCCACGGCGTCGAGTACCCAGTCCAGGCCGGTCGCGAAGGACGCCTCGGCGTCCACCTCCGTGCCGTCGTACACGACCTTGGCCAGAGTCGGGAAGCGGCCCGTGGCCAGCATCTTTTCCACATGCGGGCCGGAGGCTCGCTGCCAGTCGTGCTTGGACAGGCCCGTGGCGCGCTCGGCGCGCAGGTTCGCGATCTCGCGCCTGATCGCGCCGGTGAAGTAGGCGCTGACGGTCTCCACGGCGCGCAGGACGGTGTCGAGGTCGGCGAGGCCGTCGAGGGCGGCCAGCGTGGTCTCGGTCACGGCGAGGGCGTTCGGTCCCAGGTTCGGACGGCCGCCGAGCAGGTCGGCCAGCCATTCGTGACGGAGGGTGGCCCGCCTGGTGCGGTGGGCGTGGACGCGCAGCGCCTCCCGCCAGTCGCCGGGCCGCTCCTCGGGGAGGATCTCGGCGTGGACCTCGTCCACCATGAGGTCGAACAGCTCCTCCTTGGTGGAGATGTATCCGTACAGCCGCATCGGGCCGGCGTCCAGCCGGGCGGCGACCTTACGCAACGACACCGCCTCCAGCCCGCCCTCGTCGGCCAGCGCGATGGCGGCGGCGACGATTCGCTCCCGGTCGAGCGGCACGGGGCGGGTCGGCGGCTCCGGGCGGTCCCACACGGTCATGGGTACATCGTACTGTTGCGATACATCGTAATGGTAAAATACAGTGTATCGACATGAGACATCGTATCGCCGTGGTCGGGGCCGGCCCCGCCGGCCTCACCTTCGCCCGCGTCCTGCAGCGCCACGGTCACCCCGTCACCGTCCTCGAACGCGATCCCGCCCCCGACGCCCGCCCTCCGGGCGGCACGCTGGACCTGCACGAAGGGATGGGCCAGCTCGCGCTGGGCAAGGCGGGGCTGCTGGCGGGGTTCCAGGCGCTGTCCCGTCCCGAGGGGCAGGCCATGCGCATCCTGGACGCGGACGGGACCGTCCTTCGCGACTGGCGACCCCGTCCGGGTGACCGGGCGAATCCCGAGATCGACCGGGGACAACTCCGCGACCTGCTGCTCGGCCCCCTCGACGTTCGGTGGGGGCGGGATGTGACGGAGGTGGTGCCGGGGACCCGGGACGGCGTGCTGGTCCGTTTCGCGGACGGGCGGCAGGAGACGTTCGACCTCGTGGTCGGCGCGGACGGCGCCTGGTCCCGGGTCCGCCCGGCGATCTCGTCCGCGACGCCGCACTACACCGGCGTCACCTTGGTCGAGACCTCCCTGGACGACGTCGACACCCGCCACCCCGACCTCGCCCGGCTGGTCGGCGACGGTTCCGTGGCCGTGTACGGCGTTAACCGCGCCCTCGTCGCCCAGCGCAACAGCGGCGGTCACGTCAAGGTGTACGCCCAGTTCCGCGCGCCGCTGGACTGGCACACGAACCTGGACCGGCATATGGGCCTGAACCGGCGCGCGGGCACGGAAGCGGGCCTGGAAGCGGGCCTGGAAGCGGGCACGGAAGCGGGCCTGGGCGCAGGCATGGAGGCGAGCCTGGACGCAGGCATGAAAGCGGGCCTGGACCTGACCGACGTCGAGGCCGTGCGATCGATCCTGACGGCCCTGTTCGACGGCTGGGCCGCTCCCGTCCTCGACCTCCTCCGCCACGGCACCGCTTTCGTCCACCGCCCCCTCCACGTCCTGCCCGTGTCCCACACCTGGGCCCACGTCCCCGGGGTGACGCTACTGGGCGACGCCGCCCACCTGATGCCCCCGTTGGGGGTGGGCGCGAACCTCGCGATGCTGGAAGGCGCCGAACTCGCCGAGTCCGTCGCCGCCGCCCCCGGCCCCGGCGATCTGGACGAGGCCGTCCGCGCCTTCGAGGAACGGATGTGGGCACGGGCCGGCAGGTGGGCGGAGATCACGACGGCCGGCCTGGAACGCCTCGTGAGCCCGGACCCCGCCGAAGCCCTCGCCCTCTTCGACGAAGTTCAGCCATCCTGACTGCCGGGCACGGCTGCTGGAACACCAGGGCGTCCAGTCCCACCGCCACAATCCGGACCGATCCTCCCCGGCGGCCTATCTCGGGTCATGCCCCCTCGTTTCAGGGGCCGCCTGCGCGCGTTCAGCCGCGCTGCCCGGCCCGGTTCCCATCCGCGGACGGCTCCGGCCCGGTTCTCATCGGCGGGCGGCTCCGGCCCGGTTCTCATCGGCGATCCGCTCTCGGGGCGGTGTAGTGCCACAGCTGAGGTGCCGTCCGCACGATCATTGCGATGGTCGTCACGGTGAGCAGTCCACCGATGCAGATCGTCACCTGAGGGCCGTACGCCGCCGCGGCCATCCCGTGCAGCGGGTTGGCGAGCTGCGGGCCTCCGAACAGGACGACGGTGAGTGATCCCTGGATCCGGCCACGCATGGCGTCGTCGACCCACAGCCGCCGATAGGCGGGAATGGCCAGGGGGCGCCGGTCGAGCGTGTACCTGCCCGAAGAACGTACGGCCGGCGCGCACCGAGAAGGTCGCCGGCGGGTATGGCCCTCGCCTCCAGCGGCTTGAGCGCGTCGATGGCCGCCGCGCTCGCGAGATTCCCGCCCGGCCCGCGCGCTCCGTCGGCCACCGCCGGCAGCCGGGCGCCGGCGTAGGCGACGTCCTCGTTGCTCGTGCGAACCAGCCCCGACTCCGACCGTGCCGCATAGCGAATCCCGATCATGGTTTCCGCGTCTTCCACAGCGCTACCCCTTCCTGACAGGTAGTCGACGAGGAAGGTGGCGAGTTGGCCGCGTGCGGCGGTGTCGGCCATGACCTGCGCCCAGTAGCCGGCGACCTGCTCGGCCGCCGCCTCCGGCTCCAGGTCGCACACCCGGCGGATGCGGGCCGGCGGCATGCCCAGACGCCGTAACCACGCGATCAACCGGGCCCGCTCCAACTGTGTCGGATCATAGAAGCGGTACCCCGACTCCCCGTCCACCGCGGCCGGCCGCAGCAGCCCGAGCTCGTCGTACAGCCGCAACGCTTTCGGCGACAATCGCGCAGCCTGGGCGAACGCCCCGATCGTCGGCAGCCCCACACCCAACCCTCCTCGCATCGGCCAGGACGACCGGCGTCACGATGCTGTGCCTTCACCCAGGGGCAAGGTCCATACCTCACCGCCGGCAAGCCCACGAACAAAGCGATAGGTCGTCGGCCCCGGACAACATCGTGCCGGTCATGCCGGGCAGTTCGGCGACCGGCGGCGCTCGAGCCGACGCGACGGGTCCAAGGCGAGGGTGTCGCCGAACGCTCCCGTTCCGTGGCGGATCGCGAGCAGGACGGGCTCGTCGTACGGCGTTCGGCGTAGGTCAGGAGGTCGAGCGGCAACCGCGGCGCGATGGCGGCGAGGCGCGCAGGCGGTCATCCGGCCGGCTCCGGGCTGGAGATCGAGATCATGGCGTGACGGCTGCCGGGGGCTGCGATGCGAGGATGGAGGGATGATCAGTTTCACTTCATACGACGGGACCGTGCTCGTCTGTCATGAGCGGGGAGAAGGACCGGCGCTGGTCTGCTTGCCGGGCGGGCCGGGGCGGTCCTCGCGATACCTGGGAGATCTCGGCGGTCTGGCGGCCAAGCGTCGGCTCTTCCTGCTGGACAATCGAGGAACCGGCGAATCCGCGGCGCCACTCGATCCGGACACGTATGCGATGGACCGCATGGTCGCGGATGTCGAGGCGCTGCGTGTGCGTCTGGGGTTCGAGCGGATGGACCTGCTCGGGCATTCGGCGGCCGGAGGGCTGGCGTTGCTGTACGCGGCCCGGTATCCCGAACGGATAGGGCACCTGGTGCTGGTCACACCGAGCGTGCACCCGGTGGGGATCGAGATAACCGACGAGCAGTGGTACGCCCAGATCGAGCGCCGAGCCGACGAGAGCTGGTACGAGAGCAGGCTGCCGGACCTCAAGGCGTGGGACGCGGGCGATGAGAGCCGGCGCCTGAGGGCGCAGCCGTTCTTCTACAGTCCCTGGAACGAGACCGCCGAAGCGCACGCCACACGGTTCGCCGAACGCTCGGCCGAGGCGGCGAAGCGCTTCCACACCGACCTGCCCGCTGCCGAGAAGATCCGGGCGGGCCTGGCGAAGGTCACCACGCCGGTCCTGGTGGTCGCGGGAGAGCGGGATCCAGGACCGTTGCCCTCGCACGCGGCCGAGCTGGCCGGGATCTTCCCGCGCGGGACCGGCATCGTGCTTCCCGGGGCTCACTATCCCTGGGTCACCGCTCCGGAAACCTTCGCCGAGGCGATCGAGGGATTCCTCGGCAGCCAGACGAGTAAGTCCTAAAGCGAAGAGCAGGTACCGCCAGGTATAAGGGCGATCGCCTACGATCACTGACCGGACTTCGGACTTACTCGTCTGGGAGCCGACGGGTCGTCATCGCCTGGTCACTCATCAGTCACGGGCCCAGTCCGGTGGCGATACGACGGTGAGCTGGGGTTCACCCCTGATCGGTTCGAGTGCGTGCACGATCCGCAGGTCACCGTCGGCTGCGGCGTCCTCATCCACGAGGACCCGGCCACTACTGCCATCGGTGCTGACCAGCAGCCACGTGTCGGGGAAAAGGCTACCGTCGTCGACCAGCGCCCGGACTCCGAAAGCGCGGGTCAAGGCGGCGGCCAGTTCCCGTTCCCCCTGGCCGGTGGCGTCGGCGAGTTCGGTGTCACCGATCAGCATCCAGCCGAACTCCTCGCCGTCGTCAGGAGGGGTGAACATGGCGACCGGCCGAGGGTCGTCAGCCGAACGGTCCCTGATCCGCCCGACGTAGATCGCCTCCGGCGCGATGCCGTAGCTCTCCTTGAGAAACCGCCGTAGATCGACAGCAGGCAACTCATCTTCGAACTGAATGTAGTAAACCAACGCCCATCCCCCACCCGTCTCCGACACCAAGAGCAGCTGAAGGCGCGGCTCATCGCAGGGCCGGGCGGAAGGTCACGGGCCGGGGCCGCTCGCAGGTGCTGGCGACGGTCACCGCCGTTCCGGAGTGCGCCGAGGACAGCAGGGACTCCATGATGTCGAGCACGTGGTACGCCAGCGTTCCGCCCGCGCGGGACTCCTGGCCCGCCGGGGTCGTGGCGAGGTCGGCGAGACCCACGCCGCGCCCGGCCTCGACGTGGCCGGCCGTGGCGGGGAGGGTCTCCCAGTCCTCTTCGCCCATCCTCGCCAGCAGCACGGGACCGTCGAAGTGGTTCGGGTCGGGGACGGAGAGCGAGCCTCGTTCCCCGTGCACCTCGATGGAGGGCGCACCGGTGGCCGCTCCCTCGAAGCCCATCACCAGCGTTGACAGCGCCCCCGACGCGTGGATCAGCACGCCGGTGACGTGGGTGTCGACGGCGACCGGGATCTCCTCGCCTCGGCGGGGGCCGGTGGCGATGGTCCGCCCGGCCCGGGTGCGGCTGGCGGCGCCGATGACCGTCGTCACCGGCCCGAGCAGCGTGACCAGGCTGGTGACGTAGTACGGGCCCATGTCCATGAGCGGGCCGCCGCCGGGGGCGTAGTAGAAGTCGGGATTGGGGTGCCAGCGCTCGTGGCCGGGCGTCATCATGGTCGCGGTCGCCGCGACCGGCCTGCCGATCAGGCCGTCGTCGATCGCCTGGCGTGCGGTCTGTGTGCCGGTGCCGAGCACGGTGTCCGGCGCGCAGCCCACCCGTACCCCGGCGTCGGCGGCCGCGCGCAGCACCCGCGCGGCGTCGGCGGTGGTCGCGGCGAGGGGCTTTTCCGAGTAGACGTCCTTGCCGGCCGCGATGGCCTGCAGCGTGATCTCGGCGTGCGCGGCGGGGACGGTCAGGTTCAGTACGACGTCGACGCGCGGATCGGCCATGAGCTCCGCCACGCCCAGCACCTCGACGTCCGGACATCCCCGCACCGCCTCCCTGGCCCGTCCGGGGTCCAGATCGGCCACGGCGACGAGCCGCAGTTCGGGGAGCCGTTCGATGCTCCGGAGGTACTGGCCGAAGATGAACCCGCACCCGACGACGCCGACGTTCACCGGCTGGCCCACAGCATTCCCCTTTCGATGACGGTGCGCACGCTGTCGTCGCGCAGGACGCCGAGGTCGTGTCCAGGCGTCGCGACGAAGATCTTTCCTTCGCCCCAGCCGCGGGTCCAGATCGCCGGTGAGGTGACCTCCCTGTGCCAGGGGTCCCACGGGCGGACCTTCTGGGTCGTGGTGGCCAGTACGTCGACGTAGTCGTCGGCCAGCACCCAGTACTGCTCGGTGACGAGATCGAAGTCGGCGATGCCCGCGGTGATCGGGTGGGTCGCGGCCTCGGGCAGCATGGTGACGGTGTACGGGATGAAGTTGTCGGCCTGGGAGCCGTCCCGCTCGGCCGGGTCCTTGCCGGGATGGCAGGCGAACTGCCCGCCGATGAGGTGCAGGTAGTCGGAGGAGCCGCGGAAGGCGTCGGCGATGCCGCCGTGCCAGCCGGCCATTCCGGTACCGGCGCGGATCGCGGCCTCGAGCCCGCGCAGCTCGGCCGGCTCGATCGTGCCCATGGTGTAGCACTGCACGATGAGGTCGACATCGGACATGAACGCTGCGTCGGCGTACGGCGCGGGGGAGTCCGCCCGATGCACCTCGAATCCGTGCTTCTGGAGAAAGGGAACGAAGAGTTCGGTGGCGGCCACCGGGTCGTGCCCTTCCCAGCCGCCCCGGACCACCAGAGCTCTGCGCGCGTGATCGCCTGTCATGCTTTCACCTATCGATCGGTGGGCAAACGACTGCAATCTTCACATTTCGCGGCCAGGATCACTAATACTCCAGCACCATTGGTCACCCGCGAGTCGGGCGGCCCGGGCCGGCTGAGGCGATCCGGGTTCGGTGCAGGCCCTACGGGCATCTGGCGGCTCGGTGCCCGCTCGGTGCCCGCTCGGTGGCGAACTCCACCTCCCGGCCGGTTTCCGCCGTACCGGACCTCAGGTGTCTCGCCAGCGCCGGAAGGTCGCCGCCTGGCCCACGAGCGCGCCGTTCCCGTCCACCAGGTTCCACATCGTCACGTCCTCGATCCAGAAGCGGCGGCCGGACTTGGCGATGCGCCGTCCCCGGTAGCCCGTCGCGAAGCCGTCCCGATGCACGGCGTCCAGGAGCCGCCGGCGGTCCTCGCGGCGGTCAGGTTCCGCCGAGAGCCGGGAGGGCAGGCCGACGAACTCCCCGTAGTCGTACTCGAAGCATCGCTGGGCGGTGACGTTCGCATAGGTGAAGCGGGGGTCGTCCGCCGCGTCATGCGCGAGCACGCCGAAGGGCGCGTCCTCGTACAGCCAGCGCGCCGTGATCTCGGGGCCGGCCAGCGGGGTGCCGACGAGGCGCAGATGGCTGCCTGCCAGCAGGTCGAAGATGTCGGGATTCACGTAGCAACCGTTCGAAGTTCCTGTTTGCCACGTTAAAGGATAAAACACCCGAAAACGCCCATTGTGGGCGGTAGGTGGTGATCTTGCCGATCGCAGTGGATGAAGCTGGTTCCGTCACAGGCCGGCTTTGCCCATGGGGTTGTCCTTCCAGCGGTCGACGGCGCGGACGTAGCCGTGCACGGTGGGGGAGGTGGGCTTCCAGCGGCCCTGTTCGGCGATCTTGCCGGTGGGCACGTTCGCGTCGGCCAGGGTGGTGGCGCCGCCGGCGCGTAGCCCGTGCGCGCTGTAGCGTTCGGCGTCGGCCAGGCCGGCGCGCAGGGCGGCGTCCTTGACGATGGTGTTCAGCGTGACGCCCGACAGCCGCAGGCCGCCGCGGCCGGCCCAGCCCGGGGTGCCGCCGATGCGGCCGAAGCGGTCGACGGGCCGCAGCAGCGCCCCGGTGGTGATGCCGCACTCGCGCAGCACGGCGAGCCAGGCCTGCACCGAGCGCACCGGGCAGGTGTCCAGACGCGAGCCGTAGGGGACCGCGACGGTCTGCCCGGCGGCGTCCTGGTCGGTCTTGCTGACGGGGATGAACACCTCCAGGCCCTGACGAGGGAAGGTGAGATGCTCGCAGTCGAGGGCGGCGAGCTCGCTGCGCCGGCCCATCAGCGCGAAGCCGAGCACCAGCACAGCCCGGTCCCGGATCCCGGTGGGGGTGTCGTCGGGGGTGTGCTCGACGAGGCGGCGCAGGATGTCGACGGTGATCGGCGGGGCCTTGCGCACCGTGTTGCCGCCCTTGGTGCTCCAGTCACGGCGGTAGGCGCGCAACGCGTCGCGGGCGGCGCTGGTGTGCGGCCTGGTCAGGCCGGCCTTGCCGTGCGCGGACGACACGCAGGCCAGCGCCTGGTCGATGCTGGCCGGGGCCAGGCCGCGCCCGGCCAGCTCGGCGACGAAACTGGCCAGGGTGGCTCCGGTGGCCGGCAGCGGGGTGCGGCCGGTGGCGGTGCACCAGGACAGGTAGCCGGCCCAGATGCGGGCGTAGGCGCGGGTGGTGTTGGCCGCCGGAGCCGCCGCGATCAGCCGCGCCGCCTCCTCGGTCACGTACTCGTCGGCCGGGCGCCGAGCGCCGGCGACCGTCACCCCGTCCAGGACGACCGCGTCGTCCGCAGGTGTCGCGCCGTCGGCCGGAGCGCGCCGGGCGAGCACGGTCCCGGACGAGCCGGGCTCTTCGGGGAACGCCTCCACCCCGGCGCCATCGTCGTCGTCTGGGCGTTCCGGGTTCATCCGACCGTCCCCGCCGGCCGCGGATCCGCGGGCGGCAGCAGTGCAGGGTGAAGCCGGCCAGGCCAAGGACACGAACCGCTCCCGGTGAGCGGTGACGTGGACGTGGACGTGGACATGACGGTGGAGTCGGGTCCGCCCGGCTCAGCGGCCGTCATGCTCGGCCGGCCTGGCCGGTCGCCCGCAACGGACATCCGGTGCCGACGCGCGCGGTGAGCTCGGCCCGCAGGGTGGTGAGCTCGGCCATGCGCGCGTCGACGACCCGGATCTTCTCCTCGAGCAGCGCGGACAACGCTTCCGCGGCGTCCGGCGCGTCGTTCAGTTTCTCGCCGTGCCGTGCGATCTCCGCCAGCGAGAATCCGAGCGTCTGCGCCGTGCGGACGTAGTGCAGCCAGGCCACCGTCTCGGGGGGAAAGTCGCGATAGCCGTTGGCCGGCCGCCGGCCCGCGACGAGACCCACCTTCTCGTAGAAGCGGATGGTGTCCCTGGTCATGCCCGCCTGCGCGGCCGGCTCTCCGATGCGCATGACCCTCCGTCGAGTTCCGGGACTTGACCTTGGAGCGTACTCCACCCTTTACCGTGAGGCGTTCCCACCGTGAGACCAGCAGGAGGCTCCTCGTGATCCCCGTTCGTCAGAACGTGGCGATCGGGTTGACCGGGCTGCCGGACGTACCGGCGAAGCGGACCGGCGCGACCGCGAGGTGGAAGTCCCACTGGCCGAGCTCGGCGGCCGTCCTCGCGCACGCCTCCAGGTCGCAGTTGTCGAGCATCCACAGACCCATCGCGACGAGGCTCACGGCGTGAACCGGCATCAACACGTCTTCGTACCCCGACGGCTGAACGTCCTGGGGGGTGTCGGCGCCGATCAGCGCGACCTCCCGTTCATGCAGCCACGGCAGGCAGGACGCGTGCCACCCGGCCTGCGTGAAACCGCCGGCCGCGCCGGTCTCGTGCCGGACGCGGCCATTGCCGGTCCGCAGGAGCACCGCGTCGCCCGATCGCACCCGCACTCCCTGGCGACGCTCGGCCTCCTCGAGATCGTCGGGATACACACCCTGCCCCGGTTCCAGCCACGGCACGTCCCGCACGCTCGCGACGTCCAGCAGGACACCACGCGTGACGATCCCGTTCGCCGCCGCCGTGACGGACGCCCACGCCGATCCCGTCGCGGCGTCGACCAGCGAGTGCGGTCGCCCGTTGTACATCTTGCCGTCCCAGAAGATGTGGCACGGCGAGTCGACGTGGGTGAGGGTGTTGCCGTGGAAGGTGACGCCGAGCCGCTCGGACGAGAAGCCCCAGCGCCGGTCGTTGCGGAATCCGGGCGCCGGCATGTTCTCGGCACCCGGCATGTCGGCGGCGCACGGGCACGTCGTCGTCGACCGCTCCATGTCCTCCGGCACGGCGACCTCCCACGCGCACGACACGTTCCTGCCGTGGCGCACGGCCCGCGCCGCCGCCAGCCGGACGTCGTCGGTGATGTGGTTCAGAGTGCCGAGCTCGTCGTCGTCGCCCCACCGTCCCCAGTTCGACAGCGTTTCGAAGTAGCCGAGCACGTCGTCCTGTGTGGGCGTCGGTCGCTCTGCCGTCATTCCAGCATCGACTCCTCCGGTCACGTGGTTCGAGGCACCGCAGGCAGGGTATCCCGCCCTCTCCCTCCGTCACCGGCCGTCTGATCCGTTCGATCGAGACGGCGAGGCAGAGCGCTTCCATCGTCGCGAGCCCGACGTAGGTTTCCGGTCACAACATCAGGTAAATGCCACATGGTGATTAACCGGGACATGAGCTGGGTGCGGAAAACGATCCGCCGTGAGGTGCGGTATCTACGTGGTCAGGTGGCCGGGCTGGGCCGGCGAGGTTCCGAGCAGCGCTTCGAGGTGCGTCAGATCGCCAAGGCGACCCTGGCCGCGGCGCTCGCCTGGTTCCTGGCCGATCGGCTGCTGCCGCGCGAGACGGTGTGGATCGCGCCGGCCACTGCTGTGATCATGGTGCACGCGACGGTGTACCAGACGCTGACCAACGGGGTACGGCGGGTGTGCGCGGTGGCCGCCGGTGTCATCCTGGCCGGCAGTGTCGGCCACCTGATCGGCCTCAACGCCTTCAGCCTGGTGTTGGTCGTGCCGCCGGCGCTGGTGGCCGCGCGCTGGCGGCGGATGGGCCGGCACGGCACGGACGTGGCGACCACCGCGGTGCTGATGCTGTCGTTCGGCGCCGGCTCCCAGGAGCGCTACCTGCTGGCCTACGTGGTGGCCACCGGCATCGGCGCGCTGTCGGGCGCCCTGGTCAACGCGATGGTGTTTCCGCCGCTGTACCAGCGCCGCCCCTATGAGGCGGTGCGCCGGTTGAGCCAGGAGGCCGCCGAACTGCTGGAGGCCGTGGCGGGCGGGTTGCGCGAGCGCTGTGATCTGTCGGATCTGCCCGGCTGGCAGCGCCACGCCGCCCGGCTGGACGCCCACCTGGCCCGGGCGAGCGCGGCCATCGCCGACGGCGCGGAAAGCCGCCGCTACAACCTGCGCCGCACCCGCGTCCCCGAGACGAACGACGATCACGAAGGGCTGCTGGAGGCGATGAGCGAGATCGGCGTGCACCTGCACGCCCTGGTGCGGGCGCTGGCCTACGCCGCCCAGCGCCAGCGCCGCCACGCCGGCGGTCCGCCGTGGATCAGCGACGAGTTCGCCCGTGACTACGCCGCACTGCTGGACCTGCTCGCCCAGGCGCTCCAGGCGCAGATGCGCACCGCCGACGAGCCCGCGAGGCTGAGCGCGGTGATCTCCGCCGCGCTGGAGCGGGCCGGCGCGATCCAGGAACAGATGACCGAAGAGATCCGCACCGGCCGGCTGGACCAGCCGCACGGCTGGGCCGTGACCGGAAGCCTGCTCACCGACGCCGAGCGGATCCTGACCATCCTGACCGCCCTGCACGCCACCGCCGAAATCGCCGAGGCCCCCGAGGCCGCCGATGCCGCCGATGCCGTGGTGTGAGGCCGGCCGTCCCGCTCAAGTGGGACCGTGTCCTGCCACGGGGGTGTCCGACCGGGGCACGACCGGCCGGCCGCGACGCCGCGGAACTTCGGGAATCCTGAGCCGGCGCCGCCGTCGGTGACGTTCCGCATCGCCCCGCATCTCCGGCGAACCCGGCGCCTGCGCTCCCGGCCGCGTTCCGCGGTCCTGGGCGCGCCGGAGGCGACCTTGACCGAACCTTTCTCCGGCATCGGCCGCTCCTCGTGCGCCGCTACACCCTCGGCGGCGCGAGCACGCGCCGAAGACCCGGTACGGCCGGCAGGGGCGAGCCGGCGCCGGCCGCGCCGGCCTACGTCGCCGGACCACCTGTCAGGCGGCGTGTGCGCCTGTAAGGGGAGCCCGTCGAACAGGCTGACAACAAGATTTCCTTGTGGACGGTGTGAGCGATCCGAAACCGTGGACCCCGCCACAGGAACAACTCCCGGTATCCGAAACAGGGAAACGATGAAACCGCCCTCACGACAGAGAGGGCGCCGGACGTTCCACGAAGGGATCCGCATGAGGAAGCTCGCCGTTCGGCTCACCTGCCTGCTCGCCGTGGGCGCCGGCATCATGCCCGCATCCGGCACGGCGCTGGCGGCCACGCCGGCCTCGGTACCCTCCGGCACCGCGGCGGCCAGCCACTGTGTGGCCGACAGGCACGGGAAAGGGCTGGGTTGCTACAGCAGCCTGTCGCGGGCGATCCGGGTCGCCAACGCGGCCGGCTACGCGGTGGCCGTGCTCTACGACTGGATCAACTACAACTCCCGCGGCGACACCGTGACCATCTCCGTCCCCCGCGACTGCAGCAGGAGCACGTCCGGCAAGGCCGACTACGAGTTCAAGAGGCTGGACCACATGGGCTGGGGCGACCGGGTCAGCTCGGTGAACACCAGGCTGGGCAACGGCACGCACTGCGACGTGTTCTTCCACACCGACATAGACCTCGTACGGGACTGCGCCGGCAAGCGGTGGATCGACAGGTACGGGCACCTCGGCCACTACGGCTGCTACAAACGTGCGAGCTCGTTCAGGCTGAGCTGACCGCTCCCGAACCCACCGGCCGGGAGGACGGGGGCATCGCCGGCGGAGTGCGGGAGCGGGATCGGGGTGACGATGGCGCTCAGCCTGGTGTGGCCGGGCCTGGTGTGGCCGGCCGAATGACCGTCAGGCTGAAGCGCCCCCGGCGGTGGCCGCGTGCGCGAGAGCCGCATCGGCACCGTCGAGGTCGAAGGTCGTGACGTCGAATTGACGGAGATCCAGCAGCCCCGTCCGGGCCAGCCGGATGAGCTGGACGTCGGCCTCGCGGGGGTACATCCACTGTCCGCGGATCGTGATGTCGTTCCTCATGACCCACGGCGGGCGCGATCACGAGGCCCGCCCCCATGGCCAGGGCGACCGCGACGGCGGCACTGCCGAAGTTCCCGGTGGCGTGCAGCGGGTTGATCCTCTTGCGGGGCGTGCGGGCTTTCATGCGATCTCCTCCAGGTCAAGGATGTGGGCGAACGGGTCGTCGTAGCCGGTCCAGGCGTCAGAGCCGGCCAGCGTCTCCTCCTGGGTGAGCAGGCAGGAGTCGAGCAGGGCGTGCAGGCGTTCACGGTCGAGGTCGGGGCCGGTGAAGACCAGGTGCTGCACCCGGTCGCCGGTGATGGCGTCCCAGTCGAGGGCGGCAGCGCTGCGGCGGGCGGGGGAGACCATCTCCCAGGCGGCTTCGGGCAGCGCGGCGAGCCACGGTCCGGTGTCCTCCACCGAGACGGCGCCTGCCACCGCGTCCCAGGCCAGCAGGCGTTCGGGGCGGGTGGCCAGCCAGAACCGGCCGCGGGAGCGGACCGAGGTGGTGGCCAGCTCGTCCACGGCGTCGAAAAGGCGGGCCGGATGCAGCGGGCGCAGCCGATGCCAGACCACGGTGGTGATCTCGTCGGTGCGGGCGTCGACGGGCAGCTGGGCGGTCGCCGGGTCGACGCGCTCGGCCAGCGTGCCGGCGCACAGGGCGGCGCCGGTCACCTCGGGCAGGGTGCCGGCACCGAAGATCGGGGTGATGGGCGCGAGGTGGCCGAGCACGGCGCGGGCCAGCTCGTCGTCCTCGTCGTCCCCGTCGTCACCGCCGTGCAGGACCAGGCCGGTGGCGTACTCGATCTGCCGGGCCAGCACCTCGGCCAGGTGGCGCTCGTCGCCGCGGGCCGCCGGCCGGCCGGTCTCGGTGAGGCGGTCACCGCGGGTGATGTCGACCGGCATGTGCCCGGCGTCCAGCGCGGTGAGCACCGACGTCAGGTGCAGCAGACCGCGGGCCTGCTCGGAGTCGATCGCCTCGGCCACCGGCCGGGGCTCGACCGAGTCCCACAGATCCACCACCAGCAGGCGGGCGGTGGCGGCGTACCGGATGAGCTGGGGGAGCAGGTCCTCGCGGACGGCGCAGGTGACGCAGCCGTGCGCGAGGCGTATTTCGGCCAGGTCGAGGACGCCGCCGTGGTCGCGGACGAGGCGCTCGACGCGGCCGGTGGTCACCGAGCGCAGGTCGTGGTGGACGGCGACGGCGCCGGGATGGTCGTGCAGCAGCCGGTCGACGGCGGCGGTGCGGGCCTGGGCGTGCAGGCCCGCGACGAGGACGACGGGGGTGGACACGGGATCTCCTTTGCGGATGCGGGCGGGGTGGCGCTCCTGGCGCCGCGGGCGGACGTCGATTGACGAAATGAAAACCGTTCCCATTATCATTGCATGTCTCGGCCGCTTGAGAGGAACCCCTATGGCCAGAAACGAGCTCCGCCCCGTGATCAAACTCAGATCCGGCGCGGGCACCGGCTACACCTACGTCACCCGCAAGAACCGGCGCAACGATCCCGACCGCCTCACCCTGCGCAAGTACGACCCGACCATCCGCCGGCACGTGCCCTTCCGAGAGGAGCGATGACCCCGTGAGGAAGGGCATCCACCCCGACTACCGCCCCGTGGTGTTCCCCGACCCCGGCGCGGACTTCGCGTTCCTGACCCGATCCACCATGACCGGCACCAAGACCATCGAGTGGGAGGACGGCGACACCTACCCCGTCGTCGACGTCTCCTCGGCCGGTCACCCCTTCTATACCGGCCGCAGCCGCGTACTGGACGCCGCCGGTCGCGTCGAGCGCTTCAACCAGCGCTACGGGAGGAACTGATGCCGGCCCGCTGCCAGCTGACCGGCGCCGCACCGGTGTTCGGCAACAACGTCTCCCACTCCCACCGGCGCACCCGCCGCCGCTGGAACCCCAACATCCAGCACCGCCGCTACTGGTTGCCGAGCGAGAACCGCTCCGTGCGGCTCACGCTCAGCGCCAGGGCGGTCAAGACCGTCGACAAGATCGGCATCGAGGCGGCCGTGGCCCGCATCCGCGCACGAGGAGGAAAGGTCTGATGGCCAAGAAAAGCAAGATCGCAGCCAACGAGCGCCGCAAGACGATCGTCGCCCGCCACGCCACGCGCCGGGCAGAGCTCAAAGAGATCGTCCGCACCGGCACCCCCGAACGGCGGGAGGCGGCCGTACGGGCACTGGCCCGCCAGCCGCGCGACGCCTCCGCCACCCGGGTGCGCAACCGCGATTCCGTCGACGGCCGTCCTCGCGGCCACCTGGGCAAGTTCGGCCTGTCGCGCATCCGCTTCCGCGAGATGGCCCACCGCGGCGAACTGCCCGGCGTCACGAAGGCGAGCTGGTGAGCCGTGGCCGTCCCCAAGCGCAAAACCTCCCGCAGCAACACCCGCCACCGCCGCTCCCGGTGGAAGGCGACCGCCCCCGACTTGGTGCCGATCACCGTGAACGGGCGGGAACCACTGGTGCCCCGCCGCCTGGTTCGCGCCTACCGGCGCGGACTCCTCACCCCCTGACCGCGCCCTGACCTGTGACGGTGCAATCGCCCGGACGGCACGGACACGGTTCACCGTGATCGAGGACGTGTTCGTCCACGCACTCGCCGGATGCGCCCGGTCACCCGTGCTGGACCTGGGCCGCGGCCCGGGGCCGCTGGCGGCACGGGTGACCGGCCTGCGAAGCGCCCCTTATGCCTTTCCAGCGGTCTTCGCCGGTTTGGCGGGAGAGGCCGCAGGTGCCCGGAATCAGGGCCGCCGCTCCGGCCTGGATCTCTGACCTGGTCGCCCGACGTCTCCGGGGCGCGAGGATGCCCCCAGGTCACCGAGCGGGGAGTGGCACGCCACCGGATCCAGGGTGGCGAGGGCCTTCGACAGGTGATGCAGGCACGTGCTCGACTGCGGGACGGAGGTCCTTGCGCAACATGTCGACAGAGGTCCGGCCGTCAATCTTGTAATAAATCTACATTGTAAAGGAAATGTCCGAAATTTCAAGATCATTTACAACGGGCTAAAGACTCATCGACCACAGGCAGGGCTCGCTCTGAGCGGCTTACGCAAAGGCATGCTCGACAAGCGCTGCCGACCGTCTCGCTCACCGTTTTCAGGCGGGGTTCTTGCGGGCCACGAAGAGCACCCGGTCCTCCTGCTCGGGGTGTTCGGCCGGGGTGAGCGGCCGGTCGGGCGTGGCGACGCGGCAGTCGCTCCAGCCGGCGTCCTTCATGAGCTCGACCACCTCGCCGACCGGGTGGGCGGTGTTGACGATCGTGGATTCGAACCGGTCGTAGCGGCCGTCCTCGGCGCGCACGACTCCGGAGATCCGGAAGAACCCGCGTCCCTCCTCCTGGTTCATGGCGCCGCGGAACAGGAACATCGCGGATTTCTCGTCCTTGATCCAGATGCGGTTCACCGCCTCCAGGCCCTTGGCGGTGGTCAGATCGAAGGCGAACATGCCGCCGGGTTCCACCGCACGGTGGACGGCCCGCAGGTAGGAGCCGACCTGGTCGAGGTCTGTGAAGTGGTTGGGGATGTCGTAGGTGGAGAAGGCGAAGGGGACCGGTGCGGGCACGGTGAAGTCGGTGGCGTCGGCGTGGATCAGGGTGACCCGGTCCGTGGCGTCCTTGAACCGTTCGTGGGCGCGGTCCAGCATGGCCTTCGACAGGTCCAGGCCGGTGATCCGGTATCCCTCGGCGAGGAAGCGTCCGGCCACGATGCCGGTGCCGCAGCCCACGTCGAGTACGCGGCGCTCTGTGTCGGGCATGACGGCTTGGTGGAGTCGCAGGAGGGCTCTGGCGATTTTGCTGGGGTAGAAGCTCCAGAACTCGTCGTAGATCTTGGCGTGCAGGTCGACGTATGCCTCGGTCGTCACAGTGTGATCCCTTTCGTGGCGGGCGGTCTGCAGCGAGGGCGCACAAGGTCCTTGATTCGAGAGAATCTTATTTATATGATCATCGAATTAATGGGAGGTGTCAACGATCGCCGATGAAGGGCCGCGTCGCGGTCGCCGGGTCGGCGAGAACGTGAACCCTCGGACTGCGAGCCCGGCCGGACCGCGCCGCCGAAGAGGTCCGCCCCCGGCCGCCGGGGTGTCGGTCTTCGAGGGCGGTCCGCAGGTGGCCCGGGTTTCGCGGCCGTCGTCTGAAGGGAAGGTTGTCATGATCACTACCGTTTACCGTGTCGAGGGTATGACCTGCGGTCACTGCGTTTCCGCCGTCACGGCCGAGGTGAGCAAGGTGGCGAGCGTCACCGGCGTGCAGGTCGACCTGGAGAGCAAGGCGGTGACCGTGACCAGTGACCGGCCTGTGGACGAGGCGGTCATCGGTGCCGCGGTGGACGAGGCCGGCTACGAGCTCGTCGGCCGGTAGGGCCGCGGGGCGGATCGGCCGCTTCCGGGTACGGCTCGCGGGGTGGGCGATGCTACGGCTTGCCTAGAAGTTAGACGGATGTCAATATAGAGACATGTCTAAGGTTGGAGCGACGTCAGGGTCGACGGCTGTCTCGCCGTCGCAGGGGTGCTGCGCTCCGCTGGAGGCTGTGCCGCTGGATCCCGCGCACGCCGCCGACATGGCCAAGATGTTCAAGGCGCTGGGGGATCCGGTGCGGCTGCGGCTGCTGTCGCTGATCTCCGCTCACCCCGACGGCGAGGTGTGCGTGTGCGATCTGACCGATCTGTTCGACGTGGCGGCTCCGACGATCTCCTACCACCTGAAACTGCTGCGCGAGGCCGGGCTGGTGGATCACGAGCGGCGTGGCACCTGGGTGTACTACCGGCCGGTGCGTGAGCGCATGTACCAGCTCTCGGCGCTGCTGGCCGCCTCGGACATGGCGCTGCCCGCGCGGTGATCGGGCGTCGCGTGCCGGTGGCCGACGTGCCGGTGGCCGACGTGACGGGGGTCAGGGGGTCGTCTTGGCCGGTACGGTGAGCACCTCGCTCAGCCGTTCCAGGGCGGCGGGCACCACCCAGTAGAAGACCCAGGTCCCGCGCCGTTCGCAGCCGATGAGCCCGGCCTGCCGCAGCACCCTGAGATGGTGGGAGATCGTGGGGCCGGTCAGGTCGAACGCCGCGATGAGGTTGTTCACGTAGGCTTCGCCGCCGGGGTGGGAGGCGATCAGTGACAGCAGTCGCACCCGCACCGGGTCGGACAGGGCTTTGAAGGCGGTCGCGACCTCTGCCGCCTGGTCGACGTCTATGGGCGCCGCCGCCAGAGGCGAGCAGCAGATGTCCATCCGCGGGCACGCCTGTTTCGACATATGCCTATATTGACAGGCTTCTATACGGATTGCAATGACGATGTGTCGATGTGACCAGTCGTGTCCTCGTTGTATCGCCGCTGCGTAGGGGGCGGGAGGCGCGGTCGCGAGAGCGGGGGCCATGTCCGGCGAAGGCGCCGGCCGGAGGACCGCGGGAGCCGGCCGGGCAGCGGCGGGAGACCGCCGTGGGGTCGGGTCAGCACACGAGCCAGCCCTTCTCGGTGGCCTTCACGCCGGCTTCGAAGCGGCTTCGCGCGCCGAGCCGGTCCATCAGGTCGGCGACCATGCGGCGGTGGGTGCGTAGTCCGATGCCCAGCTTCTTGCTCGCGGCCTCGTCGGTGAGGCCTTGGGCCAGAAGCCGGAGCAGTTCCTGCTCCTGTCGGGTGATGTCGTCCTGGCAGCGGTTTCGGACAGTGCCGAAGGGGGTGGCCGAGGCCCAGACCTGCTCGAACAGCGCGATGAGCGCTGTGATGATCCCCTCGCCGCAGATTTCCACGGCGCCTTTGCCGCTGTGCTGGGGGTCGAGCGGGACCAGTGCCAGCCCACGGTCGAAGATCACCATTCGCAGCGGCAGGGTCGGCGCGGTGCGGACCTTTCCTCCGCGCTCGGTCAGCCAGCGCGCGTAGGTGAGTGTTGAGGCGTCGTTGCAGGCGCTGTCGAGGTAGACCGTGCGGACGTCCACCCCCCGTTCCAGCAGCATGTCGTCCAGCGGCCTGCTGGCCTCCAGGCTTTCCGATGACTGGGCGCCGCCGGGCATGAAGGACAGGCATTCCGAACTCGCCCAGCGGGCCAGCGTCTCGATGCGGGCCCGGACGGCCTCGACGCTTTCCAGGCGGTCGCATTCGTCGCGGGCGCCGACCGCGCACAGTTCGCTGTACTCGTCGATCAAGCGGTTGACCGCGTGTTCCGCCGCGACGAACTCCTCCTGGCGGCGCAGCAGATCTGTTCGCTGGCGTTGGAGCAGGGAGTGGAAGGCGACGCTCGGGCTGCCGGGCCGCAGCGCTCCGGACGAGCGGCGCAGGAGGGAGAGGTCCACCAGTCTGTCGATGGTGCTTCGCACGTGTGTCTCGGGGATCCCGAGCTTCGCGGCGATCTCCGAGATGCCCCATTCCTTCTGGGTCAGTACCAGACGGTAGATGGAGTCCGCATGGTTGTCCAAGCCCCATTCCTGAAGCACAGTGTCCCCCCAAGCCCCCCTATGGTGGTCGAGATCATTAAATAGCACGAAACTTCAACTGTCCATGTCAAATGGTCGGTATGAGTGGCTGTCATGTCACCTGGGCTGCCGAAGGTGTCTTCCGCGTCGCAACGGTCTGAACTGGGTAATTGCCGCGGGGCGCCCTCTGGGGTTTGCGATGTGAACTTGTGGGGTGACGGTCGGTCGCCGGTAAGTGCCCGTATCGGAAAAATGACGGAGACCCTCATTCCTGGTTTTCGCTCGTGGTTTAGAACTATTACCGGACAAAGGCTTGACAGGCGCTCTGATAACGGGCTCGGCGTGCGGCTCGTTGCCGTCTCGGTCGGCTGTGGTGCGTGTTCGTCGGCGTTGGCCGAGGACGGGGCCGGCGTCACTGCGGGGTGCGAGATGTGCTGGCCATGGGGTGCCCGACGGTCCCGATGGCGTGGCCAAGGCGATCTCCGCCGCACTGGCACCATGTTGCCGGGCATCTTGCTGCCTGGCTTGACCACTTTCCTGAATGGTTGGTGAACATGACAGTGGTGGCGAGCGGCAGCGAAGGTGGTTGAAACGGGATGGACCCGAAGTTGCCGACCGTAAGTGGTTCGTACATCGACCGGTCCGGGGGGAAGCAATGATCCTTGCGCGAGCCGCCGGCCTTGCGTTCCGTGCTTTCTCGTTCGGCGCATTCAACCAGGTGCGCCGCGAAACCGTCGTGGGGAATGTAGCGGTCCCTGCCGGAAGTGACCATTGGAATCCGATTTCACCTTCTCGCCGCCTCGATGGTGGGAGAACGTGCCCGACTGCTTCGATGTTCGGCGCCGGTTGACATTCATCGCCGGGACACCGAAGAACACCCCGTGTACGTGGCCACGGTGACGCTGACCGCGACCGCCGCGGCCGCTCGACGCCAGATCGCGTCACCTCTGGTGACCGACATCCTGTGGGCCGCGGCCGTCCCGGCCGACGATTTGGAACACCTTCACTCGCGGGCCGTGCCGGAGCGGATCGACCTGACCTTCTTTCATCGGAGCCCGGATCCGGAGCGGGCCGACGCCGCCGCCGTGCGCATCTGCCGCCGGGCGCTGGACAACTCCCCGGCTCTTCGCGGCTGGGTGCTGCACAGGTAGTCGTGGTCGAGGTGGCCCTCCTGGCCGGGCCGCCCGTCCGTCATGCCGCTGACCGGTGTCAGGACGCACCGGCATTTCCTTCAAGGAGACACGCGATGACCTCACCTGCTCCCGATCCCCGCCGCCAGGCGGCCGAACTGACCGTGCGGCCGCTGGCCGCCGTCGACGCCGAGGTGAAGGTGCTCGGCTCCAAGAGCTACACCAACCGCTATCTGGCGATCGCGTCGTTGTCGGGTCGGGAGACGACCCTGGACAACGCCCTGGTCTCCGACGACACCGTGTACTTCTCCCGCGGGATCGAGGCTCTGGGCCACGTACGCGTCGACATCGACGAGCGGCGGGGGCGCATCCACGTCACCCCCACCGGTGAGCCGATGAGGGCCCCACGGGAGGAGATCTTCATGGGCGGCGCGGGAACCCCCTTGCGCTTCCTGATCTCCATGGCCGCTCACGCGTCCGGGGTGACCACGATCACCGGTAACGCGCGGATGCAGGAGCGGCCCATGGGTGACCTGCTGGCCGCGCTGCCCGCGCTCGGTGTGGAGGCGGTCAGCGTCCGCGACAACGGCTCGCCGCCGATCAGGGTCGTCGGGAAGTCGTTTCGGGGCGGCGCCACCCGGATCAGCGGGGCGGTGAGCAGCCAGTTCACCTCCAGTCTGCTGATCAACGCGGTGGCGGCCGAAAGCGATGTGGAGATCACCGTCGTCGACGATCTGATCTCCAAGCCGTACGTCGATATGACCGTCGCCGCGCTGGCGGAGATGGGCGTGCAGGTCAAGCGGGACGGGTACACCCGCTTCACCGTCACCGCCGGGCAGAGTTTCCGCGGCGGCCCGGTCACCGTGGAACCGGACGCCTCCGGCATGTCCTATCTTCTGGCCGCGGCGGCGGTGCTCGGCGGTCGGGTCACGATCCCGGGCATCGGCCCGGACTCCCACCAGGGGGACGTCGGCCTGGTCGAGGTGCTGACGCGGATGGGCTGCACCGCCTCCTTCGACGACGGCGCGATCACGCTCAAGGGCGGCGAGCTGCGCGGCGTCGAGGTCGACATGGACAGCATGCCCGATGTGGTGCCCACGCTGGCGGTCGTGGCGGCCTTCGCCGAGGGCCGCACCCACATCAGCAACATCGCCAGCCTGCGGGTCAAGGAGTGCGACCGGATCGCGGCGGTGACCACCGAACTCCGCAAGATGGGCATCTCGGTCGAGGAGTATCCGGACGCGATGACCATCACCGGCGGCACGCCGACCGGGGCGGTCATCGACACCTACGACGACCACCGGATCGCGATGTGCTTCGCCATCGCGGGCCTGCGCACCGAGGGGGTGGTGATCCGCGAACCCGGCTGCGTCGCCAAGTCGTTCCCGACGTTCTGGCAGACCCTCGACACCCTCTACCCCGACGGGGTGTCGACCCGATGAGCCCGGTCCCAGACGGTTCGGGAGGCGCCGGAGGCGTCGTGCTGGTGCTGGACGGGTGGGGGTACGCGCCGCCCGCGCCGGGCAACGCGCTCAGCCGGGCCTCGACGCCGTACCTGGACGCGCTGACCTCGGGCCCGGGGGCGACGTTGCTCCAGGCCTCCGGTGAGGCGGTCGGGTTGCCGGCGGGAACGGTCGGCAACTCCGAGATCGGGCACATGGTGATCGGCGCCGGGCGGCCGCTGCCCTACGACAGCCTGCTGGTGCAGCAGGAGATCGACAGCGGGGCGCTGGCGGCCAACGCGTTGCTGAAGGAGACCTGTGCGCGGCTCGCCGCGAGCGGGCGGGCCCTGCACCTGATCGGCCTGTGCTCTGACGGCCAGATCCACGCCCACGTCGACCACCTGCGCGAGCTGCTGAGGATCGCGGCCGTGGAGGGGGTGGGCGCGGTGTGGATCCACGCGATCACCGATGGCCGCGACGTCGCCGACGGCACCGCGGCCGCCTACCTGGAACGGGTCGAGAAACTCGCCGCCGAGGCGGGCGCCGGCCGGGTGGCGAGCGTGGTCGGGCGCGGCTACGCGCTGGACAAGAGCGGAGATCTGGAGCTCACCCGCGCGGCCGCGCTCGCGATGGCCGACGGGACCGGAATCGGCGTGGCGCACCCGCGCGAGGCGCTGGAGGGTCCGGAGCCGGGTGATGTGTGGGTCCGGCCGAGCGTGGTCGTCGACGCCGCAGGGGCGCCGCTGGCGGCGATGGGCGACGGCGACGCGGTGCTGTTCACCAACTTCCGCAGCGACCGCATCCAGCAGCTCGCCGACTACCTGGTGACGCATCTGGAGTCGCGCGCTGTCACGGTGCTGAGCCTGGCCCGCTACGACACCCGGGCCGCGATCGCGCCGCTGGTGGATCGCGCGGACGCCTCCGGGGGGCTCGCCGACGAGCTGGAGCGTCACGGATTGCGCTCGGTGCGCATCGCCGAGAGCGAGAAGTTCGAGCACGTCACCTACTACCTCAACGGCCGTGACGCCCGGGTCCGCGAGGGTGAGGAGCAGGTGAGGATCGCCGCCGAGGGCCCGCCGGACTACCGGTCGGCCCCGGCGATGAACCTGCCGCGCGTGGTGGCGGCGGTGGCCGAGGCCGCCGGCCGTGCCGACGTCGCGCTGGTCGTGGCCAACCTCGCCAACATCGACGTGGTCGGGCACACCGGCGACGCCGAGGCCACCGTGGCCGCGGCCGAGCACACCGACGAGGCGGTCGAGGCCATCTGCGCGGCGGCCCGCCGGAGCGGGCGATGGGTGCTGCTGGTGGGTGATCACGGCAACGCCGAGCAGATGCTGCGGCCCGGTGCCGACGGCGGCCCGCGACCCTACGGAGGGCACACCACCAACCCGGTGCCGTTCGTCGTGGTGGCGGCGCCCGGCGGGCCGGCGGCGCGAAAAGCGCCCGCCGGCGGCACGCTCGCCGACGTCGCGCCCACCGTGCTGGCCCTGCTGGGCCGTTCGCCCGGTGCGGTCATGACGGGAAGGCCGCTGCTGTGAGCGCGCACGCGCCGGATCGGCCCCGAACGTCCACCCCCGCCGGCCACCTGGCGGCCAGGGGTCCTCGGGCGCGGCCGCTGCTGTTCCTGTACGGCGCGGTGAGCACGCAGGCAGGCACGGACGAGGTGGTCTGCCGTCTGGAATCGCACGGTTTCGTTTGGACCGGCTGTTTCGCCGGCATTCACGAGGAGAACACGCAATGACCGAGCGTCCGCGGATCGCACTGATCGGAGACCGCAGCTCCACGGTGCCGGCCCACCCGCGCCTGCAGGCCCTCATCCCGCACCTGGGGGTCGAGGTCGACTGGGTGCCCACCCTGACCGTCACCGGTGCCGAGACCCTGGCCGGGTACGCGGGCATCTGGGTGATTCCCGGCTCGCCGTACGCCTCCAAGGAAGGGGTGCTGCTGGCGATCCGGCTGGCCCGGGAGAGTGGCATCCCCTACCTGGGCACGTGCGGCGGGTTCCAGCACGCCCTGATCGAGTACGCGCGCAACGTGCTGGGCCTGCCGCACGCCGACGACGTGCAGTACGACCCCGACGCCGGCACCCCCCTGATCACCGCTCTGTGCTGCTCGCTGGCGGGGGAGGAGGCCCCGCTTCTGCTGGGCGACGGCAGCCGCCTGGCGTCGGTCTACGCCCACGCCGACCAGACGGTCGAGACCTTCCACTGCAAGTACGGCCTCAACCCCGACTACGTCGGCCTCATCGAGCGCAGTTCCCTGGTGATCAGCGGCTGGGACGCAGAAAAGGCGCCCCGGGCCGTCGAGCTCGCCGACCACCCGTTCTTCATCGGCACCCTCTTCCAGCCCGAGCTGTCCTCGACGCCCGCCTCGGTCCACCCCCTCATCGAGGCGTTCGTCGACGCCGCGATCCGGCACGCCACGACCCTCACGCCCCCCCTCACCCCACCGCTGGAGGCTGCTGCCCCATGGAAGTCCTCGTCCTGATCCTCGTCGTGGCGCTCGCCGCGGCGAACGGCGCCAATGACGTCCCCAAGGGCGTCGCCACGCTCGCCGGCGCGGGCGTCACCAAGATCCGTACCGCCATCGTGTGGGGAACCGTCACCACGGCCGTGGGCTGCCTGGTGTCGCTCAGCCTCGCCTCGAAGATGACCGCCCTGTTCTCCAAGGGCATCGTCGCGGCCGCCCCGACCGCGGAGTTCGCCGCCGCGGTGTTGATCGGCACGGTGTTCTGGGTCGTGCTGGCCACCGTCTTGAAGCTGCCGGTCTCGACAACCCACGCCCTGGTCGGGTCGTTGCTGGGGGCCGGCAGCCTGTTCGCGGCCGATGCCGTCCAGTGGAACGGGCTGCTGGCCAAGGTCGTGCAGCCGCTGCTGCTCAGCATCCTGGTGGCGTACGCGATCTCGGCGGTGCTCGGGGTCATCACCCGCAGGGTCGTCGCCAGGGCCGCCAGGAGGAAGGCCGTCGCCGAGCCGCCGCCCGCCGGCACCTCGGCGATCCTGACCGCCACCGCTCCCGCGCGGGTGGAGGCGGAGCTGACCAGGGCGCAGAAGGCGATCGGGATCGGCCACTGGATGACCAGCGGGCTCGCCAGCTTCGCCCGTGGCCTCAACGACGCTCCCAAGATCGTGGCGATCGGCTCTTTCGCGATGATCGGCGGGATGACGACCACCACCTTGCTGCTGGCCGTCACCGTCGCCATGGCGCTCGGCGGTCTGCTGGCCGGGTCGCGTATCGCCGACCGTCTCGCCTACTCCGTCATCAAGATCCCGCATGTGGAGGGGTTCACCGCGAACCTGACCACCGCGAGTCTCGTCGGGCTGGGCGCCACCCTGGGCCTGCCGATGTCCACCACCCAGGTCTCGGCCGGTGCCATCTCCGGCATCGCGGCCAACGATTTGTCCCGGCTCAACAAGAAGACCGTCCGCGATCTGCTGATCGCCTGGCTCTGCACCCCGCCGGTCGGCGCGGCCGTCGCCGCCGGCGCGTACCTGCTGCTTTCCTGAGGCTCGGGCCGCCGGGGTGACCCGGCGGCCCCGCGGTGAGGACTGCCTGCGCCGAACGCATTGACACCACCCATGATTCGATGATCTCCTAATTAAGAATTCTTCAAATCAAAATCGATCGAGAGGACCGGTTATGCAGACGCGACAGGACGAGGACACCACCGTGGCCGGCGGATTCATCGCCGCCCCCGCCCCGGAGGCGACCGCGGTGGCGTCGGGATGTTGCGGCGAGCCGGCGTCGGGCCCGGCCGAGCTGGAACTCATCGACCTGGACTCGGACGACACCGGCAGCGGCTGCTGCGGAGGGTAGCGCCCTTTTCGCACAGGCCCGTCGCATCCGGCCGCCCCGGCGGCACGAGGAAAGGTCCGCACCCCGATGGCCACGACCGCCCGGCCACAGCTCGACGAGCGCCTCGGCGCGCCGGCCGACGCCTTCGAGGAGTCACGGGCCATGGCGACCCTGCGGGCACTGTGCGCGCCCGAGCTCACCGGCCGCGCCGTCGGCACCCCGGGACACGATCGGGCCACCGAGTTGCTCATCGGCGCGTTCGGTGCCCTCGGGCTGGAGACGACCCGGCGCACCTTCCCGGTGCCGGGGGTGCTCCGGCTGGGCGCCCCGCCGGTGCTCACCGTCGACGGCCCTGTCTCGTCCAGGCGGCTGGAGCACCGGCGCGACTACGCCGCCCACCCCCGCTCGGCCCCGATGGACGAGGCCGTCGAGGGACGGGTCGCGCGCTGGGACGGCACCCCCCGCCCCGGCGCCTGGACCGCCCTGGAAGGTGCCCCCCGCGCGGGAGACCTCGCCCGGCTCGCCGCCGCGGTCCGCCGCGGCGGCGGGGTCGGCCTGCTCGTCGCCCAGTTGCCCGACGGGTCGGGGTTCCTGACCAAGCGGGTGACCGGTGTTCCGGTGGAGGTGCCGGTGATCGCCGTCCGGGCCGACCTGCTGGCCGACCTGCTGGCCGGCGGGGACGCGAGCACGGTACGGGCACTGGTGCCGCTGCGCCGCGAAACCGTCACCGCCACCAACGTCCTGGCCCTGCTGCCGGGCGCCGACCCGGCCCTGGCGGCCCGGCCGGTCCTGCTCAGCGCCCACTACGACGGCGTCGGCGACGACCCCGACCGGCGCTTTCCCTGCGCCGGTGACAACGCCAGCGGAACCGCCGTGCTACTGGAGGTCGCGCGCACGCTCACCGCACACCGCTTCAGGCCCGCCCGGCCCCTGATGTTCGCCGCCCTCGACGCCGAGGAGGCGGGCTCCCAGGGGTCTCGGCGGCACGCCGAAGAACTGCTCGCGGCCGGACTCCGGCCCGACGTCGTCAACCTCGACATGGCCGGGAAGTTCAACGGCGCGGTCGCGGTCGACCTGGGACCCGGCAGCCGGCTCATCGAAGACGTCCTCGACCGCGCCGGGCGCGCGCTGGCGGTCCCGCTGGCGCTCGCGCCGGTGGTCTCCGACAACCGCCGCTACGCCGCGGCCGGACTGGCCGTGGCGGGGCTCGGCCTGGGAGCGGCCCACTACCACTCGCCGCTGGATGCCCCCGACCGCATCGAACCGGGCGCACTGCGCCGGGCGGGCCGCCTGCTGCTGGTCAGCGCCGCCCTCCTGGCACTCGACCCACCCCCGCACCACGGCACCTGAAGCCTCCCGGACCGCCCCGGCCCGGGACGCGACGCCGACACCACCTGAAATCGACACCCCAAGGAGTACCGATGGCGACCGCGGCGCCCAGCATTTCCAGCCAGCTCATCCAACTGGCCCCCGAGGTCAGAGACAGCCACGCCAGCTTCTCCGACAGCTACCAGAGTTTCTTCAACGCCGTCTTCAACGGCGGAGCCCTCGATCCCAAGGCACGGGCCGCGGTGGCGCTGGCCGCCGCCCTGCTGCTGGGCCGGGAGGAGACGGTGCGCTCCTTCCTGGCCGCCGCCAAGCAGATCGGCCTGGGAAACGAGGAGATCGGCCAGGTCGCCGGCATCGTCGAGGTGCTGAAACTCGATGCCCTGCAGCGCCCCGCCCAGGCCGCGGCCGCGCCCGCCAAGAAGGCCAACACCTGCTGCTGACCAGCACACACCGACCACGGCCGCATCGCACAGCGAGCGGCGCCCAGTCACAGAACGGAGCGCCGATGACAGGCGACGGCACGACCCCGGCGGGCACTGTTTCGACGGACACCGTCGTCCTCATCGGCGGCCGGGCCCAGCGGGAGTTCACCGTCTTGCACCACCTGGGCTACCGCATCCTGCACCTGGACCGGCGCGTGCCGCTGCACTGCATGCCGTGGGCCGACGTGCCGGTCGACGTGGACGTCGACGATTGGGACCTGGTGCTCAAAGTGGTCCACGACCAGCTCGGCGGGCTCGCCCCCGCGGCCGTCCTGACGCACGTGGAGCCCCGCATCCCGCTGATGGCCCACCTGGCCGGCCGGCTGCTCGCCGACCGGCCGGGGCTGAGCCTTGAGGCCGCGTGGAACTGCCACGACAAATGGCGCACCCGCAACCGGCTGCACGAGGCGGGCATCGCCGTGCCCGGCTTCGGCCTGGCCGGCGACGCCGACGACGCCGTACGCATCGCCCGCGACATCGGCCTGCCGGTGGTCGTCAAACCCCGCGACGGAGCCGGCGCCTTCGGCGTCCGGCGATGCCTCACCCCGCAGGAGGTGCACCGGGCGGCGTCAGCCGTGCTGGCCGACCCCGGATCGGGAACCCGGACGGGAATCCTGGTCGAGGAGTACGTCGACGGACCCGAGTACGCCGTGCAGACCCTCACCCAGCACGGCCGCACCCGGCTGCTGAGCATCTTCCGCCAGCACATGACCGAGCCACCGGTGTTCGTGGAGATCGGCTACGAGCACCCCAGCGGGCTCGGCGAGAGCGACGAGGCGGCGCTGGGCGACCTCGTCGCCTCGGCGCTGGGCGCCCTGGGAGTGACCGACTGGATCAGCCACACCCAGGTCCGCCGCGGACCGGACGGGTTTCGCGTCGTGGAGGTCAACGCCCGCCGCCCGGGCGGCCGGCTGGTGGAGATGACCGACGCCGTCTGCGGCGTCGACATGACCAAGGCGGTCTCCCAGCTCGCCCTCGGGATCGCCGTCACCGCCGACCGGCCGCGCGCCACCCACGCCCTGTACAGCAGCGTCGTCTTCGACGAACCCGGCTTCGTGACCTACCGCACCGGCATCGACGTCTCGGACCAGGCGCGGGCCCTGCCGCCGATCGTCGAGATCGAGGTCGCGCCGGGCGAACCGGTACTGCCGGCCGACCACCCCGAAGGCGGGGTGTACGGCCGGATCGTGGTCTTCGGGCACTCGGCCACCGAGGTCGCCGACGGCGTCGGCGCCATCAGGCAGGCGCTCGGACTGCGGGTGAGCCGGCTTGAGGGCCTGGCCTGGCAGAAGGAGTCGGACAGCCGTGAATTCAAGTCGTGTTGCTGAGGTGAGCGTGGGCAGTCGTACGACGACGCTGATGGACGCCCAGGTGCTCGGCGGACCAACCGGCCGCTACCGGGTGGAACTCGCCCGCGGCGTGGCCGGTATCGACCGCGACGCCTGGAACGACGTGGTGAACCGCTGCGGCGGCGCGATCTTCTACGCCTGGGAGTGGCTGGCCGCCTTCGAGGAGGCACCCCCCGGCGTTTTCGAGCCCGCCCACCTGCTCGCCTACGACGGAGAGGAACTGGCAGGCGTCTGCCCGGCCTACCTGGTCCACCACTGCCCGCGCCTGGAATACGCCTTCACCCTCGGCGCGCCGATCGTCCTGCACCGGGACGGCCCCATCCTGCTCGCGCACAGCCTCGCCGGGCTGCGCGGTGGCCCGCTGGCGCTGCCCGGCCACCGGCCCGCCGCGCACGCCCTGGTCACCGGCCTGGAACGCGCGGCCGCCGCGCTGGGGGCGTGGGCGTGGGGCATCGCCAACGCCCCGGCCGACGACCTGACCGGGTGGCTGCTGGGACAGGGCTACGCCGCCGCGCACATGACCACCACCTACCGGCTCGACACCACCCACACCAGCCCCGAGCAGCACTGGGAAACCCTGCCCGGACGCCGCCGGCGTCGGCTGCGGCGCGAACAGCGCCAAGGCGGCGACGGCCTGGTCATCGGCGAGGCCAAGCCGGACGCCACCACGATGGTCCGGCTCGCGCACGCCGTGCTGCGCGAGCACGACATGCCCGCCGACGTGCTGCCCGAGCACTACCTGCGGGCTATGGCCCATCACCTGCGGCCTTACGAGAGAACGATCACCGCCACCGACGAGCGGGGCGAGGTGGTGGCCGTGTTCGTCGGATGGCAGTTCGGCGGGGAGTGGGCGCTGTGGATCGCGGGCCTGCAGACCGGCCGCTACCCCGTCTTCGAGCCCTACCACGCGATGATCGCCCACAGCGTCGAAGTGGCGATCACCACCGATACCCGCGTGCTCAACTTCGGCCGGGGCAACGGGGTGGTCAAACGCCGCTACGGCGCGGCGGGCACCCCCCTCTTCCTCGCCCTGAAGACGGCCGACCGCGGCCGCGACGCGCTCCTGCACGCCTGGTGCCGGCAGGTAGAAGCCCGCAGCCAGGCCTCGGCGCACGAACTCGGCGTGGCGAGCAGGTGCTGCTGATGTCAGAGCTGATTTCAGGACCGACGCCGGCACCCGTGCCGGTGCCCGAGCAGATGCCCGGGCGGGCCGATGAGGGCCGGCCGAGCGTCGTGTGCGTGTCGGGCCGCCGCGTCGTGCAGGTACTGGCGCAGCTGGACGTACGCACGGTGCTGCTCGGCGACCCCACCCCCCTCGACCTCGCCTGCGTCGTCGACGTGCCGATGGACCTCGACCTCGACGACTGGACGACGGCCGAGGCCGCGCTGCGACGGCTGCACGCGACCCACCCCGTCGAGGCCGTGCTGAGCGTCTACGATGCACACCTTCCCCTGGCCAGCTTCCTCGCCGCCCGCCTGGACGTGACCGGGCTGGCCCTGGCAGCGGCGCTGAACTGCCACGACAAGCTCCGCATGCGCCTGGCCCTGCAGGCCGCGGACATTCCGGGACCGGCCTACGCCGTCGTCGCCGACGAGGGCGAAGCCCACGCCGCCGCCCGGCGGATCGGCCACCCGGTGCTGCTCAAGAAGATCACCGCGGCGGCGGGCCGGGGCACCCGGCTGTGCCGCGACCCGGACGAGGTCGCCGAGGCGGTCACGGCACTGCGCGAGGAGAGCTCCCCCAACCTTCTCGTCGAGGAGTACGTCGACGGGCCGGAATACGCGGTGCAGAGCGTCACCGCAGGCGGTGTCACCGAGGTGATCAGTATCCTTTCCCAGCACACCGCACCCGGGCCGCGGCCGCTGGAGGTCGGCTACGACTTCCCCAGCGGGCTGGGCGAGCGCGGCGAACACGACCTGGGCCGCTTCGTCGCGAAGGCCCTGCGCGCGCTCGGCTTCGACGACGGGATCGCCCACACCCAGGTCCGGCTGGGCCCTGCGGGCCCGATGGTCGTCAACGTCGGCGCCCGTCCTCCCGGCGGGCTGCTGTGCGCGATCACCGAGGCGGTCTGCGGCGTGGACATGGTCCGGGCCGCGGCGGAGGTGGCACTGGGCCGGCCCGTCACCCGCCGGGCGCCGACGGCCCGCTACGCCCGCTACCGCTGCGTCACCTTCGAGGCCTCCGGACGCGTCGCCTACGACCCGCGGGCGCTCACCGACGCGCGACAGCAGGCCCCCTCGCCGGTGGTCAGCATGGACGTCGACCCCGGGGAAGCGGTGCTGGCCCTGGACCACCCCGACGGCGGCACCTACGGGCGCGTCGTCGTCTACGCCGACACCGAGGCCCGGCTGGAGCCCGCCTACCGGCGCATCCTCGACACCCTCCGGCCACACATCGACCAGGCCACGACCTAGACCCATGAGACACCCCATATGAGGACGGTGACCTCCACGTGTCAGACAACGCAGGACCGCACGCGCCGGGCGACAGGACACGAGTACTCGTCCTGGGCGGCCGGCGCACCGTCACGATGCTCAAGGAGCGCACCGGATACGAGGTGGGCTTCGCCGACGAGGCCATCCCCTTCGACCTCCTCGCGGCGGCCGACATCCCGATCGAGGTCGACTTCGACGACTGGGAGGGGGTCTTGGCCGAGGTCCGGCGCGTGCACGCCCTGCGGCCGTTCACCGCGGTGGTCAGCCAGATCGACCGCCTCGTCCCGCTGGCCGGCATGCTGGGCGAGCGGCTGGGACTGAGCACCGGCATCACCAGCCAGGCCGCCTGGAACTGCAACGACAAGGCGGCCACCCACCGCTGCCTGGCCGAGGCCGGCATCGCCGTGACACGCCACCGCGTCGTCCGCGGCGCCGAGGAGGGGGTGATCGCCGCCAAGGAGATCGGCCTGCCCGTCATCGTCAAACCCCGGGACGCCTCCAGCGCCGCCGGGCTCATGCACTGCGCCGACGCCGACGAGGTGTTCGCGGCCGTGAGCGACATCCTGGACGGCGGCCGCGACAGCGCGCTCGTCGAGGAGTACCTCGTCGGTCCCGAGATCGGCGTGTTCGCCGCCCGCGCGGGCGGCCGGACGGAGATCTTGTACGTGTTCACCGGCGAGGTCGGGCCGCCGCCGAAATTCGTCAAGCTGGGAGGCTGGTTCCCCAGCGCCCTGGCCGAGGGGGAGCAGGCCCGGCTCGGCGAGCTCAGCGAACGGGTCCTGGCCGCCCTCGGGCTCGACAACTGGGTGGCGCTGCTGCAGTTCATCCTCACCGACGACGGGCCGAAGGTCGTCGAGGTCAACCCGCGGGTCTCCGGAGGCCAGGGCGTCGCACTGATCGCAGCGACCACCGGTTACGAGCTGACGCTCGCGGCGGTGGAGGCCGCCCTGGGCCGGCACATCCAGCCCGACCCCCCCAAGGCCGCCATCGGGATGTACCACAGCATCGTCTTCGAGCAGGAGGGGACGCTGTGGTACCGGCCGCAGGCCCTGCGCGCGGTCGAGGGCCTGGAGTCCCCGGTGGCGCCGGTGATCGAGATCGACGTCAGGCCGGGGGAGGCGGTCCTGGCGATCAACCATCCGCGCGGCGGGACCTTCGGCCGCATCGTGGTGGCCGGCACCAGCCGCGAGGAGGTCGCCCGCGACCACGAACGAATCATGAAACAGCTGGACCTGCGGGTCGAGCCACTGGAGAACGCCGAAAAGCAGGTCGACAAGCCACACACCTCCTGCTGCTGACGACCACCGGCCCGGCAGGGGCGCGACGGTCCCTTGACTGGGCACAGGCGATCTGATTCGATAATCTTGGAATTATCAAATCAGTCGGGAGGATGTCATGGCAGAAGACATGATCGGCTCGGGCTGCTGTGAGACCAGCGGTATCGAGGACGCCGCGGAAGACGGCGCCGAATGCAGCTGCGCCTGTGCGTGCTGCGACTAGGCCACGGCCACCACGTGTGATCAGGCGCGGTCCGCACCCGGTAAGGCGTGGACCGCGCCGCACGCCGCAGGCCCGGCCAGAAGGAAGAGGAACGTGAAAGAGTCACTTCACGCGCTACGTTTCATCTACGGCTACCCGCTGCGTTATCGCGGCGCGATGATCGTGGCCACGGCCACCATGCTGGCCGGGCTGCTGAGCACCATCGCCATTCCCCTGATCATCCGCGTCGCGATCGACGCCGGAGTGCTGGGCGGCGACCCCGGCCTGCTGCTCGGGATCGCCCTGGGGATCCTCGCCGTCGGCGCGCTCTCGGCCGCGCTGCTGCACCTGGGCAAGCAGTTGCGCTTCAACGTCGCGAGCAGGGCCGTCAACGACCTGCGCCACGACCTCTTTCGCAAGCTCCTGCGCCTGGGGCCCGCCGACACGGCCGAGGCCTCCGGCGGCCGGGCGCTGACCCGCCTGGTCTCCGACGCGGTCTTCGTGCGCGGTCTCACCAACGGCGGGATCCTGGAACTGCTCAACCAGATCCTCGTCACCTCGGTGATGTACCTGGTGGCGCTGCTGATCGACGTGCGCACCACGCTGGTCGCCTCCATCCCCCTGGTGATCGTGATCATCGGCAATCTGACCGTCCAGGGACGCCTGTCGCGCGTGTTCGGCGAGGTGAAAGGGCAGTTCACCAACCTGCTCTCCGGCGTGGGGGAGTCCCTGTCCAACATCGGGGTGGTGAAGTCCTTCGGCCGCGAGGACGCCGCCTCCGGCCGGCTCCAGAAGATCAACGAGGAGCTCTCGGCGCGCAGGGGCAGCATGAAGACCACCTACAGCCGGTGGGAGGCCATCCTCAACGTCGTGGGCGCGCTGCCCACCCCCATCGCCCTGTGGCTGGGGGGAAGCGCGGTCGTCGACGGCCAGATCACCGTGGGCAGCCTCGTCGCGCTCACCGCGCTGATCATGATGGTCCAGATGAGCATGCACATGGTGACCATGCACGCGAACGGGATCTTCCGCTCGGTGGTCATCGCGCAGCGGCTGCTGCGGATCGTCGACGCCCGGCCCGTGCTGACCGTCGAGCCGCGGACCCGGTCCATGCCGGCACCCGACGGTGCGCTGTCGGCCACCGGAATCGTCGTCGAGATCGGCGAACGGCGCGTCCTGGACGACGTCAGCCTGACCGTGCGGGCCGGCGAGGCGGTCGCGCTGATCGGGCCGACCGGCGGCGGCAAGACGACCTTGTTGCACGTGCTCGCCCGGCTGCGCGACACCCAGGCCGGTGTCGTGGCCTACGACGGCGTCGACGTGCGCGACTACGACCTGGAATCGGTACGGCGACAGGTGGTGTCCCTGCCGCAACGGCAATGGATCTTCGAGGGGACACTCGCCGACAACATCGGCTTCGCCCGCCCCGATGCGACGGCGCAGCAGATCGCCGACGCGGCACACGCCGCCGGTCTGGGCGACTTCCCGCTGACCCGGACGCTGGCCGCCGACGCGGTGGACCTCTCGGCCGGGGAGCGCCAGCGGGTGGGCCTGGCCCGCGTCCTGCTGGTCGACCCCGCCGTCCTGCTGCTGGACAACCCCACCGCCAACCTCGACGCCGAGACCGAGGCCGAGCTGCTCGACACCATCGTGCGGGTCCGGCAGGGCCGCACGCTCATCATCGCCACCCAGCAACCCGCCGTCGCCCGCTACGTCGACCGCGTCATCGCGCTCAAGAACGGCGTGCTGGTGCCCCCCGAGTCCCTCACCGGCGACGCGACCGGCGACCGGGCCGGCTCCACGAGCGGCACGACGGGCGGCACAGCGAGCGGCACGACGGGCGGCACGACGGGCGACGACGCGGCGGATCGGCCGCTGACGCCCGCCGGCGTACAGGAAGGAGCCCAGGGCAATGGCTGAGATCGCCTCCCCACCCGCACCCCTCGACCCGGGCGAGGTCAACCAGACGCTGCGCCGGGCGGTGCGTCGCTTCCTTCCCTACCTCAGACCCCACATCGGATGGATCGCCCTGGCGACCCTGGTGACCATCCTCAGCTCCGTCATGACGATCGCCCAGATGTACGCCGTGATGCTCGGCGTGGGCCACATCGTCACCGGCAACATGGAGGCCGTCGCCCAGACGGCGATCAACCTGGTGATCCTCGCGGTCCTGGACAACATCATCCGCATCACCTACAACCTCGCGATGATCCGGGTCAACGAGCGCATCACCGTCACCTTGCGCAACGACCTGGTGACCCGGCTGCACAACGTCCAGCTGTCACGCCACGTCTCCCAGGCCAGCGGGACGTGGGTCACCCGGGTGCTGTTCGAGGCCGAGCGGTTTCGCGGCTACATCACCAAGACCGGCATGGAGCTCGTGCAAAGCGCCGTGTGGTTCATCGCCTTCGCGGTGTTCCTGCTCGCCCTCAGCCCCGGCGTGGCCCTGCCGACCCTCGTGGTCATCCCGCTCATGGTCTTCATCGCGCTGCGCTGGACCCGTCACCTCAAGGCCGACACCGGCCACCAGCGCGAGGCGTGGGACGGCATGGTCGGCTACCTCAACCAGCGCATCGACGGCCTCGCCGACATCCGCGCCTTCGGCCGCGAGGACAGCATGATGGCCGACCTGGAGCAGCGATCGGCCCAGTACACCGTCATCCACAACAGGCTCTCCACCAAACGGCTGTGGCTGACCTCCTACCTCGGCTTCACCGTCCACATCGCCCTGGCGCTGCTGATCTTCTTCGGCGGCCTGCAGATCATCAACGGCCACGCCCTCGGATCGGGCTTCTTCTTCGACCTGGCCGCCGGCATGATGCCCATGACCTGGATGCTGCTGGGCACCGACACGATGATGGCCTCCATGGGCATGGCCCAGGGCGCCGCCCTGGCCGCGGGCACCCTGGCCGCGTTCGCCCTGTTCTCCAAGCGGATGCTCAACCCGGTCCGCGACGTGGCCAACCAGCTGGGTCAGGCCTCCGACATGGCGGTCTCGGCCCAGCGCGTCCTGGAGGTGCTGGACCTGCCCGGGGAGGACGACACCGGCTACCCGCTGAGTGAGGTTCGCGGCCACCTGCAGATCGGCCACGTGGGATTCGGCTACGACGACGGGACCCAGGTCCTGCACGACGTGTCGCTGGAGGTCCGCCCCGGCGAGCACGTCGGCGTCGTCGGCGCCAGCGGCGCCGGCAAGAGCACCCTCATGCAGCTGCTGGTCCGCTTCTACACGCCCACCTCGGGCACGATCCACATCGACGGCCACGACCTGTCGCAGGTGACCAAGTCCTCCGTGCGCGAGCAGATCCTGCTGGTGACCCAGGAGGCCCAGCTCTTCGACGGGACCGTCGCGGAGAACATCCGCTTCGGCCGCCCCGAGGCGACCGAGGAGCAGATCGTCGAGGCCGCCCGCGCGCTGGGCGCGCACGAGGTGATCGCCGAACTCGGCGACGGGTACCAGACCAAGGTGGGCGAGCGCGGATCGCGGCTGTCCACCGGGGAACGGCAACTCGTCGCCCTGACGCGCGCCATGCTCGCCAACCCCAAAGTGATCGTCCTCGACGAGGCGGTCTCCAGCGTGGACCCGGCCCGGCAACGGACCGTCCTGGCCGCGATCCGGCGGCTGCTGGAAGGACGCACCGCGATCGTCGTGGCCCACTGGCTGACCCTCGTCGAAGACCTCGACCGCGTCTTCGTCCTCGAAGAGGGCCGGATCGTCGAGTCCGGCACGCCGGTGGAACTGCTCACCCGCGACAGCCGCCTCGCCGAGCTGTGCAAAGTCCAGACCGGAGAAACCACCGCCCAACCCGCTGGAAGGAAGTAATCCCATGTCCACCACCGAGCAGAACCTCGGCCAGCTGTTCTGGTCGGCCGCCCAGAGCGAGCCGGCGGCCACCGCCAAGCCCGAGCCCAAGCCCGCGGCCAAGAGCTCCTGCTGCGGCCCCAAGCCCGCCGCGACGACCGCCACCGAACCCGCCGCCGCTGCCGCCGGCGGTGCGGCCCCGGCGGCGAAGGCCTCGTGCTGCGGCCCCAAGCCCGCGGCCACGACGGCCACCGCCCCCGTCGCCGAGGCCGGGAAAGCTCCGGCCGCGAAGAGTTCGTGCTGCGGATAGCCCCGCCTGCCGACAGCGCACCGCCCGCCGGACCGACCGAGAAACCCACGACAGGAGGCAAGTGATGAGCAGGCGCCCACGCCGGGCCGTGGCGGCCGCGGCCATCGCGATCGTCACCATGGCGGGCTGCGCGCAGAGCAGGGCCGACGACACCAGGTCGCCGGCCGAATGCCTCACCCAGCAGCAGAACGCCGGACTCACGGTGCAGTTCACCACCAATCCCTGCCCGGCCAAAGGCGGGACGGCCACCACCGCGCAGTTCACCGTCAAGGATTCCGCCGGAGCCCTCGTCCCCGACGCCACGGTGAAGGTCGACTACGACATGCCCAGCATGAACATGGGCGGCGCCCAGCAGACGGCCACCCGCAAGGGAGATGGGTACGAGGCCAAGCTCGTGCTGGGCATGTCCGGCTACTGGGCGATCAACGTCCAGATCGGCCACGGCTCGGGACCACCGGCCGCGGTCCGGTTCAACATCAGGGCCAGGTAGGAGGAAGGCCATGCTGAGTCGTCGTGCGGCGCAGCTGCCGCCGTCGAGCACGGCGGCGCTCGACGCCCGCGCCAAACAGCTCGCCGAAGACGGCGTCGACGTCATCAACCTCACCGGCGGTGAGGTCGACTTCCCGACGCCGCGCGAGGCGTGCGAAGGCGGAACCGAGGCGATCGACCGGGGATTCACCCGCTACACGGCGGTCGCCGGCATCGCGTCGCTGCGCCAGGCCGTCGCCGCACGACTGGCGCGCATGTGGAACGCCCCCTGCACCGCCCAGGAGATCATCATCACCAACGGTGCCAAGCAGGCCCTCGCGAACGCCTTCGCGACCCTGCTGGACCCGGGCGACGAAGTGATCATCCAGGCCCCGTACTGGGTGAGCTTCCCTCACATGATCACCCTCGCCGGCGGGACACCGGTCGTCATCCCCACCGGAGCCGACACCGGTTTCAAACTGACGCCGCGAGCCGTCGCCGAACGGATCACCCCGCGCACCAAAGCGCTGCTGATCAACAGCCCGTCCAACCCCACCGGCGTCGTCTACACCCGGGCGCAACTGGCGGCGCTGGCCGACGTGGCGCTGGGCGCTGACCTGACCATCGTCAGCGACGAGATCTACGGCGACCTCGTCTACGACGGCGCCGAGTTCACCGGCGTCGCCTCTTTGGGCCGCGCGATCCGGGAGCGGACCGTCACGGTCGGCGGATGGTCGAAGACCTTCGCGATGACGGGATGGCGCGTCGGGTTCGCCGCCGCCCCACCCCCCGTGATCGCCGCAATGGCCGCCCTGCAGGGACACACCACCTCGGCCGCGTCCTCGATCTCCCAGCACGCCGCGCTGGCGGTGCTGCGCGCGGAGCCGACCGCCGAACTACGACAGCGCGGCATCGCGCTGGACGAACGCCGGCGAATCCTGCGTGACGGCCTGGCCGCCCTGCCCGGACTGCGGCTCGCCGTCGAACCCCAGGGAGCGTTCTTCGCCTTCGTCGACGTGTCGGGCGCCTACGGGCCCGGCGCGCACGGCCAGGCGATCGACAGCGCCGCGACCTTCGCCGAACAGCTCCTGCGCACCACACAGGTCGCCGTCGTCCCCGGCGCCGACTTCGGCGCCCCGCACCACATCCGGATCTCCTACGTCGCCGGCCCCGAAACGCTGCGCGAGGCGCTGAAGCGCATCCACGACTTCCTGGCCGCCATCCCCGGCAGCAGGGCCACCACGGCCGGGCGATGAGTCCCGGCACCCCGATCGACTCCCCGCCCGGACTCCCGGACACCGGCAGGAAAGGACCACCCCATGAGCGTCGTCACCACGTACGCGGTGCAGGGCATGACGTGCGGCGGATGCGCCAAGCGAGTGCGAACCGCCCTCAACGCCGCCATCCCCGGCCTTGAGGCCATCGACATCGACCTCCAGGCCGGCCAGGTGCGGATCAGCGCACCGGCCCCCGTCCCCGCCGAAACCGTCCAGGCCGCGGTGGAGACGACCAAATACCGCTTCGCCGGAGTCCTGTCGTGAGAAGCAGCGTCAAGGTCGCGGGATTCCTGCTGCTGCTGGCGGCGGTCTTCGCGCTCGCCTACGCCCTGGGAACCTTCGTACCCCCGGTGGAACTGTAGGCCCGTGGAAAGGAGATGAGAGCGGTGTCGGTATCGGCTCCGGGGCTCGCGACCCGGTCGGAGGTCACGCTGCTGATCGGCGGCATGACCTGCGGCTCGTGCTCGGCCCGCATCGAACGCAAGCTCAACCGCATGGACGGCGTGCGCGCCGAGGTCAACTTCGCCGTCGAACAGGCACACGTCGAACACGACGCCGGCGTCTCGGTGGACGACCTGATCGCCGTGGTGGAGGCACTCGGCTACAGCGCCGCCCTGCCGGCCCCCGAGCCCGCCGCCGCCTCCAAGGAGGACTCCGCCGAGCAATCCGGTGACGAGACCCTGGCCGCCCTGCGCCGGCGGCTGACGATATCGGGAGCCCTCAGCGTGCCGGTCGTCGCCATGGCGATGATCACCCCGCTGCAGTTCACCTCCTGGCAGTGGCTGTCGCTGACGCTCGCCGCCCCGGTGGCGACCTGGGGGGCATGGCCCTTCCACGTGGCGGCCTACAAGAACCTGCGGCACGGCGCGGCCACCATGGACACCCTCATCTCACTGGGCGTGACCGCGGCGTTCGGCTGGTCGCTGTACGCCTTGTTCTTCGGATACGCGGGCCTGCCGGGAATGCAGATGCCTTTCGTGATGCGTCCCGTCGCCGGGGAGGGGCTGCACCACATCTACCTGGAGGTGGCGGCCAGCCTCACCGTCTTCATCCTCGCCGGCCGCTACGCCGAGCATCGCTCCAAACGCCGCGCCGGCTCAGCCCTGCGGGCGCTGCTGGAACTCGGCGCCAAGGACGTGGCGGTGATCAGGAACGACCGTGAGACCCGCGTGCCCGTCGACCGGCTCACCGTCGGCGACCTCTTCGTCGTCCGGCCGGGCGAGAAGATCGCCACCGACGGAATCGTCGTCGAGGGCACCTCCGCGGTGGACGCCTCCATGCTGACCGGCGAGAGCGTGCCGGTCGAGGTGGGGCCGCAGGACACCGTCGCGGGCGCCACCGTCAACGCCAGCGGGCGACTGATCGTCCGGGCGACCCGAATCGGCGCCGACACCCGGCTCGCCCGGATCACCCGGCTGGTGACACAGGCACAGGCCGGCAAGGCGCCCGTGCAGCGCCTCGCCGACCGCATCGCCGCGGTGTTCGTCCCCGTCGTCGTGGCGATCGCCGTCGCGGCGTTCGGATTCTGGCTCGGCAACGGCCTGGACGTCGCCGCAGCGCTGACCGCCGCCGTCTCCGTCCTCGTCGTCGCCTGCCCGTGCGCGCTCGGCCTGGCGACACCGACCGCGCTGCTCGTCGGCACCGGGCGCGGCGCCCAGCTGGGCATCCTCATCCGCGGCCCGGAGATCCTCGAGTCGACACGCCGGATCGACACCATCGTCTTGGACAAGACCGGGACGGTCACCACCGGCTCCATGCGCCTGGCCGACGTGGTCGCGGCCCCCGGCCAGGACGCCGACGAGGTGCTCAGGCTCGCCGGCGCGCTGGAGGACGCCTCGGAGCATCCGATCGCCAAGGCCATCGCGGCCGCCGCGCGCGACCGCGCCGGCCCCCTGCCCGCCGTCACCGCGTTCGAAGGCAGCACCGGCCTGGGCGTGCGCGGCGAGGTCGACGGCACGGCCGTGCTCGTCGGCCGGGCGGGCTGGCTGGGCTCGGAACTGTCGATGCCCGCCGAACTGGAAGAAAGCCGCCAGGAGGCCGAAGAGCTCGGCCTGACACCGGTCTTCGCCGGATGGCGGGGACAGGTGCGCGGCATGCTGGTCGTCGCCGACACCGTCAAGGAGACCAGCGCCGAGGCCGTGGCCCGGATGCGCAGGCTCGGGCTCGCGCCGATCCTGCTGACCGGTGACAACGCGCGGGCCGCGCGGGCGGTCGCCGCGCAGGTCGCGATCACCGACGTCGAATCCGACGTCATGCCCGCCGACAAGGTCGCCGTGATCCGGCGGCTCCAGCACGACGGGCGGGTCGTGGCGATGGTCGGCGACGGAGTCAACGACGCCGCCGCCCTGGCCCAGGCCGACCTGGGCATCGCCATGGGCACCGGCACGGACGCGGCCATCGAGGCCGGCGACATCACCCTCGTACGCGGAGACCTGCGCGCGGCGGCGGACGCGGTACGGCTGTCCAGGCGCACGCTGAAAACAATCAAGGGCAACCTTTTCTGGGCCTTCGCCTACAACGTCGCCGCCGTTCCCCTGGCCGTGATGGGCATGCTGAACCCGATGATCGCCGGGGCCGCCATGGCGATGTCCAGCGTGTTCGTGCTGAGCAACAGCCTGAGACTGCGCCGCTTCCAGGCGGGCGCCCCGGCGTCCGCACCGAGCCCGATCACCGCGCCGCCGGCCGCCGGCGCGCCCGCCCCGGGCAGGGCGCTCCAGGCGACCGGCGGGAGCGGAAACGGGTGACGGCGGCGGCTGGGAGCAGCCGCCGCCCTCCGGTCCGGGCGGCATCTGCGAGCCAGGAGCATCACATGGATCCGGCCGTGTTCAACGCGTGCGCGCCGCTGGCGCGCGAACCACTGGGCCCCTCCGCGGCGGGGGATCTGGCCCAGACGTTCAAGGCGCTGGGGGATCCCGTGCGCCTGCGACTGCTCTCGCTGATCGCCTCGCACCCCCACCGCGAGGTATGCGTGTGCGACATGTCCGGTGACTTCGACCTGTCGTCCCCGACGATCTCCTACCACCTGAAGGTGCTGCGGGCGGCCGGGCTCATCACCGCGGAGCGACGCGGCACCTGGGTCTACTACCGCGCCGTGTCCTCGACGTTGAGCGACCTGTCCCGGCTGCTGGAAGCCCGAGACGGACCGGCGGACGCGGCGGCCCTGTCGCGGGCGGCGCCCACCGAGACGAACGGCGAGCAACGGTGATCCTCAAGACCGTCGCCGGCCTGCCTCTGGCCGTGGTCGACGTCCAGGAGGCGCTCGGCGGCGAGTGGAGACGCCACCGGCACCAGGTCGACGTCGTACGCGTGCAAAACCCGCCGGCCGAACACTGGACGGAGCTCGCCGCCGCGGGCTTCCTTCCCAAGCCGCAGGTCGTCGTCTGGCGCGCGGCCACAGCGGGAAGCGAGGAGGAGTTTCTCAACGGCCTGAACAGCAGGGACAGGCGCAACGTCTTCGCGGCACGTCGCCGCGGCCTCGCCGCCGGGCTGCGTTTCGAGGTCCGCCCGGTGTCCCCGAAGCTGCTGGAGGAGTTCCTGCCCCTGTACGAAAGCCAGGTCACCGCGATGCGGCACGGGTGGCTCCTCGCCGTCCAGCAGCGCGAACGGATCCTGGCCGAGGGCGAACGGTATTTCGCCCTCTGCGCGTGGGACGGCGAAACACTGGCCGGGGCGTGCCTCAACCTGCAGTCGCGAGACAAGGACGAGGTACGAGCGCGGTTCAGCGCGGTGGCACCCCGGTACCACGCGACCGGCCTGGCCCGCCTGCTCTACATGGAGGTCATCGAGGAGGCCCGTCGGCGCGAGTTCACCTGGGTGAGCCTGGGCAGCGACCCCAACCTGTACGGCCACCTGACCAAGCCGGGCCTGTTCGGTTTCAAGAGCCGCCTCGGATTCGTCGCCCTGCCCTCCCACCTCGTCGACCCCGCGTCCGGCTCCGACCAGGCCGACCGGATCGTCAACCTCGGTGCCCTCACCGACCCGTCCTTCGTCCTGGCCTACGCCGTCGGCCCCGACGGCCGGCCGGAGCGCGGAGCGGCGCTGCGACTGGAGATGTTCAGCTTCGCCGAAGAGCTCGACCTGCGGCCCTACAGCCCGGCCTACCTCACCGGCGTGCGACTGCACCACCTTCACAGGCCACTGCTCGACACCACCCGCTGACCCGACACCTACGGAGATGGCCATGCTCGACCTGCCCACCTTGGCGCGCCCCGACCTCGACGCGCTCACCGTGCTCACCGTGCTCACCGGCGAATCCGTGCGGGGCGCGGGCTGGGACATCCTGCGCCTTCCGGCCCTCGTTCCGGGGGCCGGCTGGGACGTCCTTTCCCCTGCCCCGGATACCGGGGGAGACGAAGTGATCTAGATTCCGGAACGGGACAGGCCGGCGGGTGAACCCCGCCGGCCTGTCCCGCGTTCACCGGGTCACTTCTTGCGGACGCGGCAGGCGAAGCACTTGTAGGCCTGCTGGCCGGAGAGGTTGTCGTAGAGGCGGTCGTCGATCAGGGTGTTGGCCGCCTCGTAGCGGGGATCGTCGTAGCCGTCACCGACCCGCTGGGCCGGCCCGAAGGTGTTGGGAAGGTAGACGGTGTCGGCGCGGATACCCTCGTCCAGCAGGGCGGTGCCGCTCACCGCGCCGCGCGGGCTCTCGACCACGACCGCATCGCCGTCGGCGATACCGAGCCCGCGAGCGGTGGCCGGGTGGATCTGCACCAGGCGAATGCCGTTGAGCCGCTTGCCGGTGGGAGTCCAGTGGGTGAGGGAGGCGAAGTGCACCACGCTGGGACGGCCGGTCATCCCCATGAGCGGGTACTTGCGGTGGACCGCGTCGGAACCGGCGACGCCCAGGCGCACCGGCCGGGTGAGCGCCCCGGGATTGATCGGGTTGGTGATGTAGCGGTCCTCGTAGGCGATGGTCGGGTGTGCGCCCGTCACCTCGGGGTGGGTGTAGAAGACCGGTAGTGCGTGGTGCCCGCTCGGGGCGAGCCGGCTTTCCAGCTCCGGCGTGTAGATCTCGACCTTGCCGCTCGCCGTCAGGAACCGCTTGCCGCGGTTGGCCGGATCGAGCGACTCAGCCGCCCTGTACCAGCTGGGGTGGTCGAGATACAGCGTGCTCACCCCCGGGTGGTCGGTGCTCGGGCACGGCCAGCGCAGCGGTTCGCTGCGCGCGCGCAGCCGCCGGCGGGTCATGCCCGCCATCCCGGGGGTGTGGGCGACGAACGTGTCCCACAGCGTGCCGTAGTCCTTCCACTCCACGGGGAAGGCGTCCGTCCAGTACGAGCGGGGACGGCGGCGGTCGTTACGGCCGAGCGCGTGGGCCAGGTCGATCCAGACCTCGGTGTCGGAGCGTGCCTGGCCGACCCGTTCCACCGCGGCGTCCTGCCAGCGGATGGCACGGTCGTCGCGGCGCATGTAGACGCCTTCGAACTCCAGGCCGCTGCAGACGGGCAGGATGATGTCGGCGTAGTAGGCGGCCTCCTCCATGAACAGGCCCGTGTAGACGTAGAAGTCCAGCTTGGCGAAGGCCTCGCGCACTTTGCCGGTGTTGGCCGAGCTGATGAGCGGGTTGCCCTCCGTCATGATCGCCTTGAGGCGGTAGGGGTGGCCGGTCAGGATCGATTCCGCGAAGGAGTCGGGGCCGACGGGCAGCGCCGGGCCCCGGGCGGGGGGTGTGACCTTCAGCGGGGGCAGATCCAGCCCGCCGGGCCAGGTGTTGTGCATGAAGTTGCAGCCGCCGCCGGGCACGCCGATGTTGCCGGTCACCGCGGCGAGCATCGCCAAGGTGCGGTAGGTGTCGAACGCTCCCAGCTGATGGGATATGCCGGCGTTGCAGAAGATCGCGGCGGGCCGGGTGGTCGCGTAGTCGACCGCCAGCCGCCGGATCGTCTCGGCGGGGACGCCGGTGACGCCGGCCGCCCATTCGGGGGTGTAGCCCCGCGCCACCAGGTGCTCGCGCAGCTTGTCGAAGCCGAGCACCCACCGCTCGACGAAGGCCTTGTCGTGGCGGCCGGTGGTGACGATGTGGTGCAGCATGCCCAGGGCGAGGGCGAAGTCGGTGTGCGGCTTGGGAGCCACCCACTGGTCCGCCTGCTCGGTGGTGGGGGTGCTGCGCGGGTCCACGACCACCAGGCGCGCCCCGGTGCGTTCGCGTTCGTGCAGCAGGTGGGCGAAGGTCACCGGGTGTGTCTCGCCCTGGTTGGTGCCCAGGAAGAGGAAGAACTTCGCCGCGCCGAGATCCTCCTTGCCGGTCGCGCCGTCGACGCCGTAGCCGTTGGTGAAGTTTCCCAGCCCGAACGTGGTGGCCAGGGCGTTGCCGCCGGCGTCGTTGCACACCGGGCCGACGTCGGTGTCGTTGGGGCTGCCCAGCAGGGCGAAGACCCGGGAGGCGAGCGAGCCGGTGCCCCGGGGCAGACGGCCGCTGGTCCGGTTGGCGATGGCGCGGGCCTCTCCGGCGTCACGCAGGGCGAGCCAGCGCCGCGCGACGACGTCCAGGGCCTCGTCCCAGGAAATGGGGGCGAAACGGCTGTCGGGATCGCCTTTCCGGCCGGAAACACGGCGAAGCGGCGTGGTGAGGCGCAGCGGGTTGTAGACCAGCTCGGTCATCATGGGGGCCTTGACGCACAGGTTTCCATCCTGCACCGGATCCGCCCGCTCACCGCGGATCTCCAATACCCGTCCCAGTTTCAGGGAGACCTGAATCCGGCAGTTGCTGTTACAGAACTGGCAGGCGCCGTTGACCACGCGATCAGGGGTCAGCGCCGCCGATCCCGCGGTGAAGTCCGGCATGGTGGACTCCCGGCCCGGGAGCGGTGCCGCTGCGGCGAACGCGGCCTGACCTGTGTAGGGGACGAGGCCCGGGACGCCCCCCGCGGCGGTTCCGGCGCCGGCGAGCATCGCGCCTCGCAGTACCCCGCGCCGCGTGACACCTCGATGATCTGCGGGAAGTGTGTTGTCCTGCTCCACTGAGGAAGTTCTCCCGTCGCAATGAAACTCTCGCGGAGTGGCAAGCGCCGTGACGTTTCGCACGGCGATCGCGAACGCGGTCGGAATTGCCGCATCCATGGCTTGTGAAAACTTTGTGAATTCTCCGTGAATCGATTGGATTCGATGCGTGAACGAGGTCGTTGTCGCGGTGCCCCACTTAAGGGATCGCAGTGTCGTATGGCACCACTCTTGTGACCGGCCCCATTCCGGGAAAGTGGTCCGGCCAGGCAGCAAGTTGCCTGGCACCTTGGTGCCAGCGCGAGAACCCGGCCGGTGCGCCCGCGTGCGGGCCGGCTGCGTGTCGTCGGTGGTTCGGACGACGACCTCGCGACGCTACGTCACCTGAGAGGGCCGTGCGGGCGGCGGCGCCGCGACGCGCCGCCCGGATCGGCGAAGAGGGCGGGAGGTCGTCGAGGGGTGACCTGCCCGGCGCGCACCCTCGTTGCCGGGCAACCTTTCATCGATTATCGTCGATTTACGATGAATGAGAAGCCGGAGCCGCTGGAGCGCGGGGTGGCGGAGGAGTACGCGAGCTGGTTCAGGGCGCTGGCCGACGGCACCCGCATCCAGATCGTGTCGTCGCTGGCCCGGCGGCGCGAGCCGATGAGCGTCGGGGAGATCGTCGCCGCCGTCGGGGTCGGGCAGTCGACGGTCTCGCACCACCTGAGGATCCTGTCCGAGGTGCGGTTCGTCCTGGTGGAACGGCACGGCACCTCCAGCCTGTACCGGATCAACGAGGCCTGCGTGAGCTGCTTTCCCACCGCGGCCGACGTGGTGATGGGCAATCCCGTCCCGGCCACCCTCACCTGCGACCGAGGAGCACGCCATGGCACATGAGGAGGTCGTCGAGCGCTACTCCGCTCTGGCCCGCGCGGCGTCGGCCGGTGAGGCCGTCGTGGACCGCGCTCCTGACGCGTTCGCCGAGGGCTGCCTCGGCGCGGCCGGCTACGACGACACCGCGGGACTGCCCGAGGGCGCGCTGCGCGCCGGCCTGGGCTGCGGCGACCCGGTCGCCGTCGCCGAGCCGCGCGCGGGCGAGACCGTGCTCGATCTGGGCTCCGGGGGCGGCATCGACGTGTTGCTGTCGGCCCGCCGGGTCGGCCCGTCCGGAAGGGTCTACGGCCTGGATGCCAGCGCCGACATGGTCGCGCTCGCCCGGCGCAACGCCGCCGAGGCGGGCGCGGCCAACACCGAGTTCGTGTGCGGCACCATCGAGGCCATCCCGCTGCCCGACCGCGCGGTCGACGTCGTCATCTCCAACTGCGTGGTCAACCTCTCCGGCGACAAGGCGGCCGTGCTCGCCGAGACCTTCCGGGTGCTGCGGCCCGGCGGCCGCCTCGGCATCAGCGACGTCGTCTTCTCCGGGGCCGATGCCGAAGCCGGCGGGGGAGCGGACCCCGGCCCGCGGGCGGCGGCCGGGCACCGGGTGGGTTGCGCCGCCGGATCCCTCACCCTCGCCGGGTATCACGACCTGCTGCTGGAAAGCGGATTCATCGACGCCTCGATCACCCTGACCGCCGATCACGGCGACGGGGTTCACCCGGCGATCGTCCAGGCGACCAAGCCCGCGATCTCACCCGGCCTGGAGATCCGGCCGATGCGCGACACCGACGCCGGGCCGGTGCTCGCCATCTACCAGGCGGGCCTGGACGGCGGCCAGGCAAGCTTCGAGACGGTCGCCCCGACCTGGGAACGCTTCACCGCGGGCAAGCTGGCGCGTCCACGCTACGTCGCCGTCGACATCGACACCGGCGAGGTCGCCGGCTGGGTGGCCGCCTCCCCGACGTCGGCTCGCCCGGTCTACGCGGGGGTCGTCGAACACAGTCTCTACGTCCACCCGGGCTGCCAGGGCCGCGGCGTCGGCCGCGCACTGCTGAGCGCGTTCATCTCCGCCTCCGAACAGGCCGGCATCTGGACGATCCAGGCCGGTGTCTTCCCCGACAACGCCCCCAGCCTCGCCCTGCACCGGGCACTCGGCTTTCGCGTGGTCGGCGTGCGCGAGCGCGTCGGCCGCCGGCACGGCCTCTGGCGCGACGTGGTCATGCTGGAACGGCGCAGCACGGTCACCGGCACCTGACGACGCCGCCACGACGATTCCGCCGGCCACCGGTGTCGTACCGAGAGACCGTCGGCGGCTCTCGCGGGTAATCGTCCGCGCCGCCGGCGTGGTGGTCACCATGGGCCGCGATGGCGCCTGCTCGGCCTTTCCCGGCAACCGCTCCCCGGGCCGGGAGTCGCCCGGCCCGGATGGCAAGAGCGCCGCGGAGGCCACGGAGGCCACGGAGGCAGGGCCGATCCGAGGGAGATCGAGCGGCGGGTGCGCGCCCCGCCGGCCGGCTTCACGTGTCCGGCGCCCGAGAAGGCGGCCCCTCCGTATCGTGCGCTAATAGACCTGTGTCAATATAGATGCCAGTCGACTTCGATGGATCTCTATATGGGAGGGTTCGATGGAGCCGCTTGAGCTTTTGGAGTGCAGCTCGCCGCTGACGCGCGAGCCGCTCAGCGCCGAGCAGGGCGTCGCCGTGGCGCGGGTGTTCAAGGCACTGGGAGATCCGGTACGGCTGCGCATCGTGTCGATCGTGGCCAGCCACGCCGGTGGCGAGGTGTGCGTGTGCGACCTGACCGGCGCCTTCGAGCTGTCACAGCCGACCGTCAGCCACCACCTGAAGGTCCTGAAAGAGGTCGGGCTGCTGGTCTCCGAGCGCCGGGCCTCGTGGGTGTACTACCGCCTGGTTCCCGAGACCCTGGCCGAGCTTTCGGCCTTGATCAACGTTCCCGCCACGGCCTGAGCGCGACCACGAAAGGGGAACCCCATGTCCTCACCGTCCACCCGAGCTCCGCTTTCCGCCCCGGCGGGGCAGCCGGGCGTGATCGGCGCCCTGTCGACGCTGGATCGCCTCCTGCCGGTGTGGATCGGCCTGGCGATGGCCGCCGGGCTGCTGCTGGGGCGCCTGGTGCCCGGCCTGAACTCCGCGCTGGAGGCGGTCAAGATCGGTGAGATCTCGCTGCCGATCGCGCTGGGCCTGCTGCTGATGATGTACCCGGTGCTGGCCAAGGTCCGCTACGACCGCCTGGGCACCGTCACCGGCGACCGCCGCCTGCTTTTCGCCTCTCTGGTGCTCAACTGGGTGATCGGCCCGGCGCTGATGTTCGCGCTGGCCTGGCTGCTCCTGCCCGACCTGCCCGAATATCGCACCGGCCTGATCATCGTCGGCCTGGCCCGCTGCATCGCCATGGTGCTGATCTGGAACGATCTCGCCTGCGGCGACCGTGAGGCCGCGGCCGTGCTGGTCGCGATCAACTCGATCTTCCAAGTCGTCGCCTTCGGCCTGCTGGGCTGGTTCTACCTCGACCTGCTGCCCACCTGGCTAGGCCTGGGCCAGGGCAGCGCGCTGCAGGTATCGGCCTGGGACATCGCCCAATACGTGCTGATCTTCCTCGGCATCCCGCTGGTGGCGGGCTACCTGTCGCGCACGCTGGGCGAGCGCGCCCGGGGCCGTGACTGGTACGAGGAGCGCTTCCTGCCGAGGATCGGGCCGATCGCGTTGTACGGGCTGCTGTTCACCATCGTCATCCTGTTCGCCCTGCAGGGCGAGACGATCACTTCCCGGCCTGGGGACGTGGCCCGCATCGCGGTGCCGCTGCTGGCCTACTTCGCCCTCATGTGGGGTGGCTCCTTCCTGGCCGGCCGGGCGATCGGCCTGACCTACGAGCGCACCACCACGCTCGCCTTCACCGCGGCGGGCAACAACTTCGAGCTGGCCATCGCGGTCGCGGTCGGCGTGTTCGGCGTCACCTCCGGCCAGGCCCTGGCGGGGGTGGTCGGCCCGCTCATCGAGGTGCCCGTCCTGGTCGCGCTGGTCTACGTCAGCCTGGCCGGCCGCCGCCTGTTCTCCACCACCGCCACGCCAAAGGGATCAGTCAATGCCTGACACAGCCGATACGCCCCAGGTCCTGTTCGTCTGCGTGCACAACGCGGGCCGATCCCAGATGGCCGCCGGCTGGCTCACCCACTTGGCGGGAGACCGGATCGAGGTCCGCTCGGCCGGATCGGAGCCCGCAGAGGCGATCAACCCGGTCGCGGTGGCCGCGATGGCCGAGGTCGGCATCGACATCGCCGCTGAGCAGCCCAAGGTGCTGACCGTCGAAGCGGTGCGGGTCTGCGATGTGGTCATCACCATGGGCTGCGGGGACGCCTGCCCGTTCTTCCCCGGCAAGCGGTACGAGGACTGGAGGCTCGACGACCCCTCCGGCCGGGACATCGACGCCGTCCGGAGCATCCGCGACGAGATCCGCGCCCGTGTCGAAAACCTGATCGCCGACCTCGACGCCCGCGTCGACGCCCGATGATCCGGCGCGGGCATCCGAGCCGGGCCCGCGTTCCCGAACACCTGGACCGCGGGCCCGCACGCTGACAGTCCGGGTCCGGCGGCCCCGCTCAGGGGCGCGTGCCGGCCAGCAGCCAGACGGTGGAGACGAGCAGGCGGGCGGCGGCCACCAGGGTGGCCGGCTCGACGCGGTCGGGGGTCTCGGCGGGGGTCTGGTAGCCGGGCATGCCCATGCCGATGCCGATCGCGGCCAGTCCCGCCGCGGCGTAGCGGCGGTTGTCCGAGGCCATCGCCCCGGCCCGCAACGCCACCCCGGTGCGGCGCCCGGCCCGGTCCAAGACGGCCAGCAGGGCATGGGCCGGGCCGCCCGCCTCGACGGAGGCGGCCTGGTGCAGCTGCGCGGCCCCGTCCAGGTTGATGACCTGGGTGCCCGGCGCCACGGCGGGGGCGTGATGGGCCGAGCCCCAGGCACCGACCTCTTCGGCGTCCAGGAAGGACACCCCCAGATCCACCGGCACGGTCAAGGTGGTGGTGAGGACGCGGGCGGCTTCCAGGATCGCGGCCACCCCGGAGGCGTTGTCGGCCGCGGCGGGCAGGCGACGGTCCGGGTCGTCGCCCACTCCGTCGAAGTGCGCTGTCAGCAGCACCCGCGGCCCACCCTCCGTTCCTTCCCCCGCTCCCTTGCGCGGCACGCCCGGCCCGGCCGGCAGGCGGCCGTGAACGTTGACGCCGTCGGCGCCGACCGCGCGCAGCGGCGCCGACGCGGTCACGGTCACCTCCCCGGCGGCGAGGGCGTCGGCCAGCTGCCGGTGCAGGTCGGCGCGTACTCCGATGACCGCCACCGCATGCCGGGCGGGCCCGGCGATCATTTTGGGCATCCACCCGCCGTCGTCGGTGTTTCGCGCCGTCAGCACGCCGAGGGCACCGTCGGCTTCGGCCCGCCGGCAGATCTGCGCCCATTCGCCGGCCGGAGCCAGCACCCAGCGCCCGCCGAGATCCGCGGTGCCCGCGTCCGCCAGCGGCGCCGAGCGCGGATCGGGCAGTTCGGCCGAGGTCGGGTGCTCGACGAAATCGCGGCGATGCTCCAACCGCCGGGTTGCCCGGCCGGTGCTCCACCGCAGCACCGGCGTGCGATACAGCTCTCGCACCTCGGCGACATCGAACGGGTCCAGCCGAACCTCGGCGCCCAGCGCGCGTAACCGGTCGGCGAGCCAGGTGGCGGCGGCGTGGCCGCCGGGAGTACCCACCCGGCGGCCCGCGTAGCGGTCGGAGGCCAGCTCCGCGACGCAGTCGAGCATCCGCCGCGCGCTCACCTGTTCCAGGGCGGCCGCCAGGCCGGGGACCTCAGCCGCCTCTGGCGGCACGGGAGAGGAGACGGGGGTCGGGGAACTCATCCGCAGCATCCGCCGGAGGCGTCACCGGCAGCGGCGGCGGCCGGGGTGGCCGATGCATGGGCGCAGCCTTCGGTGTGGCTGCTCTGCCCGGCCTCGGCCGTGCCTCCGCAACACGACACGGCCATGGAGGCGGCGTCGTCGGACGCGCTGGGAGCGGGACCTCCGCAGCATCCTCCGGCCGCGGGCGGGGTGAAGGCTTCCTGCAGGTCTCCGGTGAATCCACCGGTGCTCTCGCTCGCCATGGTGTGCCCCTTTCGAGTCGGTGGCGCACGTTCGTACGCCGCGTCGACCGTCGGATTTGACGGATATCTAAGTAGGGCCAGCGTTTCACTTTGATTAGAGAAGTGTCAAGTTAGAGAGACATCTAATCAAAATGGCGGGGTGGGCTCACGGTTCAGGCGGCGTTCCTTCCCCGCGTCCGGACACCGCTCACCACGAACGATCGCCTCCCCGCGCTTCCCGGCGTCTCCCCGCGTCAAGTGATTGTCAGGATCCGAGCTGCCGAAGGACGTCGGTGACACAGGTTTTGGCGGAGCGGGCGGCGCCGATCAAAGTAGCCGAGGCGGGGCCGGTCCAGTCGCCGTAGCCCAGCAGATGCAGACGAGGTTCTCCGAGCGAGCGGGTGCCCTCGGTGGGGATCAGGCCGTCGTGGCCGCGCAGTCGCAGCGGAGCCAGGTGGCCGAGCGCGGGGCGGAACCCGGTACACCAGATGATTGTCTCGCACGCCAGCTCGGTGCCGTCGGCCCAGGCCACCCCGGTCGCGGTGAGGCGGGTGAACATGGGCTCGGCCTTGAGGGCGCCGCGCTCGCGGGCCTCGCGAACGGGCGGTACGGCGACGATGTCACCCAGGTCGCCGATGCCGGCCGCGTCGGCCGAGCGGGCACGACGGGTGGCCAGATCGAACAACGCCCTGCCGTCGACCTCGTCGGGCAGCAGCCGGGGCGGGCGCAGGGTGGTCCAGGTGGTGTTCGCGACGGTGGAGACCTCGGCGAGGATCTGCGCGGCGGAGTTGGCGCCGCCCACGATCACCACACGCTCACCGCGCAGGGGTTCGGGCCCGGTGTAGCCGGCGGTGTGCAGTTGCCGGCCCTCGAAGTCACCGATGCCCGGGTAGTGCGGGATGAACGGCCGCCACCAGGTGCCGGTCGCGCTGATCACGGCACGTGCCTGCCAGGTGCCGGCGTCGGTCTGGACCGTCAGGTGGTCCCCGCCCCGTCGTACGGCCCGTACGCGCACGGGGCGGACGATCGGCAATCCGTAGCGCTGCTCGTAGTCGGCCAGGTAGGCGACGGTGTCGGCCGCGCTTGGAGAGCCCCCGCCCGCGGGTGCGGGCATCATCCGGCCCGGCAGCGAACTGTACTGGGCGGGAGAGAACAGGCGCAGCGAGGGCCAGGCGTGCCGCCAGGCGCCGCCCGGCTGGTCCTGGGCGTCGAGAATGACGAAGTCGGCCTTCGCGCGACGCAGGTGGTAGCCCGCCGCCAGCCCGGCCTGCCCGCCGCCGACCACCAGCACCTCGACCCGCCGCGGCGAAGGCGGCAGCGCGGTCGCCCCGGTCGGGCTCACGCGTTCGCGGGCTCGGCCAGCGGGGTGAACAGCGCGCCCAGCCGGGCCACCGCCGAGGGGACGATCCGGTAGTAGACCCAGGTGCCGCGCCGCTCGCTGTCGATCAGCCCGGCCACCCGCAGGGTCTTGAGGTGGTGGGAGATGGTGGGGGCGCTCAGATCGAAGGCGCCGGTCAGGTCGCACACGCAGGCCTCGCCGCCGGGGTGGGAGCCGATCATCGACAGCAGGCGCAACCGGACGGGGTCGGCGACCGCCTTGAGTGCCGCCGCGAGTTCGGCCGCGTCGGCCGGCGAGATGGGCTCGCGGGCGATCGGGGCACAGCACTGGGTGGTGGCGGTCATACGACAACCCCTTAATTCGACATTTATCTAAATCATACGTGGTGATAGGCGACCAGCGCGAGCGCGGCGATCGCGCAGGCCACCGAGACGGCTGCCATCACCCACCCGTAGCCGACCGCCTGGGCCAGCGCGACCGCGCCCAGCGGCGCCAGGGCTTTGTCGGCGACGGAGAAGGCGGCGACGCGGCCCGACAGCGAGGCGTAGGCGCTCGTGCCGTAGCGCTGCAGGAGCAGATGCGGCAGGGTGATGGAGGCGATGCCGAACCCGAGCCCGACCCCCAGCACGCAGCCGATGGCGCCCGGCACCGTGCGCCCGGCCAGCGGGAGCAGCGCGGCGGCGACACCCTGCAGGGCGAAGATCGCGGCGGCGATGAGGGCGGCGGGCAGGCGGCGCTGCAGGCCGGTGGTGAGCAGACGGCCGGTCACCGACAGCACCCCCAGCAGCCCGGCCAGTGTGGCGGCCAGGACCGGTGAGTGGCCCAGATGAACGAGGTAGGTGATGAGCAGGACGGCCATCACCGCCACCGCGCCGCCGTTGGCGGTGAAGGCGGTCACCAGCAGCCAGAACGGCCGCCGGCGGGTGGCGGCTTGGACGATTTCGGCCCGCTCGCGGGTCGTGGCCGGCCGGCGACCGGCGCGGGCGGGGCGGCGCACGACGAGCGCGTGCAGCGGGATCGCCGCCGCTCCGTAGATCACGGCCAGGACCACCAGGGCGGTGCGCCAGCCGTAGGAGTCGACCAGCAGGCCGGTCAGCGGCAGGAAGACGGTGGAGGCGAACCCGGCGACGACGGTGAGCGCGAGCAGGGCGTTGGCCCGGCCGCCGTCGTGATCCGGGCCGGTACCGTCGAACCAGCTGACGATGACGGCGAAGGCGCTCTCGTACAGCACCATCGCGCACGCGACGCCGATCGCGGCGAAGACCGCGTACAGCTGGGGCAGGTTCTCCACCCGCGACCAGGCCAGGACGGCGAGCGTGCCGATGACCGACCCCGTGGTCATCAGGCCCCGGCCGCCGCGGGCGTCCAGCAGTCGGCCGACCAGCGGGGCGCACAGCGCGGCGACCAGGATCGAGCCGGTCAGCGCGGCGGCTATCTGGGTGCCGCCGGCCCGCAGGTCGGCCGCCATGGGGGTGAGGAAGACGGAGAAGGCGTAGTAGAGCACGCCGTAGCCGATGGTCTGCGTCACGGCCAGGGCGGCGACGATGCGCCATCCCTGAGCCGGACGCGGCCGGCCGCCGCCCCCGGGAGCGGGGGCGGCGGCCTCTGCGGCGACCTCGGCGGAGCTCACCCGCGGCCACCGGTGCGACCGGCGGTGGGGTATCCCTCGGACATCTGACGCTCCCTGCGTCTGCGGCTTCGGTACGGGTCGACGGCCGGCGCGTTCAGCCGCAGCAGCCACCACCGTCGTCGCCGCCGACGGTGACCAGCGGGAGCGGGGTGGCGAGCAGGCCGCCACCGATGCCGGTGGCCAGGCCGACCCGCCGCTCTTGCGCCTCGGCCAGGCCGGAGGAGCACACGCCGGTCTCGGGCAGCTCCAGCCGCACGTCGTGGGCGGCGTCCCAGTCTCCGGCCAGGGCGGCGACGACGGACCGGACCTGCTCGTATCCGGTGGCCATCAGGAAGGTGGGGGCGCGGCCGTAGCTTTTGACGCCGACGGCGTAGTAGCCGCTCTCGGGGTGGGACAGCTCGCGGACGCCGTGGGCCGGTACGGTGCCGCAGGAGTGCTGGTTGGGGTCGATCAACGGGGCCAGCGCCCGGGTGGAGCCAAGGACGGGGTCGAGGTCCAGGCGCAGCTCGGAGGCGATGGAGTGATCGGGCCGGTATCCGGTGGCGGCCACGACGCGCTCGACGGTGATGGACTGCTCGGCGCCGGAGGGGTCGCGGCTGAGCACCGTCACCTGGCCGTCGGCCTCGGTGACGGAGTGGGTGAAGAAACCGGTCAGCAGCCGGACACGTCCCTCCTCGACCAGAGTGTGCAGGCGGGTGCCGAGGGCGCCGCGGGCGGGCAGCGCGTCGGCCTCGCCGCCGCCGTAGGCGCGTGCCGCGCTGCCCGCCCGGATCGCCCACGTGACGGGGGTGTCCTGCAACCGGGCCAGAGCCAGCAGCGTGGTGGCCGCCGAATGGCCGGCGCCCACCACGAGGGTGTGGCGGCCCTCGTACCTCTCGCGGTCGGCGCCCAGCACATCGGGCAGCGCGTGGTCGACGAGCACCGCCGCCTCGGGCTCACCGTAGGCGGGAAGGCCGTTCGCCCCCAGAACGTTGGGCGTGGTCCAGGTGCCGGAGGCGTCGACGATCGCCCGGGCGCGGATCTCGCGGCCGTCGGCCAGGCGGATCAGGAACGGCACCTGCTCGCGGCCGATGGAGCGGACCCGGTCGTGACCCAGGCGGCTGATCGCGGTCACCGTCGCGCCGAAGCGCACGTGGGGGGCGATCGCCGGGTGCTTGGCCAGCGGGGTGAGGTAGTCGTCGATCAGCTCGGCGCCGGTCGGCAGCCACTCGGGATCCGGCGCGCTCCAGCCTTCGCCCTGGAGCAGGCGCCGGGCCGCGGCGTCGACGTTGTAGCGCCACGGGCTGAAGGTACGCACATGCCCCCACTGGGCGATCGAGGCTCCTGCCTGCTGCCCGGACTCCAGGAGGAGGAAGTTCAGGCCGCGCTCGACCAGGTGGGCGGCGGCGGCCAGGCCCACCGGGCCCGCACCGATCACCACCACGGGCGGTTCGCCGCCCTCGGACGTGAACGGCTCGATCTCCACGGCCGCCGGGCCGCGCTGTCCATCGCTCATGATCGTCTCTCCTGTGAATCGCGTGCTGATCGTCAAGGATGCCGGGATGGAGGTGAGCTCCGGTCCACCAAGCCCTACCCACTCCCGGCCTGATTAGAAGCCTGTCGAAGTAATACCCAGCCTGCCCCATTGATTTGAGGGTTGTCAATATAGATGGGTACCTAAGTTGTGAGGTACGGATGCCGGCGGCTCCCGCCGTCTCACGTTGTCGCCGAGAGGCGGGACCGCTGCGATGACGAAGCGCAAAACCAGAGGCAGGCTGCCCACCAGCAGCCCGATGGTCGCCGTCCCGCTGGAGGCGCCGGTGTTGAAGGCGGTATTGACCCACGCGCTGGAATGAGGACCCGGTGGCCGACTGCTGGCCGGATCTGCCGCGGATGGCCGGGCCGCTGAAATCCGGGCCGCTGAAATATGGCCAGGCCACCGCCTCGCTGATCGTCGGCAAGCAGAATACCCTGGCGGCCGCGCTGAAGGAGTGGGGCATGCTGCGCCGGGCCGTCCATCTGGCCAAATGCCTGCCGGGCCCGGCCTTCCGTAGGAAGATCTCCCGCCAGTCGAACAAGGGGGAGAGCCTGCACGCACTGCTGCCCTGAGCGGTTGTGGCACGCTGACCGCAGGGCGTGGCGATGGTCCGCGAGCCGTTTGCGGGCCATCGCTGTGGGAGTGGACTTCCGAGGTCGCCATGTTCACTCCGCCGCAGCGCGCTCAATGGCCGCTTCTGGCCCTGCCTCGGCCGACCCATATTGGTGTGGTGGACATGTTCCTACGATCGCTCGAACAGGCCGACCGACCACCGGATCGGGCGGTTGGTGGACTGACCGACCATGGAGAGCTCCACGGTGATGGTGGTGGGCTCGGTCAGGTAGAGCTCGCTCATCGCCATCGGGAACTTACCTGAGGTCCAGACACCGCAACTCTTGATGGTGCCCCCGCTCTGGCCGTTCGCCCGGAAGCTGAACTGCAGCCGAGTGGCCAGCTCGCCCGAGCAGAGCTGGTCGAGGGCGACCTTGCCCGCCTTGCCGCCGACCTTGAAGGTGGCCGTGGTGTCCTGCGGCCAGAGGCCGCTTCTCGTTTCGGTGAGCTGCCACTTGCCTATCTTCTCGGGGATGTTTCGCAGTGGTTCTGGCGTGATCGGTCGTGCGGGCGGGGTCCACTCGTATACGCCCAGCACCCACGAACCATGCGCGCGCGCCTGGGTGACGCACGGACCACCCGGCTCCTCCTGAGTGCAGCTCTGACCGGAGATCACCGTGTTGAAAGTGGCCGTCACCTCCGTGGCGCCTTCGGGGACATCTAGCGGCTGCAGCCGCAGCTCCCGATCACAGTTCATGAACGAGACCGGTACGCGCAGCCGAGACCCCTTGACCTCGATTCGCGGCGGGCTGTCGTCCGGCCCCACGCACATGCCGCCGACGTCCAGCGGCTTGCCGGTGTAGGGGACCTTGAGCGTGGCCTTGGCATCGCCCGTCTTCTCGATCGCGGTCCTGGCCACGAGCCGGTAGCCTGTGCCGTCCGCCGAGGTGAACTGCTCCGGCAGCACGGGCATGAGCCCGCCCGAGACCGTCGTGGTGGTCTCGGGCTGCGGCGTGGCAGGCAGGAGCGGCACGGTCAGCGCCACCGCCGCCGCCACGACGGCCGCGCCCACCGTGCCCACCGCGCCCACCGCGATCCGCCTGCGCCCCCGGGTCCTTCGCATGCGGTCGCGTACCTGCTCGTCGCGCGACGGGTTCGGCGGAGGGTTGCCCGATGGCGATTACGAGGTCGACCTCGCCGACCCGGACCGACCCGTGCGTGAGATCGCCCTCTACCCTCACCACAGCAAGATCGCCCAGCATGTCAGCGACTGGCTGGCAGGTCTTCAACGCACTAGCTGAACAGCCAGCTCATCCACATCCTTTGAAAAAGGCTCTAGCGGGGGGCAGGGCAGCTTTGCCGATACGGCTCGCCGGGGATGTACCGTTGCCACTGCTGAGCGGTGATCGACCGCCCCGCAATGCCGCAGACTGCCCGGAGGAGATCACGCGGCAATGCGACGTCCCAGATCCGCACCGTCTCGTCGAATCCGGTGCTGGCCAGGCGGGTGCCGTCCAGAGCGAACGCCACCGATGACACCGAGTCGGTGTGGCCGGTGAGGGGGGCGCCGACTTGTTGGTGGGTGGCGACATCCCAGATCCGCACCGTCTTGTCGTCTCCAGTGCTGGCCAGGCGAGTGCCGTCCGGGCTGAACGCCACCGATGACACCCAGCGGGTGTGGCCGGTGAGGGGGACGCCGACCTGTTTGCCGGTGACCGGATCCCAGATTCGCACCGTCTTGTCGGCTCCGGTGCTGGCCAGGCGGGTGCCGTCCGGGCTGAACGCCACCGATGACACCGAGCTGGTGTGTCCGGTGAGGGGGGCGCCGACTTGTAGGTGGGTGGCGACATCCCAGATTCGCACCGCCCCGTCGTCTCCGGCGCTGGCCAGGCGAGTGCCGTCCGGGCTGAACGCCACCGATAACACGCGGCCGGTGTGGCCGGTGAGCGGGGCACCGACTTGTTGGTGGGTGGCGACATCCCAGATTCGCACCGTCTTATCGTCTCCGGCGCTGGCCAGGCGGGTGCCGTCCGGGCTGAACGCCACCGAGTACACCCAGCGGGTGTGGCCGGTGAGGGGGGCGCCGACTTGCTTGCCCGTGACCGGATCCCAGATTCGCACCGTCTTGTCGTCTCCGGCGCTGGCCAGGCGGGTGCCGTCCGGGCTGAACGCCACCGAGTACACCGAGCTGGTGTGGCCGGTGAGGGGGGCGCCGACCTGTTTGCCCGCGACCGGATCCCAGATTCGCACCGTTTGGTCGGCTCCGGTGCTGGCCAGGCGGGTGCCGTCCGGGCTGAACGCCACTGACGACACCGAGTCGGCGTGGCCGCTCAGCGGGGCGCCGACCTGCCGGTGAGTGACGATATCCCAGACCCGCACCGCCCCATCGAATCCGGCACTGACCAAGCGAGTGCCGTCCAGAGCGAACGCCACCGACGACACCCAGTAGGTGTGGCCGGTGAGGGGGGCGCCGACTTGTAGGTGGGTGGCGACATCCCAGATTCGCACCGTTTGGTCGGCTCCGGCGCTGGCCAGGCGGGTGCCGTCCGGGCTGAACGCCACCGAGTACACCGCGCTGGTGTGGCCGGTGAGGGGGGCGCCGACCTGTTTGCCGGTGACCGGATCCCAGATTCGCACCGTCTTGTCGGCTCCGGCGCTGGCCAGGCGAGTGCCGTCCGGGCCGAACGCCACCGAGTACACCCAGTTGGTGTGGCCGGTGAGGGGGGCGCCGACTTGTAGGTGGGTGGCGACATCCCAGATTCGCACCGTCTTGTCGTCTCCGGCGCTGGCCAGGCGGGTGCCGTCCGGGCCGAACGCCACCGATAACACCGAGCTGGTGTGGCCGGTGAGGGGGGCGCCGACCTGCTTGCCGGTGACCGGATCCCAGATTCGCACCGCCCCGTCGGCTCCGGCGCTGGCCAGGCGAGTGCCGTCCGGGCCGAACGCCACCGAGTACACCCAGTTGGTGTGGCCGGTGAGGGGGGCGCCGACCTGCTTGCCGGTGACCGGATCCCAGATTCGCACCGTCTTGTCGTCTCCGGCGCTGGCCAGGCGGGTGCCGTCCGGGCTGAACGCCACCGATAACACGCGGCCGGTGTGGCCGGTGAGGGGGGCACCGACCCGCTGACCCGTGGCCGGATCCCAGATCCACACCGTTCTATCGTGACTGGCGCTGGCCAGGCGAGTACCGTCCGGACTGAAGACTGCCGATGTCACCTCGCCCGTATGGCCGGTCAGGACAGCGCGTGCGGGCTGGCTAAGGAGTGCGAACATGCTCCTCCTTGCCTCGACGGTGGGGGCGATGGCCCAGGCCGCCGCAGCCAACCGTGCCGATGTCGCTGGGTCGCCGGAAAGCAGGGACTGGCTGTAGAGGGCCGTTTGGCGGGACAGGAGCTGTGCGTTGCGGCTGAGTGCCACGGCGCGCTGCTGTTCGGCTTCCTGACCGAAACGGATAGCAACCCCCGCCGTGACGATCGCGATCACCAGTAGTGCGGCCAATGCCACGAACAGCGCCTGCCAGCGGTGCCGGGTGCGGGTCGCGGCGCGGCCGGCGGCGTGCAGGAAGGCCTCGGCGGGGCCGGACAGGCCAAGGTAGCGGCCGGGGTCGGCGTGCCAGCGGGTGGCGGCGTGACGAGCAGCCTCCAGCCGGATCCCGCGGTAGAGGAAGGATGCATCACGGCCGGCGTCGTCCCATTCGGTGGCATCGTGCAGGATCTCCCCGTGCAGGACGCGGTCGGCCTGATCTTCTGCCAGCCAGGAGCGCAGCCGCGGCCACGCGGTTACCAGGACATCGTGGGCGAGTTCGACCGTACCGGCCACAGTCAAGGCCATCGGTGTCGTCGCCGGAGCATCGGAGGGCACCTCGCCAAGACCTGGAACGGCGGCGCTCACGGTGATCGTGTCCGGCGACCCGGCCGGGGAGGGAGGGCCGGTGACCATCAGCCGGGCAGCGGCGAAAGCCTCGATGACCTGCTGGGTCAGCTCGGGCTGCCCGGGCTCGCACACAACGGCCAGCTCGCCCCAGGCCACGCGGCGCCGGGCGACCTGGCCGTCGGCGGCGGTGAGCGTCAACGCCGTGATGACGCGTTTGGCGATCTCCCGCTGGTGAGGGTCGAAGGCGTCGTAGACCTCTTCGGCGGCGTCCTGAACGGCGGAGGCGACACCGCCGGAGCGGTCATAGCCCTGCCGGGTCAACCGCCCGTCTTCTCGGTTGTGCCAGGTGCGCACCATTGCCATCGACAGCAGCGGCAACGCCCCCACTCCCGCCTGCCCCGCACCAGCGGGTTGGGTATGGCCGGCCAGTTCCCGTACCACCTGCTCGGCCAGACCATCCTCCACGGCCAGTCCGGCCGCCGCGGCGGGCCCGGTGATCGCCCGTTGTAGTTCCTGTTCGCTCATCGGGCCCAGCACGAACACCCGCTCCTCCAGCGCCCGCGCCAGCACCGGGTAGGCGGCACACCGGTCGACGAAGTCACCGCGCACCGCGAGCACCACGATCCCCACCGGCCCCCCGCCAAGACGGTCCTCACCCCAACGGGCCCCCTCCTGCGGGCTCGCGGGAAGCGGGCCGACGCCTACTGGATCTGTTTCGGTGGCGATCGCCTCCAAAGCGGCCACGAACGCTTCTGCCTCCCCGGCGTAGGTGTCCGCGGCTGGGGTGAACACCTCCTCGAACTGGTCGACGACCACCACCAGCCGCTGCGGACCCGCACCGGTTGCGCCCTGCTGGTAGCGGCGGATCGCTTCGGCGGCCAGGATCTGCCGGGCCCGCCCCCTGGCCCGGCCCGGGTCGGTGTGCAGTTCTGCCAGCACGGTGTCGGGGTCGGCGTTGCAGCGCACCGCCAGCTGCACCGCCAGCTCCTGCAGCGGCCGCGCCCCGGGGGTGAAGGTCACCTGCGGCCAGGACGCTCCGCCGCTACTGCCGCCGCTGTCTGCTTCGTCTAGGGGTGCGGCGGCCAGGGCAGGCAGCAGCCCGGCGTGCAGCAGCGAGGACTTGCCCGCCCCCGAGGCGCCCGTCACCACGATCAGCCCCTCGCCGCCCAGGTGAGCGGTGACCATCGCCGCCAGCCGGGCGGTGGCCTGGCCCCGCCCATAAAACACCCCCGCCTGAGCCGGACCGAACGGCGCCAGCCCCTGATACGGACACCCGTCCATCCACACCACCCCGCCACCGGCCCCAGCCTCCGGCAAGAGGTTCGGTCCGGCGGGAAGGCGGCGCTCCAGGGCGCTCAACTTCTCACTCAGCTGCTCACGCATCACCACCAGCAGCGCTTCTTGCCGCTGGCGCTGGCTACGGTCGAAACGGTGCTCAGCATCTTGCCGGTACAGGGTCCGCTGGATCCGGCCCGCCGCCGCGTCCAGCCGGCCCAGCATCGGCGCCAGCACCGCTGTCTGCTCACCGAGCGCGGCGAACCCCGCCACCATCTCCTCCAGCAACACCCCCTCGCCGGAGGCGACCGCCTCGCTGATCACCACCTGCGCGGCCTGCAACTCGCTCAGCACCACCGCCAGCGTCTCAGCCAGCGCCTCAGCGCGAGCATCGCCGGCTCGCAAGATCTCCTCCAAGCGGGCGGCCAGCTCCCCCTCCACCTGTTCCACGCGTCCGGCCAGCTCAGCGGCGAAAGCCTCCGCACCGGCAGCATTCCCCGGGCCGTTGGCTGGAGGGACGGCGTCGGCCTGGGCACCGCCTCGGGTTCGGGCGCGGGCGGCGATCAGGGAGGCGCCGATGACATCGGACAGCAGGTTCGCCCCGAGCGAGCCGACCACGCCGATCCCGGCCAGTGCCACTGCCGGGCCCGGCTCCACCACCGCCAGCGGAGCTAACGCGCTGGCACACAATCCTGCCAGCAGCGCCCGCGGTGTCGCCCACCCCACCCCTCGCGCCGACAGGGCAGCCGCTTGGCGCACCCAGCCACGCACACCGTCTTGAGCCGCGGCGACCTGACCGGACGGCAGCTCATGGGCACCTGGCTCAGGTGGCATGGGCTGCTGTTCGCCCTGTCGGTCCACGTTGCTGCTCCTGACCTCGCGGCACCATGCCTGAACATCAGGTGACGGCGATCAGACCGTGGAGCGGCCCTCCGGCACCATCGATATCCAAGGGCTTATCGGTCCGGCCTCACTGAGCGCTACTCGATCTGAGCAGATTGTTCTGGCCCGGCCGGTGACCATTCATGACCACCTGGCGGGTTATCACCCCGTCAACGCTCCTACCGAGGCCACGATCGACATCATGCCGCCGCACCGTTATGACCTGCACATGTCCTGGCAGGCCGGGACATGTGCAGGAGCGATATTGGAACATCACCAACGCTCCATTGCTGGACGAGCAGGGCAACGCGTGCGACGTGGTCAACCTGCCCCAGGAGGTGACCGCCTTCGTCCGGTGACAAGGTCTTCCGCTTCTCGCTCGCCCCGAACAGCTTCTGGCAGGTCTACGGCACGCTGACCGGGCCCGGCAGCACCTACCTCTACTACACCTGGCACGAGAAGCGGGTCTAGCCGCGGTGGGTCAGCCGCCCTGCCACGCCGCCCTGGCGAAGTCGCCGCCCCGGACGACGCGCTTCCTCTTCGCCAGGAGGCGGATCGGGCCGGCGTAGGCGGTGTGGCGGCCCCAGCCGTTACCGGGGGCGCCCTTCTGCACGCGCAGCGGGGCGCCCGTCTGGGTGGTGCCCGGGATGACGTTCTTCGACAGGGTGGCCACTCAGTTGAGGCCGGTCGCCTGTTCGTACAGGAGATAGGCGCTGGCCCGGCCGCTCTGCCGGCGATGCCGGTCGACGACGGTGAACCCGGCCCCGCACAGGCCTTCGGCCGTGCTGGGGTCGGGCTCCCTGACCTTCGTCGGGCTCGGGCTTGGGAACGGCGAGGGGCTAGGCGACGGCGAGGGGCTGGGCGACGGCGAGGGCGTCGGGGTCAGGCTCGGGGCGCGGCTTGTCGACCACGTTGGGGCGTTCGGTCGGGGTCTCCGTCGTCGGCGCGGGCAGTTCGGGCTGGGTGGCGACCGGGGAGAGTGAGGGCGGGCGCTTCAGCGTGGTCTTGTGGTCGACGTGACCGTCAGATGACCGTCCCAGCGGCACGCAATGCGGCTGGAGGTCGTTTCCGGCCGGGTCGGCGCCGGTTCAGGCACCGGCCTCGAGCACGGCGAGGTCGCGCACCGCATAACGGTGATGCTCGGCCTCTTCCTTCAGCACCACCTTGAGGCAGCGGCGCACGACGTACTCCTGATCGGGATACGGGTCCGCCGGCCTGCGAGCGCATACCCGATCGAGCTCGGCCTCGGTGAGCCCGTCGACGACACGCCGCATCGTGGCCATGCGGGCGAGCCGCGGCGCGAGCACCTCGTCGAGCGTCGGGGTGGCTTCGAGGGTGAGACCGAGCTTCGCCGCCGCGTCGGGCGGCATCCCGCCGGAAGGGAAGCCCAACGGGTGGTACGGCGCTTCCTCCTCCAGCACGGCGTTGCCGAGCCAGGCATCGCCGGCGAACAGCAGGTGCCGTTGGGTCTCGACCAACGACCACTCGCCGTTGACCCGCTCGTGGAGCTTGGCCTCGGGCAACAGCCCGGCGCGGTCGAGTGTCGCCGCCCACAGCGCCTCGATGGCATCCCAAGCAGCCCGGTAGTCGTCGGGGGACGCGGCCTCACGCGCCAGCACCCGCGCGGGGTGGCGCCGGTCGAGCTCGGCCTCGACGTAGGCGGTCACGTCGACGTCGTTGACGACGAGACGCGCGAAGTCGCCACCGAGGTAGACGTCGCTCCCGTAGCAGTCGACGATCTTCAGGCCGCTGACCTCGCAATCGCGGATCTCGAGACCGGCAAGGTCGCACAGGTGGATGCGGGCACCACGGAACTGGTCACTCTGGGCGTATTCAGCAGCCATCGAGGCAGTCTTCCGCACCCGCCCCGCCCGCGCCACCTTTGGAGGGCGATCCGGTTCGCAACCGCCACAAGATCTCGTTGATGACCTCGCGGTGGTCACGCCAGGGACGCCCCCTGCCGTCGGTCGCGGGCAGCAGGGGCTCGATCCGTTGCACTGAACCAGAGATTTAGGGGTATTCGATATCGATTCGGGGCAAGGAGGCCGAAGGCGCTTCCAGGGGCAGTGGATTGCAGCGCAGACATGTCCTTGCAGGCGATTGGGTCTGCTTGCCGTCAACCTGGAGGCGTGCGCGGGCCTGCTTCGCTCCTGCGCACTCACGCGGTGCAGGCGATCGGGAGCGCCGCGCCCGCGAGGAACCGCTCGCTCAGCTTGATCCGCTGGGCACCCGGTTGTACGAGGTGGCCAAGCCGCTCTACCGGGCGGTGAGCGTGACCAGCGTGACCAGGGGCGAGTTTCTCCAGGCCCGTTTCGGCGGCTTCAGTCCCGGGTCTGTGACCGCCTCGCGTCTCTCTAGTGGTGCGAAGGGCCTGGGCGGGAGACGGAGGTCGAAACGGTCACCGGCTCGTCGGCATCCTCTCCGCGCCGTTGCCGGGGGCAGCGGGCGAGGTACACCAGGGCGGGGGGCAGGTTGCGCCACACCGTCCGGCTGAGCACGACCTCCTCGAAGGTCGTACGAAGATCATGGAGGTGTTCTCGCGCGGGTGGCGCCCATCGCGTCCAGCGGTAGGCGAACTGGGTGAACACCCCGTCCCGGGACAGGGAGCCGGCCACCAGCGGCAGCAGCCGGGCGCCTGCCACCGGTCGGAACGCGACCCAGGGCAGGCCGCTGACCACGACGTCGGCGGACAGGCCGCGCTCGGCCATCAACCCGGGCAGCTCCGCCGCGTGGGCGTGCACGACCTCCACGCCGGGGAAGCGACGGCCGAGGAGCACGGCCAGGCGCGGGTTGAGCTCGACGGCCAGATGGTGGCCCCTGCCCCCCAGGCGATCCTGGATGACCCGGGTGAAGGCGCCGGTTCCCGGTCCCAGCTCGACGACCGTCGGCTCCCCGCGTTCGGGGATCGGCACGACCATCTGCGCGGCGAGCCGTCGCGAGCTCGGGGCGACCGTGGCGGTCAGCAGCGGGGACCGGAGGAACTCGCGCAGCAGGGAGGTGCCGCCGGAGGCGTCGGCGGCGGGGTTGGTCGGTGTCACCGTGCGTGCTCCAGTGTCGTGGTTTCCTGTCTCTCGGGCTCATGCTTCCAACAGGGCGGCCACCGCCGTCACCTGGCCGGGGTGAACACCGGGAGACATCTCCCCGGCCCTTGCGCCGGTCGGCGTCCCGTGGCCGGGGATCCGGGGAGTCCCGGCCGGAGGGATCGTCGTCACGAGGAGCCGGGTGGGTGGTCCGCCCCCTCAGGGCGTCAGGTCGGGTTTGTTGGTGATGATGCCGTCCACCCGGTAGGAGGTCACGCGCCGCATCGTCGCCGGGTCGTCCACTGTCCAGGTGAAGACCTCCATGCGGTGGCGGTGGACGCGTCTGACGTACTCGGGGGTGAGCTCGTTGTAGGGCGGGTTGATCTGGTCGGCGAACCTCGCGAGTCGCGGGAGGTCGGCGATCGCGGGCGTGCCGATCAGGCCGATCGGGACGCCTGGCATGACCCGGTGGAACGTGCGCATCGAGTTCCAGTCGAACGACTGCACGACGAGCCGTCCGGGCCCCAGCCACGAGGGGTGGCGTCGCAGCTCGTCGGCGACGCGGGTCTCGATGCCCCGGTAGAGCCCCGGCGCCTTGATCTCCAGCAGCAGGCCGAGCCGGCTCGCGCTCATCGCGCGCAGGGTCTCTCCGAGCGTGGGCACCGGCTCGCCCTTGTACTTCGCGTCGAACCACGAGCCCGCGTCCAGCCTGCGGATCTGCGCGAGGGTGAGGTCGCCGACCCTCCAGGGCGCCAGGCCGGGGAACACTCTCTCGGCGTTGGTGGTGCGGGCCAGTGTCGTGTCGTGCATCAGGACCAGCTCGTGGTCCTTGGTCTCCTGGACGTCGAGCTCGAACATGTCGGCGCCCTGCGCGTCCGCCAGCTCGAAGGCCGCGACGGTGTTCTCCGGCGCGTACGCCGATGCCCCGCGGTGGGCGACCGTGGTGGGGGCCGGCGGCTGCGCGGCGGCCGAGGGAACGACCGCCGCCAGCACCGCCAGCGTGGTCATGACGGCGAGGCCGAGTCGTCGGAACATGGGTCTCCTCGACATCCGGGGAACGTCCTACGACCCTGAATCTGACCCGCGTTCATGACATCGAGTTGACATGCGAGTGGTTGGCCGATGCCGGGCAGATGAGCAATCGCCTCGGCACCGCTGTGCCGCGCGTGTCGCTATGGCCCGGCGGGGGAGAGGGGCACGGAAAACCGAACGACCGAGCAGTACCTGGAGTTTCTGCGGCAGGTCCCGCGCTTCGAGCAGATGCTGATCGACCCGGGCCTGCACCTGGTCAAGCTCTGGTTCTCGGTCTCACGCGCCGAGCAGCGCACCCGCTTCGTCATCCGCCAGGTTCCGCGCCGGTTTTAGGGGTTTTCTCTGGTGAGGCGGCGGGTTGTTGCGATGGTAGCCACCATCGATCCAGGCCCTGCTGACCGTGGGATGGCCGGTGGCGAGCCGCAAGGTCCACAACCACACGCCGGCTCACCTCGCCGAGGCCGCCCTCTGGTCCGCCCGAGCCGTGTCCCGATGGCCGAGTTCCTCGGCCATCCCCCCTGGCCGACCTTGACCCCGCTTTGGCGGCCTGCGTCCTCACCACCGGCATCCGCGTCGGCGTGGCCCCCGAATGAGCGATTTCCCTGCGAGTCAGGCGCATGCGACACGCGGGAAGCCATCTATCCCACAGAAACATCGGAATCAACTCGCTCAGGCGTCGCCTCCTGTTAAGCGAATCATCACCTGACCGGTTCATCGTAGGGAGGCCGGAAGCCCCATCCTGCCCAGGCGCTTTCGCGTGGTCGGCCGCCCTGGCGGCTGCCGTTTCCGCTGTTCGTCCCTTAGTGATCGGGGGATCACCGTGACCAACCCTTTCGAGGATCCCGACGCCTCATGTGTCGTGCTCGGTCACGACGAGGGGCGGTACTCGTCGTGACCGATCCTCCTCGTCGTGACCGCGGGGCGGGCCGCCGTCTTCGGTGAGGCAGACCGGGTGAGCTGCCCCGATCACGTCGAAAGATCCTGGCCCCACATGTGTCCCAGGAGTTCGATCGCCCAGATGGACAACGCCTCCTGATCACGGACCTTGGCGAGCTCCGGCATACGGGGCCACGGCTTCGATGCCGGAGCGGCGAGCGGCTTGGGCGTGTGTGCCCTCTCCCGCTCGTCGATCACTCGTTCACCGGCCCACGCGCCGCCCGTACCCAAGGCAAGTAAATGATCTTCAGTCGGCCGACGGCCGGGGCCCGGCTGGGGCCACGTTTCCATTGGATCTGGGCCGCGGTGACCATCTCCAGCATCGGGGACGGTATGCGCGCGGTCGCCCTGCCGCTGCTCGCGGCGCAGATCACCGACGACGCGCGGCAGATCGCGCTCGTGGCGCTGGCGGGCCAGTTGCCGTTCCTGCTGTTCAGCCTGGCGTCCGGGGTGCTCTCCGACCGGGTCGACCGTCGCCGCATCCTGTGGATCGTCGACGGCCTGCGCGCCCTTCTCATGGGCGCTCTCACGGTCGTCGTGGCGACCCAGGACCTGGCGCTCGGTGTGGTGGTCGCCGCCGGATTCCTTCTCGCGACCGGGCAGGTGTTCTTCAACGGCGGCTGGGCGGGGATGGTTCCCGCCATCGTGGAGCCCGGCATGCTTCCCAAGGCCAACGCCCGGCTGCAGATCAGCGTGCTGGTGACCGGAGGACTGCTCGGCACGCCGGTCGGTGCGTTCCTCTTCGACATCTCTCCCGCCGTTCCGCTCATCGTGGACACCGCCACCTTCGCGATCGCCGCCGTACTCGTCATGCGAATGCCGGGCCCTCTCCAGCGCCGCGGCGACACCCCCGCGGGCGGCCCCGCGGCCTGGGGCCGTGACATCGCCGAGAGCGTGGCCTGGCTGATCCGTCACCCGCTGCTGAACCGGCTTCTCCTCCTGACCGTGTTGACCAACATGACGATAGGAGGGGTGATGGCCGTTCTGGTGCTCTTCGCTCACGAGTCCCTGGGCCTGTCCAGTTTCGGCTACGGCGTGCTGACCTCCGCGTTCGCGGTCGGCGGCCTGATCGGGGCAGCCGTGTCCCCCTACCTGGTGTCACGTGTCAGGACCAGCAGGCTGCTCCGCCTCGGACTCCTGGGAATCGGACTGGTGGGCATCGGCATCGGAGTCGCCCCCTCGGGATTCGTGGCGTGCCTGTTCAGCCTGGGGTTCGGGGTCGTGAACGCGGTATGGGCGCTCCTTGTGGTGTCACTGCGCCAGACGGCGGTTCCCACCGCACTGCTGGGCCGGGTGTCCATGGCCACCCAGATGCTGGTCGTGGGCGCGAGCGCGCTGGGCGCCCCGATCGCCGGCGCGGTCGCCCATGCGATGGGGCCGCGGGCTCCGATCGTCGCCGGGGCGGCCGTGCTGGCCCTGTGCGGTTGTCTCGTGAGCATGCGCGTCGCCGACACCACCCTGCCGGCCGGCTCGCAGGAGCCAGGGCCGTCGCGGGCGGAGACCGGTTCCACCACGGCGACGTAGTCCGGCGAAGTGTACGTGCCGCCGGCCCGAGGTGAGGCCGTCGCGGCGTGCGGTCAGGCGAAGGTCCTACGCCAGGCCCGTTCCGGTGAGGAACGGGCCTTCTCACGTCAAGAGCTCAGCCGGGCTCGCAGGGGACCCGCGTGGCCCCTCCGCCGCCTTTCCGGAGCGGGCCCGGCTCTCCCTCGGCTGGGGAACGAGCCGGGCGTCGGCACGCAGGGGTCACTCCGGGCGTCCTTCCAGAAGGCCGGCCAGTACCGCGGCCACCTGGCGCAGGGGCTCCGGCCCGGTCATGTCGCTGTGCGTGGAATCGACCGGGTAGGTGTGCAGGCGTCCGGTGAAGAAGGGACGCCACCGGCCCATGACCCCTTCCTCCGGGACGCGTCCTTCCGTGGCGGGGAAGTGGTGGATGTTGCCTTCGAAAACCTCAGGCGCGCTGCGCTGGAAGAGCCGGAGGTTGTCCTTGATGGTCTGCGCGAAGGCGCGGACGTGGTCCTCCTCCAGGACCCAGGTGGTGGCGAATTCGCGACGGATGACGCGCAGGGTCTCCGTCACCGTGAGCGGGTGCTCGATCCCCTCGGTCCCGCACCCCAGCGAGCGCAGAAGATCGAGCAGGATGTCGTGGTCGTCGACCTCGACGACCGGGGCTTCGAGGTCCGGCGGGTAGCTGTCCATGAGGGCCAGCAGGGCCACTTTCTCCCCGCTCCGCTGCAGCCGCTCCGCGACGGCGTGGGCAAGGTTGCCGCCGATGGACCAGCCGAGCAGGTGGTAGGGACCGCTCGGCTGGACGCTCCTGACGCGATCCAGATAGAGAGTGACCAGGGCGTCCAGATCGGCCGGGGGAGCCGTGCCTTCGAAGGCCGGCGACTGCAGCCCGTACACCGGCTGCTCGGAGGGCAGGTGCCTGATCAGGCCGGTGTAACTCCAGCTCAGGCCGCTGGCGGGCGGGAAGCAGAGCAGCGGCGGCCGCTCTCCGTGGCTTCGTAGCGGGAGCACGGGCTGGAACGGGTCCTCCTCGGCGCCGCCGTCCAGCCACGACGCGAGCCCTGCCACGGTCGGGTGCTGGAACATGTTCACGAGGGACAGTTCCGCACCGGTGGCGTCCCGGATGTGGCTCAGCAGCTGGACGGCGAGCAGCGAGTGTCCGCCGAGGTCGAAGAAGTTGTCGTCGATCCCCACCTGCGGCAGGCCCAGGACCTCGGCGAATATGCGGCTGAGCAGCCCCTCGCGAAGGTTGCGCGGTTCCCGGCCGGTGCTGCCGCCGGTGTAGTCGGGGGCGGGGAGGGCGGCCCGGTCGAGCTTGCCGTTGGCGTTGAGCGGGAGGGCGTCGAGGACGACGACCGCCGAGGGGACCATGTAGTCGGGCAGGAGGCGGGAGAGGTGAGAGCGTACCGCGGCCGCGCCGAAGTCCGTGTCAGGGCCCGCGGCGGGCGCGGCCTCGGGAGGCTCCGTCGAGGCGGTGGGCACGACATAGCCGATCAGCCGTTTGTCGCCGGGGTGGTCTTCGCGGGCGATGACGGTGGCCTGGGCGACGGTCGGGTGGGTGAGCAGGGCTGCTTCGATCTCGCCGGGTTCGATGCGGTGGCCGCGAATCTTGAGTTGGTGGTCGGTGCGGCCGAGGTAGTCGATCTGGCCGTCGGGTGTCCAGCGGGCGAGGTCGCCGGTGCGGTACATGCGTTCGCCGGGGTGGCCGTGGGGGTTGGCGACGAAGCGTTCGGCGGTGAGGGCGGGCTGGTGGTGGTAGCCGCGGGCGAGGGTGGGGCCGGTGATGTAGAGCTCGCCGGGCACGCCGATCGGGACGGGCTTTAGTGCGGTGTCCAGCAGGTAGGTGTGGGTGTTGGTGATCGGGGTGCCGATGGTGACGGGAGCATCGGGTGTGTGGGGGGTGAGGGTGGCGGTGGTGGCGCAGACGGTGGTCTCGGTGGGGCCGTAGGCGTTGATGAGGGTGCGGTCTCGGGTCCAGGGGTGGACGAGGTGTGGGGGGAGGGCTTCGCCTGCGGTGATGAGGTGGGTGAGGGTGGGCAGGGTGGCGGGGTTCAGGTGGGGTAGTGCGGTGGGTGGCAGTGTTGCGTGGGTGATGTGGTGGTGGGTGATGAGGTGGGTCAGGTCGGGGCCGGGTAGCAGGTGGTGGCGGGGGGCGGTGATGAGGGTGGCGCCGGTGGTGAGGGTGACGGTGATCTCGGCGATGGCGGCGTCGAAGGCGGGGGAGGCGAATTGCAGGACGCGGCCGGCGGGGGTGAGGTGGAAGCGTTCGGTTTGGGCGGTGATGAGGTGGGTCAGGCCGTGGTGGGTGACGGTGACGCCTTTGGGGGTGCCGGTGGAGCCGGAGGTGTGGATCAGGTAGGCGGGGTGGTGGGTGTGCAGGGGCTGGGTGCGGTGGTGGTCGGTGGGGTCGGTGGCGGGGTGATGGGTGTGGGGGTGGGTGTCGAGGTGGACAGTGACCAGCGGCAGGTCGTCGGGTAGCGGGGTGGTGGTGTGGGTGATCAGGAGGGTGGGAGCGGCAGCGGTGAGGATGTGGGTGATGCGGTCGGCGGGGTGGTCGAGGTCGATGGGTAGGTAGGCGGCGCCAGTCTTGGTCACGGCCAGGAACGCGACGATGAGGTCGATGGAGCGGGGTAGGGCGACGGCGATGAGGTGTTCGGGGCCCGCGCCGTGGGTGATGAGCAGGTGGGCGAGCTGGTTGGCTTGGGTGTTCAGTTCGGCGTAGCTGACGTGGTCGCCGTCGTGGTGGATGAGTGCGGTGGCCTCGGGGGTGCGGGAGACCTGGGCTTGGAACAGCTCGGGCAGCGTCCGGGCGGGGAGGTCTCGCGCGGTGTCGTTCCACTCGACGAGGACCCGCCGGCGCTCGGCCTCACCCAGCACGTCGACGGTGTCCACCCGGACATCCGGGTCCGCCGCTGACGCCGCCAGCACCCGAACGAAACGCTCCACCAGCACCTCGGCGGTAGCCCGGTCGAACAGGTCGGTCGCGAACGTGACCGCACCGTCCAGCCCGGCGGCGCCCCCCTCGGAGTCGAAGAGTTCCCCCAGCATGAACGTCAGATCGAAGACCGGGTTGTCGCCGATGTCGAGTCTTTCGATGTGCAGGCCGGGCAGTTCCAAGCTCGCGGGCGCGACGTTCTGCAGGGCGAGCATGGTCTGGAAGAGGGGGTGGCGGGCCATGGACCTGGTGGGGGCCAGGTCCTCCACGAGTTGCTCGAAGGGAAGGTCCTGGTGGGCGAGGGCGCCGAGGGCTTGTTCGCGGACGTGGTGGAGGAGTTCGCGGAAGGTGGGGCCGCCGGACAGGTCGGTGCGGATGACGAGGGTGTTGACGAAGAAGCCGACGAGGTGGTCGAGGTTGTCGTCGGTGCGTCCGGCGATGGGGGTGCCGACGGGGATGTCGGTGCCGGCGCCGAGGCGCGACAGCAAGGTGGCGAGGGCGGCCTGCAACACCATGAACATGGTGACGCCCTCGGCACGCGCCAGCTCGGCGAGCCTCCGGTGCAGGTCGGCGTCGACGTGGATGCCGGTGGTGGCGCCGCGCTGGGTGGCTGTCGGGAGGCGGGGCCGGTCGGCGGGCAGGGCGAGTTCCTCGGGCAGCCCGGCGAGGGTCTCGCGCCAGTAGGCGAGCTGGGCGGCGTGCGGGCTGTGCGGGTCGTCCGGGTCTCCCAGCAGGTCACGCTGCCAGAGGGCGTAGTCGGCGTACTGCACCGGCAGCGGCTCCCAGGCCGGTGCCTCGCCACCGGAACGGGCGGCATACGCGATCGACACGTCCCGCGCCATGGGACCCATGGACCACGCGTCGCCCGCGATGTGGTGCACCACGATCAGGAGGATGTGCTCCTGCGGCCTCAGCCGGAACACCCGGGCCCGCAACGGGATGTCGGAACGCAGGTCGAACGGCAGGGCCGACACCTGGAGGACCTGCTCGCGTAGATCCGCTTCGAGGACGTCGGCCGTCGGCATGTCGAAGGAGACGTGCTCGGGCGGGAGGATCCGCTGCCGAGGTACGCCGCCGGCGGCCGGGAAGACGGTTCGCAGCACCTCGTGCCGGACGAGAAGGTCCCACAGGGCGGCGCGCAGCGCTCCGGCGTCCAGCTCGCCCCGGAGGCGCAGCGCCACCGGGATGTTGTAGTTGGCGTTGCCGCCCTCCAGCTCGCGCAGGAACCACAGCCGGGTCTGGGCGAAGGACAGCGGCAGCTCGTCCGGCCGCGAGCCGGGCGTGATCCGGGGCCGTACCTGATTCACCTCGCCCAGCCGGGCGGCGAGTCCCGCGACGGTGGGGGTGTCGAACAGGGCCCGGATCGGCATCTCGATGCCGAGGACCGCCCGGATCCGGCTGGTCAGGCGGGTGGCGAGCAGGGAGTGCCCGCCCAGGTCGAAGAAGTCGTCGTCGATGCCGACCTGTGGCAGGCCGAGCACGTCGGCGAACACCTGGCACAGGAGCTCTTCGCGGGGGTCGCGTGCCTGCCTGCTTCCCTCGATGGCCTCATACGCCGGGGCGGGAAGGGCGGCCCGGTCGAGCTTGCCGTTGGCGTTGAGCGGAAGCCCGGGCAGTACGACGAGGGCGGCGGGGAGCATGTAGTCGGGCAGGGAGACGGCCAGATGCGCGCGCACGGCCACGGCGTCGACCAAGGCACCCTCACGCCCCACCACGTAACCGACGAGCCGTTTGTCACCGGGGTGGTCCTCGCGGGCGATGACGGTGGCCTGGGCGACGGCCGGGTGGGTGAGCAGGGCTGCTTCGATCTCGCCGGGTTCGATGCGGTGGCCGCGGATCTTGATCTGGTGGTCGGTACGGCCCAGGTGTTCCAGCTCACCGTCGCCGTTCCAGCGGGCGAGGTCACCGGTGCGGTACATCCGCTCACCGGGTCGGCCGTACGGGTTGGCGACGAACCGTTCGGCGGTGAGGGCGGCACGGTGGATGTAGCCGCGGGCGAGCTGGGCGCCGGCGACGTACAGCTCCCCGGGGACGCCCGGGGGGACGGGCTGGAGGCGGGTGTCCAGGACGTAGGTCTGCGTGTTCCACATCGGTCGGCCGATGGGGGCCGTCCCGGGGCCGCTCTCCCGGGGGAAGGTGACCAGGTGGTCGGTGCAGCCGACGGTCGTCTCGGTGGGGCCGTAGTGGTTGATGACGGGCACGTCGGGATGGGCGGCGTGCCACTGGTCGAGCTGGGCCGTGTGGAGAGGTTCCCCGCCGAGCATGAGCCGACCGGTGGGCGCCCAATCGCCGGGCAGGGTCTGCAGGTACGCGAGGTGGCTGGGAGTGGCCTTGAGGAAGGTGATCTCGTGGCCGGCGAGCGTGGCGGGGAGCGTCTCGTCCCAATCGGCGATGTGCACGCGTCCGCCGGCGGTCAGGGCGCCGTACAGAGCGGTGACGCCGAGGTCGAAGGCGATGGAGGCGTGCAGCAGGGTGCTGCCGGACAGGTCCGGGTAAGCGTGGCGGGCACGGGTGACGTAGTTGACCACGCCCCGGTGGGTGACGGCCACGCCCTTGGGCCTGCCGGTGGAGCCCGAGGTGTAGATGACGTAGGCGGGATGCGCCGGCAGCAGCGGACCGTGACGCTCGGCGTCCGGCAGGTCGTGACCGGGCTGGACGGCCAGGTCCAGGTCGTCGTCGAGGAGCAGGTACGGGACCTCCGTCCGCGGCAGGAGGTCGTGGCCGGTGACCAGGAGCGCGGGACGCGCGTCCCCGAGCAGGTGCGCGACGCGCTCGGCGGGCTGGTCGGGCTCGATGGGCAGGTAGGCCGCGCCGGTTTTCACCACGGCGAGCAGGGCGACGATCAGGTCGACCGAGCGGGGAAGGATCACCGCGACGAGCTGTTCCGGACCGATGCCGTGCCGGACGAGCAGGCGGGCGAGCCGGTTGGCGCGGGCGTTGAGGTCGGCGTAGGACAGTTCGGTGCCCTCGAACACCACGGCGGTGGCGTCCGGGGTACGGGCCGCCTGGGCCTGGAACAGCTCGGGCAGCGTCCCCGCCGGGACCTCGCGCGCGGTGTCGTTCCACTCGGCCAGGACCCGGTGGCGTTCGGCCGGGCTGAGCAGGTCGATTCCGGCGACCGGCCGGGTGACGTCGGAGCTGACGGCGTCGAGCAACCGGACGAGCCGTTCCACGAGGGTCACAGCGGTGCCGTGGTCGAACAGATCGGTGGCGTAGGTGAGGTTGCCGAACATGCCGGAGGGGCCTGACGTGAAGGCCTCCTGGAACTGGACGTCGAGGTCGAACTTGGCGGACTGATCACCGCCGGTCAGCGTCGCGACATCGAGGCCGGGCAGGTCGAGGCTCGCGGGCGCGGTGTTCTGCAGGGCGAGCATGACCTGGAAGAGCGGGTGGCGGGCCATGGACCGGGTGGGGGCCAGGTCCTCCACCAGCCGTTCGAACGGCACGTCCTGGTGAGCGAAGGCGTCCAGGGTCCGTTCGCGCACCCGGTGCAGGAGTTCGCGGAAGGAGGGATCGCCGGACAGGTCGGTGCGCATCACGAGGGTGTTGACGAAGAAGCCGACGAGGTCGTTCAGGCTTTCGTCGGTGCGTCCGGCCACGGAGGTGCCGATGGGGATGTCGCTGCCCGCGCCGAGGCGTGACAGGAGGGTGGCGAGGGCGGCCTGGAGCACCATGAACATGGTGACGCCCTCGGCGCGCGCCAGGTCGGTGAGCCGCCGATGGAGATCGGCGTCGATGTGCACCTGCACGGTGCCGCCGCGGTGGGTGGCCACCGGTGGGCGGGGCCGGTCGGCGGGCAGGGAAAGCTCTTCGGGCAGGTCGGCCAGGGCCTCGCGCCAGTAGTCGAGCTGGCGGTGAAGGGCACCGGCCGCGTCGCCGTCCTCGCCCAGGAACTCGCGCTGCCACAGGGCGTAGTCGGCGTACTGCACCGGCAGCGGCTCCCACTCCGGAGCCAGGCCGGCCGCGCGGGCGGTGTAGGCGACGGAGATGTCGCGGGCCAGCGGCGCCAGCGACCAGCCGTCACCGGCGATGTGGTGCACCACCAGCACCAGCACGTGCTCCCGGGGACCGACGGCCAGCAGCCGCGCCCGCAGCGGCAGGTCACGGGCGAGGTCGAAGGGGTCTGCGGCCTCCTCCCGGATGGCCGCGGCCAGCTCGTCCTCGGCGACCTCGGCCACCGGGAGGTCGACGTCGACCTCGTCGGAGGTGAGGATCCGCTGCCGGGGGTCGCCGTCGTGCGTCGGGAACAGGGTCCGCAGCACCTCGTGACGGCCGGTCACGTCGGTCAGGGCCCGCCGCAGAGCGTCCCGGTCCAGGTCGCCGGTGAGCCGCAGCGCGATCGGGATGTTGTAGAGCGCGGAGGGGCCTTCGAGTTCGCCGAGGAACCACAGGCGTTGCTGGGCGAACGACAGCGGGACGACCTCCGGACGCGACCCGGCGGCAAGGGCGGGGCGCGCGGCGTCGGCGCCGGTCAGATACCCGGCGAGCCCGGCGACGGTGGGGGTGTCGAACAGGGCCCGGATCGGCATCTCGACGCCGAGGACGGCGCGGATCCGGCTGGTCAGGCGGGTGGCGAGCAGGGAGTGCCCGCCCAGGTCGAAGAAGTCGTCGTCGATGCCGACCTGTGGCAGGCCGAGCACGTCGGCGAACGCCCGGGCGAGCAGGTCTTCCCCAGGCGTACGCGGTTCGCGGCCGACGGTCCCCTCGACGTAGTCCGGCGCGGGCAGGGCTGCCCGGTCGAGCTTGCCGTTCACCGTGAGCGGGAGCCGGGGAAGGACGACCACGGCCGAGGGCACCATGTAATCGGGCAGCAGGCGCGAGGCGTGCGACCGCACCTCCGCGCCGGTCACGCTCTCCCCGGAGCCGGAGCCGGAGCCGGAGCCGGAGCCGGAGCCGGAGCGCGGGGGAACGACATAGCCGACGAGACGCCTGCCGCCCGGCTGGTCCTCCCGGACGATCACGGCGGCCTGCGCAACCATCGGATGCGTGACGAGGGCGGCCTCGACCTCGCCGGGTTCGACCCGGAAACCACGGATCTTGACCTGCTCGTCGCTCCGCCCGGCGAACTCCAGGAGCCCGTCCACGGTCCAGCGGACCAGGTCGCCGGTGCGGTACATGCGCTCGCCGGGTGTGCCGTACGGGTTGGCGACGAACCGCTCGGCCGTCAGGCCCGGCCGGTTCACATACCCCCGGGCCAGACCGGCGCCCGCCACGTAGAACTCGCCCATCACACCCGGCGGGACGGGCCGGAGCGCGGCGTCCAGCACGTGGACGCGGGTGTCGGAGACGGGGGTGCCGATCGGAACCGTGCGGCCGTCCGCCGGTTCGCCGGGCCGCAGGGTGTGCGCGCTCGTGAAGGTCGTGCCCTCGGTCGGGCCATAGCCGTTGATGAGCAGCATCTCCGGGAACGCCTCCGTCACCGCCAGGACGGCGGCGGGCGACAGCACGTCGCCACCGGCCAGCACGCAGCGCAGCCCGCGCAGGACGGTCGGGTCCGTCTCCACGACCTCGTGGAACAGTCCCGCGGTGAGCCACATGACGCTCACCCGGTGATCGCGAACGAACTCGCGCAGCTCGAAGACCGAGAGGTTCCGGGAGGGGGCCACGGCGAGGACCGCTCCGTTGAGCAGGGCGCCCCACAGCTCGAACGTGGCGGCGTCGAAGGACACCGACGCCAGCTGGCCGACGACGTCGTCGGAACGCAGCTCGACGTAGTTGGCCTCCCGCACCAGGCGGCCGATCGCCTCGTGCGGCACGGCGACACCCTTGGGGCGGCCGGTAGAGCCGGAGGTGTAGACGACGTACGCCGGGTGCTCGACCAGGAGGGGATGGACACGGTCGCCGTCGCCGAGGTCGGTCGCGGGCAACGCGGCGAGGGCGCGTACCGTCTCCGGGGCGTCCAGGACGAGGTACGGCACCCGCCCGCCGTCCTCCGGGTCCGGCTCGCCGGTGGTGACCAGGAGCGCGGGCCCGGCGTCCTCCATCAGATAGGCGATCCGCTCCGCGGGATAGGTGTGGTCGATCGGAAGGTAGGCGGCACCGGCCTTCACCACGGCGAGCAGGGTGACGACCAGGTCGGCGGAGCGTTCGAGCCGGACCCCGACCAGGGTCTCCGGACCGATGCCGTGCCGGACGAGCAGGCGGGCGAGCCGGTTGGCGCGGGCGTTGAGGTCGGCGTAGGAGAGCTCGGTGCCCTCGAAGACCACGGCGGTGGCGTCCGGGGTGCGGGCCGCCTGGGCCTGGAACAGCTCGGGCAGCGTGGCGGCCGGGACCTCGCGCGCGGTGTCGTTCCACTCGACCAGGATGCGGTGGCGTTCGGCCGGGGTGAGCAGGTCGATGCCTGCGACCGGCCGGGCCGGGTCGGCGGCCACGGCGTCCAGCACCCGGACGAACCGCTCGGCCAGTGTCTCGACGGTGTCGTGGTCGAACAGGTCGGCGGCGTAGGTGATGGTGCCGGCCAGGCCGGTCCGGGTCTCGTGCAGTTCGACGTCGAGGTCGAACTTGGCGGGCAGGGAGCCGAAGCCCACCTGCTCGATGTCCAGGCCGGGCAGGTCGAGGCTCGCGGGCGCGGTGTTCTGCAGGGCGAGCATGGTCTGGAAGAGCGGGTGGCGGGCCATGGACCGGGTGGGGGCCAGGTCCTCCACCAGCCGTTCGAACGGCACGTCCTGGTGGGCGAAGGCGTCCAGGGTCCGTTCGCGCACCCGGTGCAGGAGTTCGCGGAAGGTGGGGTCGCCGGACAGGTCGGTGCGCATCACGAGGGTGTTGACGAAGAAGCCGACGAGGTCGTTCAGGCTTTCGTCGGTGCGTCCGGCGACGGAGGTGCCGATGGGGATGTCGCTGCCCGCGCCGAGGCGTGACAGGAGGGTGGCGAGGGCGGCCTGGAGCACCATGAACATGGTGACGCCCTCGGCGCGCGCCAGCTCGGCGAGCCGCCGGTGCAGGTCGGCGTCGACGCGCACCTGCACGGTGCCGCCGCGGTGGGTGGCTACCGGTGGCCGCGACCGGTCGGCGGGCAGGGTGAGTTCCTCGGGCAGGTCGGCCAGGGCCTCGCGCCAGTGGTCCAGCTGGTGGTGGAGGGCGCTCGCCGGGTCGTCCGGGGTGCCGAGGAGTTGGCGTTGCCAGAGGGCGTAGTCGGCATACTGCGCCGGCAGCGGCTCCCACTCTGGGGCCAGGCCGCCGGAGCGGGCGGTGTAGGCGGCGGAGATGTCGCGGGCCAGCGGCGCCAGGGACCAGCCGTCACCGGCGATGTGGTGCAGCACCAGGACCAGGACGTGCTCCCGGGGACCGACGGCCAGCAGCCGCGCTCGCAACGGCAGGTCACGAGCGAGGTCGAAGGGACCCACGGCCTCCTCCCGGATGGCCACGTCAAGCTCGCCCTCGGCGACATCGGCCACCGGGAGGTGAACCGTCTCGGGGGCGAGGACGCGCTGCTCGGGTACGCCGTCGACGTGCCCGAAGACGGTGCGGAGGACCTCGTGCCGGGTGACGACGTCGGACAGCGCGGCACGCAGAGCGTCCCGGTCCAGGTCGCCGGTGAGCCGTAGCGCGAACGGGATGTTGTAGAGCGCGGAGGGTCCTTCGAGCTCGCCGAGGAACCACAGGCGTTGCTGGGCGAACGACAGCGGGACGACCTCCGGACGCGACCCGGCGACAAGGGCGGGCCGCGCGGCGTCGGCGCCGGCCAGATACCCGGCGAGTCCCGCGACGGTGGGGGTCTCGAACAGGGCCCGGATCGGCACCTCGACCCCGAGGACGGCGCGGATCCGGCTGGTCAGGCGGGTGGCGAGCAGGGAGTGCCCGCCCAGGTCGAAGAAGTCGTCGTCGATGCCGACCTGTGGCAGGCCGAGCACGTCGGCGAACACCTGGCACAGGAGCTCTTCGCGGGGGTCGCGTGCCTGCCTGCTTCCCTCGATGGCCTCATACGCCGGGGCGGGAAGGGCGGCCCGGTCGAGCTTGCCGTTGGCGTTGAGCGGAAGCCCGGGCAGTACGACGAGGGCGGCGGGGAGCATGTAGTCGGGCAGGGAGACGGCCAGATGCGCGCGTACGGCCACGGCGTCGACCAAGGCACCCTCACGCCCCGCCACGTAACCGACGAGCCGTTTGTCACCGGGGTGGTCCTCGCGGGCGATGACGGTGGCCTGGGCGACGGCCGGGTGGGTGAGCAGGGCTGCTTGGATCTCGCCGGGTTCGATGCGGTGGCCGCGGATCTTGATCTGGTGGTCGGTGCGGCCCAGGTGTTCCAGCTGACCGTTGCCGTTCCAGCGGGCGAGGTCGCCGGTGCGGTACATCCGCTCACCGGGTCGGCCGTACGGATTGGCGACGAAGCGTTCGGCGGTGAGGGCGGGCTGGTGGTGGTAGCCGCGGGCGAGGGTGGGGCCGGTGATGTAGAGCTCGCCGGGCACGCCGATCGGGACGGGCTTTAGTGCGGTGTCCAGCAGGTAGGTGTGGGTGTTGGTGATCGGGGTGCCGATGGTGACGGGAGCATCGGGTGTGTGGGGGGTGAGGGTGGCGGTGGTGGCGCAGACGGTGGTCTCGGTGGGGCCGTAGGCGTTGATGAGGGTGTGGTCTCGGGTCCAGGGGTGGACGAGGTGTGGGGGGAGGGCTTCGCCTGCGGTGATGAGGTGGGTGAGGGTGGGCAGGGTGGCGGGGTTCAGGTGGGGTAGTGCGGTGGGTGGCAGTGTTGCGTGGGTGATGTGGTGGTGGGTGATGAGGTGGGTCAGGTCGGGGCCGGGTAGCAGGTGGTGGCGGGGTGCGGTGATGAGGGTGGCGCCGGTGGTGAGGGTGACGGTGATCTCGGCGATGGCGGCGTCGAAGGCGGGGGAGGCGAATTGCAGGACGCGGCTGGCGGGGGTGAGGTGGAAGCGTTCGGTTTGGGCGGTGATGAGGTGGGTCAGGCCGTGGTGGGTGACGGTGACGCCTTTGGGGGTGCCGGTGGAGCCGGAGGTGTGGATCAGGTAGGCGGGGTGGTGGGTGTGCAGGGGCTGGGTGCGGTGGTGGTCGGTGGGGTCGGTGGCGGGGTGATGGGTGTGGGGGTGGGTGTCGAGGTGGACAGTGACCAGCGGCAGGTCGTCGGGTAGCGGGGTGGTGGTGTGGGTGATCAGGAGGGTGGGGGCGGTGTTGGTGAGGATGTGGGTGATGCGGTCGGCGGGGTGGTCGAGGTCGATGGGTAGGTAGGCGGCGCCTGCTTTGGTCACGGCCAGGAACGCGACGATGAGGTCGATGGAGCGGGGCAGGGCGACGGCGATGAGGTGTTCGGGGCCCGCGCCGTGGGCGATGAGCAGGTGGGCGAGCCGGTTGGCTTGGGTGTTCAGTTCGGCGTAGCTGACGTGGTCGCCGTCGTGGTGGATGAGTGCGGTGGCCTCGGGGGTGCGGGAGACCTGGGCTTGGAACAGCTCGGGTAGCGTCCGGGCGGGGAGGTCTCGCGCGGTGTCGTTCCACTCGACGAGGACCCGCCGACGCTCGGCCTCACCCAGCACGCCGATACGGTCCAGCGGCCGGTGAGGTGAGGTCTCCAGCGCGGTGACGACGCCCTCCACGGCCGTCTCCACCATGGCGCACAGGGCGTGGGGAGAGGCCGGTGCGACGGACTGTGCCGTGAGGTGGAACGCGTCGCCGGTGTCGTCCACGATCATGCCGACCGGGTAGTTGCTGCGCTCGTGCGTGAAGAGCACCTCCACGCCGGGCAGTCCGGTGCCGGTCCGGCCGGTGCTCGCGCCGCCGTGGCGGTAGTTCAGCAGCGAGGTGAACAGGGGGGCGTTCCCCCGGATGCCGCTGGCCCGCTGGGCGAGTGTGAGCGGGGCGTGTTCGTGGCGGAGCAGCTCGGCGAGCTGGGCCTGGGTGGCGCGGACGGCGTCCAGCACCGGGGTTCCGCGGGTGTCGAGACGGACCGGGAGGGTGTTGATGAACAGCCCGACGGTACGGTCGGCTCCCGCGCCCATCCGGCCGAACAGGATGGTCCCGAAGACGACGTCGTCGCGGCCGGAGGTCGCGGCCAGCACACGGGCCCAGACGAGGTGGAAGATCGTCGCAGGGCTGACGCCGAGGTGGCGGGCCTGCTCGCGGAGCCTCGAGGCCAGGTCCGGACGGATCCGGGCGGTGGCCTCTGCGGTGTCCGCGCCGGTTGCGTGGATGTCGGCCAGTCCGTAGGGGGCGGTGGGCTCGGTGACGTCGCCGAGCAGGCGCTGGAAGTAGGCGTCGTGTTCCCGCGTGGAGACCTGGGAGCGGGTGAGGGCGACGACGTCCCGGTAGGGGGTGACGGCCGGGAGCCGGTCGTCGGTTCCGTGGATGAAGGCGCTGATCTCGCCGAGGATGATGTCGAGCGAGGTGTGGTCCTGGATGAGGTGGTGGACCTGTACCAGCGCGAGCCATCTGCCCGGGGCGCCGGGGTCTTCGGCCACGTACACCTGGACGAGGGGGGCCCGGGTGACGTCCATGGTCTTGGGGCAGACGGCCAGGAGTTCGGCGACCGGCTCCCGGGGTTCGCCGGTCAGCGTCACCTCGCTGATCGGCGGTGCGGCCCGGCGGAGGACGACCTGGACGGGCCGGCGGAGGCCGTGCCAGAGGACGGCGGTCCTGAGGAGGTCGTTGCGGTCGACGACCTTCCGCAGGGCGGTGGTGAATGTGTCGAGGTGGGTGCGGGTGTCGAAGGCGAGGACGGTCGGGAGGACGTAGGTGTCGTCCTGGGTCTCGTGGCCGACGAGGTGGTGGAAGAGGATGCCCTCCTGGAGCGGGGCGAGCGGGTAGACGTCGGCGATGTTGGCGGCGCCGCCGGGGACGGCCGCGACGATCCGGGCGATCTCCTGTTCCGTCAGGTCGGCCAGGGGGAGCATGTCGGGGGTGATGGCGGTGGCGCCGGCGGGGATGCGGGCGGCGGGGGCATGGGTGGTGGCGGGGTCGGTCGCGGCGGCGGCGAGGCCGGCGACGGTGGGGGTGGTGAACAGCGCGCGGACGTCGACGACGAGGCCGTGGGCGCGGAGGCGTTCGACGAGGGTGACGGCGAGGAGGGAGTGCCCGCCGAGGTCGAAGAAGTTGTCGTCGACCCCGACGGCGGGCAGGCCGAGGACGTCGGCGAAGGCGGCGCAGAGGATCTCTTCGCGGGCGGTGACCGGTCCGCGGCTGCCGGTGGCGGTGTAATCGGGAGCGGGGAGCGCGGCCCGGTCGAGCTTGCCGTTGACCGTGAGCGGGAGCGCGTCCAGGATCACCACGGCCGAGGGCACCATGTACTCGGGCAGCAGCCCGGACACATGGGTGCGGACGGCGGCGCCCTCGATGTCGGCGCCGGTGGCCACGTACCCGACGAGGCGTTTGTCGCCCGGCTGGTCCTCGCGGACGACCACGGCGGCCGCGGTGACGGCGGGGTGGGAGGCGAGGGCGGCCTCGACCTCGCCCGGCTCGATCCGGAAGCCGCGGATCTTGACCTGGTCGTCGGTGCGGCCCAGGTACTCGATCTGGCCGTGGACGTTCCAGCGGGCCAGGTCGCCGGTGCGGTACATCCGCTCCCCGGGGGCGCCGTACGGGCCGGCGACGAACCGCTCGGCGGTCAGGCCCGGACGGTCCAGGTACCCGCGGGCGAGCTGCACCCCGGCGAGGTACAACTCGCCGGGAACGCCGGCGGGGACGGGCCGCAGGCGGGCGTCCAGGACGTAGGCGCGGGTGTTCCAGACCGGAGTTCCGATCGGGACGGTGGGAGCGTCCGGCGTGAGGTCGGAGGCGTGGGTGACGTCGATCGACGCCTCGGTGGGGCCGTAGAGGTTGTGCAGCGGGACGTCGAGCGTGGCGAGGAAGCGGTCGCGCAGGTCGGGGGTGAGCGCCTCGCCGCTGGTGAGGACGGCACGCAGGGACGTGCAGCGGGCGGCCGCCGGTTCGGCGAGGAACGCCCTGAGCATGGAGGGCACGAAATGGGTGACGGTGACCTGCCGGGTCCGTACCAGGCCGGCCAGGTAGGCGGGGTCGCGGTGCCCTCCGGGACGGGCCACGACCAGGACCGCTCCCTGGAGGAGAGGCCAGAAGAACTCCCACACCGAGACGTCGAACCCGAACGGCGTCTTCTGCAGCACCCGGTCCGTGTCCCCGATGGGGTACCGGTGCTGCATCCACGCCAGCCGGTTGACCACTCCCCGGTGCGGCACGGCGACGCCCTTGGGCCGTCCGGTGGAGCCGGAGGTGTAGATGACGTAGGCGGAGTGGTCGATCAGCAGCGGTCCGTGCCGGTCCGCGTCGGACAGGTCGCCGGCGGACTGGCCGTCGAGGACGGCCGCCGTGTCCGGGGCGTCCAGGATCAGGTGTCTCCCGCCTGCGGGGAGGCGCGGGTGCAGGTCGCCGGTGGTGACGACCAGGGCCGGGCGGGCGTCGTCGAGGAGGTGGGCGAGCCGTTCCACCGGGTGGTCGGGGTCCAGCGGCGCGTACGCGGCACCGGCCTTCACCACGGCCAGCAGGGTGACGACGAGGTCGGCGGAGCGTTCGAGGTGGACCCCGACCACGGTCTCCGGGCCCGCCCCGTACTTGGTCATGAGGCGGGCGAGCCGGTTGGCCCGGGCGTTGAGCTCGGCGTAGGTCACCTCGGTGTCCTCGAAGACCACCGCCGTCGCGCCGGGGGTGCGGGCCACCCGCGCCTCGAACAGTTCCGGCAGCGTGGCCGCCGGGACCTCGTGCGCGGTGTCGTTCCATCCGGCCAGGACCAGGTGGCGTTCGGCCGGGGTGAGCAGGTCGATGTCGGCGACCGGCCGCGCGGGGTCGGCGGTCACCGCGTCGAGCACCCGGACGAACCGCTCGGCCAGCGCCTCCACCGTGCCGTGGTCGAACAGCTCCGCCGAGTAGCCGATGCCGCCCGCGATGCCGGCCGGGACGCCGCCGGGGCCGAAGCCCTCCCCGAGGGACACCGAGAGGTCGGCCCTGGCCGGCACCTCCCGGCCGGCCACCACGGTCACGTCGAGACCGGGCAGCCCGAGGGTCGCCTCGGCGTTGTCCTGCAACGCCAGCATGACCTGGAACAACGGCTGGCGGGCCATGGACCGGACGGGGGCCAGGTCCTCCACCAGGCGTTCGAAGGGCAGCTCCTGGTGGGTGAGGGCGTCCAGCTGGCGTTCGCGCACCCGGCCCAGCACCTCGCGGAACGAGGGGCGTCCCGACAGGTCACCACGGATCACCAGGGTGTTCACGAAGAGGCCGACGAGGTCGTTCAGGGCCGTCTCGGTGCGCCCGGCCACCGGGGTGCCGATGGGGATGTCGGTGCCCGCGCCGAGGCGCGACAGCAGGGTGGCGAGGGCGGCGTGGAGCACCATGTACATGGTGACGCCCTCGGCCTGGGCGAGGGCGCTCACCCGCCGGTGCAGGCCGGCGTCGATGTTCAGGTCCACCGTGCCGTCGCGATGGCCCGCCTCCAGGGGACGGGGACGGTCGAAGGGCAACGGCAGTTCCTCCGGCAGGCCGGCCAGGGCATTCCGCCAGTACGCCAGCTCCCGGTTCAGGAAGCTCTCCGGATCGTCCGACTCCTCCAGCAGGTCACGCTGCCAGACGGCGTAGTCGGCGTACTGCACCGGCAGCGGCTCCCACTCCGGGGCACGGCCGGCCGCGCGGGCGGTGTACGCGGTGGAGACGTCCCGGGCCAGGGGGGCCAGCGACCAGCCGTCGCCCGCGATGTGGTGCACCACCAGGACCAGGACGTGCGCCCGCGGGCCCACCGCCAGAAGGCGGGCCCGCAGCGGGATGTCGCGGGCGAGGTCGAAGGGACGGCCCGCCTCCTCGGCCACCACCCGCGCCGTCTCGTCCTCCGGCACGTCGATCACCGGCAGCCGCGGATCGACCTCGTCCGGGGCGAGGATCCGCTGCTCCGGCACGCCGTCCCGCACCGAGACGACCGTGCGCAGCACCTCGTGTCGCTCGATCACGTCCGCCAGTGCCCTGCGCAGGGCCTCCCGGTCGAGATCGCCGGCCAGCCGCAGCGTGATCGGGATGTTGTACAACCCGCTGGGCCCCTGCAGCTCGTCCAGGAACCACAACCGCTGCTGAGCGAAGGAAAGGGGAATCATCGAAGCTCTCTTTGACGGACGACGGGCTGTACAGAGGACGGGGAACGGGCGGTGGTCAGCGTGACCGGGGGCGAAGGACCGGCCGGCGCCGCTGTTCCGGGCCGAGCCGCTTCGCCAGCCCGGCCGGCGTGGGCGTCTCGAAGATCGCGCGGATCGGGACGTCCCTGCCGAGGGCGGCGCGGATGTGACCGGCGAGCTGGGTGGCGAGCAGGGAGTGCCCGCCGAGGTCGAAGAAGTTGTCGTCCGCCCCGATGTCGGGGACGCCCAGCACCTCCGCGAACACGCGGCACAGGGCCGCCTCCTCGGCCGAGGCGGGTTCCCGTCTCGCGGTCTGGCCGGTGTAGTCGGGTGCCGGCAGGGCGGCACGGTTCAGCTTGCCGTTCACGGTCAGCGGCAGCGCGGGAAGGACCACGACGGCCGCGGGGACCATGTGCTCCGGCAGCAGGGTCCCGGCATGGGCGCGAAGCGCGACGCCGACCGCGCGGAGGGCCTCCACGTCCCCGGTGGAGGCCGCGTGGAGGATCTCCATGGCCCTGGCCGTAAGCTCACCGGACGGCAGCTCACCGGACGGCAGCTCACCGGCCGGGACGACGTAGCCCACAAGGCGCCTGTCCCCCGGCTGGTCCTCGCGCACGACCACCGCGGCCTGGCCCACCACGGGGTGGGAGACCAGTGCGGCCTCGATCTCGCCGGGCTCGATGCGGAATCCGCGGATCTTGACCTGCTGGTCGGCCCGGCCGAGGTATTCCAGCTCGCCGTCGGCGTTGTGGCGGGCCAGGTCGCCCGTCCGGTACATGCGCTCCCCGGGGCCGCCGTACGGATCGGCGACGAACCGCTCGGCCGTGAGCCCGGACCGGCCGAGGTAGCCGCGGGCCAGGCCGGCGCCCGACACGTACATCTCGCCCGCCACGCCCGCGGGCGCCGGCTGGAGCCCTCCGTCGAGCACGTACACCCGCAGGTCCGGGATCCCCCGGCCGATGACGCTTCCCTTCCCGGACGTGTCCCGCGCCGTCAGCGGTGCGTAGGTGACGTGGACGGTGGTCTCGGTGATGCCGTACATGTTGACCAGGCGTGGCGCGTCGTCGGCGTGGCGGGCGTACCAGCCCTCCAGCCGGCCGGGGTCCAACGCCTCACCGCCGAAGATCACCGTTCGCAGTGCCAGCTCGCGCCCCAGCCGGGGGTTGTCGCCGTCGGCCTGGACGAGCTGGTGGAACGCGGACGGCGTCTGGTTCAGCACGGTGACGCGCTCGCGGACGAGCAGGCGCAGGAAGTCCTCCGGCGAACGGGACACGGCGAACGGGACGACGACGAGCCGGCCGCCGTGCAGCAGCGCGCCCCACAGCTCCCACACCGAGAAGTCGAAGGCGAAGGAGTGGAACCACGTCCACGCGTCGTCCGGCCCGAACCCGAACCACTCGTCGGTGGCGGCGAACAGCCGCGTGACGTTCCCGTGCGTGACCGTGACGCCCTTGGGCCGTCCCGTCGACCCCGAGGTGTAGATCACGTAGGCGGGATGGCCGGGCAGCGGCGCGCCACCGCGTCCGGCGGCCGTCAGGTCTCCACCGGAGAGGCCGTCCAGGTACGCGACGGTGGCGGGATCGTCCAGCACCAGGCGGCGCACGCCGTCCGGCAGCGCGCCCGCAACCGCGCCCGTGGTGACGACCAGTTCCGGGGCGACGTCCTCCAGCAGGTAGGCCACCCGGTCGGCCGGGTACTCCGGATCGATCGGCACGTACGCCGCCCCGGCCTTGATCACCGAGAGCAGGGTGACGACGAGATCCGGCGAGCGGTCCATCATGACCGCGACCCGGCACTCCGGTCCCGCCCCCCGTGCGACGAGCATCCGCGCCAGCCGGTTCGCCCGGTCGTCGAGCTCGGCGTAGCTCAGGCGGACGTCCCCTGCGACCACGGCGGTCGCCGAGGGGGTGCGGGCCGCCTGCGCCTCGAACAGTTCCACGAGCGTGGCCTGCGGGACGTCGCGGGCGGTGCCGGCCGGGCCGGCCGGCAGCCGGTCGCGCTCGCCCAGAACGCCGACCCGCCGCAACGGGCGTTCCGGATCGTCCTCGAGCGCGGCGACGAGACCCTCGACCGCGGTGTGCGTGAACGCGGCCACCGTTCCCGGGTCGATGGGGGCGACCGCCTGGACGTGGAAGGTGAAGTACGTGTCCCTGTCGTCGACGGAGAGCTCCAGCGGGTAGTTGGAGCGCTCGTGCGCGTACACGTACTCGATCCCGTCGAGAGGCGCCTCCTCGGATCCCCCGCTGTGGCGGTAGTTGAACAGCGAGGTGAACAGCGGTGTCCGGGCGGGAACGCCGCTGGCCCGCTGGGCCAGGGTGAGGGGCGCGTGCTCGTGCTCCAGGAGTTCCGCGAGGTGCCGCCGCATGGCGTGCACGGCGTCGCGCACGGTCGGCGCGCCCGTGTCGAGGCGCGCGGGCAGGGTGTTCACGAAGAGGCCGGGCACCCGGTCGGCTCCGGCGCCGGCGTTCATCCGGCCGAACAGCACCGTGCCGAACACCACGTCGTCGCGGCCGGAGGTGGCCGCCACCACCCGCGCCCAGGCGACGTGGAACAGTGTCGCCGGGCTGACCGCGAGCCGCCGCGCCTGCTCGCGCACCCGCCGCGCCACCGCGTCGTCGAGCCGGACCCGCACCTCGGAGACGTCGCCGCCGTCCCCGTGCACGTCCAGCACGCCGTACGGCGCGGTCGGCTCGGCGACGTCCCCCAGCAACTCGGCGAAGAACCGCTCGTGCTCCCGCGCCGACGTGCCGAGCCGGGCCTGCGCGACGAAGTCCCGGAAGGGCAGCGGCGCGGGCAGCGTGTCCCCGGCCCCGGCGAGGATCGCGCGGATCTCCTGGAAGACGAGCGCGAGTGACGTGCGGTCCTGCACGATGTGGTGGACTTCGAGCAGGACGTACCACCGCCGGTCGCCGGGGTCCCGCGCGACGACGACCCGGAGCAGGGGCGCGCGCCGGAGGTCGATGGGCGTGGTGCGGGCGGCCAGCAGGCGGCCGGTGACGTCCACCGGCACGTCGCCGCCGTCCAGGTGGAGCGTCTCGACCGGGATCGACGCGGTGCGCAGGACGACCTGGACCGGTTCCCTGAGCCCTTCCCACACGAAGGCCGTGCGCAGGATGTCGTGCCGGTCGACGACCCGCTGCATGGTGGCGAGCAGCGCGTCCACCCGCGCCCGGGAGTCGAGCCGCAGGACGAACGGCAGCGTGTAGAGGTCGGTGCCCTTCTCGTCCTCCATCAGGTGGTGGAAGAGGATGCCCTGCTGGAGCGGGGCCAGCGGGTAGATGTCGGCGATGTTGGCCGCCCCGCCGGGCACCCGCGCCACGATGCCGTCGATCTCCTCGGCCGTCAGGTCGGCCAGCGTCACCATCTCGGGTGTGATGGCCGTGGCACCGGCGGGGATGCCGTTGGCCGGGACCACCACTCGCGGGGCGGCCTCTCCGGCGAGCGCCGCCAGACCCGCCACGGTCGGGCTGGTGAACAGGGCCCGCACGTCCACCGGGACACCGGCCGCGCGTGCCCGCTCCACCAGCGTCACCGCCAGCAGCGAGTGCCCGCCCAGCTCGAAGAAGTCGTCGTCGACGCCCAGGGCCGGCAGGCCGAGCACCTCGGCGAACAGGGCGCACAGGATCTCCTCCCGCGCCGTGGAGGGGCCGCGCCCGGTAACGCCGGCGCCGTGGTCCGGGACGGGCAACGCCTCGCGGTCGAGCTTGCCGTTCACCGTCAGCGGGAGCGCGTCCAGGGGCACGATCGCGGCGGGGACCATGTACTCGGGCACCAGCCGGGCCAGGTGGGCGCGGATCTCCGCGACGTCCGCCTCCCCTGCGGGCACCACGTAGCCGACGAGGCGCCGGTCGTCGGGCCGGTCCTCGCGGACGATGACGGCGGCCTGGGCGACGGCCGGGTGGGTGAGCAGGGCGGTCTCGAT
>NZ_JBEZZK010000010.1:0-108211 GCF_040639135.1 Streptosporangium sp. NPDC023963
CCGCGTCTGCGAGGGCACCGACAAGTTCGACGACTGCGGCCGCTGGGGCGACGCCTTCTAACCCCCACCCGCACACCGACCCGACACCGACCCGATCGGTCTCCCACGCTCGAACCCGGCCGGCTCCCCAGGGGGCCGGCTTCGTGCTGTCCGGGGATTCACGCGCCGTGCGGGCAACGGACGTTGTTCGCCGGCCGGGGACGATCGGGGACGAGGGCCCCGCGCACCGGTCCCGGATCATCACGCAGGCCAAGCAGATGCCGGAGCGGACATGGCTGGGCGAGGTCTCAGTGGTGATCCTTCAGCAGGCGCTCGCCGATCTGAACACGGCCTACCGCAACTTCTTCGCCTCGCTGTCGGGCAAGCGCAGGGGCCGTAAGGTCGCCCCGCCCCGGTTCCGGTCGCGCAAGGACTCCCGCCAAGCGATCCGGTTCACCAAGAACGCCCGCTTTGCCGTCACGGCGGGCGGGAAGTTACGCCTGCCGAAGATTGGGGATGTGCCGGTCCGCTGGTCGCGTCCTTTGCCGTCGGAGCCGTCGTCGGTGACGGTGGTCAAGGACGCCGCCGACCGATATTTCGTGTCGTTCGTCGTTGAGACGAACGATGAGCCGTTACCGGAGTCGGCGTCCGAGGTGGGCGTCGATCTGGGGCTCACGCACTTCGCGGTGCTGTCGGACGGCCGAAAGATCGACAACCCGCGCTTCCTGCGCCGCGCGGCCAAGAAGCTTCGCCGGGCGCAGAGGGCGCTGAGCCGCACGAAGAAAGGCTCGGCGAACCGGGCCAAGGCCAAGCAGGTGGTCGCCAAGGCGCACGCCCGGGTGGCCGATACCCGCAGGGATTGGGCACACAAGCTCTCCACCGCGTTGATCCGCGACAACCAAGCGGTGTACGTGGAAGACCTTGCCGTGTCCGGCCTGGCCCGCACGAAGCTCGCCACCTCGATTCACGACGCCGGATGGTCGCAGTTCGTTGCCATGCTGGAGTACAAGGCCGTCAGGTATGGCCGGTACGTCGGGAAGATCGACCGGTGGTTCCCGTCGTCGAGGCTGTGCTCGGCGTGCGACACCATCGCGGACAAGATGCCGTTGAACCTCCGATCGTGGAGGTGTGGATGTGGTGTCACCCACGACCGGGACATCAACGCAGCGATCAACATCCTCGCCGCAGGGCAGGCGGAGAGGCTAAACGACTGTGGAGCACGGGTAGGACCGGGAGTTGTTCCGGCACCGCGCGAAGAAGCAGGAACCCGCCGGGAGCAGCACGCGCGGCAGACCGGAATCTCCGTCCTTCAGGGCGGAGTGGATGTCAATGGGAGCGGTTCGCCCCCGACGGCAGCTGGCCCCGGGCGAACGCGGAGTGCGACGCCACCGTCAAGACCACCCTGGACCAGCTGACATGGTGGGCCCGCGCGCTGCGCGAGGCCAGGGCCAGACATCCCTGCGAGGGCTGAGGAGCCAGGCATCCCTGCGAGGTCTGAGGACGAGGACGTGCCGGGGCCGGCCCGCTTCCGAGATCATCGGGACCACCACGCATCGGGTCCACCGCGCATCGGGTCCACCGCGCACCGGATCCGTCCCGCACCGAATTCACCGCGCACCGGATCCGTCCCGCACCGGATCCGTCCCGCACCGGATCTACCGCGACAGGGTCTACCGCGACTCGGCGGGCACCGGAGTCCCTCGGCCGGGTTCCGCGCCGGCCCCGCCGCGCCCGCGCAGGCCGGACGCGACGACGGCCGCCGCGATGACGGCCATCGTGAGCGGGATGACCAGGGCCGCGCGGAAACCGTCGAGCTCGGTGAGGGGGGACCCGCCGGACCCGGTGACGGCGACGTTCACGGCGGTCACCGCCGACAGGCCGAGCGCCGCGCCGAACTGGAAGGAGGTGTACAGCAGCCCACCGGCGAGTCCCTGCTCCTCCTCGGCCACGCCGTCGGTCGCGGCGATGGTGAGCGGCCCGTACGCCAGGGAGAAGGCGAGGCCAAGAATGATCATGCTCGGGAACATCGCCGCGTACGTCCAGTCGAGGCCGACCGGCAGGAACAGGGCGTAGGCCACGGTGGCGAGGCACAGTCCGCCGAAGATCACCCGGACGTTGCCGAAGCGGTTCACCAGGCGCGGGGTGAGGGTGGGCGCCAGCACGGCGTCGATGCTGACCACCAGCAGGGCGAGGGCCGCCTGCAACGACGACCAGCCGCGCAGTTCCTGGAGGTAGAGCACGACGAGGAACTGGAACCCGAAGAAGGAACCCCCGAACAGCAGCGCGCCGAGGTTGGCGCGTACCAGCGGAGCCGAGCGGAGGATGCCCAGGCGCACCAGCGGCGACGCCGACCGCCGCTCGATCGCGGTGAAGGCGGCGAGCAGCGCGACCCCGGCGGCGAGAGCTCCGGCCGTCCAGCCCCATCCCGCGGCGGGGTCCTCCAGCCTGACGACCGCGAACACCAGCACCATCATCGCCGCGGTCACGGTGACCGCCCCGGCCAGGTCGAAGCCGCGCGCGTGACGATGCGGACGGTCGCCGCCCGGGATGAGGCGGAGCGCGGCGACGAGGACCGCGGAAGCCATGATCACCGGGGCGAAGAACACCCACCGCCAGCTGATCTCGGCCAGCAGGCCGCCGATGACGAGGCCGAGGGAGAAACCGGCCGCCGCCGTGCCCGCGTAGACCAGGAGCGCGCGGTTGCGCCGCGGGCCCTCGGCGAAGTTCGTCGTGATGATGGACAGCCCGGCGGGTGCCATGAACGCGGCGGCCACCCCTGTCACGAAACGGGCGACGATGAGGGTCCATCCCTCGGTCGCGAACCCGCCCAGGCCTGAGAAGACGATGAACACGCCGAGCCACACCAGGAACATCCGTCGCCGGCCGAGCAGGTCGGCGGCCCGCCCGCCCAGCAGCATGAAACCGGCGTAGCCGAGCACGTACGAACTCATCACCCAGCTCAGCGAACCGGTGGACAGGTCCAGGTCGGAGCGGATCGACGGCAGGGCCACGTTCAGCATCGCCACGTCGATCCCCTCCAGGAAGATCGCGCCGCACAGCACGAGCAGCATGCCCCAGGCGCGCCCGCTCATGCGATCCGGCGGTGGGGACAGTGGTGTGGACACGAGACGACTCCTTGGGGAGAGGCGGGAACCGCGGCCGGTTCTCCCGCGCCGTTATGGTTCCCTCTTGTAAGTAGTCGCATCATGCGACACCATAAATGACCATGGAAGAAGGCACTTCGAAGTCACCGAGTCGCTGCTCGGATACCGGCGACGCCTACGTCGACGCCCACCAGTGGGACACCCGGGAAGACTGCGAGGTCCGCCAGATCCTCGACCGGGTCGCGGACAAGTGGTCCCTGCTCGTCATCGCGCTCCTCGACAGCCGCACCCTCCGTTTCACCGAGCTGAGCCGCGAGATCGACGGCGTCAGCCAGCGCATGCTCACCGTCACCCTGCGCCATCTGGAACGGGACGGGCTGGTGCGCCGTACCGTGCACCCCGTCGTGCCGCCCAGGGTCGACTACGAGCTCACGCCCCTCGGCGTGACCCTGCACGACACCATCCAGTCGCTCGTCGACTGGACGGAGCGGCACCAGAACGAGATCGCCACCGCCCGGGCGAGCTACGACGCCCGCGCGGACACCGCGCCGGTCGCGACGGGACCCGCCCCCTCGGCGAAGACCGGCCGCGGCACCGCGCGGGCGGCGGCCGGACCCGGCGCCGCGACGAGGGAGGACGGCGTGCGGGCGGTGGGACGCGGTGCCGTGGTGGAACGCGGTGGTGCGGTGGGACGCGGTGCCGTGGTGGAACGCGGTGGTGCGGTGGGACGCGGAGCGGCGGCGGTTCGCGGTGGTGCGGCGGGACGCGCTGGTGTGGCGGTTCGCGGTGACGGAACCCCGCCCGCGACGCCCCTGCGTAACGAAACTCCGTCCGCGACGGCACCACGTGACGAAACCCGGCCTTCGGTGCCGCTACGTAACGAAACCCGGGTCGTGGAGCCGGCGCGTGAGGAGAGCCGTCCCGGCGCGGGTCTCTCGCGGTGCGAGGTGTGCGGCGACCCGATCCGTGCCGCGCGCACCGGCCGCCCCGCCCGGTTCTGCGGCACGGCGTGCCGCCAGAGGGCACACCGCCGCCGCTCCCGCGCCGCCCTCCGACACTCCGGCTGACCGCCCCGCCCCGCCCCCTCACCTCCCCCTCGCCCCTGTCCCCGGCCCGGTCCCGACGTGACCCGGCGCCCTCGCTCCCCACCCCCCCCGTACGCGGGCGGTCGCGGGTGGGCAGGAGCCGGGCGGTTCGGGGTGCCCAGGGGATCCGGGCGTGAGACGGGTCTCGCAAGGGCTGGCAAAGGCATGTCCAAGCGATCCGTGTCGTGCCCCCCAACCGGTGCCGCAGCGTGTCTGCTGTCCAGCAGTAATGGCACCGCTTACCTGGAGGGTCGGAGATGAGGAAGTTGCTTCATGCCGGTGTGCTCGCGCTCGGCGTGCTCGCAGCCGGATGCGGCGGCGCCGACGACGGGAGCACGACCGAGCCGATGGTCGCGGACCAGGTCAAGGCATCGCCCACCTCGCCGGAAACCCCCGCCTCGTCCTCGCCGGCGACCAGGGCCAAGGTCGAGCTGGGAGAGACGAGTATCGGAAAGGTCCTGGTCGGAGAGGGAGGACGCACGCTCTACCTCTTCGAGAAGGACAAGGACGGGAAGTCGTCGTGTTCCGACGCCTGCGCGCGGGCGTGGCCGCCGTACGTCACGGACGGGAAGCCCGAAGCGGGCCAGGGCGTCAAGGCGGACCTGCTCGACACCACCGAGCGGGACGACGGCACGACGCAGGTGACCTACAACCGCCATCCCCTCTACTACTACGCCAAGGACACCAAGGCCGGCGACGTCAAGGGACATGATGTCGACGGCTTCGGCGACGAGTGGTACGCGGTCACCGCGGACGGGAAGAAGGCGCGCGACTGAGCCGGCCCGGGGGGACGTGAACGAGCGCCGGCCCGGGAGGGACGTGAACGAGCGCGTCCGGGAGGCCGGATCCCCGAGGACCCGGGAGCCCGGGCCGGAGGCGGCGGGCACGGCGTGCCGGCCCGTGACGCGGGCGGGCTCGCCGACGAAACCGTAGGGCTCACCCCGCCCGGGGCGCGAAACGTGAAGGGCCCGCCGTCACCCCGGCGGGCCCTTCACGTTCTCCGCCCGCGCCTTCGTGGGGTTCTCCCCCCGAGCCTTCGCGGAGTTCTCCGCCCACGCCTTCGCGGAGTTCTCCGCGGGTCGAGGCGCGCGGTCACCCCGTCAGGTGGACTCCCGGACGACGAGCTCCGTGGGCAGGATCGTCGAGGACACGGGACCGCCGTCGATCTGGCGGAGAAGCAGGCGCACCGCCGCCCGCGCCTGGTCCTCCCGGGGCGCGCGCACCGTGGTGAGCGCGGGCACGGCGTAGGAGGCGGCCTCGATGTCGTCGAATCCCGCGATCGCGACGTCGTCCGGCACGCGCCGCCCCGACTCGCTCAACACCCGCAGGGCACCGATCGCCATCAGGTCGCCGGCCGCGAAGACCGCGTCGAGCGCCGGGTCGTCGCGCAGGAGCTGGCGCATCGCGTCCGCGCCCGAGGCGAGGGTGAGATCGCCGACGGCGATGATCGACCGGTGCCCGGTGTCGCGCAGGGCCTCGCGGTAACCCCTGAGCCGGTCCTGCGCGGCGACCATGTCCGGGGGCCCGGCGATCGCGGCGATCCGCCGCCGTCCCCTGGCGATCAGGTGCCCGACCACCGAGGCGGCGCCGCCCGCGTTGTCGACGTCGGCGTACGCGGAGTGCGTCGCCACCGCGGGCCTGCCCAGTGACACGACGGGGATGCCCGTACGGGCCAGCGCGGAAGGCAGCGGGTCGGCGCCCTGAGCCGACACGAGCACCACCCCGTCCACGTGCCCCGAGGCGGCGTACTGCTCCACCCGGAGCCGGCCGGCCGTCGAGTCGGCGAGCATGAGGGTGACGCGCTTGCCCGACTCCTCCAGCTCCCGGGTGGCCGAGCGGACGGTCGCCGAGAACAGGGGGTCGTCGGAGCGGACCCCGGCGGGGGAGCCGGAGACGACCAGCGCGATCGAGTCGGTGCGCCGGGTCACCAGGCTGCGGGCCGCCGAGTTGGGGACGTAGCCCAGCTCGTTGACGGCGTGCATGACGATCGCGCGGAACTCGTCGCTGACCGTGCCCTCACCGTTGATCACCCGGGAGACGGTCGACCTCGACACGCCCGCTCGGGCGGCGACCGCCTCCAGGGTGGGGCGCTTGGCGCGCTCGCGGTGCAGCCCGTTGTGCCGGATCACCTCGCGGTACCACAGCGCGCTGTCCTTGGGCAGCCGCCGCTGCGTCTCGAAGTCGACGTGCACGATCCCGAAGCGCTTGTTGTAGCCCTCGGCCCACTCGAAGTTGTCCAGCAGCGACCAGACCAGGAAGCCGCGCAGGTCGGCACCGGCCTCGATCGCGGCGTGCGCGGCCCTCAGGTGGCCCTCGAAGAAGGCGGTCCTGTCGGCGTCGTGCACGCGGTCGCCCGCCACCACGTCGTCGAACGCGGCGCCGTTCTCGGTGACGAGCAGGCCGACCTCGGGGTAGTCGCGCGAGAGCCGCGTGAGCAGCTGGGAGAGCCCGGTCGGCACGATCGCCCAGCCCATCGCCGTCGTCGGGGCGTGGGTTCCGCTGAACCGGATGCCCTCGCTGCCGGGGTAGGCGGCGTTGGCCGGCTCGCCCGGCTCGGACCGTACGACGCAGGGGGTGTAGTAGTTGATCCCGAGCAGGTCGATGGGCTGGTTGATCGTTTCGAGATCGCCGTCGTGGATGTGGCCGGTCCCGCCCATGCGCTCCATGATGGCGAGCACCGTGTCGGGATGCTTCCCGCGCAGGACGGGGTCGAGGAACTGCCGGTTGATGAGGCAGTCGATCCGGTTCACCGCCTCGGCGTCCTCGGCGGACGGGACGAGGTCGGGGTCGCTCAGCTGGCCGGGCGTCATCACCGGCGTGAGGTTCAGGGTGAGGGCGATCTCGCGGGCGCCCGCGTCGCGCAGCACCCGGGCGCTCAGGCCGTGGGCGAGCAGGAGGTGGTGGGAGGCGCGGAAGGCCTCCGCCGCCGAGGCCCGGCCCGGCGCGTGGATGCCGATGCCGTACCCCAGGACCGCAGCCACCCACGGCTCGTTGACGGTCATCCACGTCCCGACGCGGTCGCCGAGCCGGTCGTGCACGACGCGTGTGAAGTCGGCGAAGCGGTGGGCCGTGTCGCGGTTGGTCCACCCGCCCAGGTCCTCCAGCGCCTGGGGGAGGTCCCAGTGGTAGAGCGTCACGTAGGGCGCGATGTCGGCCGCCAGCAGCTCGTCCACCAGCCGGTCGTAGAAGTCGAGCCCGGCGGCGACGGCGGGCCCCGAGCCCGACGGCTGGATCCTGGGCCACGCCACCGAGAACCGGTAGGCGCCGAGGCCCAGCTCCGCCATCATGCGGACGTCTTCGGCGTAGCGGTGGTAGTGGTCGCAGGCCACGTCGCCGGTGTGGCCGTCGGTGGTCCTGCCCGGCGTGTGGGAGAAGGTGTCCCAGATCGACGGGCCCCGCCCACCGTCTCGCGCCGCGCCCTCGATCTGGTACGAGGCGGTGGCGGCACCCCAGACGAAGCCCTCGGGAAAGGCCAGGGTCTCGCCCCGGGCCGAGATGGTCGTTGCGGTCATCCTTCGAAAACCCCCGTCGGTTCTCGCGACTGCCAGGACGCGCGGGGCGGTGGCGGGGTCGCCGTCGTCCCGGTCGGTGGAAGTGTCCCACCGACATCATGGGCCGGTCGCGGCCTGGCGTCGAGAGGATTTCCCGACCCGCGTGGGCACGCTCCCACCCTGCCCGCGTTCATGATCGACGCCACAGTAACCGATGCCACCGACAGCGGGGACGGGGAGCCGGCCGGCCTCCTCCACACCGGCCCACCACACCGCCCGGAAATCAGACTTTGGTCGGGGGTGGTGGTGGTCGATCGTCGGATCTTTCCGGGACCTGGGATTTCTAGGTTCTTCCTATGAAACACAAGCTCATCCGCCTGGCGGCGGCGGCCGGTCTGGTCGCGGCCCTCGTCACGGCTCCCGCCGCGCTCGCCGCGTCACCCGCCACCGGGCTGACCCCGGCCGCCGTCGACGCCTACCTCGACAGGACCATGGAGTCCACCGGCCTGCCGGGCATGTCCGTCGTCGTCACCCACAAGGGCAAGGTCGTGCACGCCGGTGGGTACGGGCGCCAGTCGGGCGGCGAACTGGTTACCGAGAGAACCCCGATGCGTGTCGCCTCGGTCAGCAAGTCGTTCACCGCCATGGCCGTCATGACGCTGGTCGACGACGGCAGGATCTCGCTGGACGAGCCGGTCGCCGGGCGGCTGCCGGAGTTTCGCATGGCCGATCGGCGCGCCGCCGGGATCACCGTGCGGCAGCTGCTCAACCAGACGTCGGGGCTGTCCGACACCACCGTCGACATCGGCGCGACGCGGGCGGCCACGTCGCTCGCCGGCTACGTGTCCGCGCTGGGCACCGGCACGCTGGCCGCCGACCCCGGTACGCGCTGGGAGTACTGCAACGTCAACTACGACGTGGCCGCCAGGCTGGTCGAGGTCGTCGGCGGACGCAGCTTCGGCGACTACATGGAGCAGCGTGTCTTCGGCCCGCTCGGCATGACGGGCAGCGCCGTCGGGGACCGCGTCGTCAGGCCGTCCGAGGGATTCAACTCGGTGTACGGCGCCTGGGTGGCGCGCCCCGAGATGCCCGGCTTCCGCGACGGCGGTGGCGGTGGCGTCGTCACCAACGCGGCCGACATGGGCAGATGGCTGATCAGCCAGACCGGCGGCGGGAGGCAACTGGTGACGCCGGGAAGCCTGAGGACCATGCACACGCCGTCCGCGGTACGCGACTACGGCATGGGCTGGGGTGAGGAGAGCGTGGGCGGCGCCAGGCTGCTCGTGCACTCGGGCAATCTGTTCACCTACACCGCCGTGGAGGCGATCGCCCCGGATACGGGGTACGGCTTCGCGGTCATGACCAACGGTGCCGCCCTCTACGACGACACCTACGACGTGCTCACCGGCCTCGTCGCGATGAGCCGGGGCGGCACGCCCGACGTGCCGGGCGGCGGCCGGCAGGGGTTCGAACTGGTCCTAGGACTGATCGCGCTGGCCGCGGCGGGCCTGGGCGTGCTCGGCGTGCTGCGCTCCCGCCGCTGGGCGAGCCGGAGGGCGGGGAGTCCCGCCTGGCGGATCGGGCTGCGACTGGCGCCGTCGCTGCTGCCGGTCGCGCTGCTCGCCGTGTATCCGCTGCTGATCTCCTTTCTCATGAACGGCCGGACGGTCACCTGGGAGCAGCTCACCTACTTCGCCGCACCGATGACGATCACCTTCGCGGTCGCGGCCGTGGCGGGGGTCGTCACGGCCGCGACGCGGCTGGCGAGACTGCGGTCGGTAGGGTCGGCCCGGTGAGAAACAGCGTGGCACTGGCGGTGATCGCGGGATCCGCTCTGATCAGCGGGTTGCACCTCGACAGCATCCCGCTGTGGCGGCAGCTTCTCTTCGTGGTACTGGCCGTGGCCGCCTACCTGCACGGACGTCGTCTGCCCGTACGGCGAGGCTGGCTGCTCCTGGCCGTTCTCGCGACGTCCGGGGCCCTCTACGCCGTGCCGGACCTCGCGACCGCTGTCGGCGCGCTGGCGGTCCTCGGCCTCTTCGTGGTGCTGCCGTGGCTGGCGGGCTGTTTCCAGCGGCAGCAGGCCGACCTGCTGGAGGCGGGCCGGGAGCGGGTCGCCCGGCTCGGACGGGAGCGGGAGTTCATCGCCGAGCGCGTCACCCTTCGTGAGCGCGCCCGTATCGCCGAGGACATGCACGACTCGCTCGGCCACGAACTGGCACTCATCGCGCTGCGTGCCGGAGCCCTGGAGCTGGCCGCCGACATGACCCCGCGGAACCGGGAGGCGGCGGCCCAGCTGCGGGCCTCCGCGGTCACCGCGACCGACCGGCTCCGCCACACCCTCGGGGTGCTGCGCGAGACCGGCGGCGTCTCCACCGAGCCGCCGGACGAGTCCATCGAGGCGCTGGTGGACCGCGCGCGCGGCGCCGGGATGACGGTCACCCTCGACCGCGCCGGCGAGTGGGCGCCCCTGCCGCCGCTGGCGGACAGGGCCGCGCACCGGGTGGTGCGCGAGTCGCTGACCAACGCCGCCCGCCACGCCCCGGGCGCGGACGTGCTCGTCCGCGTCGAACGGGCCGGCGACGCGGTCACCGTCACCGTGTCCAACTCCACCGCCCGTGCCGTGCCGGTGCCGGGCTCGGCTCCGAAACCGAGCCCGGCTCCGGTTCCGGCGAGTGCGGGGAGCGGGATCGCTGGTCTGCGCGAGCGGGTGCGGCTGCTCGGAGGCACCCTGCGGGCCGGCCCCCATGACGGCGGGTTCACCGTGACGGCGCGGTTCCCGTCCGGCCGGGAGGGGTTCCTGCCCGGCCGGGCCCTCGACGAGGGAGAGGCCCCGCCCGGCGGAAGAGGAGACGAGGGAAGCCGATGATCCGGATAGTGCTGGCCGACGACGAGGCCATGATCCGAGCGGGGGTGAAGGCGATCCTCGCCACCGACGAGGGCGTCGAGGTGGTCGCCGAGGCCGCCGACGGGCGCGAGGCGGTCGAGCTGGTGCGCGCGCACCGGCCGGACATCGCGCTGCTGGACATCCGGATGCCCCACCTCGACGGCCTGTCCGCCGCGGCCGAGTTGCGTGTCGCCATGCCGGAGGTCGCGGTCGTCATGCTAACCACGTTCGACGAGGACGAGTACGTCTCCCGGGCGCTCGACGAGGGGGTCCGCGGCTTCCTGCTGAAAGCCGCGGACCCCCGCGAACTGATCATGGGGGTGCGCGCGGTCGCCGACGGCGCGGCGTACCTGTCGCCGAGGATCGCGCGGAAGGTCATCGCGCGGTTGGGCGGGGGGAGGCTCTCCAGGGCGGGAGTGGCACGCGAGCATGTGAGGTCGCTGACCGCGCGGGAGCGCGAGGTGCTGGCCCTCGTCGGCCGGGGCATGTCCAACCAGGACATCGGCCGCGAGCTGTTCCTCTCGCAGGGCACCGTCAAATCCCATGTCAGCGCCATCCTGCTCCGGCTCGGCCTGAACAACCGCGTCCAGGCGGCGATCATCGCCTACGAGGCGGGTCTGGTGCCGGGGGACGCCTGAGTGCCGTCCGGCGGCCCCGCCTCCCGGGACGGCACGGATCCGGCGGGCACGCCGTTCTCCGGGGCCGGAGAAGATCTCTCGAAGGCCGTTCTCAGGCTCCGGGGAGTTTCAGCATGCGGTCGAGCAGCTGGCGGTGATGGGCCAGGAGGCGTTGCCGCGCCCCCGGGTCGGTGGAGACGGAGTGTTCCGCCTCGGCGATCGCCTCGCCGTGCAGGAACCCGTACACGCTCCAGATCAGCGTGCGCAGCAGCAGGCTCAGGTCCACCTGGTCGTCGATCAGCCCGGCCCTGGCGGCGGAGCGCATCGCGTCGCGGGTGAGATTGATGAGAGGGATCGAGTAGATCTGCTCCAGGTCGGGAAGATCGGCGGCGTCGCCGAGCCAGCGGTGCATCCACAGCGCGGGGATCTGCGGATTGTCGAGGCAGAACTCCAGGTAGCGCTCGGAGAGCTCGTACATGACGGCGGCGAATTCCTCGGGGCCGGCGGCGGGGAGCGCGCTGAGCACGTCCTCCACGAGGGCCCGTTCCGCCCGGCCGGCGTGGTCGATGACGGCGAGGTAGAGATCGTGTTTGTCGCCGAACCGCTGTTGCACCCGCCTCAGGTCCTGCCCGGCCGCCTCCGCTATCGCCTGCAGTGACGTGCCGTCGTGACCGAACGCCGCGAAGAGCCGTGCCGCGATGTCGATGACCGCTCGGCTCTGCGGGTCGTCGGCGGGAATCATGACTCGATTCAAGTCCTCCGTACGGGTGGAGACGCCCTGGCATTGGTCTTGACCTGGTCAAACCTGTGTGCGACGCTCCGCCCCGCCCGCGCCGGGAGGGAGGCGCGGGATTCGTGGGACGGCAGACCACGGGTCAGGACGGGACAGACCACGGGTCAGGACGGAAGGACGCTCAGCTCGCCCGCCCCGGTCAGGGTGGTGATCCGCCGTGGGGCGGCCGGGTCGCGCCGCACGTCGACGGTCGCGTTCCCGGTGTTGGTCCGCACGTCGTAGCCCTCCTTGTACTCCTCGCCGTCCGGCACCCTGACCTTCACGTCCCCGGCCGCCCTCACCACGGCGCTGACGTCGCCCGGCGGGACCGCGAACCTCAGGTCGACGTTTCCCGTACCGGTCTCGACGTCGGCCCCGGCGGACCCGAGGCCGGTGCCGATCACGTTCCCCGTCTGCACCCGCACCAGCAGCGCGCCCCTCGTGCCGTCCGCGACCACGTCGCCCATGGCGGTGGAGAGGCGCAGGTCGCCGTGGATCCCGCTCACCGAGACGTTTCCGAAGCGGCGGGACGCCGCCTCGACGCCGGTGGCCGCGGGCACGCTCAGGATGTAGTCGGCCTGGCAGGCGGGGCCGCCGGGAGGTTCGCCGCCGGGGCAGCGGACGTCGAGTTCGAGTGTCCGCCCGTCCCACTCCTCGGTGACCACGGGCCGGTCCCGGGTCCAGAAGAGCGTCCGTTCCAGGCCCAGCCGCTTCGCCGCGCCCGGCACGACCGAGATGTTGACGTGGCCGGCGGCCTCCACGACGATCTTCGGCGAGGTGAGCGCCCAGGACTGCGTCATGATCTCGGAGGTCGGGGGGACCGCCATGATCTCGGCCCACGCCGCCAGGGCGGTGAAGGCCACGGTGAGCGTGGTGAGCGTCCCACCGGTGATCAGCCAGGCGGTGCGGGCGTTGTTTCGTGTCGGCATGCTCTCTCAAACCTTCAGGAATCGCAGGACGGCGAGCACCCGGCGATGGTCCTTGTCGGCGCCGGAGAGGTCGAGCTTGGTGAAGATGTTGTTGATGTGCTTGCCGACCGCGCTCTCGGACACCACCAGGGCCTCGGCGATCCCGGTGTTGGAGCGGCCCTCCGCGATCAGCGCGAGCACCTCGTGTTCCCGGCGGGTCAGCCGGTCCAGCGGGTCGCTGTGCCGGCGCAGCAGCAGCTGGGCGACCACCTCGGGATCCAGGGCGGTGCCTCCGGCGGCGATCCGGCGCAGCGCGTCGAGGAACTCCTCGACGTCGGCCACCCGGTCCTTGAGCAGGTAGCCGATCCCGCTGGTGGCGGTGGACAGCAGCTGGGTGGCGTAGCGCTCCTCGACGTACTGGGAGAGCACGAGGATCGCGAGCGTCGGCCGCTGGCGGCGCAGGACGAGCGCCGCGCGCAGGCCCTCGTCGGTGTGCGAGGGGGGCATCCGCACGTCGGTGACGACGAGGTCGGGGACGTGTTCGTCCACGGCGCGCAGCAGCCCCTCCGCGTCGGACACGGCGGCCACGACCTCGATGCCCGCCGAGCCGAGCAGGCGGACGAGTCCCTCTCGCAGGAGTACGGAGTCCTCGGCGAGCACTACGCGCACGGCAGCTCCACTCTGATCGTCGTCGGCCCGCCGAGCGGGCTGTCGACGTACAGGATGCCGTCCACGGAGCCGACCCGGCGGGACAGGCCGCGCAGGCCGGTCCCCCGGTCCGGGTCCGCGCCGCCGCGGCCGTCGTCGCTGACGGCCACGTGGAGGCGGTCGCCGAGGCGGTCGACGACGACTTCGGCGCCGGACGCCCCCGCGTGCTTGGTGATGTTGGTCAGCGCCTCGGACACGACGAAGAACGCCACCGCCTCGACCGTGGGGGAGACCCGCTCGAAGATGTCGACGCTCAGCCGTACGGGGAACGGCGCCCGCGCGGCCAGGCCGGACAGGGCCGCGTCCAGGCCCTGGTCGTTGAGTACGGCCGGGTGCAGCCCCCGGACGAAGTCGCGCAGCTCCTTCAGGGCCTGCTTCGCCTCCTCGTGTGCCTGCACGATCACCTCGCGGGCGGGTTCCGGCAGGTCGGTGAGGGTGGCGCGGGCCATGCCCAGGTTCATCGCCAGCGACACCAGCCGCTGCTGGGTGCCGTCGTGCAGATCCCGCTCGATGCGGCGGCGCTCGGCGTCCGCGGCGTCGACCACCTCGGCGCGGCTCTCCCGCAACGTCTCGACCCGCTGGACCAGCTGGTCGCTCAGGCTGGGGCCGAGCAGGGCCTCGGCGGCGATCACGTCCAGTACGGCGAACCCGCGGGCGACCCAGGGGGCCGCGACGAACAGGGTCCCCGAGACGAGGACGAACGCCACGCTCGGCCAGCTCTCCTCCATCGCCCAGTACCGCACGGCGAGCGCGGCGGTCACCAGGCCGCCCGCCCACGCCCCGACGACCGAGACGGCGCCGATGCCGCTGATCAGCGGGGTCAGCAGGTGGTACCCGAGCCGGCGCCAGGTGCTCCGCGTCCTGGCCTCCTGGAGCAGCCGCCTGAACGGGTTCATGCTCATGGGGCGGCGCGCGACCGGCGGGATGTCGACGTCGAGGAAGGCGGCGAACCGGGACCGCTGCACCAGGGTGAGCAGCCGGACGACCACGAAGAACAGCAGCAGCGCGATCACCGGGACCACCACGGTCCACATCAGCAGCAACGACGCCATCACCAGCGCCGAGATCACCGCCGTGCCCAGCAGGGCGATCGGCACGCCGATCACCAGGTGCGCGGTGCGGAGCCAGGCCCGCGCGGACCAGTGGGCGCTGATCCTCTCCCAAGGGGTGGTCATCTCGATGCCGGTCATGTGACCACCGTAAGGACCGCCGCGGCCGGGGCACAGGGGCGAGGTATCCCGGAAAAAGGTAGGGCAAACCCCACCTTCACCGCCGGGCCGGGGTTCTCCTCACGGGGTATCTGGCGTCACGGTCGTACGGTTAGCCCTCTTCGGAGGGTAAAGACATCATTTGTCGGCTTCACCTAACCTTGAAGGATGGTCTCCGCGAGTATGCCGAACGGCATGGCGCGGGCGGGGTGACGGACCGGCCGCCTTCCGGCCGGGCCTCACCCTCCGGCCTCCCCGTACCCCCGTCCCCTCCGCAGTTCCAGGTTCACCCATGCTCCCCGTGCTCCCTGTGCCTCCCGTGCTTCCCGTGCTTTCCGGCCTCCCCGGCGCCGCCGATCCTTCCCGGCTTCTCGCCGACGACCCGATGTCCGAGCCCCTGACCTACCCGGGCCGCCTCCCCTCGGGAGCCGGCCTGCTGGCCGACGGCCGTTTCCTGCCGATGTCGGAGGAGGCCGGTGCCCTCGGCGACCGGCGGGTCCGGTCCGGGAGCCGGGTCGTGCGGCTCGCCGACCACCTGGCGAGCCTCGGCGCGGGTCCGATGGAGTCCCGCCACCCCGTGGTCGCGGTGGGGTCCAACGCCGCGCCGGGCCAGCTGCACCGCAAGTTCACCACTGCCGGGATCCGGCCCGTCGTCCCGCTGACCCCGGCCACCGTGCACGGCGTCGCCCCGGGGGTGTCGGCGCACGTCAGCCGGAACGCCTACCTGCCCGCCGCGCCCGTCAGGGTGGCGGGGGCGTCGCTCCTGTTCGTCGTGTGGGTGGACGACGCCCAGCTCGCCGCGCTGGACGCGACCGAGCCGAACTACCTCCGGCTCCCGCTGCCCCCGAGCTCATTCCCGGTGTGCCTCTCCTCAGGGGAGGTCCTTCCGTCGTGCCACGTCTACGCGGGCAGGCACGGATGCCTGGTGGACGAGGAGGGCGAGCCGCTGCGGCTCGCTCCCCAGCCGGAGCTGATCGGGCACCTGCTGGCGCGCTCCGCGAAGCTGCGGCGCCTGTTCGGGCGGACACCCGAGGAGTTCGTGGCCAGGGCGCGACGGGACGACGGGACGCGGGAGGCGGCCCACGCGCTGTTCCGGAGCGACGGGCTCGCCGACCCCGGAGCCGGGCTCGCCGGAGAGCTGTCACGCGTCCCAGACCCCGAACGGCGCCGGCGCTCCTGACCGGAGGCCGCTCCTGATTGAAGGCTGCTCCTGACCGGAGGCTGCTCCTGACCGGAGGCTGCTCCGGCCCGCTCCGGTCCGCTTCGATCCTTAGATAACCCCAATGGGGTTAGTCATGGGTTATAAATAGGGGAGGCCTGAAAGCGGCCAACGGAAGGGAGCGTCTCCTTGAAACGCGTGCTGCTGCTGGCGACCGGTGACGCCATCGCCCACTCCTACACCCCGGGCCGCCCGGGAGTCGCGTCGGGGGCCGAACTCCTGAGGGCGCTCCCGCCCGGCACGATCGCGGCGGACGCGGTGGACGTGGTGGCCGAGGACGTGATGGCGGAGCCCAGCTGGGACATGTCGCCCTCGACCATGCTGGAACTGGCTCGCAGGGCGCGCTCGGCCATCCTGGACCGCGGATTCGACGGCGTCGTGATCACTCACGGCACCGACACGATCGAGGAGACGGCGTACCTCGTGGACCTCCTCGCGGGCCGGGCGGCGGAGCGCGGCACCATCGTGCTGACCGGCGCGGTCCGCTCCCTGGACGAGCTGTCCTCGGACGGCCCGCGCAACCTCGCCTCCGCGCTCGTGGTGGCCGCCGACGGCGCGCTGCGCGGTGCCGGGGCCGTCGTGTGCGTCAACGACGAGGTCCACGCGGCCCGCTGGGTCGCCAAGGTCGACGCCACGAGCGTCGCGGCGTTCTCGTCGGCCCCCTTCGCCGTGCTGGGCCGGGTGACCGGCGGCCGGGTCGAGACGATGTCCGCCCCGCCGCCCCGGCCGCCCGCTTTCGGGGGGGACCCGGCGTCGGACGTCGCTCTGATCAAGACCTATCCGGGGATCGAACCCGTGCTGCTCACCGCCGTCGTGGACGCCGGGGCCCAGGGCGTCGTGCTGGAGGCGACCGGCATGGGCAACGTGCCGGTCGGGCTCTTCGTGGCGATCGCCGAGCTGACGGAGTGGGGGATCCCGGTGGTCGTCGCGTCGAGGTGCCGTACCGGCGCGGCCCCGCTCGACGGGACGCGCTTCGGCGCGGGGCTCTCCGCGAGTGTCGGTGCGATCGGGGCCCGGGGGCTGGCGCCCTCGAAGGCGCGGTGCGCGCTGATGGTCGCCCTCGGGACCGGCGGGATCGACGCCGTACGCGACTGGTTCGACAGGCTCTGACGCCGGCCCGGCGGGTCCTGGCGCGCCGCGAGACGATTTACGGATAGGTAAAAACCGGGGAAGGGGGAGTATCCCCCAGCTTTGCGGGCACGTCGGTGGAGTCCGTGATCCGGCGAAGGGCTGGGGAGGCCTTCGCCGGATCACCCCCCTCTTCCCCGTCCGGGTCCTCCGCCGGCCCGTCGTGGCACACCGGGTGGCGGGGTGACCGGACGAGCCGGACGCCGGGAACGATCAGACGGGGATCGAGACCCCGAGGCCGCCGCGGGTCTCGGCGCCGTACCGCTCCTTCTCCTTGGCGATGTCGAGGGGCTTGATGCCGGAGCGCCCGTTCAGCACCTCCTCGGTGAGCAGGTCGGCGGGGACCAGCCAGGAGACCTCGAACTCCAGCCCGTCGGGGTCCTTGGCGTACAGGGCCTTGGTGGTGGAGTGGTCGGAGGCGCCGACGAGGGCGTCGAGCTCGCCGAGCTTGAGGGCGATCCGCTCCAGCTCCGCGAGGGTGTCGACCTCCCAGGCCAGGTGGTAGAGGCCGACGGCCGAGCGCCCGGCCTCCGAGGGACCCGCCTGCGCGCCGATCTCGAAGAGACCGAGGTCGTGGTCGTTGCTGGACCCCGAGGCCTGGAGGAACGCGGCGCCCGGCATGCCCATGACCATCCTGAAGCCGAGGGCCTCCCGGTAGAAGGCGACGCTGCGCTCCACGTCGCGTACGAAGAGAACGGCGTGGTTGAGCCGCTGGACCGGCATGGTTCCTCCTAAAAACTTGAACTCTCAAGTACATTACCTCCGAATGCTTGAGAGTTCAACTAAGCTGGGCCCGTGACGCGATGGCTGGACGATGACGAGCAACACACCTGGCGCGCGTTCCTGGCCGCCTCGCAGCTCGTCCAGGAGGAGCTGGACCGGCAGCTGCAGCGGGACTCCGGCATGCCGCACGCCTACTACGCCGTGCTGGTGAAGCTCTCCGAGGCGCCCGGGCGCACGATGCGGATGAGCGAGCTGGCGGCGGAGGTCAACTCCTCGCAGAGCCGCCTGTCGCACGCGGTGAAGCGGCTGGAGGAACGCGGCTGGGTGCGGCGCGAGCCGTGCGCCGCGGACAAGCGCGTGAGCTGGGCGATCCTCACCGACGAGGGCCTCGCGGTCCTCACCGCCGCCGCCCCCGGCCACGTCGAGGCCGTACGCCAGGCCGTGTTCGACCGCCTGACCCCCGACCAGCTCCGTCAGCTGACCGAGATCTGCGCCGCCCTCCTCCCCACCCCGAAGCCCCCGTGACCGAACTCCGGGGGACACGCCCACAGGGCGGGCACGGAGGGTGCTGACCGGCCCTTGCTCCAGACGCGCGGTCAGATCGCTTCTGCGCCGTGGCCGGTGGCGATCGCGTCAATGTGGCGGGCGAGTTCGAAGTCCTTGACGGTGAGGCGGTCTCCGGCGTCGTGAGTGGTGATCGCGAACCGGATCCGCTGCCAGGTGATGTGGATGTCAGGGTGATGGCCGACCTCGCGAGCCTTGGCCGCGACGTACATGGCCAGGTGTACGCACTCGTGGTAGGCATGCTTGAACGTCCGGGTTATGGCCTGCCCGTCACGTTCCCATCCCGGTAGCTCAGCCAGATGAGCGACGATCTGCTCCTCGGACAACGGCTGAGTGGGCATCGGCATCTCCGCGTCGTCGCGGTCAGTTGAACTGGGAAAGGATCTCATCCACTTCCCTGCCGGACGAGGTGTTCGCCCATGCGGTTGCTCGACGAGGGATTTCCTTCAGTTCCTTACGCAGCCGGGCCGATCCCGTCCCCTCGACGATCGCCGCGGTGGCCGAGACGATCTGGACGACTCGTTCCGGTTCGGGAACTGCTGCCAGAGCGCTCGCTTGACGTACCCAGAACACCCCGTTGTCGCGCCGTGCCCTCTCCGGCGCGTTGCCGAGAATTTCATCTCAGAGTGCGGTGGCCTCCCGGTAAACGCCCAGCCGGAGATAGGCGGTCGCCCGCTGGACGTCTATGTATTTAAGGGTGCGACGGCAGGCATTGCCCCAGGGGTGCTCGTCATCGACCTGATCCACGAGTTCGGCCGCTCGATCCAGCAGCCGATCGACCAGTTCCTTGTTTTTGGTCGGCATCATCGACTGGCCGTGCGCTTGGTGGACCAGAGCGAGTATTCGCACCTTCGGGCACAGCTTGCTCTCATCATTCAGGGCGGCTTCGGCGTAGTCGACAACGGTGCGCCCGTCGCCCATGTCAATCGCGAGCATGGCTTTGTTGGTGAGGGCATAACTGATGAGTTGCGGGTCCTGAGACCGATGGGCCATGTCCAGTGCGATGGACCGCCAGCCCTCTGAACGATTGATGTCCCCGGCATCCTGGTGCAGCCAGCCGAGCAGTGCCGCGTACGCGACGCCGGCACCCAATAGGCCACGACGCACAGGCGCGTCAGCCGCATGGGCGAGTTCCTTGATGAGCTGTGCCTGAGTCGTGACGGTTGGGATGAGATGGCGAGGGCCGAGCCATATGTCGGCTTTGTAGTGGCCAGGAAGCTGTTCAAGGAAATACATGACGAGCTCCGGAGCTACAGGACCCTGGCGAGGTGGATAAGGAGTGATATCGATGGTACTGAGATCATTTTCCGTGTTGTCGCGTCGCTCCTGCTCTTCCGTGTCGAAGAGTTCGTCTTTGGAGGTGCCGAAGGCTGTCGCGTAGGCGGTGGTCCAGTCGCGGGGAAAGTGCTTTCCTCTCTCCCAGTCGCGAATTTGCCTGGCCAGGGAGTCGACGGATCCATGGCTATGGCCGGCGGCGCGGATGAGCTGGCGTGCCATATCACCACTTGGTCACTGAGATTCGGCCCGCCCTGGTCCGGGGGCGCACTCACGCTTCGAGCACGAAGGTTCCAGTCTTGCCGAGGCCGCCTTGTACGAAGAGCTGAGCGGCACCCTGGCCACCGACGGGTTCGCCTTCCACCGGGTCGACACCGGGCACTTATCACCGCAAGACGCCGCTTCGGTCCTTGCCGATCACATCCTTCAACTATCGTCACGGGCGTCACGCCCACGCCGGGAAAGGCCCCCGCCTCCATGACGACGACACAGCGTCAGCAGGTCACCGTCGATGTGCACGTGATCCTGGAACGCGACGACCACATTCTGCTGTGCCTGCGTCAAGGCACCGGTTACGCCGACGGTCTGTACTGCCTGCCGTCGGGTCATCTCGACCCCGGCGAGACCGTGATCGACTGCGCGATCCGCGAGGCTCGTGAGGAGGCCGGTGTCGTCATCGCTCCGGACGCCCTGCGGCCGGCCACGGTGGTCCATCATCTGTCCCCGGAGGGGCGGCCCCGGGTCGGGTTCTTCTTCGTCACCGAGACTTGGGGCGGCGAAGTGGTCAACGCCGAACCGGGCAAGTGTGCCAAGGTCGAATGGGTTCCCATCGACGTGCTGCCGGACGACACCGTGCCGTACACAACCGCCGGGGTCGAGCTCTACCGCACGGGCGTCGGCATCGGCACACACGGTTGGCCCTCGTAAGAACACGCCCGTGATCTGTGCCTGAAGCCTCACCGTGAGGACGCGCCGGTGACCGGAGTGAGGCACGAAGGGGAGCGGCGGATGAGCGACGAGGGAAGAAGCCGGGCAAGAGCATCCTTACCGTGAAGCGTGGACGTCGCGGTCAGGCCCGCGCCGTCTACAGGTGGCTCCAGGGGTCGGCGATGACCCGGTGGATGACCTGCCCGGCGGCGCCCAGGGTCGCGGCGTCGCCGCCGAGCCGTGAGACGGTCAGTTCGGGGACGGCCCGGCGCATCACGCCCAGCCGGGAGGCCATCGTCTCGTGCGCCGGACCCCGGATCCACGGGAACAGCGGGGCGAAGACCCCGCCCAGCACGATGGTCCCCGGGTCCATCAGGTGCACCGCGGAGGTGAGGGCGACGCCGAGTGCCTGACCGGCGCGCTCGCAGGCCTCCAGCGAGTCCCGATCGCCCGCGTGGAGGCGTGCGAGCAGCGTGGCCACCCCGTCGGGAACCCCGGCCAGCCCGGCGGCCCTCAGCAGCGCGTCCTGCCCGGCGTACTGCTCCAGGCAGCCCCGGCCGCCGCAGCGGCAGGCCGGGCCGTCGGGGGAGACGACCACGTGTCCCAGCTCCCCGGCGAGGCCGCGGGCGCCGCGGAACAGGGTGCCGCCGACCACCAGGCCCGCGCCGATGCCGATCTCCCCCGACACGTGCAGGAAGTCGCCGGGGACGGAGCCGAACCACAGCTCGCCCAGGGCCGCGAGGTTGGCCTCGTTGTCCACCTCGACGGGGAAGTCCAGCAGGTCGGAGACGCGGACGTCGTGCCAGCCGAGGTTGGGGGCCGTGTGGACCAGCCCGCCGTCCACGGGGCCGGGCACCGCGAGGGTCGATCCGGCGACGGAGAGGCCCTCCCCGCGCGCTTCGTCCACAGCCCTGTGGGCGAGTTCTTCCAGGTGGGACAGGGTTTCCACAGGCGAGGACGTACGGTTGTCCACAGCCTGTGTATATCTGAGCCGCACCGCCAGGGTGAGGTCGACCACGCAGGCGGACAGGTAGTCGACGTTGATCTCCAGGCCGAGCGCGGCGACCCGCCGCCCGCTGAGCGCGACGGCCGTGCCGGGCCGCCCCCGCTCGCCGTCCCTGAGCGCGCCCGACTCGGTGACCATGCCCGCCTCGATCAGGTCGCCGACCATCTTCGACACCGTCGTCTTGGTCAGTCCGGTGATCTCGGCCAGCGCCGCCCGGGTGACCGGGCCGCTCCTGCGGACCTCGCCGAGGACCACACCGAGGTTGCGGGCGCGCATCGAATTGTGGCGTACGGCCTGTGTCATGGAACACCCACCTCTTGACGATCCCACCACCTCGATCCATATTAAGTCCATAAAGTGGATTAAATCGGAGGAACGCAGATGAGCGCCTACACCCCCAAGCCCGAAGACCGTTTCACTTTCGGGTTGTGGACCGTCGGCTGGCAGGCCCGCGACCCCTTCGGGGACGCCTCACGGGCCCCGCTGGACCCGGTGGAGAGCGTCCACCGGCTCGCGGAGCTCGGCGCGTACGGCGTCACCTTCCACGACGACGACCTGCTCGCCGTAGAGTCCGACCGTGACAGGGCCATCGCCAACTTCAAGAAGGCGCTGGCCGAGACCGGGCTCAAGGTCCCGATGGCCACCACGAACCTGTTCACCCACCCCGTCTTCAAGGACGGCGGGTTCACCAGCAACGACCGCGACGTCCGCCGCTACGCGCTGCGCAAGGTCATCCGCAACGTGGACCTGGCCGCCGAGCTCGGCGCGACCACCTACGTCTGCTGGGGCGGGCGCGAGGGGGCGGAGTCCGGGGCCGCCAAGGACATCAGGGCCGCGCTCAGCCGCTACAAGGAGGGCATGGACCTGCTCACCTCGTACGTGATCGAGCAGGGCTACGACATCAGGTTCGCCATCGAGCCCAAGCCGAACGAGCCCCGGGGCGACATTCTCCTCCCGACCATCGGCCACGCGCTCGCGTTCATCAACGAGCTGGAGCACTCCGAGCGCGTCGGCCTCAACCCCGAGGTGGGCCACGAGGAGATGGCCGGGCTCAACTTCGCGCACGGCATCGCGCAGGCGCTCTGGCACGGCAAGCTCTTCCACATCGACCTGAACGGCCAGCACGGCCCCCGCTACGACCAGGACCTGATCTTCGGCCACGGCGACGTGAAGAACGCCTTCTTCCTGGTCGACCTGCTGGAGAACGGCGGCTACGACGGCCCCAGGCACTTCGACTACAAGCCGCTGCGCACCGAGGACTCCGAGGACGTCTGGGTCTCGGCCGCGGCCAACATGCGCACGTACCTGATCCTGAAGGAGAAGGTCGCGGCGTTCCGCGCCGACCCCGAGGTCGCCGAGGCGCTCGCCGCGAGCAGGGTCGCCGAGCTCTCCGAGCCCACGCTCGCCCCCGGCGAGACGATCGCCGACCTGAACCGCGACGAGTTCGACCTCGACGCGGTGGCCGCGCGCGGCTTCCACTTCACGCGCCTCAACCAGCTCGCCATGGACTACCTCCTCGGAGTCCGCGGATGACGCTGGTGGCCGGGGTCGACTCGTCGACCCAGAGCTGCAAGGTGGTGATCAGGGACGCCCGCACGGGCGCCCTGGTCCGCCAGGGGCGCGCGACCCACCCCGAGGGCACCGAGGTCGACCCCGGAGCCTGGTGGGACGCGCTGCAGGAGGCGATCGCGCAGGCGGGCGGGCTGGACGGCGTCGAGGCGATGAGCGTCGGCGCGCAGCAGCACGGCATGGTCTGCCTGGACGAGTCCGGCGACGTCGTCAGGAAGGCGCTGCTGTGGAACGACACCCGTTCCGCCGGAGCCGCCGCCGACCTGGTGAAGGAACTGGGCGGTCCCGAGGTCTGGGCCGAGGCGGTCGGCAGCGTGCCGGTCGCGTCGTTCACGGTGACCAAGCTCCGCTGGCTCGCGGAGCACGAGCCCGACTCCGCCCGCCGCACGGCGAGGGTGTGCCTGCCGCACGACTGGCTCACCTGGCGGCTGGGCGGGGAGTTCGTCACCGACAGGGGCGACGCGTCGGGCACCGGGTACTGGTCGCCCGCGACCGGGGCCTACCGGACCGACCTCCTCCGGACGGCCTTCGGCGCCGTACCCGGGCTCCCCGAGGTGCTGGGTCCCCGTGACTCCGCGGGCGAGGTGCGGCCCGCAGCCGGCGTCTCCGGCGCGGGCGCGGTTCGGCTCGCGCCGGGCACGGGCGACAACATGGCGGCGGCCCTCGGGGTCGGCGCCCTGCCCGGGGACGTGGTCGTGTCGATCGGGACGTCGGGGACGGCCTTCGCGGTCGCCGCCGGTCCGAGCGCGGACCCGACCGGTTCCGTGGCCGGGTTCGCGGACGCCACGGGGCGGTTCCTCCCGCTGGTGGCCACGCTCAACGCGGCCAGGGTGCTCGACGCCGCCGCGCGGGTGCTCGGGGTCGGTCTCGACGAGCTCGGCAGGCTGGCCCTGCAGGCGCCCTCGGGGGCCGGAGGGCTCGTCCACGTCCCGTACCTGGAGGGCGAGCGCACCCCGAACCTGCCCACCGCCACGGGCTCGCTGCACGGGCTGACGCTCGCCACCTCCACCCCGGCGCACCTCGCCAGGGCGGCGGTGGAGGGCATGCTCTGCCACCTCGCCGACGCCTTCGACGCGCTCGGGCTCGACCCGGCCAGGGTGCTGCTCATCGGGGGAGGCGCCAGGTCGGAGGCCGTACGGCGGATCGCCCCCGCGGTCTTCGGGCGGCCGGTGGTCGTTCCCGAGCCCGGCGAGTACGTCGCCGACGGGGCGGCGAGGCAGGCGGCCTGGCTGCTCGGCGGCGACGCTGAGCCCCCGGAGTGGGAGGCGGGCAAGGCCGAGCACTACGAGGCCGATCCCGCACCGGAGGTCAGGGCCCGCTACGCCGAGGTCCGCGGCCTCCGCTGAGCCGCGGCCGCCCCGGCGCGCGCCCCCGCCGGGGCGCGCGCCGGGGCGGGTCGTCTCAGGGGTGGCTCAGGGTTGGATCAGGGGTGCCGCCGGATGTCTGAAACATCCTCTGGCGGACAGTCTTAGCGCATGCTCGCGTCGAAGAGGCTCTACCCCCTGATCGCATGTGCCGGCCTCGTCGTGGCCGTCGCGGCCGCGGCCGCCGGACAGGCCGACCCGGTTCCCTACGCGAACCCGCTCGATCTGACGATCAGTGAGTACGCCGCGCTGGACCGTACCGGAGCCACCGGGTTCGCGATGGCGGCGCTGGGGATCGCGGCCTTCGCGGTGGTCGCCGGGCTGCGGGCCGTGGGGGCGCCGGTGGGGGTCCTGGCCGAGCGGCTGATGCTGGCCTGGGGCGTGGGGCTCATCGTGCTCGCGGTGGTGCCCGCGGCTCTTCCCGGCACGGGGACGGACCTGATCTCCCAGACGTATCGCTACGTGTCGCTCGCCGTGCTGGCCGCGGTGCCCGCGGCGGGCGGCCTGACGGTGGCGCGGTTCGGCGAGGACGAGCGGTGGCGGCCGGTGGCCAGGCCGCTGGAGTGGCTCACGCTGGCCGGGGGTTTCGGGCTGCTGGCGCTCACCTACGCGACGCTTCCCGGGGACGGGGTGCTCGCCGGTCTCGTCGAGTGGACCCTGCTCGGCACCGAGGTCGCGCTGGTCGGAGTGCTGGCCGCCAGGCTCGCGCGACTGACCTGGACGCGGGGAACCGCACCCGCATCACGCGCCGCTCTCGGCTGACGGACTCACTTTTGAAAACTCTTTCATGACATGTCACAAATAGGCTACAAATAACAGGAGCCGCCAGTGCTATTCTCGTCGGCGATCTAGAGATCGTCCGGGGCTCCCCCCGGCGCTCCGAGAGCGAGCCGTTGAGGTGACATGGCAGCGAGCAGGTCCATCCGCTTCAAGGTCTCGGTGCTGCTGGTCATCCCGCTCGCCTCACTGGTCGCACTGTGGGGTTTCGCGACGGTCGTGACGGTCGGCGACTCGATGAGCCTGCTCTCCGTCGGCACGCTGTACGACACCGTCGCCAAGCCCGCGGGAGACCTGGGCACCGCGGTCCAGCGCGAGCACATCCTGTCGGCCGAGTACCTGGCCACCCGCTCGGACGCGGACCGCGAGACCCTCGTGGGGCAGCGCTCGGTCACCGACCAGGCCCGTGCCCGGCTGCGCCAGCAGACGACCGGGGACGCGGCGCAGGCGGCGATGACCGAGGAGATGAGGACGCACCACGACGAGCTGATGCGGCAGGTGGGCGCGCTCGACGCGATCCGCGCCAGGGTCGACTCCGGGCGGATCGGCCCGGTGGGCCTCTCCGAGGAGTTCGCCCGGCTGCCGGACGCCCTGCGCCGGCTCTTCAACACCCTGAGCCTCAGCAACGACCTCTCGCTCTACCGCCAGTCGCGCGCCATCACGACGATCAACCACGCCATGGACCTGCTCAGCCGCGAGCGGGCACTCGCCGCGGGCTCGCTGGCGCTCAGGAGCGCGATGACGCCGAGCGAGATGCGGCTGTTCACCCGGCTCTCCGCCAACCGGATCTTCCTCATGGAACAGGCGCTCCCCGAGCTGGATCCCACGCTGCGCGCCCCCTTCTCGGACATGATCGCCTCCTCGACGTACGCCCGCTTCATCACCCTGGAGAACCACCTCCTGACCGGCGCCGAGGTGCGGTCCACCGACTGGCGCGCCGCCGGCGACGCGCTGGACGCCGTCTACCAGCGGTCCCTGACGGCGGTCGCCCCCGCGCTCATCGATCAGGCCGCGCCCGCGGCCATCAGCGTCTTCGTCCGCGCCGGTGTGATCGGCGTGCTCGGTCTCATCGCGGTCGTCGCGTCGCTGCTGGTCTCCTACCGGGTCGGCAGCGGGATCACCAAGGAGCTCGCCGCCGTGCGGCGGGCCGCCGCCGACCTCGCGCAGGCGCGGCTCCCGAGGGTCATGGAGAAGCTGCGCCGCGGCGACGCGGTGGACGTGGCGGCCGAGGCGCCCGCGCTCAGGCCGTCGGGCAGCACGGCCGAGATCCACGACGTCGCCGACGCCTTCAACAGCGTCCAGCGCAGCGCCGTCGACGCCGCCGTGGAGCAGGCCAGGCTGCGCGAGGGCGTCTCCCAGGCCTTCCGCAACCTCGCCCGCCGCAGCCAGTCGCTGCTGCAGCGCCAGCTCAAGATGCTCGACGGCATGCAGAAGCAGGCGGAGGATCCCGCGGCGCTGGAGAACCTCTTCAAGCTCGACCACCTCACCACCCGCATGCGCCGCCACGCCGAGGGCCTGGTGATCCTGTCCGGCGGGGCGGCGGGCCGCAAGTGGCGCTCGTCGGTGCCGATGGAGGACGTGCTGCGCGGTGCCGCGGCCCAGGTCGAGGACTACGCCCGGGTGCGGATCTACCCGACGGGCGGCACCACCCTGGTCGGCAACGCCGTCGCCGACATGATGCACCTGTTCGCCGAGATCCTGGAGAACGCCACCGTCTTCTCCCCGCCGGGCAGCCAGGTCTCGGTCCGGGGCGAGCTCGTCGGGCGGGGCTTCGCGGTCGAGATCGAGGACAGGGGACTCGGGCTGACCGACGACAAGCGCGCCGCGATCAACGAGCGCCTGGCCAGCCCGCCGGAGTTCGACCCGGCCGAGACCGACCGGCTCGGCTTCGCCGTGGTCGGGCTGCTGGCCGCCAGGTACGGGGTCGAGGTGGTGCTGCGCGCCTCGCCGTACGGCGGTACCGGGGTGGTCGTCCTCATTCCCGAGAAACTGCTCGGAGACCCCGAGCCCGTCGAGCAGCCGATGGAGCCGCCGGTGCTCACCGTCATCAGCGTGCGGCCCGAGTCCGCGGAGCGGCGGGCGGAGACCGTCGTGGAGCGGGCGGACCGGCCGGGCGACTCCGGTGAGGTCCCGATCCCCGCGGACCTGTGGAAGCCGCTGCGGCGCGGCGGGGACGGCCTGCCCCGCCGGGTGCGGCAGGCGAACATGCCGCCGTCCCAGGCGAACATGCCGCCGCCGCGCCAGGCCCAGGAGTCCCGCTCGCCCGAGGCCGGGGTCGAGGGACGCTCGCCCGAGGAGGCGAGGGCGCTGATGAGCGCCCTGCAGTCCGGGTGGCGGCGCGGGCGCGGCGACGACGAGGACGGCGGTGCCAAGCGATGAGCCGGGACCGTGAGCGCCGCGGAGGATCTCCGGGACCGGGTTCGCCGCGCCCCGGCCCGCGGCCGTGCGCGCGGCCCGGCGACACCCGTGGGAGCGGATTCGCGGGAACGGATTCACCGAGCCGGCGGGGGCCGGCGACCAGCGAGATCATCAGAGGGGAAGGGGTTTAACCACGTGCCGGGTGAGCTGTATTGGCTGCTGGATGACTTCGTCACGAGTGTGGCGGACGTCTCGCACGCGCTGATCCTGTCCAACGACGGGCTGATGATGGCCTCGTCCCGAGGGCTGAGCAAGGAGGACGCCGAGCACCTGTCCGCGGTCGCCTCCGGCTTCCAGAGTCTCGCCAAGGGCACCAGCCTGCAGTTCGGCGGCGGTGCCGTACGCCAGACGATGGTGGAGATGGACTCCGCGTTCCTCTTCGTCACCTCCGCCGGTCAGGGAAGCTGTCTGTCGGTCATGACCACCGGTGCCGCCGACGTGGGCCTGATCGCCTACGAGATGGCCCGCCTGGTCACCCGCGTCGGCCAGCACCTGGCCACCGGACCCCGGGTGGCCGGCCAATGAAAGACGACGTCGAGTGGGTCGACGAGGAGGCCGGTCCCGTTGTCCGCCCCTACGCGATGACCGGCGGGCGTACCCGGGCGTCGTCGTCCTCGTTCGACCTGCTCGCGATGGCGGTGGCGACCGGAGCGCCGGTCGGCCCCGGGGCGAACCTGGGCTCCGAGCACCGGCGGCTGCTCAACCTGGTCAGGCGGGCACGCCCGATCGTGGAGATCGCCTCGGACGCGGGACTGCCGGTCGGCGTGATCAAGGTTCTCCTGGGCGACCTGCTGGACCAGGGCCTGATCCAGGTGCGGTCGCCGCTTCCCGCCGCCTCCATGCCCGCAGAGAGCCTCCTGAAGGAGCTGATCAGCGGCCTGCGGGCGCTGTGAGGCCTCCTGCGACCCCGCTGTGACGCCGTAGCGCCCGAGCCGCCCCGCGACCCGGCGCGCCGGCCTCCCCGCCGTAGCGTCCGAGCCGGTGTCCGGCCCGGACGGGGGCCGGGAGTACCCCCGGCCCGCTCCTCCGGCTCTCAGCTCTGGCTGGCCGTCAGCACCCTCAGGGAGTGCTCCACCAGCGTCACGAGCACCGTCTTCGCCGAGACGCGGCGTCGCACGTCGCAGAGCAGCACCGGAACGTCCATGTCGAGGTCCAGGGCGACGCGTACGTCCTCCGCCTCGTGCTGCTCGGCACCGTCGAAGCAGTTGACGGCCACGATGAACGGCGTGCCGCGCTGCTCGAAGTAGTCGATCGAGGGGAAGCAGTCGGTGAGCCGCCGGGTGTCGGCGAGCACCACCGCGCCCAGCGCGCCGTAGGACAGCTCGTCCCACATGAACCAGAACCGCTCCTGGCCCGGCGTGCCGAACAGGTAGACGACCAGGCCCTCCCTGATCGTGATGCGGCCGAAGTCCATCGCGACCGTGGTGGTGGTCTTGCCCTCGACGCCGTCGACGTCGTCGATGCCGATACCGCGGTCGGAGAGGACCTCCTCGGTGCGGAGCGGCCGGATCTCGCTGATGGCGCCCACCAGCGTGGTCTTGCCCACCCCGAAGCCACCCGCGATGAGAATCTTGAGGGCGACGGGTTCGTCAGAGGGCCCGAAGTCCATTGATCACTTCCTTGAGAATGCGCTCGCTCGCGGAGGCGCGCCCGATCGAGATGAGCTTGTGGTCCTGCAGGTCGCCGAGAAGGACCCTGACCACGCCGAGCGGCAGGTTGAGGTCCGAGGCGACGTCGGCGACCGAGGTCGGAGTGGTGACCATGGCGAGGATGCGTTCCTGTTCGGGGCCTGGGACGAACCCCCCGGACGGAGCGCCGCGAGTCGAGGTGACCATCGCGACCAGGTCCAGCTTGTCACCGGAGGAGCGGGTGCGACCCCCGATGAGCGCGTACGGCCGGACGACCGGTCCGGCCTCCTCGTCCATCCAGTTCGTCATCCAGACCTCCGGCACCGGGCACGGGGATCTAACGGTCCGTCGACGACGCGGCCCCCCGTTCCCTCGATCACGAGAGACCCTGGCGCGGATTGGTGGAGATGTGCTGGCCGACCCGCTTGACCAGCATCGCCATCTCGTACGCGATGTGGCCGACGTCGGCGTCGGCACTGCTCAGCACGGCCAGGCAGGTTCCCTGTCCCGCGGCGGTGACGAACAGGAACGCCGACTCCATCTCCACGATGGTCTGGCGCACCTCGCCACCGCCGAAGTGGCGTCCCGCCCCGCGCGCCAGGCTCTGGAATCCGGCGGCGACCGCGGACAGATGTTCGGCGTCCTCGCGCAGGAGTCCCTTCGAGAATCCGACGGCCAGCCCGTCGGTGGAAAGGATCACCGCCTGGCGTACCGCGCCCACCCTGGTGGTCAGGTCGTCGAGGAGCCAGTTCAGCTCGCCGGTGTTGGTCAATTTTCCGGTCACTTGTCCCCCTTGTCGCCTGTCGTATGGTGCGCGAAGTCATTGTCCTGTTCCTCGCGCCCGCGTCGCGCCCCCGCCTGGAAGGCGGAGAACAGCGCGCGGACCTCGTCCGGCGAACGCTCCTCGCTCGGTTCCGCCCTCGGCTCCGGCTCGGACTCCTGGCGGAGCTGAGGCGCCAGGTTCGCCTGCCGGACCCGGCGAGGCAGACCGCCCGGCCCCGTGGGGGGCTGTACGGCCCTCTGGCGCGTCGGGCCGCCGTTGCCGCCCTTGTCCCGAGCCTGGGCGTCGCGAGGCGTCTCGTGGGTCTCACGAGGCTCCTGGGGCGATCCCTGCGGCGGTGCCGGGGAGGGCGCGCCGGGAGGAGCCTCGCGCGCCGCCGCGCCCCAGCCCGTGTCCCAGCCCGCGGGCGGCTGCCCCGCCTGGTCCGGGGACGGGGTACGGGCGGGCAGGTCGGTCACCACGCTGAGGGACGGGGCGGCGGCGGGCTGGTCCGGCTGGGCCTGCTGGAGAGGGTGGCCGGGCTGGGCCGGGGAGGCCTGCCTCGTCCTGCGCGGGAGACCGTTGCCGTTGGCCGGAGGGGCGAGCGCGCCCGGCGGGGTGGTCTCGAACGTTTCCTTCTGGCGCACGGCGCCGCGCTCGGCGGTGAAGGACGTCCGCTCCGCGGTGAGGGCGAGCGGCGAGTCCTGCTGGGCCATCACCGAGCGGGGGATGAGGACGATGGCCGTGGTGCCGCCGAACGGCGAGCCGCGCAGGATGACCTGGATGCCGTGCCGGGAGGCGAGCTGGCCCACCACGAACAGGCCGAGCCGGTCGCTGTCGGCCAGGTCGAACTCCGGCGGGCTGGCCAGCCGCTCGTTGATCGCCGTGTACTCCTCGGTGCTCAGGCCCAGGCCGCGGTCCTCGACCTCGACGGCGAACCCGTTGGCCACCACGTCGCCGCGCACGGTCACCGCGGTCTGCGGCGGCGAGAAGATCGTGGCGTTCTCGATCAGCTCGGCCACCAGGTGGGTGATGTCGGCGACCGCGGCCCCGTCGAGGGAGACGTCGGGCACCGGCACCACGCTGACCCGGGTGTAGTCCTCGACCTCGGCGATCGCGGCCCGCAGCACGTCGACCACCGGAACCGGCTTGCGCCACGTCCGGCCGGGCGCCGCGCCGGACAGGATGATCAGGCCCTCGGCGTGCCGCCGCATGCGGGTGGTCAGGTGGTCCAGCCGGAACAGGTCCTCGAGGCTGTCGGGGTCGGTCGCCCGGCGCTGCATGCTGTCGAGCAGGGTGAGCTGGCGGTGCAGCAGGCTCTGCTTGCGCCGGGCCAGGTTCACGAAGACCTGGCTGACGCCGCGCCGCAGGTTGGCCTGGCCGACGGCGGCCTCCACGGCGGTGCGCTGCACCGAGCCGAACGCGTGGGCCACGTCGTGCACCTCGGTCGAGCCGCCCGCCTGGATCGGCGGCGCCTCGGCACGCACGTCGACGTCCTCGCCGCGCCGCAGGCGTTCCACGACGCGGGGGAGCCGTACGTCCGCCAGGTCCAGGGCGGCCGAGCGGAGCCCGGCCAGCTCGGTGGCCAGGCGGCGGCCGAAGCGGACCGAGATGATGATCGACGCGACCACCGCGATCAGGCCGACGCCGCCGGCGATCAGGATCCGGACCATGACGCCGGTGGCGACGTCCTGGGCCCGGTCCGCCAGTTTCTTGGAGGCGGCGAGGTTGACCTGGTCGAGCCAGGTCGAGATCGCGTTCGTGGTCGTCTTCCACGTGCTCGCCTCGGGGGCCAGCCGGCCGCCGGTCGACCCGGCGACGGCCTTCTCCAGGTCGGTGAACTTCCCGAAGGCGGCGGAGGCGAAGGTGTCGCGGTACTGCGCGCCCAGCTCGGGATCCAGCGAGGCGGCGCCGCGGGCGTGCAGGAAGCGCCGGGTGGCGACGTACTCGCCGAAGGCCTTGCGCTCCGCCTCGGACAGCCGGTAGTCGATCAGCGCCCCGCTGATCAGCGCGTTCTCCCTGGCGATCATCTCGTGGGCGTTGCCCATCCCCTGCATGGCCGCGGCCTGCTGGAAGATCGAGAGATCGGGCACCGCGGCCATCTGGTCGTACACCAGGAAGACCGCGTCGAGGATCTGGTTGTAGTTCGACAGCACGCCCAGCCGCGAGTGCTGCCCGCTGTCGACGCCCGAGCGGACGCTCGGGAGCTTGTCGAGCTGGCGGATCAGTTCGTCCAGCGAGTTGCTCAGTTCCGGGCTGCCGGAATCGTCGCTGACGGCGGCTTTCCTGAACTCCTCGACCGCGCGGTCGGTGCGGGCCCGCTGGTCGCCCATCCCGCTCGTGAGGACCCGGGAACTGATCGCCACCGACGACTGCGTCCGCTCGGCCTGGAGCTGAAGGCCCAGCTCAGTGGAGGTGACGCCCACCGTCTGGTAGAGGGCGTTCGCCTTCAGCAGGGCGATCCCGTCGCCGACGGTCAGGTTGAGCACGAAGCCCCACAGCGCGCTCAGCGACAGCAGCGGCAGGAGCAACAGCAAGAAAATCTTGAACCGAATCGAGCGGTTTCTAGAGCTCATGTCCACTCGTTCCCAACCCCTGAGCGTGTGGAGGCTCGTGCCGGTTTAGGGATGGATACGCCTCCGAAGATCGCACAGGAGACTAGCACCGAATAAGGTTTTTGCGCAGTGGAGGATCTGATGATTAGTGTGATTACCGGGGCTAGTGCCGGAATTGGCGAAGCCGCCTCGGTGGAGCTCGCGAGGCGCGGACAGAAGGTAGTTCTGGTCGGCCGTAATCCCGACAAGACGGCACGGGTGGCGGAAAGGGTGAAGGCGGTCTCCGGGGTACTTCCGGATACGTTTACCTGCGATTACACCCTTTTGGATGATGTGCGAAGGTTGGCGGCGGAACTGCTGTCCCGCTACGAGCGGATCGACATCCTCGTCAACAACGCGGGCGTCATGACGACCGAGCGCACGCTCACGCGCGACGGCCACGAGACGATGATCCAGGTCAACCACCTGGCCCCCTTCCTGCTGACGAACCTGCTGCTCGAACGGGTCGCGGGGCGAGTGATCACCACCACCTCCCGCGCCGGCAAGACCGGGCGCCTGGACCCGTCCGACCTCGACCGCGAGCGGCGGCGCTGGAGCGGCTGGCTCCAGTACGGGGACTCCAAGCAGGCGAACGCCCTGTTCACGGTGGAGCTGGCCCGGCGCCTCCAGGACACCGGGGTGACCGCGACCTGCTTCCATCCCGGGGTGATCAAGACCGAGTTCGCCCCGTCGACGTTCATGATGTGGATGGTGAAGAACGTTCCCGGCATGGGCCAGACCGTCGAGGAGGGCGCGAGCACCCTGGTCCACCTCGCCACCCACCCGGACGGCGCCGCCCACCCGGGCCGCTACTTCGCCAGGAGCGCCCCCGCGGCCGTTCCCCGGGGGATGAGCGACCCCGCGCTGGCCCGCGCCCTCTGGGACGCCAGCGCCGCCGCCGTCGCGTGACCGTCCGCGCGGCGCGGTGACGACGCCGGCGCCGGGCGCCCGCGGACACGCGCAGATGTCCGCGGGCGCCCGGCGCCACGGTTCGCGGCGGGGATTTCCCCGCGTGTCACCGGCCGTTCGCCCGGTGTTGGGCGGCTCCGGTTACCGTCCGGGGCTGTGAGCGTCGCAACCCCGCTTCGGGTCGTCCTCCCGGCCGCCGCGGGCAGGGACCCGTTCTTCGACAACGCCAAGTTCCTGGCGATCACCCTGGTCGTGTCGGGCCACCTGGTCGAGGACCTGCGGGACGTCCCGGTCGCGCACGCCGCCTACTTCTTCGTGTACACGTTCCACATGCCGCTGTTCATCGTGCTCAGCGGCTACCTGTCGCGGAACTTCACCTTCTCGTCGGGCAAGGCGCGCAAGCTGATCAGCACCCTCGCCGTCCCGTACGTGATCTTCGAGTTGGTCTACTCACTGCCCCGCCTCCTCCTGTACGGCAAGCTCGACATCAGCCTCCTCGACCCGTACTACCTGACCTGGTTCCTGATGTCGCTGTTCCTGTGGCGGCTGTCCACACCGGTCTGGCAGCAGCTGCGGTGGCCGCTGCTGGTCGCGGTCGGGCTGTCGCTGCTGTCGGGGATGAGCAGGCTCCCCGACGAGCTGTCGATGAACCGCACCCTCGGCCTGCTCCCGTTCTACGTGCTCGGGCTCATGCTGCGGCCCGAGCACTTCGAGTGGCTCAGGAGGCGGTGGGTCCGGGTCGCGGGCGCGGTCACCCTGGTCGCCGGCGCGGCCCTGGCGCTCGCCGTGCACACCTCCGTGAAGACCGAGTGGATCCGCTGGCGGCACGCCAACGACGTGATCGGGGTGGACGACCTCACCGGCAGCCTGATCCGCCTGGGCATGCTGGCCGCCGGGACGCTGCTCGTCGCCGCGTTCCTGGCGATCACCCCGTCCCGGCGCACCTGGTACTCCGGGCTCGGCATGGCGACCATGTACGCCTACCTTCTCCACGGCCTGGTGGTGAAGGTCGCCGAGCGGTTCTACGGCGACTGGTCCCACACCGCGCCGGGGGTGGCGGCCGTGGCGCTCTTCGGGGTCGGGCTCGCCGCCCTGCTGTGCACGGCGCCGGTGCGGCGCGTCACCCGCTGGGCCGTCGAGCCCGGTATGAGCTGGGCCTTCACCAGGCTGAGAAAACCGGGCTGAGAGAACCGGGCTGAGAGAACCGGGCTGAGAGAACCGGGCTGAGAGAACCGGGCTGAGAGAACCGGGCTGAGAGAACCGGGCTGCGCGAACCGGGCCGGGCGGTCCGCCAGGGGGGTGGCGGCCGGAACGGGAGCGGTCCGCCAGGGGGGTGGCGGCCGGCTTCGGGATCGGTCAGATCCGGATCGGCCCGCCGGAGGGGCGCGGCGGCCGGCTCTGGAGCTCCGCGACCGCGCGATAGGCGGCGGTGACGGCCGCGTCGGCGCGGGCGGCGGGAACGGAGTCGGAGTTGGCGATCGCGATCCGGCCGTGCGGCCTGCGGGCGACGGCCGCCGGGGGATGCCCGTCGGGGTAGAAGTCGAGGTCCCACGGGGTGGCGTACTCGGGCGCGTAGCCGTGTCCCCACCGGTTGACCGTGATCGCCTCGATGTCGCGGGCCGCGTCGAAGCCCCCCGGGCCGAGCAGCCGGGTGAGCTGGTCGCGGATGCTGTACTCCAGGTGCTCGTACGGCGTCTGGATCAGGGCGTACCGTCCGGCGACCGAGCCGTGCGCGGGTGACACGCCGGGGGTGACGGGGGTGCTGACCATGTGCACGGCGATCGGCTCCTCGGGGCTCCTCGGGGACCGGTAGCCGCCGAGGTCGGCCGGGTCGTCGAGCTCGGCCACGCACCAGCGGGCGCCGGTGAACCGGGCGCGCCTGATCCCCAGTTCCCGCCAGGCCCGCCAGTCGCGGAGCTGGACCGTCGCGTACAGCAGGGGCACCTTGACCGACCGCCGCAGCGCCGCCCGTTGCGCGGGCGGGAGGTCGCCGACCAGGTAGGGGATCATCGAGTTCCAGCAGGCCAGGATCACGCTTCCCGCCCGTACGGTCCGCACCCGCTCGCCGTCGAAGTAACCGACCGTGGCGCCGGTGGCCGTGTCGGCCGTGTCGGGGGCCGCGCCGGGGAGGCCGTCGTTGGCGGCCGAGACCACCGGGCTGGACAGGCGCACCCGGACCCGGTTGCCCGGCCGGTCGAGCACGCCGTAGTCGAAGCTCGCGGTGGTGATGTCGTCCACGCCGGCGGCGGTGGCGAAACCGGGGATCATCCGGGCGGCCATCATCCGGACGATCGCCTGGTTGCCCTCGGGGAAGCGGCAGGCGCGAGGTTCGCCCGCGTCCCACTCCTTGATCACGGTCGGGGAGTTGTACCTGGACGGCTTGGACCTGTCGAGCCCGAGCCCCTGGAACCCCGGGTACCGGTGCTCGTCGGCGCCGCCCCAGGCGTCGATCGCGCCGAAGGCGTCGGAGCCGTAGGCCCACTCGTCGCTCGGCATGGTCCTGACGAACGCCAGCACGTCCGGATGGACCCCGCAGACGTCCCTGAGGAAACCCGTGTAGGTCAGCCGGGCCAGCCGCTCCTGTTTCTCCTCGGCGGACAGGCCGGGGAACCAGTCGGGCGGATCGCCGTACAGCAGGAGCAGGTCCTTTCTCGCCCGCTCCGCGACGGGCAGCTCGGCGATCCACCGGGCGGCGCTCTCGCCGGGCGTGAGCACGACGAGCTTCTCCGCGTTCCCGGCGGGGAACGCCTCCCGGTCGCAGAAGACGCCCTCGTGCATCCCCAGGCTCGCGTACAGTCCCCGGCCGGCGGGTTCACCGAGCCTCTCGGGGTGGATGCCCAGCTTGGCGAGCAGATCCCTGCCCTCGGGGGTCCACGCCGACGGGCGCTCCATCGACCGCGAGCCGCCGTACGCGACCAGCGGCCCCTTCCTGGCCGCCGGACGGAACTCGTTGCGCAGGGCGTGCCCGCCGATGTCGTCGTGGTTGTCGAGGATCAGGATCCGCGCGGCGGGGTCGCGCTCCAGCCACCGGTGGGCCGCGCTGAGGCCGCTGATCCCCGCGCCGACCACGACCAGGTCGTAGTGCTCGCCGGTGGGCTCCGGCGTGCCCGCGTACGGCCAGAACCGCTGGTCGCGGAGGGCGTGGGGCACGCTGAGCGCCTCCGCGGTGTCGCCGCGCAGTCCCGTGAGGGACGGCGGATAGGACATGTCAGGTGAAAGCTCCAGATTCTCCAGGGGTGCGGGAGGAGTGTCGTTCCCACCGCCGGCCCCGGTCAGCGAGCACGCCGCCGCGATCCCGGTGGCCGCGATCACCCCATCGAAGAAGTCTCGACGGGAGATGGGACGGTCCATGCCGAGTTCCAGGGCCTTACGGGGATTGATCTCGTGAGGATCGGTCATGGGGCGATCCTCACGATGTGAATGGATCGGCGGGGCCGCCTCGCTGCGTTTTCGGGAAGTTTTTACCCGGGCCATTAACGCGCTGTCGTGACATCTCCTACATGAGAGTCATGTCATGGTGGCTGGGAATTAAAGGGGGAGAGGGGGTGATGCGGCTTCGGTGTCGCCTGGGCTTATCCGATCCGGGAAAAGCCGTCCGCGCCGAGAGTGGCCCGGTACGCGCCCCACGCCACCCTCGGGCCGGCCCCACCGCGTTCCCGCTGCTCCGCGCCCTTCCGATGCCGCTTCCCGGTGATTCCGCGGGACGGGGAAGACGCGCCATCCGGATTACCGGATAATCCGGAACGTTATGGCCACTCGGCTCGTTACCCGTATAAAATCAAACCAGGGGATTCGTGATGGATCCGGCGCCTCCGTGTCGCCGGGCGGTGAGGCGCGGCATGCCGGGGGCGGCGTTCGCATTCGCTTTTTCCCTTTTGACGGATGTCGCGGGGAGTATCGCGTGATCGGTAAGCAGGGAAGAGTCACCGGAAGGATCGGCCCGGGCCTGGTCGGGGAGGTGATGGTGGCGGTTCGCGGGGGCGTCGAGGCGTTCTACGCCCATCCGACGGTCCCGGACGAGGAGATCGCCCCGTCCTCGATCGTCGTGGTCGTCGAGTTCTTCCCGCCGCGCACCATCTACGTCGCCCGCGCGCTCCCCTGACCCCTTCGCGACCCGCCCCCGGCTTCCTTTCACCCCGGCGCCCCTGAGCCCTCCAACCCCCGCTCCCTCGAACCCGATCTCCCTTGTTCTCCCCCACTCTCCCCTGCTCTCCCCCACACCGCGGAGGCCGAGATGCCCATGGAGTACCTCGTCATAGGGGGCGTAGCCCTTGTCGCCCTTCTCATCATGATCCTGCTGTTCAAGACCGTCTGGCGGGTGGCGGAGCCCAACGAGGCGCTGATCATCTCCGGTCTCGGCGCCCGGGGTAACTCCACGGACGCCGACAGCCTCGGGTTCAGGATCGTCACCGGCAAGGGCACCTCCGTGCTCCCCGGTTTCCAGACCGCGCGCCGCCTGCGCCTGGACAGCCGCGCCGCCAACCTTCAGGTCTCCTGCGTCACCCAGCAGGGCATCCCGGTGGTCGTACGAGGCGTCGTGATCTACAAGGTCGGCGACGACCTGCACTCGATCGCCAACTCCGCCCGGCGCTTCCTGGACCAGCAGGACTCGATGAACGGCGCCATCCACGAACTGTTCACCGGTCACCTGCGCTCGATCATCGGCAACCTCACCGTCGAGGACCTCATCCTCAACCGCGAGCGGCTGACCGGCGAGACCCGGGCCTCGGCCGCCGACGAGATGATCAGACTCGGTCTGATCGTCGACTCCCTGCAGATCCAGGAGATCGAGGACGGGACGGGCTACATCACCAACCTCGGCAAGCCGCACGCCGCCAGCATCGCCGCCGCGGCCCGCATCGCCGAGGCCCAGCGTGACCAGGAGGCCACCCAGGCCGAGCAGATCGCCGCCGCCAACAAGGCCGCGGCGTGGCGCGACTCGCAGATCAAGCAGGCCGTCTACCAGGCCGAGATCGACGAGGCCCAGGCCAGGTCCCGCCAGGCGGGGCCGCTCTCCGAGGCGTCCGCCCGGCAGGAGGTCGTCGTCCAGGAGACCCGCGCGGCCGAGCTCGAGGCCGCGCTGGCCGAGCAGCGGCTCCAGGCCCAGGTCCGCAAACCCGCGGACGCCAGGGCGTACGAGACCGTGACGGTCTCCCGGGCCGAGCGCGACGCCCGCATCGCCCAGGCCGAGGCCGAGGCGCGCGAGACCGAGCTCCGCGCCGCCGCGCAGGCGTCGCAGGTCAAACAGGCCGCCGCGGCCGAGGCGGAGTCCGTGCGGCTGCGCGGTATCGCCACCGCCGAGGCGACGAAGGTCACCGGCTTCGGCGAGGCGGAGTCCGCCAGGGCCCGCGGCCTGGCCGCCGCCGACGCCTCCAAGGCGCAGGGGCTCGCGGAGGCCGACGCCGCCAGGGCGAAGGGCCTGGCGGCCGCCGACGCGATCCGGGCCCGCGCCGAGGCCCTCGCCGAGAACCAGGAGGCGGTCATCGCCCAGCAGCTCGCCGAGAAGTGGCCCCAGATCGTCGAGGCGGGCGCGAAGGCCTTCGGCAACGTCGACCACATGGTCGTCCTCAACGGCGCCCAGGGCGTCGAGGAGATGCTCGCCAAGGCCCTCACCCTCGGCGGCGCCGGCCTCGGGCTCGCCCGCTCCCTCCTGAACACCGTCACCCCCGCGGCCACCCCGGACACTCCCGCCCCCGTCAAAGCCGTCCCCGCCACCCCCGCTTCCGGCGCGGCCACCCCCGGTGGAACCGGCGGGACCACACCCTCGGAAAGAGGAGCCGCACCCCCAGAAAAACCTGCCACCTTCGCCCCCTGACCCTCTGTCCTCGCCGTCTCCTCCAGATTTCTCCGGCGGATTTCTCCGGCGGATCCCCTGGGGAGCGGATGGGGGCGGTGGGGCTTCCGGGGCAGGCGGGACCGGGTTTCCCCCGAGTACGGTCGCGGGTCAGGACCGGCCTGAGACCGCCGCGCGACGGACTCGTGACCAGCGGCCACTAATTCGGGGCACCCCGTTATGTGTTGTTCCTTTTTTCCAGGGCATACGCCTGGCAGCTGAGCAGACAGGGAGCGTGGAACATGACAGTCACCGGCATCATTACCGCCATTGTTATCGGCGCCATCATTGGTGCCCTGGGTCGGCTCGTCGTGCCCGGCAAGCAGGGCATCCCGATCTGGCTGACCATCGTGATCGGTATCGTCGCCGCACTCATCGGCACCGTGATCGCCGGAGCCCTGGGGGTCTCCGCTACGACCGGTATCGACTGGATCGAGCTGATCATCCAGATCGCCCTGGCCGCAGTCGGCGTCATCCTGGCGGTGAGCCTGTACGGCAGGCGAGGCGTCCGCTAGTCCGTGACCCGGGGTGGCCGGTTTCCGCGGGGAGACCCGAGGAAATCCGGAGACCACCACCCCTGGCACCTGCGATGGCCCCGCCCCGGATCCTTCCGGGGCGGGGCCGTCGTCGTTCTCCGTACCGCCCTCGGACGCGCCCCCGGCCGGACGGTCACCCGGTCACCCGGACGCGCGACTCCGGAAGCCCGGCACGCGCGGTCTCTCTCCGGGCCCACCGGTGGGCCGGGGTCCGCACACCCGCGGAAGGGGTGGTCAGCCGCCCGTGGACGGACCGAGGGGGGCCTCGGTGCTGTCGACCAGCTCGCAGTCGGCCACGGGTCCGTCGGAAACGCGCGCCCAGATGCCCGCGACCGTCAGGTGCGGCTGCCCGGAGACGCTGAACTCCAGCACCGCGACCTGGCCGTCTCCGACGGCCCTGGGGTCGATCGTGAAGCCGGACTCCTGGGCCTCCGGTCCCGGCCAGACCAGGAGGGGAACCTCCTCCCTGGCCAGGAAGCTCCGGCTGCGGGGCTGCGGGCTGCACCTCTTGCCCCTGGGGATGTAGTCCACCACCGCGTTGAGCCCCATGGCCCGCAGATCCGCCTGCAGGCTCTTGGGCTCCCTGGCCTCGTTGATGGTGACGAAGATGGTGCCGTCGTCATTCTTGGAGATGGCATAGGCCGCGCCGCCGCCGAGGGCGAGCGGGGCGGCGATCGCCGCGGCGGCGGCCAGCGCCAAGGTCAGGAGGGCAGGGCGCGGTAGCCGCCACTTCGGCGTGGCGGGCCGGGCGTCCTGGCGTATCTCGCTCATCAAGAACTCCTTGAGCGGTCGGTGACGGCCCGCCGGAAGGTCCCGCTCCACCGGGAGCGGCAGCAACCGGGCCAGTTCCTCGATCTGATCGCGATCGGGCCGGGGCTTGGCGGTATTCACAGGGTTTTCTCCCGAACGAACCGGACCGCGTTCTCGCGGTCACCTTCTACCTGTCCGGACCGCCCTCGCGGTTCCCGGTCTTCTCCCACCGCCGCCGTTGTGACCGCGTCCGCGCCCGTATTCACGACCGCGCCCGTGGCGACCTTCCGCAGCCTCTTCCGCGCCCGCGAGAGCCGGGAGCGGACCGTGCCCACCGGCACGCCGAGAGCCTCCGCAGCCTCGGTGTACCCGAGCCCGGCCCACACGCACAGTGCGAGCACCTCCCGCTCGGGCCTGCGCAGCGCGTCCAGGGCCGTCCGCACCGAGGCCAGCAGCTCGCCGTCGTCGACGCGGGCCGCGACCTCCTCGGCGATGTCCGGCGTCGCCTCGCCCGGAGGCAATCTGGCCAATGCGTCCGCGTGCCGCCGGGCGGCACGCCTGATGTTGCGGGCCACGTTGGTCGCGACGCCCAGCAGCCAGGGCCGCAGCGAGCCGCCGTCCGTGTCGACCCTGCTCCGCAGCCGCCACGCCTCGAGGAAGGTCAGGGACACTACGTCCTCGGCGGCCGACCAGTCGCCGGTCAGCCGGAAGGCGTGGTTGTAGACCGAGCGTGCGTGGTCGTCGAACAGCTTGCTGAAGGAGTCCGGATCCCCGGCGCGTATCCGGGCACGCATAGTCGTTTCCACACACATGTACTGTCCGCTCGAACCCGCTGGTTCCTGAAATTCCAGGACATCATCTTCAGACGCTCGTGGCACCCGTACGACCCCGGCCGACGGCCGGCCAGGTCCGCGACACCGGAAAATAAGACTTCCTTGACAACATAATTTGTCGGTCATAGTCTGTGGTCATGCAGGACATCGCCGTGATCGAGGACCCGGCCGCCGCCGAGGCCTCGCTGGACCCCATCCGGGCCCGGCTGCTGGCCGAGCTGAGCGAGCCCGGCTCCGCGACCATGCTGGCGGCCAAGGTCGGCCTCCCTCGCCAGAAGGTCAACTACCACCTGAAGACGCTGGAGGCGCACGGGCTCGTCGAGATGATCGAGGAGCGGCGCAAGGGCAACGTCAACGAGCGCATCATGCGCGCGACCGCGGCCTCCTACGTGATCTCCCCGACCGCGCTGGCGTCGGTCGAGCCCGACCCGGCACGTTCCCCCGACCAGCTGTCGGCGGGCTGGCTGCTCGCCGTCGCGGCCCGGCTGGTCCGCGACGTCGGGACGCTCATCACCGGCGCCGCCAAGGCGCGCAAGCGCGTCGCGACCTTCGCGATCGACGGTGAGGTGCGCTTCGCCTCGGCCGCCGACCGGGCCGCGTTCGCCCAGGAGCTCGCCGGAGCGGTCACGGCCCTGGTGTCCAAGTATCACGACGAGTCCGCCGAGAAAGGCCGCGACCACCGGATCATCGTCGCCGTCCACCCGAGCGTGAAGGAAACCCGATGACGCACCCGTTCGAACTGAGCCAGGAGATCGAGCTCGCCGCCACCCCCGAGCAGGTCTGGGACGCGATCGCGACCGGGCCGGGCGTCGACTCCTGGTTCATGGGACGCACCGAGCTCGGCACGTCCGCCGGCAGCCCGGCCCACCTCACGGTGATGGGCCACACCCAGCAGGCCACGATCACCGCCTACGAGCCCGGCACCCGCCTCGCGACCCGCGGCGCGGAGGCTCCCGACGGCCGATTCATGGCGATGGAGTATCTCGTCGAGGGGCGCGGCGGCGGCACGACCGTGCTGCGGCTCGTGCAGCACGGCATGCTCGGTGACGACTGGGAGACCGAGTTCGAGGCGATGAAGGCCGGCTGGCCCATCTACCTGGAGACCCTCCGGCAGTACCTCGTCCACTTCACCGGCCGCACCCCGTCGTCGCTCACGGCGGCCTTCCGGCCCGGAGCGGGCGGCCCGGAAGCCGTCTGGAAGATCGTCACGGAGTCGCTGGGCGTCACGCCTGGCGTCGAAGAGGGCGACGACGTCCGGCTCCCCGACGGCTCCACCGGGGTCGTCTACTACGCGAACCTGCCCGTCAACCTGGGCGTCCGGACGGACGAGGGCCTGTACCGGTTCATCTACTCCGGCGCCGCCCGCGGCGACGCCCTCGTCCTCGGCCACCAGAAATTCGCGGGCCGCGACGAGCAGGCCGCGTGGGACGCCTGGATGGCCGAGAACTTCGCCTGACCGGCCACTCCCGGCCGGCTTGTCCAAAGCAGTGGTGCCATACCTCACCGATACACCCCCTTCCGATACACCCCCTCAAGGAGCGAATCCCATGCGTATCGTGATCATCGAGTTCATGAGCCTCGACGGCGTCGTGCAGGCGCCGGGCGGACCCCAGGAGGACACCGACGGCGGCTTCGCCCACGGCGGCTGGTCGGCCCCGTTCTTCGACCCGGAGGTGGTCGGCGGTGCCTTCGACGACGCGATGAGCGGGGCCGAGGGGCTGCTGTTCGGGCGCCGCACGTGGCAGACCATGGCCGCGGCGTGGCCCGGGCGAGCCGGCGACCCGTTCGCCGACCGGATGAACGCCATCCCGAAGTACGTCGTGTCCCGGACGCTGGGCGACGACGAGCTGACGTGGAACAACACCACCCGCATCCCCGGTGACGAGGCCGTCGCCCACATCCGGAAGCTGCGCGAGACCGACGGCGGCGACCTGGTGGTCATGGGAAGCCCCACCCTCGCCCGCACCCTCCTGAGCGAGGGCCTGGCCGACGAGCTCCGGCTCACGGTCATGCCGGTGATGCTCGGCGGCGGAAAGTCGATCTTCCCCGACGACGGTGGCCTGCGCACGCTCGAACTGGTCTCCACGGTCACCAGCGCCGCGGGCGTGAACGTGTGCGTCTACCGGACGGCCGGCTGAATCTCCGGGACGTCCCGGTGATCAGAAGGTGACCGGGGTCGCCCGCTCCAGGCGGGCGACCTCGTCCTGCGAGAGCCGCAGCGCACCGGCGGCCACGTTGGCGACCAGGTGGTCGGGGTTGCCGGTGCCCGGGATGGCCAGCACGTGCGGCCTTTGCCGCAGTGTCCACGCCAGCCGGACCTGCGCGGCCGTCGCCCCGTGGGCACGCGCGACGGCGAGGACCTCGTCGTTCTCGGTGCCGCTCGCGCCCGTCTCGCGCCCGTCCCCGGCGATCGCGAAGAACGGCACGAACGCGATGCCCTGCTCGCCGCAGGCGCGCAGGAACTCGTGACGCTCGGGGCTCGCCCCGATGCCGTACCTGTTCTGCACGCAGACCACCGGGGCGATGGCCAGGGCCTCGGCGAGGTGCTTGGGCCTGACGTTGGAAATGCCCAGGTGGCGGATGAGCCCGGCGTCGCGCAGCTCGGCCAGCGCGCCGAAGCGCTCGGCGATCGAGTCGGGGCCGTGGACGCGCAGGTTCACCACGTCGAGGTGGTCACGGCCGAGCTGGCGGAGGTTCTCCTCGACCTGGCCGCGCAACTGCTCCGGCCTGGCCAGGGGCAGCCACGCCCCCGAAGGATCCTTGCCCGGCCCGACCTTCGTGGTGATCACCAGATCATCCGGGTACGGGGCCAGCGCCCGGTTGATCAGCTCGTTGGCGGAACGCAGCGGCGAGAAGTAGAACGCGGCGGTGTCGATGTGGTTCACCCCGAGCTCGACCGCGCGGCGCAGCACGCCGATCGCCCGGTCACGGTCGCTCGGCGTGCCGTCGGCGTTCGCCGTCAGCCGCATCGCGCCGAATCCGATCCGGTTGACGACCAGGTCGCCGAGCTGCCACGTACCCGCCACCGCCGCCGTGATGCTTTCCGACTTCATGGACGAAGTCTGCCAGCACCGTCCAACCGCCCAGGAACGCCGAGCAGCGGGTGCGGATCCTCACGAATCCGGACATCTTCGGAGAGAGGCGATCGCGAAGGCTCCTCGAGGCCCCTGTTCGCGAGGTCGACAACGCGCTGCCCGTCTGAGGGGTCAGGGCCACTCCATCTGAGGGGTCAGGAAGGTCGCGGGCAGGGGTCGCCGGTCATGCTCGGGCCGGGCACCTCGGGCCGCTTGAGCGTGGGCGTGGCGAACAGGGTGGCCTTGCCCGGCTCGCTCATGTGGCCCTCCTGCACGTACCAGGTGCCGGGCACCGAGGAGCGGAAGTCCTTGCCGTCGAAGTACGTGCCCACGGTCACCCCGCGTTCCCGCAGCAGCCCGCGCACGAGATCCACGGACCTGCCGAGGAAGGGCACGCAGTGCAGGGGCTCGCCGGCCTCCTGGAGCGGGCGCAGTACGGTGTACCGCTCGCCCCGGTTGGCCTTGCGCCCGAGCGTCACGGTCGCCGACCCGGTGAAGTCGACGGGGACCTTCAGCCCGATCGGGCACTGCCACTGGACGGCGCAGGCTCCCGGCTCCCGGATCGCGGAGACGTGTTCCTCGCTGCGCTCGATCTCCTCCATGCTCCGGCCGTTCATCCCCGCGTCCCAGGTGAAGATGCCGCCCTCGACGGCCGGAGGCACCGGTTCGACCCGCAGCCGGATGTCGAGGCCGCGCTCGCGGAGCTGGGCCTCGTACAGCTTCGGGTCGGCGAACAGGTCCTTGACGGTGATGACGTAGAAGGCTCCCCGCCGCTCGATGTCCAGCGCGTCGGCCTGGCTGGGGGTCACGCCCAGACCGCCCGGCAGCAGCCCGCCGACCATCACGACGGCGGCGGCGGACCCGGTGACCAGCAGGGCGGCCGTGCGCGGGCGGAGCGGTCCCCGGGAGAGTCGCCGGGTGACGGTGGCGGGCTCACGGGGGGTGGCCGTCAGCTCGTCGAGCAGTTCCAGCGCCCCGGCGGTCAGACCCGGGCCGGGGCCGGGGTCGATGTCGGCGACCATGCGGTCGATCCGGTGCCTCATCACTTCGCCTCCATCAGTTTCGTGGCACGCGAGCCGTACCGGGCCAGGTCGAGACCGGCTGAGGCGAGCTCCTTGGCCAGGCGTTTGCGCGCCCGGTGCAGCCGCACCCGTGTGGAGGGCCGGGAGCAGCCGAGCACGACCGCGATCTCCGTCGCGCTCAACCCCTCCCAGCCGGCGAGTGACAACACCTCGCGGTCGTCGGGCGACAGCCGCCCGAACGCCGCGCGGACCGCGTCCGGGTCCCGCTCCACCGTCGGCTCGTCCAGCACGGCCAGCTCCGCGCGCAGCCGTACGGCGAGCGCGCCCTGCCGCTTCTCCCCTCGGCGCTGGTTCGCCAGCACTCGCCGCGCCACGCCGTACAACCATAGCCTGGCCTCGTCCGCCGGAGGGATCTCGCCGACCCTGCGCCAGGCGGTCGCGAACGTCTCGGCGATCGCGTCGGCGGCGTCGTCGGGCGAATCGGTCCGGCGCCGTACGTAGCTCGTCACCGTTTGGTAGTTGGTCATGTAGATCTCCTCGAACTGCTGCTTCGAGTCGGGCGGGGCCACACGGATGTCCTTCCCCCGGGGGTCTGCATCAGAGGAGATGTCCGGATACGCCACGTCGTTACAGCGGAAATCCGAGGATCGTGAAAACGTCGCCGCTCGCCCGAGAGGGGCACGGCCGACGCAGGAGACGACAGCCGAGACCGGCGTCCTTGGGGGGAGCCGAAGTTCGGCTCAGTGACGACCTGCCAGGACCATGACCCGGTCACCGCGCTTCGGGCTCACGCCGAAACCCCCACCGGCCCGAAGTCGCCGCGCGTGGCCTTACGAGCCTGGGCGTAGCGGGCGGGATCGGCCTCGATCCGAGCGGTCGCCCGCCAGCCTGCGATGACCTCCTGTGCGGTGACGCCGACATCCGGTTCCGCGGGAAACGATGGCCACCGGATGGGGCGTTCACCACGACACCGAGGCGGGTACCGCCGTCTGGTTCCACTTGCCAGCGGGCGACGTACTCCCCGACAGAACCCCATAAGCCACCCACGGCGAGCGAGCCCTGGCGAGCGCCCCCTGCGCTCCTTCCCGCACCGGCGCTTCAGCTACGGCGAACAACCCCGAACGACCCCGTACGGATTGCTTCAGCGTCCCAGCGCACACTGGGCGGCCCGTAAGAGAGCGACTACGGACCGCACGAGGTACGGAGAGGCCGGTCGTGTGCGGAGGTGGGTGGGTGTTCCGGGCGGCTTGTAAGAATCCGTAACCAGCGCGCCCGCCAGGCCGGAGGCCTGACGCACCGGACGGTCACCAACGACGGCCGCCCGGAGCACCCACCCACCGGAGCGCGAACACACCCCAACACGCCCTACCGGCCAAGCAGCCGATGAATACCAGGCAGAGCGGCCGGACGGCATCCGTCGTATCGAGCCCAGGGAAAGAGTCCCCGCTTCCGGGAACCGCTCCACAACATCAGATCATGACGTGCGCCTCGGGATGCCCGGCGAAGGAGAACTGGGCGTTGCGGGTGAGCTTGATGTCGTCGGCCTGCCAGGTGTGCATGGTCTTGTCGCCGCTGCGCCAGTAGACGAAGTTGAACCGGTCGGCGGAGTAGATCTTGACGCGGTCCTCCTTGAGGCGGCGGACCAGCCGGGTGTCCTCGCCGCGCGTGACGTCCTCGAACCCGTAGTGCCGGAACATGTCGGCCTTGCCGAGGAAGGTGCCGCCCTGCACCAGGAAGGCGTACCGGTGCTCCAGCCCGGGCAGGCGCAGCATCGTGGTGTTGCTGCCCTCGAAGTAGGCGTAGTGCGCGCCCTTGCCCACCAGCTCGGCGTCGGAGTAGTCGAAGGAGCGGGCCAGGTCCGACAGGTAGTGCTCGCCGTACAGGTTGTCGTCGTCCATCTTGGCGATCAGCTCGCCCTCGGCGGCGGCGATGCCCATGTTGAGGCAGGCGCCCAGCGACAGCGACTCGTCGGCGGGCAGGACCACCACGTCGGTGATCCCGGCCATCCGGGCCTTGTCGGCGACGACGACGGGGTCGATGTCGAGGCCGTGCAGGACCATGACGAGCTGGACGGGCCGGTGGATCTGCCGGGCCACCGAGGAGATCGCGTGCTCGATCTGGGAGGCGCGGTTGGTGGGCAGGACCACCGAGATCGACCGGGTCCGCTGCTGCACCGGCTTGCCGAGGATCCCGAGGATCTGGTCCACGCGGTGCGAGAACAGGTGCTTGTCGAAGACCTCGCGCATGGCCAGGTGCCCCTGACGGGCGCGCAGCTCCGGGCTGTTGATCAGGTGCAGGACCTGGTTGTACGACTCCAGCTCGTCACGGGCGATTGGGATCAGCGACCCGAAGGTCTCCTCGATGGCCCGGGACCAGCCGGAGACCATCGACGTCGAGCAGGCCGACAGCTCGAAGACGCGGCGGGCGCACATGGTCGGCGAGTCGAGCACCGAGTTCACGTTGAGGAAGACCTTGTACATCTTGTACGCGGCCAGCATCTGGTCGTACGGCAGCTCGCCCACGATGTGCGGGACGTACTCCTTCGGCCAGGCGTACTTCTCGTCCACGGTGCCGTTGCGGGCGAAGATGTGCAGCCCGAGCTCGCGGATCGGGGCGAGGACGGTCTCCATCTGCTCGCGGCGCTCGGGGTGCTTGTCCCGAAAGTACATGCCCGCGAAGACCACGTCGTTCACGCGCCCGCGCTTGTCCTGGATGGGGTTGTGCACCCGGGGCTGCGCGGCGAACTGCAGGACGTCGACCCGATCGTGGCCCAGCACCTCGCGGTAGCGGGGGACCATGTCGCCGTCGCAGGTGAAGACGTAGTCGAACAGCTTGGCCGTGTCGATGAAGAAGTCGAAGTTGGGCGGGTCCTCCTTGTTCCAGAAGACCGTGGGGATCCCCTCGGCGCGGCACCAGTCGATGAGGGCGAGCAACTCGGGCTTGGGGGCCTTCGTGCCGGTCATCTGGTAGCGCCAGCGGCCCTGGTTGCCGTGCCAGGCCGACTCCACGAACAGCAGCTCCGGCCGGCGCTCGGCGAAGATCTCAGGCCAGTCGCGCAGCCCGAACTCGATCTGGTCCCACTCGTACTTGAACGCCATCCGGGAGAAGTCGTCCAGGATGACCGCGACCTTCATGTCGGGGCGGACGATCGGACCGGCCGGCCACTTGACCTGCGGCACGTCGACCACGGGCCCCTGGTTCTTGAGCTCCTCGACCACCTCGGCCACCGGGCGGGGCGGCTTGGGCCCCTTGCGGGCCTGCAACGCGGAGCGCAGCTTGCCGGGCAGCGCGGTGACCCCAGGACCCTTGGCCGCCGTCAGTGCCTCGGCCACCCGGTAGGGGCGCTGCACCTTGGTCGACTCCAGCTTCCACTGCGCGTAGTCGGCCCGCGCCTCGGCGATGGCGAGCCGCCGCTCCAGGTCCTGGACGCGCTCCTCGAGGCGCTCGACGACCTTGCGCTCCTCGGGCAGCCAGTTGATCGGCCCGAGACGCTGGAACTTCGGCTCTTCTGGGGTCTCATCGCTCATGGGGAATCGCCTTTGTCAGGGGTCGTGCCAGCGTACGACCATAGCCGTACCGAAATAGTCGTTTTAAAGGGATTTGGGCGATACCGATTGTCCGGCCGGTGAGAGGTTGCCGCCGTGCAGCCAGCTCTCGATCACCCGGGCGATCCGGGGGCCGGCCTTGCCGTCCCAGAGCGGGGGCAGCTCGCCGGACGGCGTCGCCGCGCCGTCCGCCAGCGCGCGGTCGGCCGCGGCGGGCAGCTGCGCGGGGGTGACGAGCCGGTTGGTGCCGTGCGTGATGGTGATCGGCCGCTCGGTGTTGGGCCGCACCGTGAGGCAGGGGACGCCCAGCATGGTCGTCTCCTCCTGCACGCCGCCGGAGTCGGTGACGACCAGCGTCGCGCCCCGCACCAGGGACAGGAAGTCCACGTAGCCCAGCGGGTCGACGATGAGGAGGTTCTCCCCGTTCACCAGTCCCGCCTCCGCCAGGCGGGTCCGGCCACGCGGGTGCAGCGGCACCACGACCGGGAGGCGCTCGCTCACCGACAGCACGGCGTCGACCAGCTCCTTGGCGGAGGCCGGGTCGTCGACGTTGCCGGGACGGTGCAGGGTGGCCACCGCGTACCGCTCGGGGATGCCGAGCCGGGAACGGACCGGGGCCGGGTCGAGGTGGTCGAGCGCGGAGAACAGGCTGTCGATCATCGGGTTGCCGACGAGGTGCACCCGGGCCGGGTCGACGCCCTCGGCGGCCAGGTGGGAGAGCGCGTCCGGCGAGGTGGCGAAGAGGATGTCGGACAGGCCGTCGGTGACGACCCGGTTCACCTCCTCGGGCATCTCCCGGTCGAAGGAACGCAGGCCCGCCTCCACGTGCGCGGTCGGCACGTGGAGCTTGGCGCAGACGAGGATCGCGGCCAGTGTCGAGTTCACGTCGCCGTAGACGACGACCAGCGTGGGACGGTGCTCGAGCACCACGTCCTCCAGACCGACCAGCAGCGCCGCCGTCTGGCGGGCGTGCGAGCCGGAACCGACGCCGAGGTTGGCGATCGGCTCGGGGAGGCCGAGGTCGGCGAAGAACACGTCCGACATGAGCGCGTCGTAGTGCTGACCGGTGTGGACGATGCCCTGTCGCACCCCGAGTTCGGTGAGCGCGCGCACCACGGGCGCGGCCTTCACGAAGTTGGGACGCGCGCCGAGCACGTGCAGGACGAGGGGATTATCGGGGCCCTGAGCAGCGCCCGGACGGGCAAAGTCCCTCATTGACCTCGCCTTTCATGCGGCAGTGGGGCAAACGTTGCCTATGGTACGGTCACGGCGTGGTATCCGATGCCAACAGGCCAGACTCCCCCTCGGTTCCAGCGAAGGTTCCGGCGAAGCCCCCGGGTCCGGCGACATCCTCGGTGCCGGCGACACCCTCCCCCTCGGTGACGCCTCCGGCCGTTGAGACCCCCGCCGTCGAGCCCGCCGCTTCGGTGACCCCTCCAGACGTCGAGGCTCCCGCCGAGACCTCGGCTCCGGTGACGCCTCCGGCGGCCGGGACCTCCACCTTCGCGGAACCGGAACGGTCCGAGACGCCCTCCGTTCCGGAGACGCCCTCCGTTCCGGAGACGTCCCCCGTCCAGGAGACGCCCTCCGCCCAGGAGACGACCCCGGTCGTGGAGGAGCCCGCCGTGGACACGCCCACGGAGCCGCCACCCCCGCCGAGCGCGGAGACGTCCCCGGCCCCGGACATGCCTCCCGCCCCGGACATGCCTCCCGCCCCGGACACGCCTCCCACCCCGGACACGCCTCCGGTCTCCGACATGCCCGCGGTCACGGCGAGGCCCTCGGACGAGGACGAGGAGAAGGTCCCCGCGTCGCTCCCGGCGGCGTCCACGCCCCCGGCGGCCCCGGTGTCGGCGAAGTCGGCCAGAGCGGGACTGCGCGGGCTGATCAAGGGCTTCGTCCAGCACCCGGTCATCGTCTCCCGGGTCGTGGCGACCAAGGTGAAGTCCGACCCGGTGCGCGTGGCGCAGGCGGCGGCCGAGACGCTCCCGCCGAGCGTCCGCCCCGTCGTGGGCCGGTTCGCCTGGCCCGTCGCGCGACGCGCCAAGATCGTCGTGCGCAAGCTCGGCATGCGCCTGGTGAAGGGCCCGTGGAGCGAGGCGAAGGAGCACTTCGACTCCGGCCGGATGAGCGAGGCCGCCGCGGTGCTGCAGGCCCACACGCGCTACCCCTTCATCAAACGCCGGTACGCCTACTACGCCGGAGAGCTGGCCGCGATCCAGCCGAACCCGATCCCGCCCAAGGCGAAGGTGATCGTGGGCGAGCGGTTCCAGGGCCGGGTGCTGCACTGCGTGACCAACGCGCTGCCGTACACGCAGGCCGGATACACCGTCCGCACCCACCGCATCGTCACCTCGCAGAAGGCCGCCGGGCTCGACCCGCACGTCGTGACCAGCTGGGGCTGGCCGATGATGCAGGGGCACGCCGACGCGACGCCGTACGAGGAGATCGACGGCATCCCCTACCACCGGCTGATCCCGAGCGGCGAGGTGCCGTTCGAGAGCCAGGGGCGGATGATCCGCGGCGCCGGAGAGGTGACCGAGCTGGTCAGGACGCTGCGACCGCAGGTGCTGCACGCCGCGACCGACCACCGCAACGGATCGGTGGCGCTGGCCGTGCGCGAGCGCACCGGCACGCCGATGGTCTACGAGGTGCGGGGCTTCCTGGAGGAGACCTGGGCCTCCCGCGACCCCAAGCGCATCGGCAGCCAGCGGCACGTGCTCCAGCGCGACCGCGAGGCGTTCATCATGCGTTCCGCCGACGCCGTGGTCACCCTCGCGGAGACCATGGCCACCGAGATCGTCGAGCGCGGGGTGCCGAGGGAGAAGATCTATCTCGCGCCGAACGCGGTGGACGACTCGCTGCTCAGCGCCGAGTACGACGGTGCGGCGTTCCGCGCCGCGTACGGCATCGAGCCCGGCGAGATCGTGATGGGCTCGGTGTCGAGCATCGTGGCCTACGAGGGCTTCGCCACCATGATCAACGCGGCCGCGCTCCTGCGGGACGAGGGCGCGCCGGTCAGGGTGCTGCTCGTCGGCGACGGCGTGGAGCGGGCGGCGCTGCTCGAACAGGTCGAGGAGCTGGGACTGGGCGACGTCGCGATCCTGCCGGGACGGGTCGGTCCCGACGAGGCCCTGCAGGCGCAGGCGGCGATCGACATCTTCGTCTGTCCCCGTGAGGACCTGCGCGTCTGCCGACTCGTTACGCCATTGAAACCCGTCGAGGCGATGGCCCTCGGCAAGCCGGTCGTGCTGAGCGACCTGCCCGCCCTCTCCGAGCTCGTGGGCTCCGAAGGGGCCGGGCTTCTGGTGCCCGCGGGAGACCCCGAGGCGCTGGCCAAGGCGATCGCCGGGCTGCGTGACGATCCGGAGCGAAGGGCCGAGATGGGTGAGGCCGGACGGGCCGAGGTGGCGGCGAAGCGTACGTGGAGCCGCATCGCGGAGACTTACCGTGATATTTACCGATCGATTGCTGGTTGATGGTCTCGTGTTGGTAACGGGGAACCCAGTCGTTTGCGATGCGTTCAATCGCATTAGGCGTAGCTCGTTCGGACTTGAGATAGCCTTTGCGACCATGAAGTGTTGTTTCCGGCGTTCCAAGGTCATCCAGTGACTGCCTACGACCTGGCCATCATCGGTCTGGGCTACGTCGGCATGCCCCTGGCCAAGGAGGCCACGGCGGCTGGTCTGCGGGTCGTCGGCTTCGAGGTCGACCCCGTCAAGGTCGAGGCCCTCAACGCGGGCACGTCCTACATCGACGACCTGACCGACGCCGACCTTGAGCACATGCTGGCGGGGGGCTTCACCGCCACGCTGGACGAATCGGTCCTGGCCGACAGCCGGACCATCGTCATCTGCGTGCCGACTCCGCTGGACGAGGACCACCGCCCCGACCTGTCGGCGGTCGAGGGTGCCACCGGCACCGTCGCCCGCAACCTGCGCGCCGGCTCGCTGGTGGTCCTGGAGTCCACCACCTGGCCCGGCACCACCGACGAGGTCGCGCGGCCCATCCTGGAGAAGGGCTCGGGCCTCACCGCGGGCACCGACTTCCACCTCGCCTTCTCGCCCGAGCGCATCGACCCGGGCAACCCCAAGTACGGCCTGCGCAACACCCCGAAGGTCGTCGGCGGTTACACCCCGGCCTGCAAGGACCGCGCGGTCGGGTTCTACTCGCAGTTCATCGAGCAGGTCGTGCCGGTCAGCGGCACCCGCGAGGCCGAGATGGCCAAGCTCCTGGAGAACACCTACCGCCACGTCAACATCGCCCTCGTCAACGAGATGGCGATCTTCTGTGACGAGCTCGGTGTCGACCTCTGGGAGTCGATCGAGGCCGCGGCCACCAAGCCGTTCGGGTTCCAGAAGTTCCTTCCCGGGCCCGGCGTCGGCGGGCACTGCATCCCCGTCGACCCGTCCTACCTCTCCTACACGGTGCGAAAGCTGGGCTACCCGTTCCGCTTCGTCGAGCTGGCCCAGGAGATCAACGAGCGGATGCCGTCGTACGTGGTGGCCCGCGTGCAGCGACTGCTCAACCGGCAGCGCAAGCCCGTCAACGGCTCCAGGGTGCTGCTGCTCGGTGTCACGTACAAGCCCGACATCGCCGACGAGCGCGAGACCCCGGCCCTGCCGGTCGCGCGGGCGCTGCTGGAGCTCGGCGCGGAGCTCGTCTTCGCCGACCCGTACGTCAAGGAATGGCGCGTCGACGACGTCGAGGTGCCGCGTGAGGAAGACCTCGCCACGGCAGTGGCCGAAGCCGACGTGACGCTGCTGCTGCAGCAGCACGCCGCCTTCGACCTGTCGATCGTCGAGGACCAAGGCAAGCTCGTGCTCGACACCCGAGGCGTGCTCGCCGAGGGTGAACGCGTCGAGCGGCTCTAGCGACGGAGGGCTGCGCGCAGTGCACGTGCTCGTCATGACGGTGGTGCATCACCCCGAGGACGCCCGGATCCTGCACCGGCAGATCCGCGCGCTCGTGGACGCCGGTCATGAGGTCACGTATGCGGCCCCGTACACGGCGCGGGGCGTGATGGCCCGCTCCTGGGTGAACGGCGTCGACCTCCCCCGCGCCGCCGAGCGCAAGCGGTTCGCGGCCGTGCGCGCCGCGCGCAAGGTGTTCAAGCGCATGCGCGGGCAGGTCGACCTCGTGGTCATCCACGACCCGGAGCTGCTGCTCGCGGTGGTGGGCATGCGCAAGCGGCCCCCGGTGGTCTGGGACGTCCACGAGGACACCCCGGCGACGCTGTCGCTGAAGCCCTGGCTGCCCGCGTTCCTGCGCCCGCCGGTGCGGTTCCTGGCCCGCCTGCTCGAAGGCACGGCCGAGCGGCACCTGCACCTGCTGCTCGCCGAGACCGCCTACGCCGGAAGGTTCCGCCAGGCCCACCTGGTGGTGCCCAACGAGACCTGGGTGCCCGACGAGGTGACCCCGCCGGGCGACGACCGCGTCGTCTACCTCGGCTGGCTGTCGGGGGCGCGCGGGGTGCGCGAGGCCATCGAGGTGGCCCGGCTGCTCCAGCCGTACCGGGTGGCGGTCGAGCTGATCGGCTACGCCGACCCGCAGTCGCGGCCGACGCTGAACGAGGCGGTCGCGGAGGGCGTGCTGGAGTGGCGCGACTTCATGCCGAACGACGAGGCTCTCAAGCGGCTCGACGGCGCGCTGGCGGGGCTCTCCCTGCTGCACGACGAGCCCAACTACCGGCACTCCATGCCCACGAAGATCGTGGAGTACATGGCCCACGGCATCCCGGTGATCACCACGCCCTCGCCTCGCGCGGTGGAGCTGGTCGAACGCTACGACAGCGGCATCGTCGTGCCCTGGCAGGACCCCAAGGCCGTGGCCCAGGCGGTGCTCTTCCTGCGAGACGACGCCAGGGAGCGGTATGGCCGGGGCGCCCGGGGGTATGCGGCGGCTCGTGCGAACCACCACTGGCCCAACTCGGCCCGCCGTTTCGTCTCTCAGCTGGAGGCGTGGGCGGGCGTCAAGAGCTGACCTCCGGTGCGGCGGGGCCCCCGCCGCCCGCCCGGCTCCTTATGTCTGCCTGATCACAAGAACGGTAGTGTCCTGAACGTGCGCTGGCTCATCGCTTTCCTGGGGGTGGCGATCCTCGCAGGGGTGGCGGCGTTCGTGATGACCACCCCCGCCGGGAACGGTTCCCCGACGGCGGGGAGCTCGTCGCTCGCGGCCTCGCCCTCGTCCTCCTCGCCCTCCGCCTCCGCCGCCCCCTCGGTCCCGGTGCCGGAGGTGACCGAGTTCACCGACCCGTGTGGAACGTTCGACACGACGATGCGCTGGCCGTACGCCATCACCGGCTACTGGCTGATCCCGACCGCCGACCACTGCACCTGGCGCCGGCAGTTCGGCGCGATCCACGAGGTGGGCGGCGACACGGTGATCCGGATCGGCTGGGGCCTGCAGGCGCGCAACGTCGACGACGACGGCCGGATCCTCGACGGCGACGGCAACGTCGACGCCCGCTACGAGCCGTGCGAGGAGGACGGGGTCCCGTGCGCGCTGGCGGCGGAGAACGACCTCAGGGCCGCCAACCCCGGTAACCGGGTGAGCTGGACGTTCGTCTACCGTACCGACGAGGCGTTCGGTCCCGGCCTGTTCCGCTGCCCCGAGTTCGAGCGGAAGATCGTCACGGAGAAGACCGTCTTCTACCGGATCGTCGCCCCCGACGACGGCACCGACGACCCGAGCTGCTCGAACATCCGGGCCAGGGGGCGCGGCTACCACGTGATCCTGGTCGCGGCCGCGCACGAGGACAGCCTCACCGAGCTGCTCGACCTCGGCGACCGGTTCGGGGTGAAGGTCTACCCCGCGCTGCCGCTCGCCCCGCGCGACCCGGCGCAGAAGACCCGGGCCGCCAAGCAGGGCACGGACACGCTCACCACGCTCACCCGGCGGATCATGCAGGACTACGGGGCGCGCTTCCAGGACCGGGAGTCGCTGGGCGGTTTCTACCAGCCGTTCGAACTGCAGATGCGCGAGATGAAGTACCTCGGTGACTCCGACTCCGACCATCCGACGCTCCGGGTCTACGCCTCGCAGCACGAGATCGTCGAGCAGGAGATGCCCGGCAGGCCCGTCCTCGTCAGCCCCTACCTCGACGCCCGCAAGGAGCGGCCGTTCAGCGCCACCCCCAAGCAGGTCGCCAAGGGCTTCGAGGCCCTCGCCAGGACCGGCGTCGGGATCATCGCCCCGCAGGACAGCCGGGGTACGGGCAAGGTCGGGCTGTTCTGGCCCGACCAGCGCGAGGACGAGGTCGACGAGCGGCTGCGCTCGGTCGTCGACGAGAAGACCAACGGCGACGCGTACCACGGCTCGACCCGCGACTACTATCGCGAGATGTCCCTGGCCAGGACCAGGATGGTCGAGCAGGGCTTCAACGTGCAGCTCTGGGCCAACGTCGAGGCCTTCGAGCCGACCGGCGAGGAGCGGTGCGCCGCGGGGTCCGACCGGGGACGCACCGACAAGGAGCGGCTCGACACGGCCGTGGCGCAGGTCGGACGCTACGTCTCCAAGATCGTCTCCTACATGTGGAGCGACTTCTACACCTGCGGCTCCCCGTCCCTCGCCGAGGAGATCGCCCGCGACCACGACCGGCCCATCGCGGCCGACGCGATCCGCATGCAGCGCGACATCCAGGACGGCGTGGAGATCCGCGGCTACAACATCCCCATGGGTTCCAAGGTCACGCTCACCTGGAAGGGCCAGAAGGAGCCCCACGTCGTCGACGTGGCCGGGGTGAACCTGACCGAGCCGCCGCCGGACCTGCCGGTGCGGATGAGCACGGCGTGGATCCCGTTCGACTGGTCCAAGGTGCCGGACGACACCTGGGTCCAGGTCTCGGTCGCGGGTGCCGACGGACGCGCCGCCACCGAGCCGCTGCACGTCCGCGTGCGGGTCTGACCGGTGTAACGTGCCTGCCATGGTGCCGCGCATTCCCGTCAGCGTGGACCTTGTCGTCCTCACGGTGCGCCGCCAGGTGCTGAGCGCGCTCGTCTGGCGGCGCGACAATCCGCCGTACGAGGGACGCTGGGCCCTGTCAGGCGGCTTCATCCAGCTCGACGAGGACCTGCCCGCGGCCGCGGCCCGGGTCCTCGCGGAACGGGCGGGCCTGCCGGGCGCCGCCGTGCACCTGGAGCAGCTCCAGACCTACGGCTACCCCGACCGCGACCCGCGCCAGCGCGTGCTGAGCGTGGCCTACCTCGGTCTCGCCCCGCACCTGCCGACCTCCACCGAGGCGCACATGAGCTGGCAGCCGGTCTCCGCGCTGCTGCGCGAGATGGCCTTCGACCACCGGCGCATCATGGTCGACGGGATCGAGCGGGCCCGCGCCAAGCTGGAGTACACCCCGCTGGGCGCGGCCTTCTGCCCGCCGGAGTTCACCGTCGCCGAGCTGCGCCGGGTCTACGAGATCGTCTGGGGCCGCCCTCTCGACCCGCGCAACTTCCACCGCAAGGTCACCAAGGCCGAGGGTTTCCTGGTGCCCACCGGCGGCACCACCACCCGCGACGGCGGCCGCCCCGCCAAGCTCTACCGCCGCGGCCCCGCCGTGGCGCTGCACCCCCCGATGCTCCGCTCCCTGAAGGAGTAGCCGGAGCCCCCGCCGTTGCCGAGTCCCGCTGTCGTGAGCCGTGGGGCCGCGCCGCCGATCAGAGGTCGTCTCAGAGGTCGTCGATCTCCGTCAGGTCGACGTCGACGTCGAACGGAACGCTGAGCTTCAGCCGGTCGTGGTGGATCCCCATGAGCGCGTAGGCCTTGGTCGCGGGGTCCAGCTCGTAGACGTAGACGACCGGGCGGTCGTCCTTCTCCTCGATCCGCCAGAAGTGGTCGATGCCCGCCTGGGCGTACAGGACGGGCTTGCGCTCCCGGTCGCGGACCTCCGACTCGGCGGAGACGACCTCGACGGCGAGGACGACGTCGGCCGGTTGGTAGGTGGTCTGCTTCATCCCCAGGTCGCCGGCGGCCCGGATCACCACGAGATCGGGCTCGGGGCGCTGGCGATTGCCGAGCGTCACCGTCATCTCCCTGCGAACGCGCAGGCCGGCCGGAAGGGCTCGGCGCAGCGTGGTCTCCAGGAGAAACATGATGAGTGAGTGGAAACGGGTCTGGGGGCTCACGAAGACGAGAGTGCCATCGATGAGTTCCGTGTGCGGAGGGATCCCTCGAAGTCGGTCGAGGTCCTCGGCCGAGAAGCCCTCTTTGGGGGGAAACACCCAACTGGGCAGCGGCTCCAGCTCGAGCGACTCCGTATCGTCCGCCTCGGCGTTCGGCGCCTCAGCGCTCGGCCTCTCGGCCAGCGGTGCGATGCTCATGTCGTCCTTCCGGTCGGGCACGCCTCTCACCTCCAGTGTTACAGGATGCCCCATCCGCCCGCTGCTCATAAGGTAAGGCCATGCCTCGTTTCCGCGCGATCCTGGACACGATGCCCGCCTACCGGGCGGGCAAGGCCGTGGTGTCCGCCGACGGCCGGTCCTACAAGCTCTCCTCGAACGAATCTCCCTACGAGCCGCTGCCCTCGGTGGTCGAGGCGGTCGCCAGGGCGGCGACCCAGATGCACCGTTATCCCGACCCGGCGGCCACGGAGCTGACCGGGGCGATCGCCGAGAGATACGGCGTCCCGGCCGAGCACGTCGCCCTCGGCGCGGGCTCGGTGACGGTGGCCCAGCAGCTCTTCGAGACCGTGAGCGAGCCGGGCACCGAGGTGATCTACGCCTGGCGCTCCTTCGAGGCGTACCCGCTCCTGGCCGACCTGGCCGGGGCGACCTCGGTGCGGGTCCCGCTGCTGGGGGAGACGCACCACCTGGAGGCGATGGCCGACGCGATCACCCCGCACACCCGCATGATCTTCGTCTGCAACCCGAACAACCCCACCGGCACGGTCGTCCACGCGGCCGAGCTGGAGGCCTTCCTCGACCGGGTGCCGGAGAGCGTGCTCGTCGTGCTCGACGAGGCCTACCGCGAGTACGTCAGGGACGCCGGGGTCACCGACGGGCTCACCGTCTACCGCGACCGGCCGAACGTGGCCGTGCTGCGGACCTTCTCCAAGGCGTACGGCCTGGCCGGGCTCCGGGTGGGTTACCTGATCGCCAACGAGCCGGTGGCGTCCGCCGTCCGCAAGACGATCGTGCCGTTCGCGGTCAACCACCTCGCCCAGGCCGCCGCGGTCGCCTCGCTGGCCGCCGAGGACGAGCTGATGGAGCGGGTCGACGCCGTGGTCAAGGAGCGCGACCGGGTCCGCGAGGCGCTGATCGCCCAGGGCTGGGAGGTGCCGGTGAGCGAGGCCAACTTCGTCTGGCTCCGGCTGGGGGAGCGCACGCTCGACTTCGCCGGGGCGTGCGCGACCGAGGGCGTCGCGGTGCGGCCCTTCGCCGGGGAGGGCGCCCGCGTCTCCATCGGCGACCCGGAGGCCAACGACACCTTCCTGGCCGCCGCGTCGGCCTTCCGGAGCGCCTGACCCGGCTGAACCGCCTGACCTGTCCGGCCCGGCCGCGGGCTACACGGCCGCGGGCTCCGGCTTCGCCTCCGGTGCGGGCTCTGGCTTCCCGCGTCGTTCGGTGGAGACCACCAGGGCCACGCCGATGACGATCACCACGCCGGCGGCGACCATCGAGCCGGTGACCGGCTCGCTCAGCACGAGGGCGCCCAGCACGACGGCCACGACCGGGTTGACGTAGGCGTAGGTGGAGATCAGCGAGATCGGCGCGTTGCCCAGCAGCCACACGTACGCCGTGAAGGCGACCAGCGACCCGATCACGATCAGGTAGGCCAGCGCGGTCCACGACCGCGCGGAGACGGCGGCGACGTCGAGGCGCTCGCCCATCACGGCGGCGGTGAGGGCGAGCCCGGCGCCGCCCGCCGCCATCTCCACGGCGCTCGCGGTGAAGGGGTTCGCGGGCATCGGGATGCGGGACGCCAGGAACGAGCCGGCCGCCCACGACAGCGACGCCAGCAGGATGATCACGATTCCGGCGCCGTCGGCTGCGTTGCTCCCGCCGCCCAGCGAGAGCACCGCCACGCCGCCGAACCCGATGAGCACCCCGACGAGCGTCAGCGCCCGCGGCCGGTCCCTGAACAGGACCCTGAAGATGACCAGCCAGAGCGGCGTCGAGGCCACCAGCAGCGCCGCCAGGCCGCTGGAGATGTGCTGCTCGGCCACGGCGACCATGCCGTTGCCGCCGTTCAGCAGCAGCAGGCCGACCAGGGCCGCCCCGCCCGCCTGCTTCCAGGTCATCCGGAAGGCGTCCCGGCCCTTCAGCAGGTACACCGCGACGCCGAGGACGAGCGCGGCCGTGACGAAGCGGACAGCCCCGCTGAGCAGCGGCGGGATCGTCTCGATCGTGATCATGATCGCCAGGTATGTGGAACCCCACACCACGTACACGATCGCCAGCGCCCCCCAGACGAGGAGCGCCTTGCGGCTGTCAGCACTGTCTTGACCCATAGCTCATGACAATAGCGGCTGAAACCGACAATCCGCTCGCGGGTTTCGGACCTCGGGATCCGGCGGGGCGGACCGGGACCGGCCGGGTTCGGCGACACCTTGGGCGACACCGCGTCCGGCCGGATCCGGCCGGACGCGTTCCGGGGGGTCGCGGCCCGGGGAGCCTCGCCGTACCGGACCGGGCGAGCCGTAACGGCCTGGCCGGAATGAACGGATCCTGTGAACAGGACCGGTGAACAGACCAAAATAAACAGGCCGGAATGAACAAACCGCGGTGAACACGCCGGGCCGGGCGGGCCGTGGTGAACAGCCCGCGATGAGACGCGCCGCGAGCCGGCGGGTCACGCCACGCCGGGACCGGCGCGCCGTGACCTGGGAGGTTCCGCCGTCCGGGTGCGGCGGAAGCCTCCAGGTCGGTGCGGGCCGCGCGCGGGGCTCAGCGGGTGCCGAGCTTCTCCACGATCAGCCGGTACAGCTGCCGGGGGCGCCCAGGTTGCGGCGTCCGGTTCGGCGGGAGCGGCCACGCGAGTCCCTCGTCTACCAGCGTGCGCAGCAACCGCCGTGCCGTGCGCGGGGTGACGCCGAGCATCTTGCCCGCGCCCTCCGCGTCCACCACCGTGTCCCCGCCCTCCAGCTTGGCCGCCAGCCGGGCCAGGACCTCCACGCCCTTCGGCTTCAGCGGTCCGGCGCCCTGAGGGGGCATCCTGGGCGCCGGGATCAGCGCCCTGCCCTCGCGGTCGACCGCGAAGCCCTGGGCCTGCTTGCCCGCCTGGGTGCGCGCCAGCGCGGCCCTGGCGTGCGACTCGGCGTCGTGGGTGGTGCGGCCCATGCCGACGCCCACCTCGACCGCCAGGCCCAGCTCGTCGCGGACCCGCGCGGCGAACGGCAGGACCCGGAAGCCCTCGGTGGCCGCGGCGACCGAACCGCGGGTCGCGGTGACCATGTAGCTGTGGTCGTCGACCGCGGTGACCGACGCGTTGATCCGGTTGGCCTCCTGCACCAGCAACCGGTGCAGGGACAGCCGGAGCTCGTCGCGCCAGTAGCGCGGCGCGGCCCGGCGGACCGGCTCGCGCAGCGTGGGCACCTCCACCAGGACCACGGTGAGCTGCGACTCCTCCAGCCTGTGGTGCGCGCCCAGCAGGGCCGCCGTGTGCAGCGCCGTGCGCACCGCGGCGGAGGTGGGGCGGATCCTGACCACGGGCACCCCCGCGGTCTGGAGGCGGTCGGCGACCGCGGGCAGGCAGGTGAGCGCCCCGCTCGTGCTGCCCTGGCGGGCGAGGCGTTCATGGAAGGCCGCGATCGTACCGGTGGCGCCCGGTTCGTCGCGGCTCTGCACATCCCCTGAGGGAAGGCTCAGATCGTTGTACGCCTCCTCGACCTCCGCTCTGCCCAGGACGTCGATGCTGACCCTGCGCGGGTCTATCCGCTCGTCCAGCGCGGCCCTCGCCAGCGCGGCGATCAGCGCGGCGCCGCCGAGCTGGACATACGTCGCGGGCATCGTCAGCACCCCCGATCGCCGGGCCAGGTCGTAGGGGACCGGGCTGGCGAACAGACATGCGTCGACCCCGGCTCCCAGCCGGGTGACCTTGTCGGCTGCTTCTTGCTCGTCACGGTATGCCGCCGCCACCAGGCGGCAGGGTAACGGGGCAGCCGCATGCCCCATCAACATCACCCGTTCGACGAGGTCATGGGGGCCCACCACACCGATAGTGAGGTCCGGTGTCATGGCACCCGGGCGTGACACTCGTGGCGCTTCTTCGGCCCGCTCGACCAATGTTCGTCCCATCATGCCGTCCGTTTGTTTTCGGCTCTCTTTTGGAACGATCGCTCGCGAGGGCCGTAATGTCACGCCCGATTTGCGGCCAATTCCGGAAGCAACTTCCGGGTTAAAGCCATGACTGGCATCGTTTACACAGGTCAGAGCGGTTTTTGAGCGTCTCAAACCTGCTGATTATGAAGCTGAAATCTCTCGCCGCACATCGGCCCCCAGGGACTGCATACGCTCGGCCAGATAAGAGTGCCCGCGGTCGATGAGATATCCGGATTCGATCACGGTCTCCCCCTCGGCGGCCAGGCCCGCGAGCACGAGCGCGATTCCGGAACGCAGATCGTGCGCGGTCACCTGTGTCCCGGTGAGCGGAGTGGCGCCGCGAACGACAGCACTGTTCTCTTTCACTTCAATATCGGCGCCCATCTTGTTCAGCTCTGAGGCCAGAGCGAAACGCCCATCGAAGATGCGTTCATGAATGTAACTGGCACCGTCGGCGAGACAGGCGACCGTCATGATCGGCGACTGCAGATCCGTGGCGAAACCGGGGTAGGTGTCGGTGATCACGTTGATCGGGCGCAGCGGGCGGTCCCTGCGTACGTGGAGCACCGCGCCGTGGTCGGCGAACTCCACTCCCATCTGCTCCAGCTTGTAGCGGACCACGCCGAGGTGGTCCAGGTCGGCGCCGACCAGGTTGACCTCGCCGCCGGTGACGGCGGCGGCCATGGCGAACACGCCCGCGTCGAGGCGGTCGGGCATCACGGTGTGCTCGACGGCCTGGAGCTCCTCCACGCCCTCCACGGTGATGAAGCCCGTGCCGCCGCCGCTGATCTTCGCGCCCATCCGGGTCAGCATCTCGATCACGTCGAGGACCTCGGGCTCCAGCGCCGCGTTCTCGATCACGGTGGTGCCGCGCCCGAGGGCGGCGGCCATGATCAGGTTCTCGGTGCCGGTGTGCGAGGGGGTGTCCAGGTACAGGGTGGCGCCGGTGAGGCCCGCCGACTTGACGTGGATGACCGAGTCGCCCTCGTCCACGAGCGCGCCCAGGCGCTTGTAGCCCAGGTAGTGGAAGTCGAGGTTGCGGCTGCCCAGGTTGCAGCCGCCCACGCCCTCGATGATCGCCTCACCGAGGCGGTGCAGCAGGGCGGGCACGAACAGCACGGAACCGCGGAAGCGGCGGGCGATCTCGGCGGGCAGGACCGGGCTGCTGAGCGTCGAGGCGTCGATCACCAGTGTGCGCTCCGCCTCGTGGAGCTCGACCGTGGCACCGACCGTCTCGGCCAGCTCGACCGCGCGGCGGACGTCCTCGATGATGGGGACGTTGCGCAGGACCGTCCGGCCTCTGGACGCCAGCAGCGCCGCGCCGATCATGGGAAGCACGGCGTTCTTGGCACCCTGGATGAAGGCGGTTCCACGAAGTGGGTTGCCACCGCGCACGCGGTAACGGACCATGCGTCATGCTCCTTGAAGTGGTTCGGGTGATTCATGTGGCGCGGGGCGGCAGCCGAGGTTTATCCGGCCAACAGTAGCCGTTGGATGCCCCTGAAACGGCCACTTCAGGGGGGAACTACCCCTCGGATCGCCGGTAATCATCGGCCCTCGCGGCGGCGGGCGCCGGCGGCCCGCCCGCCCGTGCTCCCCGGTGTCCCCGCGCCCCGTCGACCATGTCCCCCGCACCGCTCGCGGCCGTGCCGCGCAGAAGATCATCTCATGGTCCGCCGGCCGTGGGACATGGAGGGGCGCCGTCCTGGCGGGCGGGCGTCATCTGTCCTTCGCGCCGCCCGCGGCGGTGAGCGGTGAGGCGGCCGACAGGAGGTTGTCGGCCCTCTGGTCCACGAAGCGGGTGACGACCTGCTGGCCGTACCCGAACGCCATCGCCCAGACCAGGATCGCGGGCTGCGAGCCCAGCCCCGCGAAACCGGGCACGAAGCCCGAGTTCAGGATCAGCAGCCCGAGCACCGAGGTGGCCACCCCCGCGGGCGCCTTGAGAAGGTTCTGGACGACCGCCAGCGAGTAGCGGGTGGACAGCTCCGAGCGGGTCGACAGCGAGGCCGCGGTGGCCAGCGCCGCGCCCAGCATGCCGATCAGGGCCACGAGCGGCACGTCGCCGTGGCCGGGCTGCAGGCCGCCCGTCGGGCAGATCTGGGCGGGCATCAGCCCCTGGGTGCGGATCACCGACTGGTTGCCGCACATCGGGATGACGTTCGGCCAGATCGCGCCGATGACCACCACGCCCAGCACGATCAGGGTCAGCATGACCACCCCGCCGAGCAGCAGGTTGCGGAAGCTGCGGACCCGCCCGGTCTCCATGGCCTGCGCGGTGTACGCGGCCCGCAGCACCGACTGCATCAGCGGCCTGTCGTTCTCCCCCAGGTCCCCCGCCGCGAGCCTGGCCTGGAGGTGGACCAGCCGGGGGTCGTCGCCGGGCAGGTAGGCCCGGCCGATCGCCGCCACCTCCGGGCCCCGCCCGCACAGCTCCGCCGTCGGCAGCACGCCGTACAGCATCACGGTCGCGCTGTTGACGTTGGACCAGGCGCCCTCGACGGCCTGGCCGGTCAGCCAGCGCCGCACGCCGTGCCTGCTGCGCGCGTACGTCTCCGCGCGGGCCAGGTGCGTGCCGATGCCCTCGCCCACCGAGACCAGCTGGCCCGCCTCGTCGCGCATCGTGAGGGCCCGCTCGGCGTCGGCCCTGATCTCCTCGCTCCGGGTGGCCACGTACACCCGCCAGGTGCCGGGCCAGCGCAGCACGCCGGTGTCGCCGATCCGCTCGGGGGGCATCGCGGGGTCAAGCGACATCGTTCCTCCGGGGGGAGCGGCCTGGGACGGTCATGCCGGGGCACTGCCGACTGCCCCAGGCTTACCGCGACATGCCGATCAGGCGCTACGCCTATCCGGAAAACCGGGGCTCAGGCGCCGCGGCCCGCGATGTCGGTGCGGTGGTGCGAGCCGCGCATCCGGATGCGCTCCACGGCCTCGTAGGCCGCCGCCCGGGCCGCGGGGACGTCGGGCCCGGTGCCGACCACGCTGAGCACCCGGCCCCCGTTGGAGACGATCCGGTCGCCGTCGAGGGCGGTGCCCGAGTGCAGCACGTAGGCGTCCTCGACCGGGTCGGACAGCCCCTCGATCACGTCGCCCTTCACCGGCTCCGCCGGGTAGTTCTCCGCGGCGATCACCACGGTCACCGCGGCGCCGTCGCGGTAGGAGAGCGGCCCGAACCGGTCGAGCGTCCCGTTCGCGCAGGCGAGCAGCAGGCCCGCGAGGGGCGTCTCCAGCCGGTCGAGCACGACCTGGGTCTCCGGGTCGCCGAACCTGGCGTTGAACTCGATCACCTTCGGGCCCTTGGACGTGAGGGCCAGCCCCACGTACAGCACCCCCGTGTACGGTGTGCCGCGCCTGGCCAGCTCGGTCACGGTCGGCATGACGGTCTCGGCCATCACCTGGTCGGCGAGGTCGTCCGGCGCCCACGGCAGCGGGGTATAGGCGCCCATCCCGCCGGTGTTGGGGCCCTGGTCGTCGTCGTAGGCGCGCTTGTGGTCCTGGGCGGGCTGGAGCGGCACGGCGGTGGAGCCGTCGCAGAGCGCGAACAGCGACACCTCGGGGCCGTCGAGGAACTCCTCGATCACGACCCGCCCGCAGGCGGCGGCGTGCCGGAGCGCCTCGTCGCGGTCGCCGGTGACCACCACGCCCTTGCCGGCGGCCAGACCGTCGTCCTTGACCACGTACGGTGTGCCGAACTCGTCGAGCGCGGCGGCGACCTCCTCGGGCGTGACGCAGGTGTGCGACCGCCCGGTGGGAACGCCCGCCGCGACCATGACGTCCTTGGCGAAGGCCTTGGACCCCTCGATCAGCGCCGCCTCGCGCGAGGGCCCGAAGCAGGGGATCCCGGCCTCCCTGACGGCGTCGGCGACCCCGGCGACCAGGGGTGCCTCGGGGCCGATCACGACCAGGTCCGCCCCGAGCCTTCCGGCCAGCTCGGTGACCGAGGCAGGGTCGGTCGGCGCCACCGGGTGCAGGGTCGCGACCTGCGCGACACCCGCGTTTCCGGGAGCACAGTGAACCTCGGTGACCTGGGGGTCCGCCGCCAGCGACCGGCACAGGGCATGCTCACGCCCGCCGGATCCAATCACAAGAACGCGCACTCGTCAGAGCCTATCGTCCCCCCGGCGTCCCCCTCGGGCCCGCGCCCGCCACCCCCGGGTCCCGCGGTCACGGACGGCTTTCCGAGCCCGTGTCCGCCACGCTTCCCCCGCCCCCGCGAGCAGGAGGCCGGCACCTCGGGAGGCCCGGGGCGGACGCGGATCCGCGGAGTCGTCCACAGGCTGTGGACGACTCCGCGGATCCCGTACTCGGGGGGAGATGCCGTAAAGGGCGTGTGAATTTTGTCTGGTTGTGCATGATCAACACTTGAACCTGGGAGTAAGCTGAGAGACGTCCCCCCGATCGTGTTAACTTTTGGGTGGCTTTGCGTGTCTCTTGCTGATTGGAGGTGGTTCGGGATGTCCTCTGGCGATCCCAGCAGTACGTGCTCGCGCACTCCTGCTGTGCGCACCCTCGACCACCCCATCTCGGTGCCCGACCGGCGCCACACGCATCACCTCCCTCACCGGGGGTGACATCGCATCGCGTGTGGATCCCGCCAGGTTGGGCGGGAAAGGCTCGCCATGCGCTCCTCGCTTCTTTTTCCCCGTATCAAGCACACCCGCACGATCCGTGCCGCGCACGCGCCCGCCGTCTCGCTCCGTGAGCGGATGACCGGCGTCTGCGTCCCGCCGAGCGACTCGCTCGTCGAGTACGCCGCCTACGTCGGCGGCAAGAAGATCGACGCCCTGGGCATCCCCGACGCCCTGGAGATCGTCCGTGCCCACAACGCGGCCCACGACGCGGTCTCCGACGGGGGTTCCGGCAAGGGCTCCGGCGGGGGCAACGCCTTCGTCTGGGTCGGCCTGCACGAGCCCGACGCCCCCGAGGTCGAGTGGCTGGCGGAGGTCTTCGCCCTGCACCCGCTCGCCGTCGAGGACGCCGTCAAGGCTCACCAGCGGCCCAAGGTCGAGCGCTACGGCGACTCGATCTTCGTGGTCCTGAAGACCGTCGCCTACATCGACCACGACGTGCTGACCGCCACCAGCGAGATCATCGGCACCGGCGAGCTCATGGTGTTCGTCGGCCCCGACTTCGTGGTGACCGTGCGCCACGGCAGCCACTGCCCCCTCTCGGAGGTGCGCGCCCGCCTCGAGGACAAGCCCAAGCTCCTCAACCGGGGCCCCACCGGGGTGCTGCACGCGATCGCCGACCACGTCGTCGACAGGTACCTCAGCGTGGCCGACCGGATGCAGGCCGAGCTGGAGGACGTCGAGGCCATGGTCTTCGCCGACGTCAGCGCCCGCGACATCGGCCGGATCTACAACCTCAAGCGCGAGATGATCGAGATGAAGCGGTCCGTCATGCCGCTCCAGTCGCCGATGTCCACGCTGGCCCAGCGCCGGATGATCCCCTCCGAGATGCGCGAGTACTTCCGCGACGTCGTCGACCACCTCGCCCGCGTCTGCGAGCAGGTCGAGTCGTCCAACGAGCTCTGCAACTCCATACTGCAGGCGGCGCTCGCCCGCTCCAACGCGCTCGCCAACGAGGACATGCGGAAGATCTCCTCGTGGGTCGCCATCATGGCCGTCCCCACGATGATCGCCGGCATCTACGGGATGAACTTCGAGCACATGCCCGAGCTCGACTCCGTGTTCGGCTACCCGGTGGTGATCGGCGTGATGGTCGTCGCCTGCACGCTGCTCTACCGAGGCTTCCGCCGCAACGGCTGGATGTGACTCCCCCGCTCCGCACCCCGCTCCTCAGGCGCTCAGGGGGTGCGCGGGGGTGACCGGCCTGGGGACGCGCATGCCCCGTCCGGTCCACAGGGCGATCATCCGGTCGGGATAGTCGGTGACGATCGCGGCCGCCCCGAGGTCGAGCAGCTCCGCGGCCCGCTCCGGGTCGTTGACGGTCCACACCGCCATCGGCAGGTCGGCTTTCTCGGCCAGCCGGGCGAACTCCCGGTTGACCATCACGTGCTCGGGGGAGAGCGTGGTGCCCCCGGCCTCGGCCGCGGCGGCAGGGACGTCGCCGTCGAAGTCCTCCAGGCGGAGGCCGTCGAGCCAGACGCTGTCCATGGTGGCGCGCTCGATCAGGGCGTACCGCCGGGTCGCGGGGGCCAGCGAGCGGGCGATCCGCAGGACGCGCCAGTCGAAACTGAGGATCGCCGCCCGGTCGAGCCGGCGGTGGCGGTCGAGCTCGGCGACGACCATCTCGGTGAACTCGGCGGGGTCGGCGCTCAGGTCGGGCCGGGTCGGATCGGATTTCAGCTCCACGTGCACTCGCACCCCGTCGGCGCCGTACGCGTCCATCAGCCCCAGCACGGAGCCCAGGGTCGGCATCCGGGTGTTCGGCACCGGCACCTGGGTCGGGGCGAAACGGTCGCCGGGGTGGCGCGGCACCCGTACCCCGCACTCCAGCGTGCGCAGCTGTGCCAGCGTGAGCGCGCCGACGGGCCGGCCCACGTACGGGAAGGCGGGGTCGCCCGCGAAGGCGGGACGGACGTCGGCGCTGGTCACCGGGGAAACGGTGAGATCATGGGTGAGCACCAGCCGCCGGTCGGCCGTCAGCGCGACGTCGAGCTCCAGCGCGTCGACACCCAGTTCGAGGGCGTGGGCGAAGCCGGGCAGGGTGTTCTCGGGACGGAGCCCGCGGGCGCCGCGGTGACCGTGAATCTCGGCATGCACACAGGGACCTTATCCACCCCGAGCGCCGATCGTCCGGTACGGCTCGCCCCTCGGCGACGCCGGGCGCGGGCCGTACCGGTGAAAACCGCGGAAACCGTGGAAACTAGAGCATCGAGTGGATCTGGAGCGTCTCGGTACGGCCGGGGCCGACCCCGACGGCCGAGATCCTGGCGCCGCTCATCTCCTCCAGGGCCTTCACGTACGCCTGCGCGTTGGCGGGCAGGTCCTCGAAGCTCCGGGCACCGGTGATGTCCTCCTTCCAGCCGGGGAACTCCTCGTACACCGGCCTGGCGTGGTGGAAGTCGGTCTGGGTCATCGGGACCTCGTCGTGGCGGACGCCGTCGACCTCGTAGGCGACGCAGACGGGGATCCTGTCCAGGCCGGACAGCACGTCCAGCTTGGTGAGGAAGTAGTCGGTGACGCCGTTGATCCGGGTGGCGTAGCGGGCGATGACCGCGTCGAACCAGCCGCAGCGGCGGTTGCGGCCGGTGGTCACCCCGTACTCGCCGCCGGTGGTGCGCAGCCACTCGCCCATCTCGTCGTCGAGCTCGGTCGGGAACGGGCCGGAGCCGACGCGGGTGGTGTACGCCTTCAGGATGCCGATCACGCCGGTGAGCCGGGTCGGCGGGATGCCGGAACCGGAGCAGGCGCCGCCGCTCGTCGGGGAGGAGGAGGTGACGAAGGGGTAGGTGCCGTGGTCGATGTCGAGCAGGTTGCCCTGCCCGCCCTCGAGCAGCACGACCTTGTTCTCGTCCAGCGCCCTGTTGAGGATCAGCGAGGTGTCGGCGATGTGCGGCGTGAGGCGCTCGGCGTAGCCGAGATACTCCTCCAGGACCTTGCCCGCGTCGATCGCCCGGCGGTTGTAGATCTTGGTGAGGATCTGGTTCTTCTCGCCCAGCGCGACCTCGATCTTCTTCCGCAGGATGCCCGGGTCCAGCAGGTCCTGCACCCGCACGCCCATCCGGTAGATCTTGTCGCCGTACGCGGGACCGATGCCGCGCCCGGTCGTGCCGATCTTGGCCTTGCCGAGGTAGCGCTCGGTGACCTTGTCGAGGGCCTTGTGGTGGGGCATGATCAGGTGCGCGTTGGCGGAGATCAGCAGGCGCTCGGAGGAGACGCCGCGGGCCTCGAGCCCGTCGATCTCGCTCAGCAGCACGCCCGGGTCGATGACGACACCGTTGCCGATCACGGGGACGACGTTCGGGGAGAGCACTCCCGTGGGCAGCAGGTGCAGCGCGTACTTCTGGTCGCCGATGACGACCGTGTGGCCCGCGTTGTTGCCCCCCTGGTATCTGACGACGTAGTCGACCTGGTCTCCGAGCAGGTCGGTCGCCTTACCCTTGCCCTCATCGCCCCACTGGGCACCAACGAGAACGACAGCCGGCATCGTGAGTCTCCCACCACAAAAACGAAAACCCCTGACGCAATCGCGACAGGGGCTCTTGCGTGGAGAGAATACCCGACGGCGTCCGAAATGGGGATCTCCCACCTCGCGGAAGAGGGGTGCGGTGAGAGATCCCGGGGACGGGCCGGACGCTGACCGACGGCTCAGCGAGGCGGATCAGGGATGGGACCGGGGGCCGGAGACGGCCTGGTCAGCGGCTGGTCAGCTCCTCGGACGCCTCGGCGCTGGAGTCCTTCAGGAACTGGAAGCACCGCTCGGCCTCCTCCTTCTCCCCGATGCTCTGGGCGGCGCGGGCCAGCGCGTGCAGGCAGCGCAGGAACCCCTGGTTGGGAAGGTGCTGCCAGGGAATCGGGCCGTGCCCCTTCCAGCCCGCCCTGCGGAGCTGGTCCAGGCCGCGGTGGTAGCCGGTGCGGGCGAAGGCGTACGACGTCACGGCGTGTCCCGCCGCGAAGTACTCGTCCGCGAGTACGGCCCAGGCGGCCGGGTACGCGGGGAAGCGCGCGGCGACGTCGGATGCTTGGGCGCCGGATTCCAGTGCCTCCCGGGCCTCGGGCAGGTCCGGGAGCAGGGTGGGCGGCGGGCCGGCGAGGAGATTCTCGTGCGATTCCATAACGACAGTCCTACCCGGTGTACCCGCGTCAGGCCAAGATCGGCCCCCGGAGTCTTTCCGGAAGCCGATCTCGCGCGATCTCCGCCGTGGCGCTTTCGCGGACTTAGGAGATCTTGGTGCCCGCGGACTTCAGGTGCTGGGCCGCCTCGACGATGCGCGCCGCCATCGAGGTCTCGGCGGCCTTGCCGTAGGAGCGGGGGTCGTACACCTTCTTGTTGCCGACGTCGCCGTCGACCTTGAGCACGCCGTCGTAGTTCTTGAACATGTGCTCGACGATCGGGCGGGTGAAGGCGTACTGCGTGTCGGTGTCGATGTTCATCTTCACCACGCCGTAGGAGATGGCCTCGTGGATCTCCTCGAGCAGCGAGCCGGAGCCGCCGTGGAAGACCAGGTCGAACGGCTTCTCCGTGCCGTACTTGGCGCTGACCGCGTCCTGGATCTCCTTGAGCACGCTCGGGCGGAGCTTGACGTGGCCCGGCTTGTAGACGCCGTGCACGTTGCCGAAGGTCGCGGCGAGCATGTAGCGGCCCCGCTCACCCAGGCCCAGGGCCTCGGCGGTCGCGAGGGCGTCCTCGGTGGTGGTGTAGAGCTTCTCGTTGATCTCGCCGACGACGCCGTCCTCCTCGCCGCCGACGACGCCGATCTCCACCTCCAGGACGATCCGCGCGCGGGCCGTCTTCTCGATGAGCTCCCTGGCGATCTCCAGGTTCTCGTCCAGCGGCACGGCGGAGCCGTCCCACATGTGCGACTGGAAGAGGGGGTCCTCGCCCCTGGCCACCCGCTCGAGGGAGATGTCGAGCAGCGGGCGCACGAAACCGTCCAGCTTGTCCTTGGGACAGTGGTCGGTGTGCAGGGCGATGGTCACGGGGTAGTTGGCCGCGACGACGCGGGCGTACTCCGCCAGCGCCACCGAGCCGGTCACCATGTTCTTGACCGTGGTGCCCGAGAGGAAATCGGCACCGCCGGTCGACACCTGGACGATGCCGTCGCTCTCCGCCTCGGCGAACCCCCTGAGCGCCGCGTTCAGGGTCTGTGACGAGGTCACGTTGATGGCCGGGTAGGCGAAACCGCCTGCCTTGGCCCGGTCGAGCATCTCGGCGTAGACCTCTGGAGTAGCGATAGGCATCGTGTCATCTCCCTGGAGACGGCTGTGAACAGCTGGCGCGTGGCTATGAGGACATAGCCCGTGGGCCAGTATCCCGGGTTCATGCCCGGCCGGATAGCTCCAGTACCACTTCGATCCGTACCGATGTACCCCGGCCGTGTCTCCAACCTATCCCCGGCCCCTCCCCGGCCGGAGAGCCCGGGGGCGCGCGACCTGGGCGGGTGCGGACGATCTTCCGGATCCCCGTTCTTTCCGGCCGATCCGCCGGGACGGTCGTGAAATCTCCTCACGAACCGCTAACCTCCACAGTGTGGGACGCCACAGGTCTGACCCCATGGGTATCGCGCGCCTGGTCCTCGTCGGACTGGCGGTGCTGGCGCTCGTCGCCCTGATCGTGTTCGGAGCCCTCTCGCTGTTCGGCAGCCTGGGCTCCGGCACGGACACGGTCGCGTCGCCCGCCCCCTCGGCCGGCGTGTCGTCCGCCGCCGTCTCCCCGCCCCCCTCCGCCGCCCCCGAGCGCGTCCCGACGGTTCTCGTCGAGTGCATGCGGGAGCACTGCCCCACGGTCTTCCTGAAGGTCACCGGGGGCGACGTGCTCCTCGACCGGGAGCTGACCCGCGGCGAGCAGTTCCAGGCCTTCGATCCCAAGGTCGACGTCGTCCTGGCCGACTCCGCCGCCGTCCGCGTCCAGGTGAACGGGGCCGTCCGCTCCCCGGGCAAGGCGGGGGAGCGCCAGGAGTTCACGGTCTCCCGCAAGTAGCCCCGGCTCTCCCGCCGGCTCCGGATCCCCCGCGCGGAAAGTCCTCCGGCCCCCGTACGCGGCTCCAGAGCAGGCCGGAGCAGACCGGGCCGGGTCAGGCTTGGCCGGGCGGCTTGGCCGGGTCAGGCTTGGCCGGGCAGGCCGGGCAGGCCGGGCAGGCCGGGTAGACCGGGCCGGGCCGGGGGCCGGAGGGCGTGGTTCTAGGCCAGGCCGAGGTCGGCCAGGTCGTAGGCGGTCCGGTACGGCAGTCCCGCCCCGGCGATCGCCGCGGCGGCCCCCCGGTCCACGATCGTGGCGACCGCCACGACCTCGGCGCCCGCCTCGCGCAGCGCCTCCACCGCGGTCAGCGGGGATCCGCCGGTGGTGGAGGTGTCCTCGACCACCAGCACCCGCCGCCCCGACACGTCCGGTCCCTCGATCCGGCGCTGCATGCCGTGGGTCTTCTGCGCCTTGCGGACCACGAACGTGTCGAGCCTCCCGCCGCGCGCGGCCGCCGCGTGCATCATGGCGGTCGCCACCGGGTCGGCGCCCAGCGTCAGGCCGCCGACCGCCTCGTAGTCGAGGTCCTCGGTCATGTCCAGCATGACCCGCCCCACCAGCGGCGCCGCCTGCCCGTCAAGGGTCACCCTGCGCATGTCCACGTAGAAGTCGGCCTCCATGCCCGAGGACAGCACGACCTTGCCGTGCACCACGGCCTTGCCCTTGATCTCCGCCAGCAGGTTCTCGCGATCGCTCATGGCACAAGGTTAGGGCGATCCCGGAACCCGTCCGATCGGACCCCGCCGGGAAACCGGGCCGCCGTAACGCGAGTTTCGGGCCGGAGGTGGCAAAAGTGCGATCCGGGTTTACTCGCGGCGCGTACTGCGGGATTATCCGGCAGGCAACTCCAGGTAATGGTGAGGTCACAATGAGTGTGAAAACATCTCAAGGCGACGCTGAACTGTTGGCTGCCACCAGGAACGGCGACGTGGCCGCCTACCGGGTGCTCCATCAGCGGCACGCCCCCGCGGCGCATGCCCTGGCCCGCCTGCTCCTGCCGGGCGCGGCCGACGTCGAGGGCGTCGTGGAGAGGACGTTCGCCGATGTCCGCCACGTGATCGCCCAGGGACACGGCCCTGAACAGGCGTTCCGCGCCTACCTGCTCACCGCCCTCCGCCGTACCGCCGACGCCCGTCCCGCCGACGTCCGTCCCGGTACGACCGGTACGGGGAGCGGCCCGGCGGCCGCCGGGCCGGAAGCCGGCAGGAACGCGGCGGGGGAGACCGGTGAGCGGGCGCAGGGGGAGGCCGATGGAAGGACGCGGGGGGAGACCGACGAGAGCGCGGACGGAGATGACGGGGAGGCCGGCGAGCGGGCGCAGGGGGAGACCGGCGAAAAGGCGGAGGAGGAGGCCGACGACAGCGCGGACGCAGAGGACACAGAGGACGGAGAGGACGGAGAGGACGGAGAGAGCGCAGGGGACGCAGGGGACGCGGAGACCGGCGAGCGGGCGCGGGGGGAGATCGACGAGCGGGCGGACGGAGAGTCCCCTTCCGGCCCGCGCGCGTTTCTGGTCGATCCGTCGGTGGCGGGCCTGGAACGCTCGCCGGTGGCCAGGGCGTTCCTCTCCCTGCCCGAACGGTGGCAGTTCGTCCTGTGGCACGCCGAGGTCGAGAGGCTCAGGGTCGAGGACGTCGGGCTCCTGCTGGGCCTGACGGTCAACGGCGCGGCCGCGCTCGCCCACCGGGCGCGGGAGGGGGCGCGCCAGGCGTGCCTGCGCATTCACCTGGCCGATACGTCCGCCCCCGAGTGCAGGCCCGTGCTGGCCAGGCTGGGGCCCTACACCCGCGGCGGCCTGCCCAGGGAACAGGGCAAGATCATCGACAGGCATCTGGACGGTTGTTCCGGCTGCCGCGCGGTGCTCACGGAGCTGACCGGCATCGGCCAGGGCATCCGCTCGGTGATCGGACCGCTCGTCGCCGGTCCCGCGTTCCCCGCCTACCTGACGGCACTCGCCAGGATGGGCGCCACGGCGGGTGGCGGGCTGGCCGGTCGATGGCACCGGGCTCCCCGGTCCGTACGGCGCGCCGTCGCGACCGGCGCGATGGCGACCGCGGTCGCGGTGGCCGCGGCCCTCGTGCTGGTGTCGGCCGAGGGGCCCGCCCCCGGGCCGAGCACGGCCTCCGAGCCGATCGTCATGGCCCCCGCGCCCGACTCCTCCGCCCCGCGGGAGTCCTCGGACGGGCCGGACACCTCCGGCTCGCCCGTACCGTCACTCTCCGGGCGGACGGCGGGTCCCGGCCGCGAGCCCGCCGGGACCGGGACGACGTCCGGATCCGGTGGGGCGAGTGCCGGTGCGGCACCCGGCGTCGAACTCGGGGAAACGGGAGCCGGGAGCGGTGACCCGGCGGAGACACCGGCGGAGACATTGACGGGGACGCCGACGGGGACGGCAGGAGCGGGGCAGGACGGCCGGACGGGTTCCTGGCTCGCCCCCCGCCTGGTGGCCAAGATCGACGCGCTCGGCGCCCTGGTCAGGTCCGAGGCCGGGATCGTCGTGGTACGTCTCCGCAACGCGGGCCGAGGGCAGAGCGAGGAGGTCGTCGCCGACGTCGGCCTGCCGCGGGGCGTGACGCTGCCGTCCGGGTCCCGCAGGGGAAACGCCGTCGGCGGCGTCACGCCGGTCGGCACGGTCGACGGCTGGTCCTGCCGGGCGAGGAGCCGGGGCGCCCGCTGCGTCCGCGGCCCGCTGCCGGCGGGCCGGGCCACGGCGGTCTTCCTGAGGGTCCTGGTGTCGGGCGACGCGCCCTACGGGGCGGTGCCCTCGGTCACGGTCTCCACCGCGGGGACGCGGGTGGCGGCCAGGTCGCGCGGCGGGGTACGGGCGACGGGCGCCCCGGCCCGGTTCGCCACCGACGGCCGGGTGGCCGTCTCCGCGATCGGCAACACCCTGATGAGCTGCGCGCCCTCGGAGCCCGCGTGCGAGGCCGCCCACTCGCGGCGGGGCGGCAGGCGCGACAACAACAGCTGGGAGATGCGTCCCCTCGACCGGGACGGGGATCCGTCGACGAGCAGTTCGAGCGCCGCCCGGCTCGTCCTGCCGGCGGCGAGCAAGGTGGTCTGGGCGGGACTCTACTGGTCGGCGAGCGCGCCCCCCAGCGGGCGGATCAAGCTCAAGGTGCCGGGCGAGAAGCGGTACCGGCAGGTCAGGGCCACGCAGGTGGTGGAGCGGGAGCTGCCCGCGGGGCGCGGTTACCAGGCGTTCGCCGACGTGACGCGTCTGCTGGGCACGGTCCGCGGGACGTACTGGGTGGCCGACGCCTCCGTGCGGTCCGGGGTGGCGCGCCATGCCGGATGGAGCCTGGTGATCATCGTGGCCGACCCGCGCCGGCCGTACAGCCAGGCCGTCGTCGTGGACACCGCGACGGTGCTGGACGGGGGGCGCCGCTCGGCGCGGATGCCGCTCGGAGGGCTCACCCCCTCCGGTTCCGGCGCCCCCGCGAGGCTGGCCCTGGTGACCTGGGAGGGTGACGCGGGCGTCATGGGTGATCGGGTGAGGATCGGCGGACGGCCCCTGCGGCCCGCGGGTGGGGAGCGGGACCCGCGCAACCCCTTCGACGGGTCCGCCGCCGGGGCGCGGGGCACCGGCACGACCTTCGGTACGGACGTGGACCGCTTCCGGACGCCCCTCGGCCGCGACCCGGTGCTGGAGCTCAGCACGCACCAGGACGTCCTGCTGTTCGGCGCGGCGGCGGTGAGCGTGCAGACCGCCTTCTGACGGCGTGCGCGGACCGTGGGTGCCGGGGCCGCGCGGTGTCGGGGCCGTGCGATGTCGGCGGTGACAGTGGGGGCACCGCGGGGACACAGGGGGGACACAGCGGGGGCACCGCGGGGACACAGGGGGGACACACGGGGCGGGGCGGCGGAAAACCGAGCGAGTGGCACCTCGCAGGGGGGATCCACGAACGGGACAAACTGGTACGGTCGGCGTGAACGATCCAGCGTATGGTCGAGCGCGGGTGGAATCGTCGGGATTCACCCTCGGATGGTCAGCTGCTTGATTACCCTGAGGAAGGGCCGTCTGTCCGGTCTCTTAGGGGTTCTTTCAGGCTTGTCTGAACCGAAGGATCGGGCCACGTAGGAAGGGCGGTGTCGTGTGGATCGTTGCGCGCTGTTCGTGGACGCCGGCTACCTGCTGGCCGACGGCGCGATGGCGGTGCACGGTACCCGCCACCGCGAGTCCGTCTCCTGGGATTACCCGGGGCTGCTCCAGCTGCTCAACAAGCTGTCGAGAGAGCGCACCGGCCTGCCGCTGTTGCGCTGCTACTGGTACGAGGCGACCGTGGAGGGCCGCCGCACCCCGGAGCACGACACGCTGGCCGACATCCCCGGCCTCAAGCTCCGCCTGTCGCGCATCCGTCCCGGCCGCCGCGAGGGCGTCGACGCCCAGGTCCACCGCGACCTGATGACCCTGGCCCGCAACGGCGCGGTCTGCGACGCGGTCGTGGTCAGCGGTGACGAGGACCTGGCGCAGGTCGTCTGCGACGCCCAGGACCTCGGCATCCGGGTCACCGTGGTCCACATCAGCGCCGACGGCAGCTGGGCCGTCTCCCGCACGCTGCGCCAGGAGTGCGACGACCTGATCGAGATCGGCGCCGGTCATCTGCGCCCCCACGTCAGCCTGCTCAGCGGCGAGACGCCCGCCCTGGTGGCCAACGGCCACCAGCACGGCTCCGGCAACGGCCAGTCCGCCACCTCCCGCGGCGCCGGCGGCGGCAACGGCGCCCCGGCCACCAGTCCCATCCCCGCGGTCCAGACCTCCCGCGCGGCCCACGCCCAGCCCGCGCTGCCCTCCACCTACCCGAGCTACACCCAGGAGTCGCCGATCACCCCGGTCACTCCCGCCGCACCGCCGTCCCCACCGCCCTCGCCCTCCTCCGCGCCCTCGCACGCGGCCGCCGGCAACCACACCGGCCCGCTGCCGGCCGCGCCTCAGTACTCGCTGGGCAACACCGGCGGCATGCCGAGTTACCAGTCTCCGCAGATGGGCGCCTACACCGGTCCCCAGCCGGCCCCGGTTCCCCCGCAGAGCTCCGGAACCGGCGCCGCGACGACTCTCTCCGACGCGGTACAGGCCGCCCACAAGGAAGGCCACGACTTCGGCGAGTCCGTGGCCAAGGACGCGCCCGCCCTGTGGCTGGAGGCGGTCCTCGCCCGCAAGCCCCGGATGCCCTCGGACCTGGAGGCACGCCTGCTCCAGGGCTCCTCCCTGCCGATCGACTTCCTCCTGCACGACGAGGTCCGCCACGCCCTGCGCCGCGGCTTCTGGGACGCCCTGGAGCGCGCCCGCCGCTGAGACGCGCACAACGCTCAGAAACGCGAGACGCGCACAGCGCTCAGGAACGGGAACGCGTACAGCGCTCAGGAACGTGGACGCGAGACGCGTACAGCGCTCAGGAACGCACCGTGGGAACGCCCGTCAGGTAAGGGCGTCGAAGCCCGCGCGAAGGTGGTCGAGGCGGTTGGACAGGTCGGCCACCGGCCCGGCGAGGGCGGGGTCGCCGCTCTTGCGGGCCAGCTCGGCGACCCGGCCGAGCTCCTCCTCGACGGCGGTGAGGCGCCTGGACAGCTCGGGCAGCACGGCTGCCTGGTCGGACGTCTCACCGGACGGCAGCTCCGCGCCGAGGCGCTCGCGGAGCATGGTGGCCTGCTCGGCCAGCCTGCGGTTCATGTTGTAGAGCTCCACGAACACCGCGACCTTGGCCCGGAGCACCCACGGGTCGAAGGGCTTGGTGAGGTAGTCGACGGCGCCCGCCGCGTAGCTGCGGAAGGCGTAGTCGGGCGCGCTGTCGACCACGGTCAGGAAGATGATCGGGATGTTGCGGGTGCGCTCGCGGCGCTTGATGTGGGCCGCCGTCTCGAACCCGTCCATGCCCGGCATCCGGACGTCGAGCAGGATCAGGGCGAACTCCGTGCCGAGCAGGGCCTTCAGCGCCTCCTCCCCCGACTTCGCCCGGACGGGTATCAGATCGAGCGAGCTGAGAATGGCCTCGAGCGCGATCAGGTTCTCCTCCCGGTCGTCGACCAGGAGAATCTTGGCTCTGTCCGGCATCGATCACACGCCTTCGTTGGAGTCGCCGTCCGGCTTGCCCCGGGTCAGCCAGCCGCGCAACCTCTCCAGGAGGCGGTCGACGTCCACGGGCTTGGGCACGTAGTCGGAGGCGCCGGACGCGATGCTTTTCTCCCGGTCACCTCGCATGACCTTAGCGGTTAGCGCGATGATCGGCAGATCCGCGAACTGGGGCATCCGGCGGATCGCGGAGGTGGTGGCCCAGCCGTCCATCTCCGGCATCATGATGTCCATCAGGACGAGGGCCACGTCCTCGTTGCGCTCGAGCTGCTCGATGCCCTCGCGGCCGTTCTCCGCGTAGATCACCGTGGAGCCGTAGCGTTCGAGCACGCTGGTCAGCGCGAACACGTTGCGGATGTCGTCGTCCACGATCAGGATCTTCGCCCCGGTCAGCGGGTCGTCGCCCTTCCACGGCTTGCCCTCGCCCTGCGGGAACTGCGGCAGGGGCATGTCGTCGTTGAACGTCAGCTCCGGCAGGTCGTCCGGCTCCTCCAGCACGCCGACGAGCGCCGGGTTGCGGGGGGAGGAGCTGGGGGTGCTCGCCCCGCCGTCGCGCGAGGCCAGCGGTCCGCCGTACGACGGGGGCAGGTAGAGGGTGAAGGTGCTGCCCTCGCCGACCTCGCTGATCACGTGGATCTCGCCGCCGAGCAGGCGGGCGATCTCGCGGCAGATGGACAGGCCCAGGCCCGTGCCGCCGTACTTGCGGCTGGTGGTCCCGTCGGCCTGGCGGAACGCCTCGAAGATGACTTCCAGCTTGTCGGAGGCGATCCCGATGCCGGTGTCGACCACCTCGAAGGCGAGGATGCCGTCGGCGCCGCGCAGGGTGTCGTCCACGAAGGAGACGGCGCGCCTGGCGTGGATCACGCGCAGCCGCACCTCTCCCTTGGGGGTGAACTTGATCGCGTTGGAGAGCAGGTTGCGCAGCACCTGCTGCAGGCGCTGCTCGTCGGTGCGGAGCTCCTGCGGGATCGAGGGATCGACCTCGACGGTGAACGACAGGCCCTTGTCCTGGGCCAGCGGCGCGAAGGTGGCCTCGAAGTAGTCGACGAGCTTGGGCAGGGAGATCTGCTGGGGGTGGATGTCCATCCGGCCCGCCTCGACCTTCGACAGGTCGAGGATGTCGTTGATCAGCTGCAGCAGGGCCGAGCCGGCGCCGTGGATGGTCCTGGCGAACTCCACCTGCTGGGCGGTGAGGTTGCCGTCGGCGTTCTCGGTGAGCAGCTTGGCCAGCACGAGGAGGCTGTTCAGCGGGGTGCGCAGCTCGTGGGACATGTTGGCGAGGAACTCGGACTTGTAGCGGGAGGAGACCGCGAGCTGCTCGGCGCGCTCCTCCAGCGTGCGGCGGGCCTGCTCGATCTGGAAGTTCTGGATCTCGATGGCCCGGTTCTGCTTGGCCAGCAGCGCGGCCTTGTCCTCCAGCTCGGCGTTGGAGCGGCGCAGCTCCTCCTGCTGGCGCTGGAGCTCGTCGGAACGCTCCCGCAGCTCGGTGGTGAGGCGCTGTGACTCGGTCAGCAGGTCCTCGGTCCTGGAGTTGGCGATGATCGTGTTCATCGTGACGCCGATGGTCTCGACGAGCTGGTTCAGGAAGTCGTGGTGGATCTCGCTGAACTCGCTGAACGAGGCCAGCTCCAGCACGCCGAGCACCTGCGTCTCGAACAGGACCGGCAGCACGACGATCTGCGCGGGCGTGGAGGTGCTCAGGCCGGTGTCGACGGTCAGGTAGCGGGCGGGCACGTTGCCGAGGATGATCCCCCTGCCCTCCATCGCGGCCTGGCCCACGATGCCCTCGCCGGTCGCGAACCGCTGCCTGGGGCCGTTGCCGGAGCGGGCGCCGTACCCGGCGATGAGGTGCAGGTCGCGGTCACCGGTGGGTTCGGCGAGGTAGAAGGCGCCGTAGTGGGCCGACACCAGCGGGGTCAGCTCGCTCATGATGAGCTTGGCGACCTCCATCAGGTCGCGGTGGCCCTGCATCAGGCGGGAGATCCTCGCCAGGTTGGACTTCAGCCAGTCCTGCTCCTGGTTGGCGGTGGTGGTGTCGCGCAGCACCGCCACCATCATGTTGATGTTGTCCTTCAGCTCGCCGATCTCGCCCTCGGCGTCGACGGTGATGGAGCGGGTCAGGTCGCCGGTGGCCACCGCGGTGGTGACCTCGGCGATGGCGCGCACCTGGGTGGTCAGGCGGGCGGCGAGCTCGTTGACGTTCTCGGTGAGGCGCTTCCAGATGCCCTCGGCGCCCTCGACGCGGGCCTGGCCGCCGAGCTTGCCCTCGGAGCCGACCTCGCGGGCGACGCGGGTGACCTCCGCACCGAAGGACGACAGCTGGTCGACCATGGTGTTGATCGTGGTCTTCAGCGCGAGGATCTCGCCTTGGGCGTTCACGTCGATCTTGCGGGTCAGGTTGCCGGACGCGACCGCGGTGGTGACCTCGGCGATGTTGCGGACCTGGTAGGTGAGGTTGTTGGCCATGGAGTTGACGTTGTCGGTGAGGTCCTTCCAGACCCCGGAGACGCCGCGTACGCGGGCCTGGCCGCCGAGCTGGCCCTCGGTGCCGACCTCGCGGGCCACCCGGGTGACCTCGTCGGCGAACATCGACAGCTGGTCCACCATGGTGTTCAGGGTGTCCTTGAGCTGGAGGATCTCGCCCTGCGCGTCCGCGGTGATCTTCTTGGACAGGTTGCCCTGGGCGACGGCGGTGGACACCGCGGCGATCTGGCGGACCTGGGTGGTCAGGTTGTTCGCCATCACGTTGACGTTGTCGGTGAGGTCCTTCCAGGTGCCGGAGACACCGGGCACCTGCGCCTGGCCGCCGAGCTGGCCCTCGGAGCCGACCTCGCGGGCCACGCGGCTCACCTCGGAGGCGAACGACGACAGCTGGTCGACCATGGTGTTGATCGTGGTCTTCAGCGCGAGGATCTCGCCCTGCGCGTTCACGTCGATCTTGCGGGTCAGGTCTCCGTTGGCGACCGCGGTGGTGACCTCAGCGATGTTGCGGACCTGGTAGGTGAGGTTGTTGGCCATGGAGTTGACGTTGTCGGTGAGGTCCTTCCAGACCCCGGAGACGCCGCGTACGCGGGCCTGGCCGCCGAGCTGGCCCTCGGTGCCGACCTCGCGGGCGACGCGGGTGACCTCGTCGGCGAACATCGACAGCTGGTCCACCATGGTGTTCAGGGTGTCCTTGAGCTGGAGGATCTCGCCCTGCGCGTCCGCGGTGATCTTCTTGGACAGGTCACCCTGCGCCACCGCCGTGGAGACCGCCGCGATGGCGCGGACCTGGGTGGTCAGGTTGCCCGCCATCACGTTGACGTTGTCGGTGAGGTCCTTCCAGACCCCCGAGACGCCGCGCACCTGCGCCTGGCCGCCGAGCTGGCCCTCGGTGCCGACCTCGCGGGCCACCCGGGTGACCTCCTCGGCGAACGCCAGCAGCTGGTCGACCATGGTGTTGACGGTGTTCTTCAGCTCGAACATCTCGCCGACCGCGTCGACGGTGACCTTGCGGCTCAGGTCGCCTCGCGCGACCCCGGTGGTCACCGCGGCGATGTCGCGGACCTGCGCGGAGACGCGGCTGGACATGGTGTTGACGGCCTCGGTGAGGTCGCGCCAGCTTCCCGACATGCCGCGCACGTTCGCCCGGCCGCCCAGGCGGCCCTCGGTGCCGACCTCCCTGGCCACCCGCGTCACCTCGGACGTGAACAGCGACAGCTGGTCGACCATGCCGTTGATCGCCTTGCCGAGGCGGCGCACCTCGCCCCTGGCACCGCGGTCGAGATCGATCCGGCGGGACAGATCACCCTTGGCGACCGCGTCGATCACGTCCGCGGCCCCGCTGACCGGGCCCACCAGCGCGTCGATCAGCGTGTTGACCGAATCGACGCTCTCGGCCCATGAGCCCACGCCGGGACCGGGGGTGAGGCGCTCGCCGAAGCGGCCCTCCTTCACCACCTCCCGGCGAACCCGGTGCAGCTCGTTGGCCAGGTGCTCGCGGCGATCGGCCACCTCGTTGAGCAGCAGGCGGATCTCGCTGAGGATTCCCGGCGGGGCGTGCGGCACCCGGCGGCGGAAGTCACCGTCGCGCCAGGTGATGAGCGTCTGCAAGATCGGTCGCAGATCCGATTCGCTGTAACGTCGCTCCTCGACGTCGGGCACGGTGTTGACCGTGGTCATATGACCTCCTTGACTCCCGGGGGCGCAGCCGTGAGTCACCCCAGTCTGTCACGGTGCGCAATGTGTAGTCCCACCTTCGATTCACCCCATGTCAACGGGAAGTGTGGTAGTCACGGAACAGTGACCAGTGCTCCACGCGCCGTCCTGGCGGCGACCTTCGCCCCAGGACACACGGCCGTTCCTGCCGCCAGGCGGTTCACCATCGAGGTGATGACCGCCTGGGCCGCCGCGTCCGTTCTGGCGGTCGCAGAGCGGCTGGCGGCCGACCTGTCGTCGCAGGTGACCGATGCCTCTTTTGAGATCGTCTGGAGCCATCTGGGCGACGGGCTGCAGATCGAGGTGCGCCAGAGACAGGCTCCCGACGCGAGCCCCGGCGCCCCGTCCGTACCGGTGGAGGAATGGGGTGTCACCTTCGCCGGTCAGCAGCGCACGCACTGGGCCAGGATCCGGCTGCCCGGCTCCTCCGGGCGGCCGTCCTCGGAGTGGACCGCCGAAGAGCCCAGCCGCGGGCCGATATGGATGGGTTTTCTCGCCGACGCCAGCGACCTGCTGGCGGGCACGCTCGACCCTGACATGGTGCCCGCGATCATCTCGCAGATCGTGGTGCCACGGCTGGCCACCTGGTGTGCCGTCTACACCTGGAGCAACGGCGGCGGCCCGCAGCGTCCAGCCTACCTCTGGCACACCGACGAGCGGCGCATCGACGGGCTCCGGGAGGAGCTCGCCAGCGTCCAGATCCCGCAGGCCGGCGGATCCATGCAGCTCGCCGACTCGCAGGTGCTGGTCATCCCGCTCCTCGCGCGCGGGCGCACGCTGGGCGCGATGTGCCTGGGGCGGCCCGACCGGTTCGCCGAGGACGTCTTCCAGTACGCCGAGGACATCGGCCGCCGCGCCGCGCTCGCCCTGGACAACGCCCTGCTGTACGCCACCCAGGCGGCGGCCAACCGGGCCCTGCAGCGCAGCCTGCTCCCTCCCGACGAGCCCGGCGAGATCCCCGGCCTGGACCCCGCGGTGGTCTACGAGCCCGCGGGGGAGACCAACGAGGTCGGCGGGGACTTCTACGATCTCTTCGCGGCCGGCGACGGCTCCTGGCGGTTCGCGGTGGGCGACGTCTGCGGGACCGGCCCCGAGGCCGCCGCGGTCACCGGCCTGGCCCGCCACACCCTGCGCCTGCTCTCGCGGGAGGGGTACGGGGTGGCCGCCGTCCTCGACCGCCTCAACCAGGCCATCCTGGAAGAGGGCGAGCGCGCCCGCTTCCTGACGCTGCTGCACGGGGAGATCAAGCCCGTGCCGACCGGTCTGGACGTGGCGATGGTCTCCGCGGGGCACCCGGAGGCGCTGCGGCTGCGGCCCAGCGGCGTCGTGGAGGCCGTGGTGACCTCGCAGTCGCTGCTGGGCGTCTTCCCCGAGGCGACCTTCAAGGCGGAGCTCGTCCACCTCGACCCCGGTGACGTGCTTCTCGCGGTGACCGACGGGGTCACCGAGCGTCGCAGGGACGGGCGGCTGCTCGACGACGACGGGGGGCTGGCCAAACTGCTGGCCGAGTGCGCGGGGCTGTCGGCGCGGGCGGTCGCCGAGCGGATCCGCCGCGCGGTCCAGGACTTCGCCCCCGAGCCGAGCGCCGACGACATGGCGATCGTGGTCCTGCGAGCCCGCTGACGATCTCGCCCGTGATCCGGGCGGGATCGCCCGCACGACCTCGGGACCGTACGGGCGAGACCGTCGCCCCTCACCGGGTGATGCGGGTCAGACGTCGGTGCTCACGTGCTTTCTGGCGAAGTCCAGCTGGGCCGACATCTGCGCGATCCGCTCGGAGACGACCAGGGAGCCGTGGCCCGCGTCGTAGCGGTACACCCGGTGCTCGTGGTCGCGCTCGGCGAGCCGGGCCACGTACGCCTCGATCTGCCCGATCGGGCAGCGCGGGTCGTTCTCCCCGGCGAGGATCAGCAGCGGGGCCTCGACCTGGTCGACGTAGGTGATCGGCGAGCTGTTCACGTACCGCTCGGGCTGCTCCTCGGGCGAGCCGCCGAGCAGCGCGCGGTGGTAGGAGCGGAGCGCCTCCGTCTCCTCCTCGTAGGTGGCGACGTGGTCGGCGATCGGCACCGTGGCGATGCCCGCCGCCCACATCTTGGGCTGGGTGCCCAGGCCGAGCAGCGTGAGGTAGCCACCCCAGGAGGCGCCGGACAGCACCAGCCGGTCGGGGTCGCAGACGCCGCGGTCGACCATCGTGTCCCTGACGGCGGCCACGTCGGCCAGCTCGATGTGCCCGACGTCGCCGTGCAGGGCGTTCCGCCAGGCCGAGCCGTATCCGGTGGAGCCCCGGTAGTTGACCCGTACGACCGCGAAGCCGAGATCCACCCAGGCGGCCACCTGCGGCACGAAGGAGTCGTCGTCCTGGGCGGTGGGCCCGCCGTGCAGCATGAAGACCGTGGGGAAGGGGCCCGAGCCGCGCTCGGGGCGGGAGACCAGGGCGTGGATGCGGCCGCCCGGCCCCTCCACGTCCACGTCCTCGACCGGCACCGACGGGGGTGAGGTGGGGCCGCCGTGGTTCATCACCACGTGGCCGCTGGTCGACCGGATCAGCGGCGGGTGGGCCCCGCTGGACCAGGAGTACTCGACGGAGCCGTCGGGGCGGGGCGCGGCGGCGTCGATCACGCCGTGCTGGGTCTCGATCGGGAAGAGGCCGCCGCCGGGAAGGTCGTAGCGGGTCAGGTAGGTGCGCCCCCGGTTGCCGCGCACGACGAGCAGCGAGCGGCCGTCGTCGTACCAGTCGGCGGTGATCTCGCCCGGGTCGCGCAGCCAGATCTCCCGCTGGTCGCCGGTCTCGGGGTCCCAGACGAGGGGCTCGCGGCGGCCCCTGCGCTCGTGCAGGGTGAGCAGGCGGCGGTCCCCGGACAGCGGGGCGAAGCGCAGGCCGACGACCCCCTTGCCGGGGCCGTCGTGCAGGTCGCCGACGACCTCGCCGTTGCGCCGGAGCACGCGCAGCCCGGGGTGCCGGGCGTCGCCGTGCTCGCTGTGGCTGATCGCGATCAGCGAGCCGTCCAGGGAGACCGCGGAGACGGCGGCCGCCTCGGTGTGCTCGTAGATCGTCCGCGCGGGCTCGCCCGGCCGTACGAGCTGGATGGTGAAGCCCTCTCCCGGCCTGGCCATGCCGATGACCGCGTCGCCCGTCGCCGAGAGCCCGAGCCCGGCGGGGAAACCGGGGGCGAGGTCGACCGGCTGGTCGGGACCGCCGTAGAAGGGCTGGCGCATCCACCGGCCCCACTCGTCGCCGTCGGTGTCGTCGAACCACCAGATCCACTGCCCGGTGGGATCGATCGCGCCGTGCGAGGTGCCCTTGGGACGTGAGGTCGCCTGACGGGCGGAGCCGCCCGCGCGGTCCCAGGCGTAGACCTCCCACGCCCCCGAGGCGTTGCTGCGGTAGACGGACCGGCTGGGAGCCTGGCACGCCCACACGGGCAACGTCGCGCGCGGCGCACGGAACCTGGCCTGCCAGCGCTCCTCCGCCTTCATATGGCGCTTCCCTCCGTCAAGGCGTCAGCTTCACGCGTCCAGGCGCGGGCTCGCCGGATTGCGGTCCAGTATGTCGTCTTCACCGGCTAATTGCTTGAGTAATGTCGGGGAATTTCGGACTAAAAGTCACATCAGTAACAGGTGCCCCGAAGGGGGCTGTCAAGCACACAGCTTGCTCAGAGGCGGTGCTTAAAGATAGACATGCGGAAAGAAGCCTCCACGAGGCACATTTCTGGGAGTTCGGCGATCTTTCTTCGCATAACTTCCGTGTCCGTATGCCAGGCGCTGGGCCCCATTCCCACGACCGCCTCGACCGCGTCATGCCCCAGGGCCATCTCGAACGCGAGAGTGCTCCGGCCGGTCTCGACGAAGTGCTCGTTCAGGCTCTCCGCCACACGCCGCTCCTTCGAGTCGTCCACCGACAGGAGCCCCAGCCGCTCCACCAGTGGCGATAGGTGCCGCGAGGTCGGTGTGACCACTACGAGCTCACCGTCCCCCTTGAGCACTCGTGCGAACTCTGCCCCATTTCTGGGGGCGAACACATTGAGGAGCACATCTATCGTGTCATCTCCCAGCGGCAGCGGTCTCCACACGTCGGCCACCACCGCCCCCAGCCGGGGATGGGCCCGCGCGGCCCGTCTGATCGCGTGTTTGGAGACGTCCAGCGCCACCCCGGCCGCCTCCGGCAGCCCGTCGAGCGCCCGTGCGAGATAGTGGCCCGTCCCGGCACCGGCGTCGGCCACCACCTTCGCGCCGGTACGGCAGGCGCCGGCGACCGCCTCCGCCAGCGGGGCGTAGTGCCCGGCGGCGAGGAACGCGTCCCTGGCCGCCACCATGGCGGCGCTGTCGGCCGTTCCCGGAATCCGGGAGCCCGTCAGCAGGCTGACGTATCCCTGCCTGGCCACGTCGAAGCCGTGCCCCAGGGCGCACCGCAGGACCCGCTCCCCGAGCTCCAGGGAGCCGCGGCAGACCGGGCAGGCGAGGTGTTCGACGACATCGTCCAGCATCTCCCCATCATCTCGCGTCCCGCCGAAGCCGGATCGTCCCGGCGGACGCGGAACCGCGGGGCCTGCAGGGGCCTGCAGGGGTCTGCGGGGATCTGCAGGGGTCTGCGGGGGCCTCGTGGGTCTTCGGGGGACGGCGGGTCAGGCGGTCTGCTGGATCTGCTGGAGGAAGGCCGCGTTGGAGGGGGTCTCGCTGAGTCTGCCGGTGAGGAGTTCCAGGGCCTGCTGCCGCTCCAGGCCGCCCAGCGTGCGGCGCAGCCGCCAGGTGAGCTGCCGCTCCTGAGGGTCGAGGAGGATCTCCTCGCGGCGGGTGCCGGAGGCGTCGAGGTCGACGGCGGGATAGAGGCGCTTGTCGGCGAGGGCGCGGCTGAGGCGCAGTTCCATGTTGCCGGTGCCCTTGAACTCCTCGAAGAGGCTGTCGTCCATCCGCGAGCCGGTCTCGACAAGCGCGGTGGCGAGGATGGTGAGCGAGCCGCCGTCGCGCAGGTTTCGGGCGGCGCCGAAGAAGCGGCGCGGGGGGAGCAGGGCCGTGGCGTCGATGCCTCCGGCGAGGGTGCGCCCGCCGCCGGGGGCGAGGTTGTTGTACGCGCGGGCGAGCCGGGTGAGGGAGTCGAGCAGGAGGACGACGTCGTGCCCGGCCTCGGCGAGGCGCTTGGCGCGCTCGACGGCGAGCTCGGCGACGGCGGTGTGGTCGCGGTCGGGGCGGTCGAACGTGGACGCGGCGACCTCGCCGTGGATGGACTCGCGCATCTCGGTGACCTCCTCGGGGCGCTCGCCGACGAGCACGACCATGAGGTGGCAGTCCGGGTGGTTGGCGGTGATCGCGGCGGCCAGGTCCTGCAGGACCATCGTCTTGCCCGCCTTGGGCGGGGCGACGATCAGCCCGCGCTGGCCCTTGCCGACCGGCGTGAACAGGTCGACGACCCTGCCGGTCAGCGACCCGGTCTCCAGGCGGAGCCGGTCGCGCGGGTGGATCGGGGTCATGTCCGCGAAGTCGGGCCGGTGCCGCCAGGCGGCGGCGCCGTTCACGCTCTCCACCCCCTCCAGCCTCTCGTACGGGGCGCGTGCGGTGGCCACGACGTGGTCGCCGGGGCGCAGGCCGTACTCGGAGATCTGGGAGGGGGGAACGCGGACGTCGCGCGGGGACGGCAGGTAGCCGCCGGTCCTGAGGTATCCGATCCGGTCGCGGACGTCGAGCAGCCCGGTCACGGTCTCGGCGGGGGCGCCGCGTCCGGGGGGCCGCCCGGCCGTGGCCGCGCCGTTCCTGCGGGGGGTCTTCCCGGTGGTGCCCGCGTCGCCTCCACGGGGGCGCGGCACCTTCTTGGCGGTGATGTTCTCGACGGTGGGTTCTTTGAAAACGGGTTCGGCGGTCATGAATGACCTTTCACAGGGGATCGGAAGATGGGGACCGCACGCCTGAGACAGGGGCGGTGCCGAGAGAAAAAAGCGAGAAACGGGGGCGGATCATCGCACGCGGCCTAGCCAGCGGTGCGTCACGCCCGGTATCACGGTAGCACCGTCGCCCCATCCCGAACAGGAGAGCGGATGCTACATCAACCCATAACGGTCGCCGGGGTCGAGGTGTTCCCGCTGTGCGACGCGGTGGGACCGATGGGCGACGCGATCCGGCGGCCGATGCCGCAGATGTTCCCCGGTGGCCGCCACGGCGAGTCGGACGAGTGGATCCTGCACTTCCACTGCTACCTGCTGCGCGACGCGGCGGGCCGTACGGTGCTGGTCGACACCGGCGTCGGCCCCCGCGACTCGCCCGCGGCGAGCTGGGCGCCGGTGCCCGGCGTCCTGGGCGCGGAGCTGGCCCGGGTGGGGACGGCCCTCGAGGAGGTGGACGCGGTGGTCATCACGCACCTGCACAGCGACCACGCGAGCGGCGCGGTGGTCGCGGGGGCACCGGTCTTCGCCAACGCCCGGCACGTCCTGCAGCGCGCCGAGATCGACGCGGCGGGCGAGGCGGTCCTCGATCACGTCGTCCGGCCGCTGGGCGAGCGGGTGCAGGCGGTGGACGGCGGGGCGGAGGTGCTGCCCGGCATCCGGGTGCTGCTCACCCCCGGGCACACCCCGGGCCACCAGGTCGTGCAGGTCGGCGATCTGGTGCTGACCGGCGACGTGGTGCTGCATCCGGTGCAGCTGGAGGACCCGCGGGTGCCCTACCTCTACGACGCCGACCCCGAGCTGGCCGCCGCCACGCGCGTGGAACTGCTCGACCGGGTCAGGGCGGAGGGCGGGATCATCGGCACCGCCCACTTCGCCGAGCCCTTCACCAGGATCGTCTGAGCGAGGGCCCTCACAGGGTTCGGTTGACCCCGGGTCTTTCGCGACGATCGTCAGGAGCTCGCCTGGGCGGCGGCGGCCGGGAGCGGGCGGCGCCGCGCCTTGCCCCGGTAGCGGACGACCTGGACGGCGCCCAGTGCCCAGATCGGGTACTGGGTGGCGAACGCCCACCGGAAGGAGTCCAGGCCGGTGTCGCCCAGGAGGTCGAGGGTGACGCCGATCAGGGCGATCACCACCACGGACGCGACGAAGCCGCCGCCGTTCACGATGCCGGTGGCCGCGCCGATCCGGGTGGCCGGGTTGAAGGTCCTGGCGTAGTCGAAGCCGATCATCGACCCGGGGCCGTTCGCCGCCAGCACCACCACGAGCGCCACCAGCAGCCACAACGGCGCCCGTCCCGGCCAGGCCAGCACGGCGGTCCACGCCCCGGCGGTGGTGCCGATCACGATGAGCACCATCCGGGAGCGGTGGAAGGGGAACCGCCCGGCGAGATAGCCGAGCAGCGGCCCGCACACCATGCCGCACAGGGTCAGCGTGGTCAGCAGCACGCCCGCCGTCGCGGGCGCCAGTCCCTGGCCCTGGACCAGGAACGGATACCCCCACAGCAGCAGGAACGCCGCGGCCGAGCACTGGGTGGCCGCGTGGGTCCACATGCCCAGCCGGGTGCCCGGCTCGGCCCAGGCGGCCTTCAGGCTCGGTGGCTCCCCCGTACGCTCGGGGCGGGGGTCGCGCAGCACCGTGACCAGCAGGAACACGGAGACCACGCCCAGGGCGGCGGCGCCCAGGAAGGTCGGCGTCCAGCCGTACGTGTGCAGGGAGTGGATGAGGGGGACCGCGGAGGCGATCGCGCCGAGCTGGCCGAGCAGGCCGGTGAGCTGGACCATCAGCGGGTTGCGGCGGGCGGGGAAGGACAGGCCGACCAGCCTGATCACGCTGATGAACGTCATCGCGTCCCCGCACCCGATCAGCGCCCGCCCGGCGATCCCCGGAAGCAGCCCTCCGGCCAGGGCGAAGACGAGCTCGCCGCAGGCCATCACCGCGGCACCCAGGACCAGCATGCGCTTGGACCCGAGCCGGTCGACCAGCATCCCGACGGGCACCTGCATGCCCGCGTAGACCAGCAGCTGGCACATGGCCAGGACCGAGAGTCCCGCCGCGCCGACGTCGAGCCTCGCCGCGGCCTCGATGCCCGCCACGCCCAGCGACTGCCGGTGGAAGACGGCGATGACGTAGGCCACCACGCCCGTGGCCCAGAAGAGAATCGCCATGGACCGTGGTGTCATGGGGGAAATATTACTTTTTGCGTGTTTTAGGAATGCGATCGGGTCCGCCGAGGTGCGCGGAGATCAGCGGCGCGGGTAGCGGATGAGCAGGCTGGCGTGGACGTCCCGGTCACCGAGGACGGCGTACGCGTGCGGGACGTCCGACCGCCAGGAGATGTGCTCGCCGGGACCGGCCCGCAGGGGAGCCTCGACCGGTCCGGCGCTGAGCGTTCCGGCGAAGACGGTGACGTGCTCGGTGACACCCTCGTGGTGGGCGGGGGAGACCTGCGTCGTCCCCGCCCGGAGCACCACCCGGTAGAGCTCGTAGGTGACCTCCTCGTCCTCGAAGACCTGGAGCAGCGTCCCCTCGACGGCCGTGCCGTGGACGACGGGGATCGCCCGGGTCCGCCCGCCGGTCCCGCTCCCGCTCGCGTCCACCGGCGGCGGGGTGCCGACGGCCATCGCCAGGGGGACGCCGAGCTCGGCGGTGATCGCCCAGAGGGTCTCCAGGGTGGGGTTGCGGGTGCCGTTCTCCAGGCCGGAGAGCGTGGCCTTGCCGACACCGGCGGCGCGGGCGAGGGCGGACAGGGAGATGCCGCGCTCCTCGCGCAGCCGGCGGATCCGCCGCCCGATGTCGGGCGTGCCGCCGTCCACGGCGGGTTCGCCGGCCGCGCGGACGTCCGCGGCGGGCCGGCCGGGCGCGCCGGTGTTCGCTGAGAGCCGGTCGAGCGCGTCGGTGTCCGCCTCGGTGTCCGCCGAGGGCGCGCCGGCCGCACCGGCGGTCGTGGCGGGCCGGTGGGGCGTGCCGGTGTCCCCGGCGGGCCTGGGGCTTTGTGCTCCGGAGTCCATGGGGTTATCGTGCAGCATGAGGGCCGTTCCGTTTACGGAACGGTCGGCGTCATCCCCCCAAGGATCGAACATGACACGCATGCTTCAACCCGTGCTGGCCGGGGTGGTGACCACGGTGGTCGGTTTCGCCAGCTCCTTCGCCGTGGTCCTGGCAGGGCTCAGGGCGGTGGGCGCCGACGAGCGGCAGGCGGCGTCGGGGCTCCTCGCCCTCTGCGTGGCCAACGGCGTGGTGGCCGTCTGGCTGGGCCTGCGGCAGCGCATCCCGATCGTCGTGGCCTGGTCCACCCCGGGGGCGGCGCTGCTGGTCGCGACCGGGACCGTGGAGGGCGGTTTTCCCGTCGCGGTCGGGGCGTTCGCGGTCTCGGGACTCCTCCTCACCGCCGCCGGTCTCTTCCCCGTCCTGGGCCGGTGGATCGCGGCCATCCCCACGCCGATCGCCGGTGCCATGCTCGCCGGGGTCCTGCTCGACCTGTGTGTCGCGCCGGTCAGGGCGCTCGCCGAGATACCTGTGACGGCGGGTCCCGTCGTGCTCACCTGGGCGCTGCTGAGCAGGTTCGCCCGCAGGTGGGCGATCCCGGTGGCCCTCCTCGTCGCCGTCGTCACCATCGCGCTGACCGGTCCCGGGCTGGGCGCGGTGGACCTGCGGCCGGTGCTGGAGGTGACCGCCCCGTCCTGGAGCGCCCAGGCGATGGTCGGCATCGCGCTCCCGCTGTTCCTGGTCACCATGGCCTCGCAGAACGTGCCGGGCATGGCGGTCCTCGCCGGGTACGGCTACCGTCCCCCGCTGCGCGGGATCCTCGTCTCCACCGGCCTGGCGAGCGCGCTGGGTGCCCCGCTGGGCGGCCACGCGGTGAACCTGGCGGCGATCAGCGCCGCCCTGTCCGCCGGACCCGACGCCGACCCCGATCCGGCCCGCCGGTGGATCGCCTCGGTCTCCTCGGGCGTCTCGATGATCGTCCTCGGGATCGGCTCGGGGCTGGCCACCGCGCTCGTGCTGCTCTCCCCGCCGCTGCTCGTCGAGGCCGTCGCCGGCCTCGCCCTGCTCGGCGCGCTCGCCTCGGCCGTCGTCTCGGCCGTCGCCGACCCCGAGGGCAGGGAGGCCGCGGTCGTCACCTTCGTGGTCACCGCGTCGGGACTGACGATCCTGGGCGTGGGCGCCGCTTTCTGGGGGCTCGTCGCGGGCGGGCTCATGACACTCCTGAACCGTCGCGGGAAACCTCCTCGAACCCCGGCCGGCGAGGCACCGGTGGACGAGACCGCGCCGGATCGGGACCGGGACCCGGATCCCGATCCGGACGCGGGCGAGGCAGGTCCGGACATGCCTCAGCCGGTGCGGCCCGCGGGGCGCACCGGCTGAGAGAGGATGTGACTAGCGGTGGTCGGAGCGTCCGTGGCGACCGGCCACGAGCTGGTCGGTGGAGGACTGACGGGGCACCTCGACCCGGGGGTGGGGCGCGGTGTCCTCGACGCGGTCGTCGACGCCGTCGCGGTCGCGGTCGCGGTCGACCACGGGGGCCGTGGCCGGGGCCGTGGCGGTCGCGGGGGCCGCGGTCGCGGGGGCCTCCTCGAGCTTGCGCTCCAGCTCCCGCTTCTCCTCCTCCAGGCGGGTGACGCGGTCACGCGCCTCCATCCGCGAGGCGCGGAGGCTGCGACGCTTCGTGGCCGAGCGCCGCATACCGGAGAACATCATCCCCAGGCCGAGCAGGAAGACCGCTCCGGTGGCCACGCCCGCGAAGAAGAGCTCCAGCTGGGTGAACTGGAACAGGCGGTCGAACACGGTGAACGAAGCGGTGGTGGTCGATGCTGCGGTCTCGTCCCAGGAGACCGCGATCACGGTCGCACCCGCGAGTACGATCAAGAGAAGTCCCAGCACTATCATGTGGCTACCACCTCAGGCTTTGGCTGTTGTGACAGCCACTGCTGCCCTCGGCGAGCGGGATTATTCATCGGATCCCGATGGTTGCCAGGGAATGTGAAGGACGAGCTGCCGCGAAACGCCACGAACATCGACGTCGTCGTCATCGGCGCGGGGCAGGCGGGGCTCTCCAGCGCCTACTTCCTGCGCCGGGCCGGGCTGGACTTCACGGTGCTCGACCGCTCCCCCCGGCCCGGTGGCGCGTGGCAGTTCCGCTGGCCCTCCCTCACCCTCGGCGCCACCCACCACGTGCACGACCTGCCGGGGCTGCCGATGGGCCCCGTCGACACGACCCGGCCCTCGGCCGAGGTCGTCTCCGAATACTTCGCCGCCTACGAGCGGGCCTTCGAGCTGCCGGTACGCCGCCCGGTCGAGGTGCGGGCCGTCCGGGAGGGCGCGGAAGGGCGGCTGCTGGTGGAGACCGGGGCCGGTGACTGGTCGGCACGCGCGCTGATCAACGCCACCGGCACCTGGGACCGCCCGTTCTGGCCCCGCTATCCGGGCCAGGAGACGTTCCGGGGGCGCCAGCTCCACACCGCCGACTACGTGAGCCGCGAGGAGTTCGCGGGCATGCGCGTGGTGGTGGTCGGCGCCGGGGCCTCGGGCGTCCAGCTCCTGATGGAGATCGCGGAGGTCGCCACGACCACCTGGGTCACCCGGCGTCCTCCCGCCTTCGTGAGGGGGCCGCTCAACGAGAACCTCGGCCGCGAGGCCGTCGCCCGGGTCGACGCCCGCGTCCGAGCCGGGCTCGTACCGGGCAGCGTGGTCGGGGCCACCGGCTACCCGGTGACCCCCCAGGTGGAGGCGGCCATGGCGGCGGGTGTCCTGGACCGGCTGCCGATGTTCGACAGGATCACCCCTGAGGGCGTGGCCTGGGACGCCGGGCCGGACGGGCCCGCCCGCCTGGTCGGGGCGGACGTGATCCTCTGGGCGACCGGGTTCCGGCCCGTCGTCGGACACCTGGCCCCGCTGCGCCTGCGCGAGCCCGGCGGCGGCATCCGGGTCGAGGACACCCGGGCCCTCCTCGACCCCCGGGTTCTCCTGGTCGGCTACGGCCCCTCCGCCAGCACCGTCGGCGCCAACCGCGCCGGCCGTACCGCCGTGCGGCACGTCCGCCGCCTTCTCGCGGCACCCGCCACTTCCGGGCGGCCGGTCCCCTCCGCGGCGGCGTAGGGACCACGGCCGGCGAGGGGGCGTCACGGGGGATGCCATCGAGGCGGAAATGCGGATCTCCCGGAGATTCCGGGCCTGTCGCGGCAGGTTTAAGGTTGACGCCCATGGACCGTACCCGCCTGTATCGCAACGGCGTCCTGGAGGCCGAGGGCTTTCCCATCGACGACATCTCCGAACATGTGGAGGACGAGTCCGCCGTCGTCTGGTTCGACCTCTGCTCGCCCACGAAGGCGGACCTGGCGAAGATCAGCGAGGAGCTCGGTCTCCACCCCCTGGCCGTCGAGGACGCGCTGCACAGCCACCAGCGTCCCAAACTCGACACCTACGACAGCCACCTGTTCATCACCGCCTACGCGGCGAGACTGGTGGACAAGGGGATCGACTTCATCGAGGTCTCGATCTTCGCGACCAAGAACGCCCTGGTCACCGTACGGGAGAACCCCGAGTTCGACATCGACGAGGTGATCAGGCGCTGGGACGCCAACGCCGCCATGGTCAGGTTCGGGGTGCCGTACCTGCTGCACGGCCTGCTCGACCACATCGTGGACGGCTACTTCGAGGTGCTGCAGGGGGTGGACGACCGGGTCGAGGAGCTGGAGGACGATCTCTTCCAGGACAACCCCGGTGACATGCCGCACATCCAGCGCCGGACCTACGACATGCACAAGAAGCTGGTGCGCTTCCGGCGGCTGGCGGTGCCGACGCGCGAGGTCGTGGGCAGCCTGCTGCGCAGGGAGGACGTCCTGGATCCCAAGCTGGTCCCGTACTACCAGGACATCTACGACCACACCCTGCGCACCGCGGAGTGGAGCGAGTCGCTGCAGGACCTGGTGAGCAACGTCCGCGAGGCCCACATGAACCAGCAGGGGTTCCGGCTCAACGACATCATGAAGAAGATCACCAGCTGGGCGGCCATCATCGCGGTGCCCACGATGATCACCGGTTTCTACGGGCAGAACGTGCCCTACCCCGGTTTCGCCCAGTCGATCGGGTTCTGGACGTCCACGATCCTGATCGTCGTGGGCACGGTGCTGCTCTACCGGGCGTTCAAGAAGCGCAACTGGCTCTGACGTGACAGCCGTCCCCCACCGGGTCACCTGACCGGCCGGGAGACCGCCCGCCGTAGCCTGGCCTCAGGGAGAACGGCCGGGTCCGGCCCGGCATCCGGCAGGGATCGGCGATCGGTGGGGGACGAGCTGCATGGCACGCGGACGGCTGCGCGTCTACCTGGGGGCCGCCCCCGGGGTGGGCAAGACCTTCGCGATGCTGGCCGAGGGGCGTGAGCGCGGGGAGCGCGGCACCGACGTGGTGGTCGGGCTGGTGGAGACGCACGGGCGCGAGCGCGTCGAGAGGCTGCTGGAGGGGATGGAGATCGTCCCGCGGGTGGCGGCGGAGCACCGCGGGGCCGTGTTCGGCGAGCTGGACGTGGACGCCGTCATCGCGCGGAGGCCGGAGGTCGTCCTGGTCGACGAGCTGGCCCACACCAACGTGCCGGGCTCGCGCAACGCCAAGCGCTGGCAGGACGTGGAGGAGGTCCTGGAGGCCGGGATCGACGTGGTCTCCACCCTCAACGTCCAGCACCTGGAGTCGCTCGGGGACGCGGTCGAGGAGATCACCGGGGTGGTCCGGCGCGAGACGGTGCCCGACGAGGTGGTGCGGCGGGCCGGGCAGGTGGAGCTGGTGGACATGGCCCCGGAGGCGTTGCGCCACCGGATGGCGCGCGGCGACGTGTACGCGCCGGAGAGAGTGGACGCGGCACTGTCGACGTACTTCCGGCCGGGCAACCTGACAGCGCTGCGCGAGCTGGCGCTGCTGTGGGTGGCGGGAGAGGTTGGCGACGGGCTCGGCCGCCACCGCGCCGAGCACCGCGTCGCCGGGGCGCGGGAGACCCGTGAGCGGGTGGTGGTGGCGCTGGCGGGGGGCCCGGAGGGGGAGACCCTGGTGCGCCGGGCGGCGCGGATCGCGGCGAGGTCCCCGCGGGCGGACCTGCTGGCGGTGCACGTGACGATGGCCGACGGCCTGGCGAACGCCGATCCGGCGCGCCTGGCCAGGCAGCGTGCGCTGGTGGAGAGCCTGGGCGGCGGCTACCACCAGGTGGTGGGCGACGACGTGCCGCGGGCGCTGCTGGACTTCTCCCGGCGGGTGAACGCCACGCAGCTGGTGCTGGGGGTCTCCCGGCGCGGACGGCTCGCGCGGACCCTCTCCCGCGGGGTCGGGGTGACCACGGCCGCGTCCTCGGGGACCGTCGACGTCCACATGATCACCCACGAGGAGGCGGGGAGGTCCGGCGGCCGCGGCCCGTCGCGCGCCGCGCTCACCCGCTCCCGCAGGCTCGCCGGTTGGGGGACCGCGCTGCTCGGGCTCCCCCTGCTCACCGCCGTCCTCCTGGGCCTCAGCCACGCGACGTTGCCGAGCGTGATACTGCTGTTCCTGCTGATGGTGGTCTGCGTCGCGCTGACCGGCGGCATGTGGCCCGCGATCACCGCCGCGGTGGCCGGATTCGCGCTCCTCAACTGGTACTTCACGCCGCCCTTCCACTCGCTGGCCGTGACGCGACCGGAGAACCTGCTCGCCCTGGTCGTCTACGTGCTGGTCGCGATCATGGTGAGCGCGGTCGTCGACCTGGCGGCCCGCCGCGCCAGGGAGGCCGCCCTCGCGGGCGCGGAGGCCGAGGTGCTGGCGACTCTCGCCGGATACGTGCTCCGGGGCGAGGCGGCGCTGCCGTCCCTGCTCTCCCGGCTCAGGGAGATCTTCGGACTGGCCTCCGTCACCCTGCTGGAACGCCGGCCCGACGGCCCGTCCGGTCCATCTGGTCCATCTGGTCCATCTGGTCCATCTGGTCCATCCGGTCCATCCGGTCCATCTGGTCCGTCCGGCTCCTCCGGTCCGGACGGTTCGGGGACTTCGGACGGTCCGGGCGGCTCGGACGGCCTCGATGGTTCGGGCGGCTCGGGCGGCTCGGGCGGCTCGGACGGCTGGCGGATCGTGGCGACCGGGGGCGGGGAGCCGTCCACCCGTCCCGGCGTCGCCGACACCGACGTGGTCGTCGACGACGACCTGGTACTGGCCGTACGCGGGTGGCTGCCCGGCACGTCCGGCCGCAGGGTGCTGGAGGCGTTCGCCGCCGAGGCGGCGGTGGCGCTGCGCCACCGCCGCCTCGCCGAGCAGGCGGGGCGGCTGCGCCCGCTCGCCGAGGCCGACAGGATGCGCACCGCGCTGCTCGCCGCGGTCAGCCACGACCTGCGCACCCCGCTCGCCTCGGCCAGGGCCGCCGTGGAGGGCCTGCGCGCCACCGACGTCGACTGGTCGCCGGACGACAGGGAGGAACTGCTCGCCACGGCCGACGAGTCCCTGGCCAAGCTGGACCGCCTGGTCGTCAACCTGCTCGACATGAGCCGCCTGCAGGCCGGGGCGCTCGGGCTGACGCTCCAGCCGACGGCGCTCGAGGAGATCGTCCCCCGGGTCGTCGACGAACTGGGCCCGCCGCACGACCGGGTGCTGAACCGCCTGCCCGAGGATCTCCCCGAGATCGCCGCCGACCCCGCGCTGCTCGAACGCGTACTGGTCAACCTCGTCTCCAACGCCGTCCGCTACAGCCCGCCGGGCGTCGCCGTGCTGGTCGGGGCGAGCGCGGACGGCGACGACGGCGGACACGTGGAGATCAGGGTCGTCGACCGGGGGCCGGGGATCCCCGAGGAGTCGCGCGACCGGGTCTTCATGCCCTTCCAGCGGCTCGGCGACCGGGACAACGCCACCGGCGTCGGTCTCGGCCTCGCGCTCTCCCGGGGGCTGGCGGAGGCCATGGGCGGCACCCTCGTACCGGACGAGACACCGGGCGGGGGCCTCACCATGGTCCTGACCCTGCCCGTCTTCCCGCGGCACCGGGCCGCGCCCGCACCTGTGGAGGACCTGTGACGCGCATCCTCGTCGTCGACGACGAGCCCCAGCTCCTGCGGGCGCTGCGGATCAACCTGGCCGCCCGCGGGTACGAGGTGGCCGTGGCCGGCGACGGCGCCGCCGCCCTGCGCCAGGCCGCCGACCGGCACCCCGACCTGGTCGTGCTCGACCTCGGCCTGCCCGACATGGACGGGGTGGAGGTCATCCACGGGCTGCGCGGCTGGACCACCGTCCCGATCATCGTGCTGTCCGGCAGGGCCGAGGGCCGCGACAAGGTGGAGGCCCTCGACGCGGGCGCCGACGACTACGTCATCAAGCCGTTCGGCGTCGACGAACTGCTCGCCAGGATCCGCGCGGTGTCGCGTCGCGCCTCGGTCACCGAGGAGGAACCGGCCCGGTTCGTGATCGGCGGGCACGAGGTGGACCTGGCGGGCAAGACCGTCTCCGGCGGCGTGCGGCTGACCCCCACCGAGTGGCGCCTGCTGGAGATCCTGGTCCGCAACCCCGGCAAGCTGATCACCCAGCGCCGCCTGCTGAACGACGTCTGGGGCGCCGCCTACGGCAAGGAGACCAACTACCTCCGCCAGTACATGGCCCAGATGCGCAAGAAACTGGAGCGCGACCCCGCCCGCCCGGTCCACCTGCTCACCGAACCGGGCATGGGCTACCGCTTCCAGCCCTGACCGCCTCCAGCCCCGACCGGCCGCCCTCCGGGTACGGTCTCAACCAGCGGACACCCCCGTGTCAACCAGGGGATTACCGGGAATCGGTCAAGCACGAGCCTGTAGACCCTTCTGGAGGCATGGGTGAGCACGCGGGGGGTGGTCACCGTAATGCTCGGCGCCGCGGTGCTCTTCTCACTGTCGACGCACGACGACACGCGCGCGAGGGCCGCGCCGGCCCGGGTCGCGCCGCTGGACAACCCGGACGGTATGGGCCCCGGGCTGGCGCCCGTCAGGTCGACCGGAGACCGGGGCGTCGCCGTCAGGCTGATCGGGAAACTCCGGGTCGCGCCGATGGGTTCCAAGGCCGGCTACAGCCGGGCCAGGTTCGGCGAGAACTGGGCCGACACCGCCAGAGGAGTGCCGTACGCGCGCAACGGCTGCCGTACCCGCGACGACCTGCTGGCCCGCGACGGCGAGGACGTGCGCTACCGCCGCGGATCCGACTGCGTGGTCGTCTCCATGAAGTTGCGCGATCCCTACACCGGCCGGATCGTCCGCTGGACCAAGAAGCGTTCCGACGAGATCCAGGTCGACCACGTGGTCCCGCTGTCCTACGAGTGGCGGATGGGGGCCTCCCGCTGGCCGCTGTCCAAGCGGAAGCGCATCGCCAACGACCCGCTCAACCTCCTCCCGGTGTACGGCGACGCCAACGAGGCCAAGGGCGGCTCGGGACCGGCGTCCTGGCTCCCTCCCGTACGCGGGGTCCGCTGCGCCTACGTCGTCCGCTTCGCCCAGGTGGCCCTGAAGTACAACCTGCCGGTCACCCGCGCGGACAAGACCGTCATGCTCGCCCAGTGCCGGTGACACCCGCGCGGCCGCCCGGAGACGAGGGCCGTACGGAGGCCGGGCGGGGGGACCCGTTCTGAAGCGGGCGCGCTGAGAAGCGGGGCCGGTCGGAAGCGGGTGCGCTGAGAAGCGGGTGCCGCTCAGAAGCGGCGGAGCAGGGCCTGCTTGGCGGTGGTGAACTCCTCGTCGGTGAGAATGCCGTCCTTGTGCAGGTCACCGAGTTCGCGCAGGCGGCGCAGGAGCGAGTCCGGGTCGTCGCCGCCGGCGGATGCCGCAGGTGCGGTGGCCTCGATCGCCGGGGGCTCCGCGGCGGCGGACAGCCGGGCGTCCGAGGGGTGCGGCAGCCTGGCGACGATCGCGGCGACGAGCAGCGCCGTCGTGCGGGTCTCCTTGTCGAAGCCCCACAGGACGAGACAGTGCGGGTCGTGCTTGGGAGCGAGCTTGTGCGGTGCCGAGCCCTTCACGTGGAAGCGGAGGTAGCCGTTCTCCAGGCCCGAGGTCGGGAACCACTCCACGCCGTTCAGGTCCTTCAGCGCGATCCGCTGGGGGCCGGCCGACTTCTTGCCCTCCTCCGTCGACCAGCTCCATTCGAGGCGGATCGACTCGCCGTCGAACGTCGCCGTGCCGTCGCCCGCCGGAACCACCACGGGCAGGGCGGGGCCCGGCATGAGATAGCGCTCCGAGGGACCGTCCGGCACCTGCTCGATCACCAGCGCGTTGCGCACCTCGTCGACGAAGTACTCGGCGGCGCCGGTGCGGTCGGCGTCCACGACCAGCTGGTACGGGTCGGCGGCGTCGGCGATCCGCCCCCCTGCCGCCTGGTTGAACGGGTCGGCGCCCTCGCGCAGCCGTAGCCGCAGCCTGCCGCCCTTCTTGCCGGGCTCGTAGGCGATGCCGGCCACCGCCTCCAGCGGCACCCGCACCTCGCCCAGCAACTGCCGCAGTTTCTTCACGCTCCGGTCGCGACCGGGGACGATCCGCAGCATCTCACCGTCGAACGTCCAGGTTCCGTCACGCACCATGACCTCCGCCATACGGCGATCGTATGGCGAGGCGGTCACATGACGCGCATGATCGAACGTTCGGCCGTCCGGGACGGCGCGGCGCGCACGGCCCGGCTTCCGATCGGACGTCGTGGTCTTCTATTCTTCGAAGTCGACCAGGCCACCTTCGGAGCCGCTCCACAACCGTCTTCCCAGCCGGTCGCCGACCGCCTCCGGAGCCGATCACCAGCAGGCGAAGGAACTCCCGTGACCTCTCCGGCCCTGACCATCGACGAGCTGACCGCCCGGCGAGACGGTGCCCAGCGTGACTACGACGCGCTCGTCCGGCGCGGTCTGTCCCTCGACCTGACACGGGGCAAGCCGTCGGCGCGGCAGCTCGACCTCTCCGAGGCGTTGCTGGACCTGCCCGCCGGCCACACCGCCGCGGACGGCACCGACTGCCGCAACTACGGCGGGCTCCAGGGCCTGGCCGAGCTCAGGGAGATCTTCAGCGGCCCGCTGCAGGTGCCCGCCGCCCAGCTCGTCGCCGCGGACAACTCCAGCCTCTCGCTGATGCACGACTCGATCGTCCACGCCCTGCTCGGGACGCTGCCCGGAGCCGAGCGCCGCTGGGCCGACGAGCCGCGGATCGCGTTCCTGTGCCCGGTTCCCGGGTACGACCGCCACTTCGCCCTGTGCGAGCGGTTCGGCATCGAGCTGATCCCGGTGCCGATGGACGCCGAAGGGCCGGACATGGACGTCGTGGAGCGTCTCGTGCTCGACGACCCCCAGGTCAAGGGCATCTGGTGCGTGCCCAAGTACAGCAACCCCGGCGGTGTCTCCTACGGTGACGAGACGGTGCGGCGCCTGGCCGCCATGCCGGCCGCCGCCCCGGACTTCCGGATCTTCTGGGACAACGCCTACGCCGTGCACCACCTGACCGACACGCCCGCGGAGATCGCCGACGTCCTGGCGCTGTGCGCGGAGAACGGCAACCCCGACCGCGTCTTCGTCTTCGGTTCCACCTCGAAGATCACCTTCGCCGGTTCCGGCGTCTCCTTCTTCGGGTCGTCCCCGGCCAACGTGGCCTGGCTGCTCGGGAACACCGCCAAGCGCACCATCGGCCCCGACAAGCTCAACCACCTCCGCCACGTGGAGTTCCTGCGCGACGAGAACGGCCTGGCCGAGCACATGCGCCGCCACCGGGAGCTGCTCCGCCCGAAGTTCGACGCGGTCGAGACGATCCTCACGAAGGAACTGGGCGGCAGCGGCCTGGCGACCTGGTCCAACCCCGCGGGCGGCTACTTCGTCAGCCTCGACGTGCTGGAGGGCTGCGCGCGCGAGGTGGTGCGGCGGGCGGGAGAGGCGGGCATCGCCCTCACCCCCGCGGGCGCCACCCACCCGTACGCGACGGATCCCCGTGACAGCACCATCCGCATCGCCCCCACCTACCCCGAGCTCGACGAGCTGGAACTGGCCATCTCCGGCCTTGCCGTCTGCGTGCGCCTCGTCGCCACCGAGAAGCTCCTGGAGGGGGCCCGCTAGGCACATCCCGCCGGTACCCCGACGGGCCCCCGCCAGAGTTTTCGGCAGGCGCCCGCCGAGGTCGGCCGGGGGTCTGCCGGGGTGTCCGCCAGGCGCCCGCCGGACCGTCGTCGAAGGCCCCGCGCGTCCCTCCGGCCGGTTCCCCGCGCCGGGGGGACGTTCCGCGTTTCCCGTCTCACGCTTCGTGTCCGGCCGTCAAGGAGGTGTCAGGGTAGGGCCGCGGAGTGTCAGGGTCCCGTCCGGAACCGTCCGATCCGCCCCTCGCCGACCTAGCGTCCCCTGTGTCCGGCCATCCGGCCGGGCCGCGAAAGCAGGAGGAAGCATGGGCGTCTCGCACGCGAGGGAAACCCCGCTGCCGCTACCCGTCCGCCGGGGTCCAGGGACCCCTCCCACCGGTTTCCCCGAGTCCACCGGTTTCCCCGGGCGAAGGGTGACCGCGTCCGGCGAGATCGCCGGCGCCCCGTGGTCGGCGACCACGCGCGTCACGGCCACGGGAGAGGTCACGGTCGGCGGGGTGTCCCTCACCGAGATCGCTCACCGGTTCGGCACCCCCGTCTACGTGATCGACGAGACGGACGTGCGGCTGCGCTGCCGCGCCTACCGGGCCGCGCTCCCGGGCGCCGAGATCGCGTACGCGGCCAAGGCGTTCCTCTGCCGCGCGATGGCCGACTGGATGCGGGCCGAGGGGATGAGCCTCGACGTCTGCTCGGGAGGCGAGCTGGCGGTCGCCAGGTCCGTCGGGTTCCCCGCGAGGCGGATCATCATGCACGGCAACGCGAAGACGCCCGCCGAGCTGCGCAGGGCGGTGGACGAGGGCGTCGGCAGGATCGTGGTGGACAACGTCGCCGAGATCAACAGGCTCGCCGCGCTCGTCCCGATCGACCGTCGTCAGAAGGTGCTGGTCCGGGTGACGCCCGACATCGAGGCGGGCGCCCACCCCAAGATCCGTACCGCGGGCGAGGACCAGAAGTTCGGCCTGTCCATCCTGAGCGGTGCCGCCGGGGACGCCGTGGCCAGGGTCCTGCACCAGCCCCGGCTGGAACTGGCCGGGCTCCACTGCCACCTGGGCTCGCAGATCGACGACGTCGAGCCGTACGAGCGGGCGGCCAGGGTCCTGATCGGCGAGATGGCCCGGATCCGCGACACCCACCGGGTGATCCTGCCCGAGCTCGACCTGGGCGGCGGGCACGGCATCGCCTACCTGCCGGGTACGGGAGGACTCGACCTGAGGCGTCTCGCGAACGCGGTCGTCACCGCGATCACGGAGCGGGCCGCCGGGTTCGGCCTGCCGGTGCCCCGGCTCATCGTGGAGCCCGGCCGGGCGATCGCCGGTACCGCCGGGACCACGCTCTACCGTGTCGTCGCGGTCAAGCGCGGAGGCTCGCGGACGTTCGTCGCCGTCGACGGCGGGATGAGCGACAACCCCCGTCCCGCCCTGTACGGAGCGCGCTACACCGTACGGCTCGCCGGGCGCGTCTCCCGCGAGGGGCCGCGCTCGTTCACGGTCGTCGGCCACCACTGCGAGACGGGCGACACGATCGCGGAGGACGTCCCGCTCCCCGCCGACCTGCGCCCGGGTGACCTCATCGCGCTGGCGGCCACCGGGGCCTACCACCACTCGATGGCCTCGACCTACAACCTCATGGGCCGGCCCCCGGTCGTCGCCGTACGCGACGGCCGGGCGAGGCTGCTCGTCCGCAGGGAGATGGAGCAGGACCTGATGCGCCGCGACGTGGGCCTGTAGGAGGCCGGCCCACGCAGACCCGCGGCGGGTGAGGAATGGCGCAAATGAACGTAGGGAAAGGGTGAAGAAAACACATCGACATTGGCCTGCGGGCATTTCCCGGGCTTCCATGGAGGGGCAGAGACCGGCCCCCTCGGCGAATGTCTGCTCCGCGACGAATGTCTGTCTTATGAAGGAGTGGTGGCGATGTTCGGGACCGAGCCGGCGGGATTCTCGCTCGCCGGAGGATTCGTCACCGTCGTCGCCGCCACCGCGGCCGCCTCGCTGCTCCTCGCGCCGGCGGAGGCCGCCGGCCGCGTGCTGATCATGGTGATCGCCGTGTGCGCCCACGCCGCCTGCGGGGTCCGCGCCGGGGTCGCGCTGGCGACGGCCGTCATGGCGTGGTTCTTCGGTACCGGCTTCCTGGTCAACGGTGCCGGGGAGCTCAGCTTCGGCAGGCCGGACCTGCTCCGCCTCGGCCTGCTCGTCGCCGTCGCGCTGGGTGTGAACGCGTGCGCCGCCGCGTACCGGGCGGTCGCCGCCAGGCGCAGGCTCCGCGTCCCGCTGGCCGGAGAAGACCCCTCACGGCTGGTCCTCGTCCGGAACTGACGCGCCCCGCGCCCCGGGGGCCGCGCGATCGGCGGACGTCCTCCGCACGGTTCCCCTGCCGTGCCCGGCCGGTGCCGGGCACGGCGTTCTCCGCTGTTCGGTGAGGCTCCGCGAGGGCTCAGGTCGGCGGTGTCTCGTCCGGCGGTGTCTCGTTGGTGAACTTGTCGCAGTTGGCGGGGTACGCGGGAGGCCCGAGAGGCGTTCCCGGAGCGAAGAAGCCTCCCGTCACCGGAACCGGGCGGCCCAGCAGGCATTTCGTCCAGGAGACCTGACCGGCCGAGTTCTGAACCGTGAGGTGGAGGTACGGAAGGGCGCCGTCCTGAAGGACCGTCGCCGCGACGTCCACCACATCGGTGGGATGGCCGGGGACCGTCGAAAGGTCGTGCCAGCGTGGAGTCGTTCGCGGGTCGCGGATCCGCGCCGTCCCGTCGCTCCGAACCGACGCGGTGATCGGTTCGAGAAGCAGGTACGCCACGGACACGGCGGATGTCGGCGCCGCGGGACCCGCGGGCCCCGCGGGTCCCGCCGGGCCGGGTGCGCCGGGCGTGCCCGCGGCTCCCGTGGCGCCGGTCGGTCCCACCGGTCCGGCGGCGCCCGGTTCGCCCGCGGGGCCGACGGGCCCCGCCGCGCCCTCTGGACCCGCGGGCCCGGGGGCACCGGTGGCTCCCGCGGGTCCAGCAGGTCCTTCCGGTCCGATCGGTCCGATCGGTCCGATCGGCCCGGCGGGTCCAGCAGGTCCTTCCGCCCCCGCCGGTCCCTCCGGTCCGATCGGGCCTGCCGGTCCCGTGGGTCCGACGGCTCCAGCCGGTCCTTCCGGCCCGATCGGTCCCGTGAGTCCGTCGGCTCCGGCCGGGCCGATGGGGCCTGCCGGGCCCATCGGCCCGGCCGGGCCGATCGCGCCCGTCGCGCCCATGGGCCCCAGCGCGCCCGCGGGACCCGGCGCACCCGGTGCGCCGGGGGCGCCGGTGTCACCCTTCGCTCCCGTGGCTCCCGCCGGTCCGGCCGGTCCGGCCACTCCCGCGGCGCCCACCGGGCCTGCCGGTCCTTCGGGTCCCATCGGTCCCATCGGTCCCATCGGCGCGAGCGAGCCGTCCGGAAGGCTCGCCTCAACCGGGTTCGCCGGGTTCGCCGAGCCAGCAGGGTTCGCCGGGCCAGCAGGCTTCGCCGGGTTCGCCGGATTCGCTGCCTCCGACGGCAGTCCGAGGTTCGACGGTTTCCTTCCGCTGTCGCGGCCTTCCCTGTTCTTTCCGCCGGCACGGCTGTGCTTGCCGGGACGGTCACGGTCACACGCGCAGTGCTTCCCCTGGCACTTGCAGTCTTCCCGCTTGAGGGGTCTCATCAGGAACATGCGCGCGTCGTCCATCGGGCTGGTCGCCCTCCGAACCGGAACGGTCTCGCCACCCGCGTCCTGCGTGTTGAGGGGAATGATGCCTGTGGTGTCGGTTATGGCATTGGCCGGCGTCTGGCAGGAAAGCGCCAGGACGGCACCGATTGCTGTTGTTGTTACAGACCAGTTTCGAGCACGTTTGCCGGAATCAATGATTTGAGCCCGTCTTCTACCGCTAGAAGTCATCGCATTCCATGTCTTTTATGATTCCAGGGAATCGGATTTCTTGAACCGCGACGGTGGCGGCAAGCAGGAGTTACCCGATGATCGACACGGCAAAGCGCAACCCTCGTTAACAAGGTTTAAACGGATTCGTCAACGGCGAGGATGTGTCCAGGTTGTTGAGCTTGAAAACCGTGTTCTCCAGAGATTTCCTGTCCTGTAGGCAATGACCGGAATTTAGGGTTCTCAGGAGTCGCGAGAATTATGGTGTGATTCACCGGCTGTGGCCCGCGACAGGGTCTGTGCGGTTTTCGCCAACGATTTTCCGATTCGGATCCGGCCTCCGCCGCTGCTTTCCACGCCGTGGGGGGCGGCCGGGCTCACGGCCGCCCGAGTGGTCTTCCCGTGAACTGCTTTCCGTGACTGAGGGAAAGAACCACGCGAGCCCCTTCGCCTCGACGGCTCCGGCACCGTGAGCCCCCGACCCGCTCACGCTGCCCCGGGAAGCTCTCATACGTGAGGCCGGACCAGGCGCGACGCGGAGAGCGCGGCCCTCACGCAGGTCCGACACACGAACTGGAGACCGTCACGGTGGGCTGGAGCGCTCCGCCGTTGGCGAAGGTGACGCTCCACCGGTTGCCGATCACCGACTCGGAGGCGATCACGTCGACCCCCAGGGCGCTGCCACTCCACTCTCCGGCGACGACGAGCGTGCCCGCCGGGCATACGCCGCCGAGAACGGTCACCGTTGTGTCAGCGGGAACGAGAGTCGGCGTCCCCGCGGCGACCTGCCTGGTGGCCGGGAGGCTCGGCCCCGCGGGTCCTGCCGGTCCTGTCGCCCCGTCTGCTCCCGCGGGTCCCGCCGGCCCGGCGGGTCCAGCGGGTCCAGCAGGTCCAGTCGGTCCGGCGGGACCCGGCGCTCCGTCGGCGCCCGCGGGTCCGGTCACCCCGGCGACTCCGGTCAGGCCGATGGGTCCTACCGCGCCGTCCGCGCCGGCCGGTCCCGTCGCGCCGTCTGCTCCCGCGGGTCCCGCCGGTCCCGCCGGTG
>NZ_JBEZZK010000010.1:108309-191380 GCF_040639135.1 Streptosporangium sp. NPDC023963
TCCGGCTGGTCCGATGGGTCCTGCGAGGCCGTCTGCTCCCGCGGGTCCCGCCGGTCCCGCCGGTCCGGCTGGTCCGATGGGTCCTGCGAGGCCGTCTGCTCCCGCGGGTCCCGCGGGTCCCGCCGGTCCGGCTGGTCCGATGGGTCCTGCGAGGCCGTCCGCTCCCGCGGGTCCCGCGGGTCCTACCGCGCCGTCCGCGCCGGCCGGTCCCGTCGCGCCGTCTGCTCCCGCGGGTCCCGCCGGTCCGGCTGGTCCGGCGATTCCCGCCGCGCCGTCTGCTCCCGCGGGTCCTGCAGGTCCGGCTGGTCCGATGGGTCCTGCGAGGCCGTCCGCGCCCGCGGGTCCGGCGGGTCCTGCGGGTCCTGCCGGTCCGGCGATTCCCGCCGCGCCGTCGGCACCCGCGGGTCCGGCGGGTCCTGCGGGTCCTGTCGCGCCGTCTGCTCCCGCGGGACCAGCGGGTCCTGTGGGTCCCGCCGGTCCCGGGGCTCCGTCCGCACCCGCGGGTCCTGTCGCTCCGTCCGCGCCCGCGGGTCCCGCAGGCCCGGCCGGGCCTACCGGGCCCGCCGGGCCCTCCGGGCCGGGCAGACCACCCGCGGAACCCGCCGGGCCTGCCGGACCGGGCGGGCCTGCCGGACCGGCGGGGCCGCGCAGCCCGATGCCCGGCAGCCCGTCCTCGCCGTCACGGCCGTCACGGCCGTCGCGGCAACAGCAGCGCCTTCTCCCGCACTTGCACTTCTTCCGCGCGGCGGTTCCCGTCGCGTGGATACGCGAACGGTCGCACCTTCCGGCCGCCTCGCGAACCGGAGCGGCCACGTCGCCGGCGGTCCTCGTTTCGAGGAAGGGGATTCCCGTGATGCCGGCGGCGGCGTCAGCCGGAGCCTGACAGGAAAGCGCCAGAACAGCGCCGATCGTTGCCGCGACGGGCCAGTTTCGAGCACGTTTGCCGGAATTGATAATTGAAGTCCGTCTTCTGCCGCTAGAAGTCATCGCGTTCCATGTCTTTTGTGATTCAAGGGAGTCGGATTGCTTAAACCGCGATAGTGGCGGCAAGCAGGAGTTACCCGATGATCGACATGGCAAAGCGCAACCCTCGTTAACGAGGTTTAAACGGATTCGTCAATTGGAGGAATATGTCCAGATTATTTGATTTTCCTGCCATGTGTGCTCGGAGAGTGGTCGTCCTCTGGACTCGCGCTCCGGGGTGACGGCTACCTATTATCCGTCTGGATTTTTCGGATGATTATCCGGGCAACTGTCAACATGCGGATTATTTAGTTTTTGCTGCCCTTTTTTCGGTGCATCGCCTGATGCCTTCCGCTGCCTCGCGCCGTCGGACCCGAACCGGCCGGCCACCGTGTGTTCCGGCCGTACTCCCGGCTAGCTGGACTCCCTGACCACGAGCTGGGTCGGAAGGATCACCGGGGCGGCGGGCTCGCCTCTCAGCAGGCCGAGCAGCAGGCGGGCCGAGGCGGCGGCCTGCTCGCCCATGGGGCTGCGTACCGTGGTGAGCGGGGGGTCGGTGTAGAGGGCCGCCTCGATGTCGTCGTACCCCACCACCGCCACGTCGTCGGGCACCCGCCGGCCCGCCCGGCGCAGCGCCCGCATGGCGCCGATCGCCATCAGGTCGTTGGCGGCGAACACCGCGTCCAGTGCGGGGTCGTCCTCGAGCAGTTGCGCCATGGCCTCGGCTCCGGAGATCCGGGTGAAGTCGCCGATGGCCACGATCGAGCGCCGCCCGGTCTCGCTCAGGACCTCGCGGTAGGCGCCGATCCTGTCCTGGGCGGCGGACATGTCCAGCGGACCGGAGATCGTGGCGATCCGGCGCCGTCCCCGTTCCAGCAGGTGCCGCACCGCCTGGGCGGCCCCGCCGGTGTTGTCGTTGTCGACCCACGGCACGTCCAGCCGGAAGGTGGGCCTGCCGTGGGATACGAGGGGGACGCCCGTGGCGGCGAGCGCCGCCGGCAGGGGGTCGGCGCCGTGCATCGACACGAGCATGACCCCGTCCACGTGGCGGGCGGCCACGAACTGCCGGGCCCGTACGCGGGCGTCGTCGGAGCCGGCGAGCATGAGCATGACCTGCTTGCCCGCCGCCTCGAACTCGCGGCTGGCCGCGCGCACGACGGTGGAGAACATCGGATCGTCCGAGACGAGTCCGGCCGACGGGTCGGAGACGATCACCGCGATGGAGTCGGTGCGCCGGGTCACCAGGCTGCGCGCCGCGGGGTTGGGGATGTAGCCCAGGTCGTTCACCGCCCGCATGACGAGGTCGCGGATGTCGGAGGCGACCGTCGGCTCGCCGTTCACCACCCTGGAGACCGTTGACTTGGACACGCCGGCCCGGGTGGCGACAGCCTCCAGGGTGGGTCGTCTCATGTGGTTCTCCCGCAGTTCGTACCGCCCGCTGACCGGTGGTGCCTGAACGTGCGGTCCCACCCTTCCCCAAGCTTAGTCGATGATCATGAAGAGAGCGCTCCCTCACAAAGGGTGACCGGAAGGGGGATTTCTGTCAATGCCCAGAATCGGGCCGGATTTTCCCTCGCGGTGGCCGCCAGGGGAAATCTGGGAAAGCGCTCCCTGGGAAGGATCTTCTTAGTCCCAGTTCACAGCCGTTTGTAACGATGCAAGCCATTGTCCGGGAGCGCTCCCCGAGGTGTTCGGTTGATTGCCGGATCATGTGTAGCCCGTTTCGTCCTGGTTAAACGGACACTTGACAGCCCCTGTCGGGCGAGAGCAATCTCTGGGTGAGAGAGCGCTCCCCGACTCGTTACCGGTACGCACCCCCCATCCCCGAGGAGACGCGATGCCCTCGTCCCGAAGTCCCGGCCGCCGCATGGCGCTACTGATAGCCGCGGCCGTCACCCTCGTCACGTCCTGTCTCGCGGTCATGCCCGCGGAAGCCGCCGACACCCTGCTCTCCCAGGGCAAGACGGCGACCGCCTCGTCCTCGGAGAGCAGCGTGGCCTTCCCGGCGTCCGCGGCCGTGGACGGCAACGCGGGAACCCGCTGGTCCAGCGCGTTCAGCGACCCGCAGTGGATCCAGGTCGACCTCGGCGCCGGCGCGACCATCACGCAGGTGTCGCTGAACTGGGAGGCCGCCTACGGCCGGGCCTTCCAGATCCAGACCTCGCCCAACGGCACCACCTGGACCCCGATCCACTCCACGACCACCGGCACCGGCGGCAACCAGACACTGGCCGTCAACGGCACCGGCCGCTACGTGCGCGTGTACGGCACCCAGCGCGCCACCCAGTACGGCTACTCGCTCTGGGAGTTCCAGGTCTACGGGACCATCGGGGGCACCGACCCCACCCCGACCCCCACCCCCACCCCCGACCCGGGCGCGCTCAAGCTGCTGTCCTACGGCAGGCCCGGCGCGGCCTCCACCTCCCAGAGCGACGGGAACTGCTGGGAGTGCACCCCGGCCAGGGCGTTCGACCGCGACCCCGCCTCCCGCTGGGCGACCAGCTCCACCACCGGCTGGGTCGACCCGGGCTGGATCTCCGTCGACCTCGGCGCGACCGCGCAGATCAAGCAGGTCGTCCTCCAGTGGGACCCGGCCTACGCCAGGGCCTTCCAGATCCAGGTCTCGGACAACAACACCACCTGGACGCCGATCTACTCCACGACCACCGGCACCGGTTTCAAGCAGACGCTGACCGTCAACGGCACCGGCCGCTACGTGCGCATGTACGGCACCCAGCGCGCCACCCCGTACGGCTACTCGCTGTGGGAGTTCCAGGTCTGGGGCACCGGTGGCGCCCCGATAACGCCGCCGCCGCTCCCGACGGACCCGGCCGACCCGCCGACGACGCTCGTCTGGAGTGACGAGTTCAACGGCGGCGCGGGCACCAGGCCCGACGCGGCCAAGTGGACCCAGGACCCGGGCACCGGCCCGAACAACGAGCTTGAGTACTACAAGCCCGAGAACACCGCCATGGACGGCAACGGCAACCTCGTCATCACGGCGCGGCAGGAGACCACTGCCGGATCGTCCTGCCCCGGCGGTCCCTGCCAGTACACCTCCGGCCGCATCAACACCGGCGGCAAGTTCACCTTCACGTACGGCAAGGTCGAGGCCCGCGTCAAGGTCCCGAAGGGCAACGGCCTGTGGCCGGCGTTCTGGATGATGGGCGCCGACTTCCTCACCGGCAGGCCCTGGCCGTACAACGGGGAGATCGACATCCTCGAGGTGCTCGGCAAGGACGTCAAGACCTCCTACTCGACCATCCACGCCCCCGCCTACAACGGCGGCGGCGGCATCGGCGCCCCGTACACGCTGCCCAGCGGCGCGGACCTCTCCGACGACTTCCACGTCTGGGCCGCCACCTGGAACAGCAAGGGCATCGTCTACACCCTGGACGGCCGGACGGTCCTCACCCTGAGCAAGGAGCAGGTCGAGGCGACGCGCGGGCCCTGGGTCTTCGACCACCCGTTCTACATCATCCTCAACCTCGCGGTGGGCGGCGACTGGCCCGGCCCGCCGGACGCCGGTACCGGCTTCCCCAAGCAGATGCTCGTCGACTACGTGCGCGTCTACAAGTAATCCCCACCCCTCCGGCACGGCTCGCCCGAGCCGTGCCGGAGCCCTCCCCGGAACCGGAGCACCAACGGCCGAAAGTCCCCCCGAAAAGGAGTCCATCCATGCACCCGGCACTCTCCCCGGCCCGCCTGCGAAGCCGGTTACGCTCGCTGACCCTGGTGACCGCCATAGTGGCGCTCCTGGGCACGTCCCTCGTCATCCACACCACCCAGGCAAGCGCGACGTCGAAGGCACAGTCGGGGGGTTCGTCCGCCGCGGTCGTGCGGGTGGCGGAGTTCCTCGCCGACTGCCCGTTCAGCCACCGGCTGCCCGACGACCCGATCATCTTCCCCGGCATGCCGGGCGCGTCGCACATGCACAGCTTCTTCGGCAGCACCACCACCAACGCCCACACGACCCTCGCGTCCCTGCAGAGCTCCCCCACCAACTGCAACCCGCGCACCGACCTGTCGTCGTACTGGGTGCCGACCCTGTACAACGGCAACACCCCGGTGGAGCCGACCATCACCACGTTCTACTACCTGGGTGAGGGCGTGCGCGACGACATCGTCGCCCGGACCCAGCCGCTCCCGCTGGGCCTGCGGATCGTCGCGGGCAACGCCAAGGCGACCACCCCCAACGACCCGACCAGCAACGCCCGCTGGTCGTGCCTGCACGCCGGTCACGTCCCGCCGTCCAAGGACTTCGTGACCTGCCCGGCGGGCACCATGATGGAGTCCTACCTGGACTTCCCGCAGTGCTGGAACGGCAGGGACCTGGACTCGGCCGACCACAAGAGTCACATGGCCTACCCGGTCGGCCAGGCCTGCCCGGCCTCGCACCCGGTGCCGGTGCCGAAGCTGCGCCAGGTGCTGCGCTACCCGGTGAACGGGAACCCGGCCAACTTCCGGTTGGCGTCGGGCCCCGGGTACACGATGCACGGCGACTTCTTCAACGCCTGGCCGGTGGCCGAGATGGAGCGTCGCGTGCGTGACTGCATCCGCCCGGTCATCAAGTGCGGCGCGGACGGCACCCCGTCCTGACGCCGGAGTGCCGGATTCACGTCCCGTCCTGGCAGCGGTGTGCCGTCACGGCGTTCCGTTCTGACAGCGGTGTGCGGTCCTGGCATCTCGCCCTGACAGAGGTGTGCGGACTCGGCGCCTCGTTCGGCGGCACCGGTGCGGGAACCGGCCTTCGTGCCGATCTCTGTGCCGATCCCCCGTGCCGTCCCCGGCGGCGGGACCCGGAGCATCGGGTCCCGCCGCCGGCGGGCGTCGCGGGGAGGTTCGAGAACTCGAAAAGGGAGAGCTCGAAACAGGGGAGACCCGCAGGGGAGGATCGAGCGCCCCTACTGGCTCTCGCCCTCGCCCGCCTGCGCCTGCCCGTCCTGCTCGGCGAGCGTGCCGCACTTGTAGTCCGCCTCCCGCTCGGGCTGGAGCTGGATGCTGCCGAGATTCGTGGTCTCGATCGGGCGCCGGAAGGTGTCCAGCTTGTCGCAGTCGTAGAAGACGTACGTGCCCTCACTCTCGCCGAGCAACATCATCCACCGGCCCTCGTAGAGGGGCTTGTCGTCCTCGGCGTTCTTGATGACGGTCCACTGGTCCTGGAACCCGACGTAGGGCAGGAGGTCGTTGGCCTGTCCCGTCTCCTGGACCTCGATCGCTCCCGTGACCATCTGCAGGATCAGCAGGAACCCCAGGCCGATGCCCGTGAGAGCGCCGGTGAGCACCTTCATGCCGGCGCGGCCGACGGGCTTGCGGCGCAGCAGCCGGAACGGCACCAGGAACGTCAGCACGCCCAGCCCCACCGCCACGACGACCATGGGGGCGATGTCGAGGTCGCCGACGAGGCTCAACAGGCCCCAGTAGGTCGCGCCGCACCACAGCGCGGCGATCAGGGCGACGATCCAGGGGCGTTGCCGTACGGCCGCCGTGAACCTTCCGACCGCGCCGCGGGTCACCTTGTCGATCAGCCAGCCGAACCCGACGACGAGGCCGAGGAGCGGCACGACGATCAGCAGGAGCAGGATCAGCGTTCCCATCAACCGGCCGAGCAGGACGGACTGGTCGATGCCCGCCTGCTGCGGGCTGATGTTGAACACCCCGTACATCTGCTCCACGCCGAGGTAGAGGACGGCGTAGAGCGCGACACCGATCGGGACGATGATCGAGCCGATGCGCTCGATCATCGCCAGGACGCCGGTGTTCTCCTCCGCGACGGGAGGTTCGGCCCCCACGGAAGGTTCGGCCCTCACGGAGGGTTCGGCGGGGGGCGCCGGGGGAACATACCTCTGTTGCTCTGAAATATCCTGACTTGTCACGAAGGACGATGTTAAGACATAGCGGTTGACGCGACGTTGATTGCATATAAACGCGCCACTTCGTCCCTCCAACTGGGGAGGAGCCCGAGGATCGGGATCCTCTCCCGGGCTCGCCGCCGGAGGGCCCTCCCGCCACCCGAGCCTCCCCCGAGCGCCATGTCCGGTGGGCCGGAGTGTTCCCATTAACACCCGTGATGTCCTCCTGATCTGTGAAAAGTAACTATAAGTTTTTGCTGCGCAACCCAAAGTGATGGGGCTAGCCTGCCTACCGGCACAGGCCGACGGCGGCGAGAACTGCGAGAACGGCGGGGACGGCGAGGACATGGTGACGGAAGGCGCGGTGGCCATGGTCACCGGTGCGGCACAGGGCATCGGCGAGGCGGTGGCGCGAGCCCTGACCGCGACGGGCGCGCGCGTCGCCGCGCTCGACGTGAACGCGGAGCGGGTCGAGCGCGTCGCCGCGGAGCTCGGCACCGCGGTCGCCTATCCCTGCCAGGTCACCGACAGCGTCGCCGTCGACGACGCGGTCGCACGGGTCGAGGCCGATCTCGGCCCGATCGGGCTGCTCGTCAACGTCGCCGGAGTGCTCTGCTCAGGACCGGCCGTCGCCATCAGCGACGACGACTGGGCCCGCACCTTCGCCGTCAACACCGGCGGGGTCTTCCACCTGTCCCGCGCGGTCGCCCGCCGGATGATCCCCCGCAGATCCGGGGCGATCGTCACCGTGGGTTCCAACGCCGCGGGCGTGCCCCGGACGAACATGTCGGCCTACGCCGCCTCCAAGGCCGCCGCCGCGCAGTTCACCAAGTGCCTCGGCCTGGAGCTGGCGCCGTACGGCATCCGCTGCAACGTGGTGTCGCCCGGCTCCACCGACACTCCCATGCAGCGTGCCCTGTGGACCGGCGACCACGACGCCCGGACGGCCATCGACGGATCGCCGGCCGCCTTCCGGGTGGGCATCCCCCTCGGGAGGCTGGCCGATCCCGCCGACATCGCGGACGCCGTCCTCTTCCTGGCCTCCGACCGTGCCAGGCACATCACCATGCAGGACCTGTACGTCGACGGGGGCGCCACGCTCCGGTCGTAGCGCCACCCCTCCCGTTCCTGGATCCCTCTCAACAGGAGACCTCTTCACCATGCCGTCGAACGACGCCCTCACCATGTCTCGAATGCCCGACCTTCTGGGAGATTACGAGCCCGGCACCTTCTTCTTCACCTCGCCGACCCGTACCCTGCTCGCCCGGGGGGTGCTCCAGGAGGTTCCCGATTCCGGGACGACGAGCCTGCAGGGGCGCGTCGCCTCCGCCCTGCGCGACGCGATGGACTCCGATCACCCCAACCCCGTGGTGGTGGGCGCGATCCCCTTCCGCGACGACCGTCCCGCGCGCCTGCTGGTGCCCGCCGCCGTCTGCTGGACGAGCCCGCCGGCCGGTCCCTCCGCCACCCCCGAGCGGATCAGCGGGACGTTCACCGGTTTCGGCCCGGTCTCCGATCCCGGCGACTACGTGCGCGGCGTGGAGAAGGCGCTGGCCAAGCTGACCGCCGGGGAGCTCAAGAAGATCGTGCTCGCCCGCACCATGGACGTCACCCTGGGCGCCCCCGTCGACGTCGGCCGCGTCCTGCGCAACCTCATGCGGCGCGACCCGCAGGCCTACGGCTACGCGGTCGACCTGCCGTCGAGCAGCGACACCGCCCGTACCCTCCTGGGAGCCAGTCCCGAACTGCTCGTCTCCCGCTCGGGCCGCCGGGTCACGACGAACCCGCTCGCGGGGTCCGCGCCCCGCCACCCGGACCCCGTCGTCGACCGCGAACGGGCCCGCGCCCTCCTCGCCTCGGACAAGGACCTCCGCGAGCACGCCCTGGTGGTCGAGAGCATCGTGGAGGCGCTACGCCCGTACTGCCGCGAGCTGTCGGTTCCCGCCGGGCCCTCGCCGCTGTCCACCGCCTCCATGTGGCACCTGTCGACCCGGATCACCGGCGTGCTGAACGACCCGGCGGTCACGTCGCTGGAGCTGGCCACGGTACTGCACCCCACCCCCGCCGTCTGCGGTACGCCCGCGGGCGCCGCGCGCGAGGCCATCGAGGAGATCGAGTCGTTCGACCGCGGCCTGTACGCGGGCCTGGTCGGGTGGGGCGACGCGACGGGCGACGGCGAGTGGGTCGTGACCATCCGCTGCGCCGAGGTCGCCGACCACACTCTGAGGCTGTTCGCGGGCGCGGGGATCGTCGCGGGGTCGGTGCCGGAGACCGAGCTCGCCGAGACCACCGCCAAGTTCCAGACCATGCTCCGCGCCGTCGGCCTGGACCAGGACCGCTGACCCGCCGGCGCGGGAGACGACGCGCCACCGCGGGAAAGATCCGTCACCGCAGGAAAGGAGACAGTGCCCGTGGCCCTTCCCCAGATCGCCTCCTACCCGCTGCCGGAGGAGGACGATCTTCCCGAGAACCGGGTGAGCTGGCGCCCTGATCCGTGCCGCGCCATCCTGCTGGTCCACGACATGCAGAACTATTTCCTCGCCCCCTTCGCCGCCGACGCCTCGCCGCTGGACGGGCTCATCGCCAACATCGGCCTCCTGCGTGAAGCGTGCGCCGCACGGGGGATTCCCGTCGTCTACTCGATGCAGCCCGGAGGTCAGAGCGAACACGAGCGCGGCCTGCTCCAGGACTTCTGGGGCCCGGGGATCCCCGGCCTCCGGGAGAGTGAGATCGTCGCGAGCCTTCTTCCCGCGCAGCCCGACATCCTGCTCACCAAGTGGCGCTACAGCGCCTTCTGCAGGACCGACCTGCGCGCCCGGATGGAGGCCATGGGACGCGACCAGATCATCGTCTGCGGTGTCTACGCGCACATCGGCTGTCTCATGACCGTCTGCGACGCCTTCATGCAGGACCTCCAGCCGTTCCTCGTCGCCGACGCCGTCGCCGACTTCTCCCTGGAACACCACACCATGGCCCTCACGTACGCCGCACAGCGCTGCGCGGTCACGGTCGTCACCCAGGGTCTGCTGCGCGGTTGGGAGCTCGCGTCGCCGCCCGCCGAGGTGGTCGGAGGCGGGTAGCGGGGATCCGGATCGCGAGGCTGTCTCAAATACTGTCGGGGGGTATCCTTCAACAGGGGAGGCCGAGCGGAGGGGGAGAGATGCACGGATACACCGCCAACAAGCAGGACCATCTACGGCGGCTGCGCCGGATCGAGGGGCAGGCGCGGGGCCTGCAGCGGATGGTCGAGGAGGACAAGTACTGCATCGACATCCTCACCCAGGTGTCGGCGGCCAACCGGGCCCTGCAGTCCTTCGCGCTGTCCCTGCTGGAGGAGCATCTGGCGCACTGCGTGGCCGAGGCCACCGCCAAGGGCGGCGCCGAGGCCGAGGAGAAGGTCAGGGAGGCGTCCGACGCCATCGCCAGGCTCGTCCGTTCCTGAGCGCGTCGCGACGGGCGTCACCGTCGGGCGCCGCCCCGAGCCCGTCGCGGGCGTTCATGCGTCGATCTTCGCCGCCAGGCTGCGCTGGAAGTGGGCGCAGCCGGTGAAGTCGTCGTGGTCGCAGGCCAGGGCGCATTCGATCATGTGGAGCGACGACCGCGCCTGGGCGACGCGTCGCGTCAGATCCGCGTGCCTGCGGCGCAGGACGTCGCGTCGCGCCTCCGGATCGCCGATGGAGATCATTTCCCGGATGTCGGCGAGGGAGAACCCGGCTTCCTTGGCGCGCAGGATCACCGCGACACGATAGAGGTGGTCGCGGTCGTAGCGGCGGCGGTCGGCCCCGACGCGGGCTGGGGCCAGAAGTCTCATGGCCTCCCAGTGCCGCAGGACGTGGGTGGGCAGGCCGAACCGCCCGGCGATCTCGCCGATGCTCATCATCTCGCCACCGTCGCTTGACTTCATGTCGGCATTAAGTCGCATTCTCGATGACATGTCCAACGACACCACTGCAGACCGAACAGACCGAACAGACCGGCAGGACCGAGCCGAGCGGAACGACCGGCAGGACCGAACGGATCCAACGGGCCGGACAGGGCGGGAAGGGCCGGAGGGGCCGGAGGGGGACACCGTCACCGAGCTGGTCCGGTTGCTCGACGCGTTCGACGCTCTCCCCGACTCCGTCCGGCTGCGCGCCCGCTCCTACGACCTGCTCCACCTCACGCCGGGGGCGCCCGTGGTCGACGTCGGCTGCGGGACCGGTTTGGCCGTCGCCGAGCTGGCCGGGCGCGGTGCGCGGGCGATCGGCGTCGACCTCAGCGAGCAGATGATCGCCGAGGGCCGCCGGCGCGAGTCCGGCGCGGATCTCCGCGTCGGCGACGCCCGCGAGCTGCCGTTCCGGGACGGTGAGCTGGCCGGGTATCGCGCCGAGAAGCTCTACCACGAGTTCGGCGATCCGGCCGGGGCGCTCGGTGAGGCGCGGCGGGTGCTCGCTCCGGGCGGACGGATCGTCCTGATCGGGCAGGACTGGGACACCTTCGTCATCGACTCCGACACCCCGGCCCTCACCCGGACCATCGTGCACGCCCGCGCCGACCTCATCCCCGCGCCCCGTGCCGCCCGCGCCTACCGGGCCCTCCTGCTGGACGCCGGATTCGACGACGTCACCGTGGAGGCCCACACCGGTGTCCTCACCGGCCCGCCGGTGCTGCCCATGCTCGTGGGGACCGCCGGTGCCGCCCGTGACGCCGGTGCCATCACCGAGGACGACGCCGGTACGTGGATCGCGGAACAGACCGGACGCGCGCGTACCGGACGGCTTTTCGTGGCCGTGCCGCTGTTCGTCGCGGCCGCGCGTCGCTGAAAAGCGCTGGACGGCCGGTTATGAGGCTGGGGAAGCGGGTGATACCGGTAGAGAGCTATTCCGCGGGATCCGCCTCGTGCGCGTCCCGATGGTCGGGATCGACGGCGAGCACGACATGGAGCAGGTCCTCGATGGCGTGGGCGAGGCGCTGATCGGACAGCTCGTACCGGGTCTGGCGCCCCTCGGGCACCGCGACCACCAGGCCGCAGCCGCGCAGGCACGACAGGTGGTTGGACACGTTCTGGCGCGTCAGCCCGAGCTCTTCGGCCAGGCGTGCCGGGTAGGTGGGTCCCTGGAGGAGGGCGATGAGCATCCGGCAACGGTTGGGATCGGCCAGCGCCCTTCCGAGACGGGCCATCGCGTCAAGGCGTGTCGCGGCGGTGAGCATGGTTATCACAATACATCACTTGCTGTATATACAGTGATTGCTGTATAAACACTGGGGGCTGTACCGACAGGGATGGGGCGTCATGGGGCACGGGCACGGGCATGGGCACACGACGCCGACGGCGGCCGCGGCACACCGCGGGCGCCTGGTCGTCGTGCTGCTGCTGACCATCGGCGTGCTCGTCGTCGAGGTCGTCGGCGCGGCGCTGTCGGGCAGCCTGGCGCTGCTCGCCGACGCCGGGCACATGGCCACCGACGCCGCGGGCATCGCGCTGGCGCTGTTCGCCGTCTGGATGGCCGGCAAGCCGGCCAGCGCCCGGCGCACCTTCGGCTACCAGCGGGCGGAGATCCTCGCCGCCGCGATCAACGCCGTCGTCCTCCTCGCGCTGAGCCTCTACATCCTGTACGAGGCCGTCCGGCGCTTCGCCGACCCCGAGCCGGTCGGCGGAACGGTGATGCTCGTGACGGCCGCGGTCGGCCTGGCCGCCAACGCGGTCGGGCTGTGGCTGCTGCGCCCCGGCCAGACGGAGAGCCTCAACCTGAGGGGCGCCTACCTGGAGGTCCTCGGCGACCTGCTGGCCTCGGTCGCGGTGATCGCCGCCGCGGTCGTCATCGCGCTCACCGGCTGGACGACGGCGGACCCGATCGTCTCCGTCGTCATCGCCCTGCTGATCGTGCCGCGCAGTTGGAGCCTGCTGCGCGAGGCCGTGGACATCCTGCTCGAGGCCGTCCCCCGGGGGGTCGACCTGGAGGAGGTCCGCAGGCACCTGCTGGAGACGCCGGGTGTCATCGACGTCCACGACCTGCACGCCTGGACCATCACCTCGGGGCTCCCCGTCATGTCCGCCCACGTCGTGATGGCGGACGGTGTCCTGGTGGACGGCTCCTTCGGCCCGGTGCTGGACCGGCTGCACGAGTGCCTGGCCGGTCACTTCGACGTCGAGCACTCCACCCTGCAGCTGGAGCCCGCCGGTCACGCGGACCACGAGGGCGCCCGGCACCGCTGAGCGGGCGTCCGGGCGCGGGTGTCATGGCCGCTCAGGGCGTCTGGAAACCGGCCTTGGCCAGCACCTCCGCCCCCTGCCGCGACAGCACGAGGTCGACGAACCGCCTGGCCGCCTCCGGGACGGGCGCGCCGGCCAGGACCGCGATCGGGTAGTCGTTGACCGCTTTCCCGGCCTCGGGGAAGTCGATGCCCCGTACCTTGCCACCGGAGGCGATGACGTCCGTTTTGTAGACCAGGGCGGCGTCGACCTCGCCGAGCTCGACCTTGGTCAGGGTGGCCTTGACGTCCTGTTCCAGCGTGACAGGGGTGACCTTGAGCCTGGCCGCGTCCAGTGCCCTGACCGCGGCGGCGCCGCAGGGCACCTGCTCGGCGCACAGGGCGACCTTGACCTTCGGGTCGGCCAGGTCCGCCAGGTCGTCGACCTTGGCCGGGTTGCCGGCAGGGACGGCGATCTGGAGGGTGTTGCGAGCGAAGACGGCCGGGCCGGTGGCCAGGGAGGCGTCGGTGACGATCTTCATGGTGGCGGGACTGGCGGCGGCGAAGACGTCGGCGGGGGCGCCCTGGACGGCCTGCTGGGCCAGGGTGGCGCTGGAGCCGAAGCTGAACCGTACCGTCGTGCCCGGATGCGCGGCCTCGAAGGCCTTGCCCAACTCGGTGAACGTGCCGGTCAGCGACGCGGCGGCGAGCACCGTCAGTGTCGTGGCATCGCCCTCGGCGGAGGTGGGGGCGGACGCGGGAGCCGGGTCGCCGGCGCCGCAGCCGGACAGGACGGCGGCCAGGGTGAGGGCGAGGGGAACCGTGACGGCCCACCGGGGAAGACGCCTGGACAACGAGGGCTCCTCACTGACTCACCGACTCACCGTGCTGATCCGGAACGTCGCCGGGAACAGTCACCGTACCTCGCACATTCACCCACAATGAAAGAAAAAACTAGCAAACACACTATCTATTGCCATTTTTGCACAGCATCTGCGATGTTCGAAAACCTCCCGCGCGGGTCCGGCCCGGGAGCGCGGGCGGTCCCGGACATCAGGTGCTGTGTGGACGGGGTGCGCGAGAGGAGGCATGCTGCGCCTCGCATCCACCGAATACCGGAATGAATGGATCAGGTATGGATCTGCTGCCCTTCGCCACGGCGCACGCGACCACGGTCGCGGGCTGGCCCGCCTCGCCGCGAGAGGTCGCGATGTGGTGCGGACGGCACGAGTTCCCCCTGCCGGCGCGGGTCGTCGCCGACTGGCAGCAAGGAGAGGACGTGCGCTCCCACATGCTCTTCGCGGAGGGGGACCCGCTCGGCTACGGGGAGCTGTGGGTCGACACCGAGGAGGAAGAGATCGAACTCGCCCGGATCATCGTGGCCCCCGGTGCCCGGGGCGGGGGGATCGGGCGGGAGCTGGTGCGAGGACTGGCCGCGCTGGCTCGGGACGCGGGCTACGCGAACGTCTTCATGCGCGTGCACCCGGACAACGCCCGGGCCCTGCGGTGCTACCGGGGAGCCGGTTTCCTGCCGGTCGACGCCCACCTGGCTGCGGAGTGGAACGTCTCCCAGCCGGTCGGCTATGTCTGGCTGCAGCACGCGGGCCCCGGCGAGCCCGGCCGTTCGCCCCAGGCGGGCTGATCTTCACCGGGCCCTCGTCTCGTGAACCGGGCGGATCGATCGGCGGTCCGACGCGGGCGGGTGAGAACGGGTTCCCGCCGCGAGCCGATCGTCCGCGCCGGGTCGCCTTTTCGGCCGAGTCACCTTCTCAACGGAAGTCGAGTCACCTTTTCGACGAAACAGGCATGACCGCCGGGAGAATCCCGCGGATGCGGTTCGAGGAAATCCGGATTGTCATGACCGGTGGCGTGCCCGGCGACCCGGTGCCGATCGAGTCGCCCTTAAAATGATCTTTATGACCCCGTGGCGCACGGCCGTCGAATCCGGGAAAGCGAAAGGCCGTTCCTGATTTCTCAGAAACGGCCCTTGACCTCGGGACTTTACTCAACGTCGGGGTGACAGGATTTGAACCTGCGGCCTCTTCGTCCCGAACGAAGCGCGCTACCAAGCTGCGCCACACCCCGGTCACACGCCCGGTCTTGCTCGTGCTTGGAAAAGTCTAGCGGACTTCGTGGGTGCTTGCGTCGCCGCGACGGCGGGGCATCAGGGTCAGGAGGCTGGCCTCGGGGTAGCAGGAGAAGCGGACCGGGGCGTAGGGGCTGGTACCGAGGCCGGCGGAGACGTGGAGGTAGGCGGAGTCGTGGCGGCTCATGCCCTTGACGCGGGCCCGGTCGATGCCGCAGTTGGTGACCAGGGCGCCGTAGAAGGGGACGCAGAGCTGTCCGCCGTGAGTGTGCCCGGCGAGCAGCAGCTGGTAACCGTCGGCGGCGAAACGGGTCAGGTTGCGGGGCTCCGGCGAGTGCATCACGCCCAGGCGCAGGTCGGCCGCCGCCGGGGCGGGACCGGCGATCAGGTCGTAGCGGTCGAGGTTGATGTGGGAGTCGTGGATGCCGCCCACGGCCACGTCGAGATCGCCGACCTTGAGGCGGGCGGTGGTGTTGTTCATGTCCAGCCAGCCCTCGGCGGCCATGGCGGCGCCCAGCTCCTCCCAGGGGAGGGTGGGGATCTTCTGTCCGTAGTCGGCCTTGGAGGTGCGCCAGAGGTAGCGGGCGGGGTTCTTCGGCCGCGGCTCGTACATGTCGTTGGAACCGTAGACGAACAGGCCCGGGCGCGACAGCAGGGGCTCCAGGGCGTGCATGAGGGGCGTGATCGCGTCGGGGTGCGAGATGGAGTCGCCGGTGTTGACCACCAGGTCGGGGTTGAGGGCCCCCAGCGAGCGCACCCAGTCGATCAGCCTCCGCCTCCCGGGGGTGAGGTGCAGGTCGGACAGGTGGAGGATGCGCACGGGCCGCTGCCCCGGCTCCAGCACGGGCACGTCGAAGCGGCGCAGCCGGAACGCGTTGCGCTCGACGACCGAGGCGTACGCGAGACCGGCCAGGCCGACGCCGAACAGGGACAGGGGCACCGCGGCTGCTTTCCTCACCTTCTCATCATGCCCGAGATCGGGCCCTCGAACGGAAACTCGGGATACAGCGGGGCTGGTGAGGCGGCAAGATGGACGCCATGAGCGCATTGAAGGACAAGCTGAAGGCCGATCTCACGGCCTCCATGAAGAGCAGGGACGAGATCCGCACCCGCACGATTCGCATGGCCCTCGCGGCCGTGAACGTCGAGGAGGTCTCGGGTAAGACGGCACGCGAGCTCAGCGACGACGAGGTCGTCAAGGTGCTGGCCAAGGAGGCCAAGAAGCGCCGCGAGGCTGCCGAGGCGTTCAGCGGTGCCGGCCGGGTGGAGCAGGCCCAGGCGGAGGTCGACGAGCAGGCCGTGCTGGAGGCGTACCTGCCCGCGCAGTTGTCCGACGAGGAGCTCGCCGGGCTCGTGGACGAGGCCGTCGCCGAGAGCGGTGCCACCGGGCCGCAGGCCATGGGTCAGGTCATGAAGCTCGTGAACCCGAAGGTCGCCGGACGCGCCGAGGGTGGTCGCGTCGCGCAGGCCGTACGAGCTCGCCTGGCGTCCTCCTGATCCGATCGGTCTGATCGCTCCGGCGTTCCGGGGCGCCGGTGGTCCCGGGCTCCGGTGTCGCCACGGGACCGCCGGGGCGAGCTACGGGACCACCGGGGCGATCGGGGCGCCGCCGTTCGGGCCGAACGGGGCGCCGCCGTTGACCTCACGGTTGTCGCCGCCGTCCGGCCCGAACGGGCCGTCGCCGTTGTCACCCCGGTCGTCGCCCCGGTCGTCCCTGGGCCCGTCGCCGTCCCCGCGCTTCGGCGGAGGCTTGGGCGCGCACCGGCCGGCGGAGCAGCCGCCGAAGCGCTCCATGTTCACCGGGGTGAAGGGGGTCGCCTCGACGCCCTTGAGCGCGCCGAGCATGGAGTTCTTCCAGATCCGCCCGGAGATCTCGGCGCCGTACACGTAGCTGTAGTAGCGCCCGCCGATGGTCACGCCGATCAGGTCGTACTTGAAGGCGCCGCGCGGGTCGCCGAGGCTCACCGCGGAGGCGAGTTCGGGGGTGAACCCGGCGAACCAGGCGGCGGTGTAGTCGTCGGTGGTGCCGGTCTTGCCCGCCGCCGGACGGCCGATGCCGCCGACCCCGCTCATCGTGCCCTTGGTGAAGACCCCGGACATGATGTGGCTGGCCGCGTCGGCGACCTCCTCGTCCAGGACCTGCTTGCACTTCGGCTTGTAGGAGATCTTCTTGCCGTCGCGGTCGGTGCTCTCGGTGATCACCATCGGGCTGCAGTAGGTGCCGCGGGCGGCGATCGTCGCGTAGGCGGCGGAGACCGTCACCGGGTCCATCTCGTTGATGCCGAGAGTGAAGGTCTCGAACTCCTTCAGAGGCTTGCCGTCGGCGCGCTTGATGCCCAGGCTCTTGGCCATCTTGACCGTCTCGCAGAGGCCGACCTCCTGCTCCAGGCGCATGAAGAAGGTGTTCACCGACCCCAGGGTGCCGGTGGTCAGGGTCTTGAAGCCGCCGCCGCCCTCGCTGGAGTTCTTGACCTCGTGGTCGGGCTCGCCGACCGCCTTGCCCTTGCAGTTGCGGAACGCGCTGTGGCTGGGTGCCCGGTATCCGGAGCCGGTGCCGAAGCCGTCGCCCAGCTTCATGCCCTGGTCAAGGGCGGTCAGCAGGGTGAAGGGCTTGAACGTGGAGCCCGCCTGGAAGCCCGCTCCGCCGCCGTGCTCCCGGTCGCCGACGAGGTTGTAGCTGATCTCGTTCTTCTTCTTGTTCCTGCCGAAGTTGCGGCTGGCCGCCATCGCCTTTACGGCGCCGGTGCCGGGAACGACCATCGCCTGCGCGGCGACCGGCTTGTCGCTGGTCTTGACGTATTCCTTGATCGCCTTCTCCGAGGCCTTCTGGGCCTTCGGGGTGAGCGTCGTCTTGATGACCAGACCGCCCCGCTGCAGCAGCCTCTCGCGCTGCTTGCGGGTCTTGCCGAAGTCCTCGTTGGTCGCGATCTCCTGCCGCACGTAGAGGCAGAAGTACGGGTAGGCGCTCTCCTCGCAGCCGCCGGGGGCCTCGATGTTCTTGAAGCCGAGCTTCTTCTTCTTGGCCTCCTCGGCCTCCTGCTGCGTGATCTTGCCGAGCTCGGCCATCCGGTTCAGCACGATGTTGCGCCGCTCCAGCAGCCGGTCGCGGGAGGCCTTGCCCGCGTTCGGGTCGGTCACGCTCGGGTTCTGCACGGCCCCGGCGAGGGTGGCCGCCTCCCACAGGGTCAGCTTCGAGGCCGGCTTGTCGAAGAAGCGCCGGGAGGCGGCCTGGATGCCGTAGGCGCCCGCGCCGAAGTAGGAGATGTTCAGATAGCGCTCGAGGACCTCAGACTTGGTGTACTTCTCCTCGATGGCCAGCGCGTAGCGCAGCTCGTTCAGCTTCCTGGAGAGCGTGGGCGCGATCGCGGCGGCCTGCTCCTCCTTGGTCTCCGCGGCGTTGACGAGCACGAGCTTGACGTACTGCTGCGTGATGGAGGAGCCGCCCTGGACGACCCCGCCGCCCGAGACGTTTCTCACCGCGGCCCGGAAGGTGCCCTCGATGTCGATCGCCCCGTGCTCGTAGAACCGGTCGTCCTCGATCGCCACGATCGCCGTCTTCATGACGTCGGCGACCTCGTCCAGTCTCACCGACTCGCGGTTCTCGAAATAGAACTGGGCGAACTGCTTGCCGTTGGCGTCGAGCAGGGTGGTCTTCTCGGCGAGGGGGGGCTCCTTGAGCTCTTCGGGGAGAAGACGCAGCTCGTTCGTCGCCGCGTTCACCGTCATCCCCGCGCCACCCACCGCCGGAAGCGCCACGGCGGCGACGAGCACGCCCGTGATGGCGGCCGCGCCGAGCAACTTCAGCACATTACCGGCAGCGCCGATCACAGACCCCTGGTCTTTGCCTTGAGCTTGCACAGGACCAAGGGTACGTCGGACGGATGGCGCAAACGGTAACGGAACGCCATCTTAGCTTGGCTTTGTCCCGTTATCTCAGGCAGGTGACTAGTCATTCCCGGCCAGATGGCCGTGGATGACCATGTGAGAATTTGGTCCCGCCGGGGTCTGTCGGCCCGAACGTCTGGTTGCGTACGTTCTCTTTCTGCAGCAATTGAATACCGAGGCCCGACGCCCGCGCCCGTCGGCCCAAGTCACGACTGACCACCTAAAGGGGAGTGGGGTCGAATGTGGATCACGGATTGGACCTCCCGTGCGGCCTGTAAGGGTGCGGATCCTGACGCTTTGTTCGTTCAGGGTGCTGCCCAGAACCGAGCGAAGCTGATCTGCCGAGGATGCCCGGTCCGGACCGAGTGCCTCGCCGATGCGCTGGACAACCGCATCGAGTTCGGGGTGTGGGGCGGGATGACCGAGCGCGAACGCCGCGCGCTGTTGCGCCGGCGACCGGATGTCGACTCCTGGCGGGACCTGCTGGAGTTGGCCAAAGAGGAATACGAGCGGACTAACGAGCTGATCGCCGGCTGAGTTCGCGCCCATCCCGTACGGCTGGCGCCGAGCGCCAGCCGTACACGCATGTCACGGACCGGAGAGCGCGCGGTCACGCGGGTTCTCCGGGCCCGCCCGACGGCGGCCTCTCCAGGTCGCCCGACGGCGGCGCCCGAAGCGCCGCCCGGGTCCGATCCGGAGGCACACCGCCGTACGGCCGGCGGGGTCCGATCCGGGGTCACACCGCCGTACGGCTAGCGGGGTCCGATCCGGGGTCACACCGCCGTACGGCTAGCGGGCGGCCAGGCGGCCAGGAGGTCGCCCACCTCGCGCAGCCCCTCCAGGTCGTGCACGTCCTGCGCCATGGCGGGGACCCGCGCCACGGGCACGGTGGGATGCGCGGAGATGAAGTGCTCCTCCTCGCGTCGCTCGCGAGCGGCCAGTTGCATCCGCCCGGCGTGCAACCGCAGCACGGCGGAGGTGAGCTCGTGCTCGCCGCGCGACTCCAGGTCCTCGGCGGCGGCGGTGCTCCGTGCCCCGGACAGCATGGAGGCGGGCGAGCGGTGCACCCGGTTGACGACGAGACCCGCCAGGGGCATGCGCTCCTCGGCCAGCCTCTCCACGAAGTAGGACGCCTCGCGCATCGCGTCGCGCTCGGGCGAGGCCACGACGACGAACGCCGTCCCCGGGGCCTGCAGGAGCCGGTAGGTCTGGTCCGCCCGCGCCCTGAAACCGCCGAAGACGGCGTCCAGCGCGGACACGAACGTCTGCAGGTCCTTGAGCACCTGCGCGCCCAGCAGCTTGGTCAGCGCCCCGGCGACGATGCCGAAACCCGCGTTGAACAGCTTGAACGCGCTGCGTCCCCCGGCCTTGGCCGGAAGCATGAGCACTCGGATCAGCTTGCCGTCGAGGAAGCGGCCGAGCCGCTCGGGAGCGTCGAGGAAGTCGAGCGCGGAGCGGGACGGCGGGGTGTCGACGATGATCAGATCCCACTCGTCCGACCGCCTGAGCTGGCCCAGCTTCTCCATCGCCATGTACTCCTGCGTGCCGGAGAAGCTGGACGACAGCGACTGGTAGAAGGGGTTCGTCAGGATCTGGCGGGCCCGCTCGGGGTCGGCGTGCGCCTCGATGATCTCGTCGAAGGTCCGCTTCATGTCGAGCATCATGGCGTGCAGCCGACCCTCCCCCTCGACGCCCATGACGGGCCTGGGGGTGTTGTCGAGTTCGGTGAGTCCCATCGACTGCGCCAGCCGCCGCGCGGGGTCGACCGTGAGTACCACGGCGGAACGGCCGCGCTCGGCCGCGCGCAGCCCCAGCGCCGCGGCGGTGGTGGTCTTCCCGACGCCGCCGGAGCCGCAGCAGACGACGATCCGGGTGTTCGGATCGTCGATGATCGCGTCGAGGTCGAGGAACGGAGGGGTCTTCACGCTGCTCCCTGGGTGCGGATCGATTCCGCCAGCTCGTACAGCCCCGACAGGTCGACCCCGTCGGCCAGCAACGGCAGGTCGTAGCGGGGGCGGGCGGCCTTGTCCAGCGACAGCCTCTCATCCCGTTCCAACTCGGTGCGGCGGGCGTGCTCGGCGATCTCCTCGGTCAGGGCCTCGGCCATCGCGACCGCCGCGGGGCCGCCGTCGGTGAGCCCGGCGGCCTTGAGACCGAGCACCAGCTCGGCCGGGTCGAGCCTGTCCTCGGCGGCGGCGTCCAGGACGGCGGCGGGGAGCAACGACTCGCGGATCATGTTGACGAAGATCCCGCCGGGCGGGAGCCCGGCGGCGCGGAGCTCGCGCAGGCCGTCCAGGGTCTCCTGGACCGGCATCTCCTCCAGGAGCGTGACGAAGTGCACAGCGGTCTCGGGTGAGGAGACGACGCCGTTCACCAGGTCGGCGTGGTTCTTGATCGGGCCGACCCTGGCCAGCCCCGCGACCTCGTTGGTGACGTTGAGGAAGCGCGCGATCCTGCCGGTCGGCGGCGCGTCCAGCACGACCGCGTCGTAGGTCCTCCTGCCGTCCTTGCCCTTGCGCCGGACGGCCTCGCTCGTCTTGCCGGTCACCAGGACGTCACGGAAGCCGGGGGCGATGGTGGTGGCGAAGTCGATGACGCCGATCTTGGTGAGCGCCCGGCCGGCCCTGCGCATGCCGTAGAACATCTCGAGGTACTCGAGCATGGCCTCCTCGGCGTCGATGGCCAGCGCGTAGACGTCCCCGCCGCCGGGCGCGACGGCGATCTTGCGCTCCTCGTACGGCAGGGGCGGCAGGTCGAAGACCCGGGAGATCCCCTGGCGGCCCTCGACCTCGACCAGCAGGACCTTTCTGCCACCCGCCGCGAGGGCGAGCGCGAGTGCGGCGGCCACCGTCGTCTTGCCGGTGCCGCCCTTGCCGGTGACGACGTGAAGGCGTACGCCGTCCCAATCGGTGTCGCGAGCTCTCACCCTTCGAAGGCTACCCAACGGCTACTTGACAACTCCTCGGCACCTTCCCCCGGAGAGCCCGCACCGGCACGCCCCTCCGGCGGACGAGGGTGGCCGCGCCCGGTCTCGGGCGCCCGTCCGGAGGTCGGCAGAAATGTCCCCTTTTGAGGGGTCTTCGCCGCAGATCGCCCTGTTCGGCGCGGTCATGCGGCCCGTACGCGCCCGGGCCGGGCCCGCAGGGGACCCGGCGCACGGTCCGGGAGGCCGTACGTGTTCGTCTTGCTAATCGATCGGGCTCGCAAAGTAAATATGCAGATTCTCACAGCGGGCCGTCCCGGTGGCCGGGGGTTCGAGGTGGGCCGCCTGCGGGGGGCGGTCTCGCTAATGTGTCCCGCATGACGAAATGGGAGTACTCGACGGTGCCGCTGCTGGTCCACGCGACGAAGCAGATTCTTGACAACTGGGGCCAGGACGGCTGGGAGCTCGTCCAGGTCGTGCCGGGTCCCAACCCCGAGCAGCTGGTCGCCTACCTGAAGCGGCCGAGGCAGTGACGGCCGAGGAGAGGCTGGCGGAGCTGGGCCTGACCCTGCCGGAGGTGGTGCCGCCGCTGGCGGCGTACGTCCCGGCGGTGCGTTCCGGCGACCACATCTACACGTCGGGGCAGCTCCCGGTCGTGGACGGCAAGCTGGTGGCCACCGGCAAGGTCGGCGCCGAGGTGGGCGTCGAGGACGCCTACGAGCTCGCGAGGGCGTGCGCGCTCAACGCCCTCGCCGCCGTCGCGTCGGAGGCCGGAGGATTGTCGAACATCGTCCGCATCGTCAAGGTGGTCGGTTTCGTGGCCAGCGCTCCGGGCTTCACCGGTCAGCCACAGGTCGTCAACGGCGCCAGCGACCTGCTCGCCGCGGTGCTCGGTGACGCGGGCAGGCACGCCCGCAGCGCGGTCGGTGTCGCCGTCCTCCCGCTGGACGCGCCGGTCGAGGTCGAGGTGATCGCCGAGGTCCGCTGAGGTCGCCCGGGTGCCCCGGTGGATCGGTGGGACACCGACGGTCCCGGGGCCACCGGAGGCGGGGGCCCCTGGCGGCCGTTGAGGCCCGCCGGCGGCGGCCGAGGCCCCGGCAGGTGGCCGGGCTCGCCGGGGCCGCACGAGCGCCGTGGGGGCTCGCCAGGGGCCGTACGGGTGCGCCGCGCCGCGGGGTGGGGTGCCGATGTGGCCCCGTGATTGTCCGCGGCGGTGCCGTGCCACATGATTGACCTGAAACCGAGTGATGTTCTGGTGGAGGGTCTCAATGGGCGGTATCCCGCTTCCCGGTGAGTTGGGCGAGCGCGCACGCGACATCCTGGCCGGGCGGGTCGCCCCCGTCCCGGCCCGGGACGCCGCCACCGTGGTCGTCCTCCGTGAGGAGGCCGGCGGGCTGGAGGCGTACCTGCTGCGGCGCAAGGCGAGCATGGCCTTCGCCGCGGGGGCCTACGTCTTTCCGGGCGGGTTGGTCGACCCGCGCGACACCGACCAGGTGATCGACTGGGCGGGTCCTCCGCCCGCCGCCTGGGGCGAGATCTTCCGCGCGGACGAGCGGACCGCCCGGGGCCTGGTGTGCGCCGCCGTACGGGAGACGTTCGAGGAGTCGGGGGTGTTGCTGGCCGGTCCGTCCGCGGAGGCCGTGGTGTCCGACACCACCGGTGACGACTGGGAGGCCGACCGGCTCGCCCTGATCGGCAAGACCCTGTCCTTCGCCGACTTCCTCGGCCGGCGCGGCCTGGTCCTCCGCTCCGACCTGCTCCGTCCCTGGGCGCACTGGATCACCCCCGAGGTCGAGACCAGGCGTTTCGACACCCGGTTCTTCGTCGCGGCGCTCCCGGCCGGCCAGCTCACCCGCGACGTCGGCGGCGAGGCCGACCAGGTCGTCTGGCTCCGGCCCGCCGACGCGCTCGACCAGGGCGGGACGGGCCGGATCCTCCTGATGCCCCCGACGTACCGCACGCTCACCGAGCTGAGCGCCTACGAGAAGGTGCCCGAGGTGCTCGCGGCCGACCGTGAGATCGTGACCTTCATGCCGAAGATCGCGGAGGTGGACGGGGAGATGCGGATCGTGCTCGACGACGACTACCGGTTCGGCGCGCGGTGAGCGGGCTGCGGATCCCCCTGGAGGGGCCGGACGGGGCCGGTACGGACCACGCGCTCAACCTCCTCGCCCCGAACCCCTCCGAGATGACCCTGGACGGCACCAACACGTGGGTGATCGGTGTCCGGGAGGCCGGCGGACCCGGGGAGCCCGGGGAACCCGGGGAGTTCGGGAGGCTCGGGGAACTCGGAGGGTTCGGGGAGGAGGTGCTGGTCGTCGACCCCGGGCCGGACGACGACGAGCACCTCGCGCGGGTCGCCGGGCACCTGGAGGGCCGCCGCGTCGTCGCGATCCTGCTCACCCACGGCCACCACGACCACAGCGGCGGCGCCGCGAAGTTCGCCGGGCTGGTCGGGGCGCCCGTCAGGGCCCTGGATCCCGCGCACCGGCTGGGCGAGGAGGGGCTCGGCGACGGCGACGTGCTCACGGCCGGGGAGCTGGAACTGCACGTCGTGGGCACGCCCGGGCACTCGTTCGACTCGCTCTGCTTCTGGCTGCCGCGGGACCGGGCGATCCTCACCGGCGACACGGTGCTCGGCCGTGGCACCACCGTGATCGCCCCGGACGGCGACCTGGCCGACTACCTGCGTTCCCTCGACCTGCTCCGGGCGAGGGCCGAGCGGGTCGGGGCCGAGGCGCTGCTGCCCGGTCACGGTCCGGTGCTGCCCGACCCGATCGGCGCCCTCGACGGCTACATCGCGCACCGGCGGCGAAGGCTCGACCAGATCCGGGAGGCCCGGCGGCGGGGGGCGGCGACGCCCAGGGAGATCGTCGAGATCGTCTACGCGGACGTGGACAGGTCCCTCTGGCCCGCCGCCGAGATGTCGGTCCGCGCGCAGCTCGCCTACCTCGACGGTTAGACCCGTCTCCGGGGCGGCCCGCTCCCCGGGGCGGCCGCCTTCGGAACGGTCCTTTCCCGGCGCCCGTCCTGCCGGGTCCTCCAGGACCTTCCCCGGGTTCCCCGAGGTCTCCGGGTCCCCCGGGAGGGCGGCTCAGCGCGAGCGGTTGTGCAGACGCTCCAGGTCCATGATGACCACGGCCTTGGCCTCGATGCGCAGCCAGCCCCGCTGGGCGAAGTCGGCCAGCGCCTTGTTCACGGTCTCCCGCGAGGCGCCGACCAGCTGGGCCAGCTCCTCCTGGGTGAGGTCGTGGTGGACCCGCACGCCGTCGTCGATCCGCTGGCCGAATCGCTCGGCCAGGTCGAGCAGGGCCTTGGCCACCCGGCCGGGCACGTCGGTGAAGACCAGGTCGGCCAGCACGTCGTTCGTACGGCGCAGGCGCTGGGCCAGGGCCCGCAGCAGGTGGAGGGCGACCTCGGGCCGGCCGGTCAGCCAGGGCCGCAGGTCGTCGTGTCCGAGCCCGGCCAGGAGGACGTCGGTCAGCGCGGTGGCCGACGCCGTACGGGGACGGGGGTCGAACAGGGACAGTTCGCCGAACATCTCGCTCGGACCGAGCACGCTGAGCAGGTTCTCCCGGCCGTCTGGCGAGGTCCGGGAGAGCTTGATCTTGCCTTCGAGCACCACGTAGAGGCGGTCTCCGGTCTCGTTCTCACTGAAGAGGGTCTGTCCCTTGGACAGTTCCACCTCGGAGATGCTCGTGCGCAGCGCGGCGGCGCTCTCACGGTCGAGCGCGGCGAACAGAGGGGCCTTGCCCAGCACGTCGTCGGAGTTCACAGTGCCTCCTGTTTCACGGCTCACGCAGTCATTGTGACCCATCCCATCGTGCCGCTCTCCGGGGGGCCTTGAGCGTAGGCTGTCGGAGTGCTCCCCAACGTCAGCCCTGGTGGTGAATCCCAGCTTGCCCTGGTTCGTCGAGCTCGTCGAATGGACCGGATTCTGGTGGAAACCTATCCTGACGCCCACTGCGAGCTCGACTTTCGCAATCCTCTCGAACTGCTGGTCGCGACGATCCTGTCCGCCCAATGCACGGACAAAAGGGTTAATACGGTTACTCCTACCCTTTTCGTCAAATATCCCACAGCGGAAGACTATGCCGGTGCCGACCGGGCCGAGATGGAGGGGATCATCCGGCCCACCGGTTTCTTCCGCGCCAAGACCAACAGCATCATCGGCATGGCCCAGGCCCTGTGCGAGCGCCACGGCGGCGAGGTGCCCGGGAGGCTGAAGGACCTGGTCGCCCTGCCCGGAGTCGGCCGCAAAACGGCCAACGTCGTGCTGGGAAACGCCTTCGGGGTGCCCGGCATCACCGTCGACACCCACTTCCAGCGGCTCACCCACCGCTTCCGCTGGACCGCGGAGACCGATCCGGTGAAGATCGAGCAGGTCGTCGCCGAGCTCATCCCGAAGCGCGACTGGACGATGATGTCCCACCGCCTGATCTGGCACGGCCGCCGCGTCTGCCACGCCCGCACACCGGCCTGCGGCGTCTGTCCGCTCGCCGCGCTCTGCCCCTCGTACGGCATCGGCCCCGTCGATCCGGTCCGGGCCGCCAAGCTGGTGCGCCCCGGCCCCTTCTCGTGATTTCCCCCTGACAGTCGCCGGGTGACCGTCCGGTCGGTGTCTCCGCGTCCCGCGGATCCGCGGACACCGGGAAGCGCGGGACGGGACACCGCGTTGCAGAGAACCGGAGGTGTGCCCGTGGAAGAGGTCCCTGGGTGGTTGGAAACGCTGGCGGAGCGGGTCAGGGGAATGCCGGTGACCCCGATGTTCCGCCCTCCGGCGTCCGGGGGGCGGTCGGCCGCGGTGCTCCTGCTCTTCGGCGAGGGGCCGCTCGGCCCTGACGTGCTGCTCATCCAGCGGAGCTCGCGCGGGCGCACGCATCCGGGACAGCCCGCCTTCCCCGGCGGCGGGGTGGATCCCGAGGACGACGGCCCGATCGCCGCCGCGCTGCGCGAGGCGAGCGAGGAGACCGGTCTCGACCCGGCGGGCGTCCGGGTGCTCGGGACCATGCCCGAGCTGTACCTGAGCTACAGCGACAACCGGGTGACCCCGGTGCTGGGCTGGTGGCACACGCCCTGCGTGGTGCACGCGGCCTCGCCCGACGAGGTGGAGTCGGTGGAGCGGGTCCCGGTCCGCGAGCTCGTCGACCCGGCCAACCGGATCAGGCTGCGCCACCCGAGCGGTCACATCGGGCCGGCGTTCCGGGTGCGCGGGCTGCTGGTGTGGGGGTTCACCGCGGGAGTGCTGGACGGGGTGCTCGGCAGCTCGGGTTTCGAGCTTCCCTGGGACCGGTCACGAGTCGAGGACATCCCGCCCGACGTCCTCAACCTCGCGGCCCGTTGAGCCGTCAGGCGGGATGTCCTCGGCCTCGCGTCCTGCTGGGCCGTCGGGCGGGATGTCCTCGACCTCGCGTCCCGTCGACAGGGCGAGGCCGAGGCGGGCCCAGTCGGCCACGTCCTCGTCGGGGTCGAGGGTGAGCCGCCGCAGCGCGGCCAGGCCCGTCGGGTCGGGCGGGCTGCCCATGATGTTCGGCAGCGCGTAGGCGGCCCCGTACCTGATCCGGGGATCGTCGTGCTCGGCGAGGGCGATCACCGACGGCAGCGCGCGGCGGTCCCTGAGGTGGCCGAAGGCGATCAGCACCGAGTAGAGCACCAGGCAGTCGTCCTCCTGGACGGACAGGGCGCGGAGCACCGGCAGCGTCCGGTCGACGAAGCCGAGCCGCCCCAGGATGTCGACCCCGAGCATCCGCTCGGCGGTGGTCCTGCCCGAGCACAGTCTCCGTGCCGCGGTGAAGGTCTCCAGATCGCCGCGTTCCTGCAGCTGGGTGATCGCGTGCCAGCGGGCCGCACCCTCCTGATCCCGTTCTCGCAGTGCGGCCTCGATGAGAGACTCCACGGCCGCCGCCCCTCCGATCATCGCCATCCGGCCACGATAACCGCAGAGACCTCAGAGAAGGTGTGCACGCGCGGGGCGACGGCTGGATACCGTAAGGGAGTGAGCGGTGATCTCCTCGATCTCATCCTGATCGCCCTGATGGTGGCCTTCGCGGTGTCGGGATACCGCCAGGGGTTCATCATCGGTGCCCTGAGCTTTGTCGGTTTTGTCGGTGGCGGGCTGCTGGGCATGTTCATCGCCCCGCCCATCGCCGGAGCCGTGGTCGACGGCGAGACCGAGCGCGCCCTGCTGGCGATCGTCATCGTCTTCCTCTCCGCCACGGTCGGGCAGTTCGCGTCGTCCACGATCGGCGCGGTGGTCCGCAGCCATGTCACCTGGGAGCCCGCCAAGGTCGTCGACGCGGTCGGCGGCACCTTCGCGAGCGCCTTCTCCGTGCTGATCATCGCGTGGCTGATCGGCTCGCTGCTGGCGTCGTCGCAGTTCACCCTGATCAGCGAGCAGGTCAACAGGTCCCTGCTGCTGACCACGGTCGACCAGACGCTGCCCAGCGCGGCCAAGGAGCTGCAGGTCCCCTTCAAGAACTTCATCGACACCTCCGGCTTCCCCAAGGTGTTCGACGCCATCGGAGGTGGCCAGCTCGTCGACGTCTCGCCGCCCGACCAGAGCGTGGCGACGAAGGGCAACAGGCAGCTCGACCGGGCGCGCCGGGGCATCGTCAAGGTCCAGGGCGTGGCCACGAGCTGCCGCAAGCACATCGAGGGCACCGGCTTCGTCTACGCCCAGAACAAGATCATGACGAACGCGCACGTGGTCGCCGGGGTCAACCAGGGACTGCAGGTCACCGACTACCTCGACAAGACCCACCCGGCCAAGGTCGTGCTCTACAACCCCGACCGCGACATCGCCATCCTCCACGTCCCCGGGCTCAACATGCCCGTACTGCGCTTCGACGGGAGCGCGAAGAAGGGCGACGACGCGATCGTCGCCGGATTCCCGCACGGCCTCGGCTACACCATGAACGTGGCCCGCATCCGGGTGCAGCAGAAGGCCAAGGGGTTCAACATCTACGAGCGCAAGAGCGTCGTCCGCGACGTGTACGCCATCCGCGGCCTGGTCCGCCAGGGCAACTCCGGCGGCCCGCTGCTCACCCCCGACGGCAAGGTCTACGGTGTCGTCTTCGCCGCGGCCCTCAACCAGCAGGAGACCGGCTACGTGCTCACCGCCGCCGAGGTCGCGCCGGACGCCGAGGACGGCTCCAGGCTCTTCAACCGGGTCGACACCCAGGAGTGCGACCAGAACTGACGCGCCGTCCGGTTCCGCGGTGCCCGGTCCGGCTTCGTGCTGCCACATCCGGTTCTTTCGTGATGCCACATCCGGTTCCGCAGTGCCACGTCCGGCTTCGTGACGTCCGGTACGGTCGCCTGACGCTCCCGGTGCGCGAACCGCGGGAGCATCGTCCAGCACCGTCAGAGCGCAGTCAGAGCGCTGCCCGCGCATGTCACCGGGACGTCGCCGGCACGTCCGGACGGCGGGGGGCGAGGATCAGAGGAGTTCCTCGATCCTGGCGATGGCCGCCTCGGCCTCCAGGGTGTCGAGCTCGTGGGCGGTCCTGGCGATCCGCTCGTACGGCATGCCGTAGCGGCTGATCCGGTCGGCGCCCCGCGCGAACAGCGTCGCGGCCCCACGGTGGTTTCCCCGTTGCAGGTGGGTGAGTCCGACGCAGATCTGCGCCAGTCCCTGCCACAGCTCGCGTTCCTCCTCGGGAGAGTTCTTCCAGCGGCCCTCCAGCACCTCGTGGGCGTGGAACGGCCGCCTCTCGCCGAGCAGGCGGCGCGCCTCGGAGAGGGCCTCCTCGGCGCTCGGCGCGTAGTCGTCCGGGATGCGTTCCACGCCCTCGGCGCCGTGCGGCAGCGGGCGTCCGAAAGCGTCGCGGGGACGCTGGTTGCGCGGCCTCCCGTCGGGGTCCCGGTCCCGTCCGTTCATCGGTCGGGTTCCGGGTCGGACAGCCAGGCGACGAGCTCGGCGTCGAACTCGTCGGGGCGCTCCTCGTGCGGGAAGTGCCCGGCGCCCTCCATCAGCCGCCACCGGTAGGGGGCTGCGACGTAGCGGCCGGAGCCCTGGGCGGTGCGCGGCAGGATGTGCCTGTCGAGCGCGCCGTGCAACTGCAGGGTCGGCGCGTGGATCTGGGTACGCATGGTCCTCGCGTAGCGCCATCCGTCCGGCCGGAGCTGGGAGCGGCCGAACCAGCGGTGGTACTCCAGCGCGCAGTGCGACACGTTGCGAATGCGGAACGCGTCGCGGTAGGTCCTCGCCACGTGCTCCTCGGGCCAGCCGGGGCCCGACCACCGGTCGAGCAGCCGCCCCACCCTGGCACCGGAGTTGGCGGTCAGGCGCCGCTCGGGAAGCAGCGGCAGCTGGAAGCCCAGCGCGTAGCGGGCCGCCCTGAACTGGCCGAAGGGCTCGGTGAACAGCGTGGTACGGAGACGGCGGGGGTGCGGAGCCGAGACCGGGACCAGCCGCAGGACCGCCTTGGGATCCGTCACGGCCATGGTCCAGGCGAGCAGCCCGCCCCAGTCGTGGCCGACGACGATCGCACCGGTCTCGCCCAGCGCCCGGATCAGCCCGGTCGCGTCGTCGGCCAGGGTGTGCAGGTCGTAGCCGCGCGGAGGCTTGTCACTGGCTCCGTAGCCCCGCAGGTCGACGGCGACGGTTCGGTAGCCCGCCGCCGGGAGCGAGACGAGCTGGTTGCGCCAGCTCCACCAGAACTGCGGGAATCCGTGGAGCAGCAGCACGAGGGGGCCCGTACCGGCCTCCACGACGTGGAAGCGGGTGCCGCCGGCGTGGACGGAGCGGTGGGTCCACGGCCCCTCGATCTTGACCAGGGACTCGTCGGGCCTGCTCACTGGCCGGGTCTCGCCGGGTCGCGACGGCCGTCCGACTGGACGGCGGGGACCGGAGCCGTGCCGGGGGCGGGCTCGGGCTCGCCGCTCCTGATGGTCTTGAGCGAGCGCAGTGTCCGCTTCATCCCGGTCAGGCCCTTGAGCCGCCGCATGCCGATGAAGACCAGCAGCCCGGCCGTGATCAGGTAGAGCAAGGTGACGATCAGGAAGGCGGCCCAGGGCCACAGGCCAGCGCCGATCAGGGCGTAGGCGATCGTGAACGAGGCGAGGATCAGGCACAGGTGGGCCATGAACGCCGCGGCGCCGAAGAGCCCCGCCGCCGTGCCGACCCGCTTGGCGTCGAACCTGAACTCGGCCTTGGCCAGTTCGATCTCGGCGCGGACCAGGGTGGATATGTGGTCGCTGGCGGCGGCGACCAGCGCGCCCAGTGACTCCTCCTGTGGTTCCGCGGGCGGGATATGTGTCATGGACGATCTCCTATCGAGGGCCTTTGTCGAACATCATGCTGCGCGTTGAGGCGGTCGCGCACGCACACCCGCAGCGGAATCGTCGCCGGAACCGGCGTCGCGAGCACGCCGGTGGTCATCGCGTACCTGTCATCAAATATCTGCGTCGTCAAGACTTCAGACTTTAGTCCCGGAGAGGAAGGGAGGCGGGGGACTGCACCGGTTTGGTGAGGTCTCGGCTGTCCGGTGGTGAGAACCTGCACCACAGACCCACCGCCGGGCGGGTGGGATGTGTGGGATGTGACGTCTGTACGGGACCGTTGACTCCTTGGACTCCTTGGACTCCTTTCCGTGAGTCCACACGAGCCCGCGGAGTCCGTGGGTCGGCGGGGGAGCTCACGGAAGGATTCGCGCGGAGGGCTTCGCGGAGGGCTTTTCGCGGGGAATCGGAGTGATCGAGCGGTTCGGTCTCTCCGGGTGGACCGTGTCTCCGGCGTCTCCGGCGTCTCCGGCCCACCCGGGGTGTCCCGGCTCGCTCAGTCTTCGCTCTTGGCGCTGGGCAGCTTCTCCGAGATGAGGTTCATCACCGTGCTGTCGGCCAGGGTGGTGACGTCGCCGACGCTGCGGTTCTCCGCCACGTCACGCAGGAGACGCCGCATGATCTTGCCGGAGCGGGTCTTGGGCAGCTCGGGGACAACGAGGATCTGGCGCGGCTTCGCGATCGGGCCCAGCGCCTTGGACACGTGGGCGCGCAGCTCGGCCGCGATGTCCGCGCCCTCCTCGGCATTGCCGCGCAGGATCACGAACGACACGATGGCCTGCCCGGTCACCGGGTCGGTCGCGCCGACCACGGCCGCCTCGGCGACCTTCGGGTGGGAGACCAGCGCCGACTCGACCTCGGTGGTGGAGATGTTGTGCCCGGAGACGAGCATGACGTCGTCCACCCGGCCGAGCAGCCAGATGTCACCGTCCTGGTCCTTCTTGGCACCGTCGCCCGCGAAGTACATGCCCTCGAAGCGGGACCAGTAGGTGTCGATGTAGCGCTGGTCGTCGCCCCAGATCGTACGGAGCATCGAGGGCCACGGGTCGCGGATCGCGAGGTAGCCGCCTCCGCCGTTGCCCACGCTCCGGCCCTGGTCGTCGACCACGTCGGCGGTGATGCCCGGCAGCGGGCGCATGGCCGCGCCGGGCTTGCCCTCGGTGACGCCGGGCAGCGGGCTGATCATGACGGCGCCGGTCTCGGTCTGCCACCAGGTGTCGACGACCGGGGTACGGTTGCCGCCGATGTGCTCGCGGTACCAGACGTACGCCTCGGGGTTGATCGGCTCACCGACGCTGCCCAGGATCCGCAGCGAGGACATGTCGTACTTGGCGGGGATGTCGTCACCCCACTTCATGAACGTACGGATGGCCGTCGGGGCCGTGTAGAGCAGCGTGACCCCGTACTTCTGCACGATCTCCCAGAACCGGCCGCGGTGCGGGGTGTCCGGGGTGCCCTCGTAGATGACGCTGGTCGCGCCGTTGGCCAGCGGGCCGTACACGATGTAGGAGTGGCCGGTCACCCAGCCGATGTCGGCGGTGCACCAGTAGACGTCGGTGTCGGGCTTGAGGTCGAACACCGCGTTGTGGGTGTACGCGGCCTGGGTGAGGTAGCCGCCGGTGGTGTGCAGGATGCCCTTGGGCCTGCCGGTCGTCCCGCTGGTGTAGAGGATGTAGAGGGGGTCCTCGGCGTCGTTCGGCAGCGCCTCGTGGACGTCGGACTGCCGGTCCACGATGTCGTGCCACCAGACGTCCTTGTCGGTCTGCTCGACGTCCTGGCCGGTCCGCCTCACGACGAGGACGTGCTCGATGCCGGGGCACTCCGCGACCGCCTCGTCCACGGTGGGCTTGAGCGCGCTGGGCGCGCCGCGGCGGTAGCCGCCGTCGGCGGTGACCACGAGCTTGGCGTCGGCGTCCTTGATCCGGCCGCTGAGCGCGGCGGAGGAGAATCCGCCGAACACCACCGAGTGGATCGCTCCGATGCGGGCGCAGGCCAGCATCGTGATCGGCAGCTCGGGGATCATCGGCATGTAGATCGCGACCCGGTCGCCCTTGCCGACGCCTAGTTCCTGGAGCGCGTTGGCCGCCTTGGAAACCTCGCGCAGCAGGTCGGAGTAGGTGAGCGTACGGGTGTCGCCCTCCGGCTCGCCCTCCCAGTGGTAGGCGACCTTGTCACCGCGGCCCGCCTCCACGTGGCGGTCGACGCAGTTGTAGGCGATGTTGAGCTCGCCGCCGACGAACCACTTGGCGAAGGGCGGGTTCCACTCGAGGGTGGTGTCCCAGCGCTTCGACCAGGCCAGGCGGTCGGCCTGCTTTTCCCAGAAGGCGAGGCGGTCCCGTTCGGCCTCGGCGTAGGCGTCGGCGGTCACGTTCGCGGCCGCGGCCAGGTCGGCAGGAGGTGCGAACCGCCGGGTCTCTTTCAGCAGGTTCGACAGCGTCTCCTGGGTCTCACGCGACTCGGAACCAGGGGTCTCCGGGGCCACTACGCACTCCTCACGTACTGCTATCGACTGGTCGTGTCCCACTTCACCAGGCCACCCGTGTCCGCCACAAGAGGTCTAGACAGGTCTGTACCAATCGGTGATGGGGGATCATATGCATTCAAAACGCCTTGATTTTGGGGATAATCACCCTCGAAACGTTGCGTTTTCGACACCGTAGGAATGTAGACGGCGTTATTCAACGCGCAGCGGCGGCGCGGTGCGCCGGGCGGTGTCATGCGCTCGGTGAACGGTTCGGCCGCTGTGCCCGGGGTGATCTTCCGGGAGGGCTCCCGAAGGCCGGATTCCCGAGGCCGGTCCTTCGGCCCGCTTCCCGGTTCCCGGCTTCCCGAAGGAGGGCTTCGCCGGGCACCTCCGGTCCGGTCGGGGTCTCGCTGAGCGGTCCCGATCGGGTGCCTCCGGTCTGGTCGGGGCTTCGCTGAGCGGTCCCGATAGGGTCAGGCAGCGTGAACGACCCATTGGCTGTCATCGCGGGAATGCCCGGAGTGTCCGAGGCGGTCACCGACGCGCGCAAGGCCGTCGACCGGCTCTACGGGCATCGCGTGCTGCGGCGCAAGAGCCCGGAGGTGTCGGCCAGATCCGCGCTGCGCGGCGCCCGCGCGTCAGCCGCCCTGGAGGGCGTGGACGTGCCCCTCGACGTCATCCCCGAGGTCACCGATCCCGTGGTGCAGGGCACGCTGCGCGTCTCGGCCGAACTGGGGCGTCTCGGCGCCACCTGGCGTACGGCGCCCCGCCAGGTGCTGGCCAGGCTGCACACGCTCGCCGCCTCGGGGCTCACCGGAGAAGGCGGCGCGGGAGACCTCGGCCGCCCCAGGGCCACCGCCGCGGCCCCCGACCCGCTCGGCCTGGGCGCGGCCCCCGGGCCACAGGAGGCGGTGGCACGGGTGGACGGTCTGGTCCAGTTGGTGACGGCCTCCTCGAAGGCTCCAGCGCTGGTGCTCGCCGCCGTCGTACACGCGGAACTGGCCGTGCTGCGCCCGTTCGGGACGGCGGACGGGGTGGTCGCGCGCGCGGCGGAGCGGCTGACGCTGGTGGAGTTCGGCCTGGACCCGAAGTCACTGGTGGCCGTCGAGGTGGGCCACCTAGAACTCGGTCCGGCCTACGGGGAGGGATTGCGGTCGTATCTGAGCGGTACCCCCGAGGGCGTCGCCGCGTGGGTGCGGCACTGCGCGTCGGCGGTCGTGCTGGGCGTGCGCGAGGCCACGGCGATCTGCGAGGCCATGCAGCGGGGCTGACCTCGGGCGGGTCACCGCCTGCCCGTCTCCCCGAGCGACGGCCGATTCTGCTCGTGTCCCTGGGGCGTGGCCGCCGTCGCTCGTGCCTCTGAGCGACGACCGACGGCGGATTCGATCACCGAACGTCACTGATTACGGACATCCCGAGCGGCCGTCCTCACAAACCGACGGCGCCCCCGGTGGGGGCGCCGTCGCCGACACGTTCCTACCGGGTTACCAAGCGTGCACCTGATAATCGCTGGAGCGGGACAAGCCCGCGCCAGCGCGCCTCCCGCGGCTGGCGGCGCGTGGGTACTCGGCGGCCGTGCCCGGACAAGTGGTCCGTGAAACCTTTGTACGTCCGATCCGCGCTGATGGGAACCCCTAGGAGCAAGACCTTTACGGATCGGGGGACATTAATGGACGAACCATCTGTTATGCCGTTTATCCTCCGGGAGGCCTGGCCGGTGTGGCGCCCGGAGGGTGGCCGGACGCCCTGACGATGATCACTGAGTGTTACCGCCGCCCGCCCGCGCGCAGAGCGCATCTTGGCAGGGCCGTATCCGGAGACTGGACCGTTACATTAAAAAAAGTAGTGGAAATCGAGGATTACTCCTCGACGAAACTTGAGTTGATCGGGCAGCATGAGGTGGTATCTCCCCAAACCGGAGTAACTGCGCATGGGTTGCATCGCACTCCCCTCGCCAGGCTCTGGCAGCTGTTGAAAGCTTTCTTCTGAAACGGGACCGGCTCTACCCCCCCAGAGCCGGACCGGTTGGCGACCCCCGCTCTCCCCCCCGGCGGGGGTCGCCCCTTTTTCCGGCCGTCCTCTGTCCGGTCGGCACGCCTTTCCTGTCTCGTTCCCGGCACCCGGGTTTCCTGTCTCGTTCCCGGCACGCCCTGGCTCGTTCCCGGCACGGCGGCCTTCTCGGTACGCCTCTTCGCCTTCCGGGTACGGCCTCTCCCCTCCCGCCGGCGGATCTCCATGTACGGGCCCATCTATGGATGTTCCTGCCCGTACAGACTCACGCGCAGGCGCTCCGGTGCGTACAGGCTCGCGTGTGAACGTACCGGTCGCGGGTTTTCCACAGGACGCATCGTTGGCGGCCGGTTGTCCACAGTGCGGCGTTCGGTATCCCGAGGAGGGGCGATCGTCACGGAGGGTGGGGCTCCCGCACCTCAGGGAGGCATCCGTGGACCGCCCGCTGGTCATCACCGAAGACCACGATCTGCTCGACGACCTGCTCCGTGTCGCCGCCGCGGCCGGAGCCGAGCTCGATGTCGCCCACGTGCCCGCGCACGCCCGGCCCTACTGGAACCGCGCCCCGCTGGTCGTCGTCGGTGGCGACGTGGCCGACGCCCTGGCCGCGACCGGCCCGCCACCTCGCCCCCGCGTCTTCCTGGCCACCCATACCTCCGAGGATCCTGACACATGGCGCAGGTGCGTCGCGGTCGGAGCCCAGGGCGTGCTGGAGTTGCCCGCCGCGGAGCGGCGGCTGGCCGACGAGTTCGCCGACGCCGTCGAGCCGCCCGCGAGACCCGGATCCGTGGTATGTGTCGCGGGCGGGCGGGGAGGAGCGGGAGCCAGTGTCCTGGCGGGTTCGCTGGCACTGGCCGCGTCCCGGCAGCGCGTCCGCACTCTCCTCGTCGACGCCGACCCGCTCGGCGGAGGTCTTGACCTCCTGCTCGGGCAGGAGGAGTCCGACGGAGCGCGCTGGTCCGACCTGGTCGCCCGTGAGGGCAGGGTCAGCTACACCGCGCTCCAGGCGGCCCTGCCGACCTACGGCGGGCTGACGTTGCTCTCCTTCGACCGGGGCAAGGTCGACCCGATCCCGGCCGAGGCGATGCGCTCGGTCCTCGAGGCGGGCCGCAGGGGCTTCGACCTGGTGGTCGTCGATCTGCCGCGCCACCTCGACCAGGCCGCGGTGGAGGCGCTCGGGCGAGCCGCCACGACCCTCCTGGTCGTCACCGCCGATGTGCGCGGCGTGCTCGCCGCGGCCCAGGTGCTCGCCGGGCTGTGCGGGCACACGGGCGAGGTGCGGGCCGTCGTGCGCAGCGGGGTCCTGAACGGTGACGTGGTGGCGACCTCGCTCGGCATCCCGTACGGCGGCGGCCTCCCCGACCAGCCACGTCTCGCCGCCGCGCTCGATCGGGGCGACGTTCCCCCACTCGGCCGCCGCACCTCTCTCGGCCGGTTCTGCGCCGAGTTCCTGCACGAGCTGTTCGGACCGGACGCGTGAAGAGGGCCGAGAGCGCCGTCCGGGCCGAGAGCGCCGTGACGGTCTCGCCGGAATTGGTGGAGGCGGTCCGCGTACGGCTGGCCAGGACAGGCGTCGAGCCCAGCGCCGCGCACGTCACGGTCGCCCTGCGGGCCGAGCGGGCGATGCTCGGCGACGCGGAGATCCTGGCGGTGGCCCGGGTCCTGTGCGCCGATCTCATCGGGGCGGGTCCACTGGAGCCGTTGCTGGCCGAGGCCGAGGTCACCGACGTGCTGGTGAACGGCCCGCGTGAGGTGTGGGTCGACGACGGCAGCGGGCTGCGCCTGACCTCGATCGTCTTCCCGGGCGAAGACGCTCTCCGGCGGCTCGCGCAGCGTCTCGCCTCCGCGGCGGGCCGGCGCCTCGACGACGCGTGCCCGTACGTCGACGCCCGCCTCGCCGGGGGCGTCCGGCTCCATGCCGTCCTTCCGCCCGTGGCACCCAACGGCACCTGCCTTTCCCTGCGGCTACCGCCCAGACGCACCTTCACCCTTCCTGACCTGGTCGAAGCGGGCGCGATCAGAGCCGACAGCGTCGCCGTTCTGACCGCGGTGATCGAGTCGAGGCTCGCCTTCCTGGTCACGGGCGGCACGGGTACGGGCAAGACGACCCTGCTCTCCGCCCTGCTCTCCCTTGCCCACCCCGGGGAGAGGCTGCTGCTGGTCGAGGACTCCGCGGAGCTGAGACCGCTTCATCCCCACGTCGTCCGCCTGGAGTCGCGTCCGGCCAACCTTGAGGGCGCCGGTGGTGTCTGCCTGCGCGACCTTGTCCGCCAGGCCTTGCGGATGCGCCCCGACCGGCTTGTCGTCGGAGAGGTCCGGGGGGCCGAAGTCGTCGACCTCCTCAGCGCTTTGAACACCGGGCACGAAGGAGGTTGCGGCACCCTGCACGCCAACACCGCGACCGATGTGCCACCCCGCCTGGAAGCGCTGGGATGCGCGGCGGGTCTCAGCCGGGAGGCGGTCCACAGCCAGATCGCCGCCGCCCTGGACGTCGTCGTCCACCTGGTCCGCGACCATGCCAACGGCCGTCGCCGGGTCGCCGAGATCTGCATGATGGTTCGCCGCCCCTCGGGGCTGGTCGAGGCCGAATCGGCCCTCACCTTCACCCCGGACGGCCAGGTGATCCCCGGTCCCGGCCTGCCCGCCCTCGCGGCCCGAGCACCCGGCATCGCGGATCCGGGGCCGGCGATGTCCGCGCCCGATCGCCATCGGGAGTCCCGACCGGATGTCCCCGGCCGGCCGAGCTCCGGCGAGCCGGTGTCGTGGCCTGTGTCACGGTCGGTGTCACCGCCGGTGTCGTGGCCTGTGTCACAGCCGGTGTCACGGTCGGCACCACAGCCGGTGTCGTGGCCGGTGCCACGGTCGGCGTCATGACGGCGACCGCACTGGTCCTCACCGCCCTGGCGGCGTGGTTGTGGGCGGGAGCGGATCCCGGCACCGCCCGCCTGCGCCGGATGAGGCGTCGAAGCATGGTCGCCGTCGCCCCGGGTTCTCTCCGCGAGAGATTCGCCGCCCGGTCGCGGCCTTCCAAGCGCGTGGATGCCTGGCGAACCGCGTCGATCGAGCTGTGCCAGGGCCTCGCCGCGGAGCTCGCGGCGGGGCGGACGGCGGGTGAGGCGCTGGCGCGGGCCGTTGGGGCGGCGGGATTTCCCGATCCCGCCGCCCTGCGCCCGCTGGTCGCGGCCGCGAGAGACGGAGGCGACGTCCCCGCCGCTCTGCTGGCGGTGGCGCCCGAACACGGAGGTGAGGCGTTCCGAGGGCTGGCCGCCTGCTGGAAGGTGAGCATGACCGCCGGGGCGGGTCTGTCCGTTCTCGTCGACCGTGTCGCCGATTCCCTGCGAGAGGCCCAGGCTCATCGTCACGACGTCGCCGCCCAGCTCGCCGGGCCCCGGGCCACGGCCCGGCTGCTCGCGGGCCTCCCCGTGCTCGGTCTGCTGATGGCGGCCGGTCTCGGTATGCGCCCGCTGCACTTCCTTTTCGGCAGCCCGGCGGGTGCCGGTTGCCTGGTCGTCGGCCTCGCGCTCGACGCCTGCGGGCTGTGGTGGACCCATCGTCTGGTCACTCGTGCCCGGCAGGGCCGATGACAGCGCGGCCAGGTCGGAGAGGCGGCCAGATCAGAGGGGATGAGAGACAGTGATCATTTTGCTCGCCGTGGTGTGCGCCGGAATCGCCGCTCGGCTGTGGAGCAGCCGGAGAGAGCCCGCCGACCGGCTCCGCCGTGTGCGGCGCTCACCCCATCCGGTCAGGTTCCCGGAGAGGTCGCAGGAGGTCGAAGCGTCCGCGTTCTCCCTGCCCGCGGGGGTGACCCGTGACCTCTCTGCGCGCGTGATCCATGACGCGCAGGCGCGCACGTTTCGCGATACCTCCGCGAGCACGGCTCGCGGCACAGCCGGGAGGAGCGGCACAGCCGGGAGGAGCGGCCGCGACGCGTTCGCGGGGACGGCTTGCGAGCCGGAGGGGAGGCGGCTGCCGGGGCGGGGTGAGATCGTGGTCGCCGCCGCTCCCGGGCTGGCGGCGTTCCTGGCCGTGGGGGGCCTGGCAGGGGCGGTCGCGGGCATCGCCGGTTTCGGGATCGCGCTGGTGGTCCTGCGAAGGCGGGAGCCCCCCGAACTGCGCGAGGAACGCCGGAGGGTGACGGCGGATCTGCCGCTGGCGGCCGATCTCATGGTCGCCTGCCTGCGCGCCGGCCAGCCGATCACCGGGGCCATCGACGTTACGGTGGAGGCGATCGGCGGGCCGCTGGGCGAGAGGCTGGCCTGGGTGAGTGGCCGGCTGAGACTGGGAGCGGCGCCGGAGAGCGCCTGGCAGGCCCTGGACTCCGAGCGCTCGCTCGCCCCTCTGGCACGGGCCATGAGCCGGGCCGCGCTGAGCGGCGCACCGGTGGCCGATGTCCTCATCAGGCTGTCCGACGACTCCCGCCGCGTCGCTCGCGCCGCGTCGTCGGCAGCCGCCCAGCGGGTGGGAATCCAGGTCGTCGCCCCCCTGGGATTGTGCTTTCTCCCCGCCTTCGTCTTTTTGGGAATCATCCCCGTCGTAGCGGGTCTCGCCGGTGAGGTGCTGCTTCCCTAAGTGAGGTGCCGCTTCCCTAAGTTATCCACAGGGTTTTCCCCGACAGGGCAGGGTTATCCACAGGGAAACGACGATTCCTGTGGATAGAGCTCTGGAAATTTCCCCATCTGGCCCCTGAAGCGGCTCTCTTCGTTTGAAGAGGGCCGTTTCATGCTTTGCATCGACATTCTCTGCTACCGGGCTGTGGACAACCCGAGGTTCTTCCACAGAATGCAGTTCGAGTCAACGGGGCCGCGGGCGTATGGAGAACCCTGGCGTCACCGATGCCGGACGGTGGGTCCGGTGGAGATCTCCAGGAGGAGAGATGGCTCGAACCAGTGCCGTTCACGCGCGGCGCGACTGGTCGCGCTGGCCGCGTGCCCGGTGGGCACTGCTGACCACCGGCGCGCACCGTGACCGAGGCATGTCCACGGCCGAGTACGCGGTCGGAACGATCGCCGCCTGCGCTTTCGCCGCCCTCCTCTTCAAGGTGGTGACGAGTTCCGACGTCCAGCAGATGATCACGGCATTGATCAACCGAGCACTCACCGTGGCCGGATGATCCTCCCGGCGTCGGTGGCCTCCTCTCGCCGGTCGAGGGGTTCGGTGACCGCGGAGACGGCTGCCGCGCTACCTGCCCTCATGGTCGTGCTGGGAGCAGGGCTGTGGGCCGTGGCGGCGGTCGAGGCGCGACTGGAGTGCGTGGATGCCGCGCGGGCCGGGGCTCGGGCCGCCTCGCGCGGCGAAACGCTCGAGCGGGTCCGAGGCGGCGTCCTGTCGATGGTTCCGGCGGGCGCCGTGGTCACGGTGACCCGGAGCGCGGAGACGGTGCGGGTGGAGGTGTCCGTGGGCGTCAGGCCTCGCTGGGGCGCCTCGCTCCCGAGCGTGACCGTTCACGCGACCGCCGTATCCGTCACCGAGCCGGGGCTGGAGCGGTAGGTGCGCCGGGACCGGAGCGGTAGGCCGGGGCTTGTGACCGGGGCTGGAGCGGTCGGCTGGGATCGGGACGGTAGGGCGTGGCTCGTGGCCGGGACCGGAGCTGGGGGCGGTAGGCCGGGGCTCGTGGGCGGATTCACAGAGGGCACACCACAGCCATCCCCAGCCGGCCATCCCCAGCCGGCCATCCCCGGCCGGCCATCCCCGGCCGGCCATCCCCGGCCGGCCATCCCCGGCCGGCCATCCCCGGCCGGCCATCCCCGGCCGGCCATCCCCGGCCGGCCACCCCCGGCCGGCCGCGCCCGTGGCGGCGGCGCGCGTCATGCGTCGGCCAGAACCGTGTGCCAATCAGGAGGCCGGGAAACCGTGTGCCAATCAGGAGGCCGGGAAACCGGGCCGAAAGGGCCGAAAGGGAAAGGAGAGGGGACGTGTCCGCGGCAAGGCGAGAAACCGGCACGAGGATGAGCGGAGAGAACGCGCAACGAGGGTCGGCGACGATCTGGACGGTCGGGCTCATGGCGCTGGTCTTCGCGGTCGCGGCGGCGGTCGTGTTCGCGGGTGTGGCCAGGGTCGCGCGCCACCGGGCGCAGAGCGCCGCCGACCTGAGCGCGCTCGCCGCCGCCCGGCTGGCCTTCGCGGATCCCGGCCGAAGCTGCGGGAGGGCCTCCTCGCTGGCCGCGGACAACGGGGCCAGGGTCACTCGCTGTTCTCTCAGTGACGGCGGCATCGCGGACATCGAGGTGACCATGGAGGTGTCCCTGCCCCTGAAGGGACCGGTGGCGATCACCGCCAGGGCGCGTGCGGGCCCCGTGCACATCGCCGATCCCGGCCCTTGACGGCCGTCTGATGAGACCCGGCCGTCACGTTCGCGGCTCGTCCTGGGAGAGCAGGACGGCGAGAAGCCGGAGGGCTCCGGCCTTGTCGAGGGGTTCGTTGCCGTTGCCGCACTTGGGGGACTGGATGCACGACGGGCAGCCACGGTCGCACTCGCAGGAGGCGATGGCCTCGCGGGTGGCCGTGAGCCAGTCGTGCGCGCGGGCGTAACCACGTTCGGCGAAACCGGCGCCGCCCTCGTGTCCGTCGTAGACGAAGACGGTCAGCAGCCCGGTGTCGGGATGGAGCTCTGTGGAGACACCCCCGATGTCCCAGCGGTCGCAGGTCGCGAAGAGCGGCAGCAGGCCGATGGAGGCGTGTTCGGCCGCGTGCGCGGCACCGCCGAGGTCCACGCCCTCCTCGGCGAGGGGGATGATCGCCGAGATGGGCAGCGTCCACCAGACGGCACGGGTCCGCAGCGTGCGCGGGGGCAGATCGAGGGGTTCGTCCCCCATGAGCTCGCCGCTCTGGGCTCGGCGCTTGAGATAGGCCACCACCTGGCTCGTCACCTCGACCGCGCCGAAATGGAGCTCTCCCTGCCCGAGGGGGTGCGAGCGAAGGGACTCGATGACCGAGATGTCGGTGACGTCCCTGGCGAAGGTCGTGTAGTCGGGAGTTCCGGCCTCGACCAGCGCGACCCCCGCCTCCAGATCGAGTTCGGCCACCAGGAACGTCTCTCCCTGGTGCACGTAGACGGCGCCGGTGTGCACGGTGGAGTGGGCCGAGGGCTCGTCCACGGTGCCGAGCAGTCGCCCGGTGGACATCTCGACGACGTGAACGGGCGCGGCGCCCGCTCCCCGGATGTCGGCGAGGTCGGTGGCGCGCCTCCGGCTGGTCCAGAACCAGCCCGCAGAACGTTCCCTGAGCAGGCCGTCCCCGACCAGGTCCGCGAGGACCTCCTTGGTGGCCGGGCCGAAGATGTCCAGCTCGTCGTGGGTCAGCGGGATCTCGGCCGCCGCCGCGCACAGATGGGGTCCCAGCACGTACGGGTTGCCGGGGTCGAGCACGATCGACTCCACGGGACGGCCGAACAGGGCCTCCGGATGGTGAACGAGATAGGTGTCCAGGGGGTCGTCCCTGGCGATCAGCACCGCCAGCGCGTCCTGCCCGTCCCGCCCGGCCCGCCCGGCCTGCTGCCAGAGGGAGGCGCGGGTTCCCGGCCATCCCGCGATGAGCACGGCGTCCAGCCCGGAGATGTCGACGCCGAGTTCCAGCGCGTTGGTCGTCGCCAGGCCGAGCAGTTCGCCGGAGCGCAGTGCCCTTTCCAAGCCCCTGCGATCCTCGGCCAGGTATCCCGCCCGGTAGGCCGCCACCTTGCCGGGCAGGTCCGCGGGCGCCTCCCCCTCGGCGATGAGGTCCTGGAGTCTGGCCCGCGTGGTGAGGGCCACGGTCTCGGCGGCCCGGCGGGAGCGGACGAAGGCCAGGGTCCGCACGTCGGAGGCGACGAGGTCGGCCAGGATGTCCGCGCTCTCGGCGGTCGCCGGGCGGCGGACCGGGGCCCCGCCCTCGCCGCGCAGGTCGGTCAGGGGTGGTTCCCACAGCGCGAAGGTGGTCGCGCCCCGGGGGGAGGCGTCCGCGGTCACCTCGGCCATCTGGAGGCCTGTCAGGCGCCTCGCGAAGATTCCGGGCTCGCTGGCCGTCGCCGAGGAGAGCAGGAAGGTCGGGCTGGAGCCGTAGCGGGCGCAGATCCGGCGCAGGCGGCGCAGGATCTGCGCGACATGGGAGCCGAACACGCCCCGATAGCCGTGGCATTCGTCCACGACGACCATCCGCAGCCGTCGCCAGAAGAGCGACCACTGAGCGTGACGGGGCAGCAGGCCGCGATGGAGCATGTCCGGGTTGGTGAGGACGTAGTTGGCGTGCTTGCGCACCCAGGTCCTCTCCTCGAAGGAGGTGTCGCCGTCGTAGGTGGCGGCTCGGAGGCCGGGAGGATCGAGCTCGCGCAGCGCGCGGAGCTGGTCGGCGGCCAGCGCCTTGCTGGGCGACAGGTAGAGGACCGTGCCGCCGTCGAGCGTCGAGGAGAGTGCCGGGACCAGGTAAGAAAGGGATTTGCCCGACGCGGTACCTGTGGAAATGATCACGTTTTGGCCACGGTGGACCAGGTCCGCGGCCTCGGCCTGATGCGGCCACAGGCCGGAAATACCGTGGTTCGCCCAGCGCGTAACCAGCCGCTGGTCGACCCAGTCCGGCCAGCGGGTATCACCGGCCTGACGTGCGGGAACGCGCTCCACATGGGTGACACGCCCATGACGTGCGGGAACGTCGAGAAGACGGCTGAGGGCGTTGCCTGCGCCGAGGGGCGAGGATGAGGGCGGGGTCACTGGTTTCCAGTCTCACATCTGTGGGCAGAGTCGCCGGGAATCGTGATTTCGTATAGACACTGAGCGTACGCATGGTTGAATGCCGCGCGTCGGGGCTTGTCGTCCGGGGGCCACCCGGTCCCAGGAGGGCACGCCCGAATCGGTACTTTCGCAGGCAAGGCGCTGGAGGATCTGTGGATCTGAAGTTGGACCACCATTCCGAGGACCGTCTCACCATCGTTGAGGTCGAGGGTGAGATCGATGTCTACACCGCGCCCAGATTGCGTGAGCTCCTGATCGACCTGGTCAACAAGGGGAATTTCCACCTGCTCGTCAACATGGAGAAGGTCGACTTCCTTGACTCCACGGGCCTTGGTGTCCTGGTCGGCGGGCTCAAGCGAGTTAGGGCGCACGATGGCTCACTGGAGCTTGTCTGCACCCAGGAGCGCATCCTGAAGATTTTCCGGATCACCGGACTGACAAAGGTCTTCGGGATCTACGCCTCGGTCGACGAGGCCAAGGAAGCTCACGGTCGAGACAAGTAGTCGTGGCTACCGTCGAGCTGACGTTCAGCGCTCTCCCCGCGCATGTGCGGACGGCACGTCTGGTCGCCACGGCTATCGCCAGGCGCACCGGCGTGCAGGAGTCGCTGCTGGACGAGGTAAGGCTTGCTGTCGGTGAGGCGTGCTCGCGGGCCGTGGAGGCACATCGCCTCCACTGTCCGGGAGAGCCGATCCGGATCGAGCTACGTGATGACTTGGGGCGTTTCGAGGTGACGGTCACCGACTCCGCCCCCAGTGACAGTGACGAGCTGGAGCATGATCGCGCCCTTCTGGGGTTCGACGATCCGTTCGGGCAGCTTCCCGATGACCTGATGGCCGGTTTCGGCATCGCGGTCATCGCGGGGCTGGCCGACGACGTTCAGGTCTACCCGAGCCAGAAGGGCATGTGCATTCGCATGAGCTGGCCGGCGGCGACGAACGGGATGTCTCCGGTCTGACAGAGAAGACTTCGGCGACCGGGCGTGTCCACACGGACACGCCCGGTTGTTCGTTGGGGTGGGTGGCTCGGAGGGCGTGGTCCGGGTAGCGGATCCGCCGGTGACGTCCCGTGAACGCGCCTGGCGGTTCAGGACGGGGATCTCAATTTCGGCCTAAACTTAATTTAGATGTTTCTTGTCTGAAACTGGGGAGAAACAGGGGTGGGCGTGACAGGTGTGACGGGTGAAATGACCTCATAAGCAGGTCGGTCGCCAAGAGGCGCTGGTCGTGTCGCCAAATGGGCGTGGGCGGAGGCTTCATATCCGCGTCGTCGCTGCGTAGACTCCCGGAACCGGCCAAGGTTTATCCTTCGGAGCGGCCCGCACGCGAGCCGCCCTCCGTGGGGGTCTGCAACTGGAAGCGGCACTGCCAACCATCCCGGATGTGCGCCGCTTCAGCCGCCTAATCTCACCGCAGCGCACTCCGGGCAGGACGTGTTCCCGTCTTGCCAAGGAGACTCGGATGTCTGTGCTCCATCTCGCCGCTGCAGAGCCAGCGGTATCCCTGAGTGGTCATCACTTCACCATCGTGATCGTGGTCGCCGCCGTCGCCCTGCTCGCACTCGCCGTCGCCGGCACGTTGGTGCGGGAGGTGCTGGCCGCCGACCAAGGCACCGAACGTATGCAGAACATCGCGCGAGCCGTCCAGGAAGGAGCTTCCGCGTACCTTACGCGGCAGTTCCGGACGCTCGCGTTGTTCGTCATTCTGATCCCGTTCCTGCTGTATCTTCTCCCGGCCGAGACGACCAGCGTGAGGATCGGCAGATCGGCTTTCTTCGTCGTCGGCGCGCTGTTCTCCTCGCTGACCGGATTCATCGGCATGTGGCTGGCGGTCCGCGGCAACGTCCGCGTCGCCGCCGCGGCCCGCGCGTCCGGTGAGAAGATCGCCATGCGGATCGCCTTCCGCACCGGCGGCGTGGCCGGAATGATCACCGTTGGCCTCGGCCTCCTCGGCGCGGCCGTGGTGGTGATCATCTATCAGGGCGACGCCCCGGCCGTGCTGGAGGGCTTCGGCTTCGGCGCCGCGCTGCTCGCCATGTTCATGCGAGTCGGCGGCGGCATCTTCACCAAGGCCGCCGACGTCGGCGCCGACCTGGTCGGCAAGGTCGAGCAGGGCATTCCCGAGGACGATCCGCGCAACGCCGCCACCATCGCCGACAACGTCGGTGACAACGTGGGCGACTGCGCGGGCATGGCCGCCGACCTGTTCGAGTCCTACGCGGTCATGCTGGTCGCCAGCCTGATCCTGGGCCGGGTGGCCTTCGGCGTCGAGGGGCTGGTGTTCCCGCTGATCGTGCCCATGATCGGTGTGATCACGGCGATCATCGGCATCTTCGTCACCGCCCCGCGCGCCGGCGACCGCAACGCGATGGCCGCGATCAACCGGGGTTTCTTCATCTCGGCGGCCATCTCGGCGATCCTCGTCGCCGTCGCGGCCTACCTCTACCTGCCGGCCAGCTTCTCGGGGCTGACCAACGTGAGCCCGGAGATCGCCGCGGTCACCTCGGACCCGCGCCTGATCGCGATCGGGGCGGTGCTCATCGGCCTGGTGCTGGCGAGCGCCATCCAGATCCTCACCGGCTACTTCACCGAGACGAACCGCCGTCCGGTGCGGGACATCGGCGAGAGCTCCCGTACGGGTCCCGCCACGGTCATCCTGTCCGGCATCAGCGTCGGACTGGAGTCGGCGGTCTACTCCGCGCTGATCATCGGAGCCGCCGTCTACGGGGCCTTCCTGCTGGGCTTCGGCAACGTCACCATCGCCCTGTTCGCCGTGGCGCTGGCCGGCACCGGCCTGCTGACCACGGTCGGTGTGATCGTGTCGATGGACACCTTCGGCCCGGTCTCCGACAACGCCCAGGGCATCGCCGAGATGTCCGGTGACGTCGAGGGCGAGGGCGCCCAGGTGCTCACCTCGCTGGACGCCGTCGGCAACACCACCAAGGCCATCACCAAGGGCATCGCGATCGCCACGGCCGTGCTCGCCGCCACCGCGCTGTTCGGCGCGTTCCGTACGGCGGTCGAGACCCAGCTGGCGAGCGCGACGGCGGAGGTGAAACAGGCGCTGGGCTCGTTCAGCTCGTTCAGCTTGAGCGTCGACTCCCCGAACGTGCTGGTCGGTCTGATCATCGGCGCCGCGGTGGTGTTCATGTTCTCCGGCCTGGCGATCATGGCGGTCGGCCGCGCGGCCGGGCGGGTGGTCTTCGAGGTGCGCGAGCAGTTCCGCACCAAGCCGGGGATCATGGCGGGGACGGAGCTGCCCGACTACGGCAGGGTCGTCGACATCTGCACCCGCGACTCGCTGCGGGAGCTGGCCACGCCCGGCCTGCTGGCCGTGCTGACCCCGATCGCCGTCGGTTTCGCCCTCGGGTACGCCCCGCTCGGCGCGTTCCTGGCCGGCGCCATCGCGTGCGGCACGCTCATGGCGGTCTTCCTGGCCAACTCCGGTGGTGCCTGGGACAACGCCAAGAAGCTGGTCGAGGACGGTCACCACGGCGGCAAGGGCTCGCCGGCCCACGAGGCCACCATCATCGGTGACACCGTCGGCGACCCGTTCAAGGACACCGCCGGACCGGCGATCAACCCGCTCCTCAAGGTGATGAACCTCGTGGCGCTGCTGATCGCCCCGGCCGTGGTGACCTACGCCGACAACCCCGCGCTGCGCATCGGCATCACGGTGCTGGCGGTGGGCATCGTCGTCGCCGCGGTCGTCATCTCCAAGCGTCGTTCGGCGAGCATCGCCCCGACGGAGGAGAGCAACTCCGACCGCGAGGCGGCGCCGGTCTCCAGCTGATCAATGTTCGACGACAAGGTTTGACGGAGGGGTGCACGGGCCGCGTGCACCCCTTCGGCGTGTGCGGGCCACCCCAGTGGGAAACTGGCCGGTATGGAACAGCAGCCCTCCGGAGGCAAGACACTCGTCCTCATCCTGCTGGCGATGGCCGCGGTGTTCGCGGTGATCGTGGGCCTGGCCATGTGGGCGTCGCGGTGACGGCGCGCACGCTCGTCGTCCTGCGCCACGCCAAGGCGGTTCACACCTCCGGCCTCGCCGACCACGAGCGGCCCCTCACCGAGGTCGGCGAGCGCGACGCCCTCAAGGTCGGCGCCGCCCTCGCCGGCATGGACCTCACCCCCGACCTGGTGCTCTGCTCGCCGTCGGTACGGACCCGGCAGACCGCCGGCCTGGCGCTCCCCGGCGCGGACATCCTGATCGAACCGGCCATATACGAGGCCTACCCCGACGAGCTGCTCACGCTGATCCGGCGGAGCGACCCGGAGGTCGGCACGCTGGTCCTGGTCGGTCACAACCCCGGGGTCCAGGAGCTGGTCACGCAGCTCACCGCCGTCGACGGCGACGGGTTCCCGCCCGGCGCGTTCGCCGTCATCGAGGTCGACGGCGAGTGGGCCGGGCTCGACACCGGCCGCGGGATCGCCCGCTGGAACCCCAGGAAGCACTGAGACGAGCCCCCCGGCGAGATCTCCGGAGGTACCGGGATCCGGCGCGGCTCCGGGAGGGGCGGCGCGATCGGGGGTGGCATGCGAGGGCTCACCGGCGCGCTGCGCGCCGACTTCCGGCTCTCCGGCCGTCCGGCCTGGGGCTACGGCCTGCTGTGCGCGCTGGTCATCTGCCTGCCCCTGATGTCAGGTGTCCTCCTCGGTCACCTCCGGGAGGGCGCCTCGGTGGCCCTGGGCGGCTATCTCACGCTCTTCGGCGACGCCCCGGGACAGCCGTACGGTGATCGTGTCCGCAGGTTGCTGGTCAGCACGACCGCGGTCACGCTCGGTGGAGGTCTCGGAGCGCTCATCCAGCCCGGTCCCTGGCCGGTCGCCGTCGTGGCGGTCGGTCTGGTCGCGGCGGCGGGCGTCTACTGGCCGGCGCTGGGCATCCCCGCGGTGCTCTCCGTGACCCTGGCGTACTTCGCGCTCCCCGGCGCGAGCGTGCCGCTCCACATGGGGACCACGGCCGCCGGCGGCCTGCTGGCGGTGCTGCTGGTCGTGGCGGTCTGGCCGGTACGGCGTCTCCGGCCGCTCCGCAGGGCCGTGGAGGAGGCCGGTACGGCGCTGGCCGACCTTCTGGCGGCCGGGGGCAGGGCGCCGCTCGCGGACGAGAGCTGGGAGCCGCTGCGCCACCGGGCCGTCACCGCGCTGAAGGACCTGGACAGGGCACTCTCCCTCTACCGGATCTCCATGGAGGACGACCGGTCGCCGGAGCGGCTACCGGCCACGCTGACCCGCGTCTTCCAGCAGACGATCGCGCTGCGCGTACTGCGCGCGGCGGCCGAGGAGGCGGGCATCGGGACGGAGTGGATCCGGGAGCTGGACGAGGCGGTCGAGGCACTGGCCCGCGCGCTGCGGGAGGCGGCGCTGCTCGGCGGTTCGTCGGAGATCCCGCAGGTGCCGGCCGCCATCGGGCGGTTCGCCGACCGGGTGGACGAGATCCGGGGAACCGCCCGCGCGGGCGGTTCCCCACTGCCCGCGGCCGTGGTGCTGGGGCAGATCCGCCAGGGTGTGGACCGGATCGCGATGGCGGTGCGCTCGGTGGCGCGGCAGGCCGCCGAGAGCGTCGAGACGGGCCCCCGCCTGCCGAGGTTCGTACGGCCCCGCAGGCCGGCGGTGTCGGCCGGCCACCACCCGGTCCGGGTCGGGCTGGCGGTGATCACGGCCATGACGCTGATGGCGTTGATCCACGAGCACTACGCGAAGTGGTTCGTGGTGACCGTGGCGGTCAGCCTCCGCCCCGCCTACCGCGACACGGTGGAGCGGGTGCTGCTGAGGGTGCTGGGCACGGGCGTGGGCGCGGTGGCCGGCGCGGTGGTGCTGGCGGTCGCGCCGGGGCACCTGCACCTGACGCTTTTCATCTGCGTCTGCGCGGCGCTGGGCTTCGCGCTGCGCGGGTCCGGCTACGGATACTGGGCGATCTTCTCCACGCCGCTCTCGCTGATGCTGTCCGACTTCTCCCTGCCGCTCGACTGGGGCGCGGCGGCGGCCAGGGTGGGACTCACGGTCGCGGGTGGCGCGCTGGCGCTGCTCTTCGCCCGGCTGCTGTGGCCCAGGGGACACCGGGCCCGGCTGACCGCCGGGATCGCGGAGATGCTCGACAGCCACGCCGTCCTGGTGCGGTCACTGATCGACCGGGACCCCGCCCAGGTGGACATCCGGGGCTTCGCCGCGGCCGACGCCGCAGGGCGGCTCACCGACTCCCTGGATCTGCTGGACAAGGAACCGGGCGGCAGCGCGCCCCGGCGGCTCAGGGAGTCGCTGACGGCGGCCGGGCGGCTGCGGGACAACGCGCTCGCGCTGCTCGCGGTGCCGCCGCCCGAGGAGGGGGCGGGACCCACGGTGACGGTCCTCGACCTCGTCGCCGACCGGCTGGAGAAGGTCGCCGAGGCGGTCAGGACGGAGGAGGCCGGGGTGCCGCCCGACGACCTCGACGCCGTGCTCGACGAGTTCGGCGCGCACGTGGACGCGCTGGCCGCCCGCCGCCTGGACGAGCTCGCCGAGCTGGCCGATGCCGATCCGCACGGGGACGCGGCCGACAGGATGACCGGCCTGCGCCGGCGCGTCAGGCACGCCGCCGCCGCGCAGCCCGCCCTGCGCGGTCTCGGCGCCGAAGCCGTGCGACTGGCCGCTCTCACCACCCCGAGGAGCCGGTAGCCCGCCGTTCCGAGGCGCGGGTGGCCCATCGCTTCGAGAAATCGGTGGTTCACCGCCCCGAGGCGTAGGTGGCCCGCCGCTCCCGAGAAGCCGGTGGTTCACCGCCCCGATAAGCCGGTGGTTCACCGCCCCGAGAAACCGGTGGTCCGCCGGCCGGGCCGGACGGGGCGCGGGTGACCGTGACCGCCCGCGAGGCCGGTACGGTCAGCGTTCGGCGCTGGTGACACCGTCCTCGGCGTCGGCGTCCTCCACCTCGGCGCGGGGAATGCCGAGCAGGTAGAGGATCGAGTCGAGGTAGGGCACGTTGACCGCGGTGTCGGCGGCGCGGCGGACCACCGGCTTGGCGTTGAACGCGATGCCCAGGCCGGCCGCCGCGATCATGTCCAGGTCGTTGGCACCGTCGCCGATGGCCACCGTCTGGCTGATCGGGATCCCCGCCTCGCGGGCGAAGCGCTCCAGCGCTCGCGCCTTGCCCGGCCGGTCGACGATCTCGCCGACCACCCGCCCGGTCAGCACGCCGTCGACGACCTCCAGGGTGTTGGCCGCGGAGTAGTCGATCCCGAGGTCCTCCACGAGGGCGTCGGTGAGCTGCGTGAACCCGCCGCTGACGATCGCGAACCGGTAGTCGAGCCGTTTGAGCGTCCGTACCAGCGTCCGGGCGCCGGGAGTCAGCACGAGCTCCCTGCGTACCTTCTCGAAGACCTCCTCCGAAAGGCCCTCGAGCAGCGCGACCCGGCGGCGCAGCGACTCGGCGAAGTCGAGTTCGCCGCGCATCGCCTCCTCGGTGACCCTGGCGACCTCCTCCAGGCAGCCGGCGTGCGCCGCCAGCAGCTCGATCACCTCGGCCTGGATGAGCGTCGAGTCGACGTCCATCACGATCAGCCGCTTGGCCCTGCGGTGCAGGCCGGTCCGCTGCACGGCCACGTCGACCTGCTGGGTGTGCGCCTCGATGGCCAGCTCCGCCCTGAGGGTGTCGGGGTCGGCGCCGGAGAGGGACAGCTCGATGCAGGTCACCGGGTAACTGGACAGGCGCTCGATCCGGTCGATGTTGGCGCCGGCCGCGGCGATCCGCCCCGCGATGCCCGCCATGGCGGCGGGCTGCAGCGGCGCGCCGAGCACGGTGACGTTGAGCCGCCCCCTGCGCCGCTTCTCCTTCGGGTCGGAGCCGGTGGACAGCTCCACCTGCAGCCCGAGATCCTCCGCGGTCCGCTCGACGGCGGTCCAGAGGGCACCGAGGGTGCCGCCGGTGCCGGTCGGCGTGTCGCCCGCGTAGGAGACGAGGACGCCGAGGGTGAGCCGGCCGCGGATGACGACCTGCTCCACGTCGGCGACGATGACGGGGAAGCCGGCCAGGACCGAGAAGAGGCGTGAGGTCACGCCCGGTCGGTCGGGGCCGTTCAACGTGATCAGGAGCGTGCGCTGGTTCATCGGTTCCTACGGTACTTGGCTCCGGATTGGGCCGTGAATGTGGTTCATCATCCGGACGCCTGGAGTTCGCGGGGCACTCCGGTCCCGTGTCACCTGCGACTGTCTTCATGAACCCATGACGACCCTTCCCACGGAGCCGCGCCTCGCCCGCTACAGCGTCGGGCTGGCCGCCACCGCCGCCGAGATGCGCGAGGCCCAGCGCCTGCGCCACCGGGTCTTCGCCGAGGAGATGGGCGCCAGGCTGGACAGCCCCATCACCGGCCTGGACGTCGATCCGCTCGACGCCTACTGCGACCACCTCCTGGTGAGGTGTGACGACACGGGTGAGGTCGTCGGCACCTACCGGCTGCTCGGCCCCCGCCGGGCCGACCGCCTCTACTCCGACTCCGAGTTCGACCTCGGCGCGCTGGCGGGCATCCGGGGGAACATGGTGGAGGCCGGCCGGGCCTGCGTGCACCCGGGCCACCGGGGTGGCGCGGTGCTCGGGCTGATGTGGGCGGGAATCGCCCGCTACATGGTGGCCGGGGGGTACGGCTGGCTGGCCGGGTGCTGCTCGGTGCCGGTGGCCGACGCCGCCGGGATCATGGAGCGGGTGCCGCTCTCCCCGCCGGGCTACCGCGTCACGCCGCACCGCCCCTGGCGGGCGGACCCGGCCTCCGTCGTGCCGTCGCAGCGGGAGGACCCGCTCTCCGCCCCCTCGCGGCGCGAGGGGGCCGCCGCGGCCGCCACGAGGCCGGGGCGGGCGCTGCCGCCCCTGCTGCGCGGGTACATGCGGCTGGGCGCCTGGGTCTGCGGCCCGCCCGCCCACGACCTCGACTTCGGTACGGCCGACTTCTTCGTCCTGCTCTCGATGGCCGAGGCGGACCCCCGCTACCTGCGCCACTTCCTGGGAGCCACCTCGTGAACCCGTGGACGCCGACGGCGCCGTGCGAGCCCGCCGGCTGCCTCTTCCCGCCGGGATCGAGGGCCGCCGGGCCGCGCAGGGCGCTGCGGCTGGCGGCGATCGCACTGGTCGTCCTGGCGGGGGCGGTGCTGGCCCTGGCGGCCCGCGGGCTCGGCACGACGGGCAGGGTGCGGCTGACGAGCGCCTGGTCCCGGCTGGTGTTGCGGGCCGTCGGCGTACGGGTCGAGGTGCGCAGGGGTTTCACGTTCATGGCCGGCTCCGTCTCCAGGCCCCGTCCGGTCACCGGCGGGCCGTCCGGGGCCGCTCCGCTGATCGTGGCCAACCACGTGTCGTGGCTGGACCCGCTCGTCATGGCGGCGGTCCTGCCGTGCCGCCTGCTCGCCAAGCACGAGGTACGGGTGTGGCCGGTGATCGGTCTGCTGGCGGCCGGGGCGGGCGCGCTGTTCATCGACAGGGACCGGCTCTCCGCGCTGCCCGAGGCCGTCGACGGGGTGGCCGCCGCGCTCTCCGGCGGTCACCCGGTGGCGGCCTTCCCCGAGGGGACGACCTGGTGCGGACGTGGGATGGGCTCCTTCAGGCCCGCCGTGTTCCAGGCGGCCCTGGACGCAGGGGCCCCGGTCAGGCCGGTGGCGATCAGGTACCTGGAGGGGGAGGACACCCTGGCCACCGGGCCCGCCTATGTCGGCGACGACCCCCTCTGGGCCTCGGTCCGCCGCGTCGTGGCCGTCCGGAGGCTGACGGTGGAGGTGACGATGCTGCCCGCGGTGTGGGGACGTGACCGCAGGGAGCTGGCCTGGGCGGCCGAGTCGTCCGTCGCCTCGGTGCTGGTCGCCGGGGCCGCGCACGGTCTCCCCGTCGCCGTCTGACAGGAAGCCGGGCCCGGAACCCAGGAGGAGCGGGGCTCAGGCCGAGCCCAGGTAGGTGATGACGGCCGCCACCCGGCGGTGGGTGTCGGGGCTGTTCTCCAGGGCCAGCTTCATGAAGATCGAGTTGACGTGCTTCTCGATGGCCGAGACCGACAGGTGCAGGGCGCGGGCGATGCCCCCGTTGGACAGGCCGTGCGCCATCTCCCTCAGCACGTCCAGCTCCCTGGGCGTCAGCTCCGCGGGCGGGGGACCGCCGCGCACCCCGCGCTTGGCCAGCAGGCCCTCCACCACCTTGGGGTCGATCACCGAGCCGCCCCCGGCCACCGACCTGATCGCGCCAAGCAGCTCGTCGATGTCACCGACCCGGTCCTTGAGCAGGTACGCCCGGCCCTCGGTGCCGTCCCTGAACAGGTCCAGGGCGAACATCGCGTCGGAGAACTGGGAGAGCACCACGACCCCGATGTCCCGTGAGGTGGCGCGGATGCGGTGCGCCGCGTCGATGCCCTCCATCCCCGGGCGGACGAGATCGGCCGAGCCCGGCATCCGGATGTCGGTGACCACCACGTCGGGGCGCAGGCGCCCGGCGGCGTCGAGCAGCTCGTCCGCGGTGCCCACGGCGGCCACCACCTCGATCTCGCCGGAGGTCTCCAGGAGCCTGCGGGTGCCCTCGCGTACCAGGTAGTGGTCCTCGGCCAGGACGACTCTCAGTTCAGCCATGAATCGCGCACCGCCCGGAACTCGCCATGGGGACCATGGGGGAGATCCTGCCCGGTACGCGGGTGCCGTGCATATGAGGTTGCCCGCACCCTGCGGTCTCCGGAGCGGGAAAAGAGCGGGCCCCGGCCTGTGGCAGGACGGGGCCCCTCGAAAGATGGGATCAGCGCACGATGCTGGTCTTGACCTTCTTCACGAAGAACCAGTTCTTGATGCCCATGCGCTCCAGCTCGTCCCTGGAGAGGTTCTCGGCCCCGGTCGGGACGTCGTAGCTGTCGACGCCGAGGATGGCCTGCGCGGTCCGTCCCGACTTCTTGCCGAGCTTCACGGTGATCGCGATGGCCTCGTAGTCGTCGACCTTGATGATGTCGGGGCTCCAGCACCAGAGCCCGTCCTCGTAGTGGTCACAGGAGGTGCCCTTGGGAGCGGAGATCGAGACGACCTTCGAGCCCTTGGGCAGTAGGCCGCCCGTGAAGAAGTAGTCGGCCTGGTAAGGGCCCTTGTTGACGGCCTTGATCTTGTAGGTGATCTTCCCGCCCGCCTTGACCTTCTTCGGCGCGGAGACGGTGACCGCGAAGGTGGAGTACGGCTCCGCCTTGACGGCCGCCGCCGGCGCCTGCGCCGAAGCGGCCGAGGAGGGGGCGGCGAGGAGCATGCCGCCGGCCAGCGGGGTGACCAGAGCAATAGCAACGATCTTGGAGATCGGGTGGCGCATCAAACGTCTCCCAGCTGAAGAGTCAAGGGGACGTCTGGAACGTCCCATAAAGTCCGCAGCGTTTTATCACATATGAAGAGGTAAAGAGAAACTATATTCCGTTATGAGATTTGAACGGAACGGTTGGGTGCGGCACCGTACCGGACGACACGGGCCCCCGCTCGCCCGTCCGGCGCGTGCCACGTCGCCGCTCACCAGGGTGTTTCCCGGCGTTGTGATATCCATTGCTTTCGGTGATCGCCCCTGGTCAAAGGTGCCGGATGAAAAGCGCGGCTAGCGGAGAACCCGGGTCTTCACCCGCACGTACTTGACGTCGGTGCCGACGTCGATGCCGTGAATGTCGAGGGTGCCCGGCCCGCCCGCGGGAACGTCGATCGAGGCCGAACCGAAATCGGCGGTCGCGGTGCCCCGGGCGCCGCTCCTCAGCCAGACCCTGACCTTGAGGGTGGCCGTCCTGCCGGGGTTCAGGGTGTCGAGCAGGCAGCCCACCTCGCGCCCCGAGACCTCGCAGTACGAGCCGGAGGGCTTGCCGACGATGCGGACCTTGGACACCTGCGAGGGAAGGTAGCCGCCGACGTAGGCGATGTCGGTGTACCACTCGCCGATGTTCTTGATCCTGAGCGTGTAGACGTACGAGTCGCCCGCCCACGCCCTGCGCGGGTAGGAGACGGTCGTCTTCAGCGGCGCGAGCGGCTGGTCCACGACCCCCTGCGGCGCGGTGGCCGGGAAATCCGCGGCGTTCGCGGTGCCGGGGGTGAGCAGCATGCCTCCCGCCAGGGCGATGGCGGCGAAGGCGGTCAGGTGCCGGCGCATTTCTCTACTCCAGTCGGAATTCGGTGATCCCCGTCGATTACCGGCCCAGCATGCGGGGCCCGACTTGGAAAACCCTTGTGGCTGACTGGCCGGCTACCCGGTGATCAGGTGGACGTCGCCGAATTCGTGCCAGAGATAACCCTCTTCGAGCGCCTCCGCGTACGACCGGGAAAGCAGCTCGCGGCCGGCGATCGCCGACAGCATCAGCAGGTGGCTGGAGCGCGGCTCGTGCAGCCCGGTGAGCAGGCCGCTCACCGCCCTCACCCCGACCTCGGGGGTCACGATGTGCGAGGTCCAGCCGTCCGCGGCCCGGACCCGGCCGGTGGCCAGCGCGGCCGTCTCCAGCGCCCGGACCACGGTCGTGCCGACCGCGATCACCCGGCCGCCGGACTCGCGCGCGAGCTCCACCTGCCGCGCGGTGGCCTCGGGCACCTCGAACCGCTCCGGATAGGGCGGCTCGTCCTTCTCCGGGGACGCCACCCCGGTGTGCAGGGTGATCGGTGCGATCCCGACCCCGCGCGACACCAGGGAGGTCACCAGCCCGGTGGTGAACGGCCGCCCCGCGCTGGGCATCTCCGCGCTGCCGGGCCGGACCCCGAACACGGTCTGGTAGTCGGCCAGCGGCCAGTCCCTGTCCACGTAGGAGTAGCGGATCGGCACGCCGTACCGGCGGAGGTAGCCCGTGACCTCGCGGTCCAGGCTCGCCCGCCACAGGCGCGGTGTCTCGCGCCCCAGCAGCCGCAGCGTCGCCCCGCCGGGCAGCGGCAGCCACTCCCCGTCCGCGCCGCCGTGGTAGGGCTCACCGGCCGTCTCCGAGCCCCCGGGACCCGCGGCGGCCGCGCGCTCGGAAAGGCCACGCTCCCGGAGACGGCGGAGCTCGACCAGCCAGGTCCCGTCCTCGCGTTCGGTGGAGAAGTGCACCGCGAGCCGGTCCAGCCGGACGGCGGCGGGGAGCGTGCCGGAGTTGTTGACCACCAGCAGGTCGCCGGGACCGAGCAGGCCGGGGAGCTCGGCGAACGCGTGGTGGCCGACCTCTCCGGTGCCCCGGTCGGAGACCAGCAGGCGCACCCCGTCACGGGCCAGTCCCCGGGCCTCCGGCGGCTCGTGCGCCTCCAGCTCGCGGGGGAGCACGAAGTCCGCGGCCATGGCGTCCGCCGCGGGCGCGCTCACCATCCCGCCCCGCCCCTCGGTGCCCCAGCCCCTCGTACGGGCCTCCTGCCCGCTCATCCGTGCCTCACCCGGCCGCTGTCCGGGCGGTCGGCGATCAGCCGTCGCAGGGTGGGGACGACGGTCTCCGGGCCCGGGGCCTGCGCCGCCTCCCCGGCACCGACGGCGTCGGCGAGCATGGCGGTGGACATCTCGCCCGGATCGACCCACCAGACCGCGACGTCCGGCTCCTCGACGGCCAGCACGTGGGAGAGCTGCTCCAGGGCCGCCTTGGTCGCGCCGTACCCGCCCCAGCCCTCGTACGCCTCCACCGCCGCGTCGGAGGAGATGTTCACGATCGCGCCGCGCCGTTCCCTCAGCCCGCGCAGGTTCGCCTGGATCAGCGCCAGCGGGGCCAGCACGTTGACCCGGAACAGCTCCTCGAGCGTGCCGGCCGGGTATCCGGCCAGCGGCGGCAGCGGGACCGCGCCCAGTCCCGACGCGTTGTTGACCAGCAGGTCCAGCCCGCCGTGTTCCCGTACGGCGAGCGCCAGCCGGTCCCGATGAGCGGGGTCGGCGACGTCCCCGGCCAGGGCGAGGGCGCCGAGCTCGGCCGCGGCGGCGCGCAGCGCGTCCTCGCCCCGCGCGGTGAGGATGAGCCGCCAGCCGTCGGCGGCGAGGGAGCGGGCCAGTTCCAGGCCGAGGCCGCGGGAGGCGCCGGTGATCAGTGCGGTCTTCGTCATGCCTCGACGCTAGGAGCCGCCCGCCCGCCGCACATCGGCCGCCGGACCTGGCCCGGGGTGGGCTGATGGGCCTAGGACCGATGGCGTACGCGGCGGGCGCCCGGCGCCGCCTAGAGTCGGTTCGTGAGCCCCGAGAGCGAGGACAGCGAGGACAGCGAGGACAGGGACGCCGTGCTGCACGCGGTGAGCTCGGCCGTCCTCGCGGTGACCAGGCACCTGTCGGTCAGGGAGGTGCTGCAGGTCATCGTGCGGTCGGCGCGGCGGTTGCTGGACGCCCGCTACGCCGCGCTGGGCGTGCCCGACGACCAGGGGGCGTTCGCCGAGTTCGTCGCCGAGGGCATCTCCGACGAGCAGTGGGACGCGATCGGGCCGATGCCCCGCCAGCACGGCATGCTCGGCGCCATGCTGCGCGAGGGCGCGCCGGTCCGGCTGCCCGACATCCGCAGGGACCCCAGGTTCGAGTACTGGCCGCGCGCCCATCCGGTGCTCAAGGACTTCCTCGGGGTGCCGATCCTCGACGGGGACGAGGTGCTCGGCATCATCTTCCTGTCCAACAAGCGGTCCCCCGGCGGCTTCACCGAGGCCGATCAGCGGCTGCTCACCATGTTCGCCGCGCACGCCGCGATCGCCCTCACCAACGCCCGCCTGTACGAGCGGGGCCGGGAGCTCACGCTGGTCGAGGAGCGCACCCGGATGGCGAGGGAACTGCACGACGCGGTGACCCAGAAGCTGTTCTCGCTGCGCCTCACCGCGCAGGCCGCGGCGTCGCTGGTCGTCGACGATCCCGTACGGGCGCTGCGAGAGCTCGACCAGGTGGAGCGGCTGGCCGGAGAGGCGCTGGCCGAGCTGCGCGCGGTGATCGTGGAGCTCCGTCCGGCCGAGCTCGACCGGCACGGCCTGGCCGAGACGCTCCGCAAGCACGTCCGCCTGCTCGACCGGCTCCACCCGGCCGCGTTCTCGTTCGAGGAGTCCCCGGTGTGCGCGCTCGAACCGGTGGTCGAGGTGGCCGTCCTCCGGGTGGCCCAGGAGGCGCTGCACAACGCCTCCAGGCACTCGGCGGCGCGTACCGTCGAGGTCCGGCTGGGCTGCGAGGGCGGGCGCGTGTTCCTGGAGGTGAGTGACGACGGGGCCGGGTTCGACGTGACCGCCGCTGCGGGACGGGGGCTGGGCATCGCCTCGATGGGCGACAGGGCGGAATCCGTCGGCGGGAGCGTGCGGGTGAGTTCGGAGCCCGGACGGGGCACGCTCGTCCGGATGGAGGTGCCCGGGTGATCCGTGGTGCGAGGAGAGGGGATCGCATGACCCGTGGGCCGAAGGGGTGTCCGTGCGGTCCGCCGCCCGCGGTCCGGACGGGGGTGCCCGGATGATCCGCGTCCTGATCGCCGACGACCACCCGGTCGTCCGGCAGGGCCTCCGCACCTTCCTGGACCTGCAGGAGGACCTCGACGTGGTCGGCGAGGCCGCCGACGGCGCCGAGGCGGTCGCCCTGGTCGGGTCTCTCGCCCCTGACGTGCTGCTGCTCGACCTGAGGATGCCGGTCCTCGACGGGCTCGGCGCGCTGCTCCTGCTGGAGGAGCGAGGACTGTCGCCGAGGGTGCTCGTGCTGACCTCGGTCAGTGACAGGGGCGACGTGGCCCCGGCGATGCGGGCGGGCGCGGCGGGTTTCCTCTACAAGGACGTCGAACCGGCCGCGCTCGTGCACGCGATCCGGGCGGTGCACGGTGGCCAGGTGCTGCTCGCTCCCGAGGCCGCCGAGGCGATGCTGTCGGGTCCCGGACCCGTTCAGGACGCGCGGGAGGACGGGCGCGCGGGCGGTCGTGAGGGCGGCCGCGAGGGCAGGCATGTGGCGGCGCTGACCGACCGGGAGCGCGAGGTGCTCGCGCTGATCGCGTCGGGCCGCTCCAACCGGGAGATCGCCAGGCAGCTCGCGGTGGCGGAGAAGACGGTGAAGACCCACGTCTCCAACGTGCTGATGAAGCTGGGCGTGCAGGACAGGACCCAGGCCGCCCTCTACGCGGTGCGGAACGGCCTGGCCTGACGGTGCCCGGCCTGACGGTGCCTGGTCCGAGGCGCCTGGTCCGAGGGCGCCGGACCGGACGGTGCCTGGACCGGAGGTTCCTGATCGGATGGCGCCTGGACCGACGGCGCCGGACCGGACGGTGTCCGGTCCGGCGGTTTTCGGTCCGGGCGTGAGACCTCCGCGGCGTCAGGTGTCCTTCTTCTCCTCGCGCCGGTCCGGCGGCGGGGGCGGGGGCGGCGGAGGTGGTGGAGGTGGCGGGTTGTAGCCTCCCCCTCCGCCCTTGGGCTTGGGTTTGGGCGGCACGGGGTGGACGATCTTGGTTTTGACCGTCTTGAGGTAGTACCAGTTGGGGAAGGCCAGCCGTTTCCACTCCGAGCGGCTGAGGTCCTCGCCTCCGTTCGGGACGTTCCAGGTGTCGGCGCCGAGCCTGGCGACCGCGGTGCCCTTGGTCCGCTTCTTCAGCTTGACCCAGATGCGCACCGTCTCGGATTCGCCCTTCTCGAGAATCCACGGCGTCACACACCAGAAGCCGTCGTCGTAGAAGTCGCAGTCCGTGCCCTTGGGGCCCTTGTAGTAAACGGTGTCGTTGATGCCTTTCGGTAGGACGGTCCCGCCGACGTAGAAGTAGTCGGCCTCGCTCGGCCCCCGGTTGGTGACCTTGACCTCGTACATGAACTCGCGGCCGTTCCTGACCCGTTTCGGTGCCTTCACCGAGACCTTGAACGCCGACCAGGGCTTGTCCTGCCGCACCCCTGACTGGGCCGGAACGCCCGCAGGGGCCGGGGGCAGGACCGCGGAGGGAGCCAGGGGCGGCGCGTTCACGGTGGCGGCCGAGGCGGTGGGGACGATCGCGAGCGGAGCGATGAGGCTGAGACCTAGAAGCGTGCCGAAGCTTCGGCGCATGGGCGTCTCCGCACGAGCTAGGGGTGAGCGCAGTCACCATTTGTTTCATGAATTATGGCGTAAGCGGGATGCGCCGGAATAGTGAATGATCTACCTGAATATTGGTTGTTTGCGTATCTTTGGTTACTCGGGGGACGCCAGCGACTCATGGCTGGACGACGGGGAGGCTCACGTGCCGGACACGAACCCGCTGCGCAGGGAGGACCCCGAGTCACTGGGCGACTACCGGCTGCTCGGCCGCCTCGGCGAGGGGGCGCAGGGCGTGGTCTACGCGGGCAGGGGACCCGACGGGGCGATGGTCGCGATCAAGTTGCTCCACCCCCGGCTGAGCGACACCGGCATGGACGGAGACCGGTTCCTCCGCGAGGTCTCCGCCGCCCGCCGGGTGGCGCCGTTCTGCACGGCCCAGGTGCTGGGCGCCCATGTGGACGGCGACCGCCCCTACATCGTGAGCGAGCTGGTCGAGGGCGTGTCCCTGCAGCGGGTCGTGCAGTCCGGGGGACCCCGCCGCGGCAACGTGCTCCACCGGCTCGCGGTCGGCACCGTGACCGCGCTGGCCGCCATCCACCGGGCGGGCATCGTGCACCGCGACTTCAAGCCCAGCAACGTGCTGCTCGGCCCCGACGGGCCCCGCGTGATCGACTTCGGCATCGCCAGGGCCCTGGACTCGGCGATGACCGTGACGAGCGGCGTGGTCGGCACCCCCGCCTACATGTCGCCGGAACAGGTATCGGGGCATCGCGTCGAGCCCTCGTCCGACATGTTCAGCTGGGCGCTGACGATGACCTTCGCCGCGACCGGACGGCCCGCGTTCGGCCAGGACAGCGTGCCCGCGGTCATCTACAGGGTGATGAACGAGGACCCGGACCTGTCCGCGCTCCCCGACACCCTGCGGCCGATCGTCGCCTCCTGCCTCAGCAAGCACGCCGCGGAGAGGCCCAGCGCCTCGGAGGTGCTGTTCGCGCTCCTGGAGACCCAGTCCGACGAGGTCTTCGCCGTACCGCCCGTGTCCCCGCCGCCCGCCGCCGTACCGCCCGTGTCCCCGCCGTCCGCCGGCGAGCGCCCGTCCGCCGATGAGCGGCCGGTTGCGGATGAGCGGCCGGTTGCGAACGGGCGGTCATCCGCCGAGGACCGGCTGTCCGCCGATGAGCGGTCATCCGCCGACGAGCGGTCATCCGATGATGAGCGGCCCACCGATGATGAGCGGCCCCCCGCCCCCGAGACACGGTGGGTGCGGCCGTCGGGGGAGGACCCGAGGGGCGAAAGGCCCGATGCCGTCCCCGGCCGTGCTCCGGGCGGCCGGGCGGGCCCTTCCGGCGACCGTCCCGGTGGCGTTCCGCCCGGCGGGCCCGCGGCCCCCGGTGCCCCCCGGAGGCGTTCGGGCGCGCCGGGCGGTCCCCCGCCCGTGGTCACCCCCTTCGCCTCCCCCGCCGGGCCCGCACGCTACCCCGGCAACCTGACGCCCGTGGGCCGGCGGCCCGCCCCCTCTCCCGTACCGCCCGAGGGGGTCTACCCCCCGCCGCCGCCGCAGCGTCCGGACCTCTTCGCCGGCGCGGCCCCCGTGGCGCCCGGCGAGCGCGGTGCGCGGCGCAGGCGTGCCGTCCTGGTGACCGCGGTGCTCTCGGGGGCCCTGACCCTGGCCGCCGCCGCGCTGGTCGCGGTGCCCAACCTGCGGGGCGATGCCGCGACCCCCGACGCCCCACCGGCCACACGAGGCGCCCTGGCCGGTGAAGGTACGCGGAAGCCGCCCCCGGTTCCCTCCACGCCGTCCCCGGCGACCGCCTCCCAGGCTCCCCCCGCGCGGGCCACGCAGGCTCCCACCGCCGTCACGCAGGCCATGACCCCCGCGCCCACGGCGAGCCTCACGACCGCCCCCACCTCCGGGCCGTCCGAGCCGCCCACCCCGCAGGCCACGGTGGTGACCTTCGACGGCCAGGACGGCAAGACGCTCAAGGGACACACCAAGGCCGTCCAGTCCCTCGCCGGCGTCAAGATCGGGAAGAGGCCCACGGTGGTCTCGGGCAGCCAGGACGGTTCGCTGGGGCTCTGGGACCCGGCCAAGCACAAGAGGCTCCACCGGCTCCGCGGCCACCGGGGCGAGGTATACGCGGTCGCCACCGTCACCTTCGGCGGCAGGCCGTACGCGGTGACCGGCGGCTACGACCACTCCGTCCGCCTGTGGAGCCTGAAGTCCCGCAAGAGCAGGGCCCTGGGCCACCACCCCATCGCGGTCTTCGCCGTCGCGGCCGGCACCGTGAACGGTTCGCCGCTGGCCGTCACCGGGGACGGCGACGGCACCCTCTACTTCTGGAACCTGAAGAGCCGCAGGCTGCTCAAGACCATCTCCGCGCACCGCGACGACGTCAACTGGCTCGCCTTCGGCAAGATCGGCAAACGGTCCGTCGTCGTGTCCGCCAGCGCCGACGAGACGCTGGGCATCTGGGACGTCGTCACCAGGAAGCGGTACGGGAAGGTTTACAAGGGGCACAGCGGGCCGGTCTTCTCGGTGGCCTTCGGCAAGCTGGGCGACCGCACCGTGATCGCCTCGGGCGGCAAGGACAAGAAGATCAGAATCTGGGACCCCAAGTCGTCCAAGACCGTCGGCAAGCCGCTCGGGGGCCACGGCGGCAACGTCTACTCCCTGGCGTTCGGCAAGGTCGACGGCCGCACCGTGCTGGTGTCGGGCAGTACGGACGGGACCGTCCGGCTCTGGGACCCGGCCGAGGGCAAGCCCCTCGGCAAGCCGGTCAAGGCCCACAAGGGCGGGGTCTACTCGGTGGGCGTCATGACCGTCGGCGACCGTACCCTGGCCGTCTCGGCGGGCAGGGACCGCGCCGTCAAGCTCTGGAGGCTGACCTCCGCCCGATGACCCGCCCCCGGGCCGTCAAGGCCGTCAGACCAGCTCGGTGATGGCGTGGTGGGCGACCACCCGGGCCCGGCGCACCGCGCGGTCGAGCTCGCGCAGGGCCTCACCGCGTACGGCGATCTGGCCCGAGGTGAGCCCGCGGTCGTCGGCGACCCGGAGCACCGCGGCGAGGCGGGCGGCCAGGGCGGCGACCCGGTGCGCTCTGGCGGGGTAGCCGGGGGCCAGGCCGTCGTCCACCATCTCCAGCCGCCGGTAGCCCTGGGCCGGGCCCTCCACCCCGAGCAGGGCGTCGGTGGCCACGCGCATGGCGCGGGTCAGCTCGTGCTCGGCCTCGGCGAGGGAGGGCAGGTCGGGGGCCGCGGTACGGGCCTCCAGCACGGTCCAGCGAACCCCGGCGTACGATGACCCGCGGCGGTCGTTTACCGGGATCAGGCCGAGGCACCTGCTGGGAAGCACGGCGGTCGCCGCCTGCCCGGCCTCGATGGCCGCGGAGTTGAAGGGGGGCGGTCCGGTGAGCCCGAGTGGGTCGCCCGCGACGGGGAGGGCCAGTCGCAGCGACTTCATGCCCTCGATCCGCAGGTCGGCGAGGAATCCGCGGAGGGGGAGGTCGCCGGTCTCACCGGCGACGAGTTGGGGGCCTGCCTGCCGCTCCACGCGGTCGGCGGCCTCGTCGAGGCCGACCTGTCCGGCGAGCCAGGCGTTGCCCCAGCAGACCAGGGTGGCCGAGATCGGTGAATCAGGGTGCACCGATCCACGATATGCGCTTGTCCTGCAATAGGTTTTGTTCCAGCGATTCACAAGGAGGCATAACGGATGGGCGGTCAGGTGCTTCGGCTACAGGACGTCACTGTCCGCAGGGACGGTGCGGCCCTGCTGCGGGAGATCGACTGGACCGTTCACGAGGACGAGCGGTGGGTCGTCATCGGTCCCAACGGCGCGGGAAAGACGACGTTGCTACAGGTGGTCGGGGCGATGCTGTTCCCCACCGAGGGCATCGTCGAGATCCTGGGTGAGCGGCTCGGCCAGAGTGACGTCTTCGAGCTCCGGCCCCGCATCGGGCTCGCGAGCGCCGCGCTGGCGGAGAAGGTGCCGCCGGAGGAGAAGGTCATCGACCTGGTGCTCACGGCCTCGTACGCCATCCTCGGCCGCTGGACGGAGGAGTACGACTCCCACGACGTCACGCGCGCCGTCGAGCTGATCGACCAGCTCGGCTGCGCCCACCTGATCCGGCGCCGGTTCAACACGCTGTCGGAGGGAGAGCGCAAGCGGGTCCAGATCGCCCGCGCGCTCATGCCGAACCCGGAGCTGCTGCTGCTGGACGAGCCCGCCGCGGGCCTGGACCTGGGCGGGCGCGAGGACCTGGTCCGCCGTCTGGCGACGTTCGCGCACGACCCGAACGCGCCGACCATGGTGCTGGTCACCCACCACGTGGAGGAGGTGCCCAGCGGGTTCACTCACGCGCTGCTGCTGCGGCACGGTTCCGTGGTGGCCCAGGGGCCGATCGACCAGGTGATGACGGCGGAGAACCTGTCGCGCACCTTCAGCGTCCCGCTCACCCTGGACCGGGGGCGCGACGGCCGCTGGTACGCGCGGGCGCACCAGCTCTGAGGGCGCACCGGCCCTGAGGGCGCACCGGTTCTCAGGGCGTACCGGTCCCGAGACGGTTCCAAGACTGTTTCGGCCGTTCAAAGGCCGGTGAAGGGAAAAGCAAATATCCTGCCGGGTCAAGAGTTCCACGTCACTCGACCGCCCGGGATGGCTCATGGAATCGCTTGTCGCCGCACTCGTCATCGTGGCCGTGGCGGCGTTCGCCGCCTATCGGACGGTTCGCGTCGTGCCGCAGGCCACGGCGGGCGTCGTGGAGCGGTTCGGGCGCTACCACAGGACGCTCGCTCCCGGGCTGAACCTCGTGGTGCCGTTCATCGACCGGATCAAGGACACGGTCGACCTTCGCGAGCAGGTCGTCGCCTTCCCGCCGCAGGCGGTCGTCACCTCCGACAATCTCGTCGTCTCCGTCGACACGGCCGTCTCCTTCCAGGTGGTCGACGCCCGCGCGGCGACCTACGAGATCGCCAACTTCCTGGTCGCCGTCGAGCAGCTCACCGTGACCACCCTGCGCGACGTGGTCGGCGGGATGAGCGTGGACCGCGCGCTGGCCTCCCGCGAGGAGATCGGAGCCGAGCTGCGCGAGGCGCTCGACGCCGTCGCGGGCGCGTGGGGCCTCCGCGTCGGCCGGGTCGAGCTCACGGCGATCGACCCGCCCGTCTCCGTCCAGGAGTCCATGGAGAGGCAGGCCCGCGCCGACCGCGACAGGCGGGCGGCGGTGCTCGCGGCCGAGGGGCAGAAACAGGCGGCCGTCCTCGCCGCCGAGGGACAGCGGCAGGCCGCCGTACTGAGGGCGCGCGGCGAGGCGGAGGCCACGGTGCTCAAGGCGCGGGCCGACGCCGAGGCGAGGGCGACGCGGGCCCGGGGAGAGGCCGACGCGATCGGCATGCTCCTGCGCGCCGTCCACGAGGGCGGGCCCGGCTCGGAGCCTCTCGTCCGCGCGTACCTGCGGGCACTCCGCGAGATCGCCAGGGGGGACGCCGGCGAGCCGCGGACCGTCTCGCCGGACCTGAGACGGGTCCTCGAAAGCCTGGCGGACCTTCTCCCGGTGGGGGACGAGCCCTCGGGCACGGAGAGACCTCCGGCGAAGGAGGAGCCCTCGGACAGCGACAGGCCTCCATCGGAGGACAGGTCCCCGAGCACGGACAGGCCTCCGGCGAAGGGCGGGTCCCACAACGTGGACAGGTTTCCAAATATAGAGAAACCCAAGGTCAGAGGGGGATTTCCGGTGAGGGACACGCCCGTTGAGGACACCCCCGCAACCTGATGACCGTCGATCTCCTCTTACCATCCGGTGAGTGCCGTGCACCTGTACATGGGCGCGAGCCTTACCAGTGAGGGGAAGCGCATGACACCGTGGGAGGCGGTCGCGATCTTCGTGGCCGGTATCGGGGCCGGGGGCATCAACGCCGTCGTCGGCTCCGGGTCTCTGATCACGTTCCCGACGATGGTCGCGCTGGGCATGCCGCCGGTCGTCGCCAATGTCTCCAACACCGTCGGCCTGGTCCCCGGGTCGCTGACCGGCGCGCTCGGCTACCGGGCGGAGCTGCGGGGACAGCGCCGACGGCTGGTCAGGCTGGCGGTTCCCTCGGTGACCGGCGCGTTGGCAGGCGGGGTGCTCCTGCTCTACCTTCCCCCGGAGACGTTCGACATCGTCGTGCCCGTCCTGATCGGCGTGGCGTGCGTGCTGGTGGTGATCCAGCCGAGGCTCAACGGATGGCTGAGCGCCCGGCGGGAGCACGCCCACCCGCACGGTGGCCCCTGGCTCTGGGGCGGCATCCTCGCATGCGGCGTCTACGGCGGCTACTTCGGCGCGGCCCAGGGCGTGCTGCTCATCGGGCTGATGGGTACCTTCCTCGACGACCGCCTGCAGCGGATCAACGCGGCCAAGAACGTGCTCGCGCTACTGGTCAACGCGGCCGCCGCGCTGCTGTTCATCGTGATCGCGGAGATCGACTGGCTCGCGGTCCTGATGGTGGCGCTGGGCGCCGCGATCGGTGGTTTCCTCGGTGCGAAGATCGGCAGGAGACTGCCCGCCCCGGTGCTGCGCTGGTTCATCGTCTGCATCGGAGTGGTGGCGATAGTCAAACTGGTGTACGGGTGAACCCGCCCTCTACCGGGTACCTATATAGGTATGAAAGGTGACAAAGTCGAGGTTGTCATCGACGCAGGAGACAGTTCCCGTACCTACGAGGTCAGCGCCACCAGAGCGGGGCGCCGGGTTGAGGTGGCCAACGCCCGGGGCGGCGTCGTCGAGGTGAGCGAGGTCACCCGGAGCGGAACGGCCGTGCGCACCGCCCGCTTCATGTCCAGCCGTATTCTCGCCCTGGTCGAACACCCCGCCGACGGCAAGCCGGCATAGGCCGGGCCGGCGGCGGGCCGGTTCTCGTCACGCCCGGGTGAGACACATCCGTCACACCTGGGCGGGGCGCAGGGGCACAAAGACGGCAGGGCACAAGGACAGGGCACAAGGACACGCAGGGTCAGCGTCACGCCCGGGTGGGACGCACCCGTCACGGCCTGGGCGGGGCGCAGGGGCGCAGGGTCAGCGTCGCGCCCGGGTCACCGGACGGACATGGCTCACCCCGCGCCGGAGATCCCCCGGGATCCGGTCACATCTGCGCGGGACGGACCTGGAGCACGCCGTCGCGGCGGACCCGGGTCTCGAAGGACGGCTGGGGAGCGGTGGCCGGGCCGTGCACGACGGCCCCGTCGGAGAGCCTGAAGGTGCTCCCGTGCCACGGGCAGACCACGCAGGCGGTCCCCTCCTCCGAGATCAGGCGTCCCTGGTGGAGCGGACCCGCCAGATGGGCACACTGGTCGGCGAGCACCGTGACGCCGGCGCCGACGCGCAGTACGAACAGGTCGATGTAGCCGAGACGCCGCGTCACCGGGCGCCCGTCGGGCAGGTCGCCGATCTCGCACAGGTCGTGCCAGCCCAGCGGGACCAGATGGGCGACGGACTCGGCGTGGTTGGCCCCGGCCGCCTGCCGGTAGGCCAGGTGGCCGCCGAGGTAGCCGCCCACGCTCGCGGCGCCCAGCCCGGCGAACGACAGGATCCGCCCGGTCCGGTCACGCCCGGCCAGCCGGAACACCAGCGAACCGGCGTAGAGCCCGAGGGCGGTCAGGTTGGCGATCGCGTGCACGAACCCCACCCGCTGCTGCTCGCGGTGGAGCGCGGACCAGTCGGTGACGCCCGCCGCCACCGCGGGCATCGCGGTGGCGAGCCCGCCGGCGACCAGCACCCGCGACGCCCGCGGGTCGTAGCGGGTCACGTCCAGCACCGCCGTCGCCGCCCAGAGCCCCAGGCTGAGGTTGGCGAGCGGCGGATGGAGTGGTTTGCCGGTCGGCACCCCGTGCAGCAGGTCCCGTAGCGGCCCGGGACCGATCCGCTGACGTACGGCCTTGGCGAGTATGCGGATCGGCCTGTCGGCCCTGGGCGAGCGCTCGATCCGATCGGTGAGCTCGACCCCGGGCACCAGACGTCTGAAAGTCCGGCGCCCTGTTTTGACGGTTTCCTTCACCATCGCCCCCTTCTCAACCCATAGGGACCTACCCGAGAACGGCGTTATGCACGCGCCAAATGTCCTCGGCTGACGGAGAGGGCGATGATTTCGGTGGCGTAGGCGCCCAGTGTCGCCGATCCCTCCTCAATGATCTTCACCTTTTCCAGCACCTGCTCGGCCGTCACCTTGTACAGCGACCAGGTGCCACCCTCGTTGTGGTGGTTCGCCATGATGGGCGCGATCCGGTCGAGGGCCTTGGCGAACCTGGCCTCCGGCGTCTTGCGTTCCTCGAACTCGTCCCAGAGCTCGCGCAGCCGCTCGGCCTGGTCGCAGGGGAGGAGCCCGAAGATCCGGTCGGCGGCCTTGCGCTCGATGGCCGGCTGGGCCTCGACGGCCGAGGCGTCGTAGATGAAGGTGTCTCCCGCGTCTATCTCGACGATGTCGTGGACGAGCAGCATCGCGACGACCCTGTCGAGGTCGGTGCCCGGTGGTGCGTGCTCGGCCAAGACCATCGCCAGCATGCCCACGTACCAGGAGTGCTCGGCGTCGTTCTCCCGCCGCGACCCGTCCATGAGGGTGTTGCGGCGGACGATGCGTCTGAGCTTGTCGATCTCCATGGCGAAGGTGAGCTGAGCGTGCAGACGGTCCGGTGCTGGAGGGGTGGTCACGCGCGCAAGCCTAATGCGCGTCGATCCCGCTTTTCCGAGCGATCATGGGATCACGCCCGGCCCAGGGTGACGGGAACCCCGTTGAACACGGCGTTTCCCGAGGGCGCGTCCACCACGGAATCGTCTGTCAGCGTGTTCGCGTTCACCCCCGCGTGCTTGGCGGCCACCGGTTGCGAGGTGCCCGAGTGCCCCCACCCGTGGGGCAGGCTCACCACCCCCGGCATGATCGTGTCGGTCGGCTCCAGCGGCACGACCAGCTCGCCCGCGGCCGAGCGCACCACGGCGTGCTCGCCCAGCCCGAGCCTGCTCACGTCGTCCGGGTTGATCTGCAGGGTGCACCGGTTGGTCCCGCCGACCAGCGGTTCCACGTTGTGCAGCCAGCTGTTGTTGGAACGCAGGTGGCGCCGCCCGATCAGCACGATCTCCGCGGGCGGGACGGCGAGCCGCCCGCGCAGCCGCGCGGCGTCCTCGACCAGCCGCGGCGGGGCCAGCTCCACCCGCCCCGAGGCCGTACGGACGATCTCCGCCAGCCGGGGCTCCAGCGGGCCCAGGTCGATGCCGTGCGGGTTCGCCAGCAGGGTGGCCAGGGAGAGCCCGTACGGGCCGAGCCTGAGCATGGCGTCCAGCCGCCGCTCGGCCCCGCTGCCGCCGTCCAGGGAGGCGCGCAGCTCGGCCGGGTCCGCGCCCTCCACCGGGGAGCCGGGCGTCTCGACGGCCCTGCGGAGCATCCGGTCGAGGATCAGCTCGTCGAGCGGGGCCGGATCGGCGTCCGCGCCCTGTCCCGAGGCGATCATCGTCAGCCGCGCCATGATCTCGGCCTCCGAGGGGCGTCCCGGCTCCAGCGGCAGGACCGGCGGGGAGAACCTCGCGTAGTTGCGGACCGCGAAGGCCAGCAACGACAGGTCGTAGTGCGGCGACTGCAGCACGCGCGGCGGCGGCAGGATGACGTTCGCGTGCCGGGTCGTCTCGTTCAGGTACGGGTCCACGCAGACCATGAACTCCAGGTCGCGGAAGGCCCGGTCCAGCCGGGGGCCGCCCGGTGCCGACAGCACCGGGTTGCCGGCCACCGTGACCAGCCCCCTGACCTGTCCCTCACCCGGCGTCTCGATCTCGTCGGCGAGGGTGGCCACCGGGATCTCGCCGTTCGCCTCCGGCAGCCCCCGGACGCGGCTGTGCCAGCGTCCCGTGGCGTACGGCCTGCTCCGGCGGCCGTTCTCCACGGCGGGTTTGGCGAACATGACCCCGCCGGGACGGTCGAAGTTGCCGGTCAGGACGTTGACGACGTCGACCAGCCACTGCGCGACGGTGCCGAACTCCGCGGTGCAGGTGCCGATGCGGGCGTAGACGGCGGCCGTCGGGGCCGCGGCCAGCTCGCGCGCCAGCCGTGCGATCTCCCCGGCGGGTATCCCGCACATCGGGGCGACCACCTCGGGGGCGAAGTCCTCCGCCAGCCGTCTGACCTCGTCCAGCCCGTTGACCCCGACGCCGCCGATGTCGGCGCCGATCGAGGTGAGGTTCTCGGTGAGAAGGGTGTGGACGATGCCGAACAGCAGGTAGGCGTCCGTGCCGGGGCGTACGAACAGGTGCTCGTCGGCGAGGGCGGCGGTGCGGGTGCGGCGCGGGTCGACGACCACGAGCCTGCCGCCGCGCCCGCGCAGCGCCTTGAGGCGGCCGGGGAAGTCGGGGGCGGTGCAGAGCGAGCCGTTGGACTCCAGCGGGTTGGCGCCGAGCATCAGCAGGTAGTCGGTGCGATCCAGGTCGGGCACCGCGATGGCCAGCGGGTCACCGAGCATCAGGCCGCAGGAGACGTGCTTGGGCATCTGGTCGGCGGTGCTCGCGGAGAAGACGTTGCGGGTGCCGAGGGCGCGGATCAGGGCCCCGCCGTACAGGGCGCCGGCCATGGAGTGGGCGTTCGGATTGCCGAGGTAGACGGCGAGAGACTGGCGGCCGTGAGCGTCGATCACGCCCGCGAGACCCTCCGCGACCGTGCGGAACGCCTCGTCCCAGGACGCCTCGCGCCACTCGTCGCCCGTCCGGATCATCGGGACGCCCAGCCGGTCCGGGTCCTCGTCGAGGTGGCCCAGTGTCGCGCCCTTGGGGCAGACGAACCCCTTGGAGAAGGGGTCGTCCCGGTCGCCCTTGACCGAGGTGACGTGCCCGGCGTCGTCGAGGGTGAGCCGGAGACCGCAGACGGCCTCGCAGAGGGGGCAGGTCCGGTGCGCTGTTCTCATCGGCACTCCTGAGTTCGGCGAGTGGACTCATCATGGCCGCCGTTCGGGCCGCGGGGAAGCCCCGGAGCGCGAACTCCGAAGCATGGGAAAGCCCCGGATCGCGAACTCCGGAGCATGGGGAAGCCCCGGAGTGCCGACTCCGGGGCTTCCCGCCGCGCGACCCTCTGGATTCACGCGGCCTGTCGTCGCCGGTCGGGAAACCCGCGGGGAAGCTCATCGGGAAGCTCATCGGGCAGGGGGAGCGGGGTGGCGGGCTTCCCGTTCGGGCCCGGGCCGGGCTCCTCCCGCGCGGACCGGCCGGCCCGCAGGCTCACCCAGTTCGCCCGCCCGTAGAACCGGTCGAGACCCACCTGGGGACCGGTGACCTCGCCCCCGCGGACGATCTCGACGGTCAGCAGGTTCGCCCACCTGCTGTGCCGGCAGACCACGGTGTCGCGGGCGTAGCACGCCGCCGCGATCTCGGAGGAGAAGGCGTCGAAGTCCTCGGCGCAGGTTCCGGCCCTGACGAGGACGAGCGCCTTCTCCCCCGCGGCGGAGGGGGTGATCCACAGGACCAGCGGCAGCCGGCCCGAGCGGGTGTGTATCCCGGTCTCCGCGCACGCCCGCTGGATGCGGTGCCGGGAGACCAGGCACCACGCGTGTGCCGTCACCCAGCTCCTCCAGAAGCCGGAGGCGACGAGGACACCGGCGGTGCCCGCCAGAACGAGAAACGGCCACCAGTCGCCCTCCCAGAGCGAGAGGACCACGGTGACCAGGAGGGACAGGGCGCCGGCGAGCAGGATGATCTCCGTCCGCCAGCGCCACAGCCGGACGAGGAGACCCGCCCGGGCGGGAGGCCGGCCGCCGTGGCCGCAGTAGCGGCCGTGGCGGAGGTCACGCCGCGACATCACCGCCCACCCCCTCGTCGCGGACGGGCGCCAGGGCGAGTGCGGGGGCGGCGGTCCGCTCGGCCTTGAGAAGGTCGAACCGGGGCTCGCGGTAGTGCCTGGTCCCGAAACCGGTCCTGGTCACGGTCCAGCCGAGCCGGTAGGCCCATTCATCCTGATCCATGTAGAGCTCTCGGTCGGTCACATAGATCACATCGAGGACGAAGGTCTTGATTCCGTGGGTTCTGTTGGTACGGTGGAAGGACATAGGAGACTCCCTTCGTGGCTTTGACGCGGAGTTCTTGTGCCAACCGGGTCGGTGGCCGCCGACCCGGTGTTTTTTGTGCCCGATCAGGGCACCATCTTTTGTGCGTACGACTTTGGGCCGTCGTCGGCCGTTCGATTCCACTGCTCCCCTGCCGGCCTCCCCGCGTCAACTCCGTTTCGTCGAAGACGGCGCCGTTGCCGAATAGCCACGCGCCTGTCCTGCACCACGCGGCTCACGAAGGTCCTCGAAGACGCTCCGCCGGATGATCACCGGTGGCTCCCCCGATCTTTCGAGAACCTTCCTGTTCTGATAGTCGCTCAGCATAGATTTGGCTGCAAGGCTTGCCGTAAGGAAAAAAGCAATAAACTTCCACAGATGCACTGCAAATGACTGTGTAATTTGCACTATCATTCGTCGAGGTTCCTGTGAGGCCGTGACACCCGCCCGTCCGTCATGGTGAGGAGGTCGTGATGCCGCAGCGTGGCAGTCCAGCGCTCCGTCGGCGTCGGCTGGGTCTGGAGCTGCGCAGGCTTCGCGAAAGCCTGGACATGACAGGCGACGAGGTGTCCGACCGTTTGGGGTGGTCGACCGCGAAGGTCAGCCGCATCGAGAACGCCAAGACGCTGGCCGGCTCGGCCGACGTCGAGGCGCTCGCCGAGCTTTACGGAGTCGAGAGGGATCTCAAGGAGGTCCTGGTCACGCTCCGGCACGACGCCGCCCGGAAAGGGTGGTGGGAGAGATATCGAAGTTCCATCCCCGATGACTACATCGAACTCATCGGGATGGAGGCGGAGGCCACTGAGGCACGCAACTGGGAACCCCAGGTTGTGCCCGGCCTTCTGCAGACGGAGGAATACATCCGGTCGGTCGTTCAGGCGGGCCAGCATGCCGGCCAGGTTCCGCCGAGCTTCCTTCAAAGCCGGGTCGAGATACGCATGGCGCGGCAGCGCACGTTGCTGTACGTGCCGGATCCACTGATCCATCTGAGCGTGTTTCACGAGTCTGTGTTGAGGAACCAATACGGTGACGCCCGCGTCATGCGGGACCAGCTCGTGCATCTGATCGAGATCTCGGAGCTGGAGCACGTGGAGATGAGGATCCTTCCCCAGGATGTCCCGCCACCGGTGTCCACCGGTGCGTTCATGCATCTGGCGTTCCCCGACTTCCAGGACGTCGTCTACGAGGAGTTCCTCCCCGGAGGGCGACTCATCGAAGACGCGGAAACGGTCTACCTGTATGAGCGCGCCTTCGGTCATCTGATGGAACGGGCCCTTGACGAGGTGGCTTCACAGGAGCTGATCAAAAAAACAGTCAATTACTGGAACAGGTAGCGGCAGGTTCGGCCTGCTGCTGTTCCATCATTTTTGGAAAGTGATGAACGCAAAAAATCACGACGATGTGATCTGGAAGAAAAGCTCGTTGAGCGGTCTCAACGGCAACTGTGTCGAGGTGACGACACTGGGTGGTGGGCAGGTAGGCGTCCGGGACAGTAAGGACCTGTCGGGCTCTGTCCTCACCTTCACCTCAGGAGTGTGGAGGACTTTTGTTGACGGTGTGAGGGGCGGGGCGTTCGAGTTGTAAACGCAAAGCGGCCCCGGCACTCACGGAAGAGCGCAGGAGCCGCCCGCCGGGATTGATGCGAATCCCTTTTCCCTCGCCTGCCGGGTGGTTTGACGGCCCGCCGGCGGACCCGAGGATCATCGCACATCGGGATGCCGTGCCAGGCGTCATGCCAGGCACGATGGTCACTTTTCAGCACCTTGTAAGTTCCTCGTTGCGCCTTCATCCTTAAAGTGCCTTGCGGTGGCCTGTGGGGGAAAGGTGGCTTTATGTCCAAAATTGCCATATCCGGAGTTATCTGGCGGAAGAGCTGGCAGAGCGGAACCAACGGTAACTGTGTCGAGGTGGCTCACCTGCCCGGGCGGGGATTCGCGGTCAGGGACAGCAAGGACAGGGGCGGACCGATGCTGATCTTCGGCGGGCCCGGGTGGATCGCGTTCGTCGCGGCGGTGAAGGGCGGAGACTTCGATCTCTGAGTGGCCGCCCTTTTGGGATCGGGGCTTGCCCAACGGCGGGACAGCCCCCTTTTCGTGTCTCCGGGGCAGGCGGGGAACGGTGTCTCCGGGGCAGGCCGGGAACAGGGGGAGACAGTCGTACGGCCCGCATCTCCGGGGAGACGCGAGCCGTACGGGGAGAGGACCGGGTGACTACCCGGCGGCGATGCCGAGGCCCTGGGCGACGCTCTGGCCGAGGTCCTTGTGGACGTTCGTCCAGTACTCGACGACGCGCTCCTTCATCTCGGGGGTGACCTCCGGGGCGGAGGCGTGGCCGACGACGTTGCTCACCAGGTGGGAGCGGTCGGTGTCGGACAGCACGTTCTCCCACAGGGCGCGGGGCTGGACGAAGTCGTCGTCCTCGCGGTGCGGGGTGTAGGCGGAGCGGACGATCTCACCGGTCACCTGGTAGTGCTCGCCCTCGTACCGCGCAGGGTCGGCCACGGGGCCGCCGACGCTGTTGGGGGCGTAGACCGGGTCGCCCGTGTTGCCGAAGCGCATCCGGCCGTCCTTGTTGTAGCTGTGGACGGGCGCCTTCGGCGCGTTGATCGGCAGCTGCTGGTAGTTGACGCCGATGCGGTAGCGGTGGGCGTCCGGGTAGGAGAACAGGCGGCCCTGGAGCATCTTGTCCGGGGACGGGCCGATGCCCGGCACCAGGTTGGACGGCTCGAAGCTCGACTGCTCGACCTCGGCGAAGTAGTTCGCCGGGTTGCGGTTCAGCACGAACCTGCCGATCGTGATCTCGGGGTAGTCGGAGTGCGGCCACACCTTGGTCAGGTCGAACGGGTTGAACCGGTAGTCGGCGGCGGCCTCGAACGGCATGATCTGGACGTTCACCGTCCAGGACGGGTGGTCGCCGTTCGCGATCGCGGTGTGCAGGTCGCGGATGTGGAAGTCGGCGTCCTGCGCGATGACCGCTCCGGCCTCGGCGTCGGTGAAGTTCTTGACGCCCTGGTCGGTCTTGAAGTGGTACTTGACCCAGAACTTCTCGCCCGCGGCGTTGTACCACAGGAAGGTGTGCGAGCCGAAGCCGTGCATGTGGCGCCAGGACGCCGGGGTGCCGCGGTCGGTCATCAGGAACGTCACCTGGTGGGCGGTCTCCGGCGAGAGCGTCCAGAAGTCCCACTGCATGTTGTGGTCGCGCAGGTTGGTGTCGGCGCGGCGTTTCTGGCTGTGGATGAAGTCGGAGAACTTCTGCGGGTCGCGGATGAAGAAGATCGGCGTGTTGTTGCCGACGAGGTCGTAGTTGCCCTCCTCGGTGTAGAACTTCAGCGCGAAGCCACGCGGGTCACGCTGGGTGTCGGGGCTGCCGAGCTCGCCCGCGACCGAGGAGAAGCGGATGAAGAGCGGGGTCTCCCTGCCCTTGGCGAACAGGCCCGCCTTGGTGAACTGGCTGACGTCCTCGGTGATCTGGAGGACGCCGTGCGCGCCGCCGCCCTTGGCGTGGACCACCCGCTCCGGGACGCGCTCCCGGTTGAAGTGGGCCATCTTCTGGATCAGGTAGTGGTCCTGCAGCAGAAGGGGCCCGTTCGGGCCGACCGACTGCGAGTGCTCGTCGCTCGGCGCGGGGATTCCCGCGTCGGTGGTGGTGATGGGCCTGATGCTCATAGAGAGGGTCCTCCGGGGGTTCTCTTCATCGAGTGTCTTCGGGACGACAGCCGGGGCACACGCCCCAAAAGATCACATCCGCCTCGTCGACCAGGTATCCGGCGTCGGACACCGGGTCCAGGCAGGGGGCGTGACCGACGGCGCAGTCCACGTCCGTGACCTTCCCGCACCGGCGGCAGACGAGGTGGTGGTGGTTGTCACCGATCCGCGTCTCGTACCGGGCGGGACTGCCCGCGGGTTCTGTCCGCCGGAGGAGCCCGGCCCCGTGCAACGCGCGCAGGGAGTCGTAGACGGCCTGCAGGGAGACCTGGCCGACACGGCCTCGCACACCGTGATGGACGGCGTCCACGTCGAGGTGGTCGCCCTCCCGCACGGTCCGCATGATCGCCAGCCGGGCCGCGGTCACCCGCAGGCCCGCCTGCCTGAGCCGGTCCTCGTCCTCCATGACCACACCGTATGGCCTAAACCTGAATCATTCAAATTAACGACTCAGTCCAGTTTTGGGGAAACGAATCTCGTAGGGCGAGTTGTGACACAGGCGGTGGATGAGATGGCATCCTCAAATACCGATGGACACGTACACAGCTCGACGCCTCGCCCTGGCCGCCGCGATCACCGCCTCGGCCGTGCTCCTCGCGGCCTGCTCCGCGGCCGAGTCGGCCGCCCCCGGATCGTCCCCCGACGTCGTGGAGAAGCCCACCGAACCGGCCGAGGCCACCCCCACGCCGGAGCGCAGGCCGTACACCATCTCCTTCGGCGGGGACGTGCACTTCGAGGGCGTGCTGCGCACCCGGCTGAACGCCGATCCGAAGACCGCGCTCGGCCCGATCGCCAAGGTGCTCAGGCGCTCCGACCTGGCGATGGTGAACCTCGAGACCGCGATCACCACCGGCGGCACCCCCGCCCCCGGCAAGCAGTACACCTTCCGCGCGCCGGCGGCGGCGCTCACCGCGCTGAAGGCGTCCGGGGTGGACGTCGCCTCGCTGGCGAACAACCACGGCATGGACTACATGCAGAGCGGGCTGAAGGACTCCCTCGCCGCCATCAAACGGTCCAGGTTCCCCGTCGTGGGCGTGGGCAGGAACGAGGCCGAGGCGTACAAGCCGTGGCGGACGACCGTGAACGGCAACCGCGTCGCCATCATCGGCGCGACCCAGGTGCTGGACGCGGAGTTCGTCCAGGCGTGGACGGCCTCCGGAGACCAGGGGGGTCTCGCCTCGGCCAAGGACGAGGCGCGGCTGATCCAGGAGGTGCGCAAGGCGCGCAAGAACTCCGACACCGTGATCGTCCACCTGCACTGGGGCACCGAGCTGCAGAAGTGCCCCAACGAGGCGCAGCGCGGCCTGGCGCCCAAGCTGGTCGCGGCCGGGGCGGACGTCGTCGTCGGCGGCCACGCGCACATCCTGCTCGGCGCCGGATACCTGAAGAACAGCTACGTCAGCTACGGCCTGGGCAACTTCGTCTTCTACAACTGGGGTCCGGACACCGGCAGGACCGGCGTGCTCACCCTGACGATCAACGGCCGCAAGGTGCTCAAGGACCAGTGGACCCCGGCCACCATCCAGGGCGGGGTGCCGGTCCCGCTCACCGGGACCGGGCGGCAGCAGGCCGTCGCGGGCTGGAAGGCGCTGCGCGGCTGCACCGGCCTGGCCGCCAGGCCCGGCCAGTCCGGCTAGCCCGGACAACCCCGGCGGGGTCACGAGAGACGTTCCGGACACCTCGTGCGACAGGAGGCCGCGATGCGGTGGGTGGAGTCCGGCGACGTCCGGCTGGCATTGTTCGAACAGGGGGACCCCGCGGCCCCGACCATCCTGCTCGTGCACGGCTACCCCGACACCCACCGGGTCTGGGACGAGGTCGCCACGCTGCTGGAGGACCGCTTCCACGTGGTCCGCTACGACGTCCGCGGCGCCGGGCTCTCCGGCGCCCCGCGCACCACCGAGGGTTACGGCTACGACCACCTGGCTGCCGACCTGACCGCGGTCCTCGACGCGGTGGGCAAGCCGGGGGTGCACCTCGTGGGGCACGACTGGGGATCCATCCAGGGCTGGCAGCTGATCGGCAGGCCGGACATCGAGCGGCGGATCCTCTCCTTCACCTCCGTCGGCGGCCCGCACCTGGACCAGGCCGCGCGCTTCGTACGGCACGGCAGGCCGCGCGAGGTCGCCGGACAGCTCCTGCGGTCCTGGTACATCGGCGCCTTCCAGGTCCCGGTCGTCCCCGAGCTCGTGCTGCGCGCCGTGCTGCCGCGCGTGGTGAACCGGTCGGTCCGGGCGCCGGGACGCCCGGGGCACCCGGCGGAGACGCTCGTCAGGGACGGCCTGAACGGTCTCGGCCTCTACCGGGCCAACATGCTGACCGGCCGCGGCGCGCCACCCGCCGCGCCCGCGCCGCGGACGCCCGTCCAGCTCGTCGAGGCCACGCGGGACCCGTTCGTCTCCCCGGCGCTGCTCGCCTCGGCGCACCGCTGGACGCCCAGGCTGTGGCACCGCCGCGTCCCGACCGGCCACTGGGTGCAGCGCAGCCGTCCCGGCGTGCTCGCCCGCATGATCGCCGAGTTCGCCGAGCACGTCGAGGGGGCGCCGCCCTCCAGGGAGCTGCGCAGGGACCGGCCCGGCGAGCGCGGGCCCTACGACGGCCGGCTGGTGGTGGTCACCGGCGCGGGCGGCGGGATCGGGCGGGCCACCGCCCGCGCCTTCGCCGCGCACGGCGCCGAGGTGATCTGCGCGGACATCGACCTCGCCGCCGCGCGCCGTACCGCCGAGGGCATCGATCTCGCCGCCGCGCGCCGCGCCGCCGGGGACATCGCCGGGAGCGGAGGCGGGGACGGTGGCGGGAGCGGGGACGGTGGCGGGCACGGGAGCGGGGGCGCGGCGCACGCCCACCGGGTGGACGTCGCGGACGCCGCGGGGATGGAGGAGTTCGCCCGGCTGGTCAGGGACCGCTACGGCGTGCCCGACATCGTGGTCAACAACGCGGGCATCGCGGTGGCGGGCCCGTTCCTGGACCACTCGGTCGACGACTGGCGGCGGACCCTGGACGTGAACCTGTGGGGTGTCATCCACGGCTGCCGCCTGTTCGCCGCCCAGATGGCCGAGCGCGGCCAGGGCGGTCACATCGTGAACGTGGCCTCGCTCGCCGCCTTCCTCCCCAGCAGGCTGCTGCCCGCGTACTCGACGTCGAAGGCGGCCGTGAAGATGCTCGGCGACTGCCTGCGCGCCGAGCTCGCCGGGCAGGGGATCGGGGTCTCCACGATCTGCCCCGGGTTCGTCTCCACCGCGATCGCGCGGAACGCCACCTACGTCGGCGACCTCGCCGAGGTCGCCGGCGAACCGGCGGGCAGGGCGCTGGCCGCGCGCGGGTACCCACCCGAGCGGGTGGCCGCGCACATCCTGCGCGCCGTCCACCGGGATCTGCCCGTCGTCGCGGTGAACGCGGAGGGCAGGATCGGCTACGCGCTCTCGCGGATCTCCCCGGCGCTCACCCGCCGCCTGGCCGGGCTCGTGCGGCTCACCGGAGGTGGAGAAATCTCGCGATTGACGAATAAGCACTGACCCCGGTCTGTCAGAGGGGCAAGATGGGGTGGTGTCCACCATCTCCTGCGAGGAGCCGGGTGAGGCTCCACTGCGGCGTCAACCCACCCAACGACGAAGCGCGCGACGTGTCGAGCGGATGCTCGACGCGTGTGCCGACCTGCTGGACGAGATCGGCTACGACGCGCTCTCCACCACGAGGATCGCCGAGCGCGCGGGGGTCGCGATCGGTTCGGTCTACCAGTTCTTCCCCGACAAACGGGCCCTCACCCAGGCGGTGACCCGGCGCCACGTGGAGGGGTTCGTCTCCCGGATCGGCAGGCGCTTCCTGTCCGAGGACTACGCGGGCTGGTGGGACGCGGTCGACGCGATCATCGACGAGTACGTCGAGATGCACCGGACCGTGCCGGGTTTCCGGTCCCTGCACTTCGGTGACGTCGTCGACCTCAACCTGCTCGACTCCGGTTCCGAGAACAACACGGTGATCGCCGGGCGGCTGCGCGGCCTTCTCCTGCAGGAGTACGGGCTGGCCGACAGCGAGGAGTTCGACCTGGCCGTCCTCGTCGCGGTGGAGGCCGGGGACGCCGTGCTCAAGCTGGCCTTCCGGCGCGACCCGAACGGTGCCCCGGAGATCGTGGCCGAGGCCAAGCGCCTGATCCGCGGCTATCTGAACCGTCAGTTCGCCCGCGTCTCGGTCTGAGAGTCGCCGGTGCCCTCCGGGGCGCTCTCGGCGCCGACCGCGTCCGGCTCGGTGAACACGTGCTCCTCCCGCGCCTCCCCTTCCCGATGCGGCCTGCCCCGGCGTTCGAGCTGGGGCCACCGCTCCACGGGGGCGGCCTCACCGGTCGTCCCGGCCCCGGGGCGTCCCTGCGCCGTCAGCCTCTGCGCTCCGGGCTCCCGCACGTCCTGCCACCACGCTCCCGGCCCTCCCGTGTCCGGCCGCCGGGTGTCCGGTCCTCGGGCGCGCTGTCCGTGCGCGTCCCGTTCCCGGGCGTCCTGTCCCTGGACGAGGTGCCTGTCGCCGTGTCTCCGCGCGCGCGGTCGCCCCTCGTGGGACCGTTCCGTGCCCGCCACCGGCACGGGCACGACCGCCGTGGGTCCGGACGACCGCGTTCCCGGCTCGTCGCGGGACCTCGCGGAGGGGTCGCAGGGCTCGCGGCCGGACGAGATGATCGGCTGGAGACGCCGGTCCCGGGGGGTTCGTTCCATCTTCCTGATCCGGGCGGCGAGCCTCTCCGCGCGGATCCGGTTCTCCAGGGTGAGCAACTCCCGGTGGGCCTGCCCGATCGCCTCCATCTTGACCGACAGGTATCCGGCGGACCCGGGAACGACCACCGAGAAGGCCAGGAGGAGCATCAACGTGAACGATGTCTGCTTGGACATGCCCATCGCGGCTCCTCCCCGTGACACGCTCCTCTAGCAGGACTCGTCGCTCATATGCCCGTTTTGCTGGGGAAAAACGCGCAGCGTAGCCGTACGTTTGCCCAAGGTAAGGTGGTCAATACCTGCCGTTGGCCGTACGCGGTCGAGCGTCGCTCGGTACTCTCGCGATGTGGCGCATGTGACACGTGAGCAACTTGATCGATTGCTTGAGCAGGCACTTCTGGCCGACGATCACGAAGACCTGGCCCGGCGACTCGAAGCCCTGGTCGAGGCGTACGCGTCCGGCGACATATCACGGGCGGCGATCCTCGTGCTCGCCGCCGAGGAGTGGCGGCAGGCCGGACAGCCCGCCCGGGCCTTCGACTGCTTCCAGCGGGCGGTGGACGACGGCGGCGAGGTGAGCGTCGACCCCCGGGCCGGGATCGCCGACACCCTCTTCGAGCTCGAAAGGCCGGACGAGGCGAGGGAGGTGATCGCGGCGATCCGCGCCGCGGGTGACGTCACCGCGGCCACCGCCCTCACGGTCGCCGAGACCCTCGTCGCCTACGGTGACCTGGGGGAGGCCCATGAGTGGGCCACCGAGGGGGCGCACCGGGCGGTGGAGGGCAGCGGCGAGCACATCGCCCTGCTCAGAACCCGCTACCGGATCCGCGTCGACCTCGGGCTTCCCGAGGACGAGCTCGACGCCCTCCTGGACGCCTCGCACTGACGGCGCCCTCGCCGGCCCGCACACGCGGAAGGGGAGGCCCGCACACGCGGAAGGGGAGGGCCGTGCCCCGTGAGGCACGGCTCTCCCCTGCGATGGTTTCACGGTGGATCTGTGCCGGTCCTCGGACCGGTGGCCGATCCACCGTTTCCTGCGCGTCCTGCTCCACTTACTCCACGTCGAGGTTCACTCCGTACGGAGATTCACTCCACGTCGAGGTCGGGAAGCGTCCCCTCCAGTGCGGGAAGGACGGGAACCGCCGCGGCGGCGCTCGGGGCGTCTTCCGTCGTGGTGGCGTCCGTGGTGCCCTCCGTCGCGGTGTCGCTGACGGCGGGGGTCTCCGGCAGTGCGGGGGTCTCCGGGCGTGCGGCGGCCGGCGACTCCTGCGTGGTCAGGTTCGCGGTGGGCATGTCCTCGGCGGGCGTCTCCGCCGTGGTGTCGCTGACGGCGGGGGTCTCCGGCAGTGCGGGGGTCTCCGGGCGTGCGGCGGCCGGCGACTCCTGCGTGGTCAGGTTCGCGGTGGGCATGTCCTCGGCGG